>DJTE01000029.1:49637-152002 GCA_002439165.1 Chryseobacterium indologenes
TTCATCAGTGACGAAGTTGCATATCTTTGCCTGCTAAAATGAAAAGCATCTTACATATAGCTCTGCGTTTATTTTCTTTCTATTTTTTGAAACGCAAAGTTTGCATCTTTTTACTGCATATTTCGAGGATGCAAAGAGTAGAATCAACTCCGTTGATCCGATGAAGGGTACGCATTAGTCACATGCTTCATCAGTGACCAAGTTGCATGTCTTTGCTTCTAAAATGAAAAGCTTATTACATAAAGCTCTGCGTTTATTTTTTTCTGTTTTTTCTCTTGGGTCTGGCAGATTGTGCAGATCTTAAAAACACCTCATTCATAAAAAACGTAAGATCCCGACTTCAGAATAAAGCCCGGGATCTTACTGTGAAAAACAAGGTATCTTTAAACTGCGGGTCCCGCCGCATCTTTTATTTCTTCCAATAATTTTTTTCTTTCTTTCAGTCTTCTTCTGGCAATCACAGATTTACCTCCGACCACTCTCACGAATCTCATATACTGGAAACGTTTTGCCCCGAAATGATGGGTAATCACATAAAACAATATCCCAAAACCTGTCAGGATGATGTATCCGAAGATCTTTTTAGTGGCTACAATAATGGCATTCAGCTGGATGGCTTTCATATTGGCGGCAACATTCTGAGGAGTTACCGTCATTCCATCCATATACACAGCGAGATCCCCTACGGCAACCACCTGAAATCTGTACTGAAACCAGGAATACAGGGTTGAGAAAATACCTACTGCCAGGAAAGTTCTCCAAACCAGTACCAGCCCGATAGCAGCCAGCATTTCATCCATTTCAAGCTTATCAAGTGTATAGAACCAGACGGAAATAAATAAGGAACACATTCCATAGCCTTTCAAAAACATCGGAAGGTACCAGCCGTCATAGCTGAATTCCAGCACCATAGAAAAGTACATAATCATGGCATATCCCATCATCGCCGCGAATCCTGAAAAAATGTACATCTTTAACGGCTTTTCCTTTTTAAACCAGAATATGGCAATCGCTCCTGCCAGGATAATCCCCGGAATCATCAGCATGCTCAGCCTGGCATTGGTAAGCTGGTCGTAGCCCAGAACTCCTACCGCAAATGTATTCTGAAGAGAAGCCGTTCCTAAAAACATTCCAAGCCAGAACAGCATAAACAGACCATGCTGTACATTATTTTTGGTAAATATCTTAAATGAAAGATAAGGCCGCTTTAACGTTGACTGACGGATGGTGAGCAGGGCAAAACTTACAAAAGCTGCAATACTCGCATTAACGATCTTCGCGGAGTTCAGCCAGTCCTGCTGTCTTCCGAAAGAATATACATATGCAGAGAACATGAAAGTGGATATGAACAGTAAAATACTCAGCCAGTCGATATAATGAAGAGGAACTTTCAGGGCAAAATATTTGTTGTGCATAAAAATCCAGTGGATAAGTGCCAGTATAAAACACAGAACCGATGTCAGTAAATAAAACTGCTGCCAGTTGTACAGAAGTGAAAATTCTGCGGCATAATAAGCCGCCACCTGGTTCATTACCAGAACAAATGTATAGAATACCCCGTAAAACATTCCACGGTTCCCGATCATCATCATTAACGGAAGGAACAGTTCTATGGTAACCATCATCTTCAGAAATCCAATCAGCAGAGAGGTAAAAACGAAGATCATGGGTTGTAAAGTTGTTGCATTGATGTAGCTCAACAGTCCTAAAAGCACCAGAAGAAGCACCATTTTATCCCTTACCTTGAATCTCATCTTCATTCTGAGAACGATAGGCATACAGGCTCCCATACCGATGGTCGTAGCATAGTTGGCCCACATAAAGTATTCCGTAAGGGCTCCGGTACCGCTCACCAGATAGCTGATATTCCCGGTGTACACACCGCCAAGAGGCATCACTACCGCAAGAAGCAGTACGATCAGCAGCAGCTGTACGGGTTTCGGCACCCAGTCGTTATATAGTCCTTTATTGTACATATAAGTATAGAAATTAAGATCATTAGCTCCGGAAGAATATATCCGCAGCCATCATCCGGATCTTTTCAGTTTTGAATCTTTTAATTAATCTGAACATTCATGTTCATTCCTGCGCTCAGCTTATCCAGGTCTTCTTTTTTGTTGGCAGAAGTAAATTCTATTCTTACAGGAATTCTCTGCTGTACCTTGATAAAGTTACCGGTGGAGTTATCTGTCGGAACACTGGAATATCTGGATCCGGTAGCCGCTGAAACAGCTGTTACCACCCCTTCAAACTGCTTTCCGCCCAGAGCATCGGCAGTCATCATCATTTTTTCTCCGATTTTAATGTTCGGCATCTGTCTTTCGAGGAAATTGGCTGTTACCCATTTCTGCCCGTTCAGAACGATCGTTGCGACCTGCTGTCCCGGCTGGATCAGCTGTCCTTCAGCAATTGTCCTTCTTCCCATTACCCCGTCGTAAGGTGCTGTAATTACCGTATAAGAAAGGTTGATCTTTGCCATATCCAAAGCCGATTTCGTTCTCTTGATCTCCGCATCATTGATTCCAAGACGGCTTTTTACTTCCGTTGTGGAAAGACTGGCAGACTGTTTCTGATTAACCAGGGTTTCATAAGCCGCTTTCTGAGCGTCATACTCTGTTTTTACCTGGTCATACTGCTGTCTTGTTACCGCTTCAGCCGAGAGAAGGTTTTTATAACGGTTCAGGTTCTGTTCCGCATTCCAGAGCCTTGCTTTTGCTCCTGCGATATTGGATTCCATTACGTTAACATTGTTGGAAACGGTATTGACAGATGAACTTGTTGCCGATCTCTGTGCCAGTGCATTCTGGTAGGCCGCTTCTGCCTGTCCAAGCTGGGTAAGGATTTCATTTTTGTCCAGAATAACCAGCGTATCTCCTTTTTTAACCCTCTGGTGTTCGATGAATTTTATTTCTTTAATATAAGCGGACACTCTGGTATTGATCGGATTGATAAATTCCTCAACCTGTGCCGCTTCTGTATAGGTTTTGTCTCCGATATGAAAATATTCGCGTACCAGCCAGTACAATCCGAAACCTATCACCAGAAAAACGACGATATTGGAAATGATTGCACGGATTTTATTGGTTTTGTTCTTTTTCTTTTTATCAGATGCAGCTGATGGTGCCGGAGCCGGAGCTGCCTGTGTATTTTGAGTGGTTTGTTCCTTGTTTTCCATTGTTTTGTTTTTCAGTTTTTAAAGATTAAAGTGTTCCCGAAGCTTTGA
This sequence comes from Chryseobacterium indologenes, assembly GCA_002439165.1. Classification (GTDB taxonomy): domain Bacteria; phylum Bacteroidota; class Bacteroidia; order Flavobacteriales; family Weeksellaceae; genus Chryseobacterium; species Chryseobacterium indologenes_E. The sequence goes on from DJTE01000029.1 coordinate 52,861, forward strand.
TAAGGTTGTAATACTGATAGAGTACATTGATCTCCCCATTGGCATAATCCAGTTCAGCCTGAAGTTTCTGATTCTGGGCATCAATCATTTCTGCCTGTACCGCCAGCTGATTCAGATACTTTGCTTCTGTGATCTTATAGTTTTCTTCTGCAAGTCTTTTGGAATCATTCAGGATCTCCGCCTGCTGGATAGATTCCTGGTATTTTACATAAGCCGCATTCACGCCCATATCCACATTCTGCTGTACCAGGGTCATTGCATCCCCAGCCTGGTTTTTCTGCAATTCGCCAAGCTTTACTTTTTCTTTTGTCCGGTAAAGGTTATCAATATTATAGCTTAAAGAAACTCCGGCCTGCCATCCTCCGGAATACATATCCAGAACAGGATTTCTTGTTGTAATCGGGCGTTGCAGTGTATATCCTCCAAATCCTGCAAGAGTCGGCATCTGATCCGTTTTAATGATCTCAATGTTTTTATTGGCGAGATCAATATTCTTTTGGGCGGATTTCAGCTGCGGATTGCTTTCGTGGGCAAGATTGAGGTAATAATCCATTCCTATTCCCGATTCTTTATCCGTTAAACTTTCCACAGGAATAATCTCTGTATCAGACGGAAGTCCTAAAGCAATATTCAGGTTATAATTCAGGATCTTTCTGTTGTTGGCCAGCGTAAGAATTCCCTGATCGAGATTTTTGATAGCCAATTCGCCACGGATCACCTCATTTCGGGTTACCATTCCCTGCTGATAGAATTTCTGTATATTTTTAAGACGTTCCTGAGCCAGCTTTTTGTTATTCTGAAATACGGATTCCTGATTGATAATTTTATAGACATCCAGATAATTGGAAATCACCAGAAATTTCACATCCTGTCTGTTTTTTTCAAGATCCAGCTCCGAAAGCTGCTCACGAAGACCTGCTGCTTCAATAGATTTGGTCACCAGTCCTCCTTTAAAGATCAGCTGGGTAGCCTGTACGGCATATGAGCTTCCGTAGTGAGGCATCGGAACTTTGGTGGAATTTGAAAAGTCTTTGTCAATTGCTACCGCGTTTCCTAAATAGAACTGGCTTGTGGAAGCTGTAACAGCAGGAAGCTTCTGAAGCTTTGCCAAGTTGGTATTCTGTTTCGCAATGTCTATATTCTGAGCGGAAACTTTCAGCTGCTGATGATTCTGAACGGCCATTTCGGCGACTTCACCTGCTGTCATTTCCCGTGTCTGCTGTGAAAAAAACAGCGCAGGGAATAATGCTATCACCAGTGATAGTGCTGTTTTTATATTCTTTGTCATTGTACCTTGTTTTACGAGAACAAAGTTACGGCAGCACTCAATTCAAACAAATGTTTGAATTTTGGAAAAAGATGTTCAAATGTAAGATTTTAATTTTCGAACTGATGCCTGTACTGACTTGGACTCAGTTCCATATGTTTTTTAAAAAAGTGGGAAAACGAGTACTGGTCGCTGAAACCAAGAATAGAAGACACCTCTGAAACGGGTTTTTTGGAAGAATTTAAAAGTACTTTCGCTTCGTTCATTACGATCAGGGCAATGATCTGGCTTGCCGATTTTCCGGTAATGGATTTTACCACTGAAGAAAGATGTCTGGTTGTAATCGACTGGCGCTCGGCATAAAACTCCACAGTTCTTTCCTTCAGGTGATGTTGGGCAAGGTCGGTAAGAAAGACAAAAACAATTTCTTCCTGTCTGGACATCCGGCTCATCGAATAGCTGTCTTCTCTGGAAATAATACCGGCCATCTGATAACAGAAAACAGAGAACAGATGCTCTACCATTTCTTTTTTATACAGCATTTCCGTTTCAGAATCCAGGATATACTTCAGGAAATTGACACTTTTCCAGACCACCTCCATTTCATCCTCCGGAAAAGGAACCCCTTTATTCATCTGCTGCCTGAAATAACGGTAGGTAATCAGCCTGTTGAATTTCAGGGATAACGCTGAAATAAATTCTCTTTTATAGGAAACCATCCTGGACTGGAAGTCATCACTCACCGAAACCATCTCGTAAATCGTCTGCGGGTCTGTTACCATAAACATATTGGCAGAAAGCTCCAGATCGCTGAAATGCTGCCGGAGTTTTATAGATCCTGATTTGATAAAGATAAAGGCAGGATTCTCCGGGCGGAAAGGCTTATCCGCAGAAATTCTCTCAAAAATATTGTGTTGGGTAAAAATTTCAACCCCGAATTTTTCTAACGCAGACATAGCACAAATGTAGACAATATATTGTAAAAGTGATTGGCTATTTTACGATCAAGCTTTCTGTTTACAAAAACAACATTGGTGAATTTTTTATTTTTCTCGCTGATCTGGCAGATTACGCAGATTTTTTACTTCAACAATATCACTCATTCATATTCCTCATCTGCTCACTGATTTTGCTCCAGTTGATGCTGTCGGATCGGTGCAGTTCTTTATCAAACTGCTGTTTCCAGTTTTTGCCCAGTTTCTTCTCAAGACTTTTAAAGTAGATTTCATTGGTACGGTCTGCTTCTTTCTGAATTTTCCGGGTGCTGTCGGTTATCTCGCATCCGGTTTCTATTCTTTCGTAGCACAGGTTCCATTTCTTCACCAGGCTGTCTATGGCATCGTAAGCTCCTACCGGAGGAAGTTCTCCGGCTCTGATGTCTTTCCAGCAGAGAGGTTCTGTTTTATTTTCAACATCAGCGGTTACTGATTTTGTTTTTTTTGCCGTTTCAGGATTACAGGAAATCACGAAAAGTGCGGCACTTAACAGAAGCATTGGGGCAGTCAGTTTTTCCATAGCAGAGATCATTTAGGTATTTTACTGAATAAATTCCAGCAGGCGTTTTCTTGTGACAACCTGATTTCCCGCATAAAATTTGTCGTCATCCACCCTAGCCAACGATGCTGTGGACTGCACGGAAAGCCATGAAACGAACAGATCCCTGTTTTCAAATATTTCCGGGGCATCGAGATCACCGTCATAAATTTCGCCGTAGAAGAACTGCTGGTTTTCATCTGCTGCCATCCCCATTCCGCAGTAATCACGGTGGCGATAACCCAAAAAATGACCGTTCTGCAGCTTATCTGCCACAAGATTTGCAATCATTGTCCCGAATGGAAGTGTATCTTCGTCCTGTATATCTAAATTTTGTCGGTTTTCCATGCGGTGAATGATTTGAGATTTGAGGTTTGAGGTTTGAGATTTGAGGTTTGAGCATTAACCTTTTGATCACTAAGTTTTTCAGATCAGGATGAAAAAAACAAGATTTTCAACTCCATCAATATGTATATCGGTTATTGTTCTGACAAAACTTTCATCTTATACTTCATACTGCATCAATGAATCAGCTGTATTACTTTCCGAGAACAAACACGGCGGGAACTTTATGCAGCTCCGGCTGGGCCTTTTTCCAGCTGGCAATGGTTTTGGTCTGGATAAATTCATGTTCAGGATCATTGATATTGGCAGCGATACAGAGTTTGGTATTGGGAGAAAGAAATTTTGTAAGGTCTTCAAAAAGCTGGTTATTTCTGTACGGGGTTTCCATAAAGATCTGTGAATAGCCTGTTTTCTGAACTAAGCTTTCCAAATGCTGAATCTGTCTTTTCTTCTCTCCTTTATCAATTGGAAGGTATCCGTTAAATGTAAATTCCTGTCCGTTGAAACCACTGGAAATTAAGGCCAGAATAATGGATGACGGTCCTGAAACAGGGATCACCCTGATATTTTTTTCATGACACCATTTTACGATCAGGTTTCCCGGATCTGCGATGCACGGCAGTCCGGCTTCAGAAAGCAGTCCGAAATCCTGCCCTTTCAGCATCAGGTTCTGCGCTTCTTTAATATCTGCATTTTCTGTGTATTTATCCAACAGAAACAGTTTCAGATCTGCCTGTTTCTTTTCAGGAGCAAAGAATTTAACGACCTTTCTGGCTGTTTTCTCATTTTCTACAAAGAAGTAATCCGTCTGCATGATATATTCTTTAATAACGGGTGCAAAATGAGTGACAGAAGTATTTTCTGATAGGTAAGCAGGGAGTAAAAAAAGCATTGTTTTATTTTTTGGTTCTCTCGTTTAAAGCAGGTTGTGGGAAATATTCCGCAAGATCCATGGAAAAGGTAACAGAGGTAATTTTCCAGCTCCCGCTGATCTTCATCAGTGTCCAGATTTCTTTTCCCCAGTTTTCCATTTTACCGTCATACCAAAAACTGTAATCGAAATTGGCAGAAGCTATGGCTCCATCTTCAACGATTTTTATATTGTCAAATTTTTCTTCAGACTTGTCATCTTTAAAGCTTTTAATAAAAGCCTTATAATCATCGGCAAAATAATATTCTGCTTTGGGATTTTTCTCCAGGCGTTTAGCCTGTGTTCTGTCTTTGTAAATTCCGGTCCAAAGTACAGGTTCCTGAAATAAAGACAGAAATCTGGTTTCGTTACGGGTTTTGATGCATTCCATAAAATCATCCATTACTTTACGGATTGCCGTTTCGTCCTGAGTCTGAGCCCATGAGAAATGACAGCTTAGTATGAGCAGCAGAAAGAGTTTTTTCATATTATCTCATTTTGTTTTAAGATGGCATCACACCCTCTGTCCAAAAGCTGAAAGACATGTTCAAAATCATCCATTCCGCCCCAGTAAGGATCCGGAACTTCTGCATTTTTGTGATCTCCCAGGGCTTCCAGAAACAGGGATACTTTCCGGCGCTGTTCTTCGTTCCCGGCTTTTGAAATGACGTCTTCATATACATCAATATCCATGCAGTAGATCCTGTCAAAGTTTTCAAAATCAGCTTTGGTAATGGGCCTGGACTTCTGTCCGGAGATATCAATTCCATGACCTGCCGCGGTTTTAACAGCTCTTTTATCCGGATGTTCACCTTCGTGAAGTGAAATCGTTCCTGCCGAATCCACTTTAAAGCCCTCACCAAGCTTCTCTCTCATAATTCCTTCAGCCAAAGGACTTCTGCAGATATTCCCCAGACAGACCATTAAAATATTCATATATTCTTTGCTTTAAAAAATGAAAAATACATTTTAAATTCCTTTTTTAAATAAGACAAAACTAAATAAAAAATGAAGAATAAGGCTATTCTTCATTTCAAATTATTTCAATTCAGTTATTTTTTACTGTTTGATTCTTTCTGTAAGATCTTTAACATATTTCTTGACCTCTTTATCAATCTTGGATACGTCTTTGATCGTGTCACACGCATACATTACCGTGGAGTGGTCTTTTCCGCCCATTTCCTCTCCGATCTTTGTGAAAGTAGAGTTGGTAAACTCTTTGGAGAAGTACATCGCCAGCTGTCTTGGCAAAGCGATCTCTCTTTTTCTGGTTTTGGAAAGAAGCTGCTCTTTTTTGATTCCGAAATAGTCACAAACCACTTCCTGAATATAAGGAATATTGATAACTTTTTTCTGATTGGCAGCAATTCTGTTGATGGTTTCTTTCAGCAATTCAAGACTCAGGTCTCTTTTATATACTGTGGAGTAAGCGATCACGGAGTTGATTACCCCGATCAGTTCTCTTACGTTTGTTTTTGCTTCTGCGGCAAGGAAATCAAGCATATCGCCAGGAAGTACGATTCCGTCTCTGCTTAATTTATCTTCAATGATCTGTCTTCTTGTAGATAAATCCGGAGATTTGATCTCTGCAGAAAGTCCCCATTTGAAACGGGAAACAATTCTGTCCTGAATATCCATGATGTCAGCCGGAGCTTTATCTGAAGTAAGAATGATCTGTTTTCCGTTCTGGTGAAGGTGGTCAAATATATGGAAGAAACTGTCCTGTGTTGCAGATTTACCGGAAAGGAACTGAATATCGTCGATGATCAGAACATCCACCATCTGGTAGAAATTGGCAAATTCTGTCTGCTTGTGTGCTTTTGCAGCAGAAATAAACTGCTGGATGAATTTTTCAGAAGACAAATAAAGGACTACTTTATCGGGAAACTGATTTTTCACCTCAAGTCCTACTGCCTGCCCTAAGTGGGTTTTTCCCACTCCATAACCTCCATAAAGAAAGAGGGGGTTAAAAGCTGTTGCTCCCGGCCTTTTGGCGATAGATCTTGCTACGGTAGCCGCAAATTTATTGCTTTCTCCTTCTACATAGCTGTCAAAAGAATAATCCGGTTTCAGATTGGAGTCTATATTTACCTTTCTTATTCCGGGAACTACAAAAGGGTTTACGATATTTGCAGAGAATCCCTGAGGCATCGTTTCCTGTGTTTTAGGGGTTGGAACGCTTTGTCCCTTTATATTCATGGTAACAGGTTTTTCCTGACCTTTCGGCCTGTTTTCCATTACTGAATACCACAATTTCACTCCTTTTCCTATATTTTTCTTCAGGGCAGCAGAAAGCAGGGACAGGTAATTGTCCTCAATGTATTCCTTGTAAAAATCACTCGGTACGATAAGCGTAAGGTTATTCGCCACCAAAGAAATCGGCTGCACCTTATCAAATAACATATCGAAAGATTTTTCAAGTTTTTTCAGATCAGAATTATCTTCAGCAGCGTTTAAATTATCACGCATAAACTGAAGGCATTTCTGCCATATCATCATTAAATTTTCATCCATTATTCTGCCCCGATTAATTCTTTGTTAGTACTGTTTTTAGAAGGAAGACAAAGGTCCAATTTTTTCTTTTCAAAAAAAAATATTGCGGGTATTGATTATTTAAAAATATATTTGTATGTATAATTTATAACTCAAAATGATACACACAACACACTCAATACGAGTACGTTACGGGGAAACAGATCCTATGAAATATGTCTACTACGGTAACTACGCCGAGTACTTTGAAATTGGAAGAGTGGAACTCTTCCGGAGCATAGGAATGTCATACGATGAAATTGAAAACCAAGGAATTTGGCTTCCTGTTTCAGAGTACAAAATTAAGTATTTAAGACCGGCTTTATATGATCAGAAATTAGAAATTCACACCTACATTAAAAAAATCCCGGGTGTAAGAATTGAATTTGAGTATGAAATTTACAATGAGGATATGATAAAAATCACAGAGGCTTCCACTACTCTTTTCTTTTTGGATGCCAAAACGAATAAAGTAATCAAATGTCCAGATGTTTTAATGAAACTGATTGAGGAAAACTGGACATAAACAGGAGACGCCCCACAACAGGTCTCCACCCCCCCGGATAATCTCAAATCTCAAATCTCAAATCTCAAATCTCAAATCTCAAATCTCAAACTTTGAATATTAAATACAAAACTATTCTGAATTAATTTGCACCTTTGCACCGTATTTTTAATTATACCTTAATATTATGAAGATAGCATTTTTGGGGCCTCATGCGAGCTTTACGCAGCTTGCGGCCACACAGCTTTTCCCGGATGAGGAATTATTCCCGCAGGCTAATATTCTGGACTGTTTCAGAGCGGTAAACCAGGGAGAAGTTTCAAAAGCTGTTGTACCGCTGGAAAATTCTATTGAAGGAACGGTCTCTATGACACTGGATTATTTATATAAAACGCCTTCCATTAAAATTGAAGCAGAAGCTGTAATGCCCATTGCCCACCATCTGATGATCCACCCCGAGAACAGAATGGAGGATATAGAAAAGATCCATTCGCATCCACAGGCTCTTGCACAAAGTTTTCATTTTCTGGACACTCATTATAAAGAGGTTGCCCGGCAGGATTTTTCTTCAACGGCTGCGGCTGCGAAATATGTTTCGGAGAACAGAGATCTTAAAATCGCGGCTGTGGCCAATCAGTTTGCGGCCAATTTATATGGTCTGAAAATTATCAACAGGAATATTCAGGATTTTGAGCAGAATCATACCCGGTTCATCATTATTTCCAAACAGCAGGACAGTTATCAGAATGACAGTCTTCAGGTGCTGGGTGAAAAATCCGGCATGCTGATCAATCTTCCCGAGGATCATCCGGGAGGACTTCATCAGGTACTTTCTGTTTTTGCATGGCGAAAAATGAACCTCAGCAAAATTGAATCCAGAACTCTGAAAACCGGGCTTGGCAATTATTTTTTCTTCATTAATGTAGAAGGCCGCTGGAATAATGTGCTGTATGAGAATGTTCTTCTGGAGCTTGAATCTATCAATGCCACAGTTGATTTTCTCGGCAGCTATAAAGAATACCTTCTGGAAAGCTGAAAATATATTATAATACCTGTTTTAAACACTGCCTTCTGGCGGTGTTTTTTTTTGCGATCAGTCCAAATCCGGGTTCCAGGCAACGTTTTTGGAAAATTATACGACCTTTTTTTCATTGTTATCTCACTATAAAACAGCGCTCTGCTCTCTCAAACAGACTGTATTTTATCACAAAACAATGAAATTATTCCACTTTAAGTTATTCCAGTTATTAACAACTATGCCCTGATATTCCTTTAGATACAAGGCATTCAATTAAATAATAAAAATCAATAACTGTTTTATGTGTAAAATTTTAACAATATATAAATATATGTTTAGAAAATTAATAGTATATTTAGCATACCGTTATATATATCACAAAACATAGTCCGTTTTTTCAGTCTATGTAAAAATGAAAACTAATTAAAAAAATTTGCTCATGAAAACTAAAATTTACAGCTTCGCTTTAGCGTTAACTGCTATCAGCGCTTTTTCCCAAGTTGGGATCAACACAGCTACCCCAACCGCCACCCTGGACGTTAACGGAACCGTAAAAGTCCGGGACATTCCGGCTTCCACTGCTTTACCCGGTTACGACATTCTTGCCCTCAATCAGGGAAGCGCACAGATCTCCAAAGTTGACCCGCAACTGCTTTATAACTCGATCTCAAACCCCACCGTATTTGCAGCGAAGAAAACGACAGGGTTCAGTCTCCTGAGTTTACAGCTTTTCCCTACCGATTTCAAAGTGATCAATTTCTTAGCTGCAGAAAGAAACATAGGTACAGGCAGCTTATTCTCCGATACGGATTACTCCTATGTCATTCCCTCAACAGGGGTTTATCAGGTGGGATTTTCCTTCCGTTACGGAGCCGGCCTGCAGGCTGAAGTGCTTGGCACCACAGGCCCGGGAATTGGAATCCTAAGAACAAGAAGTGGTGTTGCCACTCTTATAGACAACCGTACATTCAGTGGCATAACCGTTCCGCTTGTACTCAGTCTGACTATTTCTGAAGCTAATGTGTCCTCTCTTTACAGCTTCCAGGCCAATGACAGAGTTTCCTTCGGTATTACAGGATCAGGTTTCGTTAATGCCAACGTGTTAGGAACAAGTGTCGGCAGTTTTTATATCTATAAGGTATCAAATTAATCAGCATATAATTTAATCACTCAACACGGTTAATCCATTGCATCATCTGCAATGGATTAATTTTTGGTATCATGATCTTAAACACTACCTTTATAACTGATAAAAACTAAACAATGAGTGAAATAATCCTGATCATCCTCTTTATAGCCTTCATTTCTGTCTTTATCAGTCTGAACTCCAGAATCAGGAAGCTGGAGCATGAGGTTCGTGAGCTGGGTGCCAGACTTGGCAAAACGTTTCCGCCATCCACTGAAGTTCCACAACAGGTCATCACGGAAACACAGCAGACCGTAGATCACGGATTTCCTGCTCCCCCTGAAGCGGAAGAAATCAAATCTGAAGACGGTCCTTCTCTTCCGGAAAAAGACCGGACTGCTCCTGTTTTTGATTTTTTAAAGCAAAACATTCTGGCTATCCTGGGAATTTTCACCCTTGTTCTTGGTATCGGTTATTTTGTAAAATACGCAATTGATAAAAACTGGATCGGAGAAACGGCAAGGACCCTTATCGGGTTGGGTGCAGGAGCGGGAATAATGCTTACCGGGCATTTACTCCGAAAAAACTATGCTGTTTTCGCCTCTATCATTACGGGTGGAGGAATTGCTGTTCTGTATTTCACAACTACGATTGCTTTCAGGGAATATCATCTCTTTTCCCAGAATACAGCATTCATCATCACCTCAGTGATTACTCTTCTGTCTATTCTCCTTTCTTATCGCTATAACAGCGAGGTATTAATTATTTTTTCAATGATCGGCGGCTTCTCTGCTCCTTTAATGATCAGTACAGGCCAGAGCAATTATCTTTTCCTTTTTACGTATCTCAGTCTTTTGAATGCAGGCATGCTTGCTGTGGTTTTCCTTAAGCAGTGGAAAAGTGTGGGATGGGCCGCTTACCTCTTTACCAGCCTTTATCTCTTCTACTGGACCACAGATCATCCTGAACTGCTGAGTATTGTTTTTTATATCATCAGTTATATCATTTTTTACATTTTTGCGCTCCGGGAATACTTTAAAAAGAATATTCTGACTGTTTCCGGAATGCTGATGCTGGTTTTAATTAATTTTTCCAGCCTTACAGGGCTCATCTATATTTTTGACGAATTACAATACGAACCAGCCATTATTTTCCCTGTTATTTTTGCTGTATTAAATGGTCTTCTGCTTTTCAGGGAATACGGAAAACGAAGTTTTGGCACTGCCTATTCTGTTTTTGCCGGAATTACGATCAGCCTTGTTACTCTGGCGATTGCAATTCAGTTCAAAACACATCTTATCACCAGTGTATGGGCGATAGAAGCAACTTTACTGCTTTTCATCTGTAAAAAAACAGGGCACAGGATTTTCAGAACCTGTTTTTATATTCTGTTTCCTTTGGTGATTATTGCGCAGATCATAACATGGTCTGCCTATTCCGGCAACAGCAATATGCGTATTGTTTTCAACCCGGTGTTCCTGACGAGTCTTGTCACTATTACCTCAACCATCATCAATCTGTTCCTGCTGAAAAGCACTCATCAGAACAGCAAACAGACCGGCAGCTTTTTCGAAAATATTTTCACACTCACCAGTTATGGCATTATCTACACTGCCCTTCTTCTGGAAATCATCTATCATATGTCTGATACGGTGTGGCCTGCCATTACCGGTACTGGGCTTCTGTTCAGCATTTATTATATTTTCGTATTACTGTTATTCAGAAAAAAACTTGATATTCATAAAGATATTCAGACCGGACTTATCTATCTGTTTCTTTTTTTATTAAGTATTCATGCTTCTTTTTCTGCATCGGCAGTGGTGACTGCTGTTCTGTTAAAGAAGCTTACCTATGGATTCTATATCATTCAGTTCCTTCACTGGATTCCCTTTATTTATATATACCGGAATGCTGCTCCTGAATCTGGGTTTTATAAAAGCCAGCTGTCTTACTGGATAATTTCGGCAGCTCTTGTTATTGCAGTAAGCTGTGATCTTTACCATTCCTATATTTTAGGAACCGTCCGGGATATATCCCTTTCCCACGCAGCCGGGGAGCATTTCAGCATGCTTTACCTTCCGGTTATCTGGACCGTTCTTGCCTGCATTTTCATTTATACAGGGCTGAAAAGAAGTATTTCCGGATACAATAAAATCGGTTTTACCCTTATCGGAATCATGATCTTAAAACTTTACGGCCATGATGTCTGGGAAATGGACAATGTATCAAGGATCATCGCTTTTATCATTCTTGGAATTCTTCTGCTTTTGGGATCATTTACTTTTCAGCGCCTGAAAAACATTATTAAAAATATGGTTGACAAAAAAGATGAAACCCCGGAAGAATAAAATCATCACAGGTTATTATTTATGTTCAGATCTTACAACTATTAAAACAGTATGGTTTCCCTAGCCAGCAGGATTAAAAGAGGTTAAATGTCTTTTCTACTTTTTGAAATTCAATTTCAACTCCTTTTAAGAGGAATCCATTTTTAAGGACCGAATCATTCTGTTCAAGGGCCTGCAGGCAGGCATATGTAATGGCAGAAACAATCTGAGCACCGGTTAATTCATATTTTTCTGCAATTTTAGATACGATATCCGGATCCTCCAGAGACATATCTGAAGGGATGATTTTTCTCCATAATAATGCTCTTTCTTCCGTCTCAGGTTTACTGTACTGAATCAAGCAGTTAAAGCGTCTGAGAAAAGCGTCGTCTATATTATTTTTAAAGTTGGTGGTGAGAATGATCAGCCCGTTGAAACTTTCCACTCTCTGAAGCAGGTAGCTCACTTCCTGATTGGCATACCGGTCATTGGAAGACCTGGTCTGGGTACGCTTTCCAAAGAGTGCATCTGCTTCATCAAAAATTAAAATGCTGTTTTTATTTTCTGCCTGGGCAAATATATTTTCCATATTTTTCTCTGTTTCGCCGATATATTTTGAAACGACCTGCGACAAATCTACCCGGTATACTTCCCTGCCGAATTCTTTTCCCAGCAAAGCTGCCGTCAGAGTCTTTCCTGTTCCCGACGGCCCGTAAAATAAAGCTCTGTATCCCGGAAGAAGATGTTTACCCATTCCGCAGCTTTCCCGTAAGGTCTCATAATGCTTTACCCAAAGCCTCATCTGATGAATCTGATCCTGTATGGCGGAATTTACAACAAGATCTTCCCATTCCAGCGGGGTATAGACTTCTTTGGCGGGAAAACCGGGACTGAATTTAGGTTTCAATTTTTCACCGTATAATAATAAATGAACGGCTTCAGGCTTTAAAATCAGTCTTCCGCTCATTAAAGGTTCGCCTTCTTTTACAAAATCCAGTGTGATGATCCGGTCTCTGAAAAACCAGTGAGAAGTTTCAAAAAAACGCTGAATTCTTAAACGCTGTTCAATATCGTTACTGGCTAAAATATACTGTACGGTTTCTCCCGTAGGCAGCATTCCTCTGTGATTTTCCAGCCGTATTCCGCCCAATTCCGGAAATTCACCTCCTTCGGGATGTACTTCTTTAATGATGTCATCAAAAAAATGAGGCAGTATATGAGGAACCAATGCTATTAACAGAATCACAGCTTCTTCATGAGTTGTTTCTCTTTGCAGAACATCTGAAAATGAGTTTCCGAAATCATATTCTTCCTGAGCATCTTCCAAAGAAAGAAGCCGCTGAATAATATAGGATTTTAATATTTCAAAAGGCATTTTTTTATTGTTTATTGGTGGGTTTCCGGCATTTATTATACAGGATTCAGTATTATTTCTTTTTTTCATCTCCTGTTTTACCTACGGTATCTTTGGTCATACTTTCTGGATCCAGCTTAGGTTCGATGATCTTAAAGTCGTTTATAGACGGATATCTGAACGGTTCATTTGAAGCATATCTGATGGGCAGGCTTACTCCTACATTGAGGCCCGGAGGAGCGTATGAAAACTGTTTCAGCAACCAGCTTTTTTCCCAGTGGCCAAGATAACCTCCTGCTACATTGGCTTCTACAACGCCTTCTATATTGAGGAGTAAAAGGAGGGCTAAAAGTGCAGACAGATCAGAATTCACAACAAAAACCCCGTTGGCATATTCTACCGTCAGTTTTGTATTCAGTCCGGCATTCAGTCTCATAATTCCCGTTACTCTTATTCCTCCTTTAAGGTTGGCAATAAGGGCATCAAGCACAATACTGGCCTGAATGGAAGCTGACAGTTCTGCAAATGCAGCAATATTTAAGGTAGTGGAAAATTTAAAGGAAGGATTTTTATCATCTTCAAAAGGATTAAACTGAGCTTCAACTTCAATGTTTCTGAGTTCTGCAGGGCCTATTCCTGCTTTGAACATGGAAACCAGTTTTATTTCCAGCTGTATCCCGATAGGTCCTGCTGAAACTCCGGGCAACGGAAAACTTTTCGTGAGACTAAATAACATCTTTTCGAATTTTTTGCCGGTAAACAAAGTGTAAGGTTTCAGGACTTTGATTTTTCCTTTTACCGTAAACTTGCCGTTTTCATCAAAAATAATTCCGGCTGTTCCCTCAATATCTTTTTTCAGCTGTACCGTAATATTTCCTTCTCCTGAAAGGTTGCCGTTCGGGCTTAGTTTTACTTTGGCATTCCCTTTTATTTTTCCTTTGGTAACATCCAGTGTTCCGTCGCCGGAAATTTTTCCGTCATCATATTTTATTTTAATATGTCCTTTGAATGATTTGTAGATAAAGCCTGATTCTCCGCTTCCGGTAAGTTTGTTTTTACTTAAATCATAGAGAATATCTAAGGTGACATCATTTATTTTAGGAACGGCAATCGTTGTTTTTCCTTTGATGATCCAGTTATTATTGACATACTGTACTTTTATACTCGTATTTTTAGTACGTGGAATATCCAAATCAATATTTCCTGTGGCTTCCACTTTTCCGTCCCTGTAAGTCGCCTCAATATTTCCTCCTTTTAAGAATTTATTGTTTTTTGAGGTTATTTTTGCATTGACACTGGCCAGCAGGGAGTATTTGTTATCTGTTTTTTTATATTCAATTTTTGTTTTGGCTTCGTCTACATTGGGAATAAAAAACTCGCCGTCTCCTTTGGCAAAGAATCCTGAGGTATCTACCCCGGCCTCTATTTTTCCTTTCATAAGGGGCTTTTTCTCATTACCTACCGCAAACGAAATGCTTCCCTGAGCCTGAAAGTCGGGGAAAAGATTCAATGAAATATTAGATTCCGTCACCTTTAAGCCTTTGACGGGAGAGGTAATTTTGATGTCTTTGGCTATTTTAAATTCATCTTTAGAGAAATAAATATCCAGTTCTTTGATAAATTTAACGGTAGGAAATATTTTTGCCGTACCGGAAATTTCGCCATTGTTTTCTTTTAATGAAGTGATTTTTCCAGGGCTCAGATAAGGATAATAAAAGCTAATCGCATTGGTCTTTTTCTCGGCGGGTGAAAATTTTAAATTATTCTCGGCATCTGCTTTCAAAGTAATAAGTTCCGAATTGCTCTTCATCTCGATAGGCAGTTTCCTGGTCCCCATCTGATGATTGAAATTGCTTCTAAATTCTTTTCCTTTCTTACCCATATCTTTGATAAGAATCAGGGGAATAAACCTGGCAAAGCTGTTGTTGACCGTAGAAGGTGTCAGTTCGTCAAATTTATCCTGTTTCAGCTTTTCATCTTCTACCTCTGCATCGGCGGGATTGGCTCCTGCTTTAAACTGTATCTTTCCTTTTTTAATTTCACTCTTCCCTTTAAGGGCCTGCAGCTTAGTTTCCAGAGGAAATTCTATCCCGTTGATCTCCGGAAAAGCAGTTCCTGTAAAAGCCACAGACTGAATGTTAACTTTCAGCTGCCGGGTTGATGTTTTGTAATAATTGGCGGGTTTAGTACTTTTAAACTCTTCAGTGACCTTTCCGATCGTCTCATTGATTGCCCGCCCCGATTTCTGGTTAGGGTCACCGGGTAAGATCTGCAGATTGTCTATCCCATCACTTCCGGCCAGCTGTAATTCAATAATATGATCGATGTTATTCGTCCATTTTTTATAAGTTTCGGCTCCATCGCTGATGTCTTTCTGATCTAAAGAAGCTTTTACAGAATAATACAGTTTTTTCTGGTCTTTATCAAGCCGGGTGGTGTCTATATTATCCCACGATACCTTAGTTTTCCATTTATTCAACAGATCCATGCGTCTGGTATCATGAAATGTTCTTTTATTATTGGCATTGCTCAGATCAACAACCGAAAAAAGCTGCCCGACATAGGCATCGTATCTGTCTTTTACATTACCTTTGTCTCTCGGCAGATCAAAGTCTGTCACATTGATGGTGATCAGCTCTCCCGCCGGTGTTTCCTTCACGGTTCCGTCTTCGTTCTTTTCAATGGTATACCGGTAGATTTTATTGTTTGCCGAATGATTCTGGATGATATGGATGATTTCATGGAGAAGGATTTTCTTTCCCTCCACAGTATTCATATTAAATTCACCGGCATTAAAAACAATATGATTTTTATAGGTAAATGCTCTTGCATTGATGCTTTCTGCTGCTATATTCGCTTTTCTGTCTGTATGGATTTTTATATCTGACCAATGGTAAGAAAAATACCGCCCGACATAATGTACAGCCGCATCGGGTAAACTGCTGCCCGATTCCTGCAAAACGTCTTCCACCAGCTCAGGAGCATCAAAATCATCATTCTCATCTTTGGTTTCGTCTTTGATCTTCCTGTTGATCCTGCCTGAATTACCGGATGAAAACAAGTGAGAATTATTTTTTTCCAGTGAATTCAAAACTGAATCCGCTTCTTTTTCTTTAGGGTCATTTTTGGAAGCAACTTTTAAAGGGGAACTCTTCTTGGCAAAAAAAGAATTTTTCTTACTGTTCTGAGTTTTCGGGCCGGTCTGTTTTTGTTTTTCAGCTTGTTCCATCTCAATTGATTTTCAGGTTATTTTGGTTTTCTCATGCTAATTTCTCTGCCGGTCAGGAATTCCAGTAAACCATCAGAAATTCTTCCATCCAGGGGGTACGGATCATTCCTGTTCCCCACGGCAGGCTTTCCAGTAAAATATCCACTCCTTTTTCTTCTACCCAAAGTTCTGAAGAACGAGTTTCTGATACCGACAGCTTTCCGGCCCTCTGCAGAAAGGTTTCCCTGAGCGCTTCGGCTGATGTTCCTTTCAGCACATTCCAATGATTGATAACTGCAATTAATAAGTCTTTACAGGTTTCTTTCTCTTTCCTGCTGATTTTTTGTTTTGTATTGATCACACTTTCTATGGGAAAACCGCACATCAGTTTGTTTAAAACCAATTCATTTTCAAAGAAAATTTCCTGCCCCGTAACTAAATATTGGGTTAATAAAATCGCTTTATGCTGGCTTTGCTTATTCTTCCACACATCATCTTTACACAAATTCAGTTTTTGAAAAAGATTAGGAAGAAACGGATGTAAAATTACCAGCCCGGCATTGTCTATATAGATGCCGGAAGACGGCAAAACCAATTTACCGGTTCCTGATTCTTTATTGATTAAAGCATCACGAACAACTGTCTGATCTTCCTTATCAACATTAGCAGTACTTTTCTGTTTATCGGAATTCCTATTTTTACTCTGGTCTTTTTTCAGTTCTTTATTGAGTGGTTTTTTATGCTGCCTGTCAGTATGTTCTTCTTCTTTATTTTCTACCAGATTACTTTTATCTGATTTTTCATGACTGCCAGGAATCCCAATTTTCGGTTCATTGGATGGAAAGTCTTTTTTCTCCGGGGTTTCAGAAAATAATTCAGAGCTTTCAATCCAGGACTCCAGCTCTTCTACCGAGGAACACTTCAGCTGTGAGCTCAAGAAGATGATTAAAGACTCAGTGATTGAATACTTTGAAATTTCAGTGCTTATTCTCTGTTTAAAGGAATCTTTCGTATTAAAATAATACCTGATGATCGTATTTCTGTTTTCAAAGAAAAGCCCAATCATTTTTTCAATAAATTCTTTGGAAATTTCAACTGTCTCAACGATTTCATCTATATTTTCTGAATATGAATTTTCTCTGATCATTCCTGTTTTTAAATACTCAAAAAATAAAGTCTCCGCATATTTCCCCTGTGGTTCCCAGCCGGAGTTTTCTGATTTTTCCCCGGCTATGTTCAGCCCCAGAACGGGAAAATGATCTTTCAGATATTCTTCAATCTGATATAAAGCCTGATCTACAAATTCCTTTTTCCAGTTCTTTGGGGAAATTTCCGGAAGATCTACTGATAGTTTTTCTATTTCCCATTCGTAATTTTCTATTGAATACCGGTCTAGAATAAGCTCCAGTTTCGGATAAAAATCTTTCTCCAATACATCAGATACCATATTTTGAACCTCTTTTCCTAATGATAAAGAGCTGCATTGAATATCTATCGTATGTTTTTGGAGAAGATGCATTTTAATTATCTGTTAAAATTAAATGGCGGGCAATGGAATTGAATAGAAGTAAAAATTTCATCACCTTGCTGGGTTCTGTCATTAGATGCAGCATCTTTTTTCAGCATCAATATTAATCTGTCTTTCTCCATCTGAAAAAACAGTACCCAGATTCTCGGAATTCTTTTCCCTTTTGTATCGGTAAGGGAAACTACAAAAGACATTGCCTGCTGGATTTCACTCATTGGCTGTTGGAAAAAAGTACCTAAAACCTCCATTATTTTACTATCCAGCCTGAATATGAAATTGGTTGCATTTGATTCATTGATCAGCAGCCTGAATGTTAAATTGGCATATGCTTTTTCAATCCCCCGAAATGAATACCATAATGATCCATTATTTTTTTCATCTTTTACTGACATTTCTTCCCAGAACTCAAATAGAGGTAACTGTCCACCTGTATCTGTATTCTCTGTATAATTCAATAAATCTGTAAGTACAGCCCGTACTTCTGCTGCGGTATTATTTCCCCCGTCACTAATTCCCGCTATTTTTGCTTCTACCTGTGCTCTTGTTGCCATGATCTTTGTTTTTAGTTGTGATTATTATTGTTGGGTATCAAAATCTTTATCATTAAAATCCGGATGCTTAAAGTCTCCTATTTTCACGATGATTTGCTGTGTATTTGGGCAGATTCCGCCCAGCTGTTTAATATTTACGGTAAACATTTTCACTTTTTCGTTGAACGGGAAAGTGTGTGCCACTACTTTTTTATCGGTCGTTATTTTTTCTGACCGGTCTCCAAAATCAATTTCATACTCTTTCTTATCCTGCTGATCTGCATTGATCAGTTCAAAAGCGGCTGCATTCTGAGGATTTCTTACGGCACTCCAGTTGGATATATTTTTAGGTTCAGAAATTTCAATTTCTAACGTATTGCTCCGCTCTCCTTCACTTTCATATTGTAAAGTATATTTTCCTTCTTTTTTGATGGAAGTGTGACCAGGCTTTAAAAAATATTTATCACTTTTCTGAACTACCGCTCCTTTTGCGGTACCTGAAAAAATTCCGCCGGATTTTCCTTTTATGGTAATTTCATATTCTTTATCGTCTGTATTGCAGTATTGTAATGTCTTCAACGCAATAGATAAGGGTTCGGTTTTTTCAATTTTCAGCTCAATGGTGCTGCCTTCTCCACAGCAGAGATACGGAAGGAAAAAATCTGCAATCACCAGCTGCTGATTGGGAATATCTGCCGGTGATGTCACCGGAAACTGTATGACATAAGTCAGATTTTTCAATAAATAAGTCTTCATCTCTTTGGTGTAGGCCGGAGACATGTTAAGATCCGCCATTTTCAGGATATTGGCTTTGATATTTTCGGTTTCCTGTTTACATTTATCCAGTTCTTCTATGGGTGGAGTGATGATTTGGGTCGTATAATCTTTAAAGTTGATACTGGATTCAATTTCCTGTTTTATACTTAGCGGAACCTGGGTAAAATTCTCCTGATAACCAGTGAGCAAAGTCAGCAGCTGTGTGTAAGGCAGAACTGGCTTTACCGGTTTAAAGATGGTAGAATCTACATAGACCAGAATAAAAGTTCCTCCTTTGGTAACGCCGGCTTTGTGCTCTATTCCGGGATGCTTCTGAATGAAAGTTGAAAAGAAAAGATCTTTATAAATCTTCTGCCAGCGGATCTGGGCTTCCTCATAGATTACTGCAAACGGATCTTCTAAAAAAAGTTCGTTGATATCATCAAATCTGTCGATAAGATCTTCGGCAATCGTTGTTAAGGTAGGTTTTGTAAACTGAATACACCATCTGTGGATAAGGAAAGTCTGATTCAGCTGTTTGAAAACCTGATTGAAGCTGACAAAATTAGGAAGAAAGTCTTTTAAATCATTCGGCAGCAGGTTTTTGATCTGGCTTAGAATGTTTTTCAGGTTATCTATGCTTTCTGAGCCCAGCAGATTCTGCTGTACAAGGGTTGTTTTATTATTGGTAATCCATTTTACGACAAACTCTGTGATGTTGTACAGTCTTTTCCTGGCCAGATCATAATCGGTTTCCAGATCGTCCCATCTTCCTTCGAATTTCGAGATATCCAATACTTTTCCTGTAAAATCAACGGCATTTAAAGCGGTAATTTTAAAAGGAAGGTTATAGCTGTTCTTCAGAATATTCAGCTCTTCTGCCACGTCTGTATATTTTCGGCCCAGATGCCCTTCAATATTGAAAAAATTAAATTTTTCAAGATCATAAAGCAATGGTTTTTTCACGATATCCGAATCGGTATAACCGGCTGTTTCCGAATGATAGGAAAGAATTTCATTATTTTTATTTTTAACCGTTTTTTCCGGATCCCATTTTTTGTTGAGTTCTAAAATATGGTCATAATAATAAGGAATTGATTTTTTAGAAAGCGGAATATCTCCGTAAACAGAAGGCGTCACTTTGATGCCATTGTTCTGTATTTTCCAGAATCTGATGAGATGAACCAGTCTCTCAAACAACAGAGACAGCTCTTTTCTCTTCCGGTTGCTTTCTAAAGACGTATTCCGGGTTGAGAAAAACGGGGTCCTGTAATTCAGACCGTTACTATCCACCTGTCCTAATACAACATGGAAAGGAAACAGGTTCTCATCTACACAGCACAGGGAAGGATTCTGCTCATTCAGTGCTGCGATTTCGTTGTAGGCTGCAGCGATATCTGATATCCAATCCCATAGATACTGTACGTTGATACTGTTTTTATGGGTATTGGCAATCGTCTCCAGAGCCGTTTTGGGATTATTAAGGATATTGAAATCAACGGTATTGCCGATGATGGACTGGTATTTTCTGTAAGCCAGAGCTATTTTATCTGAAATATTGCTGATTACAGAGTCTCCCAGATTCTTTTTAAACTCATTCAGAACATCGGAACCTGTTACCAGCGGGCTATAAGGAACATTATATCTCGGCAGTAAAATTTTCTCCAGATTCCCAGCTCCCGGATATTCCGGAAACAGATAAGCGTTTAACTGATTCATTGAAATCAGTAATGGTCTTATTTTAAATTCTATTCTTTTCCCCTTATCGTCACAGTTGGTCGTCACACAGTTCTTCTCGTCAATCAGGGAAGTTTCCAGAAGGAGAATAACTATTTTATCTTTAAAGAACTGATCCGGAATGGCTATTCTGTCTGCTTCCAGTGTATTGGCAGGTAAAAGCTCTATGGAATTTTTCAACGGTTCGTATTTCTGAGCCAGAGGTAAGGTAAGATCCAGATATTCTCCATCCTTGAATTTCGGGGCTAAAAAATCAGCGGATAATTCTATGGGATGATAGTAGCTGAAGGTTTTTTCTTCCCAACTGATCTGATATCCCAGTGAAGTAATGGCCGTACCGCAGCTTATGGTGATATGATTGGGCCGTGGCAGAGAAATCTCCAACCCGCAGACAATACCAATACCAATGCCTCCGACCCGGGTCAGCCGGTCTTGTTCTTCAAGGTAACTTATGGCACGGTTCAGATGTTTCTGGCTTAAAACCTGATCGGCTTCAAAAACAGGATATTTGGAAGGATTTTGAGTTTTCATGATAATAAATTTTAAAGAGTTCCTAATGAGGTGTTACCTAATACGATCGGGTTGGTAGTTTCGCTGAGCTTGCAGTCATATAGATTTCCTTCGGGATAAATGGTGTTGAGCTCACTGAGTCTTTTTATCAGCTCTTTATGATGCCGGCTAAAAATGAAAAAGTCTTTTTTAAGTAAGGTTTTACTGCAGTATTTAAGCCTGAAATGTCTGTAATTTTCTATCCAGTTCTTATACGCTTTCTGGAAGTTCAGCATATCCTCATATCCTACCCAGCAGATTTTCAATAAAACATGAGCCGGAGCTTCCTGGCGAAAAATCTGCTCTGCATATCTTCTGAAGGTCATATTTTTAAATCTCGACAAATATCCCGGTAAAACGATGGTTGCTTTGAAGGAATAGGGATCGTTATTAGCTTCGTCTTTACAGTCGTCTTTCAGGCAGACAGACATTAAATCTTCTTCGTCATGATTAAATGACGAAAAAGGTCTGAGTAAAATATGCTCCAGGCAGTAGAAATTTTCATAGGCTTCATTCAGAGCCTGGATCAGCTGATACAAAAATTTATAGGCTTCATCATAGCTTTTGAAAGTCTTATCTATGGTCGCTATTTTTTTAGGTTCGATGCCTAAATAGATAAAAAAGCGGTCTTCTTTTTCTTTCTTTTTGGTGACTGTATTCGTAACCGTATACGTTCGTTTATCAATGAAATAAACCTCTGTGTTCAGTAAATTCTGCTGTGTCCATTTCCATTTTTCCTCCAGATCTGCCAAAGGCTTAACAATTTCACAGACCACTGACTTCTGATCAATTTTCACAGGCAGTGTCCATTGGGCCTGAACCTCATCTTCCGTAGCAATATCCCTTAATCCGATATGATTAATTCCCAGCAGTTTTGCGGTTCTTTTTTCGTAACCTCCCCTGTGACCGTCTTTCCAAAAATCATGATATTCAAATTTATCATTATGAATTTCCGCATTCAGATAATCGATTCCCAGCCCTCTTTGAGCGCTTATTTCTGCATAGTTTTTTAAAAACGATTCTTTATCACGGATCAGGTCATGGGGCTGAAAAGACATTTCTCCTGACTCCTGACTTACTTTGTACATCATAAAGACATACTCATTAAAGCTTTCGCTGAAGCGCGCCATCAGATGATCTAACGCCCGGTTCCGTCTGTCATTAAAGACAGATTGTGATTCTTCAAGGGAAACATCAAACTCCGATTCTCCGTTTAATAAAGCGTTTTTAAAATCAGTTCTGTACACTTCTTTTGAATAAAAATCTTTTCCTGTTTTCGGGTTTTTATCCAGATAATTCGGGAAATAGGTATAGGAAACCGGATCTGTCCCTAAAATGTTCTTCGCCTGATACAGCTGACTGAAAAAATCTGCCAGCAGCTGATCGTAAAAGTGAAGGTATGCTTTCAGCTGTTTCACCTGAGCTTTTCTTTTTTCAGGAGCTTTGTCTGAGATCCCGTTAGCTCCCAGGCCGTAATTCACCGGAAATTCTTCCTGAATGCTGTAATACTCATCCAACTGATAAAACTGTCCTTTGGGCAGAGGCAAATCACTCTGAACAGAATAGAGTTTGTAATTTCTGATCTGGGCTTTCATCTGCTGTACTTTCTGATCAACCATCATCTGGCTGTTTTCGGATAAGAGAAAAGGAATATTTTTCTGAAACAGCAGTATTTTTGATTTTCCGGCAGAAAATAAAGGTTTTTCTTCTCCGGACAGATGAAGACACCATTTTTGGTTCATACTTCCGGCAATAGGCTGTCCCAAAGAATTGTAAGCGGTCATCAGAAGGTTTTCCACGGAGGCTACCCCTTTGATTTCCATAATAGCGGCAATAATATCTGAAGCATGAATACTTCCCGGAAGCTGCGCTTTCCGAAGTTCATCATCATTAAGAAAACCATGTTTTAATTTGGGACCTAAAAAGATTTCGGTGGACGGTACCCCCTGCTCCATTAATTGTGAAAGCGTATAAAAACGAACCGGCGGGTTAAGGATCTTCTCAATCGCCATCTGAATCTGAGCCATTGTTTCTACGGCATTCGTTTCGGCTTCCAGTTCCACATCAACGCAGAAACTTATTTCAACACTTTTGATGGTTTCAACACACAGGAAATCTTCTGTAAGATTCCGGTTCTGATGGATCTTCTGCTGAATGTTTCTAAAAATTTTATCAAATTTTATTTTCTTGTCTTTCAGGGAAGTAATGAACTCACAAATTGGTTTTTCTGTACTGAAATGGTCTTTAATTAACTGAAGTTCGTTCAGATCAAAAGGTTCTATGGTAAATTTTAAAATGTCATTGACCTGGGTTGTCCTTTCAACTGTAATCACTACGGTATTATTTTTTACCTCTGTTTTTTTATTTTTTATTTTGAAGGGTTTATCCATTTTACCCAAAAGAAGTGCTTTAGGATCGTTCCATGAAGAAAAATCGGGGGTAATGTTCATCTGTACCCATCGTGAAGAACTTAAAAATGCAAACTTAAGCTCTGTGGTATTGAGGTCTCCGAGAACCAGATCTTCATCCAGCTCCACTATGATTTTATTTAGACCTCTTACGGACAGCTGCTCCAGCGATTTATTATTTTTATCCTTCGGTTCAAGGCTTAATTTGTCTTCTAAAATATTGATGTATAATTTCTTTTCAGCCGGATGAGGCAGATGATATCCCCATGCATCGGTTTCTTTCCGGGAAGCCAGGCACCAGGCATTGGCAACCCCTTCAATGTCAATCAGGAGTTTTCTGTAATCCGGTTCTGTTAATGCCGCATTGGTCATTATTTCTCTTGCGGTAAAAAATGTTCCGTTCAGGATTTGCCCATCGGGGCCTGTCAGAAGATCTTTCATTTCAAAATCTGTTCTGTATCCTAATTCTGTGATCACATAGGAGAGGACTTCCAGAATGGTAATTCCCGGATCATGTGCATTATAATCTGTCCAGAAAGTATTTCCCAGCTTTTCGATGTGTTTTAAACCTTCTTTTCGCAGAAAATCATAATCCTGTGAAGGTTTCAGCAGTCTTTCCGACGGTATGTAGTATTCCGGATTCATGGTTAGCAGTTCTTTTTGAGTTCTTTAATTTCATGGGAGTCATTCGGGATGAACAAAGTGTAGTCTGTCTGAGGAACAATTTCCTTTACCTCTGCGAGTCTTTTCACCACTGTATTTTCCTGATCATCCAGAATTAGCTGATCGACCCTGAAATCAACAATATAATCTACGAAAGACTGGTTATCAATCAGCTGAATCAGTGAGGAGAGTTCTATTTTCTTTGCAAAATCTATATCAGGATCGCTGTACGCCCACGGACTGATATAGCGGTTAACTGTTTCTGCCAGCATTTTGGCATACAAACGGGTATCTGCCCCCGGAATATCTTTGTATTTTACGTTACAGCTGATCTGTATTTTTTCTAACACAGGAGGCTTTACAGATAACCGCACATGAGGTGAACACAGTTCTGTGATCCTGTTTTTAATGCGCTGCAAAGTGCTTAGGCTCAGTAGAGGTTTCCATTCCCGGACGGTGGATGAACCGGGCGATTGGGCAACGGGAATCAGGGTTACATATCCCGCAGAAACATTGGAAACACTTTTGGAGTCATACCGGTAATGATTCAGGCATTTTACTCTGTACACTTCCGGAAATTCCTGTAAAATAAGTCTTTCGTAATCCCAGGACGTAATAGACCTCTGTTTATGCCGCAGCCTTTCACTGCTTCGTTGATAGAGCCGGCTGTCTTCTTCCTGCCTTTTCCCTCCAAAAGAAGGATACGGCTGTTTTACTTTTTTCACGGAAGAATCAGGCTGATAGAGTTTTGAAATGGTTTCTCCCGGGGTTATTTCAAGAAAACTGCTTCCCTTATTTTCAAAATCAGATAAAACGGCTTTTAAGGCCTGTTCGTGTATGCCTGCAAAATGACAGATTCTGTCTGATTCACTCACTGAAATCCGCAGCCAGAAAAGATGACCGGGCAAAACAACGGTTTTTGTACTGTCAAACTCAGGAACGGTAAGATTGATAATTCCGGATTGCAAAAGGCCGAGGGTCTCATCTCCTATACCGTATGAATCTATTGGTTTCCACTGATTTTCTGAAAGGTATGCCCAGGATATTCCGGCGGGTTCTTTCCTGGGGTTAGCCGTTCCTTCTGCCATTTGAAAAAGCAGGCTCAATCCGTTTCCGGACTGTGCATTTTCAAATCCGATATAGATTTCTCCCTGATCCGGTAAATCCGGGATGAAGGATAAGGAGGATTTCGGGTTTAATTTCTCATAGCCGAAAGGTAAAAGGTGATAATATTCCAATATATTAAGATGATCATCCGAAGGGCTGAAAGTATATTTTTCAGTAACTGAATAATTCATAACCAGCGACTGAATAACAGGCACTTCCGGCAAAACCGGATTAGGCAGTTTCGCTGCTGCTATATAATCCTGAAGAAATTTTTCACCTTTATATTTAGTATCCTCAAGCTGAATTCGTATATATCCTGAAGTACTTTCTTTATCAGGAACTACATCTTCTGAATATTCACTTACAGGGCTGTTATTGGTATAGGTAGAATTGAAGGTACCCTGATCACTTTTAACAAACCGGCCATTCTTCATCACCAGTAATTTAGAATGATGGACGAGCGGTATATGCGTATGTTCAACCCAATCAGCTACCTGAAAACCTGAATAGTTAAATGATGCCTGCATATTGGTTTCCGCCGGAGGCTGAATGGCCGATATTTTATTAAAAGTCTGGATATTGGTGTTAGCGTTAAGCAGATTTGAATTGAATAAAGTATAATTAACAGTTCCCATAGACCAGGCAGACGACAGTGCCTCCGATTCTATTGAAAACTGAGCAACAGCTCCTTTTTTTAAGAAAAATTCGTTACAGCCTATAATGAAGCCGTTCCCGTTTTTGGGAAAATCGCCAAAAGGTCTGAAGGGTTTATTGATGTCTATCACTCCTGTATCGGTGGCAACGATCAGGTTTTTAAGCCCGCTTACACTGATTTCTATTTCAAGGGTTGTACAGTCAATTTTCCCGGTGTTGTTTTTAGGAATTATTTTCAGAACCGGGTGCAGGGTGGCCAAAGCTTCTCCTGTATGGATTTCTTTATTAAAAGGAACAATCGCTTTTTCAGATGCAGGAATGGTAAGTTCAATGTATTTATCCTCGGTTAACTCTTTATTTTCCTCAGTAATTTCTATCCATTTTTTTTCTCCGGTGATCCGGAAGTCAAATGAATTGGGATCTAAAACATGAGGATTAAATTTTAAAGTAATGCTTCTTGTTCCGCCTTTCATATAGAATAAAGGGCTTGCCAGAAGGAGGCCGGTTTCGGTATTTTCTGAGGAAGACGGAAAAGCTGAGAAAGGTCCGTTAGCTGCATTTAAAGGAAGCAGATCTGTCTTTTTCCAGGTATTCTGAACAATATGATGGCTTAGGAAAGATTTAATTTTCACAGAATTGATCACCTGGTCTGAAGTGGAAGCATAAAATTTATTGTTCCCTTGTGAATTTTTCCCTGCTGAAAAAATGGTATTCTTCGGTAAGAGAAAAGCCTCTTTACCGGCGGCAGGCTCTATCAGTAAATGAACAAAATCGGGCTGTGCCTTCTCTGGAAGCAGCTGTAAGATATCTTTGTAATAGAAGTCCAGATGTCTTTTGGTAAAATCATTCAGGTGGTTTTTTGCAATGCCCAGAAGTTTTAAAAAGGCCAGAAATAAAGCATAATGAGGCGTATGGGAAGGATAGCTTTCCAATTGCCGGGCAAATGCTTCTCCGGTACTGTTTTTCCAGTACATCAGCAAGCCGAAAAGCTGCTGAATATTTTTATCAACCTGATAACCCTGCAGGAAGGTAGCTATTGAATCTGCTTTTGTAATTCTTGCAAGGATTTCACTCAGCTGATTTTCAATATTTATGGCAGAGCTTACTAAAAATTCTTTTATTGAGATACGGTCATCTATCCTGTTTACTTTACCGGTAAGCCGGATAAAATCATCCTGAATTTTTTCAAAAACGTTCAGGATCCGTTTTTTCTGTTCTTCATTATCGTTGATTAATGCAATGGATTGTTTCTCACTCTCATATTTTTTCTCGTAATCTTCTATATTCCATTTGAATAGTTGTGCTAAAACCGCGGTAGATTCCAGAGCAAAAAACGGCGACCAGTCTCCCTGTCCGTTCGGGGAACCGGACTCATTGAAATATCTGAGGTAATGAGACATTTTCTGAGCCAGTACCACATAGTCTATTTCTTCTCTTTCGTCCAGAAGAAAATAAGAGGGTTGTAAGGCTGTTAAAGACCTTGCATTCCGGGTGGTTCCCATTCCCCGGTGTATTGATATTTTTGAAGAACAGTTTTCCATGACATCAGATTTTTATAAAAGTTCCTTCTTCCAGATAGTACGGGAACACGTAATTAAGCCTTGAATTGGTAGCACGGATGGTGTATTCCACTTCAATCCTGATGATTCCCTGCGTGGCATTGGTTTCTGAACCAAAATAAATATCATTCAGATCTATTCTCGGCTCATATTTCAGAATGGCATGTTCAATAATGCCTTTAATTTTTGTGAGGAGTGTGACGGTTACATTTTCAAACAGAAGCGGCGTGAGATCGCAGCCAAAGTCGGACCGCATTATTCTTTCCGTAAGCTGTGTACTCAGCAGAATATGCAGGCTTTCCTGTATATCTTTTTCACCGGAAACCGTTTCAACTGTTCCTGTGAGCGCATTAAAATCCGGAGGAAATCCCCATCCTTTTCCTAAAAAGTCATCTGTTTTCATGGTTATTTTTTTAATCTCCTATAATTACTGTCGGACAGCCTAAAACAATGGTTCCTCCATGTGCGGTAGAATCTCCCATTCTTGCGGCGGGAACACCTCCAATAAGCACGGTTGCCGAACCTTTTACGATGGTATCGGGCGGTCCTGTACAGACACATCGGTCTCCTATTACCGAAGCGGGCATTCCTCCGATTAATACGGTAGCGTTTGCTCCCGGTAAAGCTGGCCCTCCAACGTGGGGTACCGTTCCTGTGGTCATGGGACATACATGCATGTCACCTGTTCTTGCTGCTGCGGGCATATTAATTGAGTTTTATGATTCCTCCTTTTACCTCTATTTCGGCAGACGCAGAAAGCGCTGCTTTTGCTGAATCCGTTTTGAAATCCTTTTTTGCTTTAAGAATAATGTCTTTGCTGCTGTCTAATGTGATTCCGTCGGTATTCATCAGGATCTTATTTCCATTCTCGTCTTCCAGTACAAAGCCTTTTTTATCATCGCTGATCAGAAGTTTGTTTCCTTTTTTTGTACTGAGCTCGATCGATTTTTTATCATCATCCAGCTGTATGGTCGTCCCTTCTTTGGTAACCAGACCTTTTATATAGTTTTCTTTCTGAACGGGAAACGGCATTTCAATTTCTGGGCTGTAAAGGCTTCCCAGAATCACAGGAGTATCCGGATTATCTCCCAGACATCCTACGATAACTTCATCATTCACATCGGGAATAAAAAAACTTCCCATTTTGTTTCCCGAAAAAACATTTGCTAATCTTGCCCAGACCCCCTCTCCTTTTTCGGAAAGCGTTGGTATTCTCACCTTTATTCTGAATTGCTTATCCGGATCTTCTTCAATCTGGGTCACAACGCCGATCTGTAATCCGCTTACTGAGTTGGCCTGCCCGGTTTGTGCCTGTTGAGCCGGAACGGAGGGGAAATTCGTTTCAATAAAAGACTGCTCTGTTTCTGTTCCGAAAGTATATTCGGTTTTCCAGCTGCCATTTTCAAAGATGTGATGTTCTTTTCTGATCAGCAGTTTCTTTTTGTCTATTTCTTTATTCACTTTATTAAGACTCAGGAAATCCCCTGCTTTGGCTTCCAGGTTTCCGAAGGTTAAAAGCTCCCCCTGAATTACCGTATGGCTGCTTTTTTTAAGAAATGTATCTGCCAATCTTGTCACTGTGCCGGTTAAAAGACGGCTTTCGTTAAGGGTAAGGGTCTTTATATTTTTTTCAGCCTCCTGTTCTTTTTCGATTTTTTTCATGACCCGGGAAGAAAGATCCCAATATCCGATTGAAACTTTGCTCAGTTTTTTAGATTCATCTTCCCTGCACGACAATGAGAATATATTGATTCCGTTTTCTGCGCTGTATTTTTCTCCGGGAGCAGATTCTAAAATATCCAAAGCATGAAATTCGCCGTTTCTCACCTTCACCATCATGCCGACTGAATCTAAAAATCCTACAAGATAATCCCACGGAAGGCTATGCAGATTACGGGTAATTTTTTCATTTTCCCAGCTTTCTCCTTTTGACTGGAGTTTATTGGCTACATTGGCCTGGCTTAAAAATCCGTCTAATTTTGTTTTGAAAGTTTCCGTACTGTTATCGGGTTTTTCAGAAGGCTCAGTCAGCTGATAAGCTTCGTCCTTACATTCTAATTTCACCGTAGTTCCGCTTTCACTGATTCTTCTTTCAACAGATTTGATAAATCCTTTGAAGAGGGTCTCCGGTTTTTTGTTAACCGTTATTTTCACTTCTATTTTCTGTCCTTTTTTAAGCTGATCTGCGGCTAATTCTGCCTGAGCATCTACATCAGGATTTGAAGCTATAAAAGTAAATTTGGCAAAAGGGATTTTATTCAGTTCAAAGGTTACCTGTGCTTCTTTCAACAATGTGTCAAGGCCATTATTTTTTTCATCTGTTAACAATTCCAGTTTCAGCAGATCATCAGTCGGTATGTAAGGTTGAACTGGCATATCATTTTATTTAATAGGCGGAAACGAAATGTTTTGCCCGGTTTCTATTTTTCTGAAGCTTAAAAGTTGATTGACCTGCGCTACATCCATATAGTATGAAGGGTTTTCATAAATGTTCTCCGCCATCAGCACCAGTTTATCATTCATATTCACGGTTTTAAGATGGGTAAGGTCAGGAGATGTTTTATTCTGCTCTGCCACCATGATTTGATGTGTTGCAGTTGCTTTAAAAACACATTTAACTTTAGCTCTGATGGGCCGTCCGTCTCTTCTGAAAAGGGTGTATTCTATATCCATGCTCTTCATACGGCACTGGAGTTTGAATGCCCCCCAAAGAAGCTGCAAATAGGCTGTCTGATGAGTTTTTCCGTTATATCCTATGGTAAGATTCTTAAATGCCTCCACATGTTCTTCCACCGATTTTACCTCTGCAAAAGGATTTACAATGGCGGGTGTAAGTGCATCGAGAACATCTCCTGCCTTATCCAGTAACGACATTTCTCCTTTTCCGTCTTTTATCTTTCCCGGCGGTACAACTCCCGAACTGTCGAACACAAAATCGAAAGTCACTTCTTCGCTCTGGCTTTTGCTGAAGCTGAGATTATTGGCTGAAGCCCCCATCGGCTGATCTTCAGAGAATATAACATTGTTTTTGCGGGTATATTTCTCCGGGTTGAGCTGTACGAAAATGGTTTTCTTGGGAGTGGTATATTTATTATCCTCGTACACCTCAATCCGCATTTTGTCTATAATACCCAATGCTGCCTGTATCATCTTTCTTTTTTTTCTTTAAGTTTCTCCAATACTTCACGGGTACACTCTCTGATGAGCTGCTGTTTCAGTTCCTGTATTTTCAGAGGATCTGCCGGTTCTGAGCGGGCAGAATGTGCCGGCTCTTCTTCGATCTTCACTTTGATGTGTAATTCTTTAATCTGGATAGCCATTTTTTCAGGTATTAAAAGCCGGGAACCGGGAGTTCTTTAAAAAAGTTATATTTCAGTGTAATGGTTTCGATGACGATTTTATTCTGCTCTGCATCAAAATCACTGAATTCATAGCTTAACGGAATGGCATGGGATACATACCATACTTTCACAGGATTTCCTTTTTCGTTCAGTAAAGAAACAACCAGATTGGCGGGATAAAAAACAAAGTCTTCCAATGCCTGGTTACACCACATGGATAAACCGGACATATCCGAAGTTAATCCTCTTTTCAGAGCCAGATCCTGATATCCTGAACGCAATGGCAGGCTGTGTTTGAATTTATTTTGCCCGCCCTCGGTATAGGGCTCGGTTTCCATCGTAACCTTTAATCCGTTTACGCTTTGAAATTTTGTATCAATACTGAATTGCGGCAATAATTCAAAGATGACGGAAAAGTAAAAACCAGGAATGGGATTGCTGTCTGCCATGACCTTTCGGTTATAAATGTTCTATGGTAAATCCGTGATTGGCTATTTCTACTGTTTCTATGGCCGCTTCATTGGCATCAGATTTCATATCTGTACATTTTAAGGAAACGATAAAGCAGTCTCTTACTTTCCACACCACTTTAGGCTCATGGTTTTCGTCCAGTAAGGAAATGGTGATATTACGGCGTTCTACGGTATTTAATGCGACGGTATTGTACCAGTCATAAAACTCATTGTCTCCTGCAAACAGCCCTCTTTTGAGCGTAATATTGCTGAGTTTGCTCATTCCCGGTCTTTTCTGCTTAAAAAATTCGGGACTTGAGCCTACGCGGTGTTCAAGAACTTCTACTTCTTTATTCAGACCGGATACTTCCGTAAAAGCTATTTTACTGCCGCCCCATTCTACACTGAAGTGAAACTTTGGCAGCGGAAAATCTGTATGTGCCATGATGTATAGTTTTAGAATTAATAATTAAGATTTTTGCTGCATTTGTTTGAATTCCAGAATGATGAATTCGGCAGGTCTTGAAGGAGCATATCCTACTTTTACGATCATTCTGCCTTCAAGGATGTCCTGTGCAGACATGGTCTGGTTCAATCCTACTGCCACAAAGAATGCGTGTTCCGGTTTTGCTCCGGCCAAAGCGCCATCATTCCAGAGCGTGGTAAGATAATTTTCGATCATTCCTTTTACGTTCACCCATGTCTGGGCAACATTAGGTTCAAAAACAAACTGCATACAGGCTTTTTTAGCAGATTCTTCAATCATATTGGCCAG
The DNA here is from genome assembly GCA_002439165.1 of Chryseobacterium indologenes. Classification (GTDB taxonomy): domain Bacteria; phylum Bacteroidota; class Bacteroidia; order Flavobacteriales; family Weeksellaceae; genus Chryseobacterium; species Chryseobacterium indologenes_E. The sequence continues at coordinate 85,045 of DJTE01000029.1, forward strand.
TCTTCGTACGTTGATATACCGCCAGTCATTGCTGTTTCCGGCCAGTGTTCTTGCCCCCCAGACCAGTGTTCCCCTTCCTGTAAACTGCCGGATTGCATTGATAGATTTTCCGGTTTCATGGATGTTCATATCATCCTGATCTTTATCATTAATATCATCTGTGAGTCCAACGATCCCGGTTATGCTTACATTGGCAGGTGCTTTCCATACTCCACGGGTGGCATCAGTCTGGGCATAGATTCCCGCGATGGCTCCGGAAGGCGGAACAGTATTCATCGACCGGGATAATTTATCTGTAATCTGTTTGAATAACGGCAGCTGGGTAACCAGTTTTTTCTCTTCTTCCAGAATATAATTTGAAATTGCACTCAATACCGAATTCATCGTTTGAACAACATTGGACAGCATTTTATCCAATTCCGCCTGAATAAGAGTGATATTTATAATTTTCAGGCTGTTTCCTCCGTCTTTTATTTCATTGCCATCCTGATCGGTTAACCTGATGTTCAGCTTATCTTTGTAAGAATCAGCTATGGCTAAACTTCCCCATATTGCTGTATCAAAAGAAGTGTTATTGACAAGCGTTTTTTCATCATTTATCAGATTTCGGGTGACATCTCCAAATGCGGTTCCGGCTTCAATATCCTGGCTGGCTAATGTCTGTACCAGCAGCGTATCATATTCTCCTTTAAAATCAGAGAGCTGCTGTGCATATTTTTTTAAATTAACAGACACGATATCTTTAAGATAGCTTTTATAGGAACTGTTGGTAACTGAATTTAAATCTTTAAAAACGGCCAGCAGCTTCCATATTTTATCGATATAGGTATTGGTGTTTAATGCTTTTCCGGGATCATTGTCTTCAAATTCAACAGTTTCTTTTTCTTTATCCAGGCTGCTCCATTTCAATTCGTAACTGTTATCATATATCTCCGAATACAGTTCCTTAAAATCATTCAGCAGCTTTACAATCTTAGCATCATTTTTATAGATGTCTGAAAAGTTTACCTGCGCATTGATATAATGAAACCTGAACTGATACGGAAAATTACACTGCAGATACGGATAATAAGCTGCTCCGTATTTCAGGAACTGATTTCCTACTTCATTTCTGAAGTCTTCACTGTCCTGACTTAAACCGGCTTCCTGCTTTACGTCCATAATGCTGAATCTGTCCATAAGACTGTTACACTGTTTCAGTGCTTCGACCTGAACCATTCCCAATAAGTTAGCTGTTGACAGGCCCGCTGCATCAGGATATAATAATAAAGTTGGTTCGTCTTTCTTTTCCAGTAGCTTCAGACCTTTAATGAATAAATCTTTTGTGTCCGCAATTGTAAAATCCGGCTGATCATCATAGACCCCAATAGAAACTATATAGCAGACTCCGCCTCCGTTAGCATAAAAAAGCTGTAAACTGTTGTAGAGTTTAAAAATGCTTTCTTCCACTTTGCAGGCATCTGTCGGCTGGTTGTTTACATCTAAAACAACGATGATGCTTTTGGGTTCAGGTGCTCCTCCGAAAATCTGTTCATACTCCAGCATTGAAGTAATCCTCACTGGATCTTTTTTCACGGGAGCCTTTTCTGTAAATCCTACAAATGCAGGGATAGCGGTTGCCACATTGGCAATGGAAGGAGGAAATGCATCAATTTCATTGATGTATACTCCCGGGGTTTTAATGGCACTAATATTCATGATGATTAATTTTATGTAGTTGGTATAATTTCGTTATTGGCATCTTTCATGAAGGCAGCTGATTCAAGAAGTCCGGCAGGGTCATTGCGGTTGTTTTCCCAAAGTCTGATACCGGCTTTTTCAATGATCCTGTCTGATGAAGTTTCCTCTGCCTGAATGGAAAGCATCTGGACCCTGTACAGTACTGAAGGGATATATCTGGACCCGAGACAGGACCACATCTGATTGAGCTGATCCATCTTAAGGCTTACCATTTCAAATACAATCTTATCATAAGGACCTGTTTCCGGCATATTTTCCAATAAATTGGGTGACTGCCAGTAAAAAACATTTTTATTCTGAAAATACCGGATCACTACTTCCAGTTTATCTATTCCTTCTGTGTATTTCGACTGGTCTATATTATAAGAGGCAAATAAGAGTGATAAAATTAAATTCTGAGTCGGATTTTTGTATTTCTCTACTGTACCTCCCGATGAAGGCTGGTTCTTATATAAAGTCTGATTTTTAAGGATCTTATCTTCTTCTATGTTGACGATTGATAAAATGATAGAAGATTTGGAAGACAGAAATTCATCTCCATCGTTCAAAGTGGCTATATTGGCTAACTCCACAATGGGTGTTCCTGCTATTTCTGAATTGACAGCAGTAACAAGCCTGGAAAGGAACTCTTTGATTTTCATGATATTATTTATACCAACAAAGCTATATATCATCCATTAATATCATCACAGGAAAAACACCCTATATACACAGGGAAAAAGCCCCCATTAAAAAAAATGAAAATTATCCGGCTAAGTTCATCCTGCTCTGTTTGTAAATATAGAGGTGTAATTATCGGACGCAAAAAGCAAGATAAAAGCAGGCTATTGAAGTATACCCTCTAAAATTATATTCTCAATAAAAACATTTATTTCTAAGTAATTATCGAAATATCATAAAAATACATTAACATTCTATAAAAAATAGTTATATTTATCCCGTTTTTAACAGTTATCCATTCTGATTATGAAAAAATTACTTTATTCTTTTTTATTGTTGTCTTCTGCAACTTTATTTGCCCAGAACAGCTCTTCTGCAAAGTTCGCTGTTGCCAATGACGTTATCGGGACCGTAAAGATGTTTAATACAAGAAAAGAGGTGGTACAGAGTTCGGTAAGCTATAAAAATGCTGCCAGCCTGCCCCAGAATCTGAAAAAATACAGCTTTATTGCCCAAAACGGCCTTGCTGAAGTTAAGTTTAAGAAAGGATATGAAGGTCTGGACAGGGTAACATTATCCCAAATGAACAGACAATTTAATCTGGCTCCGGAAACGCCGGTTTTCATTGAAGGAACAGAATTCCCAGATACCAGCGTTGAAGTATATGCTGATATTGTTCAGGGCCAGTTTGACGTTAAAGACCATAACGGAAAGAAGACGTTATTCATCACCAATAAATAAATTTTCTTTTTATACATAAAATAAGGATACCTGTTGGCATCCTTATTTTTTAATATTTATTCGTCCATTTTTTCTTTAATTCATCGTAGATCTTTTTCTCGGTAGCATTATTTCCGGGTTCATACAACTTACTGTTTTTAATTTCTTCCGGAAGAAATTCCTGCTCTACGAAATTCCCCTCGTATGAATGGGCGTATTTATATTCTTTGCCGTAATCCAGATCCTTCATCAGTTTCGTGGGGGCATTTCGTAAATGCAATGGCACGGGGAGATTTCCGGTCTGTTTTACAAGTGCCAGCGCATCATTAATGGCCATATAAGCAGAGTTACTCTTTGGAGAAACCGCCAGATAGACCGCTGTTTCGCTTAATATAATTCTGGCTTCCGGGTTTCCGATCACATTCACCGCCTGAAAACAGTTATTGGCAATAACCAGTGCATTGGGATTGGCCAGGCCTACATCTTCTGCTGCCAGAATCAGCATACGCCGTGCGATGAATTTAATATCTTCCCCACCTGCAATCATTCTGGCCAGCCAGTAGACTGCCCCGTTCGGGTCTCCCCCACGCATCGATTTGATAAAAGCAGAGATAATGTCGTAATGCTGTTCTCCATTTTTATCATAAAGTGCCATAGTTTCCTGAAGTACTTCAAGCACATCGGTATTAATAATTTCTTTGGTATTTGAATTTTTATACTGATTCAAAACCAGTTCCACAGAGTTGATCAGCTTTCTGGCATCACCTCCTGAATACTGAATGAAGGCTTCTTTTTCAAGGATTTTAAAGTCTGTTCCTTCGTCTTTATTGTATCTCTCAGACGCGGTATCAATCAACTCTTCAAGCTTTTCATAACTCAATGCTTTCAGAATATACACCTGACTTCTGGAAAGCAATGCGGAAACCACCTCAAAGCTGGGATTTTCCGTAGTTGCTCCTATTAATACAATCCAGCCTTTTTCCACAGCATGTAATAATGAATCCTGCTGGGATTTATTGAAACGGTGAATTTCATCTATAAATAAGATGGGGGATTTTCCGGAGAAAAGGTTTTGTTTTTTGGCATCTTCAATTACATCCCGAACATCTTTTACCCCTGAAGAGACTGCTGAAAGCTTATAAAACTTTCTGCCTGATTTTTCGGAAATAATTTCTGCCAGTGTTGTTTTTCCGGTTCCCGGCGGGCCCCAAAGGATCAGGGAGTTCAATGTATTATTTTCGATCATTTTTCTGATCGTTCCTTTTTCACCGGTAAGATGCTCCTGCCCTAAAACTTCGTCTAATGTTTTGGGTCTTAATTTTTCGGCTAATGGTATATTCTGGCTCAAGATAATTTAATTTTTTTGAAATAAGGAAACCCGGTCAGGATCTCTTAAACTTGTAACAAAATTAAACTAATTTTCATTTTTTTAGTCTATTTTTGCATTGTTTTGAAACTTACATTCAATAAAATCATTACTTTTCCTCTGGTAATTCTGATAAAATTTTACCAATGGTTCATCTCGCCCTTACTTCCCAAAAACTGTCGCTACGAGCCTACCTGTTCTCATTATATGGTGAAAGCACTTCAGGTACACGGTATTTTCAAAGGATTCTGGCTGGGAGCGAAAAGAATTTCAAGATGTCATCCCTGGGGAGGCAGCGGCTACGATCCGGTTCCACCCAAAAAATAAGATTAATCAATCAACTATTAAATCAATAGAAATGAGTACTACTTTTTTCAGAGCCTATCTCGTCATTTTTACATTTTTCACACAGTTTATCTGGGCGCAGAACTATCCCGATGGCCTGTCTGACGGAACTTTAAAAGTAAATGAAAGCAGTATCCCCGTAAAGATATTCTCAACCACAGAAGCCGGTGATCTCAGTACTTTTCCTGAAAAAAAAACAGACAAAAACGTACTGGTTATTCTGAATGAATCTAATTTTGAACCCGCATATTTCAATTACAGCGTACTGACTCTGGCAAAATACAAAAGTGCCCAGTATCAGTTTTTCGATAAAAATTTCAAACTGATTGAAGGTGAGATTACCCAGGATAACATTATTCATCTTAAATATGCTGTAAAATCCTCAAAACCCATCGCAGAGTCGGATCATGTATCTCTGGAAACCTCTTTTAAAATCTGGGACCCTTCAAAAGGAATCCAGCTCGGCTCCGTTACCCTGCATTTTTACAGTCTGATGTTTGTCTTTGCTTTTGGTTTCGGCTATCTTCTGATGACCAGAATCTTTAAGATCGACAACATCAACCAAAAATATCTGGAACCTCTTTTTACATGGACGCTGATCGGGACTATTCTCGGAGCAAGACTGGGCCACGTTATCTTCTACCAGCCCGAACTCTTCAAAGAGGATTTCTGGAGCGTATTTTTACCCATCAGCACTAAAAACGGATTTAAGTTTACCGGATTTTCAGGATTGGCCAGCCACGGTGCAACAATTGCGCTGATCTTTACCACTTTATATTACTCATTCAGAATCATCAGAAAAAATCCGTTCTGGGTATATGACAGACTGGGAATTGTAGTTGCTTTGGGCGGAGCATTTGTAAGAATGGGAAATTTCTTCAATTCTGAAATTATAGGAAAACCGGTAAGTCCGGATTCTCCGTTTGCTATTCTTTTTCCCCAGCAGAGCAGTGAATACGGAGTAACTGTTCCCCGCTATCCAAGTCAGCTGTTTGAAGCATTCGGATATGTATGTCTGTTTATTTTATTATGGATATTATACAGAAAAACCAATAAAAAATACCAGCAGGGATGGCTGTTCGGGCTGTTCTTCATCATCCTCTGGGCCGTAAGATTCTTTGTGGAATTCCTGAAAGAACCGCAAGGCGACGAGTTTATCCAGTTCGGCGGACTTAATACAGGACAGGTACTTTCTATTCCATTTATGATTGCCGGGGTAATTATTATGGTTATTTCCAAAAAATTTAAGATCACTCAGGCAGAGAACGAAAAACCGGAATAATCCGGGAATAAAGGTTGGAAATTTCCATTTCCACTCTCCTTTTCAATGACTCAGGTTATTCAATATAAAAGACCGGTTTGTATGATGCAAACCGGTCTTTTTCTATATTCTTAATTATTGGTATATCTTTTTAGAGCTTCGTCGCAGCCTTATTCAGTTCCCTGAAAACATTTCCCAGTTCATCAATAACATCTGTGGGAAGCATTGATTCTTTAGCATATTTTTCCGCGGCCAGATCTGCGGCTCTTCCGTGAAGCCATATTCCCAGCAGACAGGTTTCTTCCACAGAGTATCCCTGGGCAAGCAATGAAACCAGGATTCCGGTAAGAATATCCCCGCTTCCTCCTTTGGCAAGGCCGGCATTTCCGGTGATATTATAGAATACATTTCCTGCAGGAGTAACTACCTGGGTATGATGGTCTTTTAGGACGATATAAATATTCAGTTCTTTCGCTTTTTTCCGGGCCAGCTCTAACCGTTCAAAGGAATTGGCCGTATTTCCGAACAGTCTTTCAAATTCCTTCGGATGGGGTGTAATAACAGACTTTTCCGGGATGTACTTCAGGGCTTCCTGTTTTTCTGAAAGTATATTTAAGGCATCGGCATCCAGGATCAATGGCTTAGTATATTTTTTTAAAAAATCAAGAACAGCTTTCTGCGTTTCTGTATGAGTGCCTAATCCAGGCCCGACAGCACAGGTCATATTTTCTTCGGCCGGGATGCTGTCAATATGCTCATTTCCTGTTTTTATAAACATTGCTTCGGGGCAGGCGGTCTGCAAAATTGTGTATCCGCAGTCCGGAGCCAAGGTGAAGGTAAGGCCGGCACCTGTTTTTAACGCAGCTTTGGCGGATAATACCGCCGCCCCTATTTTACCGTAACTTCCGCCAGCAATGGCAGCTTTCCCGTATGTTCCTTTATGGGAAAATTCTTCCCTGGGTTTGAAAATCCCTGAGATCATATTTTCATCAATCACATTATCTCCGGTTTTTTCCTGTTCCTGGAACCCGGAGCTTAACCCTATATCCAGAATAATAATTTTCCCGGTATGTTTTCCTGTTTCAGGATGCAGAAAACTCTTCTTCCAGCATTGGAAACTCAAGGTGTAATCGGCTTTAAAAACTGTTGTCTCATCTTCAAAAATACGGTCTGCTGATAACCCGGAAGGAATATCTACGGAAATTTTCACTCCGCCTGTTTCATTGAGTTTTGTGACCAGCTTTTTATAAATTCCGTCCAGAGGCCGCGACAGGCCGGTTCCGAAAAGGGCATCAATAATAACAGTACCGTTATCAAAAGAATAATCTTCCGTTTCACTAAGCTCCCGTACAGAAATTCCTGAAAAGTCCTTCAATCGCTGTAAATTGATGGAAGCATCCTCAGAAAATCCGGCTTTAAGATCCGGAACCAGTACCTCTACATCAAATCCTTTGGTGTATAGAATACGGGCAGCAGCAAATCCGTCACCTCCGTTATTTCCGTGACCACAAAACAGGGCCAGCTTTGTATGGTTTTTACAGTTTTCAGAAATCCATCCGGCCAATGCCAAAGCTGCTCTTTCCATAAGTTTGAGAGAAGTAACGGATTCATGGGTAATGGTAAACCTGTCCCATTGGCGGATTTGTTCTGCAGTAAAGATTTTCATAAGTTAAATTTAAAGCAAATTACGAAAGATTTTTCATTACAAACGATTTAAGGAATAAAGCAAACGGGCTTTAACCATAAAACAGATTATTTAAATAAGATTCAATTCAATATGGAATTTGAAATAAAAATGGTAATAAAATTCCGCATATCAGCGATAAAAAAACGATAAAAAGTGGTGTTTTTTACATTTTTTAATTATATTTTTGTGTGGATACTAATTAAAAAATATAAATTATGGGATTTATTAAAGAATTTAGAGACTTTGCTTTTAAGGGCAATGTACTTGACCTGGCAGTCGGTGTGATCATCGGAGGTGCATTCGGAAAAATTGTTTCCTCTCTGGTAGAAGATGTTATTACCCCTTTACTGCTGAATCCGGCTTTAAAAGCTGCGGGTGCGGAAAACATTTCAAAACTTTCCTGGAACGGTGTTACGTATGGTAATTTCCTTTCTGCGGTAATCAGTTTTCTGTGTATTGCCATGGTCCTTTTCTGGCTTATAAAGGGGGCTAACAAGGTGATCAAAAAAGAAGAAGCTGCTCCTGCCGGACCAACTGAAGATCAAAAATTACTCATGGAAATCAGGGATCTCCTGAAACAGAAATAAAATATAAAAAAAGTAAAGGCACCTCTAACTGAAGTGCCTTTGTTTTTTATACTGCCGATATCTCTACTGAATCTGTAAGATACTTGAAATCTGCTCTGCCAGAGAAAGCCCGATTCTGTCCTGAGCCTCCAGTGTAGATGCACCGGTATGAGGCGTTAAGGAAATCTTTGAATGGTTCAGGATTTCTTTGGAAGGCACCGGCTCGTTGATGAAAACATCCAGTCCTGCAAATTTTACTTTACCGGAGTCCAATGCTTCAATTAAGGCTGTTTCATCAATGACACCTCCTCTTGAACAGTTCACTACCGCTACTCCATCTTTCATGATGCCGAATTCATTTTTGCCGATCATATATCCCTCTTTCTGAGCAGGCACATGCAGGGTAATGAAATCCGAATGTTTCAATACATCCTGAAGCGGTTCTGTTTCTATATCTACATTAATGAACTGGTTGTTGTAGAATTTCACTTTGATGCTTGCTTTTCCTACATTATTGTCCGCTGCAATCACTCTCATTCCCAATCCCAGTGCAATTCTGGCAACTTCCTGCCCGATTCTTCCCATTCCGATGATCCCGATGGTTTTTCCTCTCAGTTCGATCCCTGCGGCATATGCCTTTTTAAGGGCTGCAAACTCTGTATCTCCTACCATAGGCATTTTACGGTTTGAATCCTGAAGAAACCTTGCCCCTGAAAACAGATGGGCAAATACAAGTTCCGCCACCGATTCTGAGGATGCTGAAGGGGTATTGATCACATGAATTCCTTTTTCTCTGGCATAGTCTACATCAATATTATCCATTCCTACTCCTCCACGCCCGATGATCTCAAGGGAGGGACAGTTATCAATAATATCTTTTCTTACCTGGGTAGCACTCCTCACCAGCAGCGTACGGATCTTATGTTCATTAATGTAATCTGCCAGAAATTCCTGGGGAACTTTTGCTGTAATCACTTCAAACCCTTTTTCGGTAAGGGCGTCAATTCCTGATTGATCGAGACCGTCGTTTGCTAAAACTTTCATAAATACAATATATATTAAAAACTGAAAGATTTAAAAATTATAGAATTTCCTGTGTTATGCACTTCCTACAATTTTTAAATCTTCGCATTATCGTTGATTAATCTTTGAAAACTTCTATGGTAACCTGCTTTTCTACAAGGTCTGTAAATTTGCCTTTGTATCTTGTAGCTCTTACCAGATGGTTGTCTATCCAGTGATAGTTCCCTCCTCTCGGCTTTCCGCAGAGTACGCTGTGGTATTTGAAACCGTGCTTATCCAGCCAGTCTATGGTAATCTGCTTGAGGTTTTCTGTTCTTGAGGTAAAGAAACAGATCTGGTGCCCTTCGTCATACCATTTGTTGATTGTTTCGAGTGCATCCGGATAAGGTTCGCAGGTAACCATTCTTTCGGGTTCTTCATTGGGAACGTCATCTGTAATGGTTCCGTCGATATCAATTAAGTAGTTTTTTATTCCGTCCTTGAGAATAGGACTTAAGTGCTCAATGTATTCTAATTCCATCATTACCAATTAAGATGTAAAGTTAAGGCTTTTCAATCTAACATCAGTATCAAATCGGATTTATGTTAAAATTTTACTACAAAAACAGATATTCAACGAATAATATAAACATTTTATTCATCAATAAGTTATTTTACATTAAAATTTTTCTTAATAATCAGGTCTTTCTAGGATTGAGTTTATTGAGTTACGGATGAATTATTGATATAAATATTGTGAATTGTTTTTTGTCTGGATTAAAATGGCAAAACAATCCGGGGTATTGATTTTTGTTGATATTGAATTTTACGGATTTATTTTTTACAAATATTGGTTTTTATGGGTGTTGGCTAAGGCCCAACCCTGTTGAATAGATGGGTAACGTCAGTTGTTTTGCTGAAACCGGGGTCATAATTTTTCATTATTTCATTTTCCAAATACATTTTTTTGTATCCCGGATACGATAAAATATGATGTTTCACCAAAAATTTCCAAAATACATTTATTAGGCTTACATTTGTAGAAATGGAAGAATTTGTAGTTTTAGTAAATCCTGAAGATGAAATTCTGGGTCTGATGGAAAAGCAGCAGGCTCATATCAACGGGCTTCTGCACCGTGCATTTTCTGTATTTCTTTTTAACAGTAAAGGGGAAATGCTTCTTCAGAAAAGAGCGTCAGGCAAATACCATTCTCCCCATCAATGGACCAATGCGGTATGCTCCCACCCCAGAGAAGGGGAAACCTACCTTGAAGGAGCCCAACGAAGATTAAAGGAAGAACTGGGCATTGAAACAGAGCTTTCTGAAAAATTCAGTTTTATTTATAAAGCCGATGTTGGCGGAGGACTTTGGGAACATGAACTGGATCATGTATTTACCGGGATCTACGAATCTGAATTCAACCTGAATAAGGATGAAGTAGAAGCTGTAAGATTTATTGCAATGGAAGATCTGGATAAAGAGATTGCCGGGTCACCTGAACATTTTACAGAATGGTTCAAAATCATCCTTGAAGAATATAAACACCATTTTTAGATGAAAAAAATACTTTTAGCATTCGCTTTTTTATCAGGCAGCTTATGGTTTGCCCAAAAAGGGAAAGTGTATGACAGTCCCAATTACTCCATCAGTGTTCCGGATGGCTGGAAATCTACCAACGACAGTGATATTGTCAATATCTTTCCTACCAGCGAGATCGGAGCTGTCACTATTTCAGAATATCATGATCTGGAGATTCCGCAATCCGAGATGAAAAAGTTTATTCTGGCGTTATACAAATCCGGCGAGGAAGAAAATAAGGTCAAAGAAAATAAAGGCAAAAAAGGATATACGGAATACTTCTACGAGTATTTTGATGAGAAGGAAAAACTGTTCTGGATCACCAGGGCTTTTCAGAAAAACAAAGATATTTATCTGATTTCCATCAACTGCGGACAGAAATTCTGGAACGGAAATTATATGAGCCTTTTTAATGAAACTTTTAACAGCTTTAAAATAAAGAAATAAAAATTAAATATGAAGAAAACAGCCTTATACGATAAACACGTTTCTTTGGGCGCTAAAATCGTACCTTTTGCAGGTTTTGAAATGCCTGTACAGTATTCAGGAGTAACAGAAGAACACTTTGCAGTAAGAGAAAAAGCAGGATTGTTTGATGTTTCACACATGGGACAGTTCTTTATTGAAGGACCGGGTTCCAAAGATCTTCTTCAGCTCGTTACCACCAATAATGTAGACGCTCTGGAAAACGGAAAAGCACAATATTCATGTCTTCCGAATGAAAACGGCGGAATTGTAGATGACCTTATCGTTTATAAAATGGAAGATGACAAATATTTTGTTGTGGTAAACGCTTCCAATATAGATAAAGACTGGAATCATATTTCAAAATACAATACTTTCGGGGCTAAAATGACGAATGCTTCTGATGATATGTCATTATTGGCGGTACAGGGACCTAAAGCCACTGAGATCCTTCAAAAGCTTACTGAAACCAATCTTTCTGAGATTCCTTATTACAATTTCACAGTGGGAAGTATTGCCGGTGTGAACGATGTTATCATTTCCAACACAGGATACACCGGAAGCGGCGGTTTCGAAATTTATTTTAAAAATGAAGATGCCGTAAAACTTTGGGATGAGATCATCAAAGCCGGAGAAGCTGAAGGAATTATCCCTTGCGGACTGGCAGCCAGAGATACTTTGAGACTGGAAAAAGGGTTCTGCCTTTACGGAAATGATATTGACGATACCACTTCTCCTATTGAAGCAGGTTTAGGCTGGATCACAAAATTCGATAAAGATTTTGTTTCCAAAGAGATCTTTGCCAAGCAGAAAGAGGAAGGCGTAACGAGAAAATTAGTAGCTTTTGAGCTTCAGGATAAAGGGGTACCAAGGCATGATTATCCGGTAGTAGATGCAGAAGGAAACGTCATTGGAAAAGTAACTTCCGGAACACAGTCTCCTATGAAAAAGATCGGTCTGGGTCTGGCTTATGTGGATAAGCCTCACTTCAAACTGGGTTCTGAAATTTTTATTCAGGTAAGAAACAAAAACATCCCTGCGAAGGTAGTAAAAGCTCCTTTTGTATAAAGGTTCTGAAATAATATGAAAAAGAGACTGTCTCCCGATGGTCTCTTTTTATATTTCCCACAGAGATTTACAGATATCTTTTTTAACCAAAGCAAACACAGAAGATTTGACACTTCAGTTATCTGTAAGTTTAAGAACTTTGCACACAGCAGCTTACCTAAGCTTTAAAAAACCTGCGTTTTTTATTCGCCCCATAAAAAAGAGACTGTAAAATTTACAATCTCTTTTTTTTCTTACCTGCAGTAACAGCAGAGTGACCTGTCCGGGGTGCACATATCTCCTCTCCCGGGATGGCTTGAAACCACTCCCCCGGCTTCTCCGCAAAGGGTGTAACAATTTATCACGGGTTCTCTTCCGCCGCCGTGAATGTCTTTTAATACAGACCTGTTCAGTTTTTTTGCTTTTAAAATATTTTTCATAATAATATATTTGGTCTTTTAAAGATACAAATAAAACTTTAAAACATTGTTGTTCAGTATTTTAAATAAAAAGTTTCGGCTCCGCAAAGCGGAGCCGAAACCTGTATGTATTGAGAAGCAACTACGCCTCCACTCCGAAGAACAGCCTTAGTGCTTCAACATTTTTCTTGTCATTTCCAACAAAAATCTCTTGATCTGTAAGGAAAACCGGGCGTTTCAGAAAAGTGTAATGATCCAGAAGCAGTTCTTTAAAGTCTTTTTCTGTTAAGGATTTTACATCCAGTCCCCTTGCTTTGATCTGTGTAGATTTTTTACTGAACAGTGCTTCATAGGACTTTGTCTTTTTATGCATTTCTGCAAGCTCTTCTTTGGTTACCGGTTCTTTTTTGATCTCACGAAGTTCCCAGTCTGTAAGGTCAAATTGTGCTAAAATCTTTCTGCAGGTATCGCATGTATTAAGATAAAATACTTTCTTCATTGCTGTTTTAAATCTGTTATTTACTGAATTTCGGTCTTCATCTGAAGTTTCACAGTTCAAAAGTAGGATTTAATCTAAGATTTTGAAAATTATTAAATAACTTTATTCAAATTTTATAAAGATGGACAATAAGCCTATTACTTTTCAGTTTATTTCGGAGCCTTCAGATGTTAATTACGGAGGAAATGTGCACGGAGGAAGTGTGATGAAATGGATCGATCAGGCCGGGTATGCATGTGCCACAACATGGAGCGGCAATTATTCCGTAACTGTTTATGTAGGCGGAATCCGTTTTTACGAGCCCATCAAGATCGGGGAAGTTGTGAAAGTAGATGCACAGGTGATCTATACAGGGTCTTCGAGTATGCATATTGCGATCAATGTTTTTTCACGAAATCTTAAACAGCCTACTTTTGATAAAAAGACCCACTGCATCATTGTTTTTGTGGCAGTAGATGAAAACGGCAAAAAACTTCCGGTTCCCAAATGGATCCCTGAAACGGAAGAGGAAAAGCAGCAGGAGCAGTATGCCAAACGGCTTATGGAACTGAGAACACAGATAGAAGATGAAATGAAACCTTTCCTCTAAGACTCAAAAAATTAAGATTTGAGGTTGTATTCCAACAACTGAAAGATTCGTCAGACAGTATCATTATAATAAATATGAAAAATGTTTTTACGGTCACAGCCCTACTGATCATGGTTTTGTTCCGGGCCCAGACCCATCGCTTCATTTATCAGCTGGAGTATAAAATGGATTCTACGGAAACTCATCATGAAAAACAGAATATGATCCTTGACATTACTCCCAAAGAAGTCAAGTTTTATGGACAGGATCTGGCGATTACCGATTCTTTAAACAAAAAATTCGGCACAAATTCCAGCTATACGGATATGTCCGGACAGGTGGTGAAAAGAAAAATCAATTCTTCTGATCATGAAAATTACATCAACATCAAGCAGGGGTATTATTCTTTCAAAACCACAGATAAAATAAACTGGATTATTGCTGATGAGACTAAAAAGGCAGAAAACTATACTTTGCAGAAAGCCACAACAAAATTCGGAGGCAGAAGCTGGACAGCATGGTTCTGCAAAGACCTCCCGTTCAATGAAGGTCCTTTTAAATTCAGAGGACTTCCAGGGCTTATTTTTGAACTTTCAGATACAAAGGATAATTTCATTTATACTCTTGTCAAGAGCCAGAAGCTTCCGGAGAGCTATTCCACTCAGAATTTTGTGGAATCCAATTTCGGAAACAAGGCGGTTCCTATTAACGAAAAGCAGAAGTATAAACTGATCATGGAATTTTACAATGATCCGTTTGCTTTTGAGCGGAATAATCTGAACAAAGCCAATACTGACCTGAAAATCAATATCAACGGCAAAGAAATCCGTACTGTTGATGAACTGAATACCCAGACAAGAAACATGCAGGAAGTGATCCGGAAATACAATAATCCTCCGGAGATTGATAAAGCGGTGCACTATCCGCAATAATCAGAGTATATATCGAATAAAGATCAGTCAGGCTGAGAAAATCTTATTGAACAAATTAATTCCCATTCAATGACCTTTCCTATATTTCCGGAAAGAAGATTTTTTCATTTTACGGTCTATTTAACTTTAACGCTTTCTTTTCTGCATCCAGAAATTCATACACCGGAAAAGCATCTCCCATGCTGCTGAGTGCAATAATATCGGTATCCGTTTTCAGATCACGCCAGATGACGCATCTGAAACCATTTACTCCTCCCGTATGCATCGCTGTTTGGTCCGAAACATACCAGCCAAAACCATATTCACTGGTTTTTCCATTTTTTAAGGCAGGCAGTTTGTACATCACCTTAGAATTTTCCTCATTCAGCAGCCGGTTTTTTCTTAAAGCCTGATCAAACTGATACAGATCCCAGGTTGTAGAATAGATACTGCCGTCTCCCAAAGTCAGGAGGAAATAATCATCCGGTTTTTTGTCTGCATCATAAGCCTCAGCTCTATCAGAAGGCGGAACGGTTTCTGCATCGTAAACAAACGAGTGCTTCATTTTCAAAGGGATAAAGATCCTGTCCTGAATGAACTTTTTGTATGACTGACCGGATACAGCTTCTATAACCCTTCCCAATATGGTATAACCGCTGTTACTGTATTCAAACCGGCTACCCGAAGGAAACTTCAGTCCCGGTTGTTTTTTCAGAAAATCCAGAACATCATCGTTGGTAATTTTACGGTTTAAAATTAAAACATTTTCATAATCTGCAAGCCCGGAAGTATGGTTAAGCAGTTGCCGTATACTGATATCCTGTGCATATGCCGGAAGATCAGGAATGTAACGGATTGCTTTATCATCATAAGACAGCCGATGCTCCTGCTGCAAAAGCATGATGGCTGCTGCTGTAAACGGCTTGGTGATAGAAGCTATACAAAAAGGAGTATCTTTTGTTAAAGGAATCTTTTTCTCAAAGTTTTTATACCCTAAAGCAGTGTCACAAACAATTTTTCCTTCTTTTACGATAAGAACCGTACCGTTAAGTTTCCCTTTTTTATAAAAATCAAGAACAACTTCTGTTTCTGATTTCTCTCTGCAGGAAAATAAAATCAGCAAAATAAAGCTGAAAGCAAGTGATATTCTGATCATGGCTTTTATATTTAATATTCAATAAGTCAGAGATGTACATTCTAAGTTACACCCGGAACAAATTATATCTGCTTTTTTCAATTCATACCTCAAATTTTCAAATAATAAGGGTTGTTAAGCTGATGAAAAAATATTTACCGGACATTAAGGAAGCTGTTTTATTTTCCGGTATTTTTTTTGAGAAATAAATTCTTATTTCTATATTTGCTTTATCAAAAGGAAATGGTGCTCTTCCTTACCCAACCGCTTTACAAAAGCTGATGACGCCTGATTAAGAGATTATTAACCAATAACTGATCAGGATCAATATGTCAAAAAATCAACGAACATTTAACAGAAAAGCTGTTTTTCATTTTCAATTTTTCTTCAGAAAGTATCCTGCACTGCCCTATATTATAAAGTGGCTCTGCATCAGTATAATTCTTGGGGGCCTTGTAGGAACGGCGTCTGCCGGTTTTCTCCGGTCTCTGGAATGGGCAACCAACTTCAGGGAAACTCACCTTTGGCTGATTGCCCTGCTTCCCGCTGCTGGTTTTCTGATCGGACTTCTGTATTATTATTTCGGGAAAGATGTGGAAGCCGGAAATAATTTACTGATTGACAACATCCACGATCCGAAAGAGATTATTCCGTTCAGAATGGCTCCTTTTGTCTACCTGGGAACCATTGCCACTCATTTTTTCGGGGGATCTGCGGGCCGGGAAGGTACAGCTCTTCAGATGGCAGGTGCTATTGCAGATCAGCTTACCCGGCCATTCAGACTGGATAAGAATGAGCGGAAAATTCTGCTGATTGCCGCCATTGCAGCCGGTTTCGGGTCTGTTTTCGGAACTCCTCTCGCCGGTGCGGTATTCGGTCTTGAAGTTTTTCTGATCGGAAGAATACGCTACAATGCTATTTTTCCAGCCTTTGCTTCCGCTATTCTTGCAGACCAGGCCACGACCCTGTGGAACGTAAAACATACCCATTATCACATCGGCCTTATTCCTAAACTGGAATTCCTGCCTGTTTTATACAGTATTCTGGCCGGTATACTGTTTGGGATCTGCGCTGCTGCCTTCAGTAAGATCATTCACCGGACAGGTTCTGTTTTCAGAGCAAAGATCAAATATCCTCCGCTCCGCCCGGTTATCGGCGGAATTATTATCGCTTTGGCCGTATTTGCTATGGGAACTACCCGATATATCGGTCTTGGAGTTCCTGTTATTGTAGAGTCTTTTGAAAAGCAGCTTCCTCTTTATGATTTTGCTCTGAAGATGATATTTACCATTGTCACACTGTCTGCCGGTTTTAAAGGTGGTGAGGTAACTCCCCTGTTTTTTATCGGGGCTACTTTGGGCAGTGCTTTATCTCTTTTTATTCCGCTTCCGTTTGGTTTGCTTGCAGGAATGGGATTTGTTGCCGTTTTTGCAGGAGCTACCAATACCCCTCTGGCCTGTATGCTGATGGGAATAGAACTTTTCGGAGCTGAATCCGGAGTTTATATTGCGATTGCCTGCATTGTTTCTTATTTACTTTCCGGACACAACAGTATTTACACGAAACAGAAAATCGGAGAAGCGAAAAACAGGAGATATTCTGCTCAGGAGGACAGGTCTGTTTCCGAATTTTTGTAGGGAGGAGAGAAATGTCAATAGTCAATTTTGCTGCACAGGTCAATAGTGCATTGTTATTGTCTGTAAAAATTCACGGCGGAGCCAATTCACCACTGACTATTCACTCTTCTATTCCCGGAAATTCCTTAAGTTTGCCCGATAAATCTAGACGATGTTTGATTACCGATTAAAAGTTTTCCATACCACAGCTTCCAGACTGAGTTTTACCAAAGCATCGGAAGAGCTGCATATTTCCCAGCCGGCTGTAACCAAACATATTAAAGAGATTGAAAACCAGCTGGGAACAAAACTCTTCGACAGAAAAGGAACCTCTATTCAGCTTACGCAAGGCGGAAAAATCTTATATGAATATGCTGAAAAGATCCGGAATATCTACCGTGACCTGGAATTTGAGATCAGCCAGATCAATGAAAAGCACAAGGGAAAACTGATCATCGGTGCCAGTACTACTGTCGCCCAGTATGTACTTCCTGAAATTCTTGCCAGATTCAACAGTTATTACAGGGATATTAAAATTGAACTGATCGCCCATAATACTGAATTTATTTCCGATCTGCTGAGAGAGGGTAAAATAGATCTCGGCATTATTGAGGGGGAATCCCAATCTTCCTTTTTCGACTACCGGCCTTTTAAAGCTGACGAAATTGTCCTGACCGCAAAATCTGACCATCCTTCAGCCCATAAAACATTAAGTCTGAAGGACCTTTACAGCCTGGATCTTATTTTTCGGGAACAGGGTTCGGGAACGCAGGAGTTTATTCAGAACCGTCTCAGGGAAAAAGATATTCATATGGAAGAACTTCACACGGTTATTCAGCTGGGAAGCAGTGAAAGTATTAAAAACTACCTGCTGAATTCAGACTGTATGGCATTCCTGTCCATCAGTACCATCATCAATGAGCTGAAAAACAATACGCTTACCGTAGTGGATATTAAAAACTTCAGTATCGAAAGAAATTTTCATTTTATTCTTCCGAAAGGTGAGCAGTCGGAATTGATTAAACTGTTTTTAAGATTTACCAATCAATTATAATATAAGATATACAAGTCTCTCCCATTTAAAATGGAATGTCTATTATCTATCATCTCTCTTCCAATTATAACTAAAAATTATCCATCATAACAAAATACAATTTACTTTGTAATATTAAATTACGGAATTTTGGAGTCTTATCTGAAAACTTATCATATGAAAGATTCCATCCTAAACAATACACTCCGTAAAGCGGTTTTTATTATACCTGCTGTTTTATGCCTTACCCCGTGGGTTTCTTCACCAGTCGCTCTGGCATCAGGATTTGTTCTGGCTGTAACCATCGGTAATCCGTTTGAGAAATACCTCCATCAATATATTCATTTACTGCTCCAGGTTTCTATTGTAGGTCTTGGTTTCGGGCTTAAACTGGATGAGGCCCTGCAGGCGGGAAAATCGGGATTTCTCCTAACGGTAATGAGTATTATAACCGTTATGGTACTTGGATATGTTCTGGGGAGGGTATTTAAACTGGAAAAGAAGCTTTCTTATCTGATTTCTGCGGGAACAGCGATCTGCGGGGGAAGTGCCATTGCAGCGGTCTCTCCTATTATAAAACCGGATACCAGAGAAATATCTCTGGGACTTGCTATTGTTTTTACTTTAAATTCTATCGCCCTGTTTATCTATCCTGCTATCGGGCATATACTTCATCTTTCCCAGGAACAGTTCGGACTGTGGTGTGCGGTAGGTATTCATGATACCAGTTCTGTGGTAGGTGCAGCAGGAAAATACGGCTATGAAGCCTTAAAAACCGCTACCACGGTAAAGCTGGCCCGTGCATTATGGATTATCCCGGTTTCCGTGATCACGATGTTTATCTTTAAAAATAAAGAATCAAAGATTAAAATCCCGTGGTTTATCGGATGGTTTATTCTTGCCATACTCCTGAACACTTATTTTCCTGTTTTTGACTTTTTCAGCAGTACGGTAACTTCTCTGGCCAGATCCGGGCTGAATCTGACCTTATTTTTTATCGGCTCTACGCTTTCGGTACAGACTTTAAAAACGATTGGAATGAAGCCGCTGGCAATGGCTGTCATCCTTTGGATCGTGATCAGTGTGGGAAGCCTGCTTTATATCATTCATTAAACATTATTTTTCCTGAAATGCACAGACCTCTTTATGAGGTTTTGCTTTTTACCAAACAAAGAATTATTGATAGGCATTGCTGATTTTTGAAGGGCAAAAGGTGATTTAATGAAGCTGGTTTTTAATATTTATTTTAATTGCTTTTTATATTTTGCCACGGCTGCACGAATTTTCCCGTATTTAAATTTCTCATATTCTGCGGATTGAACAGATTTTTAATTAGGAGAAGAATAAAAATCGTAGGTGGATTCTATGCGCGAATTTTTTTCTCTCGCAAATCTGGCAGATTGAGCAGATTTTTTCTTCTGTGGCAAACAGAAATCGTAGATTTCTAAAAACTCATGTGCACTTTTATGCATAAAGCTTTACTGTTATTTTGAACTTAAGTGTAAAGCCTTTTGTGTCTGTTGTGGTTAAAAATACTTCATTGCCACGAACACACGAATGATTTATTAGTTTATTAATGATATTTTAGGACAATATATTCTTGTTAATCACGATCAACAAAGCACAAAAACCTTCCGGAAATCCGAAAGGCTTTTGCATATTAAATGTGGAAATGTTTATTCTGTAAATAAAACCAGGCTTACATTGCAGCTTCACCACAGTTATATCCCTGTGTACAGGCGATATACTGCACGCAGTACCATGGCCCTGTTACGGAACCTGAGCAACTGCATCCGCAAAGAGATAAATCAGGTTTTCCGCTTATTCCTCCTGCAATGTTTTTAAGATCTGTTTTTGTTAGTTTTTTCGCGTTTTTCATAATGGTTGTGGTTTGGTTTGGAGATTTAACAATATAGTTTAGTTACATTTCAAAGTTAAACAAATATTAATTATTCGCAACATAATTTATCATAAAATTTAATAAATCATTGATTTCATTAGTATTATTAACATAGTTAAAAAAAATACCTCCGTAATATTTATTAAACAAGCCTCAGTTCAGCCTGAATTTGGAAGAGAACACCGGAACCCAGATTATTTTTAATTTTATTACCGTTCTAAATTTTATAATGACGATCAATACCAGGCCCTGAATATAACAAAACCTTCCGGTTTCCCGAAAGGTTTTTACTCAATGAAATGTTTATATCAACAGGTCATTACCTGCAGACATCTCTTGTATTTTACACAATATGACGGACCTGTTACTGCTCCCGTACAGCTGCATCCGCATTTTGAAAGATCCGGAGTCACTGCTCCTCCAACTCCTCCTACGATGTTTTTAAGGTCGTCTTTTTTTAACTTTTTTGCTTTTTTAAAAATTTCCTGTGACATGATGTTTTGATTTTAATTAAACAATAGAATTAAATTCGCTTACTTTCAAAAGTAAATAAATAATAATTATTTTAAACCCAATAAAATGTTAATTTATTCATTTACTTACGATTAACCTTTCTATCATTCTGTAAATTCCAGGTCTTTATTATGGGTTTCAGAAATCGTAAGCGCCGAATAAAATGCCAGTCCAAATACAAGGGCTCCTACTATGGCAGCACTTATAATTACAGAAAAATTGGTTTTCAAAAGATCAAAAGCCAGGATCATCACAGGAACCAGTCCCCTTACCATATTGGGAACAGTAGTTGTTGCTGTGTTTCTGATGTTGGTTCCGAACTGTTCTGCCGCCAGTGTAACGAACATTGCCCAGTATCCGGTTCCCAGCCCAAGCCATACGCAGAAAATGTAGTACCGGGTTTCCGTATCCGTATTTCCGAACAGCATGATTGCTACCCCGGCCAGTGTAAAAAGCAGCATATAAAATATGGCCATTTTTCTGGATTTCAGAGCATGGGAAATGAATCCGCTCATCAGATCTCCCACAGAAATACCCACATACGCCCACATAATGGCTTTTCCGGGATTGAGCTCTTTTATTCCTAATTCAGGAGCAAACTGATTGGCTAGAACCGCAAGGATACCGATACAGAACCACGTAGGCAATCCCACGGCAATGCATTTCAGATACCTGATCAGGCGGTCTTTATGGGTAAAAAAGGATAAGAAATTTCCTTTTGAAACGTTTTTATGCTCAATATTCTTATAAATTCCTGATTCTGAAACGCTGATTCTCAGCAGTAACAGAAGAATTCCCATAACACCACCTATGATATAGGAAATGTTCCATCCGCCGGCCAGCTCCACCGTCAACTGAGCCACTACCGCTCCCATCAGGCCAAATCCTGCCACTACCGAGGTACCGATTGCCCTGAGATTCTTCGGCAGACTTTCAGAAACAAGGGTAATTCCGGCTCCAAGCTCTCCGGCCAGCCCGATACCCGCAATAAACCTTAAAGCGGCGTATTGATACACCAGATGCTCTTTAGGAAAGTAAGGAAGAAATCCACAGGCTATGTTCGCCAGGGAGTAAACCAAAATAGAACCGAAAAGCACAGAAAGCCGTCCTTTTTTGTCTCCGAATATTCCCCAGAACACCCCTCCTATCAGAAGCCCTACCATCTGGCAGTTCAGGATAAAGGTTCCGTCGGTATCCGGGTTTAGGCCCAATGCCTTTAAACTGGGAATCCTCACAATTCCGAACAGCAGCAGGTCATAAATATCTACGAAATATCCCAAAGCAGAAATAATAACGGGAATAGAAAAAATATACTTCAGTTTTGAAGACAGGGATAGTTCTTGCATTTTTAAGTTTTGATAAAAATAAAAAACCTTCCAGTTTCCTGAAAGGTTTTTATAAAATATCTTGATCCGATTATTATCTTGCAATATTCACGGCTCTGGTCTCTCTGATTACGGTTACTTTTACCTGTCCCGGATAGGTAAGCTCGTTCTGGATCTTTTCAGAGATGTCATATGATAACTGAGAAGCAACTTCATCATTTACCTTTCCACTCTCTACCATTACTCTAAGCTCTCTACCTGCCTGGATCGCATAAGCGCTTGATACGCCGTCGAAGCTTAATGCAGCAGATTCAAGATCTTTCAGTCTCTGAATGTAAGATTCCAGCACCTGTCTTCTTGCTCCCGGCCTTGCTCCTGAAATGGCATCGGCTACCTGGATGATCGGAGATAAAAGAGATTTCATTTCAATTTCATCGTGGTGAGCACCGATTGCGTTCACTACTTCAGGGTTTTCTCCGTATTTCTCAGCCCACTGCATTCCCAGTAAAGCGTGAGGAAGTTCAGATTCCTGCTCCGGTACTTTCCCTATATCGTGTAAAAGACCTGCTCTTTTGGCTAATTTCACATTTAATCCAAGTTCTGCGGCCATTGTTGCAGCGATATTCGCTACTTCTCTTGAGTGCTGAAGTAAGTTTTGTCCGTAAGAAGAGCGGTATTTCATTCTACCGACGATCTTGATCAGTTCAGGATGTAATCCGTGGATTCCCAGATCAATGATGGTTCTTTTTCCTACTTCTATGATTTCTTCTTCAATCTGTTTTCTTGTTTTTTCCACCACTTCTTCAATTCTGGCCGGGTGGATTCTTCCGTCCGTTACCAGTCTGTGAAGGGATAGTCTGGCGATCTCTCTTCTTACCGGATCGAAGCATGAAAGAAGGATGGCTTCAGGAGTATCGTCAACGATAATTTCTACACCTGTTACGGCTTCCAAAGCACGGATATTTCTACCTTCTCTACCGATGATTCTACCTTTTACCTCATCAGATTCGATATTGAAAACAGATACTGAATTTTCGATAGCCTGCTCGGTTCCGATTCTCTGGATGGTCTGGATAACGATTTTTCTGGCTTCGTTCTTGGCATTCATCTGTGCTTCCTCCATGATTCCCTGAACGTGGGCCTGGGCTCTTGTTTTGGCTTCTGCCTTCATGGTTTCTACCAGTTCTGCTTTGGCTTCTTCCGCAGTGTAATTGGAGATTTTCTCCAGGATTTCCACTTTTTTAGCAGTTGCTATATCCAGTTCCTGCTGTTTTCTGTCTAAGATCTCGTTTTTCTTGGCATAATCTGCGATCTGTCTGTCCAGGTCTTTTTCAAGTTTTCCGGTCTTGCTTAATTCATCGTTCAGTTTGTGCTCTTTGTCTTTTGTTCTTTTTTCTATCTCCTGCATTTTCTTTTCGCGGGACTGGATGTCTGCATCATGCTGTGACTTCAGTTCCAGAAATTTCTCTTTGGCCTGAAGATTCTTTTCTTTCTTTATGGATTCAGCTTGAACATTTGCTTTTTCTATAAGGTTTTCGGCATTTTTCTTTGCATCATCTATAATAAATTTTGCCTTAGTATTCAGTGAGCTTCTCGAGAAAAATATCCCTATCACGGCTCCGATCACTAAGCAAATAACGCCGGCTATAATGGCTGCTGTCATAATATATATTGAGTTTTAATTGTCTTCATATCTAAATAAAAAAAGCCCACAATAATCCAGAGATTGAGAGTAAACTCCTAATCAACACGATTTGAACTGATTTCTGCTGTCTGTAATCCGGACGGACCGGCACGCCATTCAGCGGACATTTGTTCGGTAATTGTTTAGCGTTGAGTTTACCTTTAATGTGTTAGAATTATTGTAGGCAGTTTTTTTCAGGAAAAAAAATCTATTTCCCGATTTCATTCAGCGACTGATTAATTTTCACTAATCTTTCGTTGGTAGAATTTATATTTTTTTCGTAGTTCACAGACACCACTTCAGCGTTGGTTCCCAGTTTAAGGGCACACATGGCCAAAGCATCCTGTTTGTCTCTCACATCGAAATTCTGTTCAAAATCTTTAATCATATTTTCAATCTGCTTCCCTACTTTACGCAGAGTTTCTTCCTCTGCGGCCGGTACGTTCAGCGGATACACTCTTCCTGCAATGTTTACGGTTATTCTTCTTACCTCCATTATAATCCACTGTTTTGAAGCTGTGCAATACAGAAATCAATTTCCTTCACCAGTCTGTTGATATGATTTTTCATCAGTCTGTTGTGTTCCGGGTTTCCTGATATTGCTGAATAAAGTTTTATATTTTTTTGTTCTTCTGCTAATACCTGATTTTTCCTCCTCTCTTCGTCGTATTTCTTTTTCAGTTCTTCATGCTCAGTATTTAATTCCGATAATTTTTCAGCAAGATTTTTATAATTCTTCTGTAAATTCAAAATCTTTTTTTCTAATTCTGAAAAATTGTTTTCTAAATCTTGAAGCATTTCAGGTTTTGTATATTCTAACTAATAGCAAAAATAAAAAAATATTGACAGTAACAAAAATAAATGTCCCTATATTTTGATCTGTTCACAAAAAAGGAGATGCAGAAGCACCTCCCTGTGTATTTTTATGAAATATTTTTTATTCAAATTTCAATACGAACATGATGGCTCTCGTCTGAAGGGTAGACATTGCTGTTGCCCAATATGGAGGAGTATTGGCATTGTCTGCTACTTTTTCATTGTTCATGAAGAATGTTCCTCTCACTGCCGGGGTAAGTTTGAATTTATTGAAGTAGAACTGAATTCCCATTTCGGCAGACCAGGCAAAGTTATGGGTGGTTGATCTGAATACCTGCTGCATGTTATCATCTTCTGAAGTTGCATTGGACTGCAGATTGACGATATAGTTAACCCCTGCCGCGATATAAGGTCTTGAATTGTACCATCTCTGACCGTGAAGTTCCAGTAATACAGGAACATCTACAAAAGTAGATTTCACCTCTCTTGTTTTGTCTTTATCCGTCAATGGAAAAGGCATAAATGCAGGATTGGTTAAAGTTCCGGCCGCATACTGGTCATTAGACTGCGTTTCAAAGATCAGCTGCCTCTGAGCAAATTGTAAGCCTGGTTCCAGTCTTAGATCCAAATAATCGTTCAGTCTCCATTTGGCGATAAGACCGGCACCGAAACTGTAACTTTCTTTAGATGTAACAAGATTCTGATTCCCATTCATACCATATCTTGGGTGAAGAACGATACGGTAGTCCAGTCTGTTGCCATTCAAGTAAAAACCCCAGCTGAACTTCTGTTCGTCAAAGTCTTCCAACTTATCCATTCTGTTACGGGTTCTGAATTGTGCGTCTGCAAAAACAGCGATATTTACTGAGGCTAAAACCAGTGCTCTTAATAAAAATTTATTCATAGGTTACTTTGTTGCTTTATAAATTGTGGCTATACCTAAACTTAGTTTTTTATATTCTACTTTCTTAAATCCTGTATCTAAAAGAATTTGTTTCATCTTTTCCCCGAAAGGAAAAGCATTTACAGAATCCGGAAGGTACGTATATGCCCTATTATCTTTAGAAACCAGTCTGCCTATGGCAGGTAATATATTTTTGAAATAAAACATATAAAGCGGTCCCAAGAAACCCTCAACCTTTGAAAACTCCAGTATATAAACACTCTTGTTATCTTTAACTACTCTTCTTAATTCTGCCAAACCTTTGGTAAGGTTCTCAAAATTCCTCACTCCAAATGCAACGGAAACAGCATCAAATCTATTGTCCTCGAAAGGTAAATTTTCAGCATCTCCTTTTTGCATGGAAATTTTGCCGTCTAATTTAAGTTTTTTTATTTTAATAACGCCAACATTTAGCATTTGTTGTGATAAATCCAAACCAATTACTTTCGCACCGGTTCCTTTTTCAATGGTGATTGCCAGATCTCCCGTTCCTGTAGCCACATCCAGCACTTCCTGCGGGTCGTCATTTTTCATCATTTTCACCAGCTTATTCCTCCACAGCACATCAATTTTCATTGATAAAACATGGTTCAGAAGGTCATACTTCGGTGCAATATTGTCGAACATATCCTCTACCTGGCTCTTTTTTGTAGCCTCAGAATTGTAGGGAGTAACTTTGGTAATATCTTTTGTCAAAACTTAAAACTTGTAATATTCTTTATAATAATTAAGGTAATCCTGCTTTCTGAAGATTTTTGATCTGGACTCCACTTTCTGGATGTTTTTGATCAGTTTGTCATAATCTTCGTCTACATTGTAATAAAAATCATCCGTATACAGCTTATTGAAATGCTTAGCTCCTCCGAAATATTCTTTACCGTCAATGGTTGTCTTGCCCAGCTGCATCAGTAATGAATCCTTTTTAAGATTGTATCCGTAATACTGGTCGTTTACATAATAATCCTGATGTGCAATATTGAGAAGGCCACGGATTTTATTCACTTCAAACGCTGAATCATAGAGCATCTTCTTATTCTGGTCGAAAACTTTGATGGAGTTTTTCCCCTTATTCAGATCTACATGCACAGACTGCCCCGCCGAGATAACACCTTCGGAGCCGTTATTGATTTTAAAATAATACGTATTGGGAGTAGGATTATCTACGACATAATAATTCTTCTTGGCTAAAAAAAGGAAGTAGATCCCAAAGGCAACGATAAACGCCACAGCTGCAATAAGTAAGCCTTTTAAGGACGGATTGTTTTTCATAGATTGTAAAGTACAATTTTTGCAAATTTAATAATATTTTTAATTCTCCGTTATTAATATTAATTATTAACTTTGCATCTTTAAAAAAATCATATAAACGAATGCCGAATACGATCATTATTGGTTCCGGATCCTATATTCCTAACAGAGTTATTGGTAGAGACTATTTCATGGATTCTGAGTTCTACACGGAAGACGGGGTGAAGATTGATAAGCCTGCGGAAGAAACTATTGCCAAGTTTGTAGAAATCACAGAAATAGAAAACAGAAGATTTATTGAGGACGACCTTTCCAACTCACAAATCGGGTATGAAGCAGCTAAACTGGCTATTGAAGACGCGAAAATAGATGGCGAGGAACTGGATTATATTATTTACGCAAGCAATTTCGGGGAAGTAACCCTAAACGGATATGCTGATTTTATGCCGACAATGGCCGCCAGAGTAAAGAATAAATTAGGCATCAAAAACAGGAAATGCGTTACCTATGATATGCTTTTCGGATGTCCGGGATGGGTGGAAGCGATGATTTTAGCAGATAACCTGATCAAAGCCAAAACAGCTAAAACAATCCTTGTTATCGGAGGCGAAACATTAAGCAGGGTAACCGATCCGCACGACAGAAACAGGATGATCTTTGCAGACGGTGCAGGTGCTGTGGTGGTAAAAGCTACTGATGACGAAAATGTAGGAATCATTTCCCACAATACCATTTGTGACAACGGATCTGAACTGAATTACCTGGCCAACGGACCTTCCATCAACAAAGATTCTGATCAGAACCGTATTTTCGTAAGAATGCAGGGAAGAAAAATCTATGAGTACGCTCTTAAAAACGTTCCCGTAGCTATCAAAGAAACTATTGATGATGCCGGACTTTCTATTCAGGATATTGATAAAATCCTTATTCACCAGGCGAATGCCAAGATGGATTATGCCATGATTGAAAGACTTCACAAGCTTTATGATGTAAAAGATTATGATCATGCAATCTCTCCTATGACGATCCAGGACCTGGGAAATACGTCTGTTGCAACAATTCCTACCATGTATGATTTAATAATTAAAGGAAAAATGGAAGGTCAATCGTTTAAAGATAATGGTAACATTGTGATGACTTCGGTAGGTGCCGGAATGAACATCAATGCTATCGTTTACAGATTTCCTTAATAACAGTTTTAATTAAAAAATATGAAAGCACAAAAGGAAGTCTTCTTTTGTGCTTTTTTTAGATACGATCATGAAGAATTTTTTAATCGTTGGCGCTATCTTCTTTATTTTAGAAGTTTATATTTACCAGGCCATAAGGACTTTAACCGATAATTTCTGGATACGGCTCGGATATTGGGTGGTATCTTTGGCTGTTTACGGGTTTTTCGCCTATGAAGTCTCTCATTTCCAAAAGGCAGACAGAACTTCGCTGAGAGCCCAGATCGCTATTTCCCTGTTTCTGATCTTTATTCTTCCGAAAATTTTCATCGTCCTGTTTTTACTGATTGATGATATTTTCAGAACAGGAAGCTATTTAGTAGGTTTAACACAGCCTAAAGAGAACTTTTTCCCGGAGCGAAGAAAGTTTCTGAGCCTGGTCGGGCTGGGGCTAGGAGGTGTACTTTCAGCTCTTTTTATTGATGGAATTACCTTCGGAAAATACAGACATAAAGTAAGAAAGATCAAAGTAAAAATACCGGGATTGGGTAAAAGCTTTAAAGGCTATAAAATTATCCAGATCTCTGACGTTCACAGCGGAAGTTTCCCGGATCCTGACAAGCTTCAGCACGCAGTTGACCTGATCAATGAACAGAAGCCCGACCTCGTGCTTTTCACCGGAGATATGGTGAATAATGTGGCGGAGGAGTTTAAACCCTTCATCCCGTTGTTTTCAAAAATAAAAGCCAAAGACGGAAAATTAGCCGTACTCGGCAATCACGATTACGGAGATTATGTAACATGGACTTCCCCGGATGCTAAAAAGAAGAATCTGGATACCCTCATCGATTATGAAAGACAGGCCGGATTTGACATGCTGAGAAACGAAAACAGAATCATTGAAAGAAACGGCGAAAAATTATACATCCTCGGAGTTGAAAACTGGGGGCTGAAGCCTTTCCCTCAATTCGGAAAGATTGATGATGCCTTAAAAGGAGTTCCGGAATCTGCTCCGAAGATCCTGATGAGCCACGACCCTACCCACTTTGATTATGTGGTGAAAAAACACCCGGGAAACATCTATTTAACCCTTTCCGGGCATACCCACGGAATGCAGTTCGGACTTGATCTGAAAAATGTGAAGTGGTCTCCGGTACAATACCGTTACCCGAAATGGGCCGATCTGTATGAAAGTGAAGGAAAAATGCTTTACGTCAACAGAGGATTTGGAGTATTGGGCTATCCGGGAAGAGTTGGAGTATTGCCGGAAATTACTCTTTTTGAATTAAGTTAAGGAATACAAGGCTCAGTACATACCTTTCTCTCCTACAAAAGAACAGCATTTGATCTAAAGATATCTTTGAGCAAACAGCTCAATAAGTGTCTTTGAATCAAGTGCTTTTTTGTCCAGAGCAGTTAACGTTTCACGAACTTTCGGAAATTCATCTACAAATTCAAGCCCTTTCTCTTCTTTCAAACTGAATTCTGCCATTATCGTCCTAAACCATTCTTCATCAGTTCCCCAATATTTAACATATTTGCTTTCATCAACAAATACCTCGATAAGAGTTTCACCGTCATTATAAATGAATCCATAATTAATAAAGGCATCCTCCACTAATTCATACTGATACCGGGCTATAAAATCCAATGTTTTTTCTTTACTCTGATAGTTTCCATAATTAAGCTCAACATCCACATGCCCGAACAAAAACGAAACCTCTTCAGGAAGCGTCTGTGCCAATGCCATAATCAAACTCCAGAGCCTGGGGTTATCTATATTAATCTCAGCATAGAATCTGAAACCTAAAGAAGCATGTTCCGGGTTATCATCATCTTTTAAATTCAGAGTATACCCTTCAATAATATTCGCATATTGGCTTTCTTCCCATCTTTTTAAAATAGCCGGATTCTTTGGAAGTTCATCTTCATTTAAAAAACGAATGGTTTTGGGTAATTGCAGCCGGGGTTTTATCATCATTTAGAATATATAATCTTTCATTCGGGAAGTAGCCAGCTCTTTCTCATTGATCCACGTAAGGAGAGCATCCAGTTTGTCCTCCATTTTTTTACCCGAAAACAGGCTCCTGTAAAATGGGATATCAAACCGGTATTTATTAAAATCGGTAAACTGCCAGGAGTTCAGATAGATCAGAACAAAATCATCATTTTTCAGGGTTTCGAATACCATATTCTGATAATACTTCATCGGCAGGATCTGAAATACAAAATCATTATACGGCAGCTGGCTGTATGGAGAAATACTTTCCGGTACAATGCTCAGCCCGTCCTCTTCTGTGATCTCGGTATCTCTTTTCAGTCTTTTGAAGGGGAAAAGAATATCCGCATTATCGATATTGGAGATATAGTTAAATTCCAGTGATTTCAGATTTTCCTGAGGTTCCTTGTGATCTTTCTGCCGGATCCCCCGGATCTGTTTTTCCAGAAGTTCCTGGATATTTTTCTTCACCTCTTCTATTTCCTGAAGATTTGATCTTCTGTTATAAAAAGCAATTTCATGCCCCTGGGATGAAATTGCTTTGATTAAATTTTTAAGTTTTTCCGCAATGGAAATCTCCACAAAAAAACTTGCTTTTACATCGTGAATATCTAAAATTCTCAACAGTGCTTTGGTATTGTCTTCTGTAATTTTCAATCTTTCATCATCAGAAATCTGAGCCTCTTTTTTAGCAGGAGCTTCCATATTCAGGATGTTAAAAGTGAGCAATATCATATGAACTAAATTTTAGATAATATTTATAATCAATTAAAAATCAGATGTTAAATAAATTTTTAATTAAACTTTAACTTGAAGTAATTATTTTTTAGC
The DNA here is from genome assembly GCA_002439165.1 of Chryseobacterium indologenes. GTDB lineage: Bacteria > Bacteroidota > Bacteroidia > Flavobacteriales > Weeksellaceae > Chryseobacterium > Chryseobacterium indologenes_E. The sequence continues at coordinate 116,092 of DJTE01000029.1, forward strand.
TAATTTTACTTTAAGATTTTTGATCATGTCTTTCGTCATCTCGGAAATTCCGAAATCGTAGGTCAGCCCCCAGTCTTTTTTAGCGACAGAATCATCAATGGAAGCCGGCCAGGAATCTGCAATTGCCTGTCTGAAATCCGGGTTATAATCAATGGTAAAATCCGGAATTTCTTTTTGGATTTCTTCAGCCAGTTCTTTCGGGGTAAATGACATTCCTCCCAGATTATATGATGAACGGACCGTTAAACTTTCTTTCGGAGCTTCCATCAGTTTCAGGGTTGCATTGATGGCATCATCCATATACAGCATCGGCATTCCTGTATTTTCGGAAATGAAGCTTGTATATTTTCCGTCTTCTATCGCTTTGTAAAAAATCTCCACTGCATAATCTGTGGTTCCGCCACCGGCCGGAGTTTTCCATGAAATCAGTCCAGGATACCTGATGCTTCTTACATCTACCCCGTGTTTGTCGAAATAGTACTCACACCACTTCTCCCCTGCCATTTTAGAGATTCCGTACACGGTAGTCGGATTCAGAACTACATCCTGTCCTACGTCATGCTTTGGAATTCCTTTTCCAAACACAGCGATTGAACTTGGCCAGAAGATCTTTTTAATCAGTCCTTCTTTCGCCATTTCGCAAAAGTGAAGCAGAGGTTCCAGATTCAGTTTCCAGGCAAAAACAGGCTGCTTTTCAGAGGTCCCTGACAGAAGTGAAGCCAGATTATATACAGTTGTGATATCGTAATCTTTAATCACCTGTCTTACCAGTTGGGTATTGGTAACGTCCATTCTTTCATAATGAGCAGCGGAAGTAATTCCCTCCTGCCATCTGTCCAGTCCTGAAGCAACTACATTGTCTGCTCCGTGAATTTCAACAAGTCTGTTGGTAAGTTCGGTGCCGATTTGTCCCAGAGCACCCGTAATCAGTATTCTTTCCGTATAGGATTCCATTTTTCAGATTTTTTTTAGAATTGTACAAAAGTAAAAAAATCATGCTTATCATAATAAAAAAGGTACCTTAAAAACATTCTCTATAAAAGTGATTGAAAAAAATCATCATCAAAAATCAGATTTCCGGGAAAACAATCATAATCATATTTCAATGAAAAATAATCAACAGCATCAGCAGCAGGTACTTTTATTATCTGTCACTTATATCATGACGGAATATTCCATTGGATTAGCGGGCAGCTCTTTACATTGAAAAAATATCTACTTTTGTTATAAAGAAAATCCTATGAAGAAGTTTTTTATCACCGCAATCCTGCTGGCCGGTCCGTTTTATTGGGCCCAGTTTACAGATATCAGCATTGTAAAAGAGGTAAAAGTAAAGAATAAAGGCGTGGTGGTATCTGCTCATCCCCTGGCCAGTGAAGCAGGCGCAAAAGTACTTAAAATGGGCGGAAATGCCTATGATGCTGTTGTTGCTGCACAATATGCCCTGGCTGTTGTATATCCCCAGGCAGGAAATATCGGAGGAGGCGGATTTTTAGTCGGTGTGAAAAACAACGGAGAGAAATTTACTCTGGATTACAGGGAAACCGCTCCCAAAAAGGCTTCCAGAGATATGTATATCGATAAAAAAGGAAAAGCAGATACGGATCTTTCCCAAAACGGAAGACTGGCAGTAGGCGTTCCGGGAAGTGTCGCAGGTTTTTTTGCCACTTTAAAGTACTGCAAATTACCGATGGAAAAAATCATCCAGCCCGCCATTGACCTGGCGGAACAGGGATTTGCCATTACGGAACAGGAAGCTGATATGCTTAATAATAACAGGGAACATTTCTTAAAACACAATAAATCGGCCACTGTTTTTGTGAAAGAAAGTCCGTGGAAAGCAGGTGATCTTCTGATTCAGAAGGAGCTTGCAGAAACCTTGAAACTCATCCAGAAGCAGGGAGCGAAAGGTTTTTATGAGGGAAAAACAGCTGAACTCCTGGTTGCTGAAATGAAAAAAGGCAATGGAATTATCACCCTGGAAGACCTTAAAAACTATAAAGTGGCGGAAAGAAAAGCTCTGGAATTCGATTACAAAGGCAATAAGGTGGTTTCAATGCCCCTGCCTTCAAGCGGCGGCGTTCTTCTCGCCCAGATGCTCAGAATGGCCAGCTTTGAAAATCTTGAGAAATACCAGCAGAACTCTGCAAAAGCCGTGCAGATCATGACAGAAGCAGAAAGAAGAGCTTTTGCGGACCGCGCAGAGTATATGGGTGATCCTGATTTCATTCAGGATAAAACCGCTTATCTGATTTCTGATGATTATCTGAAAAACCGCTGGAAGAGTTTCAGCTTCAGTAAAGCAACGCCAAGTTCCGAAGTTGGAAAAATCATTCCCCAGCCTAAAGAATCTACCCAGACTACCCATATTTCCGTTCTGGATAAAGACGGAAATGCAGCTTCTGTAACCACAACACTCAACGGCTATTATGGAAGTAAAGTAGTGGTTTCCGGAGCAGGATTCTTTCTAAATAATGAGATGGACGACTTTTCCATCAAGCCGGGGATTCCGAATATGTTCGGTGCCGTAGGCGGAGAAGCCAATTCAATACAGCCCAATAAAAGAATGCTTTCTTCCATGACCCCTACCATTCTTCTGAAAAACGGAAAACCCTATATGGTTGTGGGAACTCCGGGAGGAACCACAATTCCTACTTCTGTATACCAGTCGATTGTGAATGTTGTGGACTTTAAACTGAATGCCAATATTTCCGTTAATGCTCCTAAATTCCATCACCAGTGGCTTCCGGAAACCATTAAGGTTGAAAATAATTTCCCCGAAAGTACAATCGCTGAACTGCAGAGTAAAAATTACGTGATTGAAAAAGTAAAACAGATCGGAAAAACAGAAATGATCGTTCTTGATGACAACGGAAATATTCATGCTGTGGCAGACGGCCGTGGTGACGATTCCGTTGCGGTTGAATAAAAGAATCTCACAAATAGTTTCATAAAAATATCCCGGGTAATAGGGACCGGGATATTTTTTTATCTGTCTCATCCCAAAGCCGGCAGGCAGCAATTAAAAGCCCTCAATTATTCCTGACTTTTGTCATGTTTTCACATAAAATTCTTAATTTTCCGCCTTGAAAACAAGACTCTCTTTGAAAGCTAAAAAAATCTATCAGCAACTTTATTTCCAGGTGATTATTGCGATAGCCGCGGGTATTCTTTTGGGAAATTTTTACCCTGAACTGGGTGAAAAAATGAAACCTCTGGGCGACGGATTCATTAAACTCGTTAAAATGATTATCGCACCGGTGATCTTCATTACCCTCACTCTGGGAATCGCTCACATGACTGATCTTAAAAAAGTAGGAAGAATCGCTGTAAAGGCTATGATCTATTTTTTCACGTTTTCCACTTTAGCCCTTATCATAGGTCTGGTAGTAGGAAATCTGCTTCAGCCGGGACATGGGCTGAATATTGATCCGTCCACGCTTTCCGGAGACGTTTCCCAGTATCAGCAGAAAGCCCATGAGACTACTCTGACCGGATTTATTATGAATATTATTCCGGATACCCTTTTCAGTCCGCTGGTGGGTGAAAATATTCTCCAGGTGCTTCTAGTGGCGATACTGATGGGAACAGCTCTTGTTTTAACGAAAGAGAAAAGCCGGAAAGTGACTGATTTTCTTCAGGATCTTTCAACACCCGTTTTCAAAATTGTTCATATGCTGATGAAGCTGGCTCCCGTCGGTGCTTTTGGAGCTATGGCTTTTACGATTGGTAAATACGGCCTTCATTCGGTTCTGAATCTGATATTTCTGGTGGCCACATTTTATATTACGTCTTTCCTGTTTGTTGTTCTGGTATTAGGAGCCGTGGCATGGTATAACGGATTTAACATTTTTAAACTGATGTTTTATCTGAAGGAAGAACTTCTTCTCGTTTTAGGAACCAGCTCTTCCGAATCTGCCCTTCCGGGGATTATGGAAAAACTTGAAAAGGCAGGCTGCTCCAGAGCGATTGTGGGGCTGGTGGTCCCAACCGGGTATTCTTTTAATCTGGATGGAACCAATATTTATATGACGCTGGCTTCTTTATTTATTGCACAGGCTCTGAATATCCATCTTCCAGTTGAAAAACAGCTGATGCTGCTTCTGGTAGCTATGCTCAGTTCAAAAGGGGCTGCCGGCGTTACGGGTGCCGGATTTGTAACATTGGCCGCTACTCTGGCTGTTGTTCCGGAAATCCCGATTGCCGGAATGACTCTGATTCTGGGAATTGATAAATTTATGAGTGAATGCCGGGCCTTAACCAATGTTATCGGAAACTCTGTGGCAACAGTGGTTGTCGCCAACTGGGAAAAACAACTGGATAAAAAGCAGCTGCGGTACTGCCTTGATCATCCGGCTGAGATAGAAAAAAAATCTGGAAGTGTAACCAAAAGCCGAATCCGTTCCGGAAAGATTAAACCAGAATATTCAGGCTGGCAGGCAGTACTTTAACATGAACCGGAGATTTTATTTTATTGAATTCTCCGTCAAGGTGCCAGTTTTTGGTATTCACCTTAAATGATATTTCGGAAACGGGAAGATAAGTAACATATTCGTCGTCTTTCAGCCTTTTGGTAAACATTCTGAAAGCAAAAAGAGCGGAATAGGTAAGCGGAAATTTTTTCACCAGCACCATATCGACGAGCCCGTCGCTTTTACTCGCTTTCGGGGCGATATAAGCGTTATTTCCGAACTGGCGGGTATTGGCAATATTCAGCATCAGGTATTTTCCGTTGTATTTCCGGTATTCTTCATCTAAAAATTTAACCTTGATGGGTTTATAGTTGAAGAATGTTTTGAGGGAAACCTTAATGTAGTTTTTAAATCCACGGTTTGTTTTTTCAAACTCTTTCACCACTTTCCCGTCAAAACCTGTTCCCGAAACATTGATGGAAAGCCTTTCATTCACCATGAATGTATCTATTTTTCTTGATTTTCCTGTTTTAATCTTTTCTAAAAGTTCATCCAGGTTTTTATTGAAACGGGTTTCATTGGAGAATCCATTGCCTGATCCGGCCGGAAATATAGCCAGGATCTTCTCTGTATTGATCAGGTTTCTGGCAACGGTAGAAATAGTTCCGTCCCCTCCGATGGCCACAAAGATGTCTACCTGGTCAAAACAGGTTCTGATAAAATCATCCGTTCCCTGAATAGATTCGGAAATATAATATAAGGGATTATCGACCTTTTTTTTCAGTTCATTAAGAAATGGCTGATAATTCTTCTTAGCCGAAAAAGGATTAATGATAAAAGCTGCTTTTTCCATTACCGCAAAAATAGAAAATGCTTCCTGATCGGGAAGCATTTTATTTATTTTATTTTCATTCTTTCTTTAAATTCGGTGTTCAGGGTACCTTCCAGATCTTTCCAGGAAACAGGAATAATGATATCTCCTGCTGCAAAAGCGGCAATTTCATAAGGGCTGTAATGAAAATACAGGTTTTCCCGATCAAAGTAGAAATTATCTGTTACGGGAATTTTTTCCACCAAAAGCATTTCTGAGTTCTTCACCTCTCCTTTTTCATCTGTTGCTCCGTTGGGAATCTTATTGACATTGTTCATAAGAAATGTCTCAAGTCTGGCTTTGGGCATGGAGGTAATATCTTTAAGGAGCAGTCTTTTATTCTTTTTAAGATCAAAAACTCTCTCTGAAAATCCGTATTCGTCATGAGCACCGCCTATATATGAGCTCTGAGCATATTTAATATGCATATAGTCATTGATATTGGAAACCAGACTCATCCTGGATTCCGAATACCATTTCCGGGCGTAGGAAATATCTGAAAGCACGTCTTTACTTTCATTTTTTACAGAGCTGAAATAGTTATTTTTTTCATTATCCATATAGGCAGCCAGTCCTGTTTTAGAAAAATCTTTAATTCCACTGTTATGAAAATAGATACTGTCCAGCAGCTTTTTATCTTTCAGTTCCGGAAAAACCAGCATGTTGGATGAGAAAAGTACAGACAGCGAATCACTGATTTTCACAGAGTCGGAAACGCTCACAGAGTCTATTTTTAATTTTACAGGCAAAAGGTTTTCCGTTTCGGTTTGGGAAATCTCATTTTTTTCTTTTTTGCAGGCAGAAAAGGTGAGTAAGGAAGAAACAGCCAGAACAGCCATACTTTTTTTCATAATTTCAATTTCTGATAACAAAGCAAAAACCATTCAAAAAGATGAATGGTTTTGAAAAAATTATGTTTTTTTGTGTGCCAGATCCGCATATTATGATTTTTTCACCAGGCTGATCACCTGGTTTTCACTTTTTGAAGCGGTATTCCAGATCTGTTTGAAAGCCGGGTAATATTCTTTCGGATAATCCGGACTTAAAACTTTTATGACTGATGTGATTTCCAGCTTATTTCCTTTCAGATTGGTAGTATAGCTGTATTCTATCTCTTTGTCGTCGGTAACAATTTTTTTGTTTTTAGGCATTTCTTCAATCACATAGCCTTCCGGAATTTCCAAAGTAACCTTTTTCTGCTTGGTAAAAGCAGATATTAAATCGATAGAATATCTTCTTGCTTCTGTCTGATCAAATTCATTGGAGATCTTTCCCAGGAAAAGCATAGGATTGATGATCATTTTCTTTCCTACCCTGTCGATCATATTTTCCGATGAAAACTTCATGGTACTTTCAAATTCTCCGTTTTCCAGTACTTTACAGTTAATATCCGTAAAATCTATTGAGAAATTTTCTTTGTACTGTTTCTTATATTTTTCAGCGTTTTCATCATATCTTTCCTTCACAAGCATTCCGAAAGTTCCGGTATCTTTATCGGTATAGGTTCCGGAAACACTGCCATCATCATTAATTTTAGCATTCGCTGTAAGATAATTAAAACTAACGGCTGCATTAGACATCTGTATCTGTAATGCCTTTTCCTTTGCAATAAGAATACCGTACTCGTTCCAGTCTCTTGGCGGAAGGTTGTTCATTGAAGACTGCTTCGATGTGGCGTCATACAGTTGGTATCCTTCTTTAGCAGTTACAGCGGCCAGCACGAAGTTTGTACTGGCAAGGCTTGGAGATACCAGATTGATAAGTCCGTGATCTACTGTGGAAATAATAAGAGGATCTGCTTTTAATCCTGCTTCTCTCAGCAACATGATCAGGAAAAGGTTAATTTCGGCTGCATTTCCTGTTTTGGATTCAATGAGTTTTTTTATTCCGTTTTCTGTATAGATTCCTCTGTCTCCGTTCCAGGTGAATGTATTTTTCACATAATCAAAAATCGCATTTGCTTTTTCAGTATTGTTCTTCAACTCTGCAATACCGGCCGGCATATTTTCTTTTGCCAGTTTTGTTCTTTTTAATTCTTCTCCGAAATCCTCATCCTTATATAGTTTTTCTTTAATCTGCTCCCAGGATGAGGAATACATTTTCAGATCTCCAACATTGGTAGAATGAAGCTCCGCACTTATTTTAGTACGGTAATTCCTGTCATTTTTTACAAATTTTTCGTGTTTAAATCCTTTCAGGTTTTCAAAGCCCAGTCTATAAGTTCTGTGATCCGATCCGTATAAAATCCTCTCATCAACCTCTCTGTATTTAGGGGCCAAATTTCCTGTATAATTCACATTGTATGCAATGGTAACAGGACTATCAAATACATACTCGGTATATAAAGAAGGGGTATCCGATTCTATCAGTACTTCAGGAACTGCATATACAAACGGGGATACCACCTCGTACTGGTATTCGATTACTGAACCGTTCTTCACGTTTGGAAATGCAAACTTGGTGACCGTTGTATATTTGCTTTCCTTACTTTTATATTTTGAGCTTTTGTCAACTTTTGTAGCAACGGCTGTTCCGTTTTCAAGATTATAAGTGAAAGCTTTTATCTTGCTGAGGGTTTCTATGCTTGAAGTATTCTGATACAGCGGAATTTCAAGATTCAGCCAGTCTTCCGCTTTGTCCTTATCGTAGATTTTCACCCTGCAGAACACATTTTTACGCAGCTTCCCGATGGAAGGATCAATATTGAAATGCACTGACCGGTATAAAATCTCAGCGGGCGCATTTTCATCCAACGCAGATTTATTTTTATTAAGATCTTCATTGTTAAATTTAGGAGGATCCAGGAACTCGTGTTTCTGACCGCTGATGAATACCAGGCTGCAGTAGCAGAAGGTCAGTAATAGGACTTTCTTCATGGGTATGTTTATATTTTTGTTACTAAAATTTTTGAATTATCTGCGTTGATCATTTTTTTTCTAAAATTGATATAATCGTTATATTTTTCCTTTGGAAATGTACCTTTGTTGATTTTAACAAGTCTGCTTACTTTTACTTCGCTGCCGTTTTTAGAAATATTCAGTTTGTAGGTTCCAAATTCTGAGTTTATTGATACATTATCAGGAATTTCATCAATTTTATAATTTTTCGGAAGGATAAAACCAATTTCATAATCGTCTTCATAGGACTGCCCTATTTCAAATGGCAGCTCTCTTTTTTCATCTGTTTTAAAATTGTAGTTACCGAAAACAGGTACAGCCCTGAATATCAATCCGCTTCCAATATTTTTAGAGTAGTTTCCTGCTCTAAAATCCATATCAAATTTTATGGCTGCATGATCTTTATCATTGACAAAGTTTTTCATTTCGGCCTTTTCAAAATTCAAAACATCCAGCCTGTTTTTTACAGCTTCCGTTTTCTCGTTTGGTGACATGTATGCATAGGCCAGGTTATAATCATACTGGCTTCCGGTATAAACAAACTGCCCTTCACCGGTAATGCTGCTGTCTTCATGAAGATTAATTTTCAGTTTTTGTTTTTCTCCGTTCTGTTCGGCAGTATATGAAGGGGTATTAATCAGCTCTATACCTTTTTTTGTTACGGAAAGAACATTTCTGTCTGTTGTATTATAGCTCAAATGATTGAAAGCTATCTGCTGGGATGTATTCTCAAGCCAGATATTACCTTTTTCGGTAGGAACCATAAGAATGACATGATTTCCTCCCATCGCAGGAAAATCCGGATCAAAGGAAACCTGTGATGAACCGGAGTTGATCACACAATAGTTAGAAGGAATTCCAGCTTCATTCAGTAGGGTTTTCATATAGTTGGTAAGGCCTTTACAGTCTCCGTAACCTTTTTTCTGAACCTCATCAGGAAGCATAGGAAGCCAGCCTCCAATCCCAAGCCCTACAAATATATAACGGGTTTTCGACTGCATGTGCTGGTAAAGTTTCCTCACTTTTTCTTCCGTGGATCCTGTTAACTTCAAAGCTTCAACTTCTGCTTTAATGGCAGGGGTGGCTACGGAAACAGGTTCAACAAGATTATTATAGTACCAGGTTCCGAAATCGGTCCAGTTATTCAGAGTTCCCTGTTTTCCCTGGAGGTTAAATTTTGTAAGGGCAAAACTTACTTTCGGTAAAATTTTCACAGGCTGCGGGAGCATCAACAGATCGTCGATAGCAGGAACATTTTTATAGGAAAATATTTTTTCTCCTCCATTATCGCTGACTGAAACGGAGGTATAGTCGTATTTTGACGGATACGTTTTGGTTCTCAGCTCAATTCCGGATTTATTGATGATTTTAAACTGACTTTCTTCCAAAGAGATATTATGATCGGAAAAAGGAACAAAATCAGGAATGAAAACGGTATTTTCAACTTCCATCTTATAAGAAAAATCAATAGTATACGGATATTGGCCTGAAGTATACGGCAATGCCAGAAATCTGCTGTCCGAATAAAACACGCCCTGTCTGTTATTGGCAAAGTCTCCGAAATCTGATTTCGAAAAACTTTTTATTTTCTTTCCGCTTCCGTCATACACCGTCACTTTTACATCGGAAATATTATCTCCTTTTTTATAGGGAATATATATGGCAGCTTTGGCATCTCCTTCTTTATTCAGAACGGTTGTTACGGTATTGTTCAAATACTGGATCTCATCAATTTTATTGATCTGGACTGTTGTAAAATCTTTCCGGATCACTACATCGGCATTCTTCTTTAAGTTTTCAGGAATTGCCGAAACGGGGTAAGTCTGGGCAAAATAGATTGAGGCTGTGGATATTGCCCCTAAGATCAGAAATTTCATCATAGTTATTACAATTGGGCAAAAATAATAAAATCTTAATAAATGTTAATTTTTTTATTTCAATTTAACTACTATAAATAAAAAAAGACTTCATTTCTGAAGTCTTTTTTTATTTATATTTTTCACAATTATGCGTCAATCTTAGCATATTTTGCATTTTTTTCAATAAATTCTCTTCGTGGAGGTACTTCGTCTCCCATCAGCATGGAGAAAATACTGTCGGCCTCCACTGCGTTATCAATGGTTACCTGCTTTAAGATTCTGTGTTCAGGATTCAGGGTTGTTTCCCAAAGCTGCTCAGGGTTCATTTCTCCAAGACCTTTGTAACGCTGCACTTCTACGCCTTTTCCATCCGGAGACATTTCAAGGGTAAATTCTTCACGCTCTTTTTCATTGTAGGCATATACTTTCTTGTTTCCTTTCTTTAATAAATATAAAGGCGGCTGTGCAATATAAATATATCCGTTTTCAATAAGTTCTTTCATGTACCTGAAGAAGAAGGTAAGGATCAGTGTGGAAATGTGAGAACCGTCGATATCGGCATCGGTCATGATTACTACCTTATGATATCTTAATTTCGTCAGGTTCAAAGCCTTGCTGTCTTCTTCCGTTCCTACGGAAACACCAAGAGCGGTATAAATATTCCTGATCTCTTCATTATCATATACTTTATGAAGCATGGATTTTTCAACGTTAAGGATTTTCCCTCTTAACGGAAGAATGGCCTGGAAATGTCTGTCTCTCCCCTGCTTGGCTGTACCACCTGCCGAGTCTCCCTCTACCAGGAAGATTTCAGATTCTGCAGGATCTTTGGATGAACAGTCCGACAGTTTACCGGGAAGACCTGAACCTCCCATCGGAGATTTTCTCTGAACCATTTCACGGGCCTTTTTGGCTGCCTGTCTCGCTTTTGCAGCCAGAACCACTTTCTGAACGATCAGTTTTGCTTCATTAGGGTTTTCCTCAAGGAAGTTGGTAAGCATTTCTCCAACAATCTTATCTACGGCTCCCGAAACTTCAGAGTTCCCCAGTTTTGTTTTGGTCTGCCCTTCAAACTGAGGTTCCATTACTTTTACAGAAACCACGGCTGTTAAACCTTCACGGAAGTCATCTCCTGTAATCTCCACTTTTTCTTTCTGTGGAATACCTAAGTCATCAGCATATTTCTTAAGGGTTCTCGTTAAAGCACGTCGGAAACCTGCCAGGTGAGTACCTCCCTCATGGGTATTGATGTTATTTACATAAGAATGAAGATTCTCATTAAAGGAAGTGTTGTAACGCATGGCTACCTCCACCGGGATATCATCTCTTTCCCCTTCCATAAAGATCACGTTCTCCATGATGGATTCACGGTTTCCGTCGATATAGGCTACAAATTCTTTAAGACCGCCTTCAGAATGGAAAACTTCTGTTCTGAAAGAACCGTCTTCCAGCTTCTCTCTTTCATCGGTAAGGGTAATGGTAATTCCTTTATTAAGGTAAGAAAGTTCTCTTAAACGGCTGGCCAGAGTATCATAGTTGTAAACCAGTTCCGTAAAAATAGTATCATCCGGCTGGAAAAACTGCTTGGTACCTCTTCTCTCACTGTGACCGATCTCTTCTACACCAGTCTGTGCTTTTCCTCTGGAATAGATCTGCTGATAGATGTTTCCGTCTCTGTAAACCGTGGTGATCATTTCATTGGAAAGCGCATTCACACAAGAAACCCCTACTCCGTGAAGACCTCCGGAAACCTTGTAAGAGTCTTTGTCAAATTTACCTCCGGCTCCGATTTTTGTCATAACAACCTCAAGGGCTGATTTCTGTTCTTTTTCGTGAAAATCAACCGGGATACCTCTACCATTATCGCTTACTTCAATTCCGTTTCCTTCTTTAATGGCAACAAAGATCGTGTCGCAGTATCCTGCCAACGCTTCGTCAATAGAGTTATCTACTACTTCATAAACCAAATGATGAAGACCTCTTACTCCTACATCACCAATGTACATTGAAGGACGCATACGAACGTGTTCCATTCCTTCCAATGCCTGAATACTACTAGCTGTATATTGTTTCTGACTCATATTAAATTATTAAATCCTGCGAAATGCAAAGACCTACAAATATCGTGATTTTTTTCGAGGTACGAAAGTTAAAAAATGTCAAAAAAGTATTGTTATCAGCATAAAAAAAGCATACCTGAGCCTGCGGGTATTTTTAGAGTAATTGATAAAAATCATTACCATTTAAAAATCAATTTTTTATCACTTTTTAAAATAGAATTCTTATCTCTGTGACAAAAGCCTTATGTTCTTAAAAAATATCAAAGTTAAAACTGATTTCCCGGATTTCTGCTGTTGTAAATCATATGATACATCAATAATTTATACGTAAATTTATTTACTCAAAAAGTTGATATTATGGATGATTTTATTGCGGCCCGCGCTCAGATGGCTCTGTCTCTGGGCTTCCATATCATTTTCGCCTGTGTAGGTATGGTGATGCCCTTTCTGATGGCATTCGCCCACTGGAAATACCTTAAAACAAAAAATGAAGTCTACAAAGGGCTTACCAAAGCCTGGAGCAAAGGAGTGGCTATTCTTTTTGCTACGGGTGCCGTATCCGGAACGATGCTTTCTTTTGAGCTGGGACTTCTCTGGCCCGGATTTATGAAGCATGCAGGTCCCATATTCGGAATGCCGTTTTCCCTGGAAGGAACCGCCTTTTTTATTGAGGCTATTGCCATCGGGTTCTTTTTATACGGCTGGGAAAGATTCAACAAATGGTTTCACTGGTTCTGCGGATTTCTGGTTGGATTAAGCGGTCTGGCTTCCGGAATCCTGGTCGTTGCCGCTAATGCATGGATGAATTCCCCTTCCGGCTTCGATTATATCAACGGAGAGTATGTAAATATTGATCCTATTAAAGCCATGTTCAATGATGCATGGTTTCCACAGGCTCTTCACATGACTGTTGCTGCCTTCTGTGCTACCGGATTTGCAGTAGCGGGGGTGCATGCCTTTTTAATTATGAAAAAGAAGAATGTGGAGTTTCACACCAAAGCCTTCAGGATTGCAGCCGGATTTGCATTGATCGGAGCTTTTGGCGCGCCTTTAAGCGGTGATATTGCTGCCAAATCTGTTGCGGAAAGACAGCCGATTAAACTTGCCGCTATGGAAGCTCATTTTGAGACGGAAAAAGGAGCCGCTTTTGTTATCGGCGGTATTCCTGATGAAGAAAAAGGTGAAATAAAATATGCACTGAAAATTCCTAAAGTACTGAGTTTCCTGGTGAGCAATGATTTTAATTCTGAGGTAAAAGGTCTGAACGATTTTCCAAGAGATGAATGGCCTCCGGTTGCCGTTACGCATTATGCTTTCCAGATCATGATCTTTTTCGGGATGGTGATGATATGCATTGGGGCTGTTTATCTGTATGCTCATTTCTTCAGAAAAGAATGGCTCGGCAAAAACTGGCTACTGAAAACATTCATGATTGCAACTCCTTTTGGATATATTGCATTAGAAGCAGGATGGACCGTTACAGAAGTCGGACGGCAGCCCTGGATCATTTACGGAGTGATGAGAACGATAGATGCCGTAACGCCGATGCCGGGAATACAGTATTCTTTCTACTTCTTTACGGCTATTTTCGTATCGTTATCCCTGATCATTATTTTCCTGCTCAGAAGACAGATCCGGATGGTACCGAAACTTTATGATCCTACCGACCCTCAGTTTAACGATAAAAACAAAAAATCATGATCTACATTGTTATAGGTTTTCTCTGGCTTTCCATCTGTCTTTATATCATTTTGGGCGGTGCCGATTTCGGAGCCGGAATTGTAGAACTTTTCACCCATAAAAAAGCACGCCATAAAACGGAGGAGATCATGTATGAATCCATTGCTCCGGTATGGGAAGCCAATCATATGTGGCTGATCATCGCCATTGTGATCCTTTTTGTAGGTTTTCCGGAAATTTATACCACCATGTCTACCTATCTTCATATCCCCCTGGTATTAATGCTTCTGGGAATTATCGCAAGAGGAACGGCTTTCACTTTCAGACATTATGATGCCGTGAAAGACAGCTGGCAGGTTCTATATACCCAGATTTTCTATTATGCGAGCCTTCTGACCCCGTTTTTCCTGGGCTTAATTGCCGCAGCTACGGTCTCGCATTCCATCAATCCTGACGCAGTTGGTTTCCTGGATCTGTACGTTTTCAGCTGGCTGAACTGGTTCGGGGTTTCCGTGGGATTGTTTACCGTAGCACTCTGTGCTTATCTGGCTTCTATCTTTTCGTTGAGGGAAACCCGCGATAAAGCGGATCTGCTCCTGATGATCAGAAAATCCAAACAGACCATGATCTTTGTGGTTATCACGGGACTTCTGGTATTTTTAACGGCTTATATTTCAGACATTCCCCTTCTGATGTGGGTATTTTCAAAACCTTTGGGAATTATGGCCATTGCTTTTGCTACGATTGCCTTACTGCTCATTCTCAGAGCGATGAACAGGCAGAAATTACTTCCTGTACGTGCTCTTGCCGGCTTTCAGATGGTTATGATCCTCGTTGCAGCTACGTATCAGCATAATCCCGATATTATTTTATTAGGAAACGGACAGCATCTTTCCTTACTGGTACATACCGCTCCGCCAAAAACCATTGCCGCTCTTGGCTGGGCTTTGATGCTGGGTTCCCTGTTTATTCTTCCGTTTTTATTCTACCTGATGGCTTCGTTCAGCAAACAGAGAAAATAATCAGAGTATGGTGCAATATGAAAACAAGACGGATCTGACCGATGCTATAAAAAAGAATTATCTGCTTTATGATCAGGAATTCGACGATATCAAAGAAGAAGAAAAAGATCTGCTTAAACCGGGAGTTGATAAAACACCTGCTCAAAATATTTCCTATCAGCTGGGCTGGACCGGCCTCCTTTTACAGTGGGAATATGATGAGAAGAAAGGTATTGAAGTAAAAACACCTGCACCGGAATACAAATGGAATAATCTGAAAGGACTGTATGAATCTTTTTACGAAAAATATGGCTCTTACAGTCTGCAACAGCAGAGAGAGTTGCTTAGAAAACAGGTGGATGGGATTATTGAGTGGATTGAAAGCCTTGATCATGACACCTTATTTATTCCGGAACAGCGAAAATGGGCAACCACTCCTGCAAAATGGCCCGTCTGGAAATGGATTCATATTAATACGGCAGCTCCGTTTAAGAATTTCAGGGCACAGCTTCGGAAATGGAAAAAAGAAACCGGTACCTCCTAGCGTGTACCGGTTTTATTATTGTAAACAGTCTGAGATGATCCTAATTTTTAACTGCCTTTTTAGATATTATACGATTGGATGCTGTGGTAATCTTAATCAGGTAAATACCGTTGATAAGTGAGGATGTATTCAGCTGTAAATCTTCTGACTCCAGAACGAGCTGCCCGTTCCCATTATAAACCCTCACGTTTTTGATTTTTTCCTTTGTATGAATAGTCAGTTGATTTTTAAACGGATTTTCAAAAGCTACCTGCGCAGGTGAATTCAGGCTTTCAACAGCAGAAAGTGTTTCCTGTCCGACAATATATCTGAATATTTTTTTTCCGCATAACAGATAAAGATAATTACCTTTTACTTCCATAAAGCGGGGTTCCGTCTCATTCATATCCGAAACCGGCACTTCAATGGCAAGCATCTGGCTGTTATTGATCAGCTGATTACTTCCTGAACGGGAATAGCAGACAATACCCATTTTTTTGACATAAGGATTGTTTAATGGTGCTGTATCTTCTTCCAAAATAAATACTTTATCACCATAACCCGCTACTTTACTGTGAAAATAAGTATCTCCACCGGATGTAACAGTGCTTCCGATACTGATTGATCCTGCATTTCCGAAAGTCTGATCCAGATGGCCGTCCGCTTTGGTTCCGGTTAAAAAGAAGTTGCCTGTTGGAGGAAAATCATTATTCTCCTTAACTATATTAATAACAGAACTATCGTCCTGATTAAACCACAATGTCTGCAGATATTTAGGACTGTCTGAAGCAATTCCATACCCATTGTTTCCGTATGAAGCATCCAGATCTCCGGAATTCATATTAAATTTTCTCACATATTCAGTATCAGGCTGCACAATATCCGGATCAATCTCCTGTACCCCTATCCCTTTTACCAAGCCTTCGTATACTGCATATTGCGGTACCGGTACAGCAGGGTTTATAGGCTGACATCCATTATTTCCAAAGGTTAGATCAAAATTTCCTGAAGAAGTATACCTGCAAAAGCTATTTTCTGTTCTTGCCAATATTTTACCGTCCGGAAGAACTTTAAAGTACTGGTAGTTTGGACTTACATCCAGAGTTCCGCTGTTACCAAAAGCTGTATCTAAGCTTCCATCAGCCAGATATTTCTTTCCGCCGTTCAGATAGACATATGAGTCTCCGGCATAAAAAGAATAGGCTTCATGAACCGGTACAGTAATAGATCCATTTATTCCGTAGGATGCATCTAATGTACCGTTACTGTTTATCCTTAAAAACTTAGTATTTTCGTCATTGGTCTGCGGATCATCATCAGATTCTCCATGATAGGAAACGATAAGCTGGTCTCCTTTAAAAAAATAATTCAGTAAAAATCCGTTGGGGTGTACATTATTAACTTCTACAAGTCCGTTATTTCCGAAATTGGGATCTAAGGTCAGAGTAACCTGTGCGTTAGCCATTACAGCAGCCAGCACCAAAGCTGTGGTGATTATTTTTTTCATAGCAATTATGTTTTTATTACCGGCTAATATACTCTTTTTCTCTCGTCTGACAATAAAAAAGAGTGAACATAACGCTCACTCTTTTAAACTTATAATCCAGTATATTTTTAAACCAGTTTCATCAAAAGATTTTCATCAATCTTTTCCACTTTCACCAGGTTATTTTTCGTTAAAGTCTTGGAAGCTTTATCCCATTTCTTTCCGGACAGCTGACTTCTGTCTTTCACTTCAGCTAAAGCCATCGGCTCTTCCTGTGAATTAAGGATCTCAAGGATTACTTTCTCATCTTCACCCAGTTCAATCTGAGGGACTGTTTTCTCCGGTCTCATCTGAGGGAAGAACAATACTTCCTGGATGGATGCATTGTTGGTAAGGAACATGATCAGTCTGTCCATACCAATTCCAAGTCCTGAAGTTGGCGGCATCCCGTATTCAAGGGCTCTCAGGAAGTCCTGATCGATGAACATCGCTTCATCATCTCCTCTTTCCGATAAGGCCATCTGTGCTTCAAAACGCTCTCTCTGGTCGATCGGGTCATTAAGCTCTGAATAGGCGTTGGCGATTTCCTTTCCGCATACCATCAATTCAAAACGCTCGGTTAAGCCTTCTTTGCTTCTGTGCTTTTTAGTGAGTGGAGACATTTCAACCGGGTAATCTGTAATAAAGGTCGGCTGGATGAAGTTTCCTTCACATTTTTCACCGAAGATCTCATCAATTAACTTCCCTTTACCCATCGTCTCATTTACTTCGATACCGATAGACTTGGCGAAATCATATAATTCCTGCTCAGTTTTACCTGTAATATCAAAACCTGTGAATTTTAGGATCGCTTCTGTCATGG
Organism: Chryseobacterium indologenes; assembly: GCA_002439165.1. Taxonomy (GTDB): domain Bacteria; phylum Bacteroidota; class Bacteroidia; order Flavobacteriales; family Weeksellaceae; genus Chryseobacterium; species Chryseobacterium indologenes_E. The sequence goes on from DJTE01000029.1 coordinate 133,743, forward strand.
AGACTCTCGGATAAGGCGCTTTGAAGTCTACCTCATGCTCTCCGAAAGTAGCTTTTGTAGTTCCGTTTACCTGAACCGCACAGAATTCCAGTAATTTTTCGGTGAAATCCATCATCCAGTTGTAGTCTTTATAGGCTACATAGATTTCCATTGCTGTAAATTCCGGGTTGTGGGTTCTGTCCATTCCTTCATTTCTGAAGTTTTTTGAGAACTCATAAACACCGTCAAATCCACCAACGATCAGTCTTTTCAGGTACAACTCATTGGCAATTCTTAAATATAATGGAATATCTAAAGCATTGTGATGGGTGATAAACGGTTTTGCAGCTGCTCCACCGGGAATAGACTGTAAAATAGGTGTTTCCACTTCAAAATATCCTGCATCATTGAAGAACGTTCTCATGGCATTGAACAGTTTTGTTCTTTTCACGAAAATTTCTTTCACCTGCGGGTTTACCGTTAAATCTACATAACGCTGTCTGTATCTCAGTTCCGGATCTGTAAACCCATCATGTACTACGCCGTTTTCATCCGTTTTAGCCTGTGGTAAAGGACGTAAAGCTTTGGTAAGAAGTGTAAAGTTCTTTACTAAAACCGTCTTCTCTCCTACCTGTGTGGTAAACAAAGTTCCTTCAATACCGATAATGTCGCCGATATCCAAAAGGTGCTTGTACACTTCATTGTATAGTTCCTTATCGTCTCCCGGACAAATTTCGTCTCTGTTGAAATACACCTGGATTTTCCCTTTAGAATCCTGCAATTCTGCAAAAGAAGCCTTCCCCTGAATTCTGCGGGACATCAATCTACCGGCGATCTTCACCTGTTTACTTTCAGAAAAATCCTGTTTTATAGATTCCGTAGTATCTGTGATGGTATACTCATCCGCAGGGAACGCATTAATCCCCATTTCAGTAAGCTTGTTCAGCTTTTCTCTTCTAATGATTTCTTGTTCTGATAATTGCATTTCTTATTTTTCTAAAAGCGTACAAATTTAGGCATTTTTGACTTGACCGTCAATGTCTTTTATCAGAAATTTAATAAATGTAGCGGGCAGGGAGTTTTTGCTGAGAAGAAGGGAGATAACAGACGAAGAGATAATAGACGGAGAGATGAGAGACTTGTGAAATATGGATGGGCAATGGTGAAATGGCTTTTCAGTGAATTTTTACAGGTTGCTACAATTCATGATTGACCTGTGAAGCAATATTGACTATTGACTTTTAAACGACGCTCTCTCCTTCTGAGGAACAAACGTCCATGCCAGTATCCTGCTGACCTTCTGCCCCTGGGCCATATCAATGATTTTGAAATCAGCCGCTTTTACTTTTTTGATGAGTGCCGTTAATTTATGGAGGTTATCACCTTTTGAAACCAGGCAGGTAAACCATAAAACCTGGTATGAATAGGAAGAGCTTTCCTCAATCATTTTTGAGATGAAAGCCAGTTCACCGCCTTCACACCATAATTCGGACTGCTGTCCTCCAAAATTAAGCAGAGGTTTTCTGGATTTCGACTGTCCGAGGCCTTTTCTTTTTCTGAAACTTCCTTTTAAAGCAGCTTCCTCGGAATCATGGAAAGGCGGATTGCACATTGAAAACATAAACCGTTCTTCAGGTTCTATCATATTTTTGAATATATGCCCGGAATCCGGCTGTCGTTTCAATTCAATGGCAGATGACAGACCGGGATTCTGATCTAAAATCTGCTGTGCATTTTCCAGTGAATCCTTATTAATATCGGTTCCGGTCATTGTCCATCCATAAGACCTGTGCCCCAATAAAGGATAAATAAGATTGGCTCCTGTTCCGATATCCAGACCTTTTACTGAAGTTCCGGCTGGTATTTCCTGTTCTTTTTCCGCCAGAAGGTCGGCAATATAATGTATATAGTCTGCTCTTCCGGGAATGGGAGGACACAGGTTAGCTTCAGGAATGTCCCAATTCTTGATGTCATAAAAATGAGACAGCAGGGCTTTGTTCAGTAATTTTACGGCTTCAGGAATGCTGAAATTGATGGTAGCCGTCTGATAGGTGTTGATAAAAACATAGTGTTTCAGTTCTGGCACACAAGAAATGAGCTGCTCAAAATCATAGGGATCCCGATGCAGATTTCTTGTGTGCAGACTGGATTTTTCGGCGGCCATATTTATTTTTTCTGGCTTAAAATATAGGCTACCATTTTTTTGGCGTCTTCTTTAGATACCTGTGGATGGGCAGCCATCGGAACGCTTCCCCAAACTCCGCTTCCGCCTTCTATAATCTTGGAAGCCAGCAGTTCAATATCCTTATCAGAATACTTTTCTGCGATTTCGCGGTAAGAAGGTCCTATCATTCTTTCATTTACGGCATGGCATCCCGAACAGTCCAATGTTCCGATAATCTGTTCACCGGAAAGATCAGCTTTTGCCGGTTCTGAAGCCGCAACGGTCTCAGAAGGCAGGCTTTCCACCGCCGTATTTTCTTTTTTAGAACAGGAAAGGATCAGTAATCCTGTAACTCCTGCCAAAAGTAATTTTTTCATTATTTTTTCGCAGTAGAATCTGTTTTAGCAGCTTCAGGAGCGGCAGTTGCAGGAGCAGCAGCCGGTGTTGCAGCAGGTTTAGCGGTAGAGTCTGCAGCTACGGTTGGAGCGTCCGGTTCCGGCAGCATCGTATTGCTGTCCTGTAATGAATGATCAGGTTTTTTAGAGCAGCTTACAGCCAATAAACCTCCGATAAATGCGATTGCTAATACTTTTTTCATTATTTTTTCTATAAAATTTAGACAAAAATATAAAAAATAAGTGTTTCAGCTCATGACATCTGTCCACATTCATGATATTTATACAGAAATTTAATGATTTTATAACGGCAATGTCCGCAGATAATTTTAATTTTAAGCTATGATTTTCATTTCTAAAATCCTGTTTTTCACCAGTCATCATGGTTTTTATACTGTGATTGTTCTTCTGCTGTTCTTCGGACTGCTTTCATTTCTGACAAAAAAAGCATGGCTTCTCATCCCTGTTCTTCCTTTAGCTATTGTGAACGGCTTTGCCGGACAGTATCTGAATGCCTGGTTTCTAAACCGATACGGAACAGAAAGTATCGCTGTTATCACGTCAGATGTTGAGACCAACTCTACCTTAAACGACATGTACATCCATGATTATGAAGCGATTGTAAAAAAATAGGATGGAAAATATATTCCTACGTTCTTTTCTACTACCACGGCTTCTATTTATCCTATTGAAAATGCGATCAGAATCCCGGCGGTTGAAAAGCCGTTTCCGGTAAAGTATATTCCGGGGTATGAAAAAAATATAGTCATCCTCTACGATCAGTCGGAGGAAGGAAAAAACCTTCTCAGATATGAAAAGCTGGCTCCGGTAAATTCCGCAAGAATCAAATACGAAGCAGACAGGACCAACCAGGAGTTTATCCGGGAATATTCTGCTGCTTTGGAAGAATATCTGCAATTCTATGACGATCCTGAATACCGGAATAAACTTGAAGAATTAAAGAAAGAGTCAGGTAGTTCCAAGTAGGAATTTTAGAGTCTTTAAATTTTATTTACAAAAAACAAATGATTATCAAATCTTTGACATCTTTTAACTTCCCGGAACCTTTGGTTTGTAGCTAAAAGAATTTTCCACAGAATAGACGAGTTTCCAGATTTTATGGTTGTAAATTCTCGCAGATGAGGCAGATTATATAGCAGGACCCAACCTTACAGATTAAAAAGACAATGTCTGATGGTCGTTTTTTACGCAAAGATTATGATTAACACTGTTGATTTTAGGGAGCAAAGTATCGAATCAACTCCGTTGATTCGATGAAGCGTATGGATAAGCATCCTGCTTCGTCAGTGATGGAGTCACATTAATTTGACTGTTTAAAATACATCAGAATTATGTATCAGCTTTGTATAATTTTTTTAATCAACGCATACAGAGAACATTATGAGGATAAAGGCCAGGATATTATACAAATGTTACATTCAAAATTTAAATAAAGTTTTTCATTTTAATAATAAGGACCTCACTCCCCCTTTAATCCCAACTTTTAATTCACATTTTTTTATAATTTAGCTCATGAAAACAGATTTTTATTTATGCTGTATAAATGAGTCTGCATGGTATCCAATTTAAACTTTTATCCATTGAAACCAGACTTTATAGAGAAAAAAACAAATGTGAGAATGATCTGGATTTGCTTCATCTCATGCCTCATTTTCTTTTTTATTGCGGTGAAGGCTTCTATGACCCAACGGATAACCCACGATCATATTACTGAAATAAAAGGGGTTTTAAAAGAGAATATTAGCATTGAAAAAGGGAAAAGAGGAAGGGAAACTTTAATCGTCAGATTAAAAGAATATCCGGAGATCAAGTTTGTGATAGGCAGTATTGTGATAGATCAAACCTATACTCACGAATTGATGTCCGAAAACAAACAGAATGACACCCTCAGTTTTTCTATTGAAAACAAAGAGTTCAGGAGGAAAATTTTAAGATCAGAAAAAGTCCCTTTTCCGGAAAATTATTTACGCAACAATACAATAAGCATCGTTGAAATTCATAAAAACAATTTTCAGTATTTAACTGTGAATGATTACAATAGGGAGCATCAGAAAAACACGTATTTAATAATTGCTTTTTTCGGATTCATGGGAGTTCTTATGCTGTTTGTCGGGATGAAAGGGGTACGATATTACCGGGCAAACTACCGGTAAAGTATATTAAGGTTCTTTTTATTTTTTCACATTTTTTATTTCTGTATCAAAAAAAATTTCTACATTTGTCCCATGTTAAATATCAACAACAATATGTGGTGGTGGCTTTCAAACTCTTCGTCGGGTCTGGAAGTATTGTCACGTTGTTAAATTTTACAGCAGAAATAAGAAAAAACAATATATAGGCTTTGACGGATTCCGTTGAAGCCTTTTTTTATGATTTAATCTCAAAAAAACAAAAGCAGCAGATGTCTATTCAAAAAATTAAAATAAAAACCGTTTCGAAAAAAACATTGGGAGATCTTCATACCCCGATGAATATTTACCTTCAGATCCGTGACCGCTTCCGGGATACCATTCTTCTGGAAAGTTCGGATTCTAAAAACATTGACAATAATTTTTCCTTTATTGCCATCAATGCCATAGCCGGAATAGAGGTGAAAAATCTTACGGAATTTGAAGTAAAACTCCCTAACGCCGATCCTGTAAAGCAGTTTATCGGAGAACGCAACATTACAGAGATATTTGATGAGTTCCGTACTGTTTTCGAATGCGAGTCTTCTGCAGACCCTGTTGAACAGACTGCTCAAAGCCTTTTCGGGTATACCAGTTTTGAAGCGGTACAGTTTTTTGAAAACATCAGTCTGAAACCCCAAAGTTCTGAAGTGGAAATCCCGATTCTTCGGTACAGACTCTATCAGTATGTAATTGCCATCAACCATTACAATGATGAAATGCATATCATTGAAAACCAGATCAGCGGATTGAGGTCTGAAGTTTATCTGCTGGAAAATCTGATTAAAAACCAGAATACTCCGGTCTACCCTTTTGAAAAAACGGGTGAGGAAACCTCCAATCTTACGGATGAAGAATATATAGAGCTGGTAAAAACAGCCCAGAAACACTGTATGAGAGGAGATGTATTTCAGCTGGTATTAAGCAGAAGGTTTGAGCAGAAGTTCAAAGGAGATGAATTCAATGTATACCGTGCTTTAAGAAATATCAATCCTTCCCCGTATCTTTTCTTTTTTGATTACGGAAATTACAAATTATTCGGTTCCAGCCCGGAAAGCCAGCTGATCATCAAAGACGGAAAGGCTGTAATTCATCCTATTGCAGGAACTTTTAAAAGGACGGGAGATTTTGAGACCGACCTTCAGTCTGTTGAAGCTTTAAAAAATGACCCTAAAGAAAATGCAGAACATACCATGCTGGTAGATCTTGCCAGAAATGATCTCGGAAAATCCGGTAAAAATGTGACTGTTACCAAACTCAAGGAGATCCAGCTTTTTTCCCATGTCATTCATATGGTAAGTGAGGTTACAGCCGATATTCCGGCAAATATTAATCCTCTGGAAATGGTTTCCGATACTTTTCCGCAGGGAACGTTAAGCGGAGCTCCGAAACATAAAGCCCTTCAGCTCATCAATCAGTATGAAAAAGACTCCCGTGGTTATTATGGAGGATGCATCGGAATGATCGGTCTGAACGGAGGCTGTAACCAGGCGATCATGATCCGTACTTTTTTAAGCAGAAACAATACGCTGTATTATCAGGCCGGCGCGGGTCTTGTTGCCAGATCGGTTCCGGAAAATGAACTTCAGGAAGTTAATAACAAGCTAAATGCACTGAAAAAGGCGGTGGATAAGGCAGACAAATTAGTGGTGAATTAAAAAAGCTTTCAACTCTTAAAAAATAAAAAATGAACAATAATATAAACAGCCAGTCATCAGCTAAAGTTCTCGTTTTCGATAACTACGACAGTTTTACCTATAATCTTGTCCAGATCATCGAAAGGATTCTGAACGAAAAAGTAGATGTGGTAAGAAATGATGAAATTACATTAGATGAGATCGGAAAATATGATCAAATCATCCTTTCTCCCGGCCCCGGAATTCCTGAAGAAGCAGGTATTTTACTTGACCTCATCAGAGAATATGCGTCAAGCAAAAGTATTTTAGGCGTATGTCTCGGGCAGCAGGCTATTGCTGAAGCGTTTGGAGGAAGCCTGATCAATCTTTCTGAAATTTTCCACGGGGTAGCTACTTCCGCGGAACTGGTAAAAGAAAATACTAAACTTTTCAGAAATCTTTCCAGCGGGCTGGAAGTCGGAAGATACCACAGCTGGGCCGTTAATCCTGATGATTTTCCCGAAGAACTGGAAATCACAGCCGTAGATAAAGACGGAATGATCATGGCACTTCAGCATAAAAGCTATGATGTGCATGGGGTGCAGTTTCACCCTGAAAGCATTTTGACTCCTGACGGAGAAGTTATTATCAGAAATTTCTTAAAACCATAAAGGATGACACAATCTTCTTCAACTATTATAAAAACTCCACAGATGAAAGAAATTCTCCAATACCTGTTCAATCATCATACCCTGTCTAAATCTGAAGCAAAAGCTACGATGATTGAGATCGCCCAGAATAAGTTCAATCCTGCAGAAGTTACGGCTTTTATAAGCGTATTTCTGATGCGGAATATTACCCTGAATGAACTGAAAGGTTTCCGGGAAGCTCTTTTGCAGATGGCTGTTCCGGTACAGCTTTATACGGATGACACGATGGATATTGTGGGAACCGGAGGTGATGGAAAAAACACAATCAACATATCAACCCTGGCCAGCTTTATAGTTGCAGGAGCAGGACAAAAAGTTGCCAAACACGGAAATTACGGAGCATCTGCTACTACGGGATCATCCAATGTAATGGAAGAACTGGGATATCAGTTTAAAAATAATTCCGATCAGCTGAATGAAGACCTGGAAAGAGCGAATATCTGTTTTCTTCATGCTCCGTATTTTCATCCTGCGCTTCAGTCTGTGGGTGCATTAAGGAAAGCTCTGGGATTAAGGACTTTCTTCAATCTTCTCGGGCCTTTGGTAAATCCTGCAAAGCCTCAATATTCCGTAATCGGAGTTTATAATATGGAAATCGCAAGAATTTACCAGTATCTGCTTCAGAAGGAAGGTCAGGAATTCATCCTCCTTCATGGGCTGGACGGCTATGATGAGATAAGTCTTACCCAGGACAGCAAGATCATCACCAGAAATACTGAAGAAATCTATTCTGCTGAAGATTTAGGATTCTACCCGGTAACTCCGAAAAGTATAAGAGGGGGCGAAAACCCAAAAGAATCAGCCCGGATTTTCAGGAATATTCTGGAAGGAAACGGAACGGATTCTCAAAATTCGGTGGTCCTTGCCAATGCAGCCACTGCCCTTTTCCATACCCATAAATCCGGAACCTATGAAGAAAGTCTTTTACTCGCCAAAGAAAGTCTTCACAGCGGAAAAGCCCTGAAAAGTCTTGATTTATTAATAAATAGCTGATTTTTCTGATTCAAAACGAACTTAATGATTTTAAACCAATGACGATACTGGATCAAATTATTGAAAGAAAAAAAGATGAGGTTGCCTTTTCAAAGACGAAGGTTTCAACGGATCGACTGAAAAATTCAGCGTTTTCCGGAAGAAAAAGTATTTCTCTGAAAGAATCTGTAAACGACAAAAGCGGGATTATTGCTGAATTTAAAAGAAAATCTCCTTCCAAAGGCCTCATTAATAATCAGGTGGCACCTCTGGAAGTGACGACGGCTTATCAGAATTTTGGAGCTTCCGGGATTTCAGTCCTTACTGACCGGGATTTTTTCGGGGGAAGTTTCGATGATATTCTGGAAGTCAGAGATCAGATCAGTATTCCCATTCTCAGAAAAGATTTTATGATTGATGAATACCAGTTCTATGAAGCTAAAAGTATCGGTGCCGATGCTGTTTTACTGATTGCCGCATGTCTCTCTCCGCAACAGGTTCAGGAGTTTACAGCACTTGCTCATGAACTTGATCTGGAAGTGTTGCTGGAAATCCATACGGAAGAGGAACTTGAACATTTCAATCCAGACATCGACCTGGTTGGGATCAATAACAGAAATTTAAAGGATTTTAAAGTTGATCTTCTGCATTCTGTCCGTTTAAAAGACCTGCTTCCAAAGGATACGTTATCGGTTGCAGAAAGCGGAATTTACAGTATTGATGATTTTCATTACCTGAAAGATAAAGGATTTGACGGGTTTCTGATGGGAGAATATTTTATGAGAAATGAAAATCCGATGAAAGCATTTGAAAAATTCAGCATTGAAATTGAAAAATAACAGGAATATGCAAACTGCCATCAATCATCTGCCCTATAAACTGAAAGTCTGCGGCCTGACACAGCCAGATCAGATCAGAGAGTTAATTGCTTTGAAAACAGATTTTCTCGGGTTTATCTTTTATGAAAAGTCACCGAGATATGTTTTGAATCATTTGAAGCCGGAAGATATTTTCAGTATCAGACATTCTGGAAAAACAGGTGTTTTTGTAAATGAAGAAATAAATAAAATTGCTGACATTGCAGAAAAAGCGGGTCTTAACCTGATCCAGCTTCATGGAGATGAAAACGAAGATTTTGTGAATCAGCTGAAAGAAAAATTACCCTCTGAAACTAAAATCATAAAGGTAATAAGAGTAGGTGAAAACAATCACGAAACTAAAAATAAGATACAAAAGATATTAAACGCCCGGCTTTCTGCCATCCATTATATACTTTTCGATACAGACAGCAGCGCATTCGGCGGAACAGGAAAACAATTTGACTGGAACCTATTAAACGAACTGGAAATCCCTCTTCCCTATTTCCTGAGCGGCGGCATTTCCGAAACCCATATGGAAAACATCATCCATTTGAATCAAAAACCTTTTGCCATCGATATTAATTCCAAATTCGAAATATCACCAGGCATTAAAGACCTGAACAAAATAAAAAAAATATTCCGAAAAGAGTCCCGAAGTGACGATTTAACACAGAATCGGATACAATCTGATTAATACGATTAATATAAACACAACACCCAAAACCCGAACAAAATAGAAAATTATTCCGAAAAGAGTCCCGAAGGGACGATTTAACACAGAACCGGATACAATCCGATTAATATAAACAGAATAAAATAAAACGTCCCGAAGGGACGGAATAACACAAACCCAATGCAATCCAATTAATATAAAACAACACCAAAAAACACAAAAAAATGCCTCAATCACTCGTAAAAAATTATCTCCATGTTGTTTTCAGTACAAAATACCGGGAAGATTTCATTGATGAAACAATAGAAAAAGAACTGTTTTCCTATATTGCTGTCTTGTGCCGTGATTTTGAAAGTCCGGCACTTCAGATTGGAGGAACGGATAATCATATTCATATTTTATGTCTGCTTTCAAGAAAGATGGCGTTGATGAAACTGGTTCAGGAAGTTAAGGCGCATTCTTCAAAATGGATCAAAACTAAGGGCCGGAAATATGAAAACTTTTTCTGGCAGGATGGTTACGCTGCGTTTTCGGTAAGCCGGCATGGAATAAATAAGGTCATTTATTATATTAAAAATCAGCGCCTCCATCACCAGGAACAGCAATTTAAAGATGAGCTGCTTGAAATACTGGAAAATCATGGTGTTGAATATGATGAAAGATATTTATGGGATTGAGAATGAAAAAACAAAATATAAAGCAAAGGACTTTATCCATTGCTGTTAATTAAATCGTCCCTTCGGGACTCTCCAAAAAAAACAGATAAAAATGATGAACATCCATCAGTTAAAAAAAACATTTTACAAAACCCTTTTTCCGCCGAAGTTCGGGAATGAAAAAATACAGACTCTATATAATTTTGTTTCCCAGAATGACAGGGATGTGGAATACTGGACGATAGACGGACCGCTTCTTGAATTTATCAATATTATTAAAAATTTTGATGAAAGTGATATTCAGTATTTTTTTGAAAGAATCGGTTTATGGAACAGTTATTACCTGGTGATTATTTCAGATAAATTTCTGGATGGTCATGTCAGGGCTAATATTAAATATGATCTCGGGAAAATTTATGCGAAGGTTTTTCTGCTTTATGAAGATTCTGATCCGTATTTTTTAATTGACAATCTGGAAATTGCCATTACCATGTATGATTCAAAAATAGATATGGCTACCTGGATAGATCTGGCCAACAAGGTTGAGCTTCTTTATCATAAAAAGCTGATTCCGGCACAGCAGTATCAGTATAACCAGGATTTTATAAATAAATATATTCATGAATTACTTAATCAGAAAAACGGATGAATTAGATAGCCAGGACATTGAACATATCCTGCAGCTATGGAACCTCCCGGAATGGTCTGCAATGAGTCCTTCAGACTTCCTTCATACCTTTAAAAATTCAGAATTTCATTTTCTGGTTGACCATCATGGAGAAATAATGGCTCTGGCCCGGCTTAATTTTGATTTTGCTCTTGAGATCTCCGGAAAACCCTATGTTTTTGCTGAAATCGTAGGGTTGGTTTCGGCACAGGAAAAGAAAGGATACGGTTCTCATTTGGTAAAGCTTTTAAAGGAAAATACAGAACAGAGAAATCTGGAAGCCATAGGATTCTGTCTCAAAGAATTGCGGCCTTTTTATCTTCATTGCAATGTTGAAATCCTGGAAGATAAAGCAAAAAACATTAAGGAAAACAGCGGTGCGGAATGGACTTCATCAGAAGATGATGATATCCTGATTTTCCACCTGTCTGATGAAAGAAAAGAACTGCTGAAATCCCTCAGCCCTGAAAACAATGCCTATTTTAATTAATAAAGAATAAAAAAGAAATGAATTATAAAAACCCCGATGAACACGGATATTATGGAGAATTTGGAGGTGCATTTATCCCGGAAATGCTTTATCCGAATGTAAAAGAACTTCAGGAACACTATCTTGACATTATAGAATCTGAAGAATTTCAGAAAGAATACCAGGATCTGCTGAAGAACTATGTAGGCCGTGCTACTCCACTCTATTTCTCAAAAAATTTAAGTGAGAAATACAGTACCCGGATTTACCTTAAAAGAGAAGATCTCAACCACACGGGAGCTCATAAGATCAATAACGCGTTAGGGCAGGTATTGCTGGCAAAACGTTTAGGAAAAACCAGGATTATTGCAGAAACGGGAGCCGGACAACATGGGGTGGCCACCGCTACTGCCTGCGCTCTTCTCGGAATGCAGTGCATCGTTTATATGGGAGAAATTGATATTCAGAGGCAGGCTCCGAATGTGGCAAGAATGAAGATGCTCGGAGCAGAAGTCATTGCAGCTACTTCCGGTTCCAAGACTTTGAAAGATGCTGTAAACGAAGCTTTAAGAGACTGGATCAACCATCCTGTAACGACGCATTATGTGATCGGAAGCGTGGTAGGACCTCATCCTTTTCCTGATCTGGTAGCCAGATTTCAGAGCATTATTTCAAAAGAGATTAAGGAACAGCTTCTTGAACAGACGGGAAGGGAAAACCCTGATTACGTCATTGCCTGCGTGGGCGGAGGAAGCAATGCAGCCGGAACTTTCTATCATTTTGTAGAAGAAAGGAACGTAAAAATTATTGCCGCGGAAGCCGGAGGTTACGGTATTGATTCCGGGAAGTCGGCGGCGACCACTTTTCTGGGGACTTCAGGTGTTCTTCACGGAAGCAAAAGCCTTGTCATGCAGACGGAAGACGGGCAGGTAATTGAGCCGCACTCGATCTCCGCAGGGCTTGATTACCCGGGAATCGGGCCTTTTCATGCCCATCTGTTTAAAGAAAAAAGAGCGGAATTCTTCAGCATCAATGATGATGAAGCCCTGAAAGCAGCTTTTGAACTGACAAGGCTGGAAGGAATTATTCCCGCCCTCGAAAGTGCCCATGCGCTGGCGGTTTTAGATCAGAAGAAATTTGACGAAAATCATGTTGTCGTTATCTGTCTGAGCGGACGTGGCGATAAAGACATGGAAACCTATCTGAAACATCTGAATGATAACGGATAAAAATAGTTATTGGCTGTTCTTCAGGTAGCTTCAGGAGCTTATTAAACTTTTTAAAAATATGAAAAAACTAAACATATACTTCACAGCAGGAATTCCACAACTGGAAGATACTGCAGACATTATACAGCTGATCCAGGATGCCGGGGCGGATATGATTGAAATCGGAATGCCTTACTCTGATCCCGTTGCAGACGGACCCGTCATCCAGCAGGCTCATGAACTGGCTTTACAGAACGGAATGACCATCGGAAAGCTTTTCTCACAGTTAAAAACCATCAGAAACGAGATCAGAATTCCGGTCATCCTTATGGGGTACATCAACCCGGTGTTAAGTTTCGGATTTGAAAAATTCTGCCATGAATGCTCGGAAAGCGGAGTTTCAGGATTAATTATTCCGGATCTTCCTCCTATTGAATTTGAAAACAACTATCAGCAGATCTTAAAAAAATACAATCTCAACTTTACCTTCCTCGTTACTCCGGAAACTTCCGATGAGAGGATTCTGTATCTGGATTCTTTAAGTTCCGGATTTCTTTACGCGGTAAGTTCCTCATCCACAACGGGTAATGACAGTACTGTTCTGAAAAATGAAAGCTATTTGTCAAGATTATCCTCTCTGCCTTTAAAGAATCCGGTAATGATCGGCTTCGGGATCAAGTCGAAGGAAGATTTTGAAAATGTGACGGAAAAAGCAGACGGCGGCATCATCGGAACAGCATTTGTGAATATTTTGCTGCAGAATAAAAACTGGAAGAACGCTGCCATAGATTTTATCCATGCTGTAAAAGGGTAAAATTCACTAAATTTGTAAGGTCAGAAAAATGGTATGAAATCACAGTTCCATCCATTAGAGTAAAACAGACATCAGTATTATGAATACAAATCAGAATAAAGCAGTTGCATTCGAAGATCTCGGCATTAAAGAATATCAGCCCGCCTGGGATTACCAGGAAAGCCTGATGAAAAATATCATCGATACCAAGATCAAAAACCGTGACCTTCCTGCAGAACAGCATATAACCACTCCCAACCATCTTCTTTTTGTAGAACATCCTCATGTATATACACTGGGAAAAAGCGGACATGAAGAGAACATGCTGGCCGGAATTGACAAGCTTAAAGAGATTGAGGCTACCTTTGTAAAGACCAACCGCGGCGGCGACATTACCTATCACGGTTATGGGCAGATTGTAGGCTACCCCGTTCTGGATCTTGAAAATTTCTTCACGGATATTCATCTGTATATGAGAAATCTGGAAGAAGTGATCATCAGAACCATTGCTGAATACGGCCTTAAAGGAGAACGTTCCCAGGGAGAAACCGGAGTGTGGCTGGATGTAGGAAAACCCTATGCCAGAAAAATCTGCGCAATGGGTGTGAAAGCTTCCCGATGGGTTACCCTTCATGGTTTTGCCCTGAATGTGAATACGGATATGCGCTATTTCGAATACATCATTCCGTGCGGTATCAAAGACAAGCAGGTCACTTCTTTAAAAAGAGAACTTGAAAGAGAACTTACGACTGAGGAAATGGAAGAGCTAAAAGCCAAAATCAGAAAGCATTTTGCAGACGTTTTCCAGGCTGAACTACTTTACAGATAATTTATCAGCAAAAAACAGATTTTCCCTATGCATCACTAATCCTGATGCATAGGGAAAATTTTATATAATAACCATAACGAAAACATGAGAAAGACATTTTTTTTAATGTGCTTACTGACAACATCTGCCGGCTATAATGCCCAGGAGTTTAAAAAAGTAAATTTTGACAAAAAATTCCGGAAAGATATGTATGAGTGATAACTTTCATCATTTCCTTCTTCCCTCTCCCAGCTTCAAACCTGTATCAATCAGATATTCTTATCCTGAACTGAGACTAAATATTTTTCAAATAGACTTTAAACTCCGTTGGTTGTAATAGCAGTTCCTTATCAATATCCGTGATTTCAAAAAAATCCGCGGTGTTTTTTTCTTCATCAAAATTATACAGTCTGTAAATTACGTATTGATCTGGCTTGGTTTCAGCAAAAAGTTTTTCATTTATTGTAAAATTAAAAGGAGTTTCTTCCCCTCCGGAGGTTGTTTTTACTTCAATATACTTTTCTCTTCCATTTTTATCAAATGAAAGAATGTCATAGCCTTTTCCATCTTCAACAATTTTAACGTTTTCTGCCAATTTAAATAATCCCTTTTTTTCTAATATTAAAATTTCATGCAACCGGACCAATTCCTCTCCCAGATCACCCAACTCCTTATTTTCAATATTTTTTTTAATAAAATCAACATTTCCTCCGGCAAATGATGGACTCATTTCAGGCAGTTCATTTAAAGTACTTTTAGGTTTGTTTCTTCTGGTTAAATAATCACTAAAAATGTCATCGGGATTTTTTTTGAACCAGACCAACTCAATGATTTTATCATAGTGATGATCATTTTCTGTTATAAAATCAACGACTAAATCGATTAAAGCTTCCCAGTCCCAGTCATTCAACTCATCAAAATCAATAGTATTCCATCTTAAATGAGTGGGAATATGTTTGCTGCAAATAGTTTTTTGATCTCCGGACAGCGTGGAATCTGTTTCGTAATGATAATCTAATTTGTATACTATTTTGTTTTTTACGGCATCTACACCCACTGTAAAAAATATATTCTTCTTAAAATCACCTTTTTTATAAATCCGTGCCCATGTATAAGGTTTGAATTTTGAAACCCTCTTTCCATTATCCCAGCCTAGCTGGCTCCAGGCTCTGATATTTGAACACTCATATCCGGAAAGTCTTTTAACCACTTCATCAGACCAGAATTTAGTTTTACTCCAGACAGTATTCAAAATATATTGTTTAGCACTAAAGTGTACGCTGTCATCTTTATGATAAACTTCATTTGCCCATTCGGAAAAGAATATTAATTCCTGATTATTAAAAAACGGGTTCTTATGTTTATCATATATATTCCTTTTTAAATCATAAAACCGGTGATAATTGCCATTGTTTTGCCAGTATATCCTGGATTCTTCCAAAGCGGTAAACCCATACAGATCCTTACTTAATTTTTTCGCATTTCCAATACCTAAAGATTCACACAAATCATAAAAGCCATAGCCATGATCATTCTTGTTCTTATAAATCACCACCGCACTTATTAAGGGACGGTTATACTGATTTTCAAATGCTGAAATATCCCCTAATGTTGTGCTTAAAATATTTCTGTCATTATCCAGAGATAAATCAAGATTCAGTTGTTTGGCTACATCTTCATAAAATATAGGTCTATTAGCTCGGCATTGGTCAATTAAATATTGTCTGATTTTCTGATTCATGGTTATTCCTTAAGTTATTCTCTCAAATTTATCTAAATATATTGTAATACTCAAAATGCAGCATTCATTATAAAATGACAGAGATGCCTGTTTACAGCAGGTCTTTTAATTTCAGAATCTACACAAATAGCCTACGCCATTGTTTTTCAAACCATTACACAGGCAATCACTCTAAAAAATATTTTATTTTTGGTGATTATATATTTCTTTACACAAACCTAATAAGAAAATAATTAGTATCTTTAATTTTATGAAAGGATTTATATTTATTAAAGATTTTAGTAGTGATACATTTAAAATCAATGTTTCACAAATAAAGTATATTCACAAACCTCAATATGCATTGTTACCAGTTGAAACGAGTTCAGGAGAGGTATTTACACGAATATATTTAGATAAAGATACTATTATACTTACACGGTTAAGTGTGGATGAAGTTGAAAAGTTAATCTCTGAAAGTCAGGATTGAAGCACATTCAAGTATTTCATTAACTTTTTCTAAAATCTTTTTGTTCTCAAAAAGACTTTTTCCATTTAGCATTTTTGCAATTTTTAGAGCAGTCTCATTAATATTTAATGTAGGCTCTTGTGTTGGTTTGTTTCCCATAATATTTAAAGTTTTGATTAATTTTTAGTCAGTATTGGTTAATCTTATTTCCTACATATACAAAAAGAAAGAGAACTGAATTAGTTCTCTTTATCCTTTTTCTTAGGTTTAAAAATCAAGGTTTGCTTAATTAATTGGTCAAACTTTGATAGCTTCTGTATAAACTCTGATTTTATTAATGGTGTTTCATCTATGTAGATTACTTTATTTGCATCCAGTATTAAGTAACCGAATTTGTCTTTAATATCATCTACATAGAAATACTCCTCACCATCTATAATAGTGTGTCTCACTTGTTCGTGTTTAAGCTGTTCACTTATTGTCATTGACATAATTCTTTGTACTTAGTTCTGATATTTGAATTTGATAACAAATATCTGAATTTTTCTTGGTCTGAGACCTTTCTCAGGTTAAATCTGTATACAAACTCATCAACATATTTTTGGAGGTGCTTTTTAGAAACGTGATTATACATTCCTGAAACACTCTTTTTAAGTATATTCCAACTTCCTTCGATATTGTTTGTATGTACAGAACTATCCTGCAAACTTACATACTCTTTTTTAGAATGGTCTATGATTCTGTGGTCATAATATTTATCTAAACCTGTATATCCTAACCATTCATCAGAAATCAGGGTTGTAGTTTCTGGATTTACATATCTACAAACTAATGGCTGAATACTACTTCTCTTTGTATCAGGTACAACAAAGGCATTCATCTTACCATCTCTTTGAAGCATTCCCATTACTGGTGTTTTATCCTTAAAACTACGTCCCTGAGAGTTTTTAACCTTTTTGTCTTTGTGTCTGTTCTTGTTCTTTCCTCCAATAAATGTTTCATCACATTCAACAACACCCTCTAACTCATTACCATTCTCAATACCAAAACAAGCTCTAATTCTTTGTAGCATGAACCATGCAGTCTTTTGAGTTACTCCAATATCTTTGGATAACTGTATTGAACTGATTCCCTTTTTATGAGATGTAACTAGCCAAATAGCCATAAACCATTTACGAAGGCTGATTTTTGAGTTCTCAAACAATGTTCCTGTTTTGACATTAAAGTATTTACCAGTATTCTTACATCTATACTGGTTATTTTTACACTTATATACTTTTGATGATTCATCAAAAGGACTTACAGGAACTTTGCTCCATTTCATTATCTCTAAGTAGTCAATACAATCCTGCTCAGTAGAAAATATTTGAGTAAGTTCAAAAACCGATTTTATGTTGGTGTTAAACATGATTAATATTTATTGGTGTGTTAAACTTTTACTCTTTATCTAAGAAGAAAGGAGTACTACCAACCCATTGAATCTTTGTATCACTTATTTTCTTGAATTTGTATTGCCCTGAAGAAGCTCCTGCTGTTATTGTAAACTCATAGTAATAGTCTGAGGTCTGTTCTACTACTTTAGCAGGTTGCCCTGTAGCTGCTGTCTGAGTTAAAACTGCCTTGTAACTGGTGTAAGGAGTTACAAGTATAAAATCATCATTGGTGAACTTGAAATAGCTTGTTGATGTATTAGAAATTTTCCAGCTTCCCTTAATCCATGCAGGAGGGTTAAAGTACTGAGTTGTTACAGGGTTGTTTTGTTGTGGTATTGAGTCATCATCGTTGTTACTTGAACATCTAACAAATAGCAATGTTGTAAGAGTTAAGGCTAATAAAGTCTTTTTCATAAGATAGATTTTAAATCTACCCAAACCCAATGTAGAAAATTTGGGATCAGTCCCAAAAGTTGTGG
>DJTE01000047.1 GCA_002439165.1 Chryseobacterium indologenes
CTTTATAAGTACAAACTAAAGGATTATTTTTAGGCAATGCAGATTTCAAGGGTGCAAAATACAGAATCAACTCCGTTGATTCGATGAAGCGATGGATTTGCCTTCGGCTGTTTTATCTTTAAAAGAATTGATTTTAATTCTAAAAATCTGCTTAAAATCTTCGATTTTCTTGCGCCTTAAAAGCAGTATAATAACTTAAATCTTTGTGACTTTTGCGTTAAGCCAACAAAAAAAATCTGCTCAATCCGCAAAATCTGCGAGTCTAAAAAAAATATACATAAACGTTTGTATAATCTGGGAGATCTGTGGAATATTTAAATTGTACCAATAACTGTTTTGCAAATCTGAGTGATTTTTTGCCCGCGGATGACCCAGATCTTTTTCATTACACTTTTTCTATTGTTAACGGTATTCAAACTAAAGACCGGACTAAATTCCAGCTTCTCTCTCCCAGTCTCCATCAAATAAAAACGCCCGGAAAATTTCCGGGCATTTTTTGTTTTATCCATTTTTGTCATCTTCCAGCAGTTCCCTTGCCTGATATTCCTGGACAAGATCAATAGCATTGGAGATCACGTCGCTCAGGGCTGTGATGAAAGTTCCTTCTTCAGCCATTCCCATCGCATGTTTTAAAGCTTCAATTTCTTTAGGAATAATCTCGTAGCTTACATTTCTTCCGGCTTCGTTGATTCCGTCTATAATCAGACCGTTGATTTCGTCTTCGGTTCTTCCTCTCAGATGTTTTTCATTCCGGATAATAATGTAGTCGAACATTCTTCCGGCAATTTTCCCACATTCCTTAATATCACTGTCCCTCCGGTCTCCTACTCCGGAAATAATCCCTATTTTCTTGGTAGCTTCCACATTTTTAAGATAATCTTCAATGGCTTCATAACCTGACGGATTATGCGCAAAGTCGATCAGCACTTTAAAGCTTTTAAACTTAAAGATATTCAGTCTTCCCGGGGTAAGCTGCGCGCTTGGAATGAAAGTTCTTAAAGAGTTGGAAATATCCTCGATTTCAAAACCATACAGATAACTTGCCAGACTGGCTGCCAGAACATTTTCAATCATGAATCTTGCTTTACCTTCCATAGTGATCGGGAAGTCTTTGGCTTTTCCAATTCTGATCTTCCAGTCCCCTTTCTTGATGGTTACAAAACCTTCTTCATATACACAGGTGATTCTTCCTTCTTTGGCAAATTTTACAATATGAGGGTTGTTTTCATCCATACTGAAAATGGCGACATTGCTGTCCAGGTCATTAATGATCTTCATGGAATAAGCATTGTCTGCATTCAGAACACTCCATCCGGTTTTCTTTACACTGTCCAGAACCACTCTTTTTACCTTAGTGAGATCTTTCAGGTTGTGAATATCGTTCATTCCGAGATGGTCCTCTTCAATATTGGTCAGAACTCCGATATCACATTGAGAAAAGCCCAGCCCTGAACGCAGAATTCCGCCTCTGGCAGTTTCCAGTACAGCGAATTCCACGGTAGGATCTTTTAATACAAATTCAGCGGAAAGCGGTCCGGTGGTATCTCCTTTTGAAAGCATTGTGTTCTGAATATAAATTCCGTCTGAAGTGGTAAAACCTACTCTGTAACCGTTGCTTTTTACAATATGGGAAATTAATCTTGTTGTAGTGGTTTTTCCGTTGGTTCCGGTTACTGCAATAATCGGAATAGTAAACGGTTTCCCCGGAGGATAAAGCATATCCACTACCGGAGCGGCAACGTTTCTCGGAAGGCCTTCACTTGGTGCCAGGTGCATTCTGAATCCGGGAGCAGCATTCACTTCTATGATGGCTCCCCCGCTTTCTTTCAGCGGCTGGGTTAAATTTTCTGCCATAATATCAATTCCGCATACATCAAGGCCGATAATTTTTGAAATCCTTTCTGCCATCGTAATATTTTCCGGGTGTACCATATCGGTTACATCAATGGAAGTTCCTCCCGTAGAAAGATTGGCAGTGGATTTAAGGTAAACAACTTCCCCCTTCTGAGGAATAGTTTCCAGGGCATACTGAAGTTTTTCAAGAAGTTCCAGCGTATCTTTATCCACTTCTATTTCGGTAAGAACATTTTCATGCCCGTACCCTCTTCTCGGATCCTTATTTTCTTTGTCAATCAGCTGCTGCAGATTCAGTTCTCCGTCTCCTACCACATGAGCAGGAACCCGTCGTGCGGCAGCAACCATTTTATTATTGATTACCAGGACCCTGAAGTCATATCCTGTAATGTATTTTTCTACAATTACTTTTCGGGAATACTTCCGGGCGTGTTCAAGTCCTGTTTTTGCAGCTTCCCAATCATTAACATTAATGGAAGAGCCTTTTCCGTGATTTCCGTCCAGCGGTTTTAAAACAATCGGATAGCCTATCTTCCTGATAACCGCACCCAGATCTTCCTCATCTACAACCAGATCACCGGTAGGAACAGGAATCGCCGCATCATGAAGCATTTTTTTGGTAAGTTCTTTGTTGCAGGCAATATCTACCGCAATAGAGCTTGTTTTTCCGGTTATAGTAGCCTGAAAACGCTGCTGATTCACTCCATACCCCAACTGTACCAAAGAATTGGTACCCAGCCTGATCCATGGAATTCTTCTGGAAACAGCTTCTTCCACAATACTTCCCGTTGAAGGTCCCAAACGTACACGTTCCCTGATTTCTTTAAGTCTGTGGATACAGGCATTCATATCATATTCGCCGCCATCAATCAAAACCTGTGCTATTTTTACGGCTTCTTCTGCAGCGTAAATCCCGGCATTTTCTTCTATGTAGTTGAAAACAACGTTATATACACCCGGAGTTTTTGTTTCTCTGGTTCTTCCGAAACCTACATCCATACCCGCCAGGGTCTGAATCTCCAAAGCGATATGTTCAATAACATGTCCCATCCAGGTTCCCGTTTCCACCCGGTGAAAGAAACCTCCTTCCATTCCTTCCGAACACCTGTGGGTAATCAGTGACGGGATCAGTTTTTCGATTCTTTCTCTGAATCCATCGATCTTGTTGGTAGGATAATTTTCCATCTCTTCCAGATCCAATCTCATCTGTATCAGCTTCTTTCGTCTGATGCTCCAGATGTTCGGGCCGCGCAGTGCCTGTATCTTCTCAATTTTCATAATCTATTTGCATTTTTATCTGTTAACAATAACTCCTTCAGAAACCAAAGATAATGTAAAACCCTAAACAAAACTATACTCCATTTAAAGATTTCTCAAAAAAGATTTGAAAACAATTAACAATCCTAAAACATTAAAAATCAATTTAAATGGCATGAATTTCGTCAAATGTCAATTATTTTTTAAATTTGTACCCTATGATGAAACCTGTTGGAAAATTAATAGTGATCGGAGGAGCTGTAAATAAAGGAAGCTTTTCAGAAACCGATTACGATCAGAATATCGAAAAAAATCTTAATTTCTTTGAAAGAGGAATTTTAAGAAAAATTATCAACGAATCTAAACATAAAGAAGACTCTGTTATAGAAATCGTTACAACCGCTTCTCAGATCCCGCAGATTGTGGGAGTAGAATACAAGAGGGCTTTTGAATTTCTCGGTGCCAGAAATGTGAATGTCCTTGATATCCACAACCGTGAAGAGGCCAACTCTGATGCTATGGTGGCCAGAGCCAATGCTGCGGATGTGATGATGTTTACAGGAGGAGATCAGCTGAGACTGACCTCCATTCTTGGAGGAACAAGATTTCATGACACCATTCTGCTAAAATATCAGGAACAGGATTTCATTTATTCCGGAACTTCTGCCGGTGCAGCTGCCGCTTCTGAAAATATGATCTATCAGGGAAGCAGTTCTGAAGCTCTTCTGAAAGGAGAAATCAAAACAACACAAGGGCTAGGCCTAATCGATAATGTAATTATTGACACCCATTTTGTTCAGCGAGGCAGAATCGGACGACTTTTCCAGGCAGTAGTAAACAATCCGAGAACACTGGGAATCGGGCTGGGAGAAGATACCGGGCTTTTCATCCACAATGATGTGATGACGGCCGTGGGATCAGGGCTTGTGATTCTTGTAGACGGAAGATTTATTAAAGATACCAATCTTACCAATATCAATCTGGGGGAACCTATTTCCATCGATAATTTAACGGTTCATGTGATGTCTATGAACGATCATTATGATCTGACAACCAAGACGCTTACGATTGAAAATTCACAGTTCAATCCGATCCCGCAGGATAAATAATGGGTAATGGGTAATAGGTAATGGGTAATTAGCAATCAGTAATATTATTTCAATATTACCTTAAAATATGATTTATTAATATCAACGATCATTTATACTATATGAAAGTCATTATCCACGGTGGTTTTTTCTCTGAAAGCGATCAGAGCCACGAAGTAAAAACGGCAAAGCAGAATTCTTTACAACAAACTGCTCAGAAAGCTTATGAATACCTTCAGGATCATTCAGCTTTTGATACGGCAGCTTATGCTGTTTCCCTTCTGGAAGATGATCCGCTGTATAACGCGGGGATCGGCTCCCAGATCCAGAGTGACGGCGTAATCCGCATGAGTGCAGCCATTATGAATGGGGAAACTCAGAAACTCAGCGGCGTCATCAATATTCAGGATGTAAAAAATCCGGTTTTCGTAGCCAAAGAACTGATGAAGGAAGATGACAGGGTCCTGGGCGGAAACGGTGCTAAAATATATGCTACCGAACATGGCTTTGAAAATTTCTCAACGGAAATTTCCCAACGCAGAAAAGAATATGAAGCGAAATCGGGATCTGCAGGAAAAGGAACGGTTGGCTGTGTTGCACTGGATAAAGACGGAAAACTTGCCGTAGCGACTTCCACCGGAGGGAAAGGTTTTGAAATTCCGGGAAGAATCTCTGACTCTGCCACTGTGGCAGGAAATTATGCCAATGCCTTTTGTGCAGTAAGCTGTACAGGTGTCGGAGAAGATATTGTCAGCAATGCTACTGCTGCTAAAATCGTAACAAGAGTTACCGATGGGATGAGTCTTGATGGAGCTTTTCACAAAACTTTTGAAGAGCTGAAAACCATCGACGGATTTGCAGGTGCCATTGCTATTGATAAAGATGGAAATCTATACCATCAGGATTCCTATCCTACTATGGTTTTTGCCAGTTTTGACGGCGAAAAATTTGAGGTCTTTCAATAAGTTTAACATTTTTTTATAATTTCACATAATTTTTTGGCACGTATTTTACATGATTACTAATAACAAATTTTAATAGTTTAACAACCTTAAAAAATAGAAATCATGGGAAATAAAACAAAAGGCTTATTGGCTTTACTAGGAATTGGTGCTTTAGCATACTGGAAATACAAGAACTCTACTCCGGAAGAACAGCAGGCTGTAAAGGACAAAATCAACAATGCTAAAGACAACCTTAACAAATGGGGTAATGATATTAAAAACAAGGCAAATGATGTAGCATCCCAGGTTCAGAATAAAGTAGATGAAGCCAGAACAAAAGCTGAGGACTCTTTAAGCTAAAAGCAAATTAGTTTTTTTAACATTCATATATAGAAAAAGTCACCGTAAATTTTATTACGGTGACTTTTTTGATCGTGATATTTCAAGATGAAGGAACTATTGGAGAAATTTAATAGGTTTAGTCCTTTATTCTAAAAAACCGTCTATATTTCTCTGATTTATTTTCCTGGAAAAAGTCGGCATATCGGTCAGATATGAAAGAGAAATTCATTATATTTTATTCTCAATTTTGGAATATTAAAATGGAGGAAGCCATGAGAGAAACCTAATAGGTTTAATAATGTGAGTGCTTTATAAAACCTATTAGGTTTGGTTTTCCCTTCTATTATTTTTTTTCTGCGGCCAGTGCAAAAACGATCGGTATTTTGTTTCCGAACTGTGGAATTCTCCATTTTCCTTTTTCAAACTCTTCTACATGTCTGAAACATGGATACGGAGACCAGTCAAATTCCCGGAAGGTTTTCAGGTCGGTACCGTTTTGGAGCAAACTCTGAAGGACTTCTGCCAGCGAATGGTTCCACATTACGTATTCCTGTACAATCTCTGCCGACTGGTCTGCATAAGTTCCTTCATAGGTTTCTACAATAGGTTTTTCATTAAAATAATTGTAAGCCACTTTGGTAAAGTCATCATCGAACATCCACACAACCGGATGAAATTCTGCCATGATGAATTTTCCGCCCGGCTTCAGGAAATGACTGATCACCCCTGCCCATTTATCCAGGTCGGGAAGCCAGCCTATTGTCCCGTAACTGGTATAGACTATATCAAATTGCTGATCGAGAATATTGGGCAGTTCATACACATCTGAACAGATAAATTTTGTACCGGTGCCGCATTGCTGTGCCAGATCTTTTGCTGTTTCAATGGCTTTATCCGAAAGGTCTATTCCGGTAACTTCCGCTCCCATTCTGGAAAGCGAAATGGAATCCTGCCCGAAATGGCACTGCAGATGCAGAATTGATTTGCCTTTTATATTCCCAAGCAGTTCCAGTTCTATTGAATTCAATGAACTTCTTCCTTTTAAAAACTCATCTACAAAGTAAAAATCCGATTTCAGATGCGGTTCTACTTTGGCATTCCATGATTTTTTATTGATTTCTAAGTAATTTTCCATAATGTTGTTTATTTCAGATTCCTGGGGAATAACGGAAGTCCGTCCAAAAGAGCCGTTTCCGAATCGTATTTTACTTTACGGCAGTCTGATCTTCCGGGGTTTTCATTTATTTTTTTAATGCATCTGTTACGATGTAAATAGTAAACGGCGTTGTAGTCTGCCTCCGGTTTTCCGGAATCTGTATTATTTTTAATATTTATTTTCGCTTTGATAAGTTTTTGGTTTTTATAGTAGAATTGACTGCTATGGGTTCCATCGGCTCCTGTTTTATGCTCTATTTTAACATATTCAGGATACTGAGGATTAAAGATCACGCTTACCGTTGAAACTATTCTGTCCACTCCTCCACTGCTGATTCCGGAAATAATGCTATCTTTTTTTAATCCTTCACCGGTATCGAGCAACTGAGCCTGGCGGTCGGTTTCTTTTATCCGGTCTTCTTTATTTTTCTGACCGGCACAGGAAACGAAAAAGAATGTCATTAAAAGCCAATAGTACGGTTTCATATCTCGTTAAGCAGCATTTTCTTCTGTTTCATAAAGTCTTCTTCGCTTATCATGCCGCTTTCCTTTAATTTTTCCAATTGTTCGAGCAATTCAAAAAGCATAGGTTCATAGGCAGGCACCTTCGGTCTGGCCATAAAGTCTCTTACTTTCTCACAGAATAATTCTGCTTCGTACTTTCCAACACCATCAATTTCAACAATATCATCTGCAACATGAATATCGATGGAGCCAAGCATAAATGAGGTTTCATACTGTATGGAACTTATTTTATCGTAGGAAAAATCCTGTACTTTTAATCCGTACATAAACTCTTTATCCACAAAAATAAGCCTCCGGTCTGTTGCCGTTAAGATGATATGATGATTTGTTACTTTATTCCGCCCTTCAACAAGGTAAACAATTTTTTCATCTGCTGATAGAATGTCCGGAAGTGCACGGATCTCTTTTCTTGCAAAAAAGGTAGGACTGATATCCAGTTTTTCGAGTTCGTCTTTTATTTCGTCTAATCTTGATCTGTTCCCCATAGTTTTAATTTACAGCTAAATTACTATTTCTCCTCAAAAAATGATTTTGTTGTTATAAAAAATTGCCACGACAGCCATCTTATTTTTATATTTTTATTTAGAAACCTCTTTTAGCCGGACTATTCAGATGTATTTTAGTGTTGGGCAGCTTCTTTTTTAAGTTTTCAGCATCTGCAGAAGAAATTTTGTTTCCCCAAAAAAACAATGTTTTCAGATGAGAAAGTTTCTCAATTCCCGGCGGAAGACTTTCGATCTGGCAATCCGAAAGATCTATTACCTCAAGGTTTGAAGCATTATAGAGTTCAGCAAGTACCGATGGCGCAATCTTACAATTTGAGGCAAAGAAATATTTCAGATTTTTCATCTTTTCCATACCCGCAGGAATATTCTGAATCGTATTATTATTGTAATTGATCTTCACAAGGTTCTCAATACTGTACAATACGGAAGGAAATTCTTTAAAGCTGTTGCGGTCTAAGGTTATTTCTACCAGGTTTTTAAGTTTAGACAGACTTCCGGGAAGGGATTTCAGCTGATTTTCGGATACGTTCAGCCTTTTCAGACTCTGCAAATCTCCTATTTCTTCCGGCAGACTCTGAAGCATATTCTGGCTTACTGAAAGATCTTCCAGTTTTTTTAAATTCCTGATGCTTTTAGGAATGGTCAAAGGGTGGAAAATAAAATTTTTCCCGTCTACAATCACTTTATCTTTTGTTCTGCAGGCAAGATTTAAGGTTTTAAGGTTCTTCATATCTCCCAGACCGGAAGGATATTCTTCCAGAAAAGGACAGAAAAAGCCAAGACTTTCAAGATTTTTAACCTTGAGTAACTGCTGTGGAAACTGTTTAATATAAATTGAGTGGATTGTAATTTCACGCAGCTTATTCAGTCTGGAAAAGGAATTGGGAAACGTGGTTACTCCCGTACCTCCGCTCATGCTGAATAACTCAAGGTTTTCCAGACGGTCTATATCTTTTGGAATTTCATTAAATTCTTTTTCACTGATAATGCTCAGCACTCTAACCTTCTTCCAGCCTAAAATATGTTTGGGGAACTCTTTTAATTCATCTAACGATACCACTTCACTTTCTTTTGTGAGATCCTGCCGTTTGAAGCTGTAAGTTTCTGAATATTGCGCACTGCACATCATAACAGCACTGGCGAAAATTGCGGATATTATTTTTCTGTTCATTATTTAAAGTCTGTAACATTATTTAAAATCATCAGGTCCCGGAATAACAATGGAGGTATACGGGCTGTAAAGCTCCCATCCCAATGATTCATATAAACCTTTTCCCTGAGCTGTTGCCACTAAAAAGCTGTCTGAGATCCCATTCAATAAAGCTATTTTTTCAAGTTCAGACATCAGGAAAGAGGCAAGCCCTTTTCTCCGGTAGGACTCTTCGGTGATAATCCTGTCATAAACCGCTACATCATCCACCGTTACAATATGCCCCGAGCAGGCCAGGCTTCCATTTTCTGCGAAAATTTTCAGTGTGGTAACCGTATTATATTTTTCCGATATTATCCTGTAATTTAGGGGGAGCTTTTTCTCGCCAAACTCCATTCCGCCCATACAGCACATCATATAACCGGGTGGCTGTATTTCCCATTTTCCGGATATTTTCTCTTTTATTTCACCTGCTGAAGCGCATGCTTTAAGATAAATCCAGGGTTCGCTTATTTCTTTTGAAAGTTTAATAAAATCGTCTGTAATTTCCGGAAAAACATATCTTGTTTTCTGTTTTTCTTCTCCTACTTCTACTTTAAAGCCGGATTTATATTTTTCAGGAAGCGGTAATTTTCTTGACAGTGACCATGCTTTGAGCCACTTTTCCAGAATTTCCCGGGATACTGTTCCGTTCATTATTTTATTGGTTACTGTTTATCCAAGCAGCTTTTTCTTCTGTTCTGCAAATTCTTCCTGGGTTAAAATTCCTCTTTCTCTTAATTCGCCCAGTTTTTCAAGCTGCTCATAGAGAGTTTCTGAAGGAATGGTTTTTTCTTCCGGCTTTTCCTGTTGTTCAATCTGCTTCGGCTGGTTATATATCTTTTTAGCGAAGTTATAAAATCTTTCAGCATCTTCCCGGTCCCGGAAACATTCGAATTTAACCTCCCCATTTTCCGTATGCAGGGTTATGAACGGCGTGACACGATTGGGTACGAAGCTTATCTCTCTGATGGTTTCATTAGGATATTCCGCTACTTTTACAGCATCAAACATCGATTTTGATACGGACAATATTCTTGCTGGAGTCACAAGAAGGATTCCGGCATCCACTGTGTTGATAAACTGGGCATCCGTAGCGGCAAGGATCAGTTCCTCTTCAGCAAGGATCCGCGGCAGGGCTTTAATCTCCCCTCTCGTAAACACAGAAAGATTGGCTCCTATTTTATCAAGCTGGTATTTAATCTCTTTAAGCCTTCTTTTATAGACGTCACCGGAAATAAAGCTCTGTGGATCACGGACCGCAGATACTGGAAAATCCTCATGCTGTTCAACAGGCAGATCAGGTTCTGCTTTTTCATCATCTATAAGTTTTTTTATATCATCAATACTGAACTTTCTGAGATCGTCCAGCAGCTCCTGGTTAATACTGCTCATCTTCTCTAAACAGGTATTGCAGAGAACACTTCCATCCGAGAGCTTATTTTCTCCCAGAAGCGTATCCATAGAAGTCAGTTCAGCATTGCATAATGCACAGTTCTTATTCATTTTTTTTGTATTTACAGTTTGGCAAGCAGCTTTTTTTTCTGCTCTACGAATTCTTCTTCGGTTAAAATTCCGTCATATCTCAATTTCCCAAGTTTTTCAAGCTGACCAAAAATAATTTCAGGAGCTTCTTTTTTTACAGGTTCCTGCCGGAACTGTGGTTTTTGTTCCATTCCTGTTTCAGAATGGCTTCCGGGACGTAAAAGATAAGGTTCTGCACTTTCACAAAACTTTTTTGCGGCACTTCTGCTATACAATGTGAATTCTGCGATAAATCCAGGCGTAAAAACCTTTAAACCGGAAGACATCAGGTTTGTATCATACTGTATGGAGGTGATTTTTGCAAACGGAAATTTATTTTTAAAAACTTCTCCAAAGATACTTTTATCCACAAACATAATCGCTTTCTGCGTTGCCAGTACAACTCCCTTAAGATTGTTATATTCATAGGTTCCTTCGGCAATGGCAATCACTTTTTCATCTTCATCAAGGATATTGGCCAGTTCATTGACTTCACTGTCAGTAAGAACGCTGAGTACCGGATTCAATGCGGCAATCCGGTCTTTTATTTCAACAGATCCGGAGGGTTCTTCCGGAGTGAATTCAAACTGAACCGATTGCGGTACAGATGCTACAAGAGGAATTTCGGTTTTCAGTTCAGCGGCTTTTGGTCCCCTGTATTCTTCCTCTTCAGCATTTCCGTTCTGAAGCATATCCTTTATCTGTATGACATTATAATTGATGAGATTGTATACCAGATCTTTATTGGCATCCGTTGCTTTATTCAGACATTTATTGCAGAGAATACCTCCGTCTGAAAGCTTGTTTTCACCTAAAAGCGTGTCCATCGAGGTAAGTGAAGTTCCGCATAAAACACATTCCGTATTCATTTTTATTATTTGATATTAATCTGTAAAAAAAGCATATTATATTATTTTATGTTCTTCAGTCCGGTTTCAGCATTTTTTCTATCTAAATTCCGCAAAGTCCTGGCAAGATCACCCCATATATTCATAATTTTGTTCTAAAAATAAGTAATTTTTATAATTCCCCGGGCTGTTTTTACGGGCTAAATTTTATTTGTCATTTCCTCAATATAATTCTAAGATTTCATTAAAATTGTTTTGAATACTGACCTTCTCCAAAATTTAAATACTTTTGCTAAAAGTAGTAATCAAAAAGCATCCAGCTATGATCTTTGTTGAAAATGAATTTTCCCCTTTGAAAAAAGTAGTTCTCGCTCAGTCTGAATTTGGTTTTCCCAAAGAACCCAGACCAGAGGACCTGCGTTTCCTGAGTGAAGAAGCAATAAAAGAAAACTTTGAGAATAAAGGAAAAGATTATTCTGAGGCCTTTCCTGAACTTCAGGAACAATGGGAAAATGAAAGGGAAAATTTAAAAAAAATACTGGAAAAACATGGTGTGGAAGTACTCCGTCCCCGCAAGCTGTCTTCCGCTGAAAAGGAAACTGTGGGAACAGCCGGATATTCCAATTTTTTTGTCAGGGATCCTTTTTTTACGGTGGGAAATTTCGTCGTTGAGTCATCACTCCGTTTTTTACACCGCAGAAATGAAGTTTTTCCGGTACGGGAACTCTTTCTTAAGGAAGTTTACCCAGAGGAATGCGGTTATGTGGCAGTACCTCAGCCTGAAATTGCCGATCCGGGGGATTCAACATTAGGAAAAGGACCGTTTCTTGAAGGTGGGGATGTTCTTGTCTTAGGGAAACAGGTTTTTGTAGGAAATTCCGGGCTTGCTTCGAATACACTGGGAATTCAGTGGCTGCAGAAACTTCTAAAACCGCAGGGATATACTGTTGAACAGGTCAGGCTCCATCCTGATATCCTGCATCTGGATTGCGCACTCGGTCTTATAAAAGAAGGGCTGATGATTGTATGCGAAGAAGCATTTTTAGATGGACTCCCAGCTGCGCTGAAGGAATGGAAAAGAATCCGCGTAACTTTAGATGAAGCCATGAATCTGGCTACCAACGGGCTTCCCGTGTCCCCGGAGGTTTATATTACAGATCCGGCTTTTAAACATATCGGAGAGCAGATCGAAAAGGAAAATATTAAAGTGGAATATATTGATTTTTCTGTCAGCAGAAGCTTTGGAGGATCTTTCCGCTGCAGCACGCAGCCTCTGCTGAGATATTAAAAAATAAAATTTTGAATGCTTACAGCTTTTCCAGGAGTTCAAAAACAGATGTGCTGTCAGCCGGAGTATCTTTTCCAAATAAAGTATTTATAACCTCACAAATTACAAAGCATATTCCGGATCTGCCTTTTCAAGCTTAAAAGTCTTTTCTTCCGTATTGATTTCGACACCATCCTCAGTTTTCAGAAACGCTATGATCATGAGGAACAGCATCCACAGAATCCATTCCCAGCGTTTAAATATCAGCCAATAACAATTTTAGTTAAATACGGACGTCGGTATAGGGTAATGCTTTTTTCAGCCCCTCAATATCTGTTTGGGAAATTTGATTTCCCCGCAGATAAAGACTCTTCAGGTTTCTGAGTTTTTCAATACCTTTTGGGAGGGTTTCGATCTGGCATTCTGAAAGGTCCAGTGATTCAAGATTTTCCAAATCATAGATCTCTTTAAGATTATCCTGAGATATTTTATTCTTATCCAGTCCTAATCTCTTCAGGTTTTTAAGCTGCCGGATTCCCGAAGGAAGACCTTCGAGCTGACAGCTGCCCATTTCCAGTACTTCCAGGCCAGTGAGAGTGTACAGTTCTTTAACCGATCCGGAAGAAAGCCGGTTAGCCCCTATATTCAGGATCTTTAACTGTTTCATATTTCCTGCCCCGGAAGGAATTTTACTGATTCCACATTCGTATACATTCAGTTCTTCGAGATTGGGAATTGTATACAGCTTTTTGAAATCAGAGGATATTTTATTTCCTGCCATGCCTAATGTTCTCAGAGATTTCAAATTATCTGTTGCATAAGGAATCTTTTCAATCAGACAAAAATTAAAATTGAGATCCTGAAGGTTTTCCAGTCCTGAAACTGCTTTGGGAAATTCAGTAAACCGATTCTGTTGAAGATCCAGCTTTTTCAGGCTCTTCAGTGTTCCAAAACGTTCAGGCAAATCAGTCAGGCTGTTGTATCCCAGATTCAGGTCCTTTAACGAAGTCAGGCTACCTATTTCATCAGGAAGTCTTTTCATCCCGTTACTGACAGCAGTGAACTGTTCCAGTTTTTTCAGATTTCCTATGCTTTTTGGTAATATCAGTTCAGGAAGATTGGCAAAATCAGTGTCTACCGATCTGAAATAGGACAGATCCAGTGTTTTAAGATTTTCCAGATTCCCCAGATTTTCCGGCCATTTTTTCAGCTTTTTATCACCATATTTCAGTTCCTGCAGGTTTTTCAGCTTTAAGACAGGCTCTGGAAATTCACTTCCTCTAAGGCTGATATTTATTTTTTTTATGTTTTGAAGATCTGCAAAGCTTTCAGGAAAAGTGACATTTCCTCCGGAGCTGATCAATTCAAAATCCTCAAGATTTTTAAAGTTCTTTATGTCCGCAGGAATTTCCCGAAAACTCTCATGAGCTCTTATTTTTAAGATCTTCAGATCCCTGCTGAAAACTTCTTTGGGGAAATCTTTGATATTATTTAAAGATATACTCTTTTTTTGCGCGTTATAAGCATGAGGGTCCGAAGGCCCCGGAGGAAGGGAAATCTGGGCACTGACGGTAACCGCCAATGCCAGCAGGCCCAAACAAAGAACTTTTTTTACCATGAAACTGTATTACAGGTTTAAGAATTCTTCTGCGGAGACTGTTTTCTGTTCTCCCGCTTCAAGGTTTTTAAACGTCACCGTATTATTTTTTATCTCCTCCTCCCCTAAGAAAACAAGGTTTTTAATCCCTTTCTTTTCAGCATAGGTAAACTGTTTATTGATTTTTGCATTTTCAGGGTAAAGTTCCGCAGAAACTCCCTTTCCTCTCAACTGCATGATCAGCTTTAAAGCTTCAGTGGTTCCCTCTCCTCCGAAATTAGCAAACAGATATTCTATTTTGGAAGATGCTTCTTCAGGGAAAAGATTCAGTTCTTCCATAACCAGATAGATTCTGTCCAGTCCGAAAGAAATCCCGATCCCCGGAATATTTTTAACTCCGAAAACTTCAGTAAGGTTATCATATCTTCCGCCACCGCCGATAGATCCCATCACGGCTTCATCTGCTTTAACTTCAAAAATAGCTCCGGTATAATAATCCAGCCCTCTGGCAAGTGTAATATTAAATACCAGATTCTTCATATCGACACCAAGATTCAGAGACTGGGTAAGCACAAACTCCAGTTCCTCCACTCCTTTTAATCCGATTTCGTTTCCGGCAAACTTTTCTTTCAGCTGAAGAAGATTTTCCAGAGCATCATCAGACTGTTCAAATAAGAAATCCAGTTTGTCGATAGACTCCTGGGAAATTTCTCGCTCCAGTAATTCCTTAACAACTCCATCTTTTCCGATTTTATCCAGTTTATCCAAAGCTACTGTAAAATCAATCAGTTTATCTGTAATCCCTGCATATTCAGCCAGCCCGGAAAGGATCTTACGGTTGTTCATGTGAATCGTTACCGAAACTCCCAAATCTGCAAATGATTTTAAGTACAGCTGAACCAATTCTACTTCCTGAAGTAGGCTTTCACTTCCTACAACATCTGCATCACACTGATAAAACTCTCTGAATCGTCCTTTCTGAGGTCTGTCTGCTCTCCACACCGGCTGGATCTGGGAACGTTTGAATGGAAATGTCAGTTTCCCATGATTCATTGCTACAAATCTTGCAAAAGGTACGGTAAGATCATAGCGAAGGGCTTTGTCTGTTAAATTTTCAGAGCTGAAAGGCTTTTCCAATGCTCTTTGGAAGTCCTGAAGCATTTGAGTCTTTTTATCTTCTTTAGCCTCGTTAATGCTCGAATTTAAAATCTTAAAGATCAGACGGTCTCCTTCTTCACCATATTTTCCTGTCAATGTAGAAAGATTTTCAAAACTTGGAGTTTCCAATGGCTGAAATCCGAATAACTCGAAGTTATTCTGTAAAATATTGATGATATATTTTCTTCTGGAAACTTCCTGTGACGTAAAATCTCTCGTTCCTTTTGCTAAACCTGGTTTCATTTCTTGTATGTCATTTTGATATACGCAAAAGTACGGAATTGAAAGGACTTTTCCGAAAGATAAAAAAGCCGGAGAAGGAATCTTCCCCAGCTTTCACAGTTAAGCATCATTCATTTTGAAAAATCAGACACTTTCAAGAATTTCCAGGATTTCTTCACCATAATTTTCAATCTTGTGTTTTCCGAAGCCTTTAATATCAAGCAGTTCTTCTTTTTTCGCAGGTTTATACTTTGCCACCGACATCAGTTCTTTATTACTCGCAATAAAGTAAGTAGGCAGGTTCTGTTCTCTTGCTTTTTCTGATCTCCAGAGTTTCAGAGCATTCAGAATCTGTTCTTCATCAGAACTTAAAACCTCATTATCAGCAGAGTATTTCACCATTTTTGGCTCTCTTACCATATTCTTCGGTGGTTTTACCTCTTCAAAATACAGTATCACAGACCAATAACATTCATCATTTACAAAAGCGGTCTCCACTTTTATAATCTCATTGATTTCCAGAAAGTCATCAAGCATTTTCTGATCTCTGTATAAAAACTCTTCCGGAAGTCTGATTTTAAAAACCTTTACTTTCATCATCTGTGCTTTTAGAATTATTTGCCTCCCAGCAGCAGAATTTCATCTACTCTGATTTCTGTTATATACCGCTTAACACCGTCTTTGTCATCATATGACCGATACATCAGTTTTCCTTCAATGGCTATTTCTTTTCCTTTATGGACGTACTTTTCCATAATTTCTGCAACTTTCCCGAAAGCAATCAGATTGTGCCATTGTGTTTCTTCTACCTTTTCGCCCTTAGCATTGGTGTAATGATCGCTTGTAGCTAAAGATACGCTTGCTTTTACACTTCCGTTGTCGAAGTTTACCATTTCTACTTCTTTTCCTGTGTAACCAATTAATGTTACTTTGTTTCTTAGTGACATAGCTTTAAAATTTTTAAGATTAATAATTCAGATCAGAGACGTTCACTGTTTTCTCAAATCTCTGTTGCAAAGATTGCCACTTCCCCAAAGTCTAGTCGGTTATAAACTATTTAAATTCGTTTGTAGTCGTTTGTAAACGGATAAGTGAAATTAAAATTGTTTTGCGATACTTTATTTTAACAGAAAAAAATATTGTCACAAATTGAAAATAAAAAAAACAACATGAGTTTACCCGGAAATAATAAATTTTATTTTACAGATGAAAATTTTGAAAACCTCTGCATTTTATAAGTTATTTTTTTTCAAATTTGTAAAAACGTATAATATGCAAAAAGAAAAGCTACGTATAGTAAGAAAAACGAAGGGTTTCACCCAGCAACAAATGGCTGATGTGATCCCGACTGACGTTTCCAATTATAGCAGAAAAGAAAGTGGCACCGCATCTATTACACAGGCAGAATGGAACAAACTTGCCAGGTTTTTAGAGGTTCCTGTGGAAGAAATATATGAGGAAGAGGAAGCTAAAATTATTATTGAAAACCCTGTCTTTAATGATAACACACAGGCTAATGTTGGAAATAGCAATGCTACAATTAACAATGAATTAAGCATAGAAATCATTAAAAATCTACAGGAATACATCAGTCTGCTAAAAGAGGAAATCAATAGGCTGAAAAAGTAATCAGTAAGTAATGCTTTTGATAAATTTATAGCTGATACTAAAATATATAATCGGGATAGAACATTTATCCCGATTTTTCTTTTTAGCTGACACACAAATAAAATTTAAAGGGATTCAGGCTAAAGGATGGCAAGTCTCCTGAATGAACTATAAATTTTAGGTATTATATATAAAGCCTCTTTATTGATAGTGGTTCCAGACCACTACCCTGCTGATTTGAATGACCGCTTCCACATTGGTATAATTTTTTGCATCTTTTTCAAGAATTTCCTTGTTCGGAAGAAATTTCGAATAAAAATCTTCTGTTTTTTCAAAAAACAGATGCCCGATAACCTGATATGGAAAATGATGAGTTCCTGACTGCTGATTATATGCTTCTTCTATCGCAAGCCCCTTTAAAGCCTCTCCGAATACCGATTTGGACAATGGCATATGAGTGGTCATGTAATATTCCATGTCAAACCAGTCATTATCTTTAACAGGATAAAAAATAGTCACTTTATACATGCATTAAAGCTTTTCAGATTCAACAATACCGGATATTTCCGTATCGGTTTCTATCAGTCGGATAAAATTCAGTCCTGATCTTTCAAGCAGTGATCTGAATTCTCCCAGCGTCCGTTCTTTTCCTGTGGTCATAGCCATAATATTAATATCAAGCAGCTTTCCGGCATGAGGGGTATTTCTGGAATCATCCGGAATTACAGAATCTATGATTAATAATTTACCTCCCGCAGGCATTACCTGATGTATGTTTTTTAAGATCTGTACCGCTTCATCATCATTCCAGTCATGAATTACCCATTTCGTCATGTAAAGGTCTGCACCGGCAGGTATTTCTTCAAAAAAGCTTCCTCCCATTACCGCGCATCTTTCTTTTAAATTTTCAGGGATAAACTGCGCTGTTTGCTCTATCACATAAGGTTCATCTAAAATAATTCCGGTACTTTCAGGAGAGGCATTCAATACGGAAAACATAAGGGCTCCGTTTCCTCCCCCTACATCAACTATCGTTTTATAAGGAGTAAAATCATAGGTCTCTGTTATCGTTTCAACCACAGCTCCGGACATTCCCGCCATTGCTTTCGCCAGATTGGCTCCTTCTTCCGGATGCTGTTTGTAATATTCCCAGACAGGCATTCCATGAGCTAGTTCAAAGGGAACTTTTCCGGTCTGTATTCCATATGCCAATTCTCCGAAAGCAGGATAATGCTCTCCCAGATTTGCCAAAGCCCAGGGTTTAACAGATCCGGGAACATCAGTGAGTAAAGTAGCTCCAAAATCATTCAGTTCAAAAGCACCATCTTCTCTTTCATAAAATATTCCTGCACCGGTAATGACCCGGAGCAAGCGGTACAGGGACCTTTCATCAGATTCTGTTTCCTTGGCCAGTTCTTTAAGGGTTTGAGGGCCATTAAGCAGATGGTCGGCAATATCCAATTGGGCTACTGTCCTGATACAACAGGCCAGCCAATAACCACTGATCAGTTCATACATTTTAAAAGTAAGCTCAGGTTTTTGATTTGATTCTTTCATATTAATTTATTGTTATTAAAAATTCAACAATACGTGAAATTAAATATTTTTTTTACATAATTTTATACTTTTAAAGAAAATTAAACTAAAACCCGACCAAAATGAACAAAATGTTAACAAAAGAATCAAGCGTTGTGTCTTTAATTAACACAGCGACAGCAAAGTATCCCGACAAAAAGGCACTGATCTGCAATCATTCAGCTATTACTTTCAAGCAATTAGAGAATGAATCCAATCAGCTTGCCTGTTATTTAAAGCAAAGAGGGATATTTACGGATGTTCCTCTTTGTTTTTGTCTTGATCAGTCTATTGAAAAAGTAATTGTCATGCTTGCCATCTGGAAAGCCGGCGGCGCTTA
Organism: Chryseobacterium indologenes; assembly: GCA_002439165.1. Classification (GTDB taxonomy): domain Bacteria; phylum Bacteroidota; class Bacteroidia; order Flavobacteriales; family Weeksellaceae; genus Chryseobacterium; species Chryseobacterium indologenes_E. The sequence goes on from DJTE01000047.1 coordinate 19,000, forward strand.
CGTTTCTTTAGATCCTTTATATCCTGAAAACAGGTGCAGACATATCTTAGAAGATACAAAAAGTCCAATTCTCATTACATCAAAAGCTTATGCAGGAAAATTCCATTTCTATCATGGGGAAATCATTCTGATTGATGAACAGAAAGAAAATATTGAGCAAATGCCTTGTGAAAATATATTTCAGGAATCTGAAAACAGCCTGGCGTATCTGGCGTATACCTCCGGAAGTACAGGACTTCCAAAAGCAGTCATGGCGGAACAGGCAGGTCTTTTTAATTTTGTAAAATATTTCGGGGAATTCCTGAAACCTGAACTCAGTGATACGGCCTTGAATATTTCATCTTCAAACTTTGATGGTATTGTTCTCGATCTGTGGGTTCCCCTGTCTTTAGGTCTCACTGTTTATCTCTATCCGGATAACAGGATCGTTGGAGAACCTCTTCTGGAATATATCTGTGAAAACCAGATCAGCCTCCTTCCTTATCTTCCGGTGTCTATTCTGGCTACTCTTCCCACTGACAAAACTACGGGCAGACTGAGAAAAATATGTACAGGTGGAGAAGCTCCCATTCCCTCTGTAATTCATAGCTGGAAATCTAAGGTAGAACTTATCAATATTTATGGGCCTACTGAAACTACGGTTGTCGTGTCCGGGTTCCCATTCAATGAAAACTATCCGATGGGTACTATTGGAAAGCCGCTGCCTAACGTAGATTTTTATGTTCTGGATGATGCAATGAAAGTTCTTCCGGATCATGAAACAGGTGAACTTTATATTGGCGGTATACAGGTGTCCCGAGGATATTATAACAGGCCGGATCTCACTTCCGAAAGGTTTCTTCCATACATCACAGATGAAGGTAAAGTGGCCAGGGTTTACAAGACAGGAGATCTTGTCAGAAGACTTCCGGACGGAAATATTGAATTTACAGGCCGTGCAGATCAGCAGGTTAAAATCAGAGGTTTCCGGGTAGAGCCTGCAGAAGTGGAAGAAAATATCAGGCAATCCGGGCTTGTTGAAAATTGTGTCGTTATAGTGAAACAGGAAGGGGATGATAAACAGCTGATCTGTTATTTTAAAGGTTCGGAAGCCTTTTCTGAAGACCTCAGAGCTTATCTGCCTGAGCATCTTCCTTCTTATATGATTCCTTCCGGATTTTTAAAAGTAAAAGAATTCCCTTTAACAGCCAATGGAAAAGTTGATAAAGCAGCCCTTCTCCATTTGGAAGAAGCTGAAGAGATAAGAAGATCCTATACACCACCCCAAACCGAACTGCAGCAAAAACTGGCTCAGGCATGGAGCGCTATTTTAGGAATAAAAGAAATCGGAATTGATGATAATTTTTTTCAGTTTGGAGGCAATTCAATCCTGGCTTACCGTCTTACGGGAGTACTTAGGAAAGAACTGAGTCTCCCTTTGAAATCTGCGGATCTATTTTCACATCCAACAATTCACGATTTAGAGAATTATATAATTAACAAGAAGGTTTTTCATGAGAAGAATGTTTATACCTCAAAAAACACAATTATCCCACTTTCTTCACAGCAACAAAACCTATGGTTTCTGGACCAGCTACACGGAAGTTCAGCCTATCATGTAGGAGCTTTATATCCGATAAATCCTGAAATTTCTATACCTGTTTTAGAGAAAGCCTTTTTACAGCTTCTGAAAAAACACCGCATACTAAGAACAGTTATTGAAGAAAATGACGGACAGTACTTCCAACACCCCATCAGTGAAAAAAACTGGAGACTGGAAACCGTATATAACCGGAACAAAATCAACGAGCTGATCCGGATTCCGTTTGATCTGAAAAGAGATTATATGCTGAGAGCATACATCATCATTGAAAAAGATCAGCCCATTTCTTTGTTTTTAATGATACATCATATAGTGACAGACGGCTGGACGATGCCTTTAATTATCCGGGAACTTAATACCCTTTATCAGCAAATCAACCATATTGACATTCCTTCAGCCTCTATATCGTATCCGGAATATGAGGATTATGTTCAATGGCAGGCTGTGCAGGATTATGAAGATGGCATTCAGTTCTGGAAAGAATATCTGGCTGATGTTCCGGTACTTCAGCTTGTTCATGATTTTAAAAAGCAAGCTTCAGGTTCAGATCCGGGAAAACAATATCGGTTTGAGATCAATGAAACCTTGACGCATTCTTTACAAAAGATTTCTAAAGAACAGTCCGCTACTTTATATATGACGTTATTATCTGCTTTCGGACTTTTAATGCAGTATTACAGCGGCCAGGATGATATCTGTATCGGAAGCCCGTCTTCCAGCCGTCCTCTTGCCTATGATAAAACTGTCGGATATTTCTCCAATATGCTTCCTGTACGGATAACCATTGACGGGAATCCTTCCTTTTCAGAGGTTTTAAAACAAACCAGGGATTCAGTTTCCAAAATACTGCAACATCAGGATGTTCCTTTGGACAGAATTATCAATGAGGTGATCCAGGACCGTTTTGCAGGGCATAATCCTTTATTTCAGAATGTTTTTGTGCTTCAGCATCCTGATGAAGAATCGCAACCTTCTGATATTATCCGGAATCAGGATGTGGAATGGATCAGCAATCAGAAAACCAAGTTTGATCTTCAGTTTGAAGTATTGCCTAAACATTCAAAACTAACCGTCAATATTGATTATTCTGAGGTTTTGTTTAAAGAAGAAACCATCATCCAGATGGCTGAGGTTTATCAGTCTATTTTAGAATCTGTTGCCCGTTATCCCAACCGGAAGATCGGCGAAATAAAGGTTTATGAGGTATTAGAAAAAGGAAAATCTGAAATTCATTCACCTGTTGAAAATCCTAAAACACTGATTGAATTATTTGAAGAGCAGGCAGAAAAAACACCGGAGAAAACAGCCCTGCATTATTCAGGGATCGGTATTTCTTACCAGGAACTTAACGAAAGATCCAGCCATATTGCGGAACAACTGATCTCTTTAGGCTGTAAAAGCGGAGATTTTATTGCCTGCTGTCAGGATCAGTCTGCTGAACGGATCATTACTTTACTTGGGATTATAAAATCCGGAGCCGCTTATGTTCCTTTGGATACAGGCTATCCTTCTGAAAGGATTCAGACCATACTCAACGATACAAAACCGAAATTCCTTATCGTATCTGAGTCTGTTGATCCTGAAACGATCAATACTTCCGAACAGCAAGTCCTGTTTATTGGGGAAATGCTGGCCAATCCTGTTGAGCATATACAGCCCGTTTATTCCCATACCCATACTCCTTCCGATCTGGTCTACGTTATCCATACCTCCGGAACCACAGGCACGCCGAAAGGTGTACTGATTGAACATCGGTCTCTGGGAAATTTCATCACAGAATACGGCCAGCTGCTCAATCTGAACGAAAAAGACAGGACTCTGCAGTTCTCTCCTTATAATTTTGACGGTTCGGTTATCGATCTGTGGATTCCTCTTACCAAAGGGGCAACTGTTCATCTGTATCCGAACAATAAACTTCTCGGAGATCATCTTGCTGAATTTTTAAGTCTCCATTCTATCACAGTTATTCCATTTATCTCACCTTCCGTACTTTCAACAATTTCCGGTACTATGGAACTTCCAATACTTAAAACCATAGGAACCGGAGCCGAAACCTGTCCGCCACAGGTAAGCAGATACTGGAAACAGCGGGTAAAACTAATCAATATGTACGGCCCCACAGAAGCCACCGTAGCGGTGAACACTTTTATTTTTGATGATATTCATCCCGGTAACACCATTGGAACCGCAATAAAAAATACCCGGCTCTACGTTCTGGACTCTTACTTACGTCCCGTACCGGATGGGGTCACAGGTGAACTCTATATTTCCGGGATACAGCTTTCAAGGGGGTATCTGAATCAGCCTGACCTAACGGATGAAAAATTCATCACAAATCCTTTTGCCGGAGAAAACGGGATTTACAGCAGGATGTACAGAACGGGAGATCAGGCAAAGATATTATCAGACGGAATGCTGCAATACGCCGGAAGATCCGATCATCAGGTAAAAGTTCGCGGCTACCGCATTGAGCTGTCTGAAATTGAAAATATCCTGCGCCAGATCAAAGGAATAAAAAATGCGGTAGTTCACATTCACACCTCTTCCGAAACCGAAAAATCGCTCAGGGCTTTTGTTGCCGCAGATGCTCCTGTTTCTCATATTAAAGCTGAATTAAGCAGGAAACTTCCGAGCTATATGATTCCGCATGAGATTTATATGATTGATGCCATTCCGGTGAAGTCCAACGGAAAAACAGATATGGAATCTTTAAATCTGCATGCATCAGTATCGATGACAGAAACCTGGGAAATTACAGAAGAAGAACCTGCCAATGAATACGAAAGAATCATTAAAGAAATCTGGACCGATGTTCTGCAATGCCGGATTTCCGGTATGAGTGACGATTTCTTCAGTCTGGGAGGACATTCTATACAACTGACGAAGCTTTACAACAAGTTGTTTCAGAAATTCCCCAACACCATTACCCTGAGCGAATTATACCTGAACAGTACTATAAGAAAACTTGCCCGGCTGATTGAAGAAAGAGAGTCCGGCACGGATATAAAAAATTACAGTCTCGGCATGGACCCGCTGAGTTTTGAAATAAAAAGAAACGCTATGGTTTCTGCTGAACAGTTTAAATTTCATGTTTCCGGAAAAGGGAATTTTACAGATCCCAAGGCAATTCTGCTGACAGGTGTCACCGGCTTTGTGGGGATTCATATATTAACGGAACTACTCCATTCCACTCAGGCTGCCATTCACCTTCTGATAAGGGCCCGCGATGAAGATCATGCCAGAGAACGTCTGTTTGCAACTATGGAAAGCCAGCTGATCCCATCAGAAGTATATGACGCGAAAAGAATCAGCATTCATGTTGGAGACCTTGCCCAGCCGTTTCTGGGACTTTCTTCTGAAAAATACAACGAACTGGCACAGACTGTGGATGTTGTTCATCATGCAGGAAGTGCCGTAAATTTTATCCAGCCTTATTCGTATATGAAAGCGGCCAACGTAGATGCCCTTCATACCCTGATACAATTTGTAACCACCCATCAGCTCAAACAGCTTTCTTTACTCTCTACCGTTGGTGTATTCAGCTGGGAGCATTATTTCACCAAACCTCAGCTTATCAGGGAAGATACGGATACACGAACGGCTTTTAAATACCTGAGCCGTGATATGGGATACATTCAAAGCAAATGGGTAATGGAACAGGTTGCCGCCGAAGCCATTCAACAGGGGGTTCCTATTATTATTTTCAGACTGGGATATGTTTTCTGCCACAGCCAGACAGGAGCTACTGCCCGATATCAGTGGTGGGGATCACTGATCAAAACCTGTATCCAGCTTAAATGCTATCCTATACTGATGGATCAGAAAGAGGAACTGATCATGGTTGATTTTGTAGGAAAAGCGGTTGCCCATATTTCCAGAAATCCTGATGCTGCCGGAAATATTTTCCATCTAAGCCCGGAACCTGAAGACAATATGACGGTAACTGAGTTCTTTGAACTTCTGCGCCGGGAATTCAATTTTGAATTAACTCCCGTTCCTTTTACAGAATGGCGGTCACTTTGGGAACATGATGAAAACAGCCCGCTTTACCCGCTCCTTAACTTGTTTAAGTTTGAAGCTTATGATGGAAAATCCATTATTGAAATCCATCAGAATACCCCTGATTTCGACATCAGCAATACCAAAAAATTTCTTTCGGAAAGCGGGATTGAAAATAAAACCGTACAGCGGGATAATGTAGAGGCATTCTGTAAATATCTCGGCGTTCTTTAGTCTACGGTAATTGGTAACAGAAGACTGATGCTGTTGATTAAATAATTATTTCTCTGACTGTGTCCGGGTCTTTTGCTCCGGATGCAGTTTTTATATTTTCTCTTTAAAATGCTCAATTATTTTTTTGTTTATGAGATTAAAATGAATTGAATAAAGCATTTTTTATAGTCCTGTTTCAAATTATTCTAAAGCCATATTCACCGGAGAATTATCCGTTTGTAAACGGATAATTCTGTATCTTTGATGAAATTTCTTTTATGAAAAGAAACATCAGAGGGAATTTATACCCAACCGTTTATCAATAATTTAATGCAAATTATAAACAATAAAGAAGAATAAATGAAGAAGACAATAAAAAGAACTTTCAGGGTCTCGAAGTATGTGATCTATAAGGAAACACTGGTTGACTACAAGGAGCATTTCTGGTCGTTTCTGGGTGCGTTTTTTGGAATCGGGATCATCGCCTTTATCCAGTCGCATTCTTTAGCGGAGACTGAGAATATTTTCCTGATCGGTTCTTTCGGGGCTTCAAGTGTTCTGATTTACGGGGCTATTCAAAGTCCCCTGGCACAGCCCAGAAACCTGATCGGAGGTCATGTTTTTTCGGCAATTGTAGGGGTTACCGTTTACAAGATTGTTCCTGACATCATCTGGCTTTCCGCTCCATTGGCAGTAGCATTGTCTATTGTAATGATGCAGTACACAAAAACTCTTCACCCGCCCGGCGGTGCCACAGCTCTGATCGCCGTGAGTTCCACAGGGAAAATTCCGGAGCTGGGATATTGGTATGTTATCTCCCCTGTTTTATCGGGGTGCATTATTCTGCTGATTGTGGCCTTGTTTTTCAATAATATAACGCCAAACCGGAGCTATCCTTCCCACAGCAGGTTCAAAAGACTGTTACAGAAAAGACATAGTCATCATTTAAAATAAACCAATTAATGAACTGCCTGGAATGCGGCGAAAAAATTATCGGAAGGGCTGATAAAAAGTTCTGCAACGATGCCTGCCGGAATGCCTACAACAATAAGCAGAATAAAGATTCTAACAACCTGATGCGGAATGTAAACAATAAGCTCCGCAAAAACTACCGTATCCTTACCGAGTTTAATACGGAAGGAAAAGCAAAAGTGGCCAAATCCAAATTAGACAATCTAGGTTTTGACTTCGATTATTTTACGAATCTGAAAGTCTATAAAAACGGTTCTGAATACCGCTTTATCTACGATTACGGCTATAAATTCCTGGAGGATGATTTTATCCTGATTGTAAAAAACCAAAATTAACCCAAACCTCATCATTATGAAGGAAATTGTTCTGATCACCGGTGCCGGTGGCATGGTCGCGCAGGAGCTGTCTAAAAAGATAAGTAAAGAATTTGAAGTAAGGTTCCTGACCAGAAAAAAGAAGCATGAACATGAATTTGAATGGGATGTTCTGAAAGGAACGATTGATGAAAAAGCTCTGGAAGGGGTTTCCCACATCATCCACCTCGCAGGAGCCAATATTTCTGAAAAACGCTGGACGAAAAAACGGAAAGAAGAACTGATCTCCAGCCGTGTAGATTCTGCTGGGCTACTTCTGAAGGCGGTAAGAGATAAAAAAATGAAACTCAGGTCTTTTATTTCCGCTTCGGGAATCAATTTTTACGGAACGGAAACTACGGAAAAGATTTATACGGAAGACGATATGCCGGGAAATGATTTCCTGAGTGAGGTTGTAGTTCTGTGGGAAAGAGCGGCCGATAATTTTAAGGAACAGAACCTGGCAGAAAGAGTGGTAAAAATAAGAACAGCCGTAGTACTTTCGGAAAAAGACGGTGCCCTGAAAAAGATGGTTCCAACGATACGATACGGAATAGGTTCTGCTTTAGGCAATGGAAAGCAGTATATGCCCTGGATTCATATTGATGACATCTGCTCGATTTATGAGACGGCATTGAAAAATCCGGACATAAACGGTGCTTACAATGCTGTTGCTCCGGAACATACCACTAATGAAAACCTGACAAAGAAAATTGCTGAGGTTCTTAAAAAACCTTTATTTATGCCGAATGTTCCGTCTTTTGTTTTAAAGCTGATGTTTGGTGAGCTGGCAGACGCGCTTTTAAAAGGATCAAGGGCTTCCTGTAAGGAAATTCAGAACACAGGTTTTACATTCAGGTTTCCGGATCTGAAGAAGGCTCTGGAAGATCTGTTAATTCAAAATAATCCATAACACACTATATCAACGATTCATCATTTTATGTATACTCCCAACGTAACGATTACCAATACCGCAATTCTTTCTGATAACTGGTATATTTTAAAGAAAGTCACCTACTCTATTTCAAAAAAAGACGGTTCAGCGGAAACCCAGAGCAGGGAAGCCTATGACCGGGGAAACGGAGCGGTTATTTTACTTTATCATAAAACTTTAAAAACGGTTATTTTAACCCGGCAATTCAGACTTCCTACGTTTATCAATGGTAATCAGGACGGAATGCTTATTGAAGCCTGCGCCGGACTTCTGGATAATGACCATCCTGAAGAATGTATCAAAAGGGAAACGGAAGAGGAAACCGGATATAAGATTTCCAATGCCGAAAAGATTTTTGAAGCATATATGTCTCCCGGCTCCGTTACCGAAATCCTGCATTTTTTCATTGCCGAATATTCCCATGATATGAAAATAGCAGACGGGGGCGGCCTGGAAGAAGAAGGTGAGCATATTGAGGTACTGGAACTCCCGTTTGAGAAAGCGCTGGAAATGACCGATAGCGGAGAGATCAGGGATGCCAAAACAATTATGCTGCTGCAGCATCTCAGAATTAAAGGAATTTTATAACACTTAATTAATACAATACACACTATGCTACAAGATCATATCACGGTAGAAAACCGCCATAAAGACTTTATCCGGAAAGTATGCGAAACAGAAATTCTTTATGCCTTAAAGGATGAAACAGGGTTTGCCGTATCCTACTCCAACGAACTGGAATATGAAGACGGGGAACCGGTACAGATCATCTGCTTCTGGTCTGACCGGGCAAGGGCAAAATCTTGCATTGAACAGGAATGGAGCCATTATGAAGTATCAGAACTCTCCCTGAATGATTTCATCGAAAACTGGTGTCTGGGCATGAATCAGGACGGATTGGTTGCAGGAACTGAATTTGACAATCATCTGTTCGGATATGAAGCTGAACCTCTGGAGCTGATCCTTGATCTTGTTGAAGAACTTAAAAGAACAGGGAAGTCCCTCAATTTCAGAAAATTTGAGAACATGGAAGATCTGGAAACGCAGATTAAGGAAGTTTTAGAAGATTAACATAGCGTATTAAATGGCAAAGTCTATTGGAATAAAGATCGTTAACGCAGTGGCTGTATGTTCAGTGATGATATTCAGTCTCGTCATGCTGCAGACGATCTTCCAATATACCGGGCTGGAAAAGAATGTGGGCTTTCTTCTGTTTAAACAGCAGGTGACCGGAAATCCTTACTGGATGGCTTTCTTTTACATCCATATTTTTTCGATAACGCTTTGTCTGCTGGCAGGTTTAACGCAGTTTTCGAGCCGTTTTTTACAGGAAAATAAAAAGCTGCACAGAATCATTGGCCGGATCTATGTTTATAATATCCTGGTCATCAACGTGCCGGCCTGTTTCGTACTGGGAATGTTCTCAAACGGAGGATTGATCGGAATTACCGGTTTTATCGTTCAGGATATTATCTGGGCATATTTCACAACGAAAGCTGTTCTTTCCGTTAAAAGAGGAAATGTTACAGCACACAGAAATGCTATGATCCTGAGCTATGCCGTTACGGTGACTGCCATTACATTCAGAATCATTAAAAATCTTTTCTATAACGAAAAACTTCACGACTATGAGTTGTTTTACGGAATGAATGTGTGGCTGGCACTAATCCTTAACCTTTTAACCGCCTTTTTTATCATTAAAAGAAAACGGCAGACATCAGCGTCTGAGATTCAGGTTGTAGAAGAAAATAAATCCTGCCACAAGCAGCACCAAAGCGAATGAGCCGACAAAGATCACAGTATCCCAGAGCGTCTCATATTTGCTGTTCCTTGTCCAGCGATTGAAAAAACGCATCATCAGATAAGCGATCCCGCCAAAGATAAGGACTATAAAGCCCAGAAATAAGTATAGTGTCACGTTTAAATAAATTTATATCAAAACTATTATTTTAAAATTAAAAAACAATACTAAACTGTCTATTTTTCTCCCGCAGATTCAGCAGATTGGGCAGATCTTAAAATCTTTGTTTTTACAATTAATTATAAGTGATTAACAACTCTTTTTATACTGTCTAAAATGTTAGTAGTATTGAAATTAACAAGAAGACCTAATTTTTTATTGGAAAGTTTTAAATAGGTATTGACTTGTTTATAATGAATATCTTCCAAATCCTTTACAGATTTAAGTTCAATAATTACTTTGTCCTCTACAAGAATATCAATTCTAAAATTGAAATCGAATTTCTTACCATCGTAAAAAACTGGGATTAATAATTCAGACTGTACATCAAGACCATTTTCTAAGAGTTCATAAATCAGAATCTTTTGATAAATAATTTCAAGAAGGCCGGGACCTAGTTTATTATAAACATTAAAGATGCATTTTCTTATGATGTAAGAGATTTCATTTTCATTCATTTGTTGTTATTTGAATCAAATTTAATCTTTTTTGATTTACAACTTCTGAAAACTTAAATATTTAAAAAAATCTGCTCAATCTGCTTAATCTGCGAGCATTTTAATAATAGGCTGAAATAACTTCCGGTACTACATACCCATATCATTCTCTTCGCCATACTTCTTCCACTGCCTATATTTTTCAGGATCTGCAAAATCCGGATCTTCTCTGTAATAATGCAGCAGTCTTTCAAGCGCATAGAAATAATTCATATAGCCCAGGGCATCCTCATAATATCTGAGTGCCTTTTTAATATTCTGTTTCACGCCAAAGCCATGATCATACAGGATTCCGTAATAGATATGGGAGTAGGTACCGTCGTAATCCTGTCTCAGATAGCGCTGTAAGTTTGCATAGTCCTTTTTCTGGTAGTAGATCTCGGAGATGTTTTCCCGGTTGAAGCTGTATTTTTTTTCCGCTTTTTTGTAGTAATCCAGGGCAAGATCATAATTTTGCTCCACATATTTTCCGTTAAAATAAAGGTCTCCCAGGTTACCGAGTGCTGTACCGTTACCCAGATCCGCCGCTTTACCGTAACATTCCAATGCTTTCTGAATATCCTGAGAATACCCGATTCCGTTGTGGTAATGGTATCCCAGATTGTTCCAGGCATAAGATTCGTTCTGTTTTGCCGCTTTTTCATACCAGAAAAGTCCTTTCTGAAGATCGTAAAACTCAGGATTATCTCCATTGGTGAGGATAAACCCGAGATTGGTCTGCATCGTGGCATCTCCACGCTCTGCTCCCATCGTGTACAACCGGACAGCTTCTCTGATATTGCCTTCTCTTTCCATTTCGACAGCTTTAGACTTCAGCGTTTCATTATCAAAGTGATTTTCATATCCCGGGCCGGTTTTTTCAGTCCATTTCATATAAAAATCAATGAAATATTTCTGGTCTTTTCCGCGAAGGTTGTATCTTTTTTCATAAAGAGTTCCCATTTCAGAATCAGATATTTTCTGAAGCCTTCGGTCTTTGTTCAGTATCAGCATTTCTGATCCTCTGAAAAGGCATAAAAGCTGGTTGTCATAGTCGATTCCCTCGCAGATATAATCGTACGTGGGACTTGAAACATCTGTTTTCCGGTCATAATAAAACATTCCGGTCTGAAGGATGATCCTGCATATTTCCGGCCTGCATGATTCTATTTTCTGATGTTCTCTGGAAAACGGAACCAGCCATCGGTCTTCCGAGGCCTCATAAAGCCCGGTTCCTTCTGAAACTGAAACAGTAAAAACATTCTTCATCTCCTGAATAAATGAATCGACCCGGATATTTTCAATTTCAAACTCTTTAAGCCTGAACCGTTCGCTGAGAGTATCATAGATCTGCCATTTTTTATCCTTTCTGTAAGCGGCTACCATATAGCCATCCAGTGTGATCAGTTTGTCTATTCCTTCATCCAGAAGGCTTCCATCCGGCCGGATGATGCTGATCTTATGCTGAAACTTATTAGGATTTACCCAATAATACCCGTTATCTATCGGAGACAGAGTATCTTCAGGATATTCTCCCATATAAACTCCTTCCAGGTTATAATAGGCCCTCTTTGAAGTTCCAGGAAGTTTTCTGAAGACAAGCCCCTGATAATCAAAATTAAACGGGGTTTCAAAATTTCCGGCAACTATTTCTTTATTCCACTGGTTAATCAGCCTGAAATGTTCTCCTTTTTTTGCATTGAACAGTCCTGTGTAATTCAGCAGTTCCAGATCGTCAAAACTGTTGGGAACCGACCATTCTTCCTCATCTATATCCATAACACCCCATAAATCATCGGCCTGAACCAGTCCGTAATTTTTTCCGTTAATAGAAAGTGCCTCCAAAACATCCTGATAAAGGCATTTCACAGCCAGAATACCGTCATTTTTAAGATAACCGAACTTACCGTCTTTCTGAACAACGGCAATCCCTTCCTCATTAAAATCATAGATCTCGTCATAGACCGCCGGAGCAATTACATTGCCTTTACTATCTTTCAGTCCCTGAAATCCATTTTCTTCAAAAGTTTCGTAGTGATCTTTATAAGCTTCGTCGTTCCAGTATCCCAGCCCGTAGTTGATCCAGTCTGTCTCCAGAATTTCCAAAAATGAACTGTACCCGGATCTTTTCAGGAAAGCTTTTTCCAAAATCTTAAGGTCCATTTTCTGAACGGCTCTATTATAGATGATATACTGATCTTTTATCTCTTCAATCCAGTCTTTAGCCTGATCAGAATGCCTGTCTTCACTCATATTGAAAACATCCCAGGCATCCATTTTTAAGGTATCATAAGGAAGTGATTCCAGAAATTCAAACATTTTATTCACAGGTTCATAATACACCTTTTTATAATTCAGCTGATAATGATCTGCCAATAACTGATAAAATGTCCGCAGCTTTACTATACCTTCCTGTCTGTCGAAATACATCAGTTTTCCTTTTGATCTGGGATTTCCAAAAAACAGAGGAAGCAGAAGTGCCGGAATTTCGTAATTCCATTCCCCCAAATACCAGGGATACTGGCCATTATTCTCTGCATCAACATTATATACGTAAATACGGTGTGCCATAATTTTTCATTTTTTCATATTAAAAAACCAGGTCTGGAGAACAGCTCACGGTTTCTTTCATTCTAGTTTTATGATCCTGATTTCTGATTGTATTTCCTGATCCGGAAACAGACTTTCTTCAAGTTTCATGCAAAATAATAAAAGAAAATGAAAAACAGACTTTGCTACGCTTTAATTCAGGGGAATTTAATCATTAAAAAGAGCATTATATCCTTCAGTTTTGAATTTAAAACCTTAATTTTGAGGCCATAATTTCTCCATCTATATGAAAAAAATAGTAACCGGGCTTTCCCTGATGATGTCGTTTGCAGTCTGGGGACAGAAAGCTTCCGGCAAAACTCAGAGTCTGGTGCAGTATTCTTACCAGACTTTCGGCTGTGACAATAAGGGATATTTTGATCCTGCAAAATATAAAAAGAGCGAGATTGACGATACGTACAAGCTTTTGTATAAGTTCAGCGGACTCTATTTCGACAGTCCTACGGTATTCAAACTTTCAGGACTTGAAGATATAAGGAAAAATAAAAACACCTATCTCCAAAAGCTGGAACAGCAGTATCAGGAAAAGAAAAAAGAACTCTACGGTCTTAAAGTAATCAACCTTCCGATATGGAAAGATCTTCACCAACAGGCAATGCAGACCTTTGAAAATGAATATCAGCTTACCAAAGAAGACATTACCGCCTTTTCCGACCCTTCGTCCCTGAAAAGCAGCAAATTTTACAATACCTGCCGGGAACATATTGATGCAATCACTGCCTCTGACAGACAAAAGATGTATACAGCCTGGAAGAGTTATGCAGAAGCAAGCAGCAAAAGAAATTCCAATCCACAGGCGGTTATGGCTAACTTTAATGCCAAGTTCAATGATCCTCAGAAAGACGATTATGCGATGATCGATCTGATCGGTATTTCGTTTCACAACTGTGCCAATAACAGTTTCAGACCGGCGGTAGATGAAGAAGGAACCGTATATAAAACCTTTGATAAGATATTTACAAAGCTGAAAATGGATTGCGATGAGCCATAGGCTTTGGTTTAAAAGATTTTAAATAACAGAAACAGTACCTGACCGGGTGCTGTTTTTTGTTAACATCCGAAAAAGAACAATGAATGTTAACAGCACGGTTAAGGAAAGGTTAATGACAGGCTAATCTTTTGCAAAGGCGATAATTCCATCTATTTTCGCCGGTAAATCAAAACGTTATGAAATTCATTTATCTTGTTTTAGCAGTATTAGTCAGTACAGGAATATCAGCACAGAACGGTCCGGTGATTATTCCGTTTTCTCTGGAAGATCATTCCATTTACATCTATTGTAAGGTCAATAAAACAGACAGCATCAAGTTTTTATTTGACACCGGCGCCAGTAATTCTGTCATCAACAGTAACGCCAAGAAAAAACCGACTCTTACCATTGACGGCCAATCTGTAAACCAGGGTTCCAACGGAAGCAATACGGTGGAACACAGCAGTCACAATACCATACAGTTCGGAACTCTTGAAAAAAAAGATGTCCTGCTTACCCTGATTCCCTATGAAACCAATCATTTTGACGGTGTGTTCGGTACCAACCTGATGCAGGGAAAGATCATTGAAATTGATTACCATAAAAATGAGATCCGGTTTCATGATGAAAACAGCAAGACCATAGATTTTACAGGCTATGAAAAAATGAAGCTGCATCTTGTGGATGATTATCCGGCCGTAGAAAGCACCTTCACTGTCAATGGCAAAGAATATTCCGGGTTATTCGGTCTCGACAGCGGTGCTGATGATGCGCTGACCATCGCTTCTCCTTTTGCCAGAAAACATGCTTTGGCAGGCTCCATGAAAAAAATAGGAAAAGCGACAGCCCAGGGTTCAGACGGTTCCGTATATGAAATGCCTGTGGTACTCTGCCCTTCCCTGAAATTTGCCCAAAAGTTCCTTTATAATATCCCGGTTACCCTTTCCGGATCTAAGGAAGGTATTGATTCCACCGAGAAAATGGCAGGTTTCTTCGGTAATAAATTCCTCAAGAGATTTAATACGATCATTGATTTCAAAAGACAGCTCATTTATTTTAAACTTAATAAATATCTGTATGAATCTTTTTAAACCATTAAATTTTATTTGAAAATTAAGATTTTTACTGAAAATTTCAAGTACTCTTAGAGCCTGTGAAATTCTATATTTGATTTTTTAAATACCATTCAAATCTTTATCTGAATCACTCTTTAAGGATCTTTTGATTAATAAGATAGTGTATTGATGGATTTTTTTGACGCAAAGGCCTTAGCTTCTTTGTGCATATTTCAGGAAGCAAAGTGGAGAATCAACTCCGTTGATCCGATGAAGCGTATGGATAAGCATCAGCTTCATCAGCGACGAAGCCGCTTACCTTGCCTGCTTACAATAAAACGGAATTATTCGCCAACTTTGCGTTTAATTTTTTGCAGAATTGAAGAAATATAGAATTTGCAGGATCTTTTTGGAGTATTTTTAAATTCTATATTTGATTTTTTAAATACCATTCAAATCTTTATCTGAATCACATTCTTTAAGGATCTTTTGATTAATAAGATAGTGTACTGATGGATTTTTTTGACGCAAAGGCCTTAGCTTCTTTGTGCATATTTCAGGAAGCAAAGGCAGGAATCAACTCCGTTGATCCGATGAAGCGTATGGATAAGCATCAGCTTCATCAGCGACGAAGCCGCTTACCTTGCCTGCTTACAATAAAACGGAATTAATCATAAAGCTTTGGGTTCGTTTTTTTAATCAAAAAATAATTTCAGACATGATTTATTGGCCCTTATAAAAATCATAATAATCAAACTTTATTCTAAAGTTTAAACATACTCTTAATGGTTGTTCTTTCTGAACATTTGACTTAAATTTGTTAAAACTTAACCTGTATGAACACTTTAAAGAGAATTGCTCCTGTTGTATCGGCCCTTTTACTGATCTGTTTTTTATACCAGTTGAAAGATATTCCGGGAGGTGTTTTCTTTCCGGCAACACTGATTTCTGTCGTGGTGTTTGTTATAGTTATAGGGCTTATATTGTTCCTCTCTTTTATTCTGAATCTTATTTTCCGTAAAACTCAATTTATATCCATTGTTTTTTTAACATCTATCCCAATTTTAATGGTCACCTGTTATAAACTGTATTCCCCGACCCTGAAGATCATTGTTCCCAAAGGATATTCGGGGGAGGTCAATCTGGTACTTTCAAAACTCGATACCAATGAATTAAAAGTTGATTCCAACGGAATCGGATACATTACCCGATGGACTTTTGATAAAACCTATACCCGTCCGGAAGTTTATGACACAGAAGGAAAAAGCCTGGACAACCGTCTTATCGGTTACGATAAAAATAAGTTCTGGGGACAATCCTTCGGTGGAGGAAATACAATTAAAAGCCTGAGCTTTGAGATCCATGAAGATTCAACAGCATTACCGTTACGGAACTTTAAAGTTTCCGACTGGCTGCGAAAAGTGGATATGAATAAAGTTTATCTTGAACATCCGGACCAACCCGTAGACAATATCCTGGATATAAGGAGCAAATAAGTCTGATCCATTGATTTTCTATATATTCGAACCTTTGGGTCTCAATTCCGGATAAAAACCTGTTCTTACTGAATAACACAACTTTATCGATTGATTTTTCCCTAAAAACGTTCTTTTTATATCTTGAGTAATTCTAAGCCTATGAACCTCCTTCAACAACCCTGTACATTTGTATTTATTATAAATAAAATTTCTGTTTCAAATCATTAAATAAATTAAAAATGAATAAGTTATGATTTTTACAATTTAAAAGCTTAATTTTGCACCCCGAAATAAGGATCATATATTATGAAAAAACTGGGCGAGCACAGAAAGCTTTTAGGTGTTGATAAAACCGTTACTTTAAAGGAGTTAAAAACCATTTACAGAAATGTAATGAAGGATACGCATCCTGATAAATTTATCAATGATGAAGCCGGAAAACAGGAAGCAGAAGAAAAAAGCAAATCGGTGATTGAAGCCTATCATTTTCTGGTGAGCATCAATCCTGAAACGCAGGAAAAGTATAAGGAAGAATATACAGAAACGATAACCAAATCCAATATTCAGGATTTTTACCTTGAAAAATCGATTTTAACCGTTCAGCATTTGAATGGAAATATCTATGAATATATGGGAGTTCCGAGGAATACCTACATTAAAATGGTTAATTCCGATTCGCCGAGCCGTTTTGCAAGAAGACATATTTACGGAAGTTTCATTTACAGAAAATCCGGTGAAGTTATGGCAGATTAATTTCTGTTGTATAAAAAACAATATAGGCTTTCGGTTTGTTCCGGAAGCTTTTTTTTGGATTGAACCTGTTTTCACATAAACAGCATAACATAATGAATATCAATAATTTTCGATTTAAAATATTTAAAACACTTTACAATCCCGGAAACTAATTTTAAAATCCCGATAGTATTTCACAGATTTCAAAAATCATAATAAAACATGGTTTAGCTTTCTTTAAAACCAATCAGAAATTATAAAAATAAACCTTATATCAATCAGGTCACGTCATTATTCAATAGAGCTGGACTTAACATCTGGCATATAATCCAGCAAGAAAAACCAACGGCTTTAGCTGAAATAAGAAAGCGCCCCAGATGATCTGAGGCGCTTTCGGCTAATTAAAGGTTGTTATTTTAGTCTAAGTGTTTTGGGGTGTAACCGTCTTCACTCAGTTCTCTGTGTTCATAATCTGCTTTCATTTCAGCTTCGTAGTCTACTTTTTCATGTTTACCCATTCTTCTCAGGATAGAGTCAAACAGGGAGTATACTACCGGAACAATGATCAGGGTAAGGAATAGGGACGATGTAAGACCACCGATAACTACCCACGCAAGACCTTTATTCATTTCGGCTCCTGCTCCTGTTGCCAATGCAATCGGAAGCATACCGAAGATCATCGCAATCGTTGTCATCAGGATCGGACGGAGACGCGCATGGTTGGCCTGAATCAGAGCGTCGTGTGTATTGGCACCCGCTGCTTTTCTGGCATTTGTAAAGTCAACGATCAGGATCGCGTTTTTCGCAACAAGACCGATCAACATGATCATCCCCAGCATCGTAAAGATGTTCAGTGAATTGGCTGTCAGGGCAAGGATCACCATTACTCCGATCATTGCCAAAGGAATAGAGAACAATACTACAAACGGATATACAAAACTGTCATACAGGGAAACCATTACCAGGTAAACCAATACGATCGCTGCTAATAAAGCAATACCTAACGTACCGAAACCTTCCTGCTGGTTTTCCATATCACCACTCCAGATGTAATCCACACCTACCGGCTTTTCTTTGCTGTCCATAAATTTCGCCGCCCATTCGTTGGCTACGTCACCCACAGGTCTACCTACCGCTTTGGCTCTTACTTTTACAGAAGGGGATTTATCTCTACGTTCAAGCAAACTTGGTCCTGATCCCATCTTCACATCGGCAAACTGGCTCAGACGAATCTGCTGCCCCTGAGGGTTGGTGAACATTAAGTTTTTAACGTCATCAATAGATTGTCTGTTGGCATCTCCGAAACGGATATTAATATCATATTCATATTCTCCGGCTCTGAATTTTCCATCGGTATTTCCGTTGAATGCAGTCTGCATTGTCTGTCCTACACTGGAAAGATTTAAGCCTAAAGAAGCCATTTTATCTCTGTCGATATTCACCTGAACCTCCGGATTACCTGTATCCGTTGATAATTCAGCATCTACTGCTCCCGGAACTTTTTTCAGCAATTCCAAGATTCTTGTTGCTTCTTTTACTGCTGTTGCGTTATCCGGAGCGGTTACCACCATTTCGATCGGTGCGTTTTCAGCTCCCATGATACCGATTGGTGCTGTTTTGAATTCAACTCCTGTGAATTTCTCTTCTAACGCTCTTTTTACTTTTGCCGCTTTGATGTTGGTGCTTTCAGAACGTTCAGACTTATCCGTCAGGTTTACCTGAACCTCAGACTGGTACGTTGTTGCCTGGGCTCCACCAAAACCTGTTGACTGCTGTCCGACCGTTGTAATAAGGTCCACTACATCTTTATCATTTCTTAAAAACTTCTCAACATCTAAGGTCAGCTGATTGGTTTTTTCAATCGTTGCATCTTTTGATAATTCCATCTGAACAAGGAACTGTCCACGGTCGATCGGCGGGAAGAATTCACCTCCGATAAATCCGAATGCTACCAGCATAAATGAACTGATCAGGACAACGAATGTAATAATTACAGTTGAAATTCTTCTCAGTGTGGTTTTCAGACACCATTCAAGAATATCTGTGATCCAGTGTGTGAATTTCTCAATCAGACCTTCAAACCAAAGGATGAATTTCTCAAACCAGTTTTTACCTGTTAAATGTTCCAGCTTACCGAATCTTGATGACAACCACGGAATGATGGTAAAGGAAGCCAGCAATGATAATAGGGTGGCAATAACTACCGTGACGCAGAACTGCGCAAGGATATTGGCTACAAGACCTGAACTCATCGCAATCGGTAAGAATACCACCACAATTACCAGGGTAATCGCTGCTACGGTAAATCCGATCTCCGAAGCTCCGTCATAAGCTGCCCTGATCTTGCTTTTCCCCATCTCCATGTGACGGTAGATGTTTTCAAGTACAACGATCGCGTCATCCACAAGGATACCTACCACAAGCGAAAGCCCGAGTAAACTCATTAAGTTCAGCGTATACCCCATCAGGTTCATTCCGATGAATGCTGCCACCAGTGAAGCCGGAATGGAAACCATTACGATGAATGCGTTTCTGATACTGTGAAGGAACAACAGCATCACAATTGCCACGAGGATAATCGCCAGGAACAGGTCGAAAATAACGTGGTTGGCAGATTCCAGGGTAAAGTCTGTGGTATCGTTTACCACTTTTACTTTTACCCCCTGAACTTTATAGGCATTTTCTACTGTCTGAATGGTTTTCTGAACACTTTCAGATACCGCCACTGCATTGGCATCCGACTGTTTTTTAACCTGCATTAATATGGTAGGAAACTGATTGAATCTCGCTACTTTTTCAATGTCTTTCTGAGCATCGAAAACTGTCGCAATGTCGGATAAACGTACCTGGGCTCCGTTTTTATTGGAAACCACAAGGTTGTTCATTTCTGCAATCGACTTATATTTTCCTGATAATCTGATCGTAGATTTTGTGGTTCTGGTCTTCAGACTTCCTGTCGGGAAATCAAGGTTTGAGGAAAGAATAGCCTGTTGTACATCTCCGATTGAAAGTCCGTACCCCTGAAGCTTTTTCTCATCCAGATTCACCTGGATTTCTCTTTCCTGTCCACCCACAAGGTCCACCTGTGCCACACCGTTTACACGGGAGAAGATAGGTTCGATCTTTTTATCTAAAAGGTCATAAAGATCTTTACTGTTCAGTTTATCTGAGGAAATACTCATTGTAATGATCGGCAGATCATCCAGGGAGAATTTGTTCAGAGAGGGAGCGTCCACATCATCCGGAAGGTCTGCCAGGATAGCGTTCACCTTTCTCTGGGCATCATTCAGGGCATAGTCTACGTCTGCTCCGTTGTTCAACTGAACCATGATTACGGATAAACTTTCGTAAGAGGAAGATTCTACTTTTTTCACGTTTTCCAAAGAACCTACGGCATCTTCAATCTTCCGGGTTACGGAAGTTTCCACCTCTGCCGGTGAAGCTCCCGGATATACCGTAGAAATGGTTACCATATTGGTTTCAAACTTCGGAATCAATT
This sequence comes from Chryseobacterium indologenes, assembly GCA_002439165.1. Lineage (GTDB taxonomy): Bacteria > Bacteroidota > Bacteroidia > Flavobacteriales > Weeksellaceae > Chryseobacterium > Chryseobacterium indologenes_E. Next base: position 39,833 of record DJTE01000047.1, read on the forward strand.
CGTACCCCATCATGGAGTAACTTAAGATACCGCCCAGCGTAAGTATCGTAAATAATACGATCACCAGGGACGGCCTTTTAATGGATATTTCTGCTAACTTCATCTTTCTTCTACTTTACGATATTGATTTTGGATCCGTTATCAAGATTGATCTGTCCGCTGGTAATTACCTGTTCACCGCCATTCAGACCACTTAATACCTGAACTTTGTCTCCATATACTTTACCTACGGTCACTTTGATCATCTTAGCCGTACCGTTCTGAACGATGAACAGCTGTCCTGAGCTTACTCCATTTACGAAAGCTTCCGCAGGAACGGTGATCATATTCTGTGTTTCGGCACCGTTATTGGTTTTAAATGTAGCCGTTGCATACATCCCCGCTTTCAGGTTTCCTCTGTTCTGAACTTCAATTTCAACAGGGAAATTAAGGGAAGCATCACTTTTCGGAGCAATGAATGTAATTCTGCCTACGAAAGAGTCTTCAGGCAATACATTTACTTTGATCGGAACTTCCTGCCCTAACTGGATTTTGCCAATCTGGCTTTCATCCACCAAAACTGATAATTTCAGGCTGTTGATATTAACGATTTCAAACATTGCGGTTCCCGGAGAAACTACTGCTCCCGGTTCCACCATTTTTTTGTTGATGGTTCCGCTGATTCCTGCACGGATGCTTGTATCATTTACTTTTACACTTTGGGCTCTCACTGCAGCCTGTGCATTTTTAAGCTGTAATCTTGAATTATCCAGTTGCTGCTTGGTAACTCCTCCTGTTTTATAAGCATTTTCATAACGCTGGTTGTCGATAACCGCATTCTGAAGGTTGTTCTGAGCCTGGGTAACATCCACTTCGATAGCATCTTTCTTGATCGTTGCCAGAACCTGTCCTGCTCCCACTCTTGAGCCTTCTTTTACCAGAACGCTTACGATACGTCCGGAAATCTCTGAAGACTGGTTCATTTCCTGCTTGGGAATGAATGTTCCGTTGGCTGAATAGTCTGTATCAATATTTTCTCTGGCAACAGTTACCACATTTACATTGATCTTATCAACCTGCTTGGCCACCTCTTTTACTTCCTGGGTCTGTTTCTCCTTGTTACCTGCAATCTTGTAAGCTGCAAGTCCTACCAGTACTGCCGCTACGATGATATATATTAAAGTTTTTTTCATTTTAGTTTATTATGGGTTTTGTAATGTGTTCAGTTCGCCTTTAGCCTTGATCAGCTTGATCTCGGCCTGTTTGTAGTCTAATAATGCATTGGAGTAATTCTGTTTAGCCTGTGTTAAAGCATTTTCAGAATCCAGTACTTCTGTAAGGGTTGCCAATCCGTACTGATAGTTAGACTGGGTGTTTTTCTGTACTCTTTCTGCCAGCTCCACATTATCTTTCATACTCTGGATATTGATAATGGTATTTTCCATATTGGTAATGGCATTTTTATAATCCAGATCCAGGCTCAGCTGTGTTTTCTGAATGTCCTGATCTATGTCCAGAATATCGATTTCCGCCTGCTGTATTTTTGCTTTTGTAGCTCCACCGGTGAAAATCGGGATATTAACGTTAAGGCCTATCGCTGAATAATCGCTCCAAAGTACTCCGTTATTAAGTCCGTTGGTTAAAGGAAACTTTTTACCCATTCCGGCCCAGCCGTAGCTTGCGGTAAGGTTTACGGTTGGATAAAGATAAGCTTCCGTTGCTTTTTTGTTAAACTGAAGAAGTTCTCTGTTCTTATTGAGTACTTTAAGCTCTGTACGGTTTTCCAGATTTACATTGCTGGCAATAAGTTCAGGTTTCGGCTCAATGGTTTTTTCTTCAAGCTCGATGTCTGTACCAATCGGAACTCCCATGTAGAACTTCAGAGCATTTTTGGAAAGTTCAACCGAATTGATCAGCTGCTGTTTATTGGAACCGATGTTGGTAAGCTGTACGTTGGTACGGTCTAAGTCAATAGATTTAGCTAAACCATTATCCACAAGACTTTTGATTACGTTTCTTACTCTTTCGGTATTGGCATAGCTGGCTTCTACCGTTTTAAGGTTTTCTTCCTGTACAAATACCTGATAATAAGCTGTGGCTACGTTTTCAATGATCTGCTCATTGGTAAGTTCTGCATTCAGAATGTAGAATTCTCTGGTAGATTTCGCTGCTTTAAGACCTGTAAACACCCTCTGGTCGAATATAGCCTGCTGAAGCTGCACTACTGCACTTGAACTCCACGGCTGTCCTAACTGGGCTCTGATTCTTTCTCCGCCAAATTCAAGCAGAGATTCCTGAATAACCGGATTGTAGGTAAGCCCGGCTGTGGCACTGATCTGAGGAAGAGCTCCGGCTCTGGCCTCATCAATTTTATATTCGGCTTTTTTCACCTGTAAAGCAGCTTTTTTAGCTTCTGCCTTATTCTGCAGTGCCTGTTTGATTGCTTCCTGCAAAGAAACCTGCTGCTGTGCAGATACGGATGAAAAACCGAAAATCATAAATGCTGCAGCTATCCCAATTTTTAGCTTTTTAGCAGTTATACGTTTTCTGTTCATAATTTTATACTTCGTTTATTTTTTTAGTTTGATTTTTCTCTTTCAATGCTTTTGTTTCTAAAGGACGAATAACTTTTAAAAATACTTTAACATTTTTTTAGTTTTTGAAAAGCATATTGATAATGATCTCTTTTCTTTCGGAGATAATCTTATCATATTCTTCGTCGCTAATCATCAGATTCTCCATAAACAGAGGTCTTATGGCACTCGGAAAAACGAGAAGCGATACCATATTCAGGATAAACTGTACCGGGGCCATTTTCTCAATGTTTCCCAATTCCATCTCTTTTTCAATATCCTTATATAAAGTTTCCAGAATATCTTCTTCTATTTCTTTCTGATGACAGTTTCCTTTATTGATCTGGGATACGATATAAGTTTCCAGATACGGATACTGAAGGCTGGTGGAAAGACTGCTTTCTATGAATTTGCTCATTTTTTCCTTGAAAGGAAGGTCTGAGGTTTGAATGATTTTTGATTTTTCCTGCTCCACTTTCTGAGCTTCGTCAAAGATGATCTGGATCAGATTCTCCCTTGAACGGAAGTAGTAGTTAATAAGCGTTCTGTTTACTCCGGCTTCATCTGCAATCTCCTGTGTAGTTGCGCCAAATTTTCCTTTCACAAAGAATAAATTCTTCGCGGTCTCCTTGATCAATTCCTGTGTTTGGTCCTTTTTTGCTTGATTTGACATTATTGTTAAACAATTTTGTGCAAATTTAAATCAAAATCTGTTTTTGACAAAATTGTTAAACAAAAAAATTAAACAAAATTGTTATGACATGCATCATGTTTTTGTTATTTTAATTACGTTCAAATGCTCACTAATTGCGTCAGATCGGGGCAGATCCTCAAATGAAGGCTGGAATATGGAAGCTGGAAGTTACTTTTAGGTACAACTACTGAAGATGTCTGTAAAATCAAATTAACTGAAAAAGCATATTATTAATGGACCGCATAACTCTGTATCAAACTTTCAAACTGAAATTGATTATTAAAGACAGGCCAGTTAAGACCAATAAAAAAGACCACCCATTGGGCAGTCTCAATATATTTTAAACTTTTTTAAGATCAATCTAAATTACAACAGTCGGATTTTATCTTCCAAAATATCAATCACCTTATCCTTATACAGTCCGCCGATTGCCTTTTTGAAATTCTTTTTGCTCATCTGAAGCTCTTCTTTGATCTCTTCCGGTGAAGATTTATCCGAAAGGTGAATCAGTCCGTAATTTTCCTCCAGTCTTTCAAGAATCTTTTTTCTGAATTCATCAATATTTTCAAAACCTTCCGGCTGCAGGGAAACATCAATTTTACCATCTTCACGGATCGCTTTAATATAACCTGTTTCTTCAGACAGCGGATAAAGCTTTTTGAATACATCCGATGCATATACCAGCCCGATATATTCCTTATTGATCACAACATTCCAGCCCAGTTCGCTTTCATTCATCATAATCAGGTCTACCTTATCCCCTTTTTTGAACGGAAGATCCTCATATTGCGGATTTCTTTTGAATTTCGTTGTTCCTGTGATGAGATCCAGATCTTCATCCACATAAATATGTACCAGATATCTTTTGCCTTCAATGATCTTGGATTTCTGCTGTTTGTACGGAATAAAAAGATCTTTGATGATTCCCCAATCCATGAACGCTCCGCTCGGAAGACTCTGTACACAGCTCATCACCGCAAACTCTCCTACTTCAGCCAGCGGAATTTCAGTGGTAGCCTTCAGTTTATGGTCATCCTGGTAAACAAATACCTCTACTTCTTCACCTGTTTCCTTTTCGTCCTGAATAAAGATCTTAGGCAGGAAAGCCTTTTCTCCTGATTCGTCTGTAAGGATCCATCCTGAAGTATTTTTTTCTGAAATTTTTAAAGTCTGGGTTTTTCCGAGTTGCATTGATGATAAAATTAGCTGACAAAGGTACGGAAATTTGAAGATTTTTAAACCATCAGATTTTCTCCGGTGATTATTTAACCTCCTTTTATTAAAAACAACAGCTGTAAAACCTGTACATCTGGAAGAACAAATCTGAAAAAATATGAAGAGATATTTCGTTATAGCTTTTCTTTTGGCAATTGCTAAATGAGGCTGAAGCCCATTTCTATTGAATAAGGGAGTAAATAACGGAGGTCCTTGTTATTCAAATTATTGCGTTCCTGTTGAATGTTTAAATAGGTAAGACTTAAAATAAAAAGAGAGAATCCAATGATGATTCTCTCTTTCTTATTATGATCTTGAAATATATTCCATGAGTTCTTTTCTGCTGTTTTCGAAGTCAAAAGCATCGTATACCACAAAGAATCTGTCTTTATCCACACATTTTCTATACATGGATTTGGCAAGGGACAGTCTGTTTTTATCGAAACTGATGAATTTTACCAGATCCCGGACCTGCGCGGAAGTAAAAAGAGAGTTGTTCATCTGCTGATTGATCATCGCTATTTTACTGTCATCAAACTTTGCATTTTTCTGGAGCATTTCAAAAAAACGGCGAAAAGTGTTGTTATCCATTACATTCCCGGAGTTATTCCAGTTTCCGGACTGGTTTCCGTAAGGATTGTTCCATACATCATTCCAGTCATTGAAGCCATACTGTCCCTGAACGGGATAGGAATCCAATAAGTACAGTCCTTCATTGGTAAAGAAGTCCAGTACCATTCTGCTGTTATTTCTCAACATCAGAGAAGTTCTGTAAATCAGGAATCCGTTACTGTACACTGAAACAGAGGTTCTTCCGGACTGGAGATCAAAGAAACGGTATTTCCCGGCACCGTTTGAAATCGTCTGATCACCTACTTCAACGGTAAAATACCCCTGCTCAGGAATCCGCAGAAAAACTTCGGCATACCCGTAATTCCTGTTCCATTGGTAATTGGGGTTTCTGCTTCTGTTTTGCTGACCGTTTATGTTGCCATACCGGGAATTGTCAGAAGATCTGTTTTTTATATCCGTACCTCCCTGAGCTTTCATTTCGGTTGCGGAAGCTTCGTTTTTCAAAAGTTCGCCGGCTTTTCCGGCCTGTTGAGCAGATAAATTCAGTCCTGCCAGTATGATTAAGCTTGTAAAGATATTTTTCATAGGTGAAATTTATTATTGCGAACTCCATTTCTGTGCCAAAAAAAGAGAAACAGTAGCTGCTTCTCTTTTATTATTTAGATATTGTAATCTTTCATTTGAAAATTACATATGAATCGGTCTTTTTGCCGTAGCATCCAGTGCAGCTTCTTTAATTGCTTCTGCATAGGTTGGGTGAGCATGGGAACTTCTTGCGATATCTTCAGCACTTGCACGGAATTCCATAGCAATTACTCCTTCTGCGATAAGGTCGGCAGCTCTTGCTCCAACGATGTGCATTCCTAAAACCTCGTCAGTTTTTTCGTCTGCAATAATTTTCACAAGACCATCGATATCGCCACTTGCACGGCTTCTTCCTAATGCTCTCATCGGGAAAGAACCTACTTTATAAGCCACTCCTTCTTCTTTCAGCTGCTCTTCAGTTTTACCTACTCCTGCAACTTCAGGCCATGTATAAACAACACCAGGAATCAGGTTGTAGTTAATGTGCGGCTTCTGTCCTGCCAATGTTTCAGCTACAAATACTCCTTCTTCTTCAGCTTTGTGCGCAAGCATTGCCCCTTTGATTACGTCACCGATCGCATAGATATTGGCTACGTTAGTCTGTAAATGATCGTTTACTTTTACTCTTCCTCTTTCATCAAGCTCTACGCCTGCTTTTTCAAGGCCAAGACCGTCCGTGTAAGGTTTTCTACCAACAGAAACCAGGCAGTAATCTCCTTCTACCACTACTTCCTCACCTTTTTTATCTTTAGCAGTGATCTTTACGGTATCTCCGTTTCTCTCAACTGCAGAAACTGCAGTGGAAAGCATGAATTTCATTCCCTGCTTTTTAAGAACTTTAGTCAGTTCCTTGCTTAAAGCTCCGTCCATTCCAGGAATGATCTTGTCCATAAATTCAACAACCGTTACCTGAGCTCCCAATCTTAAATACACAGATCCTAATTCAAGACCGATTACCCCACCTCCGATTACTACCAGATGTTTAGGAATTTCCTTTAGGTTTAATGCCTCAGTAGAAGTAATCACTCGTTCTTTATCCAATGTGATGAAAGGTAAAGAGGATGGCTTGGAACCTGTTGCAATGATGGTATATTTAGATTCAACTGTTTCAGAAGAACCGTCGTTTTTAGTGATTTTGATCTGAGTAGCAGATTCGAAACTTCCTACTCCTTCAAAAACAGTAATCTGATTTTTGTTCATCAGATAGCTGATTCCGTCTGTATTCTGCTTGATCACTTCATTTTTACGTTCAATCATTCTTGTAATGTCTGCCTGTGGCTCATTAATAATGATTCCATGACCCGCAAAATTGTGTTTTGCATTCTCGAAGTGCTCAGAGCTGTCAAGAAGTGCTTTTGACGGAATACATCCAACGTTAAGACAAGTTCCGCCTAAAGTTGAATATTTTTCAATAATTGCTGTTTTGAAACCTAATTGTGCTGCACGGATAGCAGCTACATAACCTCCAGGACCGGAACCTATTACGGTAACATCGAATTGACTCATGTTATTGTATGAATTTGTTTATTATTATCTATCTTAATTCTCACAAATTTACATATAAATTATCAAGCACCAAAGTGAGTTTTATCAATTTTGAGATCAAAAGCTGTAAATACCTGCCGCCTGTGAAATGATATTCAAAGCCGAAATCTTACCTTATGTAGATTATAGCTTCTGAATTATCCTCTAAATTCCTTTTCTCAAAATCACATTACCGCTTTCTTTTTCAGGCGTAAGTAGATTTTAATATTAAAAAAGATCATCAACAGGGTCATCAGCAAAGACGGAAGAATCTGGCTATATGGTTTATAATCCGGCAAAAGAGTTCCTGTAAAAGCAGATAAAAGGGCTCCCATCGCACTGATCATTTTACTGGAATGTTCATAACGCCACAGGTTTCCATACCGGGACACCGGGATGAAATAGCGGAAAATGTCATAGGAAACAACTGCCAGCAAATACCCCAATCCGGAGTAAATAACCACAGGATTCCAATAAAAACCGATGAATTTGAGATAATACATGAATGCCAAAGCCATCGATAAAGCTCCCAACATAATTAAAAGGTCTTTGAAATAAAAACGGTTCGACTTTTCTTTTAATATTCTGAATCCCGAATATGTATTATAGGCAGCAAGAACCGTAATTAAAAGAAGAAACAGGTTTCTTTTGAATATAATAACTCCAAAAGCCCCGGTTGTTACAACAACGATCATACAACAGCAAAAAAAGTATCCGAGCCTGATATGAAGTCGTGTTCCTTTTGTTTTGAACAGAATAAGAAATCCGGTAATCAATGCAAGAGTTCCGCTGATGACATGCACAATAATGTTGCTTAAATGAAGTGTGTCCATAGTTTTTTGATGGCAAAAATCCTTTAAAACACAGTTCTGATCGTCCTAAATGACCGGTTAGGACTCTTTTCTGATGAATCCGGACTTTTTAAACTCGGATGGAGTCATCCCGGTTTCTTCCTTGAAGATCTTGTTGAAAGTGGACTTGGAATTAAAACCTGACTCAAAAGCAATTCCCAGGATTGAATATTTTTCGAACTCCGGATTTGTCAATTTATTTTTGACCTCTTCTATTCTGTACGCATTCACGAATTTATAAAAATTAGTATGCAGCCCCTGATTGATTGCCTGGGAAACCTGATGAGTGGAAATATTCATTAATAGAGATAATTTCTGCAGACTCAATTCTTCATCAAGGTAAGGCTTCTCTTTTTCCATAAATTGTAACAGCTTTTGAGAAACAATACCGGCTCTGTTTTTATCCTGAACACTTATTTTCTCTTCTTTAATAACGGCATTATTCATATCAAGAACTCCCTGCTGATGAAAAACAAGGCTTTGCCTTAAACTGAAGAATACTATACAGAATAAATATCCGCTCTGTACCACCGCAACAATCTTAAAGATCTGATCAAAAGAAATAGCTTTACTTCTGGTTCCTGAAGCAATGATACAGAAAACACCAATAAACAGAACGATTAGTGAAATGACTATATATTTCAGCCAGTCAAGATTTATTTTTTCAAGGGCAGAATAATATTCGGGAAGTATTTTCCGGTATTTTCTTAAAGCCATAAAACACAGGACAATATAAACTACCGGCACCGCAGCCATTGGAAAAGTCAACAGATCCAGTAATACTCCGGCCTGATGCTTTTCAATAAAATACGGAATACTGTTTTTGAACCCTACCGGACTATACAATGCCGAAATACCAATAAAAGACACACTGTAAACAATAAAGAACAACGAATGTCTGATAAGGTAATCTGAACGGAAAGGGACATTAAAAGTTATTGAAATAACGTACAGATAAAGCATTCCCATACCCAGCACCGGAAGAGCAAAGCCAAAAGGCTGAAGCCGTTCAGGAAGTAAAGCCGGAAAAAGGTAATACACCAGGTTGGCAGCACCAACTAACAGCCAAATGATAAGATAATAATCTGAAGAAACATTTTTCTTTTTAGAAAGCAGTAAAGCAGCACACATGGATGCAACAACTATTCCCGAAAAAGCAATGCTTTCTAATATCATGGCCGGATGATTATTAAGTAATCGTTTTAATATACTGAAGTTTTTCTATTATTTCGCTGCATTTCTGCATCACCTGTTCCCGGTATTGGTCTGTAATCACAGCCAGGCTTTTATCCAAACCTGATAAATATTCCTGATTATACACACTTCTTTCTTTATTAAGAGGAAAAAAACTCGTTTTTGAAGAGAATTCATCCATAATGTCAATATCAATTTCATCAAAAGGACTGATATAGTCGATCTGATCATAAAGATATTGCATTTTTAAACACCCTTCACGGAGACTGGTTTGCCCGGTTGCCATAGCAATAGCATTGGAATGCATCTTTTTGATGTACCTGTTGCGTTTTAATTCTTCAAACTTATTCATCTCATTTTTTCATCAGATCCTGCAATACCTTTTCATACTGATCCAGAATAATATCTTTGGAAAACCTTGATCTGATGGAGTTTTTTATGGACTCCCTGTCATAATCCCTCTGCATTACACTGATTATTTTCTGTGCAAAATCTTCATAGTTTTCAATATCTGCAATTTCTCCGTTGATAGAGTGCTGAATGATCTCATTGATTCCTCCCGGACAGTTATTCGCTAAAGAATAGGTTCCGCAGGCTCCTGCTTCCAGAAGTACATTCGGAAAACCTTCATATCTGGATGAAAGGATAAAAAGGTCTGCATACTTCAGAAACTGATAGGGATTTTCCTGTTTTCCATGAAAAATAACGTTTTTTAACCCTAATGATTCTTTCATTGCATACAGCATTTCTCTGTCATCCCCATCCCCGAGAATATGGAGAAGGATATTTTCATGGGTAAGCTTTGAGAAAACGTTCAGCAGGTTATCGAATCCTTTTCTGGAGGATAAGTTTCCGATGGCCACTACATTTTTGTAATGATCTTTAAAACTTTCAGGTTTTACGGAAATTTCCAGTCTGGCATTGATAAAATCGAAATCAACAGGATTATTGATTTTGACGATCTTCTTTTCTTTGATGTTGAAATTCTCTATTAAATCCTTCTTCATGTCATCACTTTGCGCAATGATCCTCTGAAAATTGTTATAAAAATTATAGAAAACTTTTATTTCCTTTTTGGTTACATGCTGTGACACCACATTGGTTTCTCTGGAGATAAACTTCGTCTTTTTTAAGAACGGAATAAACGGGGACATAAACGCTGAGATTTCGCCCCACCCGGAAAAGAAAATATCGGGTTTTTCTTTATAGATAACCGGTAAAATTTTAAAAATTGAAAACCGAATTCTTTCTATGCCCAATTCCCGGACTTTTATATTGGGCTTGAGTTGAGAGGTAGGAAAATCTACATTTTTAAAAAGGAAAAGGGTGAAATCATATTTTTCATCATCCAGATGATTGAGTAATGTAAAAATTATTCTCTCAGCTCCTCCAAAGGTAAGCCCCGGTAAAAGAAAGTAAACTTTTTTTTTCATTATTTCACACCTCTGAAAATTCTATAATATAAATACTGCCAGATGGTAGGATGATACCAAATGAAGTTTTCTTCTGTTCCGCCCGTTGTTTTCAGCTGATCGTTACAAAAATCCTCAACGGCAAGTTTTAATATTTTACCGCCCTCTGCGGTCTGATATAACGGATATGTTGTAAAATTATCTGATTTTTCCGGTGAAATTCTTGCCTGGTACAGGACATCGCCCGTATCTACCGACTGGTCTACCAGATGTACGGTAACCCCGCAGTTTTCTCTGTCATTATTGGCTAAAGCCCAATATCCGCCGTGGATTCCCCTGTATTTTGGAGTAATTCCTTCATGGGTATTCATAAAGACCGCATTGGTACTGTCCAGGATTTTTTTGGAAATAATCCTGCAGCCATTCACAATCACCAAATCCGGTTTCAGCTCCTGCAGCAGCTTTAGCGTTTTCATTGAATTTACGGAATCGGTTCTTGTAAGGACGATTTCAGGAATCGGAGACAGATCTATTTTTAGTTTTTCGATGACTCTTCTGGTCTGGTTTTTCGAAAATTTCTTAATAAACGGCAGCAGTAGAAGGCCAAACATAATCTGTCCGCCCACATTTATCCAGCCTAATCTTTTAGCACGGTTCTTCATAATCTGCTTCATAGGCACCGCTTCCTCCTGCAGCACGGCAGAAATATCAAAATCTTTTATTAAAGTATTATAAATAATTGCCGACGACCGTGTGTTTCCGGTGAGCATGACAATTTTCTTACTGTTATTTTTTTTCATATTCTGCTGCTATTTCAGACATGTTTTTGCTTTGAAAATTATACTTTTCATTTAATTTTTTATAGTGCTGAAAAATCTCTTCCAAATACCCGAAGTTGATATCCTGATGAATCCCGATATCATGCGGATGAAACCAGAGGTGGAAAATTTCGCTGTTTTTGGCTGCGTAGGTCATCTGCTGTTTTATTCTCCGAAGCTTCAGCCCGTCCAGGAATTTTATTTTTTCTGAATACGGCCTCAGCCAGCGGCTTGCCCTAATGACTGTAAAGCCGTCTTTATGAAGGTCGGAAGTTTTCTGTGTATGATGGCTTCCCACTTTCACAAAATAGTCCAGATACCTGAAGGCTCTTTTTACCACGCCTTCTTCTGAACCTTTTGCCGGAGAATGATACCACGCTTTTTCTGTACCGCGGTAGATTAAAATTCCATTTTTTTTAAGGACTTCCAGATAGCTGTTGTTAATCTGATGCCGGGGGAAAATAAAAGACTGGATTTCTATTTTTTGGGCAGAAGAAACAGCGATGGCAGCCTCTATATCTGCTTCAAACTGATCTCTTGTCTGTCCGTCTTCCAGGCAGTAATAGTGTGAAAAAGTATGGCTTCCGATTTCCTGATGCCTGGCTTTCTGAACCAGCTCCACCAGCTCTCTTCCATACAGATAGAGACCTTCCATTTCCTGTGAAGACGGAATGAAATCATGATAAGGAGAAAGTTCTTTTTCCAGATAAGAAGGTGTGTTTTCGGGACAGTATTGCTGTAAATCCCGGAAATCTCCGGTCATCATAGCTCCCACTGCTGCCCAGGTACAATGAATACCGTACTGATTATAAAGTTTCAGGAGCCTCGGAACAACTTCCCAAACTCCTGAAATATTTTGTCCATATTCCTGAATTGTTTTTTTATCCCGGATTCCCCAGTACAGTTCAAAATCCAGAGATACGGTGAAAATGCCGTTATTTTTTTTCATAAGTGTTGTCTGCAAATTTACAGTTTTTTCCGGTCTTTCAATCTGAAACTAAAAAACTGTCATTTTTCATCAATTAGCTACATCGCTTATAAATTTTATTCTCAGCATTCTTACCTCTTCATCTGAAAGTTCATCCCCGAATTCATCCAGAAGCACTTTCATACTGTCGCTTTCAGATTCGTTCATGAATTCCATGAAGCCTTCTACAATATCTTCATCGAAGTTATCTTCTATATAATAATCAATATTGAGTTTGGTTCCCTGATAAACGATGCTTTCCATTTCTTTCAGCAGCTCGTTCATCGAAAGGTTTTTGGCTCTTGCAATATCTTCAAGATCAATTTTTTTATCGGTACTCTGGATGATGAAAACTTTATGGCTGGATTTATTGGCCACCTGTTTCAGCACCATATCCTGAGTACGCTCAATACTGTTATCTTCTACATACGTTTTAATGAAATCTGCGAATTCTTTACCGTATTTCTTGGCTTTTCCTTCTCCTACCCCATAGATTTTAGCAATTTCTTCTACGGTGATCGGGTACTGTACCGTCATATCTTCCAGACTGGGATCCATGAATACGGTGTAAGGCGGAATGCCGTGTTTCTTCGCCACTTTTTTACGCAGTTCTTTCAGCTGTCCGAACAGATTCTGATCAAGACCTCCGCCTGCCTGCATCTGTACCTGATCGCTTTCTGCTTTGGTCTGGCTGAGATCAAATTCCCGGTCTTCGGCAATTAAGAATGATTCCCTGGATTTTCCGTCCAGGATATTTTTACCTTTTTCAGACATTTTCAGAACGCCGTACGTTTCAATATCTTTCTGCAGGATTCCCTGAACTGTTGCCTGTCTCAGGATGGTTTTCCAGTAATTGTCTTTTTCTTCTTTTCCAAATCCGAAGTAGGAAGCCTGTTCCAGTTTGTAGGACTTGGTCACCGCTGTTTCTTTTCCCGCGATCACAGAAATCAGATCTTTAGCTTTGAATTTTTCTCCGGTATCTCTGATGAGTTCCAGAACTTTTTTCAGATCTTCCGCGGCATCTTTCAGTTTAGGAGGATTGGACGAGTTATCACACATCATCGCTCCTTCTCCTTTTACAGGATCGAAGTTTTCCCCGAAATAATAAAGAATATACTGCCTTCTGCTCATTGAAGTTTCGGCATACCCCACCACTTCGTTTAATAACTGAAGACCGATTTCTCTTTCGGAAACGGGTTTCTGTGCCAGGAATTTTTCCAGTTTTTCAATATCTTTCGGGTCATAGAATGCCAGGCAATGGCCTTCTCCGCCATCCCTTCCTGCTCTTCCTGTTTCCTGGTAATAACTTTCCAGTGATTTCGGAAAATCATAGTGGATCACAAAGCGTACATCCGGCTTATCTATTCCCATCCCGAATGCAATGGTGGCTACAATAACGTCTACTTCCTCCATCAGAAATTTATCCTGATTGGCGACTCTTATCTTCTGGTCAAGACCGGCATGATAAGGAAGCGCGTTGATTCCGTTAACCTGCAGCAGCTGGGCAAATTCTTCAACCTTTCTGCGGCTCAGGCAATACACAATCCCTGATTTTCCTTTATTCTGACTGATAAATTTTACGATCTCCTTATCTACATTTACTTTCGGACATACCTCATAATACAGATTGGGACGGTTGAAACTTTCTTTAAAAACCAGCGCATTCGTCATTCCAAGAGTTTTCTGAATATCATCCTGAACCTTAGGCGTTGCGGTGGCAGTTAAAGCGATTACCGGTACATCGGCAATCTTGTCGATAATCTGCTTCAGATTCCGGTATTCCGGTCTGAAATCATGTCCCCATTCTGAAATACAGTGCGCTTCATCAATGGCAAAGAAAGAGATTTTCACTTCTTTCAGGAAGTCTAAGTAATCTTCTTTAATCAATGATTCCGGGGCAACGTACAAAAGTTTTGTCTTCCCGCTTTTGATGTCGTCAAAAACCTGTTTGGTCTGTGTTTTGTTTAATGATGAATTCAATACGTGAGCTACCCCATCGTCTGATGAAAGGCCGTTTACTGCATCTACCTGATTCTTCATCAACGCTATTAAGGGCGAAACTACGATTGCCGTGCCTTCGGAAATAAGTGCCGGAAGCTGATAACATAATGATTTACCACCTCCTGTCGGCATCAAAACAAATATATCCTTCCCGTTCAATAGGTTTTCTATGATCTGTTCCTGCTGGCCTTTAAATGTAGAAAACCCAAAATACTTTTTCAATTCGCCTGATAAATTGGCTTTTTTTGCGCTCATCTAATTTTCTATTGCTAAATTTGCATGTACCTCAAAGTTATAAAAATTCTGCTTAAAATAAAAGCGAACGAATTTATAAAAATAAAATTTATATTAAATATCCTTTTTAAAATATAACGTTTTTTAAGAGATTTTTTGTATGCCTCAAACTCGTAAAATGGAAAGAACCGACATTATTTCAATTGCTAAAACTACTTTAGAGATAGAAATTTCAGAACTTGAAAAATTAAAGAACAGGATTGATGAAGATTTTGCCAAAGCCGTAGAGATCATTCATTCGGCCAAAGGAAAATTAATTGTTGTAGGAATCGGAAAGTCGGCCCATGTGGGCAACAAGATCGTTGCTACTTTAAACTCCACCGGAACCCCTTCTCAGTTCCTTCATGCTTCGGAAGCCATCCACGGAGATCTGGGAGTGATCCAGAAGCAGGATGTGGTTTTATGTATTTCCAATTCCGGAAATTCCCCTGAAATAGCGAATCTGGTTCCTTATTTAAAAGACTACTCTTCCGCCCTGATCGGAATGACGGGAAATAAATCCAGCAAGCTTGCCGAATTTTCTGAAATCATCCTGAATACGCATGTTGATGTGGAAGCCTGCCCGAATAAACTGGCACCTACCAGCTCTACAACGATACAGATGGCCCTGGGAGATGCTCTTGCCGTGGCTTTAATGGAACTGAATGATTTCAAAGCGAACGATTTCGCCAAATTTCACCCGGGAGGAAGCCTGGGGAAAAACCTGACTTCAAAAGTGGAACAGTTCCTGTCTTCACAGAAGCCTCAGGTATCGGAAGATTCGTCGATCCGGGATGTCATCATATCAATCAGTGCTTCAAGCCACGGGATCACCGTGGTTACCGATGAGGAAAAAATCATCGGGGTAATAACCGACGGAGACCTTAGAAGAATGCTGATGAAAGGGGAAGATATTACAAAGGTTCAGGCGAAGGATATTATGTCCGGCTATCCGAAAACCATTGAAAAAGATGCTCTTGCCAAAGAAGCGATGAAAATTCTTAAAGAAAATAATATCGGGCAGCTTGTGGTAACGGAAAACGGAAAATATTTCGGAATTATCGACCTCCATAAACTTCTTGACGAGGGAATCAATTAATTATATCTGTTCTGTATGAACCAGTTTCTGAAAGCCCATATCCAGGAAATCACCCATCTGAATGATGATGAGTTTGAAGCGGTACTTCCTTTTTTCACCCGGAAGAAATTCAGGAAAAGACAGTTTCTGATCCAGGAAAACCAGCCTGTTCATGAAGTTTACCTGATAGAAAAAGGAATTCTTAAAAGCAGTACCGTTGGCCGTACGGGAAAAGAGCACATTCTTCAGTTTGCAGCTCCCAACTGATGGATTTCAGATTTCGCGGCCTTCTTTAAGCAGAAAAACGCTTCACTGCCCGTTGACTGTATTGAGAATACGGAAGTGTACGCCATAACTTATGAAAATTTAAATAGCCTCTGCTCAGAATTTCCTTTCATGGAAAACATTTTTCCAGAGCGGGGTCTAACTTCGGTTATGTGGCTTTACAGCAAAGAATACTTTTATTGATCAGTAAATCTGCCAAAGAGCGGTATGAAGATTTTATACGGCAGTACCCCGGTTTTACGGAACATGCTCCCAAACAGCTTATTGCAAGCTACCTGGGAGTTTCAAGAGAAACATTAAGCAGACCGTATTCTTAAACTCCGGTTAAAACTTTTATACACCTGACTAACGGATGCTTTTTACTGATAATAAATGTATTTTATCTCATTTAAGCGAATGGAAATGAGGATTTAAAATTATAGGGATCAATATTCCCTGCAAAATTTGAAAAGCCCTGATCAAATAAAAAGCCTGATCAAATAAAAAGAAGGTGTATCACAACTAAACGATGTGGGTTGAGAATCGCTTAGACGAAAACCCACCTTGTATAGGGATACAGGAAAATTTAATAAAAAGGCCGTTTTCACAAGTTGTGAGACGGCCTCTAATATTGAATAACCGGTAAATATTTTTAATACCCAAACTGTTGGAGCGAGTTGTGTTTATTTACAGATTACTATTTTTACATTTGGTTAGAAACCGGGAGGTTTTGGCAGTTTATCTCCTGTACCTGCCGATCCGCCTAAATCTTTGGAGATTTCATTTATATTCTGTTTGGAAATTAATTTTTTATATACCATGATACTCATAGTAATATTGAAAGAGTTATTCGTTGAACTGGTAGGATCATCCAGCTTTCTCATATTGCTATTCATAAAGCGGGCTTTAATATGCCATGTATTGGTAGTGCTGTCTCTGTATGCCACAAATTCCGGTGAACCCTGCTTTCCATCATTACTTCCTTCAGTGCCGATATAGTCCAGGGCCATTCTTACACTTCCGGATGATCCGTTATACAGAGCATCATAACTGTGAATAACCACTACAAAATTATCAGCATCTATCTTGGTGTCATAATTTGTAACACCTTGTTTTGGAACATTATTAAGTGTAAGTAAAAGATAATTAAATAATGCACTGTTGCCAGATTCCGGATCATACGTCTGTAATGATGTTGTATTTTTTTCTGTTTCCGCGTAAGATGCCAAAAAACGACCTCCTCCTGAGGAAGTATCTCCTGGATTTCGGAGATACAGACCTTTAGACGTGGTCTTGCCATTTACGTCTAAAGTTTCTGCAGGGTTCGGAGTATTAATTCCCACTTTATTTTGCTGTGCTTTTATACTCCCTACAAAAAAGGCTTGCAGCAGGACTATATATAGAAATTGGTTTGGTTTCATAATAAGGAACTTTTTAATATTTGTGTTTATTGTAATGCCGTTGGCGTATTGGTAGATGTTCCGGAAAAATTCGAGGAGTTGACTGAGCCAGTATACACCCCCCATTCTTTCACTAAAACTTTTTCATAAACGATCAAAGAAAACTCCCAAGTACCTTTCGCTGCTCCAGCTGTTCCAGCACCTGCAAAGTCAAGATTGACTGTATAATAGTCTTTTCCACTTTCAGTTATCTTATCTATATTGGTATAAAAAGCACCGTAGCTTCCATCTGTATTTTGTGCAGAATCAGCATTTTTAAATACAGCTCCGGCTATTGCCAAAGTATATTTGGACGTATCCAGATCAGTACTCAACTGGGTGATCCGGGATTGATCTACATTGCTTACTGTAACTTTATATAAATTCATGGGGGCTACGTTTCTTTGGGCAACATCCAATATTTTTAGCTTCCCGGCTGGAGATGTATCTTTGGATCGCACCAAAAGGTAATAGTTATCCGATATTGTAACATCCAGCGTTTTGTTTACGGTATCAATAAGATAAGAATCGGTAAGCATATCACCGTTTACATCCAGCATCTGTGCAGGATTTTGAGTATTAATCCCAACTTGGGAATATGTGAGCATGCTGCAAAGAGGGAAAATAAGTAAGATTATTCTTTTCATTATAATATAATTAGTAGGTGAAAATTGGAGAAGCGGCTGCCCCGGTACCAGACTGGCCCATATCCTGGGTTACATTGCGTTTTTTTACATAGGCATTGTCGAACAATAACATATTGATTGTCCATACTCCTGCCGCTGTAGTTGTTGCAGGTTTAAAGCCTTCATAATCTGCCCGTATCCACCAGGTTCCCCCTTGAGTATAGGCAAATATCCGTGGGGCAGGTGTGAAAAAATTGATGGCAGGATTATTATTGGATTGATTAGAATAAACTACCGGCAATACAAAACCATAAGAAGTAACCACTGCGGTATATTTACTTACACTAATTCTTGTATCGTAGCCGTTCACATAATCTTTGTCATTGCTGGCACAGGTAATTTTAAACGTAATAGTGTTCAATGGAGCAGGAGCTGAATTAGAAGCAGACTGTCCATAGGTGGTAATTTTGTTTTCCGGAGCCGGGGATTTAATCAGGAACGAATAGTTTTCATTGCCCCCTAAAACCTCCAGATTATCCTTCAGAATATATCCGTTGGTTTTAGTACTTCCGTTTACATGCAGTTCTTTTTCAGGATTTACGGTATTGATCCCTACATTGCCAGTCTGGCCGTAGTTTTTTATGCTAAAAATTATAATTAGCAAGAACAATTTGTTGTTGTTTTTCATCATTTTGGTTTTATTCAGTTATATTCATCTTATCTAATAAACTCAAATCTAAAATTTAATTTCACAATTAATTAAAATGAGCCATAATTATTAATAACAAA
>DJTE01000045.1 GCA_002439165.1 Chryseobacterium indologenes
CCACAACTTTTGGGACTGATCCCAGAAAACGCATAGAAACTTTATTCTTGCAGCTTTGTGACCGGTTTATGATTTACAGAAATTATGCTAAGTCATTTCAGAGATTTAAAACAAAAGTTTAGCTAAAATTACAACTCTTACTACTATTCAATATTTGAACAGATTCCTATTTAACAGAAACATAAATAGCTTAAAAATTAATCTCGTTTGATAATGCGCCAGGGATATATTAACATAAAATAATAATTTTTATGTGTAATCATTATTACCTTACATTTGTTATCAAATTAAAACATTTAATGCTGGAAAAAATTTATTTATGCTATCAATCATTGGTAGATTTACTCTCGTTCTTTTACAATGCTAAAAAGCTGATACAAAAGTTTCCCTGTATTTTTTCAAGCATAAAAGAACATCTAGGGATTCGTTTTTAGCGGTACGTCAATAGCAGTCTATAAGTTTTTTCCACATTGTTTAAATTTTGTATTACCAGGTAACTTAGAGTATCTAAATATCAAAAAGGCGGTTTCCGAAAAGCCTTCAACGAGTAGGAAATATTAAAAAAACTAACCATGAAAAAAAAATTATCATTCTTTTTTTTAGTCTTATTCTGGCTAACATCTTTAGCCCAAAATAGCAGTATCTGCTTCAATCGTCTGCACAACAGCTTTGCAGAAGCCCTGATTCCTGTCAATCAATGGAATAGTTCAACAGTTTCCTTTAAAATTTATTTTACAACCGGGGGACTTTTTAATGGCTATACCTACAATGTTAATGATCTGGCTAAGGTTACAAAAAACGGGCAGGAGTATTATTACATAAAAGCAGGAACATCAGAGGATTTTAGCAACCAGACTCTAATCTATGAGGTAAGCGGTCCTTCTGATACGGCAGTCTCCGGTACTTTAGCTGCAATTCCGCCAAGCGACTGGAATGATTACACAAAGCAAAAACAATGTGTTGATAAAGCCAATGTCTGCTTCAACCGCCTGCATAACAGTCTGGCTGAAGCTTTAATTCCTGTCAATCAATGGAATGGAGATACGACTGTGAATGTCAAAGTTTATCTTGCAACCGGCGGACTTTTTAATGGCTATACTTATAATGTTAATGATTTGACTAAGGTTACAAAAAATGGCCAGGAATATTATTACATAAAAGTAGGCACATCACAGGATTTTAGCAGTCAGACTTTGACCTATGAAGTGAGCAGCCCTAAAAATGCAGCCGTATCAAATACGTTAGCACCTGTTCCGCAAAGCGACTGGAATGATTATACGAAGCAAAAACAATGTGTTGATAAAGCCAATGTCTGCTTCAACCGTCTGCATAACAGTCTGGCCGAAGCTTTAATCCCTGTCAATCAATGGAATGGAGATACGACTGTGAACTTCAAAATTTATCTTGCCGGTGGAGGACTTTTTAATGGCTATACTTACAATGTTAATGATCTAGCTAAGGTTACAAAAAACGGTCAGGAATATTATTATGTGAAAACAGGCACATCACAGGATTTTAGCAATCAGACTTTGACCTATGAAGTCAGCAGTCCTAAAAATGCAGCCGTATCAAATACGATAGCACCTGTTCCGCAAAGCGACTGGAATGATTATACGAAGCAAAAACAATGTGTTGATAAAGCCAATGTCTGCTTCAACCGTCTCCATAACAGTCTGGCCGAAGCTTTAATTCCTGTCAATCAATGGAATGGAGATACCACTGTGAACTTCAAAATTTATCTTGCCGGTGGGGGACTTTGGAACGGATATAATTACAATGTGAATGCTTTGACTAAGGTTACAAAAAATGGTCAGGAATATTATTACATAAAAGTAGGAACAACAAAAGATTTTAGCAATCAGACTTTGACCTATGAAGTGAGCAGTCCTAAAAATGCAGCCGTATCCAATACGCTGCCACCAATTCCACAAAGCGACTGGAATGATTATACGAAGCAAAAACTATGCATTGATAAAGCCAATGGAATATGTTTTAACAGAAACAATAACAATTACGTGATTTTCATTCCAAAAAATCAATGGAACGGAAGTAATGTCACTATTAAATATTATACTCCTGCCGGAATACTTTCGTCGACTCAGAATTTTTCTAATTTAAGTACTGAGATTCATAACGGTGTTTTATGCTATAAAATCGTAACGACCTTTCAGCTTAATTCAGATGTAATTATTGAAGCGGGCAGTCTAACTAACGCATCCGTACATGCTTATTTACAACCTGTTCAGGAGGTTTGTCTGGGAAATGCAGGATGTACCTCTACTATTACGCCAACTTTTACACAGGTATCATCAATATGTTCAGGAGGTTCATTTACCCTGCCTGCGACATCTGATAATGGCATTACCGGAACATGGTCTCCTGCCATCAATAACCAGGCGACGACTACTTATACCTTTACACCCAATGACGGGCAGTGTGCTTCTACAAACACGATGACAGTAACCGTGATTTCTCCTGCTAATCTGGTACTGACATCAGGTAATAGTACACAGACAGTGGAGGTAAATAATGCTATCGCTCCGATAACATATACTTTTAATGGAGCTACAGGAGCTACCGTAACGGGGCTTCCAGCCGGTGTTATAGGTACAGTAAACGGAACAGCAGTTACTATCAGCGGAACAGCTACAACGGTGGGAATCTACAATTATACCGTTACAGTTACAGGAGGATGCGCCCCTTTAAATATGCAGGGAACAATTACGGTTGTGGCTGCTAAAGATTGGAAACTAGCGCCTAATTCCTACATCTTTACAGGAAAAGATGATAATGGAAATGAGGCAGACGGGCTTTATATTCCGGTGAAAAAAGCATATAAGATGTGGCAGGATAATGTGATCTACATCAACAGTACATCATTACCTCAAGGAACAATAACCGCCGATGTATTGTGGGAAGACACCCCCGGTTTAATTAAATCAGGAGAAAATTATTCACTTGAAATAACAGGAGAAGCTGAAAATGCAAAAATTAAAGTTCCTATTAAAAAATCGTTGGAGGGGAACGCCGTAATTGCATTTAAGGTAAACGGAGAAGTTCATTGGTCCTGGCACATTTGGGTAACTGACGACCCTACAAATGGCTCAAAATATAGAAGTTATGGAAATGAGGCAAGACTGCTCAGAAATGGTACCCAGGAAAGAATCCCTGATTCAGATTGGGGCTGGATGGACAGAAACTTAGGGGCTTTAGGAACTTCCATTACCGGAACAGATCAATATGACAAAAACGGAGGTTTACTCTACCAATGGGGAAGAAAGGACCCTTTTCCTCCACTTATTACCAGAGGGAATATTTACTATGAAGTTGCAGGTTCAATAGGAAGAGTGAGAGACTTTAAAGCATCAAAGGATCTAACCGGTACAGTTTATAAAATTCTTACCGACATAGCGATAACCGTACCTAAAGCTGATGCAAATATAACAAATAACTTGCCGCTTTCTATAAAGAATCCATTAAGTCTGATATATTCGGACGGACTTCATTATCCAGCGGTTCCATCTTCCACATATAATTGGTTTGGATATATTGATAATACAAGTGTAAATCCATCTAACAATGCAAGGGTAAATTTGTGGTCAGATAATGCACAGGGAAATATAAACAATTCAACGGAAACCACATCGACGGTTAAAAATGTTTACAGAAACAAAGAAAAGTATGATCCTTGTCCAAATGGCTGGAGAATCCCTTCTATGCTTTCAGCTTTTGCAAGCTATGATATTCCCTTAAACAGATCTCCTTTCGGTCCAAAATATAGTGAAATCGCCAGCCAGTTTTATAACAGCAACACTCCTGGTAATTATAATGCTACTTTACAAATCGGACCCAGTCCTTTTTATGGTTTTATAAAACCGGATTACAGCAGATACCCTACCTACCCTGGTCAATTGAAAAATATTAAGGTATATTCAAATATAGGGGTTGATATGACTAATTTTGGAGGAGATAATTTAGGACTGTTTCCAGGAACCGGAAAAATTTTATGGAAAATTCCTAATGAAGATACCTATGGAGACATGCACCAAACAAGAATATGGACTGCAACTATGGCGAGAACAGTACTTGGTGGAGGTAGTTCCAATAGTACTGCTAATACAGCTAGAGGTTTATTTATTCTCCCTGAAAATGAAACCAATGATAAGCCAGACCCGGGCCTGCCTAATGTTATTGGCAGATATTCATATAATCCTATGCTCGAGATGCATACTACAAATGCTGCTGGGTGCCGTTGCATAAAAGACCCTTTATATAAAGCTAATGAATATGATTTCCCGACAGAATTCTTTACGGAGACAAAGAACTATACTGAAGGATTAAATCAGCCTAATTCCTACCAAAAAGTAAGAAGTACTGCTGAATTCACCATAGAAATTCCTGTTTCAAAGGCAATTGCTATGCAAAATCAATATATGAACAATCTGGAAATTCTGAATCCTGTAAGTTATAACAACTTAAAAGCTAATGTACATTGGAGTACCAATACACAACTGATTAAAAATATTTCAGTGCTTAACCCTTCTCCTACATCATTGGCAGCTATTTCAAATTCCAGGATTAAGGTTCTCATTAATCCAAGCCAAAGTGGTAATGCCGTAGTAACGCTTCATAATGGCAGTATAGACAATCCTGTTTACTGGAGCTGGCATATCTGGATTACCGATACAGAAGTAGGTTCTTACCTATATACAACTGATACAGGTGATCCTGCTGCTCCAAACTTTGTCAATTACGTTAAAGGGTTATCCAGTAATGCTGTGAAGCAAACCAGGTTTATGGATAGAGATTTAGGAGCGTTGGAGGTCTTCCCTTCGGCTTTACAAACTCAAGGAGCTCCTACAACAGCTGAATTGTCTCAAATTCGAAATTCAGCAGGCCTGCATTACCAATGGGGCAGAAAAGATCCTTTCCCTGCGTTCCACGAAAATGTAAACAACAACAAAACAAATGTTTTCCTGGGAAGAGCCAACGCAGATGGAAGTATTACTTACAGCACACTTACAGCCGACATTTTTGAAAATGCAGGAAGTAATTATATCATTCCATATAATACCTATGCCAATAGTGCTAATGTGTCAGGAAACGATAAAATTGCAGATAAAATTGCCAAAGTTTTAGGATATTCGGTGAAAAACCCACTGGTATTTATGATTCCTAGCACTTTAATGCCATTCAACAGTAACGTACCCTGGTACACAATGGGAACAGACTGGTTAATTAATCAGCCTAGCCAATTCCCGGAGCGTTGGGGTAAAGGAACCGGCAAATCACCATTTGATCCTTGTCCGGAAGGCTGGAGAATTCCTGATGCAGATTCTTCTCTTGAGGGTAATAATGTTTTAGGTGGTTCTCCGTGGTACAAAAAGAATGTTTTTGTTTCGGAAAAGAATGCAGTAAGTGATTATTTAGGTACTCCGATTAAAAATGGAAATACGATTTTAGGATATGCTTTCCAGAATTCAGCGTATAGAATTGGGAATTATGGAACATCTGGCGTAAGAGGAAACCGTAGCATAACCTCCTCTTCAGACCCGTCTATACCAACTGATGTACAATTTGGTAACGAAAAAAGATGGACTGCTGCATTACGTACTTCTTATCAGGGAAGGCCCATTTCTATGACTTTTAGAACTGCCGATAATACTGTATTTTTGGCTGACAATAATAACAGTCAGTATTTTGGAGCTCCTTGCCGATGTGTTAAGATTCTGTCCAGAAATGGAAAAGAAGAAGGTTTTTATCCTGATAATGTCACAATTCCTGTACAGTCAGATGCAATAAACAAAGCCAGTAATATATTTACAGAAAAAGAAATTAAGGAAAAAATTGAGCAGAAACAGCTAAATATTTTCCCGAATCCTGTAACCGACATTGTTAATATAGACGCTAAAGATAACAGGAATTACTATTATCAGATATACAA
The DNA here is from genome assembly GCA_002439165.1 of Chryseobacterium indologenes. Classification (GTDB taxonomy): domain Bacteria; phylum Bacteroidota; class Bacteroidia; order Flavobacteriales; family Weeksellaceae; genus Chryseobacterium; species Chryseobacterium indologenes_E. The sequence continues at coordinate 5,945 of DJTE01000045.1, forward strand.
TTTATCTGGTCAGCTTGTGAAAGAAGGTAAATTTGAAAATAACAAAACAAATCTTGCCGCTTTACCATCAGGCGCTTATATTATTAGAATAAATAATTCTGAGCAGGTTGCGAAGATTATTAAAAAATAAAAATAATATCTGTCCTATGAATCCGCCTCACTTTTTGTTGTGAGGCGGTTTTTTTTTGAATTCAGGTATTTTTGTTCTGGGCTTGAAACATATAAAAGTTTTCCTTTCATGCAATTTTATCTTCTTAAATTGCGCACTAAACGGTTGATTATAATAAAGATGTTGTTTAAGAATGAAAACTTTATAAACAGTTGAATCATTCTTTCAAAGAGACACTTTTACCGCAGTTTACAACCGGGTTGTAATAAAAGCCAAATTGTTATAATTTTGTCTCCTCTATTTTAAATTCAATGAAAAAGTTTAACTTCATTATCGCAGGCTGTTTCTTTGCCCTGACTGTTTCATGCAAAACAGCAGCACCGGATTCAAAAATTTCCACACGGGACGTACCTTATCAAAATCTTGGACGTGAAGGAAAAATATATGCCGCATTTTACCAGCAAAGAGCAGCAGAGTATGAAGCCCTTTGTCTTCAGGCTTACAATATCGCAAGACTCCGCCTTGATGAGGCTTTGGCACAGAAATCGGAAAAACCACTGGCCATCGTATCAGATATTGATGAAACCTTTATGGATAATTCCTATTACGCTGTGGAGCGTGCAAAAATGGGCAAAGACTATGATCAGACCACATGGGAGGAATGGACCGCTAAAGGTATCGCAAAACCGCTTACCGGCTCTCAGGAATTTTACCGGTATGCTGCAGATAAAGGCGTTCAGGTCTTTTATGTCACCAACCGTATGGAACAGGAGCGCGAAGGAACACTGAAAAATTTAAAAAAATATAATTTCCCTCTTCAAAGTGATGCCAACCTTATCCTAAGATCCGCGGAAAGCAGCAAAGAAAACAGGAGAAAGGATATTGCCAGAAACTATAATATTGTTTTACTGTTGGGAGACAATCTTTCGGATTTTGCCGCTATATTTGATAAAAAATCAGAAGCGGAACGGTCTGCAGCCGTCAAAAGCGCTGCGAAGGATTTTGGTAAAAAATTCATCATCATTCCGAATGTCGGCTACGGAGACTGGGAGTCTTCATTTTACAATTACAAATACAATTATACCAGCCAGCAGAAAGATTCAATGATGTACAACGCCGTGAAAGCCAATCCCTGATCCGGATAAAGCAGCTTTTTGATCGGTTTCATTTTAAAAACAGTTAAAATCATGGACAGATATACAGAAACATTTGAAACCTGGAACAAAGTAGCTTCGTTATATCAGGAAAAATTTATGGATCTGGATCTGTATAATGACACCTATGATTTTTTCTGCTCCTCAGTCGTCCGGAAAAATGCAAAAATACTGGAAATAGGCTGCGGACCGGGGAATATCACTAAGTATCTTTTAACTGCAAGGCCGGATTTCATTATATCCGGAATTGATATTGCTCCCAATATGATAGAGCTTGCCCAAAAGAATAACCCAACGGCTGATTTCTCTGTAATGGACAGCCGGCAGATTAACCGGATCAAAACAAAATATGACGGCATCATCTGCGGCTTCTGTTTACCTTATTTATCAACCACAGAAAGTAAAAAACTGATTTCGGACTGTTCCGGTTTATTAAATCAAAACGGAGTCTTATATATAAGTTTTGTAGAGGGCGATCCGGATCAGTCGGGTTTTCAGGTAAGCAGCAGCGGAGACCGGGTCTATTTTTATTTTCACAGGCTGGATGAACTGAAGGAACAGCTCCTGGAACACAGCTTTGAACAGATCAGAATATTCAGAAAAGAATTTAAAAGAAATGAAAATAATATTGAAATCCACACGATTTTAGCTGCGATAAAAACAGTGTAACATCAGATCGGGATTCCATTAAGGAAAAGGATTAATTCCGTTATAACCGCTAAAATCAATATGGCCCAATTCAATCAGGCGGGCAACCTGAAGTCCACAATAGATTGTTTAGGGTAAATCTCCCGACGATGATAACTCATACTATTTTTTCTTTAGATGTGGATTTTAAATAACTATGCCCGCCTGTTTTCATTTAATATCCATAGATCCTGCAAATTTCTATAAAAATATATTTTAATGTACTTAAAGCCTGTTTAAATTTCTAATTTTGATTTTTTGGATCATACTCAAATCTTATCTGAATCACATTCTTTGAGTATTTTTGATTAAAAAGATAATATGCTGATGAATTTTCAGACGGAAAGGATTTCATTTTTGAAACCGCTGATTTTAAGGGAGCAAAGGCTGAAATCAACTTGGTTGATTCGCAGAAGCGTATGGATAAGCATACCGCTTCATCAGCGACGAAGTCGCATCACTTTGCCCGCTCAAAATAAAGCGGAATTATTCATCAACTTTGCGTTTAATCTTTTAATCAAAAAATAATTTCAGGCAAATCTATTGGATTTCACCAAAAATATCCGACAATCATACATATAAATATTCATAAATAAAATTTAAACAGGCTCTTAGGCTATAATGCAATTTAAGTTTTCTTAGCTGCTTTAAAAATAAAAACCGCTGCATCCAATACAACGGTTTAACTTTTTCTTATTCTGAATTATTTCAGCTTATAGGAACTTCCATTCCAGAGGTAGGTTTTGGAAGATTGTGATTTCTTTTCCCGGTCTTTGTCATCCAGTTCCATATCTCTTGTTTTCAGGATGAACGCATTGGGAATACCGCCTTTGTCATTCGGAAATACAAATTCTTCTGAATGGTAAAAAACTCCCGCATCACTTACACTCATCAGGCGGGGAAGAGTGATCAGCTTTTTATCTTTGAAAAGCACATATTGGTCATAGCTGGCAATACTACATGCATCTCCTGAGGTAGAAGCCTTTATTGTAAGTTCCACATTCTGCAGCTTATGATTGCTTTCTATATTGAATGTGCCGGATCTTAGTTCCTCTCCCCTTCCGGCATCAAAATATACCTCATCAATCAATGTATTTGCTTCTATCACTTTAACTCCGGCAATATTCTGTTTTTCTGTCTGATTATATTCATTTTTCCTGTCGATGGTTTTAGACAGTCCGAAAAGGAAATCATAGCCGTTTTTATTACGGTAGCCTATACAAAGGTTGGCTCCCCATACATAACCTTCAGAAACAACATCTCCCTTCTGGTAGGAAACTTTATACCAGTTGGCAGCTCTTTCTCCAAGCTTCAGGACAGCCTCTTCTTTTTTCAGGATCAGCACCTGCCGGTTGGTTGGCAGTGAATCCAGTATCTGGGATTTCACATCAGGATCTTTCCTTATCCTCGTCCAGTCTGTGAAGATTTTCTGGGTTTTATTCTCTGTAAAATCAAAGATAGAATCAGGATATATTTCCTCACCCGTCTGTGCTGAAAAACATTGAAGAATCAGCATCAATACCCCCGTCATTAGAGATTTCATATTCATTTTTTACTATTACTGTTTTTCTAAAAGCAGACTTACCCACTCTTCACGCTGTAACTGTTTTTTCAGTTCCAGGCCATTTTCTCTGCATACTTCCAGAATATCAGCTACATCAAAGAAACATAATCCGGAAAGAAGCAGTTTTCCTCCTTTATTCAAAACAGAAACATAGGCAGGAATATCAGAAATCAGAATATTTCTGTTGATATTGGCTAAAATAATATCGTAGTTTTCTTTTCCTAAATTTTCAGCAGTTCCCTGCTCAATATCCAGTTCCACATTATTTCGGACGGCATTCTCTTTTGAGTTTTCCACCGACCACTCATCGATATCGATTGCTTTGGTTTCGCCTGCTCCCTGCTGTTTGGCATAAATGGCAAGTACCGAAGTTCCGCAGCCCATATCCAGAACTTTTTTGTCATGAAAATCAATATCCATCATCTGCTGGATCATCAGGTGGGTGGTAGGATGATGCCCTGTTCCGAAAGACATTTTAGGCTGGATAATGATCTCGTGCATTCCCGGTACCGATTCATGAAATTCTGCCCTGATCAGCACTTTGTCATCAATATTGATCGGTGAAAAGTTCTTTTCCCATTCTTCATTCCAGTTAATGTTCGGCATTTCCTCAAAAGAATAGCTGATCTGCACATTTTCGTTTCCGAAGATCGGAAGGGCTTTCAGTTCTTCTTCGTTGAAGAGTTCCGTTTGAATATATCCTAAAATTCCGTCAATTTCCTCGGTAAAGCTGTCAAAACCTATTTCTATAAGCTCTGCCATTAAAATTTCATTCCACGGCTGTAACGGAGTGATCTTGAAATTGAATTCTAAATAATTTTGCATGTGAATAATTTGCTGCAAAAATACTAATGTTATTACGGTTAAAAAAATGGAAAGGATAAGTTTTGGCTAAAGCAGGAGATTTTATATTTATGGAATGTTAAATTGAACATGGATGTTGTAACGGGTATTAAAGCATAATGATCATAAAGGCCCTCATACAGATAAAGCGGGCAAAAGCCCGCTTCTATGACGTTAAATCATTAAAAAACCTACGGATTGGTAGAGAATATAGATCCGTTTGCAATTAATGCTCTTCTGTTCATTTTCAGAATGTCCCTCACCCATTCTGCGAAGTCTTCAGGCTGAAGCACCTTATCCGGATTGCCGTCTGTAAGACCTCCCTGAATGCTCATGTCAGAAGCAATGGTGCTCGGGGTTAATGTGATCACGCGGATGTTCTGTTTTCTCCATTCCGCCATCATCGACTGTGACAGGGAAACCACTGCTGCTTTCGAAGCGGCATAGGCTGACATATTCGGACCGCCTTTCAATCCCGCAGTAGAAGCTACATTCACGATATCGCCCTCCCCTCTTTCTTTCAGGAATGGGTGAGCGGCTTTTGCGGCATAATATACTCCGAATAAATTGGTTCTGATCACCTGTTCCCAGGTTTCTGAAGGCATATCTTCAATCGTTCCGAAATCCCCGATCCCCGCATTGTTGATCAGGATATCAATTCCACCCAACTTTTCTGCCAGAGATTCGATACCTGCTTTTACTTCAGCTTCGTTATCGATACTGAACACTGCGTATTCTGCTTTTACGCCAAGATTTCTGATCTCTTCAACCGTATTTTTAAGGTTTTCTTCGTTTCTGCCGGTCACTGCAATATTTACTCCTTCATGGGCCAGGGCCAAAGCCACCGCTTTTCCAAGACCTCTTCCGCCGCCGGTTACTACGGCATTTTTTCCGCTTATATTCATAATGGTATTTTTACTGTAAACAAAGTTACGAAAGATCATTTTTATGGAAGCTGAAGAGAATATATTTAATAGAATTTTAATAGTTACCTTATGGTTTTTTGAATGATCAAAGGAGATCTGTTCTGCGTAAATAAGAAAAATCTTCTTATTATGAAGATGAAGCTGATCTTTTTATCCTGTTGAATTTGTAGGAAATACCAACAGATACATACAATAATCCGCCCTGTCTGCGAGAATAAAATCAAGAATATCCGGTAAAAGCATATTCTCAAAAAAAATAAAACCGGCTTATAAAAACCGGTTTTTCAATCTGAAAGTATAGTAATAAAATGAAAAGTTTATGGAATAAGAACAGGATTCTGAACCTCAAATTCTCCGGAAGCAGTAAATACGTTTCCGTACATATCTGATGCCCTTACCTCAACCTTATGCTTTCCTAAAGTTAATTTTTTAGGAAAGCCGATGGTCCAGATATGTTTAGACATCTCCGGATTGGAAGGCCTTCTCCCCGGGAAAAGATTTTGGGTGCTGTCCCATTTGAAAACGGAAAGGGCAAAGTTCGGGTCTACGGTTTCATCGTATTCCATGGCTTCCCAGTTTCCGCTGTCTATCCTGTATTCTACCTTATCTTTTTTACTTCCCATAAAGAAGTTGGCTAAAACTCTGGCTGATGTTTTTGACGGGTAAGGAATCACTTTAGGAACATACAGCTGAATCTGATAATCTTCAGGCTTTCCGGCAGTCTTATATTTAACTTTATACTGATTACCACTGAAGCTGATGAAAGAATATCCTTTAGCGGTGCCGTCTCTCATGGTTGACGTCGGAAGCCCGGCATCGTCAGGAGTTCCGGAATACCAGTCTCCGCAGGTGGTTCCTACGTTATATTCATGAAGATCCTTAGCTCCTTTCCAGCCTGCTTTTTTACCGTAAAAGATCTGCTGCTGGATATGGGTATGTGCCGATAACAGCAATACATTCTCAAAAGGCTGCAGAAAATCAAAAAGCTTCTGTCGGTCTGCATTTCTGAAATTATCTTCGTTATGATGTTCCAGCGGAATATGGAAGGAAACTACGATCAGTTTATTTTTATCAACCAGCTTCAGATCATTTTCGATGAATTTCAGCTGATCTTCACGGAAACCTCCCCAATATCCTTTCCCGTCTCTGGGATCCGGATAGAGAATATCATCCAGGATAATAAAATGTACATTTCCGTAGTTGAAAGAATAATTGGCGGGGCCGAAATTTGCTTCAAAGGTTTCATCTGAAAGATGATCTTCTCCGGCATCATAGTTCATATCATGATTTCCCATAACGTTATACCAGGGAAGACCTATTTCTTTCATTACATCCGCATAAGGCTTCTGAAGGCTTAAATTATCCCCTACCAGATCTCCGAGACTGATTCCCAGCACGGCATTTTTCTTCGTATTTTTTACTTCGTTTACGATCCCTCTTTTAAAATAATCCAGCTCTTTCTCTGTATAAGGCTGCGGATCTCCGAAAACCAGAATATCGAAATTTTTACTTTCGTTCTGTTGATAGATCGGGAAGTTCAGCTCTTTGGGAAGCTCCCCCGTGGGTGCAGATCCTTTATATTTAAATTCTGCGGGTGATCCGTTCGGTTTATGATGGTAATAGAACTGAGGCAGGTTATTGCTGTTGAATGCAGTCTGGTATCCTGAAGGTTTGATCACAAAAATGGTCTGCCCATCCTGAACCGGAAGGCTGTATCTGCCGTTTTTATCTGTAAGCACTACCTGTACTCCGTTTGATACTGCAACTCCTTCCACTCCTTTTTCACGGTTTTCTTTCTTCTGATTCTTATTGGTATCTTCATATACATAGCCGGAAACAGAGGTCTGGGAAAATGCCATTGCTGAAACCAGCAGGGAGGGCATTAAAAATTTTATTTTGATATTCATAGTATTGATTCTTTTTATTTGTTCCACCACATTTTTACATTGATGTTGTCCCCGCCCATAGACTGTACTGCTGCATTATAATTGTCCGCATTCATTACTTTGGTGGTTGTGGGATACATAAATCTTACCGGCATTATTCCCCCGTTGAGCAGCCCTCCGTTGTTGGGAAGCACAGGCAGTCTGGTACGTCGGTATTCATACCACTGCTGGTGGTCTACGAAAAACAAGGAAATATATTTCTGCATCATGATTCTCTGCAAAGAACCGTTATAAGCCACTTTATCATTGCTGAAATAATCTGCCGGAACCGTTGCCCCCCATTGTTCTATAATGGATTTCACTCCTGTTTCATAGAATACCTGCTGATTTCCGGTGATGATTCCTTTATTAGCAAGCTCTGCCAGGATAAACTGAACTTCAGAATAGGTCATAATAAGGACTTTTAAAGGAGCTTTGGCCAGATTCTGATTAAGATTGGAAGGCTGGTAATCAAAAGAAGTTCCCAGTGCATAGCCTGAAGGAGTGCCTTTATAGCCCAGGTCTGCCCCTGACAAACTTTTGGCTTTCGTAAAAAACATACTTAACCTCGGGTCATTATTGTCTTTCATAGCGTTTACAAAAAACTCCCCGGCAGCCCGGTAGGCGGTAAAATCCTGAGGACGTGCAATAGGCGGCAGATAAGGAGATATTCCGGAAAGCGGAAGAACTGCACTGTCATTATTATTCTGGAAAACCGGATAGGTAGCAGGATTGTTAACAATCTCCTGAATTCTTTCATGAACGTTTACTTCTCCGTTTCTGCTCAGAATTCTCGTGAGAAGCCTTAATGAAAGGGAGTTACAGAATTTCTTCCATCCCAGGATACCGGTCTGGCTGTTGGTATTGGCATTATAGAACAAATCTGTTTCGGATAATGCTTTTGTAGGGTCAAATAAAGTATTGGCCGTCTTCAGATCATTCAGAAGCTGAACATAAATATCTTTCTGCTTATCGAATTTCGGTTTCTGAATTCCTTCTTCCAGCTTTACGGCTTCTGAAAAAGGTACATCACCAAAAGCATCCGTAAGATTGGCGGTAATCCAGGCATTCAGCACCATTGATACGGCCAGGTAGTTATTATTCTGTTCCTTAACTGCATATTTTTTAAGATCATTGACCTGCTTCAGCCATCTGTATGACATATTCCAGTATCCGTTCCCGCTTTTTTCATCCATATAATATCTGCTGTATGTATTTCCTTCATTCGGAAAATCCAGAGCATTCTGCATAATATCAAAGGTAAAATCATCTGCCCTGTTGTAGCCGTAGCTTCCCATTTCATATTGAATAGGAGCCAGAAGGCTTCCTACGGACGGGTCTTTGATCCTGCTGGTATCGGTATTGATTTCTTCAAAAGTTCTGTCACAGGAGTTAAAAGCGAAGACCGAAACCGCTAATGCCAGATGTATGAATATTTTTTTCATTGTTTTAGATTTAGAATTTAAGATTTAACTGAAACCCGATGGTTCTTGCCGTAGGGAGCTGCCCCATTTCCACTCCCGGAGTGATGGTAGAATTATTAAGTGTGGCCACTTCGGGGTCAAACATTGGAAATTTGGTCCACATCCACAGATTTTTTCCGAAGACAGCAAGGGTAAGGTCTTCCAGTCCTAAAGATCTGATCGTTTCTCTTGGAAAAGAATATGCTATTCTGGCATCTCTAAGTTTGATAAAATCCGTACTGAAGCTGTTGGTTTCCACATTGGCCCTTCTGTAATAGTCTCCGTAATAAGCAGAAATATTTACCGCTTTTGTATTCGGGCTGTAAGTTCCGTCTGCATTCTGCACTACCCCCTCTCCTACAATCATCCCGGTTTCCCTTCCTGCCAGCGTAGAGGTAAGTTTTCCCTGTTCAGACATCTTGTGATGGGACTGGGAATAGGCAATCCCTCCGTACTGACCGTCAAATGAGAAACTGATGGTGAAATTCTTAATTTTAAAATCATTCTGAAGGCCGGCTCTCCATTTCGGGAATGCATTACCTACTTTTTCAATATCCGCAGGTCTTCCGGGAAGGCCATTATCCCCATAAATCACCTGACCGTCAGGAGTTCTTAACAGTTTAAAGCCGTACATATCTCCCAGTGAACCTCCTACTTCCATTTTATAGAATACAACATCTCCCACACCGGAAATAATTCCGTCAAACCCTTCCGGAAGGCTCATCACCCTGTTTTCATTGGCAGACCAGTTTGCTCCCACTTTCCATGAGAAGTTTTTTGTCTTTACGGGATAGATATCTGCTGAAAGCTCAAATCCCCTGTTGCGGATTTTCCCTGCATTGATCACTCTTTTGGAATATCCGCTTTCATAAGGAAGGGATACCGGAATAATCTGGTCTTCACTAATGTTCTGATAAGCGGTAAAATTAAGATTCAGTCTGCTTTTGAAGAGGCTGAAATCCATACCCGCTTCTATATTGGTATTCTTTTCCGGTCTCAGGTTAGGATTGTTGAAAGTCATAGGAGCCACAACACTTCCTGTAATATTGCTTGCTGAATAATAATTATCCAGAAGATAAGGATCACTGTCTATACCTACTTTAGCCCACGATCCCCTCAGTTTCCAGAAATTAAGGGTATTGCTTTTCAGATTAAAAATATCCGAAAGAATAAAGCTGGTACTTACCGACGGATAAAAGAAAGATCTGTTCTGTTTCGGAAGTGTGGAACTCCAGTCGTTTCTTCCCGTAACATCCACAAAAATCTTATTGTCGTACCCCATCGTCAGCAATCCATAAACACTGTCTACCTGTTTATCAGCCGGGGTAGGATATTTTACCGGAATCGAAAGGGCATTGGTAAGGATATATTCACCGGCCGTTTTCAGACCGATCGCCTGATAATCCGTCATCAGGTATTCATTATAACGTATACTCCCTCCCGCAGAAGCAGAAAGGCTGAATTTATCAAGATCTGCTTTATAGGAAAATAAAACGTCGTTGTTATATTCATGATTTTTAATATACTGTTCTCTGTAAAAACCGTTCAGATAATTGGCAGAACTCCAGGGTCTTCTGGTGGTTCTCGTTTCGTTCAGAATCTCTACTCCTGATCTCAGCATGAGGCTGAAATTTTTATTGAACTGGTAATCTGCTGTAATATTTCCCGTGATATTTTTCTTTCTGACTCCATTCAGCATTTCATAAGCAATAAGGTAAGGGTTATCGATGTAGGAGCTGAAAGGATGGATCTGATCTACCTGTTCCTGCCCGTATTTCCAGATAGGTTTATACCATTCGAGATCTACGTTCGGATTCTGGAAAATCATAAAATAAGAGATCGACTGGTTGTTGTATCCCGTTGCCGGAAGGTTATCACTTTTTGTTGTGTTGTATGCGAACTTGGTAGAGATTTTTAATTTTTGGGTAAGCTGATGGGCAAAGGATAAGGCGAAATTAAAACGGTCAAAACCGGTATTAGGCATCATCCATTCATTATTCAGATAGGTAAGGGATGATCTGAAGCTTGTTTTCTCGTTTGAACTCTCCACAGCAATACTGTTGGAATAGGTGGACCCGGGTCTCCAGAACCCTTTAATATTGTCTTTGTAAGCTCTCCATTCTTTTCTTTCCGGACTTTGGCCCTGTACCGCGGGATCATACTGAAAATAGTACTGTCCTGCGAATTTCGGTCCGAAGGCACTGCTCGTTCCGCCTGTACTTGCGCCGTCCGGAGAGAGGCCGTAAGAATAGTAAAACTGTCCGGCTGCGTTTTTAGCCAGTGTCCCCTGTCCGTATTCATACTGCCAGTCCGGCCATTTCAGTACGGTATCAAAACCTGAAGAGGAATTGAAGGTTACTTTCAGCCTTCCGTCCTTAGTTTTTCCGTCCTTAGTTTTTCCGGATTTTGTGGTGATCATCAAAGCACCGTTTGCGGCACGCGAACCATACAGAGCGGCTGCCGAGGCTCCTTTCAGGACTGTTACCGATTCAATATCATCCGGGTTGATGCTGTTTAAACCATTTCCCAAATCAATAGGAACATCCCCTCCGGAACCTGCTCCGTAAGCCGGTGTTCCGGAGCCTGTGGTAGAGTTTCCCAAAGGGACACCGTCTACAACAATCAGAGCATAGTTATGATCCATGATCATTGATTTCTCCCCTCTTAGGGTAATCCTGGAGGTTCCCAACGGCCCGGCTCCGGCAGTCTGGATTTTAAGTCCTGCAACTTTCCCTTCCATAGACTGTGCCCAGTTGTTGTTCTGTGTTTCCTCAAAAACAGCTGAACCCACTTTCTCGGCAACATATCCTAAGGCTTTATCATGCCTTTTGATTCCCAAAGCAGTTACTACTACCTCATCAATGCCTTTAACCGTATCTTTTTTTACTTTCTGCTGAGCTGCCAGATTAACGCTGACTAATCCCAGCAGTGATAAAACCAACAGTTTCTGTGTCTCTTTACGCATATCCTTTTTGTTTGCGCAAAAGTAAAACGACATTATGATTATGATTTTAATACGACTTTAACATTTTTTAAATATTTATTAAACAAAATGTTAATTTATCATTGTTAACATTGAACATATATCTAATAAACAAGTGTTTAACAGATTAAGTATTTTTAATGCTATTTATTATGGCCGTTTCCATATCTTTATTGTCTTTCTATGGGAAAATAAAAAACAAAATCAATTTAAACACTGATAACCAACAGCTTAAAGACAAAATATTTTAATTTTTCAGCTTTTAATTTCTCCCGCAGATCTTTTTAAATCAGACACAGATCTTATCTGCAATAAAATTTAACACGGTATAACTTACTGAAGGCTGTCCCGGACTTATTGGCTTTTCAACATAAAAATTTTATACATACCGGCTCCTATCTAAATAAATAGCCTGCCTCTTTTTAGGGAGACAGGCATAATTTGAATTTTTTCGGTGATTTATTTATTTTTAAGCTGATCAGGAATATTGGTAGTCACAAAACCTATTCCCTGCTTTTTCAGTTCTTCATAGATCTCAGGATCATTCACGGTCCAGGAATTGGTAATCAAACCTAATGTTTTCGCTTCGGCAATCCATGATGGATTTTTCCGGAATACGCTGTAATGGTAATCCATTCCGTCCAGACCTTCCTTTTTGATCTGTTCAGGAGACAGTTCCCCGTTCAGATACTGTACTTTGAATTTCGGTTCCAGTCTTTTGATCTCTTTGCAGATATTCAGACTGAAGGAAATAAACTCGCTCTGATCTTCCAGTTTCATCTCTTTGATCATCTTAATGGTTTTTTGGGTGATCTCGTTTTCTTTTTCGGGAGTTTTATCCGGTTTAATCTCAACGATCAGTTTCAGAGACGGATCTTTTTTGCCCTGTTTAAGATAATCCTTCAGAGAGGGAAATTTCTCTCCGTTTGATAATTTCAGGGTTTCCAGTTCTTTGAAAGAAGTTTCAGAGATCTCCATTTTGCCGTGATGTTCATCATGATTCACGACCAGTATGCCGTCTTTCGTCATTCTTACGTCAAACTCGGATCCGTATATCTTTAATTCCTGAGCATTTTCCAATGATTTAACGGAATTTTCCGTGGTTGCGGGCTGCGACTGAAAATAGCCTCTGTGTGCAATGATCTGGGTTTGTGCCTTCATGAGAACTGTACTTAAAACTGCTAACCCTAAGATAAAATTTTTCATAATATAATCTGATAATTAATTAAAAAGTCTGACCAACTTTTGATAAAGGTACGTTTAAATTGTTAAAAGCTGTATTTCGCTCCGATCTGAATCTGGTATGGATTTCCTGAAAGCGGAACCAGACCGTTTGCATTTTTAATGTATTCGAACTGTCTCGTTGCCTGGTTGAATGTTTTTATTCTGTACAGAGCTACATTTCCGTACGATTTATTCACGCCCCATTCCTTGTTAAGCAGGTTGGCTACATTGAAGATATCTACCGAAAGCTCAAATGCTCCTATTTTATTGAATTTAAGTTTCTTGGCTACCCGCACGTCCCAGACGCCGTAGAAACCGTTTTTTCCGGCATTCCGTTCAGCGATTTTGTTGTTATATTCGCTGATATAATCTTTCAGGGCCTGCCCTACGGCCGGATCATCAAGAAGCGGTCTGGTAATATCCGGGAATATGTAAGCCAGATCATTAGAATCTACAAAATCTCCGTTTACATTTCCTCCTGCCGTTAATGAAAAACGTGTTCCCCCGATTCCTGAATATCTTATTCCCAGCGTAAACCCTGCAACCGTTGGTGAATTACCATACAGCACGATCTTATTTCTGAACTGGTTATCAGAATAGCTCATCCTCAGGTCCCTCGGATCACTCTGGATCAGGGTAGACAGGGTAGCGGAATTGGCTACGTTCCCGTTGTATGAGGTATTGTCTTTAATATCAGACCATGTATAACTTGCTGTAACCTCTCCGTCTTTCCAGTAACGGTAGCTGGTATCCACTACAAAAGAAAACTGGTTGACTTTACCATCACTTACCAGCTCCAGAACTCTTCCGAAATTATTGTTAATTCTTCCTTTTTTCCAGTCTGTTCTTCCCAGCTCATCAATGGATGATGCAGGAACGAATACACCTCTTCCTCCTTCATTGGCCAGTGTAAATTCCGGATTAGCCTTCATGTTCCTGTCATAGTAGAAATAGTTATTCCTTCCTAAAGCCATATATCCTGCAATCCCTGCCCTGAATCTTTCATTAAAGAAATGGGTATAGGAAATATTGGCTTTGTAAACAATCGGAACTCTGGCATTTTCACCTGTATAATTGATGGTTGGAATCTGATATTGAGAAAGTGACGGAACCGTATTATAATCCCTTCTATAACTGTAAAAATCAGGAACCAGACCTACCGCCATAGGATCTACATCCACCGTTGCCAGATGCTTGCCGTCGAAAACAAGATTATTGATCACCATGTAATTGTTGATATCTGAAGAGAAAATTCCGGCACCTAACTTTAGGAAGTCTTTATTCTGCTCACTGATATTCCATTCAAACTGGAATCTCGGCTGGATCACAAATGACTTGATCTTATGATCAGTTCTGATTCCCATTTCATCATACAGTTTCTGATTGAATCCAGCTTTAGGATAACCTCCGTAATCCAACCGGAGTCCTGCCATCAGATCAAGTCCTTCTGCGATTCTGGTCTGGAACTGCCCGTATACCCCAACATTCCAGATATTGGATCTTACGGATGGATCATCCATTAAAGGAACCTCCCTGTAAAACCTGTAAGGTCTGAAGTTTTCAAAGTTGTAAAGACCGGACGGATATTTTTTATCATCTTCTTTAAAATGAAATCTTCCATTCACTTCACTTCCGTACACCGATTTTGCAGTAGTAAACATCAGGTCGGCACCAAAAGTATATTTTACCTTATCGGTATTGTAATATAAGTTATCTACAAGCTGAAATACATTATTTTTAAAGCTTTCCTGGGCAAAACGATGACCTCCGATCTGAATATTCGTAGCCCCTACTCCCGGGGAAACTATATTTTCAACAATAGCTCTCGGTACAGGACCTCCCAGCTGGCTGTTCTGGTAGCTGTCCTGAAAAGTATAGAGATACTGCGCTTTAAGTTCGTTGGTCAGATTAGGCTTTAAGTTCGATCTTAATGTCAGGAGTAGGCTGTTATCCAAATTCTTATCACTTCCGAAGGATTCAAAGAAATTGATGCTGGTATTGTCACCCAGACCGTTTTTATTCAGGTCATAGGTAAAGTTATTCCTTAATGTCAGTAAATGCTTAGGGCTGATCTGCCAGTCGAGACGCAAAAAGGCAGCATCAGAATTTCTCACCTTATCGAAAGTTCCGAACTGTGGTGAATTCCCTACGCCATAATTTGATCTTGCAATATTCAGAAACTGATTCAGGGTTTCTGTTGTAGTGTTAAATCTTTTCTCGTCGTCTTTTGATCTTATATCTGCGATAATCAATGGTCTTGAATCCAGCTGATGATCCCATGCTACAAAGAAATGAAGTTTATTTTTAATGACCGGACCTCCTAGTGAAAACCCGAACTGTGAAGTAGAAAAATCGTTATCTCTTTTATTTCCCCGGATGTCGTAAGGACTGGAAAGCCAGTTCGTTCTTAAATATTCCCAGGCGCTTCCGGAAAATGTATTGGTTCCGGATTTGGTAACGGCACTTACGGTTCCGCCGCCGCTTCTTCCCAGTGTAACGTCATACTGGTTGGTGGTAATTTTAAATTCACGTACCGCTTCTATGGAAATAGAGAACGGCGCACCGCTTCTGCTGGTTGTAGATCCTGCTGAGGTTGGGTTTTTGGCCGTCATTCCGTCAATGGTAAAATTGGTGGAAGATCCCAGCTGCCCGGAAAGATTTCCTCCTTTGCCGCTTAAAGGCGACAGTTCTGTAAGGTTGGTAAAATTTCTCCCGTTCACAGGAAGCATGCTGATGTTTTTGGCAGAGATGGCTGTGGAAGCTCCCAGGTTTCCGATCTTATTTTTCAGATTTCCGGTAACGATTACTTCGTCCAAAACCTTCTCTCCGGTTCCTATGCTCATATTCACGGTCACCTGATCTCCGAAGTTGACATTGTAGCCTTCTTTTTTCTCTTCATTCACGATCACCGTGTAAGGTCCGCCCAAAGGGATTTCCTTAAAAATATATTCTCCTTTTGAATTGGTCTCTGTCTCCGTCCTGAACCCTGTTGCCCCGTTCACGATCGTTACTTTCACTTTTTCCTGAGCAACCTGCCCCGGTCCTGTTATTTTTCCCACAATGGAGGCCTGCGTAGTCTGTGCATAAGACAGTGTTCCCAATCCCATAAACAATAATCCCAGTACAATCTTTACTTTTCTCATCTTTTCAAATTAGATGTGCAAAGGTATTTTGAGTTGCAGGAGGATCTGTTTAAGGGAGTTTTAAGAAATTTTCAACAAAATTATAACATGATGTTAAATTAGAATGAACACTTATTTTAAGATCAACATAACCAATGCCTTTACGGATATTAAGGTTTTTTAATTTTCCTGTACTATTTGATTCTGTTATTTTTTAAATGGAATTAGTTTATTTATTTTTGCTCAAAAGATAGAAAAAGCAATGTCCGAAAATATACAGCAAAAGATAGAACAGCTCAGGAAAGAGCTTCATCAGCATAATGAAAATTATTACCTTCTGGATACCCCTACCATATCGGATTATGAATTTGATATGTTACTGGAACAGCTTCAGGATCTTGAAGCCAAACATCCTGAGTTTTATGATGAGAACTCACCTACTGTACGTGTAGGAGGCGGAATCACAAAGATTTTCCCGACCATTCAGCATAAATTCAGAATGTATTCCCTGGATAATTCCTATGATTTTGACGATCTTGAAGACTGGGAAAAAAGAATCATTAAAACCATCAGCGATCCGGTAGAATTCGTTGCGGAACTTAAATATGACGGTGCTTCTATTTCCATCCTTTATGAAAACGGAAAACTGGTACAGGCTGTAACGCGTGGAGACGGTTTCCAGGGAGACGAAATTACCCCGAATGTCCGTACGATTTCTGATATTCCGTTAACGTTAAAAGGTGATTTCCCTCCTCATTTTTTCATGAGAGGTGAAATTTATTTAACCCGTAAGAATTTTGACAAGATCAATAAACTGCGTGAGGAAGAAGGGCTGGATCCTTTTATGAATCCGCGGAATACCGCCAGCGGAAGCTTAAAAATGCAGGACAGCGCAGAGGTAAGAAAACGCGGGCTGTCATCTGTTCTTTATCAGTTTATTTCTGAGGATTTCCCAACAGACACGCATTGGGAACTGCTTCAGAAGGCACAAAGCTGGGGCTTCAAAACATCCCAGCAGGCAAAACTGTGCAGGACTCTGGATGAGGTGAAGGAGTTCATCAGTTTCTGGGACACGGAACGTCATAATCTTCCTTTTGAAATCGACGGAATTGTACTGAAAGTGAATTCTCTTCAGCAGCAGCGCCAGTTGGGTTATACCGCTAAATCCCCGCGATGGGCGATGGCTTATAAATTCAAAGCAGAAAAAGTGGAAACGGAATTACAGAGCGTTTCCTACCAGGTGGGAAGAACGGGAGCCATTACTCCGGTTGCCAACCTGAAGCCTGTTTTGCTGGCCGGAACCATCGTAAAAAGAGCTTCTCTTCACAATGAAGACATTATCAAAAAGCTGGATCTTCATGAGCAGGATTTTGTATATGTGGAAAAAGGCGGCGAGATCATTCCGAAGATTGTAGGCGTGAATACGGAAAAAAGAACAGAAGAAAGCCGTGAAATAGAATACATCAAACATTGCCCGGAATGCGGAACTGAGCTGGTGAAAATTGAAGACCAGGCCATCCATTTCTGCCCGAATGAGCTTCACTGCCCGCCTCAGGTAGTGGGAAGAATGATCCATTATGTTTCCCGAAAAGCCCTGAATATTGAAAACCTGGGAAGCGAAACGATTGAGCAGCTGTACAGGGAAAAGCTGATTGAAAACCCGGCTGATTTCTATGTTCTCACAAAGGAACAGCTTCTTCCGCTGGAAAGAATGGCTGAAAAGTCTGCCCAGAATATCATTTCGGGAATCGAAAAATCTAAAGAAATCCCGTTTGAAAAAGTTCTGTACGGAATCGGAATCAAACATGTGGGTGAAACGGTTGCCAAAAAACTGGTGAAAAACTTCCCAACGATAAAAGAGCTGAAAAACGCATCCGTGGAAGAGCTTTGCCAGGTGGAAGACATCGGAACCAAAATTGCGTTAAGCATTGAAGAATTCTTCAGAAATTCTGAAAACCTCCTGATGATCGAGCGTTTAAAATCGTACGGTGTACAGCTTGAAAAGGGAGAAAGCACCAATGAAGTTCTATCCAATGTTCTGGAAGGGAAAACATTCCTTTTCACCGGAAAACTGTCGCTTTTCACCAGAGAACAGGCAGAAGAAATGGTAGAGAAACATGGCGGAAAGAATATTTCAGCCGTTTCCAAGAATCTTAATTATCTTGTAGTAGGCGAAAAAGCCGGAAGCAAGCTGAAAAAAGCGCAGGACATCGGAACCATTACCATTTTCGATGAGCAACAGTTCTTAGATCTGATTGAAAAACAGTAGTCAACTTAATTAAATAATGAGGCTGTCCCGTATTGAGACAGCCTTTTATGATTAAAAAAAACAGATCACTTTATTTAAAAACAATCAGCGTATAGGGTTCTTTTACCATTTTCGGCTGAACGATCCTGATCTGATGTTTGCCTTTATAATAGTCTGTATAGCTTTCTTTGGTTACGATCTTTCCTTTTCCGGTTTCTTTATATCCGGCATCCAGAACAGCTTTCAGATAAGTATCATAGTCCTTTTTATCTTTAAAGGAGAATTCTATATTGTTTTGGGATGGATCTTCTCTGTATTCAAATTTTGCAATTTTATAGAGATATCCGGGGCTGTCATATTCATCGACAATAAAGCCCAAACCTTCGGTTTTATCGTAAAAAGTATAATTATGTTTTTTAATTTCTTTTTTAAAAGCATCCATATCCAGGCTGCTGAATGCAATAAGTTCTTCCAGTTTAAAAGCCTGTCCGGAAGCCGATGAACAAAACAGGATAAAAAACAAAACCGTCAAAACCGTCTTTAAAGTATTTATCATTTATCTATTCTTTAATATTATTTTCCCTGATGAAATTTTTATACTCTTTTTCCCAGACCGGGGATTCCTTAAATTCAGTCTTTCTGCTGACAATGATGGCTGCCCCTTCATCAAAAAGTTTTTTATCATTCAGCATCTTTACTCCTCTCATAATGATGAGCGTACCGTAAGCATTTTTATTATTTTTAAGCCTGCTCAGCAGGATATCCTTATTCTGTAATATTAAAGTATTGTCTTTCAGTTTTGAGATAAAATCATCCACACCAAGATCATCCAGATTCTGAATAGAATTCTTTACCGCTTCTTCATATACTTTCCGGGAAATATCTTTTGTTTTCTCCAGCAGCCGGACAAGTCTTAAAGTACTGTCAAAAGACAAATCTTCAGACGTATACTCTCTTATATGACTCATATCATACATATTGACAGCCACAATCTCCGCTTCTCCGGGCTTCTTCCATCCATTAAGCAAAAACGTTTCTGTTTCTTCACGGGTATGATTTTTCACATATTCATCCAGAACATCAAAGGAAATGATCTTATCTGTCAGCCAAAGATCGGCCAGTAAAGGATAATACAGTTTACATTTTTTCATGTCGATCTGCTGATAGAAGGTGGAAAGACATTCGTTGCCACAGTCAAGTTCTTTATTCCGTATCTTATCAAGTTCAATTGCCTTCACTACAATTTCTTTAGCTTCTTCACTGCAAAAATTGGATAAAGCAAACATGAAGGGAAATCTCGAGGAATCTGAAATATGCGCTTTCATAAAAGTCAGGAACTCAGGATCCGGAAATTCTTCAATGGCGGGATAAGCCTCTGCTCCAAAACTTTTGATGAGTTCAATATCATTAGGGTTTCTGTACTTAGCAAGGGTTACCAGAAGTTCCGGAGATTTTGTTTTCAGAACCAGGCTCCTGAGTTTTTTATAAACTTCAGGATTTACGGGAAGGGCATTACTGGTATATTCAATCAGCTGTTTGTTTAAAGGCTGTGCATCCAGCACCATCAGGGCCATTTCTTCTCTGCGTTTTTGTACTTCTTCCTCAGAACCGGCAGCAGATGGGATGGTGTCGAAAAAAATTCCGGACAGAGGGTAAGAATCGGACAGGCATTCCGTTCTGTATGTAATTTCTTCTTTGGACTTAAAACTGTTTTTAAAAATATCGAGCAGTCTTTTATCAGCCTTTTTCGCCAAAACTTTCACTGCAGTAATTTTGATATAAGGATTTTTTCCTTTCTCAGCTAAAAATATAAGTTCATCCGAAGAAGCTTCTTTATAAAGATTTTCTTCAATCCCTTTAATTTTTTCATCAAGAGCATAGAAAGAAGTATACTTCTCAAGAGGTTTGATGACAGAGGCCGTTTTCCTGGAAACCTGTGCAAAAGCAGTGAACGAAAACAGCGTTAAAAGCAGGAATACATTATTTTTCATGATTAGTTTTTACAGACCAAAGGTAAAGGAATTCTTTTGAATCGTTGTCTGAACTTTACCATTTTACGTTTCCTTCCAATTGTTGTAAAGATTATAAACCTTTTCTTGGCTGTTTAAGAAAAAGACCTCCTTTATGCGGAAACTGTACGTAATTGTCAGGTGTCTGAGGAATCTGTTTCCGGCAGGTTTCGGAACAGGTATTAACCAATAAAGGCAGTACATCTGTTCCTATCCCGAGAGAAACCCAGAACTGATCTGTTTTGTTATCCGGTATTTCCTTCCGGCAAATGCTGCATCGGATGATTTCAGAATCATAATAGTGTACGGTCTGCTGATAAAGATCGGGAAAATGAGTTCTGAATTTATAATTTCCGTATAAAGCCCTGGTACTTACGGTACTGCTTTTAAGATTCTTACAGTAAATGATTTCATAAGGAAACCATTTAAGATTATAAGACGTATAGGGAGTAAATTCTTCCAGTGCTTCCATCTCACCTATTTCCGGGGGTAATTCCTTTAGATTAGTTCCATAAAGTATCACCTTTTTCACTTTCTTTAGTTTGGAAATAGATTTTGGAAGGGTCTCTATCGAGGCAAACAGTTCATAGCCGATTGCACGGGCAGGTGCAAACTCCTCGTGCCCCTCTTCCGCTACCTGATCAATGTAACGACAGAGTTTTTGCCAGGCTTCAGAATCCTGATCCTGTATTATCTTTTTAATTTTTGGAAGGCTGCTCATGGTATTTAGTCTTTAATCGGCATATTCTCTTCTCTTCTTCCATCCCAAATTGAAAGTATAATCAATTCTGCCTCTGAAAATTCGTAAAAGATTAAATAGTTTTTTACAATTTTTACCCTTACCCGGCTAATATCAGTTTTCCTGCCAATCATTGGATATTCAGACAGCAGCCTGACACAAGTGACAATCAACCTATTGAGTTTTATACTAAAAGCTTTAGATTGATTTCTTTCTATCCAATATTCAAGAATCTCTTTTCGTTCAGTATTAGCTTTATCGGTCCAGGTTATTTTTCTCGAAGCCATTTTTCAATATCCTGATTAGCTTCATCCTCTGTTAAATAATCCATATTCTTATATTCTTCCCGTGCTTCAGCGATTCTTTCTTTCTGAGATTCACTAAGAATATATTCATTCTGGTCCAGCTCAAAATCAAGCATCTTTTGAATTTCTTCAATAACTCCTGCATCTTTTAACTGGGTAATCCTGCTTATTAAATCAATTTTTAAATCTGACGTACTCATCTCATGTGATTTTATATATCAAATATAAAGAATTTTACTTAAAATTCACAGCAAACACATCTTACTGAATCATATAATCTTACACTCCAACATCATAGTTTTTCTCAAGAAAGTTCTTGAAAAATAGCTAGCCTCAAGAAAAGTTTTTAATAGAAAATAAATTTAATATTCCCTGTTTAAATCTATGCCAGTCAATTTTATACAACCGGCAGCCTGAAGAAGAAAGTACTCCCCTGATTCGGAGAACTTTCCACACCAATTTCGCCATTTTGTTTCTCAATAAAGTTTTTGGAAATAGCAAGCCCCAACCCTGTTCCATTTTGATGCTCTCCCGGAACCTGGAAATAACGGTCGAAGATCTGGCGGTGGTATTTTTCATCAATACCGCTTCCCGTATCGGTAATGCTGAACTGAATGAAAGTGTCCCTTTTTTCTACCAGAATCCGAATGGTTTCATCCTGGAAGGAATGCTTCACCGCGTTGGTCAGGAAGTTATTCATTACCCATACCGTTTTATCGAAATCGGCCGCAACAGAATCATCATCAGCAATAAGATATTCCGTGATTATGGAAATATTTTTCTGCTCTGCCAGTTTTTCAACATTTTTCACCGCGGTCTGTACCATTTCTTTCGGTGAGCACTTCCCGACAGTGAGGCGGATATTTCCGGTTTCCACCTGTGAAAGATTCAGCAGTTCTCCTGTAATATCCAGCAGGCGCTGTCCGTCTTCGTTAATGCTTTTCAACAGTTCTTTCTGCTGTTCATTCAGTTCTCCGAATTTCCGGTTGCCGAGCAGCTGAACTCCCATTTTTATGGCTGAAATAGGCGTTTTCAGTTCGTGGGAAATGGTTGCTATAAAATTGGTTTTGGCGAAATCAAGTTCTTTAAAAGGGGTAATATTCCGAAGTAAGATTACCTTTCCGATATATTTTTTGTCTTTCTCCCCGGTTTTGGTAATGTTGATAGGAATAATATCCTGTTCAAAATAATTTTCCTTATTATCCCGGACAATTTTGATAGGTTCGGTTACCGGATGTTCAATATTTTTAAGCAGTTCACGCATCAGATCGTTATTCACAGCCACTTCATGAGCTGTTTTCCCGATAATTTCCTCTTTATTAAGATTGGTGATTTTCAGTGCTTCATCATTGATCATATAGATAAAGTGATTTTCATCCAGCCCGATTACCGCATCATGCATATTATTGACCAAAGTCTCAATCCGTTTTTTATCCATCAGTTGTTTGGAAAGGCTGCTGCTTTCATATTCCTGAAGCTTTTCGGCCATGATGTTAAAAGATTCCGCAAGACTGCTGAATTCCTCACTTCCCTTAAAATGAACCCTTTCACTGTAATTTTTATCTGCAATCTGCCGGATACTGAAGGTCAGCTGGTTAATAGGCTCCGCAATAGTCTGTGGAAGATTAAAAAGCAGGATAAAAGCGATCAGAAAACAGACTGTTCCCAGGCTTACGATCCAGAATGTGGCATTTTCAGCGGTAATGATGGCAATATCACTTTTCCGCTCGATACCTTTCATATTCAGGGACATGATTTTGGCCAGATCTTCACGGATCAGTTTTTCCTTGCCGGGGGAAGGCTGCTTCAGATAGCTCTGAAAGTGCAGATTAAGATTCTGGGTAGCTTCTTTTTCGCCAAATTCAGTAAGATTTTTTTCCTGAAGCCTGTTGTTTTTCTGAAAATCGGTTACAGCAACAGCACTGTCTGTACTGATCTTATCTAAGGCCAGCAGCATATTTTTGGAAAATTCCAGGCTGTTATAATTGGCAGTAAGGATCTTTTCCGTATCCGATTTCAATTTATTGATATACACGGAACCGATGACTGAAAGCAGGACAATCAGTAAAAATAAAAGACCTACGCCTAAAGTGAGTTTTGTTTTAAGTTTCATTACTTCTAAGATAAAATAATAATATCTATCTGTCTTTCATTCAGCCTGTTCATCAGTGTATAGATCCAGCTGTAACCGGACAGACGCTGCCAGAGGCTTGAATGTGGCTTCCCGATACACACCGTGGTCATATGGTGGGCAATGACATATTCTAAAATTCCCTTGTGCACACTGCTTTCTTTTATCCGCACCACTTTTGCGCCCAATTCCTGTGCTAAATTAAAATTATTAATCAAATACCGCTGCTTGTCGAGGGCAATTTTTTCAGGATTTTCAGAAGGTTTCTGAACGTATAAAACGGTCCACGGACTGTTGTAATAACTCGCCAGACGGGCTGTTTTCCTGATAATATTTTTTGCAATCTTTTCATTGCTGCTGATACAGGCCAGGAATTTGATAGGCTTAAAATTCTCGGTCTTGATCTCAGTTTCAACTTTCCGTTCCACATGGGTTGCCACCTCTTTTAAGGCCAGCTCGCGAAGCTGTAAAATATGTCCACTCTGAAAAAAATTGCTGAGTGCCGTCTGAATTTTTTCCTTTTTATAGATCTTTCCTTCTTTCAGGCGGGTCAGAAGCTCATCGGCTGTAAGATCTATATTCACCACCTCATCGGCAAGAGCCAGGATCTTATCAGGAACTCGTTCTGCTACTTCTATGCCCGTGATCTTCTTTACTTCTTCATTCAGACTTTCAATATGCTGAATATTCATCGCACTGATGACATTGATTCCGTTATCAAGGATTTCCAGTACATCCTGCCACCTTTTTTTATTTTTGGAACCTTCCACATTGGTATGCGCCAGCTCGTCCACCAGAACCACTTCCGGATGTTCATTGATAATAGTCTGAAGATCCATTTCCTCCAGGTTTTTACCTTTATAAAAAACCGACCTTCTCGCAATCTCGGGGATTCCTTCGGTAAGCGCTGCCGTCTCTTCCCGGCCGTGGGTTTCGATATACCCTATTTTTACATCAATGCCGTTTCTCAGCAGGGCGTGCGCCTCCTGAAGCATCCGGAAAGTCTTTCCTACGCCCGCACTCATCCCGATGTAAATCTTAAATTTTCCTTTCCGGGATTTCCGGATCAGTTCTAAAAAATGTTTGGCTGATGACATGGGTTCTTTGTTCTATGAATTTAAAATGGTTGTGGTTTATTTTTAAACGGGTTGAAGCCCGTTGCAATTGAATATCGATGTCTGATCTGTTCTTCATTTGAAGTTAAAGAGATTTTATTAAATCTGGTTAAGAACGTCTTTTTATTTCAACGGGCTGAAGCCCGTTTTTATTAGATTATTAACGACAGCGGGCCTCATCCGGGGTTTATGTTTTTATGCTCTTTCTGATTATCTTTCTTTTTTTATTAAAACCAGGCTGCAAGGCTTGTTGTGATAAAGAAATTGCCCTGTTTCATCTGATCATTCTTTGCAAAAATGGCATCTTTAGAGGTAAAACCTCTGGCTTCTGTACGGAACACTACATTTTTCAGAATCGCATAATCCATATTCAGGGAATAGCCGAACGTCTGGAAACCATTGGGGGTATTTGTACTGATGATTACTCCATTTTTATCGTTGTAATACTCCAGCCTTCCTGCCAGCGCCCATTTAGAATCCAATTGGTATTTCATCAGGACATTGGGAGTATACCAGATGTTGTAGCTGCTGCTTCCTTTTGTTTTCTGTTCAGCCCCAATATCAAACCCCAGAACCGCTGAAAATTGATCTGTCAATTGGAAACTTCCGTACAGATCATGAAAATAACGTATTCTTTTTTCCTCCTTTGCTTTATCATTTCCGATGAATGAGCTGCTGTTCAGTGTAATCTTATCATTCGGTTTATAAATCACCTGATGTCCGAAAGAAAGGCTCTGATTTCCTTCAGCTTTGGCAATTCTCTGCCATCCGTTCAGGACAAGTCCGCTCAGGAACCATTTTCCATTGTCGGAAGTATAGGAAATTTTAGCACCCGTCTCAAAATAGGGAGAATTTTCAGCGGCAAAACTTCTGGTCAGATTGATGTTATCTTTTCCAATTGCACTCTCCCACCCGATATGAGAAGGCATAATTCCGGCATCCACCCAAAGGTTTTTAGTTTGAGAAATTTTAATTCCCACATTGGCTTCATTCACATAACGCAGGGCATCCTGTTCAGCCGCCATATTATCCTGGGTATAGGTTCCGGCCATCAGGGCCACATTGGCGCGGAGATTTTCACTCTGATAATTCGCCTTTACCAGTGCCAAATTAAGATTCACTTCATTGTGCCTGTTATAGGAATACAGGAAATTCTGTCTCAGATGACTTGCAGGTTCATTAAAATCATAGGCATAAAAAAGTTCCGCATAGGCAGAAAATGTTACTTTATTTCCTGTTTTTAATGAATCTGAAGCTTGTGCTTTCGGGAAGAAAACTCCGGCTAAAATTCCGGCAACGATATATCTTTTCATAAACATTTCACATTATTTTAACTGATCTAAAGCGATATTAAGCTTCAGCACATTTACTTTTGCAGGTCCCAAAAGACCCAGCCACGGTTTTTCAGTCTGATTTTTAATTAGTTGATTCACTTCTTCTTCAGAAAGATTTCTTTCCTTAGCAATTCTTTTAGCCTGATACACAGCTCCGTTGGGAGAAATATCAGGATCCAGTCCGCTTCCGCTTGCCGTTACCAGTTCCACAGGGACCTCGGTTTTTTCCATTCCCGGATTCTGCATTTTCAAAGTATCTATTCTTTTCTGTACGGTTTCCAGATATTCTTCATTACTGGGTCCTTTATTGCTTCCTCCACTTCCCGCAGCATTATAATCCACTGCTGAAGGACGGCCGTGAAAATATTTCCCGGAACTGAAATTCTGACCGATATTCACATAATATTTCTGTCCGTTGTGCGTAATAATTTCCGCGTTTCCTTTGGTAGGAAGTATTTTTGAACCTCCATATACCAGGAGCAGATAAATTCCTATAACCGCCAGCATCACCAGAGTCAGTCTGAATGCTGATACCATATGATTTTTCATTTTTTAAAATTTTTAATAGAATAAACTGATTACAACATCAATCATTTTGATTCCGATAAACGGAACGATAACGCCTCCCAGGCCATAGATCAGAAGGTTTCGTCTGAGCAGCGCACTGGCTCCGATTGGTTTATAAGCCACTCCTTTCAAGGCCAGCGGAATCAGAAACGGAATGATCACCGCATTGAAAATGACCGCAGAAAGAATGGCTGTTTCAGGGCTATGAAGATCCATGATATTCAGTTTCTGAAGTGAAGGGATGAAGGTGATAAAAAGAGCCGGGATAATTGCAAAATATTTGGCTACATCATTGGCAATGCTGAAGGTTGTCAGCGTTCCGCGGGTCATCAGCAGCTGCTTTCCGATTTCCACTATCTCGATCAGCTTCGTAGGGTCGTTATCAAGATCCACCATATTTCCGGCTTCTTTTGCCGCCTGGGTTCCGCTGTTCATGGCTACCCCTACATCTGCCTGGGCAAGAGCCGGAGCATCATTGGTTCCGTCTCCCATCATTGCTACCAGCTTTCCTTCCTGCTGCTCTTTTTTGATGTAATTCATTTTATCTTCCGGTTTAGCTTCGGCAATGAAGTCATCTACTCCCGCTTTTTCAGCAATAAATTTGGCCGTTAATGGATTATCTCCCGTTACCATTACTGTTTTCACACCCATTTTTCTCAGTCTCTGAAAACGTTCCTGGATTCCGGTTTTAATAATATCCTGAAGTTCGATCACTCCCCAGACCTTTTCATTAACGATTACGACAAGCGGGGTTCCCCCATTCTCAGAGATTTTAGTTACGGCCTTCTGTGTTTCTCCGGGGAAGGTATTGCCGGCTTTTTCAGTCAGTTTTTTTATCGTATCATAGGCACCTTTCCTGATTCGTGTATCTTCAAAATCGATTCCGGAGGTCCTTGTTTCCGCTGTAAAATCTATATAGACCGGATTCGGCACAAGCAGATCTTCCGGTTTCAGCTGGCTTAATTCTATAATGGATTTTCCTTCCGGGGTTTCATCGGCTACCGAGCTTAATGCAGAAGCTTTAATAAAATCTTCAGTCTTTATTCCGTCTGCAGGATGAAATTGAGTTGCTTTACGGTTTCCGATGGTAATGGTTCCTGTTTTATCCAGAAGCAGAACATCAATATCTCCGGCTGTTTCTACTGCCTTTCCGCTTTTCGTAATAACGTTGGCTCTTAATGCGCGGTCCATTCCCGCGATTCCGATTGCAGAAAGCAGACCTCCGATTGTTGTCGGAATGAGACAAACGAAAAGTGAAATAAATGCCGCAATCGTAATCGGTGTCTGCGCGTAGTCTGCAAAAGGTTTTAAAGTGAGTGTAACGATAATAAAGGTCAGGGTAAATCCTGCCAGAAGTATGGTTAATGCGATTTCGTTAGGTGTTTTCTGTCTTGAAGCTCCTTCTACCAGGGCAATCATTTTATCCAGGAAAGATTCTCCGGGTTTGGTGGTTACTTTCACCTTGATTCTGTCTGACAGTACTTTTGTACCTCCGGTTACCGAACTTTTATCTCCTCCGGCTTCACGGATCACAGGAGCACTTTCCCCTGTGATGGCAGACTCATCAATAGTAGCCAGACCTTCTATAATTTCTCCGTCCATCGGGATCTGATCTCCGGCTTCGCAAAGGAAAATATCCCCTAATTTCATTTCGGCAGACATCTTTAAAGCGGTTTCTACCTGAAATCCCGGTTTATTGCCGATCACCAGTTTAGCAGGAGTTTCTTCGCGGGTTTTTCTAAGGGTATCCGCTTGTGCCTTTCCTCTCGCTTCTGCAATTGCTTCCGCAAAATTGGCAAACAGCACCGTAAAAAACAAGATGATAAATACCAGGAAATTATAGGAAAAACTGCCCTGTGTTTTATCCCCTGCAAGACTGAACATACTCACGGCAAACATCACAACGGTTCCTATTTCCACCAGGAACATCACCGGATTTTTAAACATGATTTTAGGGTTCAGTTTGACGAAAGACTGTTTGATGGCTTCGTTCACCAGGTCTTTCTGAAACAATGTCTGTGATTGATTTTTCATTGTTTTTTATATTTTTTAATTAAGACATCAGAGGATCTCGGAGATTCCTCACTGATCTCTTCTATCTTTCTTACTATTTTTAAATGGATTGACAGACAGGCTCAGATCATAAGAATCAAATTTCTCCGTTTCTGAGCCTTATCATTTTATTTAGTGAAATACTGGATTTGTTCTGCAATAGGCCCCAGCGTCAGTGCGGGAAAGAAAGACAGTGCTGCAATCAGTAATATAACCGCCAGGGTCATAAAGCCGAAAGTTGCCGTATCCGTTTTCAATGTTCCTGAGCTTTCCGGGATGAATTTTTTCTGGGCCAGCAGGCCTGCAATGGCTACCGGGCCTATGATCGGGATAAACCTGGACAGTAACAGAACGATTCCTGTTGAGATATTCCACCACGGGGTATTATCTCCCAGCCCTTCAAATCCGGAACCGTTATTGGCCGATGAAGAGGTAAACTCATACAGCATTTCGCTGAATCCGTGGAAGCCGGGATTATTTAAGGTCTTTGCTCCGAATTCCGGCAGATAAGCTGCCAAAGCTGTACCTGCAAGAATCAGGAAGGGATGGAAAAGGGCTACGATCATGGCGATCTTCATTTCTTTAGCCTCAATTTTTTTACCCATAAATTCCGGAGTACGGCCTACCATCAGTCCGCTGATGAATACGGCAAGAATGATGAAGATAAAATAATTCAGAATTCCTACACCGCATCCTCCGTAAAAGCAGTTGATCATCATGGCCAGCAGTTCATTCATCCCGGAAAGCGGCATCGTACTGTCGTGCATGGCATTTACCGAACCTGTTGAAATGACAGTGGTTGCGATGCTCCAATATCCTGATGCGGCACTTCCGAATCGGATTTCCTTACCTTCCATCGCTCCCAGGCTGCTGTCGGCACCCATTTGTGTGATCAGGGGATTTCCATTGGTTTCATTGATGATATTCGGAACGGCGAGGGCCAGAAAACCGACTGTCATCACGGTAAAAATTACCCATGAAAGTTTTCTTTTATTCAGGTAAAATCCTAAAGCAAAGACCAGCGCAAAAGGAATGATCATCTGGGTGATCATTTCGGTCATATTGGTGATATAATTCGGGTTTTCAAGCGGATGGGCCGAGTTGGCTCCGAAGAATCCGCCTCCATTCGTTCCCAGGTGCTTGATTGCCACGAATGCCGCAACAGGACCTCTTGAAACATCGGCCTTCTGCCCTTCCAGAGTGATGATATGATCTTTACCCTCAAAAGTCATCGGACTTCCGTTTGCAGAAAGAATCAAAGCTACCAGAAGGCTTATAGGAACCAGTATTCTTATGACGGATTTTGTGAAATAATCATAAAAATCCCCCAGTTCTGTCGCTGTTTTTTCTTTAAAAGCTTTGAAAAGTACAGCCATTGCCGCCATTCCGGTTGCTGCTGTTACAAACTGCAGAAACATCAGATAAAGCTGGCTCAAATAGCTTACTCCTGTTTCTCCCGAATAATGCTGAAGATTGCAGTTCACCAGGAATGAAATCGCTGTATTAAAAGCCAAATCCGGCGACATATTGGGATTCCCGTCAGGATTTAAAGGAAGCCGGGATTGGTTGAGCAGGATCAGAAACCCTATGAAAAACCAAACCAGGTTGATCGTCAGCATGGCATACATATTCTGTTTCCAGTTCATCTGACGGGCCGGATTGATCCCTGATATTTTATAAATTAATTTTTCAACAGGTTCAAAAACAGGATCTAAAAAAGTCTTTCTGTACCCATACACCCTGGCAATATATTTACCTAAAAATATTCCGATTGCCAACGTGATTACAAACATGGCAATAATGCCTGAAATTTCTGTATTCATGACCTTTTAAAATTTTTCTGGTTTCATCAAAACATAGCAGATATACACAAAGGCCAGTATTGAAAGGAAAAATAAACTCCACATAGCTTTATATTCTATCAAAAAATTCAACGGATTTATATAAAAGCCAAAACATGACTGCGCACAGCAGTACCAAACCTGAAAGCATCATATTTTTATCATTAGGATTAAAAGAGTGAGTACTACATACGAGACCATCAGCAGGCTTAAGAAAGCATGCTCCCGTTTTTTGAACGTTTTTCCTGAAATTGTCATTTTTAAATATTTTATTCATATTCCATATGCCAAAAGCAAGTCCAATTTCAGAAAAAAGAACACAAAACATTATATACCAGTACATTACAAACAAACACATGATTATACAGAAACACAAAAGCCTATCAAAATGATAGGCCCGTTATTGAAATGATAGGATTTAGCTATTGGCTATTGGCAAAATTACTCATTACCCATTACTTATTATTTATTATCTCAGTCCGTATTCTTCCAGTTTACGATACAGCGTGGCAATGCCTATTTCAAGCAGTCTTGCGGCTTCGGCTTTGTTGCCTTTGGTATACTGAATGACTTTCTGGATGTGTACTTTTTCCAGGGAGCGTATACTCATGGAATCACTTTCCGGAGCGGCTTTTTCTGAATAACGCGGAAGGCTGTCCGGATTCAGGATATGATCATCCATTAAGATCAGGCTTCTTTCTATGGTGTTTCTAAGCTCGCGGATATTTCCTTTCCAATCGTTTTTTTCCAGGGTCTTATAATATTCCGGATCTACCTGTACGGAAGGGATGTGAAGTTTCCGGGTAAACAGTTCGATGAAGTTTTTAGCCAGCATTTTCAGGTCTTCTTTTCTTTCCCTCAGCGGAGGAAGACTGATCTCAAAGACATTGATCCTGAAATACAGATCTTCTCTGAAATGCCCCTGTTTAATTTCTTCTTCCAGGTCCCGGTTGGTAGCCGCAATCAGCCTGAAATCTGATTTTGAGACTTTGGTTTCACCCATTTTGATGAATTCCCCGGTTTCAAGAACCCTGAGTAATTTGGCCTGAAGTTCTATCGGCATCTCTCCTATTTCGTCTAAGAATAAGGTTCCGCCATTGGCTTCTTCCACCAGACCTTTTTTATCTTTCACAGCCCCGGTAAAAGCTCCCTGCCTGTGGCCGAAAAGCTCACTTTCAAGGATTTCTTTACTGAATGCGGAACAGTTGATGGCTACAAAGTTATTTTTCTTCCTTCCGCTTCCTTCATGAATAGCATTGGCAAAGACTTCTTTTCCGGTTCCGGTTTCCCCGGTCAGAAGAACGGCAGCATCAGTCAGGGCTACTTTTTCCGCCAGTTTTTTAGCCTGAAGAATCAGGGGAGAATTTCCTATGATCTCACCGAAACCTTTTGACACAGCTGATTGTTGTACAATTTTGCTTCTGTTGTCCTTCACCTTTTCAAGTGCTTTATAGACCAGAGGAATGATTTTTTCATTATCGTCACCTTTTACCAGATAGTCATACGCACCGTTTTTCATAGACTGCACTGCGTCAGTAATATTTCCGAATGCGGTCATCAGAATGAGTTCAAGATGCGGATATTTGGCTTTAATAGATTTCACGAGTTCCACTCCAAATGCATCCGGAAGCCTTACGTCGCTCAGTACCACATCAAAATCGTACTGTTCCAGCATGGTCATGGCAGAGCGTGCAGTGGAAGCTTCTTTTACATTAAAATTCTCCTGGGAAAGGATCATCCCCAGTAATTTGAGGAGCTTGATCTCATCATCGATGATCAGAATGTTTCCGGACATAGTCGTTATTTTGGGAAAACCTGATGCAAACTTATTGAATTTTCCGTGAGGGAAAAAGGGAATTTTCTGAAAGGATGAAAAAGGGGAAAGTACAATTTGCCTTTTGCCATTTCTTAATCTGTCTTATAGATGTAATAATAACATAGGAGTCTGGGTTAAGGAAACTAAGATTAAAGGCTGGAAGATGGAAGAAAGGATACTGGAAGTTATCCTGGTTAAAGAATTAAAGGTCTCTGTAAAATCAAATTATTTAAAAAATATAATGTGCTGTTTTTTTGTGATGCAAAGATTATTTTTGATACTGCTCATCTTGAGGAAGCAAAGGATAGAATCAACTCCGTTGATTCCCCGAAGCGTGTGGATAAACATACCGCTTCATCAGCGACGAAATCTCACCATTTCCCCCAATTAAAATAAAGCGGTATTAGTCATCAACTTTGCGTGAGCTTTTTAATCAAAAAAAATAATTCCAAACATGATCTATTGAGTTCAATCAATTAAATTCTGATTCTGAACTGACGTTAATAAGAAAAAGCAACGCCATTTTTATCTGATTCCTTACATTTGTAATACATTCGGGTTTAAGGAATGAAATGAACTGATCTATGATTGACAAAAAATATACGGAAACGGTCCACACGGACATCCACAATTACGAATATATTACCATAACGCATGACGAAAACAAAGTAAGAATTTACACCCTGAAGAACGGTCTGAAGGTTTTTCTTGCCCAAAATTCCGATGCGCCGAGGATACAGACTTTTATCCCTGTAAGAACGGGAAGCAATAATGACCCTTCTGATAACACAGGACTTGCCCATTACCTGGAGCATATGATGTTTAAAGGAACTTCCAGACTGGGTACCCAAAACTGGGAAAAGGAAAAAGAACTTCTGGATCAGATTTCAGAACTGTATGAGCAGCACAAGGCAGAACAGGATCCTGAAAAGAAAAAAGAGATATACAGGAAAATAGACGAAATCTCGCAGGAGGCCAGTCAGTATGCCATTGCCAATGAATATGACAAGGCAATTTCATCCCTGGGAGCCAGCGGAACCAATGCCCATACCTGGTTTGATGAAACAGTTTACAAAAACAATATCCCGAACAATGAACTTGAAAAATGGCTGAAAATTGAAAAGGAAAGGTTTTCTGAAATGGTTCTCCGCCTTTTTCACACGGAACTGGAATCGGTATATGAAGAATTCAACAGGGCTCAGGATAATGACAGCCGGTTGGTGAGTTATGAACTGATGGATGCTTTATTTCCAACCCATCCCAACGGGCAGCAGACTACGCTCGGAAAACCGGAACACCTGAAAAACCCTTCTATGAAGGCTATTCATAAATATTTTGATGAATATTACGTTCCGAATAATTATGCAATGGTTCTGGTAGGTGACCTGGATTTTGAAGAAACAATTCAGCTGGTTGACCAGTATTTCGGGGATATTCCTTATAAAGAGCTGCCGAAAAAAACTCCGGTTGTTGAACAGCCGATGACTGAAATTGTAAAAAGAACGGTAAAAAGCCCGACTACCCCGAGGGTACAGATTGCCTGGAGAACAGACAGCTATGGTACAAGGGAAGCCATGCTTGCCGATATTACGGCCAATATTCTGAGCAACAGAGGGGAAGCCGGACTTCTTGACCTGAACATCAACCAAACCCAGAAAATGCTTTGGGCACAGGCTTTTTCATTAGGTTTAAAACAATATGGCTATTTTTCTGCAGTAGCGGTTCCCAAAGAATCACAAACGCTTGACGAGGCGGTAGAAATGATCCTGGAACAGATTGAGCTGATCAAAAAAGGAGATTTCCCGGACTGGATGCTTCCGGCAATCATCAGCGATTTCAAACTGCAGAGAATGAAGGGGCTGGAAACTGCGGAAGGCCTGGCTACCAATCTTTATGACACCTACATCAGAGGCCGGTCATGGGAGCAGGAACTGAATGAAATGGATGAATATGCAGCCATTACCAAAGAAGAGGTGATTGAGTTTGCCAACACGTTCTTTAAAGATAATTATGTTGCCATTTACAAGGAAAAAGGGGTTAACGACAAGCTTCTCAGAGTGGAAAACCCGGGAATAACGCCTATTAAGATCAACCGTGAGGCGCAATCGGAGTTTCTGCAGGAAATTTTAGCTGAAAAAACAGATGATATACAACCAGAATTTATTGATTATCAAAAGGAGATCACCACTGATTCTGTAAAAGATAAAAAAATAAATTTTGTAAAGAACAAATACAATGATATAGCACAGGTTCATTTTATTTTTCCTTTCGGAAGTGATAACGACAGGGATCTGGGAATTTCAACACAGCTGCTTCAATATCTGGGAACGGATCGGTTTTCACCTGAAGATCTTAAAAAAGAGTTCTTCAAAATCGGTATTACCAATGATTTCAAAACCACCAATGATCAACTCCTGATCTCTCTGAACGGACTGGAAGAAAATATAGAAAAAGGAATTGCCCTTCTTCAGCACTGGATGTATAACGCTTCTCCTGATGAGAATATCTACCGCCAGTTTGTAGGAACCGTTCTGGAAAACCGCCAAGCAACTAAAAATGATAAAACCCGTATTATGACCGCGCTTACCACGTATACCAAACTGGGAAGCTTTTCCCGTTTTACGGATGTTATTTCCAAAGAAGAGCTTGAAAGCAGCCATCCTGAAGTGTTTACCGACCGTATGAAAAAGCTTTTCAGATTTCCATATCAGATTTTCTTTTACGGAAAAGATTTTGATGCTTTTAAAGAATATATCGGCCGGTATACGGAACCCGTAAGTTTAGAGATTCCTGAAGCCAAATACTATCCGGAACCGGAGACTGACGGGAACGTCTATTTCGTGAATTACGATATGGTTCAGATGGAAATGAGCAAAATAGCAAGAGGAAACCCTGTGAATACTTCCAATTTCGGAAAGATCAATGTGTATAACGAATATTTTGGAAGAGGTCTTTCCTCTATCGTTTTCCAGGAAATCCGTGAGAGTAAAAGCTTAGCGTATTCTGCTTATGTCTCTTATGCAGCCAATGCCGAACTGGGCCACCACGATTATATTACCACTTATATCGGAACCCAGCCTGATAAACTGCAGATTGCCGTAGATACAATGACAGAACTGATGACCGAACTGCCTGAAGTGCCTGTACAGTTTGAAAATGCCCGAAATGCGGCCCTTAAACAGATTGCTTCAACAAGAATTACCAGAAATAATATCTTTTTCAATACTTTGAGACTGAAAAAACTGGGAATTTCCCACGATTTCAGGAAAGATATTTATGAGCAGATCGGAAGTCTGAAGTTTGAAGATGTGAAACAGTTTTATGAAACAGAAATCAAACCGGTACGCTTTAATACTGCCATTATCGGTAAGAAAGAAAATCTGGATATGGATGCAGTGAACCGGATGGGAACTTTTAAGGAAGTCAGCCTGAGGGATATTTTTGGGCATTAAAATATGGACCGTTCAGTATTGGGCGGTCTTTTTTTGTAAGATGGAGATAACAGACAGAGAGATAATAGACGGAGAGATAACAGACGGATAGATAATAGACGGATAGATGAGAGACATAAGACTGTCAATAGTCAATTTTGCTGCGCAAGGAAATGGGGAATTTGGGAGTTTTAGATTCAGAAAGGAGGAGAATGAGAATAGACTGATAGATAATAGATATTGAGACTGAAGATCATTCGTTAATAATAAGTAAAAAAGGCTTTGACTGATCGGAGTTACACAGCAACCTATTACCTATTACCTATTACCTATTACCTATTACCTATTTTCAGAAACGTCAGTTACGTCATCATACAGTCGCCGTCGCCGTCCTGGTAATGCGGGTCAAATCCTTCGGGAAGAATCTGTAAGAGTTGTTTATGGAAAAGATATTCGCGTTTGAAATCCCGTTCGTAGATCTTTGGAAATGTTCCTGAAGTTTTTATTGTGTTGTTGAGATCTGCCTGATAGCTGGTCAGGCCTTTGATCTTATTTTTAACAATGAAATAGCTGAGGAAATCAACAACACGGTCTGAATCATTATTTGAAAACAGATAAGGAATTTTCAGGTATCCATCGCGGAGCTGCAACAGAAAACAGGAAGAGAGCCTGTTGTTTTCGTCATAGATTTTTACCCAGAAATATTTAAAAATCTCAGCAAATCCTGAAAAGAGATACCGGTGATCTTTTTTCCCTTCCAGAATCCATGGATGGTCTATAAAAACATTGATTTCTTCAGCACTGCGCCGGCTTGAAAATTCAGCCATGAAATCAGCACTTTCGGTATCGATCCTGCCCAGAATTTCATACCGGAAACCGGGCTTTTTTATTTTAAAATTTCTGACGGACAGAATGGAATTGGCCATAGCATCCATCATATGAAAAAGAGGTTTCAAATTCTTTGTCTCTGGCCTTTTCTCTGGAATAATACCCGCAGCATCCGTCCTGAAATAGTATCTTTTGCCTTCTTTCGGAAAAACATACCCGAAAACACCCAAGATCGTATATAAAGCTTCGGCTTCAGCGGTGAATTCCGTTATGGCAATCCGGCCTTCATATTCTTCACACGCTTTTTTCAATAATTTTTTGGCCACTCTTTTTTTCCGGAATTCAGGGTGTACGTATAGGGTACTCAGCCATGCATAGGAAATTACACTTTCCCCTGTTATAAAACTGTCCGGAAAACATCCTGCATATCCTGCCAATTGACCGTTGTAAAAGGCCAGAATAAGGAGCGTCTGCTCATCTGAAGCTTTCGGGTTTCTGATCTGGGATTCTGCACGGTGTCTGGTGACCGGAAGAAAACCGTATTGCTGAAAACCGCCGGAAGAGATCAATTCTTCAAGTTCTTTTCTGTTGAATGTTTTCAGTTCTGTCATTTTCTTACAATCGTATTTTTATTGATCAGCTTTTTCATTTTGAAATAAGCTGTTTCAGCTTTGAGGATTTTTCCGGCATTTTCTCCGGTTTCCATAGGAATTCTCTGAAAGTTTCTTACTATGCTGTCCAGTTTTACTCCGGCACATCCGAAACTGCAGAACAGATCGTCATTTTTAAAAATTTCATCAAAAAAGTCTTTATTTACGCCAAAATCTGTAAACGGAAATGCAAAGCTTTCGTATAAAAAATTATTCTCTTTAAGGTAGCTGAATGTACGGTTGGTGGTTTCCAGCTGCTCATTCAGTGAAAGCCCGTTGTACAAAGGATGATCCCAGCTGTGGGAGGAGATCCCGAAACCTTTTCTCGTCAGTGTTTTTAATTGTTCTGTGCTCAGATAAGGCTGATATTCTTTTAAATAAGCTCCGAAATCTATTTCCAGTTTTTCAGCCAGCTGATCCAGTATTTCCCTTTTTCCGTACTGTATCTGAAGTACCTGCTGCTTTACGGCTTCTTTTTCCAGCTCTTCCAGTGATAACAGCGGATATATTTCAGGATTCAGTATGGTCTTTTTTTCAGCAGCCTCAATAATTAAACCGGCTTTGCATCTGAACATCAGATCACGGTTATCGATAAAGGCCGGATTGATAAAATTGCAGGCATAAATCCCTTTCCTTTCCAGCAGGGGAACAACGGTATCATAGAAATCCCTGAAGCCGTCATCAAAGGTAAGCAGGGCAATCTTTTTCTTCGGTTTGAAATTTCCCCTGACAAAATCTTTAAACTCCGCCCAGTCTACAAACTGAAAGTGTTTTGAAAGATAATCAATATCTTCCTCAAACTGCCTGGTATTTTTATACCTGATGATATGCCTGGCATGAGGTAAATCTTCATCGGAAACGCAATGATAGACAGGCAGGCAGTAATCCAGCGGAAAAGATTTCCCGATATTTTCCGATTCAAAAGCTGCCAGTAGATTGATGATCCTGTCTTTCATCCTGTAAAAATAAAAAAGAATCTATTCAAAATTAAATTCAAACAGATTCTTAAAGGTATGTTTTAAAAATTATTTTATCACTTTCATTTCATCGATCAGCCATTTGGAATCGGCATATTTGTCGATAATGAAAAGGATATATTTGGTATCTACCATAATATTTCTGCTGAAACGCGGGTCAAAGTTGATATCACTCATTGTTCCTTCCCACTGTCTGTCGAAGTTCAGTCCTACAAGATTTCCGTAAGCATCCAGTGCCGGGCTTCCTGAGTTTCCTCCGGTGGTATGGTTGGTAGCAGTGAATCCTACCGGAACATCCCCTGTTTTATCTTTATAAATTCCGTAATCTTTTTTATTGTAAAGATCGATCAGTTTTTTAGGAACATCAAATTCGTAGTCTCCCGGAACATATTTTTCAATAACTCCGGCCAAATGGGTCTGGTATGCATAAGAAACAGCATCTCTCGGGTTAGAACCTTTTATTTTCCCATAGGTTACACGAAGGGTAGAATTGGCATCCGGGAAGAATTTTCTTTCTTTATCGGTCTGCATCTGCTGGGCCATGAACGTTTTCTGAAGAACATCTATTTTCCCCTGAAGAGTGGTATACTGAGGATCTGCAGTTTTCATATACATTTCTCTCATGGTAACGTATAACTGAAAAACAGGATCTTTTTTAAGGGTTTTGATGAGCTTGTCCGGATTAGAAAAAGCCTTGTCAATATCTGCATTCAGAGCGGCTCCGTTTACCTGAGCTCTTCCGGTAATGATAGAATTTTTCGACATTTCTTCAATCACAGGCATATTCTGATTCTCATCTTTATATTTGTTGAATCCTGCCGGTAAGAACTGTGGTGCTGTTTTATTGGCATACAGTGCCAGCAATTTTGCCGTTACTCTGGCATCAAGATCCGCACTGTAATCCTTGTAGAAAGAAGTCAGTTTTGACTTTAATTTAGACAGTTCTTTTTCATCCATTCTTCCTGCTTCCACGGAGGCTATATAATCAAAATAATCACCGGCAAGTTTCAGGGTTTCTGCATTTCTCACCACTTCTGTGTAGTAAGCATTGTTCAGAGCGTAAGGAGCCTGATCATTGTACAGTTTATTCAGCTGGTCAAGAGTAGCTTTAATTTCATGATTCTTGGCTACGAGAGAGCCTTCATACATGACTTTTTTCTCTACCGCTCCGGATTTTTTCAGTCCTTCCACTTCTCCGATCCATTTCTTCCAGTAATTGGCTACTGATGCATATTTTGAAGAATACTTAATTCGGGTTTCGTTGTCTGTACGCATTTTTTCATCAAGCGTCTTCAGGGCTACCTCACGTACGGCAATTCTGGCAGGATCAATATCTGTCATGATCTTTTCCACTGCAACAGCCGGAAGATATTCCGTCGTTCTTCCCGGGAATCCGAAAACAAAGGTGAAATCATTTTCATTTTTATCTTTTATGGAAACCGGAAGGTAATGTTTCGGAACGTAAGGAATGTTGTCTGCCGAATATTCTGCCGGTTTGTTGTCTTTACCTGCATAAATCCTGAAGATAGAGAAATCTCCGGTATGTCTTGGCCAAACCCAGTTATCCGTATCGCTTCCGAACTTCCCTATGCTTTGAGGCGGTGCCCCTACCAAACGGATATCTTTATAGGTCTCAATAGTATAAGCATAGTATTTGTTGCCATAATACATGGGCTTTACAGAGATCGACTGATAAGATTCTATTTTCTGGGAATTTTTATAGATCTCTATATTCTTAGCGATCTTTTTAGCCAGTTCAGGTTCTACAAGGTTGTCTGTACCTTCCAGAATCTGATCGGTCACTTCTTTGATATCAACAATGAAATCTACTTTTACCCCCGGATTCGGAAGCTCCCCCTGAGGATTCTTTGCCCAGAAACCATTGGATAAAAGATCATTCTGAACGGTTGAATGCGCCTGGATCTGTCCGTATCCGCAGTGGTGATTGGTTAATAATAATCCTTTAGGAGAAATGATTTCTGCGGTACATCCGCCGTTGAACTGCACTACTGCATCTTTTATGCTGGGCTTCTGGGTATTGAAAATATCTTTGGCAGAGATCTTCATTCCCAGGTCCTTCATTTCCTTCTCATTCAGCTCGGTAGGAATCCACATTCCTCCATACTGTTGTGCAAATGCCATTGCAGCCGGCAAAATAAATACGGATAAAAGTATCTTTTTTGTCATAATCAAAATTTTGCCCCAATTTACAAAGAAAATTAAGAATATAGCCATAAAAAGGCGGTGAAAATTCGCTTTTGTGTGGTTTAAAACGGAGTAACAGAGACTGGAGACCTGGATCTGATGAATGGTGATTGGCCAGTTTTGCCGCTCAAGGGGAAGAGAGATAATAGATGGATGGATAATAGACGGGTAGATAATAGATATTCAGACTGAAAATCATTCGTTTAACAATAAGAAAATAAGTCAAAAAAACTGGCTTTTGCTGATGGAAGCTACAAAGCTGCCACCTATTACCTAAAATCCGACAGAGTTTACCTCACAGAAGGCTTTATTCCCATATAAAAACCTCTTAAATCTCTATCTTCCATTCTTCATCTTCCCGCTTTCCTGCTTTTCCTATGGCGTAATTTTTGTTGATTATGACTGAACTTAATATTAATATATTTAAATTACTTATCATGTTAAAAAGCAAAATGTTAATCCTGGGAATTGCATCCGCAGTATTTCTGGCATCATGTACAAAAGAAAAAAGCGAGGGTGAGCCTGCCAATCCTGAATCAGATTCAGCAACGGTACAGACTCAGACGCCTCCGTCAGACAGCAGTATTACCAAAGCTACTCCTTCTGCGCCGGGCGATACTTCAGAAAATGCTCTGGACTGGCCGGGAACTTATGACGCGGTGGTTCCATGTGCGGACTGTCCGGGAATAAAAACTTCCTTAACTCTCAACAACGACAAAACATTCAGCATTACTGAGGAATACATTGACAGGAAATCAAAATCTGATGATAAAGGTTCTTTTGAATGGGATGCAACGGGAAGTATCATTACTTTAAAAGGCAAAACAGCCAAATATAAATACAAAGTAGGCGAAAATATGCTTATCCAGCTTGATATGGATGGCAAAGAGATAGACGGACCGAACAAGGATCTGTACGTTTTTAAGAAAAAATAAAGGCTCAGGCCTTTATTTTTTTGCTTTTATTTTAAAACTGATAAGCGATAATTTTAGGATCACTGATAAGGCTCTGAATTATTTTATCGTGGTCTTTATTATCTCCCGTGAGCTTCCAGGTAACGGCAAGATTATCTTTGGTATACTGAAGCTTGATTAGAAGGTGTTTTAAATGATGATCTTCAAATACTTTTTCGCAATACTTTATATCTTCCTTCCCGGAAACCGCTATTCTGTATTCCCTGATTTTGTGACGGTTGTCTATGAATTCCTGAAGATAGATCAATGCGCTTAAAATAAGCAGAACCAGGGCGGTTCCTACAAGGGCAAGATAAACATAGCCGGATCCTACCGCCATTCCAATGGAAGCCGTTGCCCAGATGGTTGTTGCCGTTGTGATCCCGTCGATTTTATTGTCTCCTTTAAAGATGACCCCTGCCCCCAGAAATCCGATTCCCGTAATAATATTAGCCGCCAGACGGTCCGGATTCTCCACTCCGATTCTAACGGAAAGCATGGTAAACAGGCAGGATCCGAAACATACCAGAATAAAAGTACGCAATCCGGCCGATTTGTTCCGGTATTCTCTTTCTGCTCCGATCAGAAGCCCGAGGATAACAGAAATCAGGATCAGCAGCAGTTCATTTTGGACGGAATGGTCCTGTAAAAATTCCATGTAGATATAAAATTTAGCCAAAATAAAATTACAATAAAAAAACATACTCCCCACGCAGATTTCTGCGGTTTTTAACAATATCCGATTTAATTGAATATTTTTGTATCTGCAAAGCTCTGTAATCAGGAAACTTTCTTCCTGGGAAATATAAAAACAGAGCACCCGGATTTTACAGGCTTATCAGAGACGCCGAAATCCGGTGATCCTACAATATGGTAATAAAAAAAAGAATTTATGGATACAGAAATTTCACACTTCTGGCTGGGATATTTCAGAAGCGAAGAGGAGTTTTATAGTTTTGTGGAAGAGAATGACGATTATTATATCGGTGAAGAGTCTGATGACCAATATGTTTCAAAGTTTGCCGAATCACAGCACATCAACTGGTTCGACTATGATTTTTTAGAATATGGTTTTGAGGATGAAAGGCTGGGGATCTATGAAAAGTTTTCGGAGTATTCTTATGCTGATGAATGGCTCCCGGTGATAGAGCAGAAAATCAACGAGCTTGGAATGGATACCCCTGTGAATGCCATTATTTTTGCCAGCAGATTTGTCATTCCCCAACCTGTTTCCGTGGAAACGGATGATTACTCCCTGTATTATATGGGCGAAGTTGAATTTAAGGTTTAGTTCTTATGAACAGAAAATCGATAAAGGATCATGAAAACCTGCTGTGTGTTTTCATGATCCTTCTTGATCAGGGAGCACTCCAGCCCTATGCTGTTTCTTCATGGGCAGATTCTGTACTTGCTTCTGAAGAGGAGTCTGAGTATGCCTTCATTGAGATTTCCACTACCCGAAACGGATATGATATGATGCAGATCCTGCGTAATAATTCCGGAGGTGCAGATCCTGAAATCGTTTCCAGAGCGATCCTCGGTCTCTTATATCATCAGCTCCGGACGGAAGAAATACCCATGAAAAAGGCAACCGGCATTGCCACTCATATTTCTTTTGAAGAAAGCCTTTCTTCAGACGAGCAGTTTCTGCTTTACCGATATTATGATTACGGAGAATTCAATTCTGATGAAAATTATGAAGCCCTGAAACTTTATAAAAATAATTTTTTCCAGCTGCTTGGCATTTATCGTGAATTTCATTCAGGTAATGATGAAAAATGGCCTGAGATCAATGAAAGACTTAAACAGGATCTTGAAGAAAAACTTAAAATCATTAAACAGCAGTATCCTTACTGAGATGAGTCTTATTTTTAATTGAAATTTTAGTTATCTTAGATTCAATAAACTAACCATGAAAAAACTGTTATCTCTTTTTCTGATGCTTCAGATGATGTGGCTGTCTGCTCAACAGAAATGCCCGCTGAAGTATGTATATCATGTGGATAGTCTTCAGGATAAAGGAATTGTCAGGCTGTCTGTAACCAATACCGGTTCTGAAAAAATTAAGATCAATAAAGATTTTTCCGCTTACAGAATGCAGCTGGCGGACATTTACGAGAAAAGTCCCGATCCAGGTGTCGCTATAAAGCATACAGCCGATGTAGACTGCATTAACTGTATTAAAAAGACAAAGAAACTGAAACCCGGACAAACCTATACGTATTCTATTCCTATCCAAGAAACCATACAATACCGTGACCTGATATTCGGAAAGACCTACCGTTTCAAGCTGTGGTTTGACCTTATTGATATGACACCGGAAAACTGTTTCAATGGTCATTTTACCAGTGATGAAATTATATATGAAAGAATAAACAGATAAGAAATCGTTCACTCTGTAACCTGTCTTAATACCGGAACTGCCGTTATGAATAAAAGAATCGTCATCCTTAATGTTATTATCATCCTGCTGGTTGTCACCGTTTATATTTTCGGGGGTTACTTCATCAATTATCCCTCCCGGTTTAATCCTCTGCGAATGATCCGTGAAAGCGGCATCCAGTATTTGCCTGCTATTTTTGCTGCCACCGCTTTAGTTGCTTATCTGGTCAGCAGCCTGGATATTAAAAAATTAAGCTTCAAAAATAAGTTTATGAGGATATTTCCTATTCTGAATCTGCTCGTTTTTGCATTTTTTGTTTATACAGCAGTAAGCCGTTTTATGGAAAATAAAAGGGAACTTTCCAAAAGAGAAAATTATTATATTCAGGAAGCCAAAGCGGACATTAAAAATGATAGCGTCATCAGAATGTACGGCAGTGGATTTTTCATTCCACAGTATGATCAAAAGACAATGAACAGTATAGACAGTATCCGGAAAAAATATGGTATCACAGCTAAAAATTCCGGCTGCATTTTTGATCATATGGACGTTAAAGCACAGGAAAAATACATTGAACTGACAGAAATTTATCTGGAAAGGAGGAACGGAAAAAACTGGGAAGAAAGAATGAACAGAGAGATTGAAGTTCTGAAGAAAACTAAAAATCCGGAAAGTAAATAATATTTTGCCTCAAGAAACCCATATAGCAATACTATTCCAATATGAACGAAGATCTTCAAAACGAAATGTATTTACACTCGGCAGGAGCCACGGTAAGACATTCATCCATATTTACTCATCTGGTAAGTTATAAAAATGATTTCCAGCTCAGCGAGGAATTCATTGATAAATGGGTAGTTCCTTTTTATATGAATATAAGAGATACTTC
Organism: Chryseobacterium indologenes; assembly: GCA_002439165.1. Taxonomy (GTDB): domain Bacteria; phylum Bacteroidota; class Bacteroidia; order Flavobacteriales; family Weeksellaceae; genus Chryseobacterium; species Chryseobacterium indologenes_E. The sequence continues at coordinate 50,418 of DJTE01000045.1, forward strand.
CGGTTCCTGGACCGAAGAAATAAAACACCTTAAGGACGAGATTACTGAAGAAGTAATCCTGGCTCTTTTGGGCGACTTCAACTGGAGGACCAGAACAGTGGGAGCCTACCTTTCTGCTGTAAAAAATCACGAACATCATATTGATATTATAGGCACTCATTTTCTTAAAAGTGAAGTATGCTATGCAGGTGATCTTTATGCCCTTATTCTGGCTTTTTATAATAATGAGAAGACAATGGAATATCTTGATCAGTATCTGAATTATTATCTGCAAAAACCTCATCTTTATTTTGACCAGGAAAGTGTTTTACAAACCGTTGTTTATCTCGACAGAATCAATAAAACCAATCATTTTGCAAAATATACAGATGACTGGAAAAAAATGCAGGAATACAGAAACGGAGGATTTCCTGTACACAAATCTTACAACGTCTATAATATAAGTACAGAACAGCTATCTTCTCAGATAAGTCTTCTGTATGAACTTAGAAAATGCTGTTTATAATACAAAATACAATGGCTATTGCAAAAAAAGGACTCCGAAAAATCGTTGTAGACGATGAAATCTTCTACTGGAAAATAAGAAAAGCCGTTTCACACAGAGAGGGTCATGATTCGGATTATGGAATACCCGTGCGGCACGAAAGCGAAGGACAGCTTCTTCTGATCTATACCGGATTCTGCAGATCCGGATATTATGGCAGAATGCCTATGAAAATCACACCGTACCTGATCCGTTCCAAAATAAAGGAAGCCATGAAACAGGGCTGGAAGTATAACGAACCGGGAAAAGCTGTGGAACTTATCAACGGAAAGCTATTCTTCTAACGGTTATTAATTATTATTGATGAATATTTATTCTGCTATACAGATCGGAGAGTATCATACCAACCAATGCGAAGACCATCTGATGATCCGAAAAATAGGTTTGGACAAAATCATCTGTGCCGTTATGGATGGATGTTCTACCGCTTTGGACAGTCATTTCGCCTCTGTTCTGATTGGGAAAATATTACGGAAAGCCGTTATTGAAAAAGGATATAAAGATTTATATGAAACACCTCCTGAAAGTATAGACGAGGAGCTTAAAGACATTATGCGAAGTGTCTTCAGAGAAGTGTCTCTTGTAAAAAAGCAGCTGATGCTGGACGAAAAAGAGCTGCTGGCTACTCTGATCATCCTGTTCTACAATATAAAAGAAGATAAAGGAATCATTCTAAGCATCGGAGACGGAGTAATCTGCATCAATGGAAAAATAACGGAATACGACAGAGACAATAAGCCTGATTATTTAGTGTATCATCTTCATGAGGATTTTGATGACTGGTATTCCCGGCAGCAGCAGAAGGTGTTTTTCGAAAACCAGAAGGATGTTTCTATTGCTACGGACGGAATCCTCACTTTTACCCAGGTAAAGAAAGCAAATACTGAGAATGAAATCGATTTTATCCAATATCTGATGACTGATTTTACCTATCATGAGACTGAAGAGATGCTCAACAGAAAGCTTAAACATCTGGAACAGCATTATGGTGTAAAACCTACGGATGACCTCGCGATGATCAGAATCATTCTATAAGATATATTTTAAAGAAATAAATACTAGATTTGTACACCCACAAAATAAATAGTCTTGAAAAAAATCTTTCCTATACTGGTTTTATGCCTACTGTTCTTCTACTCATGCCAAAAAAAGGAAAAAACCGCTGCTCTGCCCTCAAAACAGGATTCTGTAAAAACCGTTAAGAATGATAAGGTAACAGATGCCGGGCTTCCAGCTGAATCTTTTAAAACAGCCGCTAAAGCTGAAGATCTGGTTCCGGGGGGCTATGAAATACAATATGATGCGGAAGGCGATCTCAATCAGGACGGTCTTCCGGATATGGCGCTGGTGGTAAGAAAGAAAAATGATTCACTGAGCGAAAGAAAGATGATGATCCTGCTTAGAAACCCGGATCAATCTTACAGAGTGGACAAAATATCAGATAAGGTCTTTCCTGCTGAATACAATGAATATGGGTATAAAATGCACGACCCGGAAGATATCAGCATTACGAAAGGAGAGCTGCATATCAATTTATATGACATAGGACCCAACGGAAATATGTTCAGCAAATTCAAATACCTGAACGGATCCCTGATCCTTACTTATGTGGAAACATACAATATGGGAGCCGGATCTCATTCTGCGTTATACTATGAACCGATGAAAGGAAAACTGATCCACGAGACCGTGAACACTATGGAAGAGGATATGCCTTCTGAATCGAAAACCATTCTTCTGAAAAAAGAGCAGTACCTGTTTGAAAAAACATCGCCGGAAGAAGTGGTGATAAAAGTTTATAATATGATTAATCACGAATAGCCGGTATTTTATAAAAATCAACTTTATTTATTTTCCTGAATGAAAATGACAGCAAAAGGGGATTTTATCACTATTTCAGGCCTTTAATATCCTGCGAAAAAATTATAATGAGTTTGCTTGTATGAAATCTATGGTGATAAAAAGAGGCCGTCTCACAACTCGTGGAAACGACCTTTTTCATGATATTTTTGACATGGTTTCGTTTAAACGATTCTAAACCCACATCGTCTAATTGTGATATCCCTCTTTATTGTTTTGTCAGAATAATACTTTATTCATAGTTTGATTTATTGTTTTATTAAAACAATTTCTTTAGGCAATGGTTCCGGTCTTTGATCAGCTGGTTTTCCATGATAAAAACAACTCGAATCAATCAAATTACTGACTTCTCCAAACTTAAATTTCAATTCTGTTTTTGTAATATTTGTGAATTTAATTGTAATTGATCCCATTTTATCACATAGATCTGAATCTAGATAGCCTAACAAATAAGCTCCATTTGCATAACTTTTTACACCTTTAATTTTGGCGTTATCATCAGTAAAATCTAGATTATCAAATAATATGTTTCCATTGGAATCTGTCACACGAAATTTACCAATTAGCAAATCTTGGTAATATGGATTATTTGATAAATGGGTATCATAAAATTTTATTTTTTTAAAAACAATTAAAAAAGTTTTTCCATTCCAAGTTCCCATCCAATTTCCTTCAAAAACAGGAAGGTCATTATTTATATCTTTGATATATGAATTTGCTGGAACCTCAGTATCGGTTGTTAAAGGATATACCTGAGCCTTACAGTTTAAAATAGTTAACATTATAACTATCATTAAAATTATCTTTTTCATTTTTTTATAGTTATGTTAATTAAGGACAATTAGTTTGATACACTTTTTTAGTAGTTGGGTTATAAGTCATTTTAGCAGCTGTATTTGCTGTTACTTTAAAAACCTCCAGACCAGGTTTATTTACAACTTCTTGAAGAAACCTAGTAAAAACAGCTTCTACTTTATCCTGAGGAAAGTGACCATCTTCGTTTCGAATCTTAAACATTTCGTCTCTATACCATTTATTCCATGACTGTGCCGTATAATAATCGACACCTCCCGGATGTGTAGTTCCGGTATATTTTATGGTATAGCTTCCTTCAGAAGTTACAACAGTAGAATATGCATTACCATATCCTCCTCCATATGTCCCTGCATTTTTTAAAAACGTATTAATAAAGGTTTTAACATCAGTAGGAGAAAATATTTTAATACTTCCGTCTGCGTTATTATGTGAATGAAATAGGCCTGAAATTCCGGTAGTATCATCAGGAAGATCAAGACCCGAAGATCCTGGAGAACCATCAATTTGTACAAATCCTGATTCTACATTCACCCCTAAAGGGGGTTGTTTTT
>DJTE01000008.1 GCA_002439165.1 Chryseobacterium indologenes
GCACTTAATACACGTAGTTTAACATTCATATTAACAAATTTTAATATATTTTAATGGGCAAATATGTTAATAAATATTAACACTTGCAAGTTTTTAAGTAGCATCTGCAACACTTTTTTTTACATTTTAGTATAAAAATTACATCAAATAAACAGGATTTAACAATAATACTTAATTTTTATTTCATAAAATATAAATTTTTTACGTCTCTATTTTTTTTTAACGCATTATTGCCAATGTAAAAAATATTATTTAGAATCAATATAAATTATAAAAATATAATTCATTACCTAAAAATACATTTATAAAAAAGTGAATTTCACATATTTAAAAGAATAAAATTCTATTTTATTTTAAAATAAAAAAAGCAAATTTGAAGCAATTTCACCGATTAATTCCCAATTCTCCCTGTTGCCATACTATGCCCCACATTAAACAACAAATGCTATACATCTTATCAGCAACCACTTAACAGCTGAAAATTATATGTATCATTTTAAACATCACCGGGTTGAATTCATCATAAAATTGCAACAATTCATATTTGATTTTATGATAAATATTACGTCAAAAAAATGTGAATTAACAATAATTATAAATTAATATTTACTATAAATTAAAAATTTAACTAATTGATGAATACTAAACTGCCAATTATAGAGAAGAAGGCACAAAAAAAGCTGCCTCAAATGAGACAGCTTTGTATTTATAGAGAAATCTGTTATTTCAGTTTCTTCTTAACTGCTACTTCTTCGTAGACTTCAAGAATATCCCCGATTTCAATATCATTATATCCCTTCAGGTTCAATCCACATTCGTAACCTTTTGTTACTTCCTTCACATCATCTTTGAAACGTTTTAAACTCTCAAGCTCCCCGTCGAATTTCACAATACCATCTCTCAGCAAACGTACCTTCGACTGTCTTGTTACTTTTCCGGTAAGAACCATACATCCTGCGATAGTTCCAACCTTAGAAATCTTAAATACCTCACGGATCTCTACATTACCAATTACCTGCTCCTGAATTTCCGGAGAAAGCATTCCTTCCATTGCTTCTTTTACCTCATCAATGGCTTTATAGATTACAGAGTAGGTTCTGATTTCAATTTCCTCACGGTCTGCCAATTCTTTTGCATTGGCACCGGCCCTCACGTTGAATCCAATGATAATAGCGTCTGATGCTGCTGCCAGGTTGATGTCAGATTCTGTAATCTGTCCTACTCCTGAGTGAAGAATCTTCACGCTGATTTCCTCTGTGGATAATCTCTGTAACTGATCAGAAAGTGCTTCCACAGAACCATCCACGTCACCTTTAAGGATAATATTCAATTCTTTGAATTCTCCTAAGGCAATACGTCTGCCCAGCTCTTCAAGCGTTGTATGTTTTTTCGTTCTGATGGAAAGTTCTCTCTGAAGCTGCTCTCTCTTATTCGCGATAGCTTTACCTTCACTTTCGTCTGCATATACACGGAATTTATCTCCGGCAGTCGGCGCTCCGTCCAGACCTAAAATGGTTGCCGGAATTGAAGGACCTGCTTCAGCAAGATTTTTACCTCTTTCATCAAGCAAAGCTTTTACTTTACCGTGATTTTTACCTGCTACTACGTAATCACCTACTCTTAAAGTTCCGGTCTGTACCAACATGGTGGCAACGTAACCTCTACCTTTATCAAGAGATGCCTCGATAACAACACCGTTTGCCGAACGGTCAGGATTCGCTTTTAATTCAAGCATTTCAGCCTGTAATAAAACTTTTTCCAATAACACATCCACATTATTACCAAACTTAGCTGAAATCTCCTGTGCCTGAACATTTCCACCCCATTCTTCCACTAAAACCGGAGGGTTTAAGCCGGAAAGCTGCTGACGGATGTTGTCAGGATTCGCGTTAGGTTTATCTACTTTGTTGATTGCAATAATCATTGGTACCTGTGCAGCCTGAGCGTGAGCAATAGCTTCTTTCGTCTGTGGCATCACATCATCATCGGCAGCAATTACAATAATTGCAATATCGGTGATCTGTGCACCTCTCGCTCTCATCGCGGTAAAGGCTTCGTGACCCGGTGTATCCAAGAAGGTGATTCTCTGACCGTTTTCCAGTTTCACGTTGTAAGCACCGATATGCTGTGTAATACCTCCGGATTCACCGGCAATTACGTTGGTCTTTCTGATATAATCCAGCAATGAAGTCTTACCGTGGTCAACGTGCCCCATCACCGTAACAACAGGCGCTCTTGACAATAAGCTTTCTTCTGTATCGATTTCATCTTCGGAATCTGTATCTTCAAGGTCAGCATCGGAGAATTCAATTTTATATCCGAATTCATCTGCTACCAATAATAAGGTATCGGCTTCCAGTCTCTGGTTCATGGTAACCATTACCCCTAATGAGAAACAGGCAGAAATTACTTCAGTCGGAGAAACGTTCATCAAACTTGCCAGTTCACCTACTGTGATAAATTCTGTCACCTTAAGTGTTCTGTCCTGTGCTTCCAGTTCCTGCTGACGCTCGTCCTGTTCTCTACGGAATGTTCTCTTATCTTTTCTGTGTTTGGCAGATTTCGATTTACCTCCTTTATTGGTAAGTTTTTCAAGAGTTTCCTTGATCTGGTTTTTAACCTGTTCGTCTGTTAATTCAACCGGCATAACTCTTTGACCAGGTCTGTTGTTTTGGCCGCCTTTCTTGAATCCACCACCTTGTCCACCCTGACGGTTTCCTCCCTGGTTATTTCCGAAACGGTTTCCACCCTGGCCTCCCTGGCCCTGAGGACGGTTACCCTGACCTCCCTGACCCTGACGATTTCCGCCCTGGCCACCTTGACCCTGAGGACGGTTACCCTGTCCGCCCTGGTTATTATTTCCTGAGTTCTGATTATTCCCCTGGCCCTGCTGATTATTCTGCCCGCCCGGTTTTTCAATTCTCTTTCTTTTCTTTTTGGCTCCTGAGCCCGGTTTAGGTGCAAATTGGGTTAAGTCAATTTTTTCACCTACAATTTTAGGACCGTCCAGCTTTTGGTAAACAGTCTCAATTTTTTGAGGTTCCTGAGATTCCGGCTCAGTTTTTTGAGGTTCAGCAGATTTCACTTCAGCTGCAGGTTCTGCCTGCTTAGGAGTTTCTTTTACTGGTTCTGCCGGTTTTTCCTCTTCTTTTTTCTCCTCCATTTTTGGTTTGTCTTTTTTCACTGGTCTGTTTCTGGATTCTATCTGAGACAAATCAATTTTATCCAGAACTTTAAATTCCTGTTTTTCAGGAGCTGCTTTCACTTCCGGTTCAGCCACAACTTCTTCTTTCTTTTCTTCAACCGGTGCCGGTGCCGGAGCAGCTGCCGGAGCCTCAGGAGTTTCTTCCACTTCAGGCTTGGTAGAATCCAGATCTATTTTACCTAAAATTTTAGTTTCCGGTTTATTAGCTTTAGCTCTTATTACTTCAGGGGTTTTCTTTTCTTCAATTTCCAGTTTTTCTTCCGGAACTTTCGTGATCACCACCTCATGGGAAGCTTTACGCTGTTCACCGTCTTTGGCAAACTCAGCCTCCAATGCAGAATATGCCGCTTCTTCTAATTGAGCGTTAGGATTGCTTTCAACTTCGAAACCCCTTGACTGTAAAAACTCTACTAATCTGGACATCGAAATATTGAATTCCTTAACCGCTTTATTTAATCTAATTTTTGGCATCTATATATTTACGTATTTTTTTAATTCTTAAAATTAAAGTATTTCCTTTTTACTGTTTATTAAAGATTTATTTCCTAATCTTCAAATTCTTCTCTCAGAATACGTTTTACCTCTTCAATCGTCTCTTCTTCAAGGTCAACCATATTTAAAAGACTTTCGGTATCTTTATCCAATACTGATTTTGCAGTTGTAAGACCTACTTTCTTAAATTCATCCAAAATCCACTGCTCGATATCGTCATTAAATTCTCTCAATTCAACATCGTCATCCTCGCTGGACTCTCTGTATACATCAATTTCATAACCTGTCAACCAAGAAGCCAGTCTGATATTCTGTCCCTGCTTACCGATCACTTTGGAAATCTCTTCAACCGGAGTATATACTAATGCATAGTTCTGCTCCTCGTTGATGTCGATCTTGTTGATGGTAACGTTTCCTAAAGCTCTTTTTACTAAAATCTCAGGATTTTTAGACCACTGAATAACATCGATGTTTTCATTTCTCAACTCTCTTACAACGCCGTGAATTCTGGATCCTTTAACACCCACGCAGGCGCCCACAGGATCTATTCTGTCGTCATAAGCATCTACTGCGATCTTCGCTTTTTCACCCGGAATTCTCACTACTTTTTTAAGCATGATGGTTCCGTCCTGAATTTCAGGAATTTCCAGTTCTAATAATTTCTCCAGGAATTTCGGAGCAGTTCTGGAAATAATGATCTGTGGCTTAGATCCTTTAAAATCTACTGTTTCTACAATAGCTCTGATATTTTCTCCTTTTTTAAAGAAATCGGATGGGATCTGATTTTCTTTCGGCAAAATGAATTCGTTTCCTTCATCATCCAACAGGATCACATGTTTGTGACGGATATGGTGGATTTCTCCCACAACAATCTCCCCGATCTTATCTCTGAACTGTTCATAAAGCATAGCATTGTTATGCTCCTGAAGTTTCGTTGCTAAGATCTGCTTCAGTGTAAGAATATTTCTTCTTCCCAACTGGGCAACAGGAATCTCCATTGTAAAATCTTCACCCACTTCAAAGGTAGGATCGATTTTCTTTGCTTCTGAGATTTCGATTTCAAGATCATCGTCTTCAGACATTTCGTCTTCTACAATGGTTTTATTTAGAAATATCTGAAAATCTCCTTTATCAGGGTTCACAATTACATCAAAATGATCATCCGAATCAAATCTCTTTCTTAAAAGAGTTTTCAGTGAATCTTCAATAATTGCCATAAGATCAATCTTACTGATCCCTTTTTCGTCTTTAAAATCACCGAAGGATTCAATCAACGCTATATTATCCATTTATTCTTTTTTCTTTTTAAAATTTAATTACTACTAATGCTTTCTTTATTTCAGAGTAAGGAATTTCTTTTTCCTCCTCTACATCCACTTTCCCTTTCCCGATATCTTTCGGCTTCCGGTAGCGTAAAACAAGGGTGATTTTATCATCATCCACTTTGGCAAGTTCGCCTTCAATTTTGGAAGAATCCGCTAAAAGCACTTCAACTTCTCTTCCTATATTTTTCTTAAACTGTCTTGGTGTAGACAGCGGTTCGCTTAATCCTGCCGACATCACCTGAAGGCTGAAATCATGCTCTTCACGATCCATATTGAATTCCACGGCACGGCTGGCATCAAGACAGTCCTGCAGTGTAACTCCGTTATCTCCATCTAAAATCACTGTAATATCATCCCCTGCAGAAATCTTTAAATCGATCAGAAATAAATCGTTTCTGGTTTCAAGGAATTCATTTAATAATTCTTCAATTTTTTTTCTAAACTCCATATGATTAATCTTGATTTACCCGTACGAAAAAAGGCTTTCTTCCGAAGCCTTCCCATTTTTTTCCGTAAATCCAGTGCAAATATACGTATTTTTTTCTACAAATACAAAATGAACTTAGTATCAAGTAAATAACACGAAAATTTTATTACAGGAAATTAAGAAAGCGGATGAAGGTATTTTTATTACTTTTGCGATAGAAATTTTTAAAAACAGACATTTTGAATATAACGATTGTAGGAACGGGTTATGTAGGACTGGTTACAGGAACTACCCTGGCAGAACTCGGCAATTCAGTATACTGTGTTGATATTGATGAAAAAAAAGTGGAAGGTATGAAAAACGGCGTTGTTCCCATCTATGAGCCGAACCTTGAAGAAATGTTCCTGAGAAACATACAGTCTGAAAGGCTGTTTTTCACCACCAATCTTAAAGAGGCTTTAGACAAAAGCGAAGTGGTTTATCTGGCTCTTCCTACTCCTCCGGGAGAAGACGGTTCTGCAGATCTCTCCTATGTACTTAACGTTGCGAACAACATTGGGGAACTCATGACAGAATATAAGGTCATTGTTAATAAAAGTACCGTTCCGGTAGGAACTGCCGATAGAGTAAGGGAAGTCATTTCCTCTAAGACCGACATTCCTTTTGATGTAGTTTCGAACCCTGAATTTTTAAGGGAAGGTTTTGCCGTAGAAGATTCTATGAACCCGTCAAGGGTTGTGGTAGGAGCAAGTTCGGAAAGAGCCAAAGACGTTATGTCCAAAATCTATCAGCCATTTACCAATACGGGAATTCCGATCATCTTTATGGATGAAAAATCTTCGGAGCTTACCAAATATGCATCCAACTCTTTTCTTGCCGTAAAGATCACGTTTATGAATGAGATCGCCAATTACTGTGAAAAAGTAGGGGCAGATGTAGATAAAGTAAGGCTGGGAATGGGAAGTGACGACAGAATCGGGCACCGTTTTCTATTCCCGGGAATCGGATATGGCGGAAGCTGTTTCCCTAAAGATGTGAAAGCATTGATTAAATCCGGAAAGCAGGAAGATTTTAATTTCCAGATTCTGGAGGCGACAGAAAATGTGAATACGTCACAGAAGGTCATCCTGGTTTCAGAAATTGAAAAATATTTCGGAGGAGACCTTAAAGGTAAAAAGATTGCCATGTGGGGATTAGCTTTCAAAGCCAATACGGATGACATCAGGGAAGCTTCATCTTTAGACAATATTGCCCTTCTTTTAGAAAAAGGCGCAGAAATTGTAGCTTATGATGCCGTAGCTGAAAATAATGTACAGAAACTTTTAGGCAACAGCATTCAGTACGCCAAAGGAATGTATGATGCCCTGAAGGATGCAGATGCTTTATTCATCGCTACCGAATGGCCGGAATTCAAGAATCCGAATTTTGAGCTCATGGCTAAAAAAATGAAAAACAAAGTTATTTTTGACGGAAGAAATATGTACCCGCTGGAAGTTCCTGAACAAAACGGGTTTTATTATAAAAGCATAGGAAGAAAAACGATTTCCTAAATTATGCCAATTGTAAAAGATTTCAAATTTTGGCTCATAGCCTGTTTAGGACTGATTTATTTTGGTTTGATATATTATTACAGATGGGTGTCCTCAGACGGACTCTCAGTTACATACCAATCATACAATGTCTTGAATGGATTAGGATTAGTCTGGAATTCAGGAGAAAGAACCTATGTTTCTACCTCTCCTCTTTTTACGGTTGTGTCTATTCCTCTCACCTACATTTTTGATGTATTATTCAGTATATTTCATATTTCAGAAAATAAAATATTCAGCATCCCCATTATTATTAATATGATATTCTCAGTTACATCAGTCACGATGATATTGAGATATCTGTATTTAAAGACCGCAACAGTTAAACCTGAAGGAATTATTATACTGCTGTCCGGTTTTGGGCTGTTACTGACTTCAAGTTTTTATATTGACTTCAGCACCAGCGGATTAGAAAACTCATTATCCTATTTGGTCATTGCATGGTTTACAATACTCAGTATGAATGAAAAAGCTCCGAAAACAGTTTTCCTGCTTCCTGTTGCTGTTGCTTTGGTTTTTCTTACCCGATATGATTTTTTTCTGATAGTCTGTCCAACGATATTCTATTATTTCTACAAACATAAATTCACAAAAGGATTTATGGTAATGTGTATCATTATATTGGGATGGCTTGCATTTTCTTTCTTTTATTTCGGGAGCATATTTCCTAACAGCTTTTATCTTAAAACCAATAATTTCAATCTTTATCAGTCTTTATTTTATTATAAGGAAAACCTGTTCAAAAGCAAACCCATGTTTCTGTTGATAGCTTTAGGATTATACAGCTCATATTTTACCAATAAAAAAATATTTCTCGGGATCATCTTCTATCTGATTTATATATTCATCGTACGTGATTATATGTTTGGAAGACTTTTTACTGTTTTGGTACCTGTTTCCATCATTTCAGTTATAGAATTTATCTCTACAAAAGAAATCCGGGCCTATAAAAAGAATTTCATTAAAATATCTTCATTTTCCCTGATCTTATTCGCCGTTATTTTTTTCTTTCCTCCGGCAGTAAAGCTGCATGAGGATAATTATATAAAAGGACGTTTCCTTTTAATGAACGAAAGAGAGTATTATACAAGGAAGTTTTCAGATATTCACTTCATCTACAATAAACCGGTAAGAAAAGTAACAGCTATTAACACCGACGTACAAATGCTTCATGCCCCTTTGCTGCCCGGAAATCAGAATGCTTATTTTATAGATCCGGTGGGTCTGGCCAGCCCTTTTATTACCTACTATATAAAGAATTACGGAAGCCAGGGAGAAAGACCGGGGCATTATTTTGCAAATATTGATCATTTAAAAGCAATCGGACTCTTTGATTCCGTACTTTTGAATAAAAATGTATTGCAGGATAAAAATATAGCGGAACTCTACGATGACGTCAATATCATCTCGAAAGGAAGTATTTTTAGTTTAAACAGACTAAAAACAATTATTAAATTACACACTCACAATTATAAAAGTACAGACAATGAATAATGTAATCATTACCGGAGGGGCCGGATTTATCGGATCTCATGTTGTAAGAGAATTTGTAAAAAACAATCCGGACATGACAATCATCAACCTTGATGCATTAACCTATGCCGGAAATCTGGAAAATCTGAAGGATATAGAAAACGAGCCCAATTATATCTTTGAAAAGGCCGACATTACAAAACCTGAAGAATTAAGAAGAGTATTTGAAAAATACAATCCTGATGCCGTAGTTCATTTAGCCGCCGAAAGTCATGTAGACAGAAGCATTACAGATCCTATGGCTTTTATCAACACGAATGTGAACGGAACCGCCAATCTCCTGAATCTGTGTAAAGAATTCTGGACCCTGAATCCTGATCACACCCACGGAAGATTTCCGGATGAAAAAAGAAACAACCTGTTCTATCATGTTTCCACAGACGAAGTATACGGAAGTTTAGGAGAGACAGGGTTTTTCCTGGAAACCACACCATACGATCCGCAGTCTCCGTATTCAGCATCAAAAGCAGCTTCAGACCACCTGGTAAGAGCTTACGGAAATACCTACGGAATGCCGTTCATCGTTTCCAACTGCTCTAATAATTACGGGCCGAATCATTTCCCGGAAAAGCTGATTCCTCTTTGTATTTCCAATATCATCAATGAAAAACCCCTGCCTATTTACGGTGACGGAAAATATACAAGAGACTGGCTTTTTGTGATTGATCACGCCAAAGCGATCCACCAGATCTTCAATGAAGCCAAAACTGGAGAAACGTACAACATCGGAGGATTCAACGAATGGCAGAACATCGATCTTGTAAAAGAATTAATCAGACAGATGGATGCCAAATTAGGAAAACCTGAAGGCTATTCTGAAAAACTCATCACGTTTGTAAAAGACAGACCGGGACACGATAAGCGTTATGCTATCGACGCAGCGAAACTCAACAAAGATCTTGGATGGAAACCATCTGTAACCTTCGAAGAAGGACTGGGCAAAACCATCGACTGGTACCTTGAAAATAAAGAATGGCTTGAAAACGTAACCAGCGGTGATTACCAGAAGTATTACGAAAAACAATATAACTAGAATATAACAAAACACGCTCTGCTGTGCACATTCTGTCATTTTTTTGACCTTAACGGGCAGCGGGGACAACTTACAAAATAAAAGATGAAAGGAATCATATTAGCCGGAGGCTCCGGAACCAGACTTTACCCTCTTACGATTGCCGTAAGCAAGCAGCTGATGCCTGTTTATGATAAACCGATGATCTATTATCCGCTTTCCACCTTACTGTTGGCAGGAATCAAGGATATCCTGATCATTACAACCCCTCACGATCAGCCGGGTTTCATTAAATTATTAGGAGACGGATCCCAGATCGGATGCAATATAGAATATGTGGTACAGCCAAGCCCGGACGGACTTGCCCAGGCCTTTATTTTAGGAGAACAGTTTATCGGGAATGATTCTGCCGCACTGGTATTGGGAGACAATATATTTTACGGCTCAGAAATGGGAACACTCCTGAAGAACAAAACCAATCCGGACGGAGGGGTGGTCTTTGCCTATCACGTTTCAGATCCGGAAAGATACGGAGTGGTAGAATTTGATGCTGATTTAAAAGCCGTTTCTATTGAGGAAAAACCTTTACAGCCCAAATCAAACTATGCCGTTCCCGGACTTTATTTCTACGATAACGAAGTGGTGGAGATCGCCAAAAACATCCGGCCTTCCGCAAGAGGAGAACTGGAAATTACCGACGTGAATAACGTTTACCTAAGCAAAGGAAAACTTGAAGTAGGGGTACTTGACAGGGGAACTGCCTGGCTGGATACCGGAACTTTCGACTCTCTTCATGATGCTTCAGAATTCGTAAGTGTTATTGAAAAAAGACAGGGCTTCAAAATCGGATGCATAGAGGAAATCGCCTTCAGAAATAAATTCATCAACGAAGAGAAACTTCTTGAAACGGCAACAAAATATGGTAAAAGCGGCTACGGTGAATACCTGAAGCAACTGATCAAAAAATAGATGTACAATCTTACATAATTTACAAACTATTGGTCTTATGGCCAATAGTTTTTTAATGGATCATATCACCGTGCTCTTTATATTCTGATATATATTTTAATCACAGTAGAAATATCAGATTTTCTCTGATAGTAATTTTATAATTAACTTTGAGGAATTTAAAGAACTATTTAAATACATTAATGGAGAACAATAAACCACAGATAATAACTTTCGATAAAATAGGATCGTCACAGCTGGGCTACATTACCATCGCCGAAGCTCAGAAGAACATCCCTTTTGATATCCAGCGTGTATACTGGACCTACTTCACCCCTCATGATGTGACGCGTGGAGGACATGCCCATAAAGAACTTCAGCAGGTTATATTTGCTGTTTCCGGAATTATTACCTTTAATACGGAAGATAAGGAGGGGAATAAAGAAACATTTGTTCTGGATCATCCTACCAAAGGGCTCTATATTCCAAAACTGGTATGGAGGGATATTCAGTTCTCCCATAATGCGGTATTGCTGTGCCTTGCCTCAGAAATCTATGACGAAGAAGATTATTTCAGAGATTATGAAAGCTTCAGGGAAACAGTCAGTAAAAACCTATAAAAATTCATCAAAATGATCATTGAATATAAAGGAATTAAACTGAGACCGGTGGATACAGACGATGCCGAATTTATCGTTTTCATTAGGAACAATGAAAAAAAATCGAGGTTCATTTCAAAAACGTCCCCGGATGTGGATGCCCAAAAACAGTGGATTTCAAACTATAAAGTGCGTGAGCAGGAACATAAAGAATATTATTTTATAGCCTATGACGAAAACAACGAAGATTTCGCAACATACAGGGTCTACAAAATAGAATCCGGGCTGCCGGAAATCGGAAGCTGGGTCTCAAAACCTGATTACGCCAACATCAAAAACTCCATAAAAGTAGACATGGCTGTAAAAGACTATGTCCTGAATGAACTGAAATTCGATACGATCCAGTTCGAAGTGAGAAAACAGAATACCTCCGTCAACAGCTATCACAGACTTTTCAAACCTGAGCTGGTAAAAACCGATGAGGAAAACAATTATTATCTCCTGAACAGAGAAACTTTTAATTCCGTACTTCCGGATATCCTTAAAAAATTTAAAATTTAAACATATGTCAATTAACGAATTCATTGAAAAATTTCAGTCTCAGCTGGAAAATACAGACGTAACGGTAGCCCCTGAAACAGAATACAGTAAAGAAAGCTACTGGGATTCCCTTACGGCAATGGTCATCAAAGTAATGATTGAGGACGAATACGGTGTTGATATGGAGCCTGAGCAGATCACCGCTTTAAGTAATATAAATGCTCTGTATTCATTTGTTTCTGAGAAAAAACAATAAATACTGAACAATGGCCTTTATCAAACATATTTCAACATACATCCCCGGGACGGTGATTTCCAATGAAGAAATTTCAGCCAAATTTCCGGATTGGGAAAGCGATAAGATCCTTGAAAAAATAGGAATCAGGAACAGGAATATTACCGGTGAGGACGAATATACTTCCGACATCGCGGTGAAAGCCCTCAACAGACTGGTTGAAGAATACAGCATTGATAAATCTGAAATCGATTATCTTATCGTCTGTACCCAAAGCCCCGACTACTTCCTGCCTGCCACCGCCTGCCTTGTTCAGTCCCAGGCCGGCCTGAATACAAGCTGCGGAGCTATTGACATCAACCAGGGGTGCTCGGGATATATTTACGGATTATCTCTGGCCAACGCACTTGTTGAGGCTAAAATGATGAAAAATGTGGTTTTAATAACGGCAGAAACCTATTCTAAACACATTCATGAGGATGACAAAGGAAATATCAGCCTTTTCGGTGACGCCGCCACTGCAACCCTGATCTCCGGAGACGGAGATTTTGAAATTCTGAAATTCTCAGTAGGAACCGATGGTGAAGGTGCCAAAAACCTCATCGTAAAAAACGGCGCTGTAAGAAATAAGAACACCAACGATAAAGAAGATAAAGACAATTATCTTCATATGAACGGTCCGAAAATTTTCGATTTCACGTCAAAAGCCATTCCGGGTCTTGTGAAAGAAAACCTGGAAAAGAACGGATTTGAAAAAAACGACATTGATACTTTTATCTTCCACCAGGCCAATACATTCATGCTTGATTTCCTCAGAAAAAGAATCAATATTCCCCAGGAAAATTTCGTGATCGATATGCTGGACTACGGAAATACCGTATCATCAACAATCCCTATTGCCTTTAAAAACTCAATCGCTTCCAGAGATTTAAAAAACATCATGCTGGTAGGTTTTGGAGTAGGCTACTCATGGGGAGCCGTGTGTTTAAGAAAAAAATAATGGGCATAACTTCCCTTTCCAGGGGCGTTATCATTGAAAAAAAATAATACTATGGTAAAATTTCTTGATCTTCAGAAGATCAATTTACGGTATCAGGAAGAAATAGAAAACAAACTGCTGGAAGTTTTCCGAAGCGGTTGGTATCTGCTTGGAGGCGAACTTAAAAACTTCGAAACCAATTTAGCCGGATATATCGGGGCAAAATATGCCGTAGGGGTAGCCAACGGACTGGATGCCCTCCGTCTTATCTTCCGCGGATATATTGAAATGGGCGTAATGAAGCCCGGTGACGAGGTTCTTGTTCCGGCCAATACCTATATCGCTTCCGTACTCGCTTTGTCAGACAACGGGCTGGTTCCTGTTTTTGTAGAGCCGGATGCAGGCACTTACAATATCGATATTTCAAAGATCGAAGAAAAGATCACTCCCAAAACTAAAGCGATTCTTATCGTTCACCTTCAGGGAAGAATTGTTTTCTCCGAAGAACTTAAAAATATAGCTCAGAAATATGATCTGAAGATCGTAGAAGATAATGCACAGGCCATTGGAGCAGAATGGAAAGGCATTAAATCCGGAAATCTGGGTGATGCTTCAGGTTTCAGCTTCTACCCTGGTAAAAATTTAGGTGCTTTAGGAGATGCGGGAGCGGTAACCACCAATGATAAAGAACTGTATGAGGCTATCCGCGCATTGGCTAATTATGGTTCAAACGAGAAATACGTCAACATTTACAAAGGATTGAATTCAAGACTGGATGAAATTCAGGCAGCCGTTCTGGATGTTAAGCTGAAATACATCAGCCATGAAAATGACACCAGAAGAGAAGTCGCCAAAAGGTTCATCTCCGAAATCAACAACCCGAAGATCATACTTCCGGAAAATCCTGCCGACGAAAAAGAGCACGTATGGCATGTTTTCGTAATCAGAACCGAAAAAAGAGACGAGCTTCAGGCTCACCTCACGGAAAAAGGAATTCACACGATCATCCACTACCCTATTCCTCCACACAAGCAGGAAGCGTATAAAGAATACAATGATCTGTCCTTCCCCATTACCGAAAAAATGCACGAAGAAGTACTGAGCCTTCCGATTTCTTCAGTTTTGGAGGAAGAAGAGATTCAGGCCATCATTAAAGCAGTAAACGAGTTTTAATACATCCGGCTTATTATAAAATATAAAAACTATTGGCTTTATAGCTAATAGTTTTTTGCTCATAATAATGAATATTAATATATTAGTTGCTGTTTTCAGTTTATGTGAACAAATATTCACTTATTAAGAATAACGGGATAAAATTAAATATTTTAAATTTGCAAAAACTTACACAAATGAATGAGCCACAACAGAAGTGGACAGATACAATTGAGGACAGCCATTCTCTATTTGACCTGAAGCTTAAAGAGGTCTGGAAGTATAAAGATCTGATCTATATGTTTGTAAAAAGAGACTTTGTTTCCAGTTTCAAGCAAACAATTTTAGGACCGATTTGGTTTTTTATTAATCCGATCTTAACGACGATCGTATATCTTGTCGTATTTGGCAGAATAGCAAAACTTCCGACTGACGGCGCCCCCCCTCTTTTATTTTATCTTGCCGGTGTTACCCTCTGGAATTATTTTTCAACCTCACTTTTAGCCACCTCCTATACATTTACAGGGAATGCGGGAATATTTGGAAAAGTATATTTTCCAAGACTTGTTACCCCTCTTTCTATAGTTATCTCCAATCTTATGCGGTTTGGGGTACAATTTGTTTTATTTATTGTGGTCTGGGCCTATTATCTCAGTAAAGGGGAAGTTCAACCCAACATCTGGATTATCGCCACTCCTTTTCTGATACTTCTTATGGCTTTTTTCGCCTTAGGAGTAGGAATGATTTTTTCGTCACTTACAACAAAGTATAAGGACCTTAGTATGCTACTGGGATTTGGAGTTAGTTTATATATGTATTCTACACCGGTAATCTATCCTGTATCTTCATTGGAGGGCATTTTCAGAAAGCTGGCTTACTACAATCCCCTGACAGGAATTTTTGAATGCTTTAAATACGCATGGCTTGGTGTGGGAGATTTTTCTCCTGCAATGCTGGGAATCAGCTCTGTAATTATCATGATCCTTCTTATGATAGGAGTTGTTGTCTTCAATAAAGTTGAAAAAACTTTCATGGATACTGTATAACGGACATATTAATTCTAAATCAATACAATATGCTGGCTTTAAAAGCAGAAAATATATCAAAACAATACCGACTGGGACAAGTGGGAACCGGTACCTTATCTCATGACCTGAACCGGTTTTGGCATAAAGTAAGAGGAAAAGAAGATCCTTATCTGAAAATTGGAGAAGCCAATGACCGTACCACAAAAGGGAATTCCGAATATGTGTGGTCACTGCGTGATATCAATTTCGAAATCGAACAGGGAAGTGCGGTAGGAATCATCGGCAGAAACGGTGCTGGAAAATCTACCCTGCTTAAAATCCTCAGTAAAGTAACCAAACCTACTACTGGAAAAATACGCACTAACGGAAGAATAGCCTCTTTACTGGAAGTAGGAACGGGATTTCATCCGGAAATGACAGGAAGGGAAAATGTTTACCTCAATGGTGCTATTCTGGGAATGACCAGAAAAGAAATCACCAGAAAATTTGATGAAATTGTCGCTTTCTCAGGCGTTGAAAGATACATTGATACGCCGGTTAAAAGATATTCTTCAGGGATGTATGTCCGTCTTGCCTTTGCAGTGGCCGCGCACCTGGAGTCCGAAATCCTGATTGTGGATGAAGTACTGGCTGTGGGAGATGCTGACTTTCAGAAAAAATGTCTGGGAAAAATGGGAGATGTAACCAAAGGAGAAGGACGCACAATCCTGTTTGTAAGCCATAATATGGCTGCTGTAAAGCAACTGTGTAACTCCGGCATCCTTTTGAAGCATGGGCAGCTTGCCGATCAGGGAAGTATCAATAGTGTTATGGAAAACTATATTGTTAATGAACTTTCGCCGAATTCAGAGTTCCAGTACATTGAAGATTTAAGTAAAAAAGCCCAGATTCATAATGTCAAAATTTTCAATAACAAAAATGTTGAAACCACTGAATTCAGCCATACCGATGACATCAATGTTAAAATAGATTATATCAACCGAAGCGTTACAAAAGGAGTCCGCGTTAATATCGCTATTCTTGACAAGTTTGAAAACGTGATCTTCATTACCCGGAAAACATTTGACAACCTGCATGAGAACAGCTTATCAATACAGATTGAAGGCAACAAGCTCATTCCCAACACTTACATACTTTCCGTTGCATTAGATACCCCGGCGGTTGAACTTTATGATTATATAAAAGGAGGTATCCAAATCAATATTGTTGAAACAGGACATGAAAACTTTCTTACAGGAGATACAGATAACGGAATAATAAATCCTCCTGTAATATGGATGTAAGCATGAAAAAAAAGATATTGGTTTTGTCAACAGGCGACGTAAACGGTGCGTATGAAGCGATGTACAAAGTGGCTCAGATTTTGAAAAATATGGGTCATGAAGTAGTACTTTGTGTCAAGAATAAAACAAAAACCGATGATTTCATAAAGCCGTATATCCACGTACAGCACCAACCTTCTGTTAAAAATCCTTCTTTACTGGAAAGAATCATCCGAAAAATAAAGAAAAAATTCACACAGCAGGAGCCTGATAAAACCATTAAAAAAAAATTAGTCACAGACAGTAAATATTCTTTTTTAAGCAAAGATGAAATTACAGAAAACATCAATGTAGACAGCCTGCTAAAATCAGTTGGATTTACTCCTGATTTCATTTTTACAGGCATGACCATTGATTTTCTCAACAGTACTGATCTTCTCAATATATATAATGTTACCCGGGCAAAAATATATAATATCACAGTAGATATGAACCACTTTACAGGAGGATGTCATTTTTCCTGGGGATGCGAAGGCTATACAAACAACTGTGATCACTGCCCTGCAATCCAGGATGAATCTCAGAAACTGATTGCAAAGAATAATTTGGAAAGAAAATATCAAAATGCGCAGAAAGCTTTTTTCAAAATTATAGCAGGTTCCGGTTTAACCCTTGAACAGGCGAAAAAATCAAAAATATATAGAGATCAGGAGATAATATATAATGTTAACAGCCTAATAGACACCACCCTTCTCAACGACAAGAACAAAAATATTGCTAAAAATATTTTTTCTTTAGCCAATGATCATTTCTATATTCTTACCGGAGCACAGAACATGGATGATCCGAGAAAGGGTTTTAAATATCTCATTGAGGCTTTGGAAATACTGGATCAGCAGCTTCCTGAGGACATAAAACAAAAAATCTGTCTTTTAGTAGTTTCCAATAGCATCAACAAAGAGTTTGAAAGGGTTACGTTTAAGAAACAAAAAATAGATTATATAAAAGACTACAGACTATTATCACTGCTATATCAGGCTACAGATGTTTTTATCAATTCATCTATTGAGGATTCCGGCCCCATGATGGTCTCTGAAGCACTAGCATGTGGAACCCCTGTTGTTGGGTTTGATACTGGAGTAGTAACCAATATGGTCATAGATGATTACAACGGATATAAAATCCCTATGAAAGACAGCCAAAAGCTAGCAGAGGGAATACTGAAGATATTTCAACTTGATCCGTACCAATATTCTGTTTTCTCAAAAAATGCAGTAAAGCAGGTAGAGGAATTTTCATCATATGGATATGTTGAAAATATTTTCACTAAAATTCTGGAATAAAATAAGAGCGGAAAACTCTATAAAAAGATTCCGGTTTTCAAAAATTGAAATTTGACAAAGTTTTCTTCCGGATCATCTAAATATTTAAACAATGAGAAAAATTGCAATATTGGGAGCAAGCTACTTACAACTGCCACTTGTTCAGAAAGCAAAAAAAAATGGATTGGAAGTTCATTGTTTTGCCTGGGATGATGGCAAAGCGGTTTGTAAAGACGTTTCCGACTTTTTTTATGACATTTCAGTTTTAGATAAAGAAAAAATTCTTGAAACCTGTGAAAAAGTTAATATCAATGGTATCATTACTATTGCAACAGATATTTGCATTCCTACCATTTCATATGTAGCCTCTCATCTGAATCTTATTTCCAATACCGAAGAATGCGCCCTGTTAACCACAAACAAATCTGCCATGCGGAAATGTTTTTATGAAAACAGTATTCCTTCACCAAGATTTACAACACTACGATCCTATATGGAAGATTCAATTCAACATTTGAATTATCCTTTGGTAGTAAAGCCTTCAGACCGTTCTGGTAGTCTTGGCGTCGTGAAAGTTTTTAATGAAAGCGAATGTCAGGAAGCAATTGAAAAAGCAATTGAAGTTTCCTTCAGTAAAACCTGCGTTGTTGAAGAGTTTATCGAGGGCAGCGAAGTTAGTGTGGAAACGGTCAGCTGGCAAGGCTGTCACCACATCATTACCATTACAGATAAAATCATAACCGAGGAACCCTATTTTGTAGAACTGGCCCATCATCAGCCAAGTAACCTACCGCAATCCATCCAAAACCAGATAAAAAAGATCACCCTGGAAGTCTTAAAGGTTACAGAAGTTGAGTACGGAGCATCTCATATAGAATTCAAAATAACAGCAGAAGGAAAAGTATATGTTGTTGAAATAGGCAGCAGAATGGGCGGCGATTTTATAGGTTCTGATCTTGTAGAATTATCAACAGGATTTGACTACGTACAATCTGTAATTGATATTGCGATGAATGAATATCAAGAAAAGAATATGACATTTTCCGGACAGCATTATTCAGGAGTGTATTTCTTATCAAAAAACACAGAAATAATTCTGAATTATTTTAAAAATGATCCGATCAATGATGATTTCTCAGTTATAAAAAAAGAGATTCAAAACGATGAACTGAAAGATGTAAAAAGCAGTAACGACCGGTCTGGTTATCTCATTTATCAGGCAGATAAAAGAATAGATTTATTATGAAAAAAGTTGTTTTCCTTGTTTCTGGAGGAGGTGGAACTCTGATATTCATCAATGAAATAGCATCCCTATTAAAGCTTCCCATCAAAATAGTAGGTGTAATAAGCGACAGGAGCTGTAATGCTTTGGATTATGCCCAAAAAAACAATATTCCTTCCCATCAGATAGAGTACAGCAGGCAAAATAATGCCGGTCTTAAAAATATATTACTACAAATTTCGCCGGATATTGTTATAACCAATATTCATAAAATCATTGATAAGGAAATTGTAGATTTGTTTCAGTCGAAGTTGATCAACCTTCATTATTCACTTCTGCCCTCTTTTTCAGGTTTTATAGGAATGAAAACAGTAGAAGCGGCAAAAAAGGCAAACTCAAAATTCATAGGAGCCACTGTACATAAGGTAGACGAGATTGTGGATCATGGTGAAATCTTGGCACAAAGCTGCTTTCCTGTAGATTGGGATACAGCCGGTTTAGTGGAAGATACTGTATTCCGCTCGGCATGTTTGTGCCTGCTGAACGTTTTATTATTCGATGGTTCCAATAAAAAGGAATTCCCTTTCATCAAAATACATAATACTGATGTATCATTTTCTCCTTCTTTATGTTTTGATGTCTCGGATATTAATGAAAAATTTTGGGATCGAATAAAAGAATTAGCATGATGCTCTCTGCTACAAAAGACAGGTTTAAATGCCGAAAAAGTAAATTATTAAGGATATAACACTCCTAAAAATTACTGTCAGCCATTAATACAACAAACTAAATCCAGAAAATCCTGCGGAGATTGTACTATAGAATGTAAATTTGTCTTTGTATCAAAATTTTAAAAATTTGTAAATTCAAGATTCAAAAAATTAAAACACTATGATTCCATTTAATAAGCCGTTTATAGTAGGAAACGAACTTAAATATATTGAAGAAGCGGTAAAAAGCGGCAAAATTTCAGGAGACGGAATTTTCACAAAAAAATGTCATGCTTTTTTTGAAGAAAAATTTGGCTTTCAGAAAGTACTGCTTACCACATCCTGTACCGATGCTTTGGAAATGGCGGCTATATTGTGTGATATTCAGGAAGGTGATGAAGTTATTGTTCCCAGCTATACCTTCGTTTCCTCTGCCAATGCTTTTGTATTGCGGGGTGCTAAAATAGTTTTTGCAGACTCTTATGCCAATAATCCCAATATTAACCCTGCGGAAATTGAAAAATGTATTACAGAAAAAACAAAGGTTATTGTTCCCGTACACTATGCGGGAGTTGCTTGTGATATGGAAGCCATCATGAATTTGGCGAAAAAGCACAACCTTTTTGTTGTAGAGGATGCAGCACAGGCCATTGACAGTTACTATACATTTTCTGACGGTACAAAAAAAGCATTGGGATCCATCGGAGATTTCTCTGCCTTTTCATTCCATGAAACAAAAAATATCATTTGCGGAGAAGGAGGGATGCTTGTCATCAACAATCAGAAATACAATACACGCGCTGAAATAATCCGGGAAAAAGGGACAAACAGAAGTGCTTTTTTCAGAGGAGAAGTAAATAAATATGGCTGGGTAGATCTTGGTTCATCATTTCTTCCATCAGAAATATTATCAGCATTTTTATATGCACAGCTTGAAAACCTTCCGACTATACAGGCTAAAAGAATCAGCATCTGGCAGAATTATTACAGCAGTCTATCTGATTTACAGAAAAAAGGACTGATAAAACTACCGGAAATTCCGGGTTATGCGACGAACAATGCCCATATGTTCTATATTATCTGCAGAAACTACGGGGAAAGATCAAACCTGATCCAATATCTGAAAACAAGAGATGTTCATCCCGTTTTTCACTACCTGAGCCTGAATAAAAGTGAATTCTTTTTGAAAGACAATTCCCCTATTGATATTCCCAACTCAGATCATTTTACAGACTGTCTTTTAAGACTGCCATTCTATTACGAGCTGAAAAAAACAGAACAGGAAAACATCATCAGTCTCATTCTTGAGTATTATTCAACACTGGAAAATTAGCAACAGGAAATATGGGCTTCATAAAAAAACATATTATTAAATTCATATTCAAAATCCTGCATTCAGACGCTTATAAAAAGTATAAGCAGCAACAGAATGACAACTGGGCGAAAAACAACTTCAAAGCCTTTGGAAAACAGTCAAGTCTTCCGGAGATTTTTTGGATCAAAAACCCTAAATATATAGCAATTGGGGATAACTTCAGCTCATTATTCAATTTAAGACTGGAAGCATGGGATAATTTTTACGGAGAATCTTTTCACCCTGAAATCATGATCGGGGATAATGTCATTTTTAATTCTGATGTTCATATTGGAGCCATCAATAAAATCAGTATTGGCAATAACGTATTAATGGCTAGCAGAATATATATTTCCGACCACTCACATGGAAATATCAGTATTGAGGACCTGGATAAAACTCCGGGAGAAAGACCACTATATTCCAAAGGCCCCGTTATTATTGAAGATAATGTATGGATTGGTGAAGGAGTCTGCATATTGCCGGGAGTTACTATTGGTGAAAACTGCATCATAGGGGCTAATTCGGTAGTTAATAAAAGCTTTCCAAAAAATTCGGTAATTGCAGGAATCCCTGCTAAACTGATAAAAACATTAGAAAAATAATTTATGAAAAAAATAAAAACACTTGCATTTTATCTCCCTCAATATCATCCCATTCCGGAAAATGATGAATGGTGGGGAAAAGGATTTACAGAGTGGACCAACGTAGGTAAGGCAAAACCTTTATTTGAAGGGCATGAACAACCCATTTACCCTGCTGACCTGGGGTATTATGACCTACGTGTTCCCGAAGTAAGAGAACAGCAGGCTCAAATGGCTCGTGACTATGGAGTTTATGGCTTTATTTATTATCATTACTGGTTTGGAAACGGAAAACAATTGCTTGAACGTATAGCCTATGAAGTACTGAAATCCGGCAAACCGGACTTCCCATTCTGCTTCTGCTGGGCCAATGAAACCTGGTCCGGAATATGGCACGGTTTAAAAGATAAAGTTTTGGCCGAACAAATATATTCTGATGAAGATCTTATAGCTCATTTTGAATACCTCCTGCCCTTTTTTAAAGACAGCAGATATATCAAAGTAGACAATAAGCCTGTTTTGGTGGTATATGATCCTATTCACCTACAGGACAAAGCCCCGGAATACCTTGAAAAATTCAATACTCTTGCAAAAGAAAACGGATTCAGCGGACTTTATCTTATTGCCAGCAACAAAACTGAAGACAACTATGGCTATCACCACCTGGGATATCAGGCTAAAATATCGAATGCCTTTATGAGAGCATGGCGGCCCCATATGAATAAAAGACCTCCTATTTCAGCAAAACAATATTATACGAATAGAATCAAGGGACTTTTAGGACTTAAAACAGTCAGCTTTCAAAAACCTGTTGATATTCAGAATGCACCCGATGTAGTGAATGATCTGCATTTTGATGAGGCTGATGTGGCTACCTTCCCATGCCTTATTCCTAATTGGGATAATACTCCAAGAAGTGGCAGCCGTGGAATTATTTTAGGAAATAACAGTCCTGAACTTTTTGAAAAACAGGTAGAAAAAGCGGTAGACTTCTTGAAAAATAAGCACTACCCTGAAAATTTTTTAGTTGTAAAATCATGGAATGAATGGGCAGAAGGAAATATCCTGGAACCAGACCATAAAAACGGATTTGGATATCTGAATGCTCTTAAAAAGATTTTATCAAAAGAAGGACAGCTATGAGTAAAATAAGCATTCTGATTGCAAATTACAATAACGGACATTTTTTCAAAGAATGTTTTGACAGTCTTATCGCCCAAACATTTACAGATTGGGAAGCTGTTATTCTCGACGATGCATCAAAAGATAATTCTCTTGAACTCATTAAAAATATAATTCAGGATGATTCCCGTTTTAAGATATATGCCAATGAGACCAATAAAGGAGTGGGCTACACAAAAAGAAGACTTGTAGAACTAGGCAGTTCCGAAATTTGCGGATTCCTGGATCCTGATGACGCACTGGCTGAAGAGGCATTGGAAACCGTATTTACAGCCCATTCGGAAAATCCTGATGCAGGACTTATCTATTCCAACTTTATTTTCTGTGATCATCAGCTCAATAAGATAAAAGTTCACAAAGCTACTCAAATCAATGATTTAGACGAAAAATACCTGAACTTTAATGCTGAGATTTCACACTTTGCCACATTCAAAAAATCCATTTACGATAAAACATCAGGCATCGATACTTATCTGAAAATGGCTGAAGATAAAGACTGGTATATGAAAATATGTGAAGTGGCCCCGGTAAAGCATATAGACAAAGATCTTTACCTTTACAGGATACATGGCGGCGGAATATCGAATAAAAGTGAGAATCAGGCAAATTATTGGCACTGGCTTGCATTGATAAAAATGGCAGAAAGAAGAAATATTGACATTGAAAGTCTGTTTCTTGAAAATTTTGTACGCAGAAAAGAATATGATAAAGAAATAGACCAAAATAACAATCTTAAAAACAAACTAAAACAGTCCCGCTGGATAAAACTGGGACGTTTACTAGGATTCTGTAAATTTTATAAACACCTGTAATGAATCATAAAAAGGTCTCCGTCATCGTTCCCTGCTACAACCAGGCCGTCTATCTGGACGAGTGCCTGCAGTCGGTTCTTGACCAGACCCACCAGAACTGGGAATGCATTATTGTGAATGACGGTTCAACAGATCATACGGAAGCCGTGGCCAGAAAATGGGCCCAAAAGGACAGCCGTTTTCAATACGTGTATAAAGAAAACGGAGGCTTATCCTCTGCCAGAAACGCAGGCCTTGAAAAAGCTTCCGGAGACTATGTTCAGTTTCTGGATTCGGATGATACGATCCACAGGGACAAATTTTCAAAAAGTCTTTCCCCGGATAAAGAATATCCGCTGGCCGTAAGCCAGTTCACCATTTATAAAAACGGGATGCACCTCTCCGGATACAACCGCGTTGAACAGGATTTTTTAACGTTTGAAGGCATTGTATTCGGATGGGACCTGAAGTTCAGTATTCCAATCCACTGTGCCCTGGTTTCCCGGAAGCTTCTGGAAGGATTCCGGTTTGACACTTCACTGACAAGCTGTGAGGACTGGCTGATGTGGATCTACATTACCCAGGACAACCCTGAAGCTCTTCTGGTAGATGAACCTTTGGCCCATTACCGCAAAGAAGACAATAACAACAGCATGTCCTCCGATCTTTACAAGATCCTCCTGCAGAGAATCAGAATATTTCCCATCCTGAAAAAACTGTATGGTGATGATCTTCACGACAGGCTGGTGTATCACATTATAGAAGTGCGCTCCACGCAGTATATCCAGCAGAGAAATGAATTCAATAAAGTGACAGGCGGACGGGCTGTTTCCGGATACCTGGCTTTAAAAAAGTATTATTACCGCCTTTTTCAAAAAAAGAACTGATCCCTGACCCCACACAAATGACCTCATCCGTAGCCCTTTGCACCTATAATGGTGAAACCTATATTGCCGAACAGCTGGACAGCATTCTGAGCCAGACCCTTCCGGTATCTGAGATCATCATCTGTGACGACCGGTCTTCAGACGGCACCGTAAAAATCCTGAAAGACTATTCAGAAAAACATCCGGACATCATTAAAATCTATGAAAACCCTGAAAATCTGGGTTATGTAGGAAACTTTGAAAAAGCCATGTCCCTGTGTAAAGGTGATGTTGTTTTCCTATGTGACCAGGACGACCGCTGGTATCCTCATAAAAACGAATACATGACCCGGATTTTTGAGAATAACAATTCTATTAATATCGTCTGCCACAATATTAAACTTTTCGGTGAACCGGTGAACGGTGCTGAAGAAATAACCTACTGGGATCTTGACACCAACGGGCCGGATCAGTTTACCGGACATCAGGACATCATCAAAAGAATTTTATTTCAGGGAAATATCTTCCCCGGGATGAGCATGGCCATCCGGAATACCTTTCTTAAAGAACATCTTCCTTTAAAGAAAATAAACCCCGTCATTATCCACGATTATGAACTTCTGCTTCTGGCTGCCGATAAAAATTCGGTACGGACAGATGCAGCCATTCTGGGAGAATACCGGATCCATCCTAAGCAAAGCATCGGTTTTAACACATTTTCAAAGCTTAATACCTCCGAAAATACTCCGGTCACCAGGGAAACTCTTTTTTCGGTATTCCAGAGAAATACTTTTGTAAAAGAAACGGTTTCCGGCCTTCAGCTAACCCCCTCACTGAAAAACGGATACAGAGAATACTGTCTCCGGTATTACAGGAATTACCTGAAAAGCCTTTCTCCCTTACAACGATTAATAACCAAAATAAAAATGAAATACTATTTTCATATCTTTGATTACCTTAAATAAAACTGCCGGCTCCTGAGCCGTAAAAGATATGAAAGTACTGTTCCCACATATAACACAATTAATGAAAATATTTAACCCATGATCATCGGTAATGGTATCATAGCAAATGCTGTAAGACCCTATGACAGGGAAGACATTGTTTTTTTCGCCTCCGGAGTTTCCAATTCCCTGGAAACGAGAGTCTCAGAATTTGAAAGAGAACTTTCTCTCCTGAGATCAGTTCACGAAGAAAATAAAGAAAAAAAGATCGTTTATTTTTCCACATTAAGCATCCACGATCAGTCTAAGCAGGACAGCCCGTATGTTCAGCATAAAAAAACGGCTGAAAATTACCTTAAAGAAAACTCCGGAAACTTCCTGATTCTGAGGGTAGGCAATATTGTGGGAAAAGGCGGCAACCCGAATACCCTTTTTAATTTTCTGAAAAAACAGATCGCTGACCGCCGTGAGTTTGCCATGCACCTCAAGGCGAGAAGGCTGCTGCTTGATATTGATGATATTTCAGGATTTCTGGGCAGGCATTGTCTGGAGGTACACAATACCACCATCAATCTTGCGTTCCCATACTATTATAATCTGAAAGAAATTGTGAATGCCATAGAAAAAGAGACCGGCCAAAAGGCAAGTTACTCAGAAACCGGTGAAGGAGATTTCTATCAGGTAGATTTCGATGAAAATATCACCACATTTTTTACAGGAATAAGCCCTGAGGATTATCTGGAAAACTTAACCCGAAAGTACATTTAATATGGCTCACATTCACGTTATTATCGTTACTTATAATGCCATGAAATGGGCTGAAAGGTGCTTTACAAGTTTAAGGCACTCTTCCGTTCCGGTACGCTGTACTGTGATAGACAACGGATCTGGGGACGGAACCCAGGAATACATCAGAACCCGTTTCCCGGAAGTTGATTTTATCCAGTCGCCGGAAAATTCCGGTTTTGGAAAAGCCAATAACCAGGGAATCGAAAAAGCTTACAGAGAGGGAGCTGATTTCTTTTACCTGATGAACCAGGATGCATGGATCTTCCCGGACAGTTTTCAGAAAATGCTGGATGTTTATGGCACTTTTCCGGATCAGAGCAAAATCGGGATTCTAAGTCCGATGCATCTGGACGGAACGGAAAAGAAACTGGATCTTCATTTTGAGAATTACCTGGCTAAAGATGCCCGGAATAACAGGATTCTTTCCGATATTTATTTGGGTGAAGCACAGCCTTACTATGAAGTAGGTTTTGTGAATGCGGCCCATTGGTTCATTCCCCGGAATATTATTGAAAAAGTGGGAGGGTTCAATCCTTATTTTTTCTATGGTGCCGAAGATTATGAATATGTGAGCAGAATTGCCTATTTCGGATTAAAAATACTGGCCTGCACTCAAAGCCGTGTGGTACATGATGCAGTACAGTCTTTTCACAAGAAACAGCCTGAAAGCAAAGCTGAACTGCTTGCCAGTACAAGACTTTCGATGAGAATGCAGCGGGAAACCAGATACCTGGATCCCCGTTATGATTATAATATCAGAAGAGAGAAAACCGCCATTCTATCGTATATTGCAAAAATGGCTGCTAAGGGAAATATAAGTGAATCTAAATTTTATATGGAACAGTACAGCTATTTTTCAGGGAAATTTAAAGAAATAGAGGCGGCCAGAAAAACATCAATGACGGCCCCACATCCATTTCTGAATCTTTAAAAACGGTAACGGCATGGAAAAACTTCCCATCAGTATCTGTATCCTTTCCTGGAAAAGCGGAGCTGCATTAAAAAACACTTTAAAATCTTACAAAAAATACGGTCTTCTGGATATGGCCGATGATATTACAGTGCTTTTCCAGGCAGTAAGTGAGGAGGATAAAAAAACAGCAGACCGCTATAATGTGAAATATATCGGGCTTCCGGAAAACATAGGAATCGGAAAAGGAATGAAACAGCTGGCAGAGAATACCACCTGTGAATACCTTCTTTTTCTGGAACACGACTGGGAGCTTATCGAAAATAAAGAACTGACCTTTTCACGGCTTAAAAGCGGACTTGAACTTCTTCAGAACGGATTCGATGTAGTTCGTTACCGGAGCAGGGAAAATCCAGGTTACCCCCTCATTTCCATAAGACATAAGGGAAATGAACTGAACTATTATGACGACTGGCACGAGTGTACTTCCCCTCACCTTCTGGAATCGCTGCACTGGCTGGATCCGGCACAGGAATTCCCGGATAAGATTCAGAAGCAGGGAGAATATTTTACCACCACCTCACGCTGGGCAAACTGGACCAATAATCCTTATCTGGTCCGTAAAAAATTCCTCCTGGAAACCATTATCCCTTTTTCAGGAGAGTCTGCATCACTTGAAAGAAATATAGCCGCCTGGTGGGTAAAGCAGGATTTTAAGATTGCACAGGGCGAAGGACTTTTTAAACACAATGATCTCAACAAGTATCCGAGAAGAACTATTCTTCAGAAGATCCTGAACAGATTGAAAAATAAATTTAAATAACTCAGCAGAATGAAAATTCTTTTCCATGAAAACGAACTCAATTACAGAGGAACTTCCATCGCATTATACGATTATGCCGATTTCAACGAAAGATATCTGGGAAATGAATCTCTGATCATTTATGATAAAAATTCAAAGACCAATCATCCGTTGGGAATTGAAAAATTTGCCAGGCGGTTTCAGGTATTCGGGTATTCGGATTTCAGTGAGGTTGATCAGATCATCCGTAAAAATAATATCGACCTGTTTTACGCTATTAAAAACGGCGATATAGACAACGTAGACACCCAGGAATGCAAAACCGGAATACATACTGTGTTTAAACATTTTGAACCTCACGGAGACGTATATGCCTATGTTTCCGAGTGGCTGAGTGAAGAAATGACGGGTTCGGAATACCCTTATGTTCCCCATATGGTTAATTTTGAAACAGATACGGATCTGGACCTGAGAAAAGAACTGAATATTCCGGCTCATGCAAAAGTATTCGGCTACTACGGCGGGCACATCAGTTTTAATATCGCATTTGCCCGGCAGACTGTGGAGAAAATAGCCTCCCGGTACAAAGACATTTATTTTATTTTCATGGGAGTAGATCCTTTCATCAAAAAGAAATGGTGGAAGTCCGTACCATCCAATATTCTATTCCTGCCGCCCAGCTCGGATGTGATGATGAAGCTGAAATTCATCAATACCTGCAATGCCCTGCTTCATGCACGGGAAAGAGGAGAGACTTTCGGCATTACCGTTGCTGAATTTGCCATCAAAGGAAAGCCGGTCATCACCTTTGCCGGTTCCCCGGAAAAAGCCCATATCCGGCACCTGAAGGATCAGGCTTATTATTACCGGAATAGTGCAGAACTGAGAGATATTATCCTCGATGCAAGCCTTGATCTTTCCGCGAAGGAACTGTATGAAAAATTCCTGCCTCATCCGGTCATGGATCAATTCAAAAGTGTTTTTATTAATGGTTAATCTCTATTCTCTCTTACATGCTGCTTAAAAATTTCCTGAGACCGGAACCCGGGCAGAACCGGATCTCCGGTCAGGATATCAATTCAAAAAATTTCGATTAATCAGGATGAAATCTAAAATAATCAGTTATATCATCAGTTTTATATTCATTGTATATGGTGCAGTGAGTATCTGGAATACATATCTGCAGATCATTTTTCATAAAAACGGCTGGTATCTCGGCGAATGGGTAATTAATTATCAGGATGGAGGTTTCAAACGGAGAGGCCTTTTCGGAACTTTATTCATATTCATCAACGAGCTTACAGGAATTAAGCTTGAATATCTTGTATTCAGCTTTATCTCCATTCTGTATGTATGGCTTTTTCTGCTTCTGATAAAACTGTTCCGGCAGAAAAACAATACGCTTCTCACCATAAGTCTTCTGCTTATGCCCGCCGGCATGGGAATGATCCTGAAAGATCCTACCATTGCAGCAAAAAAGGAAGTCCTCCTGTTTCTTCTGTACCTTATTTACTTCCTGCATGTACAGTCTAAATCCGCAGTAAAGAATTGGGTAATAACGCTGTTCATTATCATTGCCATCCTTAATCATGAAGCAGCTTTCTTTTATCTTCCTTTTCTGGGCTTTACCTATTTCATCAATACGAGCGCTTCCGCACCGGATAAGATAAAAAATATTATGGTCTATCAGATCATTCCTGCCGGTATCGTAATGTTGATACTCTATAAGTTGGGCTTTTCAATACGTACGGAAAACTCAATACTGTTTCTGAAAGATCACGGGTTGACACTGGGCCAGGCAGGAATCTACGATTACGATCCGAACTACAACGTTCTGAATTTTTACAAAGCCCGGATATATGCTTATCAGACCTATCTGATCAGTGTCTTCCTGGCCTCACTTACCTTTATCGTATACTGCAGATTCAACAGGATCAGCATGAATAGATGGTTCATCATTGTACAGATTATTTTCCTTGCTCCGTTGTTCTATATTGCTTATGACTGGGGAAGATGGATCAATATTTTCTTTACCCTTCTCACCATATGGATTGCCGGAGAAAAGCAGCTGAACACGACTTTGAAACAAGATATAACCGCCGCAGGAATTATCATATTCAACTCCCTGTGGAGCATGATGCTTCTGAACAACGGATTTGTAACCTTTCCGGCTGTTGATGCGCTGATCAAAAGACTCTACTATTTTATTTATTTTAAAATAGCTAACTTATTTTAAATTTGTACTTCCATCCGGAATAAAAACGGTCTGAACCTAAAACCACAGAAAATGCCAAAGATTCACATTATTATTGTTACCTACAACGCCATGAAATGGGCGGAAAGGTGTTTCACAAGTCTCAGGAACTCCTCACTTCCCGTAAAATGTTTTGTTATAGATAACGGATCTTCGGACGGCACCCAGGAATATATCAGAACCCATTTTCCCGAAATAGATTTTACCCAGTCAGAAACCAACCTCGGATTCGGGAAAGCAAATAATATAGGTATTGAAAAAGCATATAAAGAAGGAGCGGATTTCTTTTACCTGATGAATCAGGATGCATGGCTCTACCGGGATACTATGGAAAAAATGCTTGATGTATATCATCATCACCCAGATCAGGACAGTATTGGCATTATAAGCCCGATCCATATCGACGGTACGGAAAAATATCTCGATATATTTTTAGATCAGTATATTGCCGGCAATTATGAAAAAACAAGAATGATCTCTGATCTGTATTTTCAGACCCTGAAACCTTATTACGAAATCAGATTTGTGAATGCCGCCCACTGGCTGCTTCCCAGAAAAACCATAGAAACAGTAGGAGGATTCAATCCTTATTTTTTCCATTACGGCGAAGATGACGAATATGTAAACCGCATTCATTTTCACCGGATGAAAGTATTGCTGGCGCCTGGCAGCAGAGCCGTACATGATGGTGTACAGAATCTTCATAAAATAGATTATACAAAATTTGAAAACGTAAGGGTTGAGATTAATGCAATGAATCCCAATCTTCCCGATGCTGTGCGTCTGGAAAAAAAAGCACTCAGACAGAGTATGATCAAGAATTTTATCTTAGGCAATATGTCCCAGTATAAAATCTTACTTCAGAAGTATAAAAAAGTATCTTCCGATGAAAAGCGACTGATCGGTTTCAGAAATCAGGTGATCCAAAAGGGGCCTGCTTTTCTTAATCTGTCGTAAATTAGCACAGACATAAACGAAAAAATTAATGATGAAAAATAAAACAGTATGTGTGGAATAGCAGGAATCATAAGCAGCAATGCCAGAAATTACCAGGAGGAAATCCGGAGGATGACGGATTCTATGATCCACCGTGGCCCCGACTCTTCCCATTATGAATTTTATGATCATGCAGCCCTCGGCCACCGCCGGCTTTCCATTATCGACCTTTCAGACAATGGAAAACAGCCCATGTTCTCCAATACCCGGAATGAATGTATCGTTCTTAACGGTGAAATCTACGGTTATCAGGATCTCAAGAGAAATTACGCCAAATATCCTTACCACGGCGGTTCAGATACAGAAGTTATTCTTGCTATGTATCAGAGAAAACAGGAAAACCTCATCCATGATCTTCCGGGGATGTTTGCTTTTGCCCTGTGGGACGATCAGAAACAGCAGCTGTTCTGCGCAAGAGACCGGTTTGGAGAAAAACCGTTTTATTACGCCATAGGAAACAACAATGAGTTTATTTTCGCATCAGAGATCAAGGCCATTCTTGCTTCCGGACTTATAAAACCTAAAGTAAGCAATGATGCTCTCTCCCACTATCTTCAATACGGCTATGTAAGTACGTATCAGAGTATTTACAGCAATATATCCATCCTTCCTCCGGCTCATCAGCTGATCTGGAAAGATGGAAAGGTTTCAGTTTCCCGGTATTACAGCATTCCTGCAAAAGACAGAACGATCAGTCTTTCCGATGCCAGAGATGAGTTCCTTTACCTGCTTAAAAATGCGGTAAAAAAACAGCTTATTGCCGATGTGGAAGTAGGAAGTTTTCTAAGCGGCGGCCTGGATTCGTCTTCCGTAGTGGCTTTAGTGGATGAGTTTCTTCCGCATCAGACGACTATCAGTTTCGGGTATGACCATAAAGACAATGAACTGAAATATGCCAAAGAAATTGCTGATAAATACAACACCAATCATATAGAAGTTCATGAAAAGAAAGAAGATCTTGTAGCATCACTTCTAAAGATCTCTCCTTTTTTTGATGAACCTTTTGCCGATGCTTCATTCATCCCTCATTATGAAATCTGTAAATATGCGCGGGAAAAACTCACCGTAGTATTGTCGGGAGATGTAGGTGATGAGCTGTTTGGTGGCTATCATTTCTATACCGTTGAAAATAAATTAAGAAATCATTTCAGCTACAAGAATATTGTGGCACAGTTTGGTTTGAAATTATATCAAAAAGTAAGAACCACTTCTTATCTTACCCGGAAAAACATTGAGTATTCATCCATCATGGATTTTCATCTGAATTCCGTAAGAAATGCCTTCAATAAACAGGAACGTTATCAGCTGGGAATTACTTCAGATTATTTGCAGGATTACAGCTTTATCCCTGATCCGGATTCTCTGAATGATATTATGCGGGTGGATCTTGAAAATTATGTACCAGCTAATATGCTGGTAAAATCAGACCGGATGGCTATGGCCAATTCATTGGAAGTACGTACACCGTTTCTTGATCTGGATTTTGCAGAATTCTGTATTCAGCTCCCGGACCAGCTGAAACTGGATGACACCAACGACAAAATCATTCTTCGTGAAGCAATGGGCTCTTATTGGACAGAAACTATCAGAAAACGCCACAAACAGGGCTTTGGACTGGGGGTGAAAAACTGGTTTGCAGAAGATAACCTGATGCAGCTCTCTGATGACTTGCTGAAAAATCCCAACCATAAAGTTTTCAGCTATATAGACTTTAAAGCCGCGCAGCAGTTTCTGGATAAGGATGAAAAACACTGGAACCTTTTACAGCTGGCTCTTTGGGCAGATCATAACCAATCCGTATTGTAATGACTGAAATTTCTGTTATTATTCCCGTCTATAATGCGGCTGAATTTCTGGAAAAGGCAGTCTGCTCCGCACTTCAGTTTGATGAAGTAAAAGAAGTTATCCTTGCAGAAGACCGCTCTACCGATGACTCGCTGAATATCTGCCGGAAACTGGCAGCCGGAAACCCTAAAGTGAAATTATTACAGCATCCCAACGGAGAAAACCGGGGTGCCGGAGCTTCAAGAAATCTGGGAATAGATCATGCTTCCGGGGAATTTATTGCATTCCTGGATGCAGATGATTTCTATCTGACCAACCGCTTTGATGCCGAAAAAGAAATTTTCAGAGATTCTGAAGTGGAAGGGGTTTTTGGAGCCATCGGAACAGAATATTTAACGGAGAAAGGAAAAAATGAATTCCAGTCTAAATTTAAAGAAGTATCTCTCAGTACCGTCAACTATCCGGCTGAAGGCGAAGAAATCTTCCGCGGACTGCTGGGTTTGTCGACTAAAACTTTCGGTACTTCTTTTCACCTGAATTCCCTCACAGTAAGAAAAGCTGCATTGAACCGTGAAAATTTACGTTTTAATGAAGCATTGCGGGTTCATCAGGATTCGGAGTTCATCATCAGGCTTGCCTATCACTGCCGTCTGAAAACCGGAATTATTGATAAGGCAATTGCCATGAGAGGAATCCATGACAACAACAGAATTACCAAGATCATAAGATACACCCCCGAATATAATCAG
Organism: Chryseobacterium indologenes; assembly: GCA_002439165.1. Lineage (GTDB taxonomy): Bacteria > Bacteroidota > Bacteroidia > Flavobacteriales > Weeksellaceae > Chryseobacterium > Chryseobacterium indologenes_E. The sequence continues at coordinate 33,587 of DJTE01000008.1, forward strand.
CGGCAGCTTCTTTACTGGACATCCTTATATCGGTGGGCGGCATCACGGAATCTTCCGTACAGCTATAAAAAGAGAATTTATCTTATCTATAAATCTTTTGATCTTTCCTTAAAAAAGGGTGTGAATAAATATATTGGCATACTTTTGGAGATTATGAAAAACCCTGAAATAGTAAAGACGAAATACCGCTTTACTTATTATCACTGATGAAATGAAAATATCTGTAATCATTCCCGTATACAACGCGGAAAAATATGTTTCCAAAGCCGTAGAATCTGCCCTGCAGTTTGAAGAGGTTCAGGAGGTTATTCTTGTGGAGGACCGGTCTCCGGACAATGCTTTGGAAATATGCAGGGAACTTAGCGGAAAATATGAAAGAGTACATCTTTATCAGCATCCGGATAAGGGGAATCACGGAGCCGGTGCCAGCAGAAATCTGGGAATAGAGAAAGCGAAATCAGAATTCATTGCATTTCTGGATGCAGATGATTATTTCCTTCCCAACCGGTTTGATGCGGAAAGAGAAATTTTCAAAGATCTTAAAATTGAAGGAGTCTTCAATGCCATAGGTACGGAATACCTTACGGAAAAAGGGAAAGAAGAATGTTTATCCAATATTAATGATGATTACCTTTTAACGGTTAATTATCATGCGGAAGGGAAAGAAGTTTTCAGAGGGCTTCTGGGACTTACTCCGGAAAAATTCGGTTCATTTTTCACATTGGACGCCCTTACCGTAAGAAAATCATCTGTGGAATCTGAAAGCCTGCGTTTCAATGAAGTTCTGCGCCTTCATCAGGATTCGGATTTTATTATTAAGCTGGCTTACCACTGTCATCTGAAGTCCGGAATAATAGATCAGCCTGTCGCGATGAGAGGGATGCATGATGATAACAGAATTACCAAAATTGTAAAATATTCTCCCCAGTATAACCAGAGGCAGTTTCTTTTCTGGAATTCCCTGTTTCAATGGTCACAGAGTGTACGGCCTGACAAGGATGCGGCCCGGCATATTGAACTTCAGAAAAAGGCGTTTGAATTATCCGGAAAAAAAGGATGGTCTAAAATTTCAGGACTGTTCCCTGCTGTTCTCAGGGATCCACGGATACTGAAAACAAAATACAGGTTTACCTATATGCATCCTTAGATTTACGGTCATTATAAAATATCTTCCGAAGTTTTTTAATATTTGAAAATATTTTAAATTCCAATTCATAATATTTCATAAAAACGGGAAATTTAAAATTATTTTTAACTACTTTTAAAAACGAAAGAAATGCAGACTTTTTCATATGTTAAAAATTGCTATTTCAGTTGCAGTTGCCGGATTATTTACATTATTTTGTAAAAAGAACTCTGCACCAGCATCAAGGACCATATTTCAGAAAATGAATTTTAATATTAACTGATCATAAAAAGAATAAAACACAAATCATTCAAATTCCCACAACAGTAAATGAAAATCTCAGTAATCATTCCCGTGTATAATGCAGAAAAATTTGTAGCTCAGGCAGTTGAGTCGGCTCTGCAGTTCGAGGAAGTACATGAAGTCATTCTGATTGAAGACCAGTCTCCGGATAATGCTCTTGAAGTATGCCGCGGACTTGAAGAAAAATATAGCAAAGTAAAACTTTACCAGCATCCGGACCGGGAAAATCATGGTGCGGGCCCCAGCAGAAATCTGGGAATGGAAAGGGCAACAGGCGATTTTATCGCATTCCTGGATGCCGATGATTATTTTCTTCCCAACCGTTTCGAAGCAGAAAAAGAACTTTTCAAAAACCCTGAAGTAGAAGGCGTATACGGAGCTCTTGGGGTACACTATTATTCAGAAAAAGCAAAAGAACAATATTACCAGTTATTCAGGGACAGGCTTACAACGGTTTATAAAAGACACAGCCCCGATGAAGTTTTTCTGGGACAGATCCATATGCTTGGCAGTTTCGGGCTCTTCAGCATTGATACTCTTACTATCCGCAGGGATTCTTTAATGAAAAAAATGGATCCGCTCTTTAAACCAGCCTTAAGACTTCATGAAGATACTGAATTCCTGTTCAGGCTGTCCTATTATCTGGATCTTCATCCCGGAATACTTGATAAAGCAGTTGCCATGAGAGGGGTACATGAAAACAACAGGATCACCAAAGTAGATGCAGGTATGGTAGATCCGGCCATCTCCAGAGCCATTCTCTGGGATGAGGTGAACCGCTGGTCTCAAAGTGAAGATACGATTCCGGAAAATGTAAAACTTCACATCAAAAGGATGCAGCGGAGTTTTAAAATTGCCAACGCTCCCAGAATGCACAAATGGGGAATGGTCATCAAGTACCTTTTTACAGATTACAGGAGTATCAGATCCGGACTTTATAACATCAATTTCAAGCATTCTCTGTTTTCATAATGTAGATAAGATTCTACAATAAAATATAAAATAAAGAATCTGTATAATATTCTACACTTTATTATATTTGCTTTTGGAAAGCTAACACACAAAATGAAAATTTCAGTTATTATTCCTGTTTACAATGCGGAAAAGTTTGTAACCCAGGCCGTAGAATCTGTTCTTCAGCTTGAAGAAGTGCATGAGGTGATTCTTATTGAGGATAAGTCTCCTGACAATGCACTTCCGATCTGTGTGGAACTTGCCGGGAAATATGAGAAAGTAAAGCTTTTCCAGCATCCTGACAAAGGCAACCACGGAGCCGGTCCCAGCAGAAATCTGGGGATAGAAAAATCCACCGGAGATTTTATTGCATTCCTGGATGCCGACGATTATTATCTTCCCAACCGTTTTGACGCAGAGAAAGAACTGTTTAAAAACCCTGAAGTTGAAGGGGTTTACGGAGCTCTTGGGGTACAGTATTACTCTGAAAAAGCAAAAGAGCAGTATTATAATGTTTATAAGGACAGGCTGACTACCGTGTATGAAAAACACAGTCCCAAAGAAGTTTTTCCCGGACAGCTTCATATGCGTGGCAGTTTTGGCTTATTCAGTATTGATGCCCTCACGATCCGGAAAGAGGCGTTAATCAGAAAAATGAATCCATTATTCAAAACCTCTCTAAGGCTTCATCAGGACTCTGAGTTTCTGTTCCGGCTTTCTTTTTATCTTGATCTCTATCCCGGTATTTTAGATAAAGCTGTGGCAATAAGAGGAGTACATGAGGATAACAGGATCACAAAAGTGGAAGCAAAAGCGGTAAAGCCTTCCACAACCAAAGTACTGCTGTGGAAAGAAGTCAATGACTGGGCTTCTGCCGAGGACAATATTCCGGTTCCCATAAAACTGCATATCAGAAGAATGTACCGGAGCTTTCAGATTGCGGATGCCCCTATATTCAAAAAATGGGGAATGATCTTAAAGTATATGGTTACCGATTATCCCAGTATCCGTTCCGGCCTGTATAATATTAATTTCAGGAATTATCTGCTTTAGTTTTTCCGGTCTGCCCGGATAGAATCCCCGATACGGGCACTGAGAATTTTACCGGACTCCCGGTACATATGGTTGCCGTCTGTATATTGAAATTCATTACAGTGATCCGCAAAATTATAGTATTTCAATTGATGCTTCTGTGAAATCCCTTTCATAACCTTATTAAATTCAGGGAATTTTTCATTTTCTATCTCTATAAGATTTTTTGAGGCGGGAATACGTACCAGATAAACCGTTCCTTTATCTTTAAGGTAACTGATGATATCATTCAAAGCCTTCAGCCGCTCATCCGAAAGATCATAGTTCTCTATCATGGCCCTGTATTCCTTTGTTTTCACAGCCGTTCGTGCAGCTACTGAATCTTTGTTCATGTCTACATTTACTTCCATCCAGCCATCCTTATGAAGAAAGGTATTGGATCTTCCGGCCTCTTCGCGGTCTTTATAAATTTTAAACCAGCTTTTGGTATAGTTTCTCAGCAGATATTCATAATTAGGCGACATATCGTAAAAATACATATCCTTAAGCGGTGAATTTTCTTCCGGGAAATCTTCTTTTTTCTTTACAATATGATTCAGGGAAAGATTCCACGGATTTACGGTAAGAATAAAGACTCCGTTCTTCGTAGCCGGATTCAGTTTTCTTTTTAAAGCGTTGAAATAAATCTGTCCGTACGGCGAATACACAATATTGAGAGAAAAATTATCAAAAGGAACGGACAGTTTTTCTTTCAAAACGGACGGAACTATTGCCTGCGCTCCTCTGGAATCACCCAGAATAATATTTTGCGGTTTTTCTACTGCAAAGTGCATATAATCATCATCTGTATTCCCGTCCGCATAAGAACCCAGAATAAGGAGAACAGCCGTAATTCCTATGATATAGAATGATATTTTAAATAAAAATTTTCCCATATTAAAACTGTTCATAGATATAATTACCGTTACCGAATACTCCGAAATACATGATCAGAAAAATCAAAAAAATGTAGACCGCTCTTCTGGTGAAAGGATGAAATCTTTTAATATCAAGTCCATGATCCTGGTCCTTGTTGATCCAGTCGATAACCACCAGAATTCCAATCAGTCCTAAAATTTTGATTTTTATAAACTGCGGAACGGAGAACAGGGACAGACTGAATATTTTCCCATACATACCCAGAGCAGCTTTCAGGTCTGGGGAAGCAAAAAGCACCAGTGCAAAGCATACTAAAAGCATCGTGAGTACTATATTCCCAAATTCTTTTATTGTAGGAACCGATCCAGAGAACTTTTTCTTTTTATTCAGTTTATCTTTTACAATCAGGGGAATATAATACAGCCCGTGCAGTAAACCGAACAGAACGAAAGTAAATTTTGGGCCATGCCATGCTCCTATCAGAACAAAATTCAGAATAATAGCTGCAATCAGACCTTTTTTACCATAATCTCTGAACTGGATAACCAAAGGAGTAAATACATATTCTGTAAGCCAGGAGGTAAGAGACATATGCCACTTTCTCCAGTATTCTGCAATATTCTGGGCAAAAAGCGGAAAAGCAAAGTTTTTAGTGATTTTAAAACCAAGAAGCCGGGCCAGTCCTATGGCCATATCGGAATACCCGGAAAAATCTGCGTACAGTTCAAACAGGAAAAGGATGGCTCCGAAAGCTATTGTACTTCCTGAAAGATGTTCATAATTCTGGAAAATACCCTGTGTAACGGGTGTAATCGTATTGGCTACAACCAGTTTTTTAAAAGCACCTAAAAGAATCTGTCTCGCGGCATCGGCCCCTGTTTCAGAGGTAAAAATTCTTTCCTTTTTCAGCTGTGGCAGCAACAGACCTCCTTTATCTATGGGTCCTGAAGTCATACTCGGAAAGAATGCGATATAATTAAAGAATGCCAGCGCATCATTTTCCGGTTTCAGTTTATTGTTTTTAATATCAAGAAAATAACTGATGATCCTGAAGGTATAAAAACTGATTCCCAGCGGCAGAATAATTTCCAGTGTAAGTTTATTTTTAATTCCGAACAAATCTGCAAAAGAATCGATAAAAAAACCGAAATATTTAAAGTAAAAAAGTGTTCCTAAAGCCAGAATAATCCCTGAGTTCAGATATATCTTTCTTTTTCGTCCTTCACTTTCTTTAATCTTGGGACCCATATAATAGGCCATAGCTGAACTTCCTGCCAACAGAATCAGAAACCTCCAGTCCCAAAATCCGTAAAAAACATAACTTGCCGCAAGCAATATAAAATTCTGCAGCCTGAGATTCTTTTTACCAGACAGCCAGTACAGCACAAAAACAGCACTAAAGAAAAGTAAAAAGGTAATAGAGGTAAACTGCATGGTTATTATTTAAAATCCGTCATTAGAAATGAGAAGCATCCACAAAAAGGTGATTTCCGTTAAAATGCTTTCCCCCGTTGATACAAAGATCAATCACCTGTGCCACATCTCCCCCTTCCAGTTTATCTTTCAGCGGGTAGCCTGACAGGATCATGTCTTTCATCCTTTCATCCATATTCCTGTGGAAATCCGTAGAAATAAAAGAAGGAGATACAGAATTGCATGTAATCCCGAATTTCACATTTTCCAATGCCCAGCTTTTACTCATCTGCAGCAGATAAGCCTTATTGGAATTATATACCGAAGTTCCCACGGCAGGCGAAACCAATGATGAAGAAAGAATATTAATAATTCTTCCCTCTTTTTTCTTCCTGAAAATATGGATGCATTTTTGAGTAACCTGAAGGGTGGGAACCACATTGTTTTTAAAATCTTCAAGAATTTTCTCTGCGTCCGTTTTATGAAAATAGGTATCAATAAAAGTTCCGCTGTAATAATTATTAATCAGAATATCCGGATCAAATTCATCTATTGCCGTAAAAAAATCATGCATGCGGCTTTCTGAAGTAAAATCTATCTGAAAAGCCTTTGCCCCGGTATAAGCCTGTTCGATCTCCTTTGCAGCCTCTTGAGAGCGACAATATGTGAACAGTACTTCATATCCTTTCTCAAGAAGAAAGGTATTGATCTCTTTTCCTATTCCGGATGAACCTCCGGTTAATACCACTTTTTTCACAACAGTTCTTTGATTTGAATTTTACCTGAAGCAACGGTCTGAAGTTCCTCATTCACAAATTTAAACTTAAAGGTATTCACCTGAACAGCTTCTGACTGCTCAGTAACTACCGCTTCAAAATGTAAAATATCATCAAGATAGACCGGCTTTTTGAAATTGATGGTCTGTGAAAGAATCATAACATCTTCTGTGGGAAGCAGTTCTCCGATAAAGAAGGACAGGAAACCATTCAGAATATTGCCGTGCATCACTTTGGAGCGGAACCCTTTGTTTTTAGCAAACTCTTCATCGGTATGCAGGGCGTTCCGGTCCTCAAAAACAGAGATAAAACCTCTGTACACATGCCCGTTCACTCTGAACTGGTGCTGAAATGTCTGATTTTCCTTCAGTATCATTATTTTGTCAGTATACAATCTATCATTTCTCCTACATTATTCCAGCTTTGGATCTCTGAAGAGGTAAAACGTACTCCAAATGCTTTCTCAACAGCTACAATCAGCTGGATATGAGACAGGGAATCCCATTCTTCAATATCATCGGCTGTTGTTTCAAAATGAAGGACAATATCGTCATTATCCAGTTCATTATGGAAAATACCTGTGAGTTTAGCTAAAATTTCATCTTTGTTCATAATATTATAAGTGTGTTTATTTATTGTTAATATATACTTCTTTAGACTGATAGCGGTTTACATCCAGAACCCATCTTTTGTTTTGCTGTACAAATCCCAGTCTTTCATAATGATCTTTTACCATTTGATTCTTAGCCGTCGGGATATATTCTCCTTCCACATATTGATAGCCGTTTTTTTCCGCAATATCTACAATGGTGTTCAGGGTAAAATCTTCCATTCCTCTTTTCAGGACGCGGCAGCTCATCAGCCAGGTATCAATAAACAAGGTGTCAGGAGTTTCTTTTTCAAGAACAACGACACAAATCAACCCGTTATCTCCATATTTATCTTCTAAAGTGAAGGACAGTGTATAATGCTTATCAGAGCCGATCATATTCTCTACATCCTGTTCCGTATACCTCACGGTTCTTAAATTGAACTGGTTGGAGCGCTGGGTAAGCTGTGATACCCGTGGTTTTGAAAAGCTGTTGAATGCCTGAACATCAGAAATCATATCCATACTTTTCAGGAAATCCTCCACATTGGTAAAGCTGTCCAGATCGGTTTTCCTTTGCGCTTCTACCTGATATTGCTTTGTGCGTTCCGCATCATTTTCAGAAAAGCTTGCTGTTTCAAAAAGATTCAGGCTGTACAGGTATTCCAGATATCCGGCCGGATCTTCCGGAAGTTCCGGAACACAGACTTCGGGAAGGTTTTCACGGACAATATTTCGTTCAAACGGATTATCATCCAGAAATACCATAGAATCAAATCCTATATTCAATATACTCTGGATCTTTCTGATATTATCGGCTTTATTGTCCCAGTTGGCTATGAAAACAGCGATATCATCCAGTTTAAGAACCATATCCGGATGTTTTTCAAAGGGTTCTTTTGCTTTGTCTTCATCATTCTTGCTGCAGACTGCCAAAATCACCCCTCTTTTCTGAAGCGCTTTTACCCAATACTGAAATTCGGTGAATGCTTTTCCAATTCCCAGACTTCCGATCTGAATTTTCTCCAGACCATCATCTCCAATAATTCCGCCCCAGGTTGTATTATCCAGATCCAGAATCAGGCATTTTTTAAATCTCCCTTCCAGAGAAGAAATAATGCCGGTAAGATGATGGGCTACAACAGGAAGAGAGTCCAGCGAGAGCACCATCTCTGTATTCACATAAATGCTGGGAGAAAACATAAAGTTTCTGCCCCACTTATTCTGAATGGAAAGAAAATCAGCAATGAAGAAGTTATCATTTTTCACAGCAAGTTCCGCCGAAAGAAGATAGTTCAGCTTATTCAGCTGAAAAACAAAGGAAGACTCCACTTTATTGGAAAAGTTTCCGAAAACCTGGTTATCAATCACCGGAAAATTACAGAATATTACCCTGCTTTTTGTCCTGTTTTGGATTGTGCGGTAAAGCTCTTCAATATAAGAGATTTTGCTTTCTGCAAAAACAGAATGAGAATCATAGGATTTATAGTACTGTGCTAATAATTTATGAGAAGACTCAAAAATAATAGTGTAATCTGCATTAAAATCATAATATTCAGAAGTCGGGTCCAGAATTTGACGGGATATCTGTCCAAAATCGGCCTCGAAAATATCGAAATCAAAGCCTTCATCTAAAGCAGTACCCTTTAAAGCAATATTCAAAAACTGGGTAGCGGTATCGCCCAGCAGCGCCACTTTAATCTTCTTAAGTCCTTTTCTTTCTTTGCGGAGTTCTTTTTTGAGTTCAGAAAATGTTTTGTACATAAGTGATATGATATTAATTCTTAATGTACCTTTCTTCGTCCAACTCTACCGGATTGATTTTTTTATTCTTTAAGCAGGTACTCGCCGGTACCGGAATTTCATTGAAAATAGGAGGATATAGATTGGGATTGTTTTCAATTTTCATAGTTGTGTCTGCTTTGTTACAAAAATAAAGATTTTTATCAGATTTTCACTCTTTTCAGATAATCTCTCAAAGGTTTTTCAATAAATTGATAAAACAGGATGGAGGTCAGGATAAGAACAGGAATATAAATCATAAATATAGTATCACTGTCCAGATAATATTTTCTAAGAATCTCTCTCAGAATATACAATATGGGAATGTGGGTGATATAGACAGCATAGCTCGCTTCGCCCAGATATTCCAGTGGCTTTAACGAAAACAGCTTTGTAAGTCTGCCGCTGTTCATAGAAATTAAAACAATAAGAGGGATAAAAAGCAAAGCCATCAGCCCGTTATGATAAAAAAGCGGAACAAAGATCAGGGCAAGAAGTATAGCCGTAAAGATGAGAATCACCGGAATATCATAGTTCTTCTGTTTAAAATTCCTTACAAAGAAAATTCCGGCAAGGTTTCCCACCAGAAATTCATTGATGTGCATCAGGGGAAAATAATACAGAAACTCATGGCTTTCGGTATGAGGACCCTGATAAGAGGGTGAAGCTTCATAAAGATGGGAAAACACCTGGCTTGTCACCCAGATTATTCCGGCAGCCACCCAGATACTTTTATTCTTTTTTGAATACAAATGATTATACAGCAAAGGAAAGAGCAGATAAAACAGAAACTCCACAGAAATAGACCATCCGGGAAAATTCAGGACCATGGCTTTACCGGGAATCCAGCTTTGCAGACCCAGAAGATAAAGAACCGCATCTGTACTATTAAAACCGGAATACCGCGTTACCAGATAAAGCAGTAACCCCAGTACATACAACGGATAAATCCTGGCAAACCTGTTCTTATAATAATCAAAATACGCTATCTTCTCTTTCTTATGATACGCAATGATCATAATAAATCCGGACAGGATAAAAAAATAACTTACCCCTACATTGGCTTTCAGAAAAATGTTTGAAATATAGCTTAGCTTATACAGAAACATATCTTTATTGAAATGCGAAATGACAATTGCCATAGCCGCAAGAAACCGGGTAAAAGTAATCTGACTTATCTTCATTCAAAAAAATTGTTCAACAGTATGATCTATTTTCAGTTAGCATTAAAAAATATTCAGGACATCCTAAAATAGCATACCATTAAAAATAAAATATACAGATCATCTGCCGGACAAAAATATAGTTCTGAAATCTATTTGATGAAAACACCGATGTATTTACCTTCATATTCCACAACAGTGGTTTCTATACTGTTTTTTTCGCAGAAATCCTGATAAGCGGAATTGTCGCCAATATCATCACTGATGAATACCCCGCCTTTTCTCAGATGCTGATACAATTCACCGTAGGCCCACATTCTTCCGTTATAGCTTTTATCGGAGTCATAGTGCAGCACATCGAAAACCTGATTTTCAGAAAAGATTTTCGGCAGCGATTCACGGTCTGCAAAACGAAACAGTTTCCAGCTGCTCTTAAGCTGCTCCGGAACCACATAACCTACATACTGATCACCATCCTGCGCCAGATAAGGCATATCTGAACTGTACAGCGTACCGTCTCTTTTCACCAATGAAAGAAGTGATGCGAGTGAAGACCAGCCGTACGCTACGCCCGTTTCCACCACATTTTCAGCAGCAGTGAATTCACAGGCATAATAGATCAGCTCCAGAGCTCCCGGACCTCCCATTTTCACAGGGCATTCCTTTTCCCTATGCTCTGCTGTTGCCAGTGCTTCACGGTAATCGGTACGGAAGGGTTCAATATCAAGTCCGAACAGCCTTGAGACCGCTTCTTTCTGGGAAACAGCCTTCTCCGCAGCCCAGGAATTGGTTTTTTCCTTTCCTTTGAATGCGTTGCTTCTGTTCACGGTGTTCTTAATGATTTTCCGGCCAAGTTCCGGATAAAGATCAGGCCTTTTCAGGTATCCTATAAATGTTTTGAGAACTCTTGTTATTTCGCTCACTGTGTTGTCTTTAATACCGCAAAAATAAATATTTTTTTTCATTTATCTAAAAACAGATTATATTTGTGATACCCAAGTGAAATGAAGAAAAATAAAAACCATATATGTTTTACAATCTTTTCGAGAAAATATACAGAAGGCAGCAGCTTTCTATCCTGAAAAAACACCCTGCCGTATTTTTTGAAAATATCAGACTCGGCGTTGGAGGGCGCTTTGTTCTTGCACAGGATCTGAAAAAAGTAAGTATCGGAAAATCGGTAGAGTTCAGAAATTACACCTGTATGCTTGTACTGAAAAACGCCACACTAGAGATTGGTGATCATTTTTTCATGAATAATTTCTGCTCGATCAATTGCCTGGAACATATTTCAATAGGTGAAAATACTTTATTTGGCGAAAACGTAAAGCTTTACGATCATAATCATACCTATGAAACCTCTCCCAAGTTCAAAGTACACCCTTCAGAATTTACAAAAGCTCCTATAAAAATAGGAAATAACTGCTGGCTCGGAAGCAATGTTACCGTACTGAAAGGTGTAACGATCGGAGACAACTGCATTATAGGAGCCGGATGCACCATATATAAAGATATTCCTGCCAATACGCAGGTCGTCAATAAACAGGATCTTGTTTTCAATACACTGTAAAATGAAATTTTCCGTACTTATTGCTCACTACAACAATGCCGTTCTCTTCAAAGACTGTTACAGTTCCCTGAAAAAGCAAACCTATAAAAACTGGGAGGCGGTTATTCTGGATGATGCTTCCTCCGAAGAAGAAAAAGAACAGATCCGTACCATGATTGCCGGAGATGAACAGTTCCGTTTTTTTGAAAATGAAAATAACTGCGGCGTAGGGGTTACCAAGAGTAAACTTATAGAACTGGCAACGGGCGAAATCTGTGGTTTTGTAGATCCTGATGACGCTATTCTCCCTACCGCGATCGAAAAAGCCGTGGAGGTATTCGCAAGAAAGAAAAATGTAGTCCTGGCCTATTCCCGTTTTATGAGCTGTGACAAAGATCTTAAACCTATCGCTCCCTTCAGATCTGCCATGCAGGTACAGAATAAGGATCCGTATTTTTTCAATTATCCTATTCAGATTGCCCATTTTGTGACTTTCCGGAAAGATATTTACGAGCAGACAGAAAAGATGAATACAGAGCTTAAAATTTCAGAAGATCAGGATCTCTATTTAAAAATGTACGAAAAGGGAGATGTTTACTTCATTGATGACACCAATTATCTTTACAGGACCCATCCAGGAGGTATTTCCCAAAACGACAACAAATCCAGATCCTACGAATATTTTGCCCAGGTTGTATTTAATGCACTGAAAAGGAGAAAAATCAGGACAATCAATGGTAAAAAAGTACCTGAAACCTATTCCGGTCATCAGGAAATTTTCGCTCTTCTGGAATATCAGAATACCATTCCGTATAGGATAAAAAGAAAAATCTCCATTACTTTACAGAAAATTTTCAGGTAATGCCCGAAGAAAATAAAAAAATAAACATCCTTTTCAGACACCGTTCCATGGAAATGGGCGGAGTGGAAAAAGTAATTCTCAGTATCATCAGGAATCTCAATCCTGAAAAGTTCGACATTACGGTATGCCTGAATCTCAATCAGGGCGAGCTCAGAGATGAGTTTCCGCAACATGTAAGAAAGGTATATCTTGCAGACGGCAGAGAAGATTTCTCTCAAAATCCTCTGATTCACAAACTGCAGCTGATCCGCAGAAGGCTGAAACTTGCCAAAGCACAGAAAAATCATAAAATAACCGACCGTATTCTGGGAAATAAAAGATTCGATGTGGAAATTGCTCCTACTTACTCGGCTTTTTCATCAGTTATCCATTCCAGCAATAAAGACTCCAAAAAAATAGGATGGTTTCACTCGGAGATCAATATCCCCGGTATGAAACCTCTGGTTCCTGATATTCTTGAAAATTTCCCGCAGTTTGATCACATGATCTACTGTTCCCAGAAAATCAAAGATATTATGCACCGGTCTTACCCGGACCTGCCCTACCCGGCTGAAAGCGTAGTGATCAACGCCATTCCTATTGAAGAAATAAAAAAGAAGGCCGAAGAAAAAATTGAAGACCTTCCTGAAGGACCTGTCTTTGTTTCCGTAGGACGGCTTCACGGCAGAAAAGGCTATCATAAACTTATCGACGCTCATAAAAGGCTTATTGACGAAGGGTTTCATCACAGTATCCTTATCCTGGGCAATGGTGAGGAAATGAAAAACCTGACGGAACAGATTCATGCTAATAACGTTCAGAATACCTTTATTTTGGGTGGCAACAGAATGAACCCTTATCCGTACATTAAAAATGCCGACTACTTTATTCTTCCTTCCGAATCTGAAGCCTGGCCTCTGGTGATTGCCGAAGCCCTGATACTGCAAAAGCCGATTATCGCTACGGATACCGGAGATGTAGGGGTTATGATCAGAGACCGTGAAACCGGATACCTCATCAGTTATGATACGAATGAAATGTATGAAGCCATGAAAGTTTTCCTGACTGACCCTGAGCTTGTTGCCGGAATCAGAAAAAATCTTGAAACCATAGAAGATCAGTTTGATAATCAGAAAATTTTTGATGCCGTGGAAGGAATCATTGAAGGCCTGGTAAAAAAATAATTACTGGGCAGAATACCCTCCGTCTACCACCATATTGGTTCCTGTAATCCATTTCGCAGCATCTGATAGCAGGAAAATGCAGGCATTGGCTACATCCTCAGGCTTTCCTATTCCCAGCGGATGTTTTTTAAGGATCTCTTCCGCTGCCTCTTCACCTATATTTTCGAACATTTTTTCCAAAATAGGGGTATCTACCATAGCAGGGCTGATACTGTTTACTCTCACACCGCTTCTTGAAAGTTCCATTGCCAGGGAACGTGCCCCGGAAACAACGGCTCCTTTGCTGGCAGAATAAGCAGCCTTACCTATTTCCCCTACCATTCCGGCCACCGAGGAAATGAATACAAAAGCAGAGGTTTCGGTTTTATATTTCTTAAGGGACAGAATTTTGGCAATTTCAAAACCGGAGATCACATTCACTGCAAAAATATCATGATAAAGCTGAGGCGTATGTTTTTTCAGCGGCAGTGTTTTTTCTATTCCTGCACAATGGATAAATCCTGAAATTTTTCCTAAAACAGCTGTTTTCCCGGCAATCAGTTGCTCCAGGTTTTCTGCCAGGGTAATATCTGCGATAATAATTTCTGCTTTAATGTCAGGAGAAAGCATGGATACCGTTTTTTGAAGCTCTTCTTCATTTCTTGCGATCAGGATAAGATCTGCCCCGGCCTTACTGCATTCTACAGAACAGCTTCTCCCGATTCCGGAAGAAGCCCCTGTAATAAGAATTGTTTTATCTTTTAACGAAAACCGATTCATTAATCTTCGAAATTTTCTTTACCGATGATGTCTACCAGGTCCGATACTTTTTCTATATCTTTAAACTGCTTGGTATCAATTTTCTTGTTAAAATTTTCGTCAACAAATGCAATAACGGAAAGCAGGCTGATAGAGTCATAGCTTTCCAGCTCTTTCAGATTGGTATCCAATGTAAGCGTTTGGTCTTCTTCCAGTTCTTCCTGTAATTTTTCTAAAAAAACGGATGTCTTCATATTTTTTATTTTATGGCTTTATATATTATCATTAAATTTCAATAATAGTGGCTCCCCAGGAGTATCCTACTCCAAAACCGGCCAACAGGACACGGTCTCCCTGCTTCAGCATTCCCTTATCCATCATATCTTTCAGTGCAATCGGAATGGTAGCCGACACGGTATTTCCTGTATTCTCCATGTTAATATAGAACTTTTCTGCGGGAATTTTAGTTTTTTTTCTTAAATAATTCAGCATAAAAGAATTGGCCTGGTGAAAAACAAAATAGTCTATATCATCCATAGTAAGCCCGTTGGTTTCCAGCGTTTCTTTTACCAGTCCCGGAATATTTTCAATAGTGAAATTAAAGATCTCAGGCCCGTTCATATAAAGATTTCCGGGATCGAACTCATTTTCAGGATTCAGCTGGAAATCTGTTTTGAAAGCCCCTTTTTTTACAATAAGGTTTTCAGCACCGCTTCCGTCTGTACCCAGGCAGAATTTATAATCTCCGGCTCCTGTATCCTTTTCAATGATGGTGGAAGCTGATGCATCTCCGAATATACTGCGGTTGGCTTTGTCTTTACGGTTGATATGCTTCGTATAGGTCTCCGCAGTGATCAGCAGAACGTTTTCTGCAATACCTGCGGCTATTAATCCTTTAGCAAAAGCCATTCCATATACAAAACCGGAACATCCGAGATTGAAATCCATGGCTCCGATATTTTTTCTGAGCCCCAGCCTGTCCTGAAGAAGGCACGCCGTAGTAGGAAGAAAATAATCAGGGCTCTGTGTACAGAAAAGAATAAAATCTACTTTATCTCTTTCGTAGCTTTCGAAAAGCTTTTCAGACGACTTTACGGCAAGCTCCAGTACCGTCTCATGGGCTGCCGAAATATGGCGCTGCCGGATGCCTACTTTTTCATGAATCCTTTCGGAACTCCATTCAGGGAACTCTTTTTCCAAATCCTCATTGGTAAGAACCAGTTCCGGCAGATAATATTCTATTTTGGAAACTTTTATCATATTAAATAAATTCTTTTTCTTTGCAAAAGTAAAACAAATTTACAACAATGATCTTCATATACAGAATAGTATTGAAAATACATTCCGTCTACCATTCATTTCTGAACAGGGCCAGCCTTGAAGCAGCCAAATTCCGTGGTATGAAAGTGGGGAAAAGCTTCAATATGCCGGATAAAGTTTATTTCGGAACAGAGCCTTATCTTATTGAGATCGGGGATAATGTGAATATTGCGGCAAATGTAAGATTTATCAACCACGGAGGAACAACCACTCTTCTGAGAAGGCTTCCCGGTTATGAGGATGCCCGGATTTTCGGATGGATAAAAATAGGAAATAACTGTACCATCGGACTGAACTGTGTAATCACACAGGATGTGCAGATCGGTAACAACTGTATCCTGGGTGCCAACTCTGTTCTGTCGCAGTCTATGCCGGACAATACGGTATTCATCGGCAACCCGGCTCAGTTTCTCTGCACCATAGAAGATTACGGCGACATTATCTTGAAAAACAATCCGGAATACCCCCGGGAGCTGGAAAAAGACAGGAAAAAACTGGATGAATATATTAAGGCCAACCTGCCTTATAAATTCAAAAAAGCAAGAAGAATTAAATAGTATCTGAGGCCGGTCCCTTAAAGACTGCTGTTTCCCAACACTCCTCTAAGTTCTTTTTTATATTTTTGCAACAGTCATTCCCTGACGAATTGAAAACCAAATGAAAAAAAAAATATTATTTGTCTATTACCAGAATATAAAAATCGGAGGTGTTGCCAAAGTACTGGCCAATCTTACCTCAGAGCTGGCTGATGAAGGCTACGATATTGAGATCCTTTTTCTCATGGCTCCCCATCCTGATTTTTATAAGATCCATCCCAACATAAAAAAACACTACATCAATTCTTTTGCAGACAAATACTCAAAGTTTGCCACGCATATTAATAATAAGTACAGATCAGTTCCCAAAATTTACACCGTGTATTCTTATCTCTATGACTGGGGTTCGTACCGTGTACTCCGGGAATGGATCAGGGAAAATCATCACCGTTATGAAACAGTTGTAGCCTGCTGGTATAAGCTGGCCACCATGCTTTCTTTTGAAAAAGAGATCAGCAAAAAGACCATTACCTGGGAACATTCTTCCTTCAGGATTGGCGGTGTTGTTTACGATAAAATGCTGAGAAGGAACTACAAAAATCTGAAGGCTGTTGTTTCCATCAATAAACCTTCGGTAAAGTATTATGAACAGTTCGGCAAAACATTTTTTATTCCCAATCTTTCGGATGGGATATATGAAAGGCTGGAATTTACACCTCCTGAAAAAAAGGAGAAGCTGATCAGTTTTGCGGGAAGACTGGATAAAACCAAAAATGCCATAGAACTGGTGAAAATTTTTCACGAAACGCCCAAACCCTCCGGCTGGAAACTGCAGATCATTGGTGATGGCCCGGAAAAAGACAATATCCTGGAATACATCAGAACTCATCATCTGGAAGACCAGGTTGTTCTGCTGGGTGCCAGACTTCCCGAAGAAGTAGCTGCTTTGATGCAGAAATCAAAGATCTTTATTTTCACTTCTTTAAGTGAAGCATTCGGGCTGGTGCTTGTAGAAGCCATGTTCTGCAGCAATGCCATTATTTCCTATAACTGCGAATTCGGCCCGTCAGACATTATCAATGAGAAAAACGGTTTTTTAATTCCTTTACATGACAGGAAAATGTTTGCTGAAAAGCTTGAATTTCTTATTCATGATGATCAGTTTCTGACAGATCTTATGAGATCGTCTTTTGAAGAATCACAAAAGTGGAGAAAGGAAAAAATTATAGAGCAATGGAAGGAGATACTTTAGACAGCGGGATAGGTATATCTGTAATCATTCCGGTATATAATTCTGCGGCTACCCTGAAGAAATGCGTAGACTCTGTTCTGAACCAGACATACTCCAATTTTGAACTCCTTTTAATCAATGACGGCTCTTCCGATCATTCCCTGGAGATCATGAATTCTTTTGCCGAAAAAGACAAAAGGGTAAAAGTAATCGATAAAATAAAGAACAGCGGAGTAAGTGATACCAGAAATACGGGTATGGCTCATGCAAAAGGCAAAAACTTATGTTTCATCGATGCTGACGACTGGGTAGAAAATAATTATTTCCAGATTTTTAAGGAACAGTATGAATCTCCGGATGTTTTGCTTATTCAGAATATCATCCGCGGACAGCCGAGGGATCTCCTTTGTAAAACTTACCACATTCAAACCGATTTCACTGAACTTCTGGTGAGGAATAATCTGCTTTATTTCGGAGGTCCCTGCGCCAAATTTTTCGAAAGAGAGATTATCTTAAAAAACAATATCAGTTTCAACAAAGAGGTCAGCTACGGTGAAGATCTTATGTTTTTCATGGAATATTTCATGCATACTGATTCTATAAAAATTCTCGACGCCGCGCTCTATCACTATGAATATACTGACGGTTCCCTGAGCAGGATAAAGCATTCTTTCAGTTCATTATTTACCCTTCACTCAGCAGTAACAGATTTTATTACTTTCCAGAAACGGGAAGATAAAGGAGCAAAAAAATATCTGTATCAATTCGACTGGGATTTTATTGAATCTTCCATAGACCAGGGAATTATCGGAAGAAACTTTAAAAAAGAGGAATCTGATCTTTATCTTCAAAAAATCAGAGACTCCCTCAGCTCAAATCATTTTTTATACACCGGCTATTACCGAAAAGTTTTATTTTTGCTTCTGAAGGCCGGACAATTCCGTTCAGTCCTGAGACTTAAAAGATTTTTAAACACATAATACCTATTGCCTTGAAGAAAAAAATATTGATCAGAATCGGTTCCCTACGCCATGGCGGTGCAGAAAAAGCATTGATTAATTTTCTGAAAAACATCCCGTCAGACAAATATGAAATTGACCTTCTGATCAATTTATACTCCGGACAGTACATTAAGGATGTTCCCGCCTGGGTCAATCTTTATTATCTCATCAAAGGGGAAATGATCACCACCAACAGACCTCATGAAATTCCGGTGAAAGCCTTCCGTGTTCTTTACCAGAAAATATTCCTGTGGTTCCCGGCGCTTCTCTATAAGTTCATCCTTAAAAATAAGAAATACGATGTAGAAATTGGCGCTATCCACGGAATGTATAAAGATATCCTGTCCAGCCCTTTAAAGGATTCAAAAAAAATCATCTGGATACAAAACGATATTTTTAGTTTAAAGGAATTTACTCCGGATGTGATCAGAGAGTTCTTTAAATTCGATAAAATACTTGTGATCTCAAACAAGCTGGAAGAGGGGATGCTGAAGCATGCCCAAAATGAGAATGAAAAAAAATCGATTGTAAAAATTTACAATCCTATCGACAGGAATGACACTTTGGAAAAAGCCCATATTGCTGTTGATGACATGCCTTTTACAGAAAGCAGTGATCCTGTTTTTGTTTCCGTAGGAACCGTGTATCCTCAAAAAGGCTATGACAGACTTCTGCAGGTTCACAAAAGATTACTGGATGAGGGCCTGAAACATAACCTGCTGATCATCGGTGACGGCTACGATCTCGAAAACATACAGGCTCAGCTGGAAACCCTGAATGTACAGAAAACAGCCAGAATGCTGGGCTATAAAAGCAACCCGTACCCTTATATGGAAAAATCCGATTTCTATGTAATGTCTTCCAGGCATGAAGGCTATCCAACCATTATTGCTGAGGCTCTTATTCTGAAAAAGCCTGTTTCGGCAACAGATATTTCCGGAATCAGAGATCTTCTTCAGGACGGAAAACTGGGAATCATCACGCCGAATTCCGGGGACGGGATTTATGATGGCATGAAAAAATTCCTCACCAACAGAGATCTTGCCGAACAGTATAAAAAAGAAATAGCCCATACAGAGCTTCCTTTCGTTCTGGAAAAATCGGTACAGCATATCCAGGAAATCATCGATCACGTATAAAAACAACTGTTATGGCTGAGTATTCTATTATTCAAAAGGATTTTTACCGGGAAAACGGCCAGTGGCTGTCCGGTTTTCAGATATGGAAAAAGTGCATCAATCCTAATCTCCATTTCATCTATATTTTCAGAAAAGCCCAGCAGCACCTTAACCATCCCGTTTCAGGAATTTTCTGGAAGTTTGTTTTAAGGCATTATCAGATCAAATACGGATTCCAGATCTATCCTGAAACGCAGATCGGAGAAGGTTTTTATCTTGGCCACTGGGGAAGCCTGGTGATCAATCCGAAAGCAAAAATCGGGATCAACTGTAATATCGCACAGGGGGTAACCATCGGGCAGCAGAACCGGGGTAAAAACGCAGGCGTTCCTGTAATCGGCAATGAAGTATGGATAGGCACCAATGCCGTAATTGTAGGAGGTATAACCATTGGAGACAACGTTCTGATCGCCCCGAATTCTTATGTAAATTTTGATGTTCCCTCCCACTCTGTTGTTATGGGAAATCCGGGGAAAATTTATCCTAATGAAAAAGCAACGGACGGCTACATCAATCATAAAATATAAAATTTTACCCTTTTCAATATATTTTTTTCATAGTCTTTAATTATAAAAGATTATTTACAACTCATTAATAATGAGCAGCAAAAATATAACTCAAACGTTGTGGGATATATTTTTTTTATTTACTTTTACAAAAAACTTAAAGCTTTTAATGTTCAGGTTTTTTACGCTAAAAAACACATAAAACTAAAGACAACCATGAAAAAAATTACACCAACCTTCCCAAAGCGGGTCTCCCGCTGCTATCATTTACTCCACATTTATTCCCGAAAATAACAGAACAGACGGTTTAAATTAAGATCTCCGCAGACCTGTGGTTTACAGGAACATCATTTTCCATAATAACATGGAAAATGATAGCTTGATTTTTCCGTCCGGCTGCCTATAACTTTTAAAACACAACGTTTAACAATTTCTCGGAAACATTATGAAAAAAAAATCTACGCTGCAGGCGTTTGCCGTACTATTCTGTATAGTACCCAGCCATGCTTTTTCCCGGGTAGTTCCTGTTTCGGAACACATTTATGAAAAAGAAAAACTTCTCCGGCCGGAAAGCCTGGCCCCACCCTACGTCTACGATCTGGATCCCGGCTTCACTGTTCAGCAGAACGTAAGCCAGAAAGGTCTTGTCGTTATTGAAGGCAAGCTCACCAAACCTTTTACCACCGGAAATATCCGTATGGAGATCAAGTACAGGAATTCACAGGGAGACTGGATCACTATCTGGTGCAAGACGCTGTACTCATACAACCAGTACAATGAAAACCTTAAGGCCTCCTTCGAACTTCCGGCTTCCGCCAACCCTGCCTACAATTTAAAAATTGAACTGAATTCTGATGTCAATATCAGCAATTTCAGCAGTGTGGCATGGGAAAGATCTGTAAATCACTATAAAGAAGGCGATTATGCAACGGCATCCTGTGAACTGGACGAAAATGAATACACGATCCTCCTGACCCCTAAAAAAAGCGGAACTCTGACTTTTGATACCACAGGAAAAGTCACAGGAATCAAAGACAGGGTTACTTCTGCCCATTCCTGGAATAAACTCGGGAATGTGATTATGAACAACAAAAAGGATGATATTGTATTTTCTCCGGCTACACCTGCCCAGCTTGCTCCGGACGGAAAATCCATCACCATGATCAATACAGGTGCTGCAAATAGTGTATTGGGATCTACTCCCGAATTCATTTATGATGAAATGGCAGGGCATCCTATCCCTTATTTATACAGCTACAATGATCCGGTGTATATGTTTGCCGGAAAATTTTCCATCAACGGATTAATGATGAAATTCAGCCAATGGCCGGGAGATGCCAACGGACCGGGCTATCACAATTTCAAGAATCCCAACCAGCTGGAGAGCAGGTATTTCAACCTGTACAATACCATCCATGAAAAGCTATCCGATTTCATGACCGATCAGGAGCCTATTGTTATTGTATCCAGCTATATTACAGGATTCAGAGTGTATAAGAGTGATGGCACACACATTAACATAACCAACCTTACCGCCCACAGCAATTACGGCGGACCTTATTTCGGCTATACCAATGACCAGGGAAATGCCCGCAGAGGTCCCGGTTCTGAAAATCTGATCATATCCAATACTCCGGAAATGACTTTATATGGTATGGGAGCTCTTCGTAATGATGTAACAAACTTTTACCAGCCTGTAAGATCGCTTCAGGATATCGAATCAGAGGTATCAAAATTCATCAACTATGTAGGGATTTTTAATGTACCTTATAACTCAGGGGATTGCGTGAATGCATGCTATACTGTAAATTCAGGAGCTACTCCTGACAATACGCCTGCTGACTGGACGAAAGCTCCCAACAGCTATATTTTCACCGGAAAAGATAAGAATGGCAATCCTGCTGACGGTCTTTACATTCCTGTAAAAAAAGCCTATGAAATGTGGGCGAAAGGCGGCGATCTGATGAAGGATGAACAGAACAATTACACTAAAATTCCAGATAACGGAATTCCTTCTGCCGGCCTTTACTGGGAAGATGAAATTGGCCTGATCCGCTCCGTAGCCCTGGAAGGCACCGGGGAAAATGCCAAAATAAAAGTACTGGTTAATAAACTGAAAGAAGGAAACGCCGTTGTTTCTTACCGCGTGAATGACAAAGTGTACTGGACATGGCATGTATGGGTAACTGATGATCCTACGGACGGAAGTACGTATCACCTGGGATTTGAAGAAGATAAAAACGGTAATCTGGTCACCGACTGGAAATGGATGGACAGAAACCTGGGTGCCACTCATGCCAATCTTACAGGTCACGGCTTCCAGAGATCCGGAGGGCTGCAATACCAGTGGGGAAGAAAAGATCCTTTCCCTTCCAATTATAAAGACCTTTCTATTTATACCATCAGAGGAGAAGTCGGAACTTTAAAAGGTTCTGTCCCGTCCAAATACAGAGGAAATTTATATGCAGCTGCAGACAATACCGGCTTCGATTCCCCGAACGGAAATATCAGATATTCCATCAATAACCCGATCAACCTCATCATTCCTCCGGTTTATGTTTATAAAATAGGGGAAACTCCTGTGAATAACGGGGAGAACTACCTTGTACAGGGGCCGGCCGTATCAGACTGGGAAAGAAAGGAGCAGACCACCTGGTTCTCAAAAAGCAAATACAAAGTATACGATGCCGATCATTATAAAAATGAAACATGGGATCTTTGGGGAGATACCAGAGGGGGTAAGTGGACAAATATAAGTACTTCTGATGTAAATGTTGCTAAAGAAAGTAAGCGGTATGCTATGAAATCTCCATATGATCCGTGCCCGTGCGGGTGGAGGGTTCCTTCTTTCTATTCATCAGTAGATGCCGGAGCAAAAACCAGCCCGTGGGGAAAAGCCGGAGGAGCGAATAATGTAGATATTGTTCCTAATACTCCAAATGTTCAGTATCCGGGAATAAAGGTATACCCGGGCTATGGATTTGACCTGAGCAATGTTGCAGACCGCAATCTGGGAATGCTTCCTATCACCGGAAATTATGAATATTATCCGCAGCCAATGACCTTAATCAACCGGACAAGTGCTCAGATCGATGCGCTGAGAGACGGTAATAAATTATACAAACAGCCAATCATTGGTTTCCAGGATCAGCACAGTGACGGGGCACTCCACGCATCAACCTTCTTCTCTTCCATCAGCATAGGGGGAACTCCGGTTACCGGAGCAAGAGGATTATTCCTGATTTCAGATGCCGGAAATATTCCCGGCCATTCAAGTGCGGGATGGCATAATATCGCCTACAACAGGGTTTTGGAAGGCAATACTTATGAAACAAGAGCAGTACGCTGCATAAAAGACCCCAACAATGCTTATATGCCGTCAGTATTTGAAACAGATTATGTTCTTTCATCTCCTGCACAGTATACCCTTGAGACTCTGAAAGAATGGACCAAAGAACCCAACAGCTATATCGAATATACCAATAATTCACTGGAGGTTCCTGCAGCCGGCAAGGACAGAATCATTGATATTCCTTTAAAGAAAGCTTACGCTATGCACAAGCTGTATTTATCTGAAAACAATGAGATGCCTGCCGGAAGTATAAAATCAACTTCTGTGGTATGGACCACAGATCAGAGCCTGATTTCCAAAGTAGAAATTATTGACGGCTCAATTGAAACGGCAAAACTGCGCGTTACCCTTAATGAAAACAGAACAGGAAATGCCGTAGTAGGATTCCATTTAGGAAACTCCGGGCAGTGGACCGCCGGAAACAATACAGACCCTCTTCTCTGGAGCTGGCATATCTGGGCACCTAAATCCGTTATACAGGAACAGCCGGAGTATAAGACAGAAACTGTTGCCAATACGGGAATTACCGAAGACACTGCCGGGCAGTTTGTCAATTCCGCAAAAAGCTATTACGGAGTTCCGTTAAAAACAACCCTGATGGACAGAGACCTGGGTGCCTTAGGCCCATTCCTGAACCAGCATATGGTAGAACAGGGCCTATACGGTACATTCTATTATAATGCATCCAATCCTGCCTATTACGGAAATGCCATCGTGCAGACGATCAAAGACAGCGGCGGACTTCATTACCAGTGGGGAAGAAAAGATCCGCTACCGGTATTCTACTATCCCGGAGGTTTTTATGAGCACTCTGCGGGAGGAAATACCCGGAATCTGTTCAGAAAGTACACTATTTTCAGGCAGACCGGAACCAGTGCCGGAAATATCGTTTATTCAGGAGCGATTGATGAAACCAGCTATATGGCCAACCAGACTAAAGATTATTCCACGTATTCCAGCGGTGTGGCAGCCAATGATACTCCGGACCTGAAACTTAAAAAGGTTCTGAAGTATTCGGTAAATAACCCTTCTGTTTTCATGTATCAGAGTACAGCTGCAAGTAAAGACTGGATTTCCGGAGAAAACGGCCTCGCTTCTGAAAGATGGGGACATGCCACAGAGAAATCACCTTATGACCCATGTCCTGAAGGATGGAGAATTCCAGATGTACAGGGAATCGCTGACGGGGGAGTGAATATTTCTCCGGGATTCCTGGCCTATGCCAAAGGAAACTCACCGTGGTATTACCACGCTAATTTTATCCAGAACAATAAAAATGTTTATGGTCTGGATCCTTCCGATATGAATACTTTTGTGAGCAATGAAGCTTTCAGTGCATCCAAACTGAATTATCTGGGCGGCTATGTAAAATCTGTTCCTCCTGCCGGCCAGGGAAGGGTAAATGTGAGATACGGCTTTATCTTTAATAAGCCTGAATACAATATCGGTAATTTCCCGAATAACGGAATCAGAGGATTTGGCGGAGGAAATGCCCTGACAGCTTCCCAGGCCGGTACATTCGGAGCTGATGAGAATTTCAAGCTTTCCGGAGTATGGACCGCGGCTCTCAGAGGAGATAACTCTATCGGAATCCTGTTCAATACGGAGATCAGCCAGGTAAGTCACGATGTAAAAATGTATTTCTTTACCCCAAGCTTCTCTTTCCGTCCCCAGTCTGCCATGTCGTGCCGATGTGCGAAAATCCAGTATGATGCAGATGGAAAGGAGATTCCAAGATATGAACCGTTTGCGATTCCTGTTCCTAAAAACGCAGTACAGAAAGCAGTGAATATCTTTGCTGAAAAAGAAATAGAAAAGATTCAGAAGGATAATAAACTGATCCTGTTCCCGAATCCAGTGAAAAATACCCTGTACATCAATGCTGATGATAAAGATTATTATTTCCAGATTTACAATCTTTCCGGACAGCTTATTAAGGAAGGAAAGTTTGAGAACAGACAGACCGATGTTTCTTCACTGATATCCGGAGCCTATCTGGTACGGATCAACAATGCGGAAACCTTTGTAAAAATCATTAAACAGTAACAAACTGCCATTGCTTTAAACGAACTGCCTCAGACTGAGGCAGTTTTTTTATGCAGATTTAAAAATATTTTGATCTTTAAATTCAATTTTATGATTAATAGTTCGTAATTTTATCATTGTTTTTTGAGTTTGGATTATTGCTTTTTCAGAAAAACTTATCTGAAAATGGCTTGTAATGATCTTTTTAAATATGATTTTAAGCATATTTTAATATTAAATTTTGTTAAAAGTGTCTGCCTTTACGGCAAAAATTATATTTTTGCATGATTATTGATTTAGTCTATTGAATTTGAAAATAATTTAAACGAAATAAATAATTATAAACCTTAAACATTTAAATTATGTCACAATCGTACGAAGTTATTTTCGAAAACAACAAGAAGTGGGTAGAGTCTAAAATTGCAGAAAACCCGGATTTTTTCCATGAACTGGCTAAAACTCAGACGCCTGATTATCTGTATATCGGATGTTCAGACAGTAGAGCAACAGCAGAAGAGATCATGGGTGCAAAACCGGGAGAAGTTTTTGTCCACAGAAACATTGCCAATGTTGTCAATACTTTAGACATGAGTTCCACAGCGGTTATTCAATACGCGGTAGAACATCTTAAAGTAAAGCACATTGTGGTATGCGGACATTACAACTGTGGTGGTGTAAAAGCAGCGATGACCCCTCAGGACTTAGGATTATTAAATCCGTGGCTGAGAAACATCCGTGACGTTTACAGATTGCACCAAACTGAATTAGACGCTATCGAAGACGAAGGAAAACGTTATGACAGACTGGTAGAACTTAACGTTCAGGAACAGTGTATCAACGTGATCAAAATGGCCTGCGTGCAGGAAAGATACATTTTAGAAGAGTATCCTATCGTACATGGCTGGGTGTTTGACCTTAGAACCGGTAAGATCATTGATCTGGAAATTGATTTTGAGAAAATCTTAAAAGACATTCAGAAGATCTACAACCTTACAAGTTCTGACTGGGTAATGAGCAGAAAAACTCAATAATTTTTTTCTGACAAAAAGAGGGTAAAATGAAATTCTGGAGTATTATTATTTTGATGTTCTTCCTAAACTTTACAGCGCTGCCGGGCATTGCTGCGGTTGCCGGCTGGGAGTTGGTAAGAACCAATGTAGTAATCAACGAAGAGGAGCCTCACTCTCACCCGTCATCTTTTATTGTTTACGAAAAGACCCTTCCGAAAACTTTGGATGTATTCGATTATCTGAAGTTCTCCGAACCTGATCCTCAGGGCGTGTCTTTTGTGCTGATAGATGATTCTTTTCATCTGTCGCCTTTACTCACTATATTTTCTCCGCCTCCGGAAGCTTAATTTTTAAGTATAGTTAGATTTATTTAATAGTATTCATGTCTGAGCTTGATATGGAATACGTGTGCTTTAAAAATTAAATTTCCAATCTTTTATAACTGATTATCAAGGGATTGACCGATCGGTTATATTTTTCAAAAAAATCATGAAAAAAACATCATTATTAGGAGGAATCAAGGAGAATTTCCCTTCAGGGCTCGTTGTATTCTTAGTTGCGTTACCTTTATGTTTAGGAATCGCTTTAGCATCGGGGGCACCACCGTTGTCGGGTATTATTGCCGGTATCGTGGGAGGCCTTGTCGTAGGATTCATCAGTAATTCAAATATCTCGGTATCCGGTCCGGCTGCCGGACTTACCGCTATTGTTTTAACAGCCATTACAGATCTGGGGGCTTTTGAACTGTTCTTATGTGCCGGAATTATTGCCGGGCTTATCCAGTTGGTTCTTGGATTCGTAAGAGCAGGAAGTATTTCCAACTATTTTCCGAATAACGTTATTGAAGGAATGCTTGCCGCTATCGGAATCATTATTATTTTAAAACAGATTCCTCATGCGATGGGATTTGATAAAGATTATGAAGGCAATCAGTCTCTTTTCGAAAACGGAGTCAACTTTGGTTATTTCTCAGAACTTTTCGGAGCGATTCATCCGGGAGCCATTATTGTAACCCTGGTTTCCGTAGCTATTCTTATTGTATGGGATAAAATTCCTGCTTTAAAGAGGATGAAAATGCTTCCCGGAGCTTTGGTAGCTGTTGTTACCGGGATTCTTCTGAACGAAGCTTTTAAGCTGTCCGGAAGCTCTCTGGCGATCAGCAGCCAGCATTTGGTTTCACTGCCTGTTCCGCAGTCACTGGATGATTTTAAAAATCTTGTAACCATGCCGGATTTCACAGGATTTACCAATCTTAAGGTATGGATTGTAGGAGCAACTATTGCCATTGTAGCTTCTATTGAAACCCTTCTTTGTATTGAAGCGTCTGACAGACTGGATAAGCAGAGAAGAATCACCGATACCAATCTTGAACTTAAAGCCCAGGGAATCGGAAATCTTGTAAGCTCATTCATCGGAGGACTTCCTATGACTTCAGTTGTCGTAAGAAGTTCTGCCAACGCGAATGCAGGAGCAACCTCCAAACTGTCTGCCATGATTCATGGTGTACTGTTATTGGTCTGTGTACTTACCATTCCATTTATTCTTAACCTTATTCCGCTTGCTACTCTTGCTGCGGTCCTGATCCTTGTAGGATATAAGCTGGCAAAACCGGCAACCTTCAAGCACTTCTGGCATCTTGGAAAATTCCAGTTTATCCCGTTTGCGGCTACGGTTGCAGCAGTAGTTGCCACGGACCTTTTAAAAGGAGTGGGTATCGGTCTGGCTATTTCGGTTTTCTATATCCTTCAGGGAAATATGAAACGTGCTTATTATCTGAGCAGGGAAAAGCTGAATAATGCAGACGGTATTACCATTAAACTGGCTGAGGAGGTATCTTTCCTGAATAAGGCTGCCATTAAAAAAACTTTAAA
The DNA here is from genome assembly GCA_002439165.1 of Chryseobacterium indologenes. GTDB lineage: Bacteria > Bacteroidota > Bacteroidia > Flavobacteriales > Weeksellaceae > Chryseobacterium > Chryseobacterium indologenes_E. The sequence continues at coordinate 61,985 of DJTE01000008.1, forward strand.
AAATATCAAATCCAATTCTGCAGTGACCATCGATGCAAGGGGAACTTCATATATTGCCACAGATGTACTGGAAATGATTCAGGATTTCGCAAATATCCGGGCAAAAGAAGAAGACATTGATGTGGAACTTTTAGGCTTCAAAACTTCATATACAGATTATGAAAGAGATGAAGATTCCCATATCCTGATCACACACAGAAGGGCGATGTAAAAGCAAGTAGCGGTCAGATATAAATTGATTGGAAATTAATTTTTAAAAGTACAACAGAAGACCATCGGAGTTTCCGATGGTCTTTATTTTATACTGATGCAGGATAAATAATTTACGAAATATTTAATCCGGGTGCTACTTTCCGTTAAATGCCGACATGGTATTATTAATCCCTGCAAAAACAAAGGACAAGCTGGCTTTGGAAAACTTATCAATTCTTTCGGGCAATTTTTCCGCTTCTTCTCCGTTCCAGGTACCCAGTACATAGTCTACCTGACGGCCTTCAGAAAAATCTGCGGATATTCCGAAACGGAGCCTTGCATAATTCTGGGTGTTCAGTACCTCATTAATATTTTTAAGACCGTTATGACCAGCGTCCGAACCTTTCATCTTCATCCTCAACGTACCGAACGGCAATGCCAGATCATCCGTGATAATGAGCACGTTCTCCAAAGGAATATTTTCCTTCTGCATCCAGTACCTTACAGCATTACCGGAAAGATTCATATAAGTATCGGGTTTAAGGATAAAAACCTTTCTGCCTTTATATTTTCCTTCAGCCATCCATCCGAAATTGGTTGTATTGAATGGAGCTTCAAGAGTTTCCCCGATTTTTTCGGCAACCTTAAAGCCTATGTTATGGCGTGTATTTTCGTATTCCGGGCCTTTATTTCCGAGGCCGACGATTAAATATTTCATTAGAAATTTTTTACAAAATTAAGGGATAAAAAACAAAAAGCCCAATCTTGGAAAGACCGGGCTTTATATTTTAAGAAATTATTTTCTAGAAAGGCTTATAAATATAGTTGACACCAAAGCCTTTTGTCATATAAGTCTGAGCATCATAATTGTAATTCGTTGTTCTGATCACCGAAGTAGGAAGAGGCGGCATAAGGTCTGTTACCGTTACTCTCTTAGGGTTATTCGGAGATAAGAGATGACTTTCTTTATCATTGATCTCCGTCGACAGAAGTCTTGAAATCTTATACGCTGAAGGAAGCAGGGTAAAAGGGCTTATTTCATTATCATAAGCAAAATACTCGTAAGCATACTTTCTGGTAACTGCTCCGGGTACACCGCCTGCCATAGGTCCGTAAATTCTTACTACTTTAGCCACATTATCTCCTAAATAAGTATATTCTGTTTCAGAATAATCTTTATAGGCAAACGGAACCCCTGAAGCATCAGGACCGTTTTTCATTTTAATTAAACTCAGTTTAGATGTAGAGGCATCGTATGTTAATTCATAAAGAGACTTTGTTCTGGCCAAAAGCGTCTGAGGTCCCGGAGCCGTAGCCGGTGGTACAGGTGCCGGTCTTCTGAAAACAGAACGGTTCTCAGAAACGGTTACCAATCTGCCGTTAGGTCCGTAAGTGAATAACTGGGTATAGGAAACGCTGTCCTTATCCAGTTTTCCGTTTCCGTCAAGATCCAGAAATCCGTTAAAAACAACCTGGCTTATTTTATCCCCGCTGTAAGCGATATCTGCCACTGAAGAACTATCCATAAGTACTTTGGTCAAAAGAAGACCGCTGTAATGGTATTCTGCTAAAGTATCTTTATCTGTAATTTCCCTGTACAGAGCTCTCGGGCCGATAAGGCCTTCCGTATTATTTAAATCTATTAAAGGATCCCCGTTATCATCCAGCATATCTTTGCAGGAATAGATTGAAGAAAATCCTGCTATCAATACAATAAAATAGAAAAGTCGTTTCATTTCCAGGTAATTGTTTATTTTTTGACAAATATAACTTTTTTTTGTATAAAAGCTATCTTTTTATTTATATTCAGGTAAAACCAATAATCAAAAAGGGTTATAAAATCCTGTATGTATATTTAAGTTTCTGATCCTGATTGGACACAGGATAATTCTGGGTATCATAAATATAATCCAATGGAGTACTGGTAGGCAGGGCCGGTGCCGGCGGTGCTACATACACTGAGGTAGGATTATTCGGAGATATTCTGTAAAAGGTTTCAGGACGCACTAAACTCCATGCCATAAAAAAGCTTTTTGGCAGCGTGGAAAACGGACTGATCTTTGAATCATAATTCTGGAAGCTGTACATTGTTTTTTTGGCAGTGGTCATATCCGGATCTCCTGTTGCGGTCAGTATTCCTCTCGTACAGTCGCCTTTAAAAATATTATTTCCAATATACGTAAAATCAATCAGTACAAAATTGGTGTAGGCATACATACCGCCATACTTTTTCTTTTCAAGGATTTTGGTAAGTTTTCCTGTTGCATCATAAGTAAAAGTATAGTCGCTGATATAAGAATTGGCAGCCGTAGAAGCAACAGCCGTACAGGTGGCATTATACATATTTCCTTTACTGTCTTCACTGATTGAGAAATCATAGGAAATGCTTCCTGGCTGGCTTCCTACAAACTTTATTTTGGATATTTTATCTCCGCCATAGGTTACGGTACCCGTATAAGATGTGGTGGTATTACCGTCTTTGAACATTCCGGTTACCAGTTTACCTGCGCTAACAACATATTCTTCCTGAACGGTATTGTTAAAAGTGATCTTTTCCAGGACCCTTGCAGGAGGAGGTGTTCCGTTTCCATTGTTTCCGCCGTTACCGGAGCTTGGTTCAAAATCATCAGAGCCACTGTTGTTACATGATACCATGAAACCAATCAGTACACCGGCAAAAATTTTTAAAAGATAGTTTTTTCCCATTGAAAAAATATTTTAGTGAGTTCACAAATATAATCCATTTTTCTGACGAAATCATTCATTTTCACAACAAATTAAAAGCAATTCTTTCCTTTTCACAAAAAAAACCTAAAAACATGATGTTTTTAGGTTCTTATAGGATATAATAATGATATTTTAATAAGGCTGCAGTACGGAAGTTGTTAATACAGACTGTGCCATTTCATTATTAAGGAAGGTTGCATTTACAGCAGTACCTATTCCCAAAGTTCCGTTATTCAAAGTTCTCTTTGTACAGGCTACCTTAACGCTATAATTATTTTGGGGAGGAAGATTGGTAAGTGTTGCATTAAGATTAAAAACCTTATAGGCACCATCATCTCCTAATAAAACTTCAGTTCGAACTGCCCTAAGTTTATTATCTACAAAAACACCACAGGCAAAACCGGCTGAAGAACTTCCGTTTCCAGTCTTCTGAGCAGTCGTCTGAAAGGTAAATACCACTTTGTTTGTACCATTTGTAGTGGAAAATGTATCGTTAGTCCCGGGAAGCACCACCCAATTATTATTCAGGGTTGTATTTTCCGAATAAGGAACAGCTGATCCGTTTCCGGTAAAAGTAACACCAGTCTGGTCTGCCACCGTATTCAGAGAAAATACAGACATACTTCCCTGCCCGTCAGCAATTTTGATGTTCTTCCAGTCATTAACATTCATTTCTGAGTTATTATGCAGAATATATCCTGCTGTTCCGGCAGATCCTTTAAGAAGATTAGTTCCCCCCGTTCTCAACTCACCTCTTACACTCAGATCCCCGTTTACATCCAATGTATTAACAGGGTTAGAAGTATTTATTCCCACCTGAGCCCCGGCAAAAACAGCCAACAGTAAAGAGTTTATAATTAGTATTTTTTTCATGACCGGATTTAATTAGTAATAGGATTAAAGAACTGAGGAATTTCATACACATCTACTTTCAAAGAAGACTGGGTAATAAAATCATTGATATTATCTGACGCATAAGTCCCTATAGCCAGAACAATAGTATTTGCCGTTTCATAAGACCCGATTCTTGAGCATGCAACACTTACATTATGTTCTCCTATGGAAAGGTTTTCAATTACCCCGATCTGATTATGGGTAATGAAAGTATTGGATGCACTACTCGCCTTTAGATTTCTCTGTCTCATATTAACCAGTTTATCATCCACAAAAATTCCACATGCATAATCTATTGAAACATCAGTTGCTTTATTTGAAGGCAGATCGGCCTGCACTACCGTTTCAAACTGGAAATATGTTTTGCTTTGTGTACTGTATACTTTGATCTTATCAGACAGTCCCGGGATTTTCTTAAACGTTGGAAAACTGGAAAAGTTTGCTCCTTTTACAAAAGCAGTACTTCGGGCAGCAGTACCAAACTGTTCACTATTGGTAAATTTCACTCCTGTTCTGTCTGAAAAGGAATTATTGAATATCAGGTAAAATTTATTCGGTTCATATTCCGGAATACGCAGCGATTTCCAGATGGGTGGATAGCCTTCTCCCTGAGAGACAAGGATCTGGTCATTATTCCCTTGAGAAAGGCTGTTGTCTGTGGTATTCAGAACGACTATTTTATTTCTCAGATTCAGATCTCCGTTCACATCCAGTTTGGCCTTCGGAGTATCTGTATTAATACCCACCTGTCCGGACAACAGCAGTCCTGCTCCAAGAAATAGAGTTAATATTATTTTTCTCATCAGTTGATTAATTGTTTTTATAAGTAACATACTCAATCACATCTATCTTCATAATAGACTCAAGAGTAAATGCATTGGAAACTGTGTTGGTATCTGATATATTACGTCCTATGGCAAACTGGGATCCCGAACTGGAAGTAGAGATCTTACGACAGGCCACTTCAAGTTTCTGTACACCTATAGGTACATTTTGTTCAGTATAGTTAAGGGTAAAAATATACTCCTGTATTCCTGCTTTTTCGCTGTTGTTATTTGAAGCAATCCTGTCCGGACGTACTGCAACAAGCCTTCCGTTTCTGAAAACACCACAGGTAAAACTTATGTTCTGGGAAGTTTGTGCATTCGGGGCTTTTATTTCAACACCGGTCTGAAACTGATAAGTAAGTCTGTTTTTTCCGTTTTTGATATCAAAAGTATTTTTCAGTCCTTCTATTTTTACCCATACTCCTTTTGAGGTATCGGTAATATCATCTCCTACATTATTCTTATAAATACCGTCACCGGCTGCCTGACTGGAAAGGGTACCTATCCCGTTCTGATCTGAAGACACATACGAATTGATCAATTTGTACTGTCCCTCTTCCATAAAGGAAACATTCAATGATTTCCATACAGGAGGTTTTCCTTCTCCCTGTGAAACCAAAACCTGGCCATTAAGTCCGGCATTTCCTGCCTGAGCTGAAGTGCCTCCGACTCTAAGTTCTTTTCTTAAGGTGGTCTTCCCGTTTACATCGAGAGTAGATTTAGGAGAATTTGTCCCAATTCCCACCTGAGCGTTGACACAGAATGACATAAGTCCAAAAGTGCAACAAAATATAATTTTTTTCATAATTAGGGCCACAAAGGTACAAATTATCAATTAAAAAACATATTTTAATTAATTCTAACTATGTAGAAATAAAGCATTTACGTCATAGAATTAGTTGTACAAAAAAGTAGAATTATTTCTACAAGTAATTAATACCCTCTTTATTTTCTTTAAAAAATCTTTATTACTCGCTATAAATCAAACGATTAAATATTTATTTTTACTCATTATTCTGTGATTTTCAAAGACTTTTCCATGAATTTTTCAGCAAAAAACTCATGGAAAATTTTCAATAAAAAAAAGATCTGAATAGTAAAATTTTCAGATCTTTTCTATATTTTAGTTAAAAATCAATTATTTCCAAAGACAGAAAAAACAGTTTTTCAACAGAAAACAGCTCATTTTAATCGTGTCCGATAATTGCTTTAAGCAGCAGATTCACCTCATCCACATTTTTCACTTTTTCTTTTCTCATCATGAGCTGATTACCCTCCTTCCCGATCTTTTCTTTCAGCTGTGCTTCTGCCGGATTGCCGGTTAAATAGGTTATAATATTCCTGAAACGGTCGGTCTGGTAAAACTTATCCTGAGGATTACCCGGAAAATATCCCAGAAACACACCGTTTTTCATCACAATCTTATCAAATCCTATATCCGCAGCAAGCCATTTAAGCGAGACGCTTTTCAACAGATTCACAGCTTCTTTCGGAAGTGGCCCGAAACGGTCGATCAGTTCAAGTTCAAACTGATGGAGTTCTTTTTCATTATTGATTTTCGCAATTTTCTGATAGAGCAGCAGCCTTTCTTCCGTATTGGAAATATAAAAATCAGGCAGCATCAGTTCAAGATCCGTATCAATATTCACATCCTTTACAGATTTGAACAGTTTCTGACGGTCTTCCTCATTTTCAAATAGGTTCTCAAAATCCGCATCATCTTTTAATTCTTCCAATGCTTCCTGCATCAGCTTCTGATAGGTTTCAAAGCCCATCTCATTGATAAAGCCGCTCTGTTCCGCTCCCAGAAGATCACCCGCTCCCCGGATTTCCAGATCCTTCATTGCAATCTGAAAACCGCTTCCAAGATCAGAGAACTGTTCAATTGCTTCCAGACGTTTACGGGCATCAGAAGTTACCATATCATAAGGCGGCGCAATCAGATAGCAGAATGCTTTTCTGTTGCTTCGCCCCACTCTTCCTCTCATCTGGTGAAGATCTGCCATTCCGAAACGGTGGGCATCATTAATAAAGATTGTGTTGGCATTAGGAACATCTACCCCACTTTCCACGATAGTAGTAGAAACCAGAACATCATATTTCCCGTCCATAAAATCCAGGACATTTTTTTCCAGCTGTTTACCTTCCATCTGACCATGCCCTGTGATGACTCTTGCATCCGGAACCAGCCTCTGAATAAGCCCGGCTATATCTTTAAGATTTTCAATCCTGTTATTAATGAAATACACCTGTCCGTCTCTCTGAAGCTCGTAAGAAATAGCGTCCCGAAGCGTTTCTTCGTTAAAACCGATCAGATGGGTATCAACCGGCTGGCGGTTTGGCGGCGGTGTTTTTATTACAGAAAGATCCCTTGCTGCCATCAGGGAAAACTGTAATGTTCTCGGGATGGGAGTAGCCGTCAGCGTAAGCGTGTCTACGTTGTTTTTAAGGGTCTTCAGCTTATCTTTCACAGAAACACCAAACTTATGTTCCTCATCAATAATCAGCAGGCCGAGATCTTTAAACTTCACAGAGCTGCTTACCAGCTGATGGGTTCCGATGATAATATCCACCTTTCCGTTTTTCAGGTCTTCCAGTGTTTCAGCTTTTTGTTTGGCAGTTCTGAATCGGTTTACATAGGCAACATTTACAGGAAAGTCTTTCAGTCTTTCTTTAAAGCTCCTGTAATGCTGGAAGGCAAGAATAGTGGTAGGAACAAGCACAGCTACCTGTTTCCCGTCCGTTGCAGCTTTAAAGGCAGCACGCATCGCCACTTCCGTCTTTCCGAAACCAACATCACCGCATACCAGACGATCCATCACCGTATCTGCTTCCATATCTCTTTTCACATCGATTGTGGCTTTTTCCTGGTCAGGAGTATCTTCATAAATAAAGCTTGCTTCCAGCTCGTTCTGCAGATACGAATCCGGAGTATAAGCAAATCCTTTTGCTGTCTTTCGCTGGGCATACAGTTTGATAAGGTCGAAAGCGATCTGTTTTACTTTGGCCTTTGTTTTCTGCTTCAGAGACTTCCACGTTGGCGACCCCAGTTTGCTCAGCACAATTTCTTTTCCATCCGGGCCGTTATATTTCGAAATCTTATGTAACGAATGAATGCTTACATACAGAAGATCACCATTCTTATAGGTTAGTTTGAAGCATTCCTGAATTTTTCCGTCATTGTTTACTTTTACCAGCCCCATGAATTTTCCGATGCCGTGGTCGATATGGGCAATATAATCCCCGATCTTCAGAGACATCAGGTCTTTCAGGGTAAGCTGCTCAGATTTGGCGAAAGTATTTTTTGCTTTATACCGCTGGTACCTGTCAAAGATCTGGTGATCAGTATATACCAATAACCTGTGCCCGTTATCTACAAAGCCTTCATGCAGTTCAGATTTAAAACTTTTAAAAGGCAGCTCGTGTTCAAGCTCTTCAAAGATAGACTCAAGTCTTTCTTTCTGTTTCTCCGTGGAAAAAGAGATCCATGTATCAAAACCTTCATTCTGCTTTTCCTCAAGATCTTCAATAAGCAGCTCAAAATTCTTATGGAAAGACGGCTGCGGAAGCTGCTCCAGTTTAATTTCATTGAGATCTTTGATTCCCTCCATTGAAATCCCTGCAAAATCAATGGTTGTAAATTTTTTATAATCAAATAAGAACTCCTGATCCGAAATGAACAGCTCCTGAGGGGTTCTGTGAGCGATATCTCTGCTCAGGGACTCGTATTTTTCAAGAGACTTCCCGTAAAATGACCTGATCTTCTGCATTCCCACAGCTCCGTTCCTGGAAACGATAAAGCTGTCTTCCGGCAGAAGCTGCAGCAGGGAAACCTTTGTTCCGGTAACTGAAAAATTCATATTCGATACCAGCTGAAACTCTTTGACCTTTTCCACTGAAAGCTGTGTTTCTATATCAAATGTTTTGATACTTTCCACCTCATTTCCAAAGAAAGTAATACGGTAAGGCTTTTCATGGGAATAGGAAAACACATCCACAATCCCTCCTCTTACCGAAAATTCGCCAGGCTCGGAAACAAAGTCCGCCTGCTGGAAATGGTAATGACTGAGCAGTTCGTCTACAAAATCAAAATCCAGCTGATCTCCGGTTTTAATATGATGAGATATGGCTTTAAAATCTTCTTTTTTAAGAACCTTCTCCGATAAAGCTCCCGTATAGGCAACGATCACTTTGGGAGACCTTCCTGAATTTATTTTATTTAAAACCTCCGTTCTCAGAACGAGATTGGCATTCTGCGTCTTTTCAACCTGATAAGGCTCCAGATGGGTAGCCGGAAAATACAGAACTTTTTCTTTTCCCAGCAGATCTTCCATTTCAGTATTTGCATACAGGGCGTCTTCCTTATCATCCACCAGATAAAGGATATTCTTTTTGCGTGTGAGGAAAAGTTCAGCGGTAAAAACAGATACACTGGATCCGGCACTTCCTTTCACGGAAATATGCCGGCTGCCTTCCAGCTGATCAAAGATTTCTTTTCCAAATTCTTTCTGAAGCAGATCGGGGAGAAACTTTTCGTTGATGGGTTTTAGCTGCATAAATAGTAAAGGTATAAACGACAAAAGCGATTCCGGAAGTTCTCCGAAACCGTGTCTGAAGCACAAAGATACGGATATTTTTCTCTGTTTCAAGAATTTCACTTTTGCATAAAAATTAACAAAATACCAAAACAGATACCCAAATCTTAATTTTTTACCAATTTATTTAATTATAAGTTAAAATAATTCCCATTTCAGCCAGTGGCACAGAGTTTGAAAATTCTCCTTTACCAAACTATAAAGAAATAATATTATGAAAAAAGCAATTAGAATCTTAGGAATTTGCATGCTGGTATTTTTCACGGCATTATCTTTCTCATCGTGCAGCAGAGACGATGATCCTGTAAACAATGATTTTTTCGCGGGAACTTATAAAGGAAGTGTCTCGTATAATGACGGATCTACCAACATCAATGCTGATGACGGAAGTGTATTTGTTACCAAGATCGCCAGCGGAACAAAATATAATTTTGCCTTTTCCAACAGCATCCCCGATCTGAACGGAGTAGAATTTCAGCAGCAGGGGGATCATACACTGGTAATGATCGGATCTTCCGCAACGTCTTATATCAGAATCGACAATAATGAACTGAAGATTTTATATATAAAGGACGGTAAAACATGGACCGCCAACTGTACACGATAAACCAACTATTCATACTGATACGTAAGCCTGCTGTAACATAAAGCAGGCTTTTTTATATCTTATTTTCCGGGGCTTTAATTTTTTTTTAAGCAGTGATAAACTTTAGTTAAGTTTAAAACACCCCGTTTTTCCAGCCCGTTTTTTGTATATCTTTACTTAAGAAATAAACAATACACCCTATGAAAAAATTATTAACGGCAATGTCTCTGGTATTAGGACTGGGACTTGCGACAGCCCAGCAGACTGCTCCTGCTTCCGGCACAACCCCTCATCAAACAGCAAAAACGGTAAAAGCTCCTGAAGCTCAAACTGCAAAACCGGCAGCCAAAATGAAAAAAGACGGCACCCCGGACAAGAGATACAAGGAGAATAAAAAGCTTAAAAAAGACGGTACTCCTGATAAAAGGTACAAAGTGAACAAATAAACTCAACATATAGTTGTTATTTTCATAATCAAATTTCGAAGAACCGGTGAAGCCATTCACTGGTTTTTTTGTGTTATAAAGAAACCTGTCGAACCTGTGATAAAAACAATAGCTAATGTTTTACCGGCTTCAACAGGGTTTAAATGGAAACTGATAAATAGTAAATATGTAGCACTATGATAAAAACAAATATTGATGCTGTGTATAAATAACAAGAACGGAAACTCAGCAAAGCAATATAAAGTCTCATATTTCAGAGATAAGCGATACGGGATTGCTCATTTTAAAGACACTTCACTGCTATTTATTACGGTTTGCTTTATCGGCTGACAAAAAATCATTCAACTTTTACACCTGGACGAAGAAAATGGTTTAAGATTCTGCACTTATTTATAAATTTGAACCATGTTAAACTTCATCAAGAAAAATGCAGCACTGATCTGGGCAAAAAAACATGTCCGGAAGACTGAGGAATTCAAGAAAAATGCTGAACAGAATCAGGAAACTCTTCTTTTATCTCTTGTAAAAACCGCCCGGAAAACACTTTTCGGCCGGGAGCATGATTTTGAGAATATTCATTCTGTAAAAGAATTTCAGGAAAGAGTACCTGTTGCAGACTATGAAGATTTAAAACCGTATATCGAAAGGGTAAAAAGAGGACAGGCCAATATTCTCTGGACGGAAACGCCTGAGTATTTTGCGAAAACTTCAGGAACCACTTCGGGGTCAAAATACATTCCTATTTCCAAAGAAGGTATGCCTTTTCAGATTGCCGGTGCCCAGAGTGCTCTCTTTCATTATATCGCTCAGAAAAACAACGCCGATTTTGTGAAGGGAAAAATGATCTTCCTTCAGGGGAGTCCTGAGCTGGAAGAAGTTTTCGGGATAAAGACAGGCCGTCTTTCCGGCATTGTTGCCCACCACATTCCCGGATACCTTCAGAAGAACCGTCTTCCGAGCTGGGAAACCAATATCATGGAAGACTGGGAAGCTAAAGTAGACAAGATCATTGAGGAAACAGAGAGGGAGAACATGACCCTGATCTCAGGTATTCCGCCTTGGCTGGTAATGTATTTTGAAAAGCTGACTGAAAAACACGGCAAAAAGATCAAACAGCTTTTCCCCAATCTGCAGCTGATTGTGACAGGAGGCGTAAATTATGAACCTTACCGGGATAAAATGGAAGACCTTCTGGGTGGAAAAGTAGATACTATACAGACTTTCCCCGCTTCTGAAGGCTTTTTCGCATTCCAGGACGATTATACCAAAGAAGGACTTCTTCTTTTAACCAACCACGGAATTTTTTATGAATTTGTTCCACTGGAAGAATATGGAAAACCTGGCGCACGGAGGTTAACTTTAAAAGAGGTTGAGCTTCATAAGGACTATGCGTTAATCCTGACCACTAATTCCGGTCTATGGGCCTATTCTATCGGGGATGTAGTAAGGTTTATCAGCAAAAATCCTTACAGAATCCTGGTAAGCGGCAGAACCAAACATTTTACGTCCGCCTTCGGAGAACATGTGATTGCCTTTGAAGTAGAAGAGGCACTGAAAGCCGCTTTAGAGAAATATCCTGCACAGATCACAGAATTCCATCTTGCCCCACAGGTAAATCCCGATGAGGGACTTCCCTATCATGAATGGCTGATAGAATTTGAAAAAGAACCGGAAAATATGGACGTTTTCAGAGCCGAACTGGATGATCAGCTCCGCAAACGCAATACGTATTACAACGATCTGATTACCGGGAATATCCTGCAGAAGCTTCAGATCACAAAACTGAAGAAAAATGCATTTCATGAATACGCGAGATCCCAGGGAAAACTGGGCGGGCAAAATAAAATTCCGAGACTGGCCAATGACAGGAAAATTGCAGATCAGTTAGAACTTCATAAATTTTAAAGATATTTTTTCAATTCCAAAAACGTATATTGGAAAAAAATTATAAATTTGAAAAACTAAAAAATAATAATGAGAGCATCTGTACTTTTAAAATCAGCCTTATTCACGTCTTTATTTGTTATTTCTTCATGTGCTACTACAAAGTACAGCGATGATATTTCAAAAAATAACTATTCAAATCTGGAAGCCGGAAGAGTTTATGTCGTTACTATGAAAGACGGTTCTCCAAAACAGAAAATGCTCTTTAGGAATGTAGACGGAGACAACCTCATCGGAACTGCAGGCAAGAAAGACAGTACAGAAGTAATTATTCCAAAATCCAATGTGGCTGCTGTGAAAGACAGATCCAAAGCCAGAGTGACCGCAGGTGCCACTGTAATTGGTGCAGCGGGTGTTGCTGCCATTGTGATCAGTTCACTGAGAGCAGACTAAAATAGATATTATCTTTCAGGACTTATTTGATTTATCATTTAAAAAACGAATATACCCACAGCCTTAAATGAATATTTAGGGCTATTTTTGTGCATGATTTCTTTTACCCCGTTAAAAACATTAGATAATGTTGAATTCAGGAATCTTCTTACGGGAAGATTTTTTATTGTTTTGGCCTTCAGGATGCTCGCTACTTTACTGGGATGGTGGGTGTACCAACTGACAAAAGATCCGTTTTCAATAGGACTGATAGGACTTTCGGAGGTCATTCCGGCCGTAAGCTGCGCTTTATATGCCGGACATGTTATTGATATGAATGAAAAAAAGAGATTACTGCTGATCTGCAACTATGCCTATATTTTTCTGATCGGCCTGCTGCTGATCCCCGCTTTTCTCAATGTAGAGATGCATTTCAACGGACATCAGATCACCTATTTTATTTACGGTGTGATTTTTTTTACTGGGATTGCCCGTGCTTTCATAGGACCGATCGTACCTTCTATGATTCCGAAGATCGTAAAGAAAGAAAATCTTCCGAACGCCGTTACCCTCAATCAGGCTACATTTCTGATTTCATCTGTATGCGGACATGCTGCCGGCGGACTTCTGATAGGGTATTTCGGAGTAAAGTGGACATTGGTAGTCATCCTTTCGCTGATATTTACCGCATCTCTTTTCTTCTGGCAGCTGAATAAACAGTTTTCGGAATATAAAAAAGAACACGTCAATGTAGTGGACAGCATGCGTGAAGGAATTTCTTATATTTTCAAAACAAAGGAGATTTTAGGAGCTTTATGTCTCGATATGTTTGCCGTACTTTTCGGTGGTGCGGTTGCGATGATCCCGGTGTTTGCCACCGATATTCTGGATGCCGGAGCTGAGGGCTTCGGACTGCTGAATGCCGCATCGGATATTGGCTCCATGTGTATCATTACCATTCTTTCCCTGGTTCCTTTACGTAAGAATCAAGGGAAAATTCTTCTGGCAGTGGTTACAGGATTCGGACTTTGCATCATTGGATTCGGGCTTTCTAAGCTGTATTGGCTTTCATTTATGTTTTTAGTGATGAGCGGGATGCTGGACGGGATTTCCGTAGTCATCCGGGGAACCATTGTACAGCTGAAAACTCCGGATCATATAAGAGGAAGGGTTCTGAGTGTCAATTCAATTTTCATTATGTCCAGTAATGAAATGGGACAGTTTGAGAGCGGGCTGATGGCTAAGCTGCTGGGCGTTGTACGGTCGGTTGTCTTCGGAGGAAGTATGACGGTTCTGATTGCTCTGCTCGTGGGAAGCACCAATCCTAAGCTGAGAAAAATGCAGTATTAATTTCTTTTATTATATGATATTTTCTTTATCCTCTGAACCGAATTCAGAGGAAATTCTCACGTTTTTTCTATATCCCTATAAATAAAATTCATTTTTTACCATTCGATCTTTATATATTTTCATAAGACCATTAAATTTCTTTTATTAAAATTCATTAACAATTGAAAAAAGATTAAAATAATAGCTATTTATCAATCAAATATCTTTTTTTATGTAAATTTGATTACGAAAAAATTATTTTAATAAAAATACTGCATCGCAATGGGTTTATAAATACCATTCCATCAGAAGTAAAGACAAAACACCATAATTCAGTATGCTATTTTTCAGAATCATTAACAATTAAAAGGTTGAAATTCTGCAAAACAGACAAATCAGGCAGCAATTTAACCTTAATTATATGAATTAATATCTTAAATGATCACATATGAAAAAAAATCTATTTCTTTTAATCTTATTTTTATTCAAACTCTTTTCCGCCCAACAGGATTGCATTACAGCGATGGCAGTTTGCGGTAATTCGAATATCGCCTATATTCCCAGTGGACCGGGAGCTCAGGAACTTCCGGACGGAAGCTGTAGTTTTTATGAGGAAAGATATTCTGTTTGGTATAAATTCACCATTGCTACCGGAGGAACATTAACTTTTGCTATTACTCCTCTGCAAACAGCAGGCACAGATTATGACTTTTATGTATGGGGACCCAATGTAACATGCGCCAACAAAGGAAACAGCATCAGATGCAATACCCTTTATACCGATGGTGCCACCGGGCTTAACATGACCACCACCTTCCCTTTTGCCGGAGGTGGTACAGGAAACTTAAGCGCCTGGGTAAAATATATGGATGTACTGCCGGGAGAGACTTACTATCTTCTTGTGAATAATTACAGCGCCAACACCAACGGATTTTCCCTTACATGGGGAGGAACAGCTACCCTGGCATCCCCTTTCAATGATCCGGCAATCGCCCCTTATCCGTTTGTACCGCCCGGAGTTCCGGCAGCCAACCCCACCAATCCGCCAGAAGTGATCATCTGTACCGATCCTGCTGTTTTTGATTTTTCAACCTTGACAGCAGGAATTGCAAATGGCAATTCTAATTTTGTTGTTACCTACCATACCAGCCAGAATGAGGCGCTTTCCGGAGACAATCCCATTCTGACTCCCCAAACGGTAAATACTACCGGGGTATATTATTACAGTATCCATTACGAAGATCCTACCAATCCGAATAACCCAATCAATTCCTGCCGGCAGACGGGAAAATTTAAATTCAAACAGGGAAATATTGTTGCTACGGATGCTACTTTAACGATGTGCAACAACAACGGTGCAGGAACTGCGGTTTTCAACCTAACAACCGCTAACGTATACAATGATCCAACCGGGACTGCTGTCAAAAAATATTATCCTTCCCTGTCTGATCTCAATGCCGGCACCAATGAGATCACCAATCCTTACGTTTACCTTTCATCAACCAATGTCATCTATGTATTAATATCAACTCCTCAGGGATGTTCTGCAACAGCCAAGATCAATCTGAATCTTTATCCCGTAGTTGCGGTAAACGATACAAGCATGAGATCCTGCTTTATAGAATCCAACCCGGCAACCGCTTCATTCAATCTCAGTAATGCTGTCGTAACTACCATAACGGGAGCTACCAAAAAATATTACCCGTCTTTTACCGACGCTGCAGAAGGCACTAATGAAATTCTGACTCCTCTTGATTACATTGCTCCAACGGGCGTAGTATATGTAAGGGTAACAGACACCCGCGGATGTTATTCAATTGCCAAAATAACCCTAACAGTGATTGCTCCTGTAAAATCCAATGTCCTGGAAGACAAAGTCATCTGTATTGAAGATACTACCACTCTGGATGCAGGCCCTGGGTTTACAGCCTATGAATGGAGTACCGGAGCCACGACACCGTCTATCAGTAATGCAGGAGTAGGAACCTATTGGGTAAAACTTAACACAGCAGGATGTATCACCAAACAGACCGTAAAAGTTTATGCTTCCGAGCAGCCCGTAGTATCTAATATTGATATTACAGACAACACCATCACGGTGAACGTAATCGGTGGAACCCCGGCCTATAAATACTCTATGGATAACATCAACTGGCAGGATTCCAATGTATTCTCCAACTTATCCAGAGGAGATCACAAAATCTATGTAAAAGATGCTTACGACTGTGATCCTATTGAAATAGGCGTTGTAGTTCCTAATCTCGTAAATGTGATCACTCCGAACGGAGACGGTATAAATGATGTGATAGATTATTCTGCTATGGCAGGTAAACAGAACCTTATATTCAGTATCTTTGACAGATACGGAACAAAAATCCATCAGGCTGATAAAAATAACGGCTACAAATGGGACGGAACCATAACCGGTAAAAAAATTCCAACGGGTACATACTGGTATTCCGTAACCTGGAATGAGAACAGCAAAAAGAACACCGCATTTAAATTCTCTGGCTGGATAATGGTTAAAAACAGAGAATAATTTAATTTTAGTCTATATCAGATTTTGCCATAAAAAGGCCACTTCACCGTTGAAGTGGCCTTTTTATATTAAAGAGTTTTCTTTTACGGTCAGTTCAGCATAACATGTCAGAAAAGCTCTTCCCTCTTTTATTCACTACACAATAATTTACATAAAAAACTGTTTTCATCTTTATAAAAAGTAACAATAATGAGTAAAAACGGAAAATCAAAAATACAAATCTCAAGTTAGCAATATTAAAATATCAACATAAAACACTCTTATTTTATTAAATATATCACAAATTCTTTAATTTAATTTTAATAATTTTCTATATTTGCTTAATAAAAAAATTCCCCTTTATGAATAAACTTTTATTAATTTTATGCTTTTTCATGGCCGGTTTCCGGGCAGATGCCCAGAAATTCTCAGATCAGGCTTTACAGCAGTCTGTTCTGCAGCTCAACGATGCCCGGTCCGAAACTGACTATGATACTCTTTTCAAAACATTTTCTGAGGCTAAAACCTCTGAAAAATGGCAGGCCAGCTATTATGCGGCTGTATCTATGTACCTGAAGACCAGCTTTCTTCTGAAGAACTTTCCACAAAAAAACCTGAGCGAATCCAGCGAGCTGGCAAAAAAATATGCAACTCAGGCTGCTGCTGCGGAAAAGAATAACGGAGAGATCAATACTCTTCTGGGGCTTATTCTGGTACAAAGAATCAGAACAGTAACCTCCACCGAACCTCAAAAGGATTTAAAAACAGCTATTGGTTATATGTCAAAAGCAGAAACCCAGCTGAAGAGCAGTCCGAGACTTACCTTTCTGAAGGCTGAAATAGCAGAGCTGTCCAACAATAAAGCCGATGCCGTGGAGCGCCATCAAAAGGCGATAAAAGAATTTGAAGCCGCGGACGCATCAGCAACAGCTTCTCCAAACTGGGGCAAACAGCTAATCAGTCAATAAAAATTTGAGAAAGTATAAGGGCTTTCGATCAGAACCAACTGATTTACCGCTCTGTCATTTTAAGATGCATTCATCTTTTGAAAAATCAGTACCGATTTGTAAAACGGTATTTTACAACAAAACAATGTTATTATAAACAATAACTTTTAAAATTTGTTTTTTTAAATCTTCCCCTTATGAAAAAAGCACTCTTCCTTTTCTTAATAATATTTTCACATATTCTATATGCGCAGTCAGACTGCTCATCAGCTATGGCCGTCTGTGGCAATACAGACATCTCATATACCCCTAACGGACATGGTGATACTCTGGAAACTATTGGAGGCTGTCTTAGCAGTGAAAGATATTCGGTATGGTATACCTTTACTATTGCTACCGGAGGGACTCTTACCTTTTCGATTGTTCCCAATGACCTGGGCAACGACTATGATTTTGCAGTATTCGGTCCTAATAAAACATGTGCAACCCGAGGCACTCCGCTTCGTGGGTCTTATGCCGTATCACCCGGAATCACAGGTCTTAATATGACTTCTACCGATCTGTGCGACCCGGTAGGCGGAGACCGATGGGCAAAATACATGGATGTATTGCCTGGTGAAACGTACTATCTGATAGTCAACAACCACAGCCAGTCAGCCAATGGTTTCAGAATGACATGGGGCGGATCTGCCACCCTTGCCTCTCCATTCTCAGATCCGAATATACAGCCTTATCCGTTCAATCCTCCCGGACAACCGGCAGCAGACCCGGCAGATCCGAGAGAAGTGATCATCTGTACCAATCCGGCTCCTTTTGATTTTTCATCATTATCGGCAGGAATTCTTAACGGTAATCCTAATTTTAAGATTTCTTATCACACCAGCCAGAATGACGCATTGGCATCCAACAACCCTATTACAACGCCACAAGTTGTCAACACAACCGACATTTATTATTACAGTATAAGCTACGAGGATCCAACCAATCCGAACAACCCTATCAATAAATGTAAACAGTTTGGCAAATTTAAATTCATAGACGGAACCATTGTTGCCAATGATGACACACTGACTCAGTGTAACAACAACAACGCCGGTACCGCAACCTTTGACCTTACTTCTGCCAATGTATTCGGAGATCCTACCGCAACCAAGAAGTATTACCCTACAATGTATGACCTGAATGCCGGAACCAACGAAATCACCGGAGTTTCCCTGCATCAGTTTGTTTCTGCGGAAGGAAAAATTTTCGTCAAAGTAATTTCACAGTTTGGCTGTACCGATACAGCAGAGATCACCCTTAAATTCCACCCGGTAGTTACTGTAACCGATGCGTTCTTAAGATCATGTTTCCTTGAAAGCAATCCTTCTCTTGGAGAATTCAATCTGACTAACGCGACGGTAACAACGGTAACCGGTGCTACTAAAAAGTATTATCCTTCATATACAGATGCTATCGACGGGACCAATGAGATTTTAAATTTTCTTAACTACACAGCTCCAAGTGGTGTAATATATGTAAAAGTGTTTAATGCACAGGGATGTTATGCAATTGCCAAAGTAACCCTTACCGTGATCGCTCCTGTGAAGTCGAACGTTCTGGAAGACAAAATCATCTGTATTGAAGATAAAACCACTCTGGATGCAGGACCCGGGTTTACAGCCTATGAATGGAGCACCGGAGCCACAACACAGTCTATCAGCAATGTAGGAGTGGGAACCTATTGGGTAAAACTTAACACAGCAGGATGTATCACCAAACAGACCGTAAAAGTTTATGCTTCCGAGCAGCCCGTAGTATCCAATATTGACATTACAAGCAACACCATCACGGTGAACGTAATCGGTGGAACTCCAGCCTATAAATATTCTATGGATAACATCAACTGGCAGGATTCCAATGTATTCTCCAACTTATCCAGAGGAGATCACAAAATCTATGTAAAAGATGCTTACGACTGTGATCCTATTGAAATAGGCGTTGTAGTTCCTAATCTCGTAAATGTGATTACTCCGAACGGAGACGGTATAAATGATGTGATAGATTATTCTGCTATGGCAGGTAAACAGAACCTTATATTCAGTATCTTTGACAGATACGGAACAAAAATCCATCAGGCCGATAAGACAAACGGATACAAATGGGACGGAACAGTAGGCGGCTTAAAAATCCCTACGGGAACTTACTGGTACTCCGTAACCTGGAACGAGAACGACAAAAAGAATACTTCGTTCAAGTTTTCAGGATGGGTAATGGTAAAAAACAGAGAGTAAATCTTTGACAGAAATAAAAAAAACCGCTCTACGGAGCGGTTTTTCAACATAAATGATAATTAAATTGTATATTTAACTTGTTTCATTAAAAAATCGTTTAAAAATGAAAAAAACACTACTTCTTTTTATCCTATTTATATCGCAGGTTTTTTACTCGCAGTCTGACTGTGCTACTGCAATTCCGGTTTGTGGGAACTCGAATATCTCATACGATCCGAAAGGACCGGGGAATGTTGTAGACATACCAGTTAGCGGTCCTACAAACCTTTGCCTTAGAGATGGTGAACACTTTTCTGTATGGTATTCGTTCACGATCGGACAATCCGGTACCCTCACATTTGAGATCACTCCGAATGTTGACCCGGACGGTCCACACAACGATGCTAACAGTGCCGATTATGACTGGGCCGTATGGGGACCAAGCCCTGTCTGCGGAAGTATCACGACTTTAGGAGCACCTATCCGTTGTAACTACGCACCAAGAACAGGAAACTGGCCTTATCCTACAGGATTGGCTTCCCCTGCTCCTAACGGCAGTTACGAAGCTCCAATGAACGTAGTAGCCGGTGAGACTTACGTATTACTGGTTGACAACTTCAGTCATAATACCTTAGGATTCTCTTTAACGTGGGGAGGAACAGCTACTTTAGCATCACCTTTCAACCACCCTACACTTTCCCCGAATCCTTTCCTTCCGCCGGGAGCACCGGGAGCAACGCCTACATCTCCACGCGAAGTGCCGATCTGTTCACTTCCTTCTTTATTCGACTTTTCTACACTGAGCAACAATATTATCAACGGGAATGAAAACTTCTCGGTAACTTATCACCGTAACAATAATGACGCCCTTACAGGAGATGCGCCTATTACCGCACCTATTACCGTAAACGGAACAACTACTTATTTTTACAGAGTAAAATATACAGATCCTGATAACCCGAACAACGCACTGAACAAATGCTTTATTACAGGAAGTTTTATATTTAAAGAAGTAAAAATTACAGCCAGGGACGCTACTGTTTTAGGCTGTAACAACAGAGAAGAGGGTACGGCAAAATTTGACCTGACCACGGCAGACGTGTTCACAGGTACGGTTACCAAGAAATATTACCCTACCATGGCTGATCTGAATGCAGATACCAACGAAATCACGAACCCAACCAGCTATGTTTCCAATGAAAAATTAGTATATGCAAAATTAATTTCGGTATTCGGATGTACGGCTACGGCTGCGATCAGATTATCGTTCTATCCGGTTGTGAAGCTTAAAGATGCCGTTATTGAAGAATGCTATCTGGAGAACAATACCACTTCTTCAACATTCAATCTTACCCTGGCTGATGTAGGAGCTCTTAATACAGATACTAAAAAATATTATAAAACATTAGTAGACGCTGTTGAAGAAACCAACGCTATCCTAAACCCTGAAAATCATCTGAGCGAAAGCACAGTGGTATACGTAAGGGTAACAAATACCAACCAGTGTTATTCAATCGCTAAAATTACACTGAGAGTACTTCCTCCTGTAAAATCTGCCATATTGAAAGACAAAATAATCTGTGCAGAGGCTAAGACCTCATTAGATGCAGGGCCTGGATTTGACGGATACGAATGGAGCACCGGCGAAAAAACCCAATCAATAAACAATGTCGGTATAGGAGTACACTGGGTAAAACTGAAAACAGGAAAATGTTTCACTCTTCAGACGGTAACAGTACGTGCTTCTCAGCAGCCTGTTATCTCAAGCGTAGACATCACCAACAATACAATCAAAGTAAACGTTACCGGAGGAACTGCTCCGTATAAGTATTCAATAGACGGAATCAACTGGCAGGACTCCGATACGTTCACGGACCTTCCAAGAGGTGAAAATCAGATTTTTGTAAAAGACACTTACAACTGTAACCCAACTCACATTACCATTACAGTTCCGAATCTGATCAATGCGATTACTCCGAACGGAGATAAGGTAAACGACGAGATTGACTACTCTGCACTGTCTTACAAAAAGAATCTTATATTCATTGTTTATGACAGATATGGAAACAAACTGCATGAAGCAGACAAACTGAGAGGATACAAATGGGACGGAACTGCTTTCGGCAAGAGAATCCCTACAGGAACCTACTGGTACACCATATCCTGGAACGAAAACGACAAGAACAGCACGGAAGTTAAATACTCCGGCTGGATACTTCTAAAAAACAAAGATTAAACAAGTTTAAATATCTTGAAAATCACCTCAGCAATGGGGTGATTTTTTTATCCACACCCTTTACCTTCTGTTGACAGCCTGTTCCGGAAGTTTGCGAACAATTTGTTGAATACTCATTTTAAATTATTTTTTAAATAAACTATCTTTGCACCATGGCGCAGAAAGAAACATTATCATCCCTTACCCACGGAAACTTTGCAAAAGAACTGTCAATTGCGGATGGGAAAATGCCTCCTAATGCAGTAGACTTCGAAAGACTGGTGATCGGAACTTTTTTAATTGACAAAAAAGGTCTGGACCATTCTATTGACCTTCTTACTCCGGAAGTTTTTTACGACCCAAGACATCAGATTATCTTTTCTTCGATATTAAAACTCTACGAAGGCAACCATCCCGTAGACTTAATGACCATTATCCAGGATCTGAAGAAAACGGACAAGCTCATTCCGGCAGGGGGTGATCATTATATCATCGACCTGACAATGGGAGTAAGTTCATCTGCCCACATTGAATACCATGTACGTGTTATTCTTGAAAAATACATTTTAAGAAGTCTGATCAATGTTTCAGCCAACGTAATCGATTCTTCCTATAAAGAATCTACTGATGTATTTGAACTTTTAGACAAAGCCGAACAATCCTTCTTTGAAATCACCAACGGAACGATCAAAAAAGGTTTTGATACCGCCAATTCACTGGTAAAACAGGCCATCGATACCATCAAATCCCTGAAAGATAAACAGGGACTTTCGGGAGTTCCGTCCGGATTCAGAGATGTGGATAAAGAAACGGGAGGCTGGCAGAATTCCGACCTTATTATTATTGCTGCGCGTCCGGCGATGGGTAAAACCGCTTTCCTTCTTTCTATGGCAAGAAATATTGCGGTAGGACATAAAATACCGATGGCATTATTCTCTCTCGAGATGGCATCCGTACAGCTCATCACCAGAATGATTGCTTCTGAAACCAGAATTTCATCCGAAAAACTGAGAAAGGGAACCCTTGATGATGAAGAATGGCAGAGGTTATTCTCCAATGTATCCGAACTGGAGAATGCACCGCTTTATATTGATGAAACCCCTTCCCTGTCTATATTCGACTTCCGCGCCAAATGCAGAAGACTGGTTATGCAGCATGGAGTAAGGCTCATCATGGTGGACTACCTTCAGCTGATGACGGCCGGCAGCGGCGGGAAAGGAGCAGGAAACCGTGAACAGGAAATCTCTATGATCTCCCGTTCATTAAAGGCTATCGCAAAAGAATTAAATGTCCCGGTAATTGCACTTTCCCAGCTTTCACGAAGCGTGGAAACCCGTCCCGGAAAAAGACCTCAGCTTTCTGACCTTAGAGAATCCGGAGCGATTGAGCAGGATGCGGATATCGTTTCATTTATTTTCAGACCCGAATATTATAAAATTGCCGTATGGGATAATGATGAAGAAGGCCAGGAAACCTCTACCGAAAACCAGGCAGAGCTGATCATCGCCAAACACAGAAATGGTGCAACCGCAGATGTAAGATTGTCTTTCCTTAAACATTTTGCAAAATTCGGAGATATTGAGGCTGCTCTTGACGGAGGTGCAGGAGGATATCCTTCTAATTTCGGGTCCGGAGAACCAAGCGGATTCGACAGGATAAAAACCACGATCCAGCCAGGTGCTGCGTTTGATCTTCCGGACAGCTCAAAACTATCAGGATCATCCATGAATGATTTTGATGATGATGATGATTTTCCGTTCTGATTTTTAATCAATGATCCCGATTCTTAGCACTCTCCAAATGTTCAGGAATCAGAAGTATTGTTTTATTTAAATGTTTTAAGCTTTTGAAAATCGAAATATACACTGACGGAGCCTGCAGCGGAAATCCCGGAAAAGGAGGATACGGTATTCTCATGCGCGTACCTGAAAAAAATTACCAGAAAACTTTTTCCAAAGGTTTCAGAAAGACCACCAACAACAGGATGGAACTCCTTGCCGTAATTACTGCTCTGGAAAAACTGAAATCAACAGAAAATGATATCCACGTTTATACAGACAGTAAATATGTGGCAGATGCCATCAATCAGAACTGGCTTTCAGGCTGGATTAAAAGAGGCTGGAAAAATGTAAAAAACCCGGATCTCTGGAAAAGGTTTGCGGAACTTTATAAAATACATACCCCAAAAATGCACTGGATAAAAGGACATGCCGGACATTTTGAGAATGAATTATGTGATAAACTAGCCGTTGCAGCAGCAGCTTCCACAGATCTGGAAATCGATACTTTTTTTGAAGGACCGGAAAATCATACTCTTTTCTGATTTAATTTTTATCAATTCTAAACTCCATTTAAAAACATTTACTATTTTGTTTAAGCTTCAACTATATTTTGAATATTTTATATCATTATAAGTAAAATTAACATTATATTTATTAATCAGGATTTAATATATTTACACATCTAATAATAGTAAATCTGATTCAATGAATAAAAATTTATTGTCTTATATTCTTTTCCTGCTGTGTTTTTTACCGGGAGGTGTATTTTCCCAAACCTACCAACTGGCTGGAAATCCGGTAAGTACCACAGGATGGACAATGGTTTCACCAACTCAGGTGAATGGAGATTTCATACAGCTTACCCCGGACACCAACAACCAGTCCGGATCGATCAGGCTGAACGACCCTATCAATCTGAAATATTGTGATAAATGGAGAGTAGAGTTTGACTTCAGAATGGACTCCAACCAGACATCCAACGGAGACGGAATCGCATTCTGGTATCTCGCCAACCCTCCCGTAGCAAGTATTTTAGGCTCCGGTCTCGGAGTTTCCCAAAACGCAGTGGGCTTTATTGTTGGTTTCGACACCTACAACAATACCACTACGGCTACCATGAGCAAAGTGCATGTTGCTTACGGGCAGGTTGCCAATACAAGCGACACCAACAACGTAGAGTTTTTTAATGTTCCGGGAAGTTCTTTTCACTCGCCGGACCTGAACACAACCCAGCCTTTTCAGGGAACTACCTTTAAACACGTTGAAGTAACAGCACAGGTAGACCCGGCCACTCCCACCAACTGGATCGTACAGATAAAAATCGATAATAATGTCATCTGCAACCAGTCTTTTGCACCGTCAGGTACCGCGGCTGCGATGACGATAGGATATTTCGGATTCTCGGCATCCACCGGAGGCGCAAGATCCAGACATTCCATTAAAAATGTAAAAATCTATACAGACAAAGTCCCTATTTTACAGCCTACTGCTACCCAGTCTTACTGTCCGAATCCCACAACAGGATATGCTTCAGTAAATTTAACGACCTTCAATTCGCAGTTTGTCAGCAATCCATCTGCCTATACCTTCACTTATTTACAGGGATCAACACCGATAACCAATCCTACCAATTACCAGTTCAACGCCAATACAACCGTTACTGTTATTGTAAAAGACAATGCCGGCGTACTGTGCGACAACCCGGACGGAAAAATTCAGCTGGTGCTCGCACCTTTCACCGCTAATGACAAAACCCTTATTGCATGTAATAACAACAAAGCAGGAAAAGCGACATTCAATCTTAATTCCGCCGATGTAACAAATGTCCCGGGTGTAACAAAGAAATATTACCGTACCCTCAATGACCTAAATGCCGGGACCAACGAGATTCAGAACCCTTCCAGCTATCTGTCTGCTGCAGGAACCGTATATGTAAAAGTAACCACTCCTCAGGGATGTACCGGAACAGCTAAAATCAGCCTTACGTTTTACCCTGAAACACCTGTAAAAGAAGCCACCCTGGAATCATGTTTTATAGAAACCAATGTTACCAACGCTATATTTGACCTTACTTCAGCTGATGTCACTTCATTAACCAATCCTCCTAAAAAATATTACACAAGTATCGCCAATGCGCTGGACGGAACAAACGAGATCATGAACCCCAATCAGTACATGTCAGCCAGCACTGCTGTATTTGTAAAGGTTACAGATGCCAACGGATGCTTTGCAATTGCAAAAGTAAATCTTGTGGTACTTCCTCCGGTAAGATCATCCGTCTTAAAGGATAAGATCATCTGTGTGGATGCCAGAACCAACCTTGATGCAGGCCCTGGCTTTGACGGCTACGAATGGAGCACAGGAGCGAAAACACAGTCCATCCAGGGAGTAGGTGTCGGCCAGTACTGGGTAAGATTAAAAACAGGAGACTGTATTACCACTCAGTTCGTAAAAGTTATTGCTTCTGCCAACCCGGTGATTACAGGTATTGAGATCAGCAATACAACCGTTACGGTGAATGCATCTGGAGGAACCCCTCCTTACAGGTATTCACTGGATGGTATTAACTGGCAGGATTCCAATATCTTCACAGGTCTGAAGAGAGGAGAAGCTAAGGTATATATTAAAGATTTCTACAACTGTGAACCTGTAGCTGTACAGATCACCGTTCCGAATCTGATCAATGCCATCACTCCTAACGGAGACAACATCAATGATGTAATAGACTATTCCGCACTGGCATATAAGAAAAACCTGGTCTTCACAGTATACGACAGATACGGCAATAAACTGTATGAAGCTGACAAAATCAGAAATTTCACATGGGACGGCACTGCATCCGGGAAAAAGATCCTTACCGGAACTTACTGGTACAGTATCTCATGGAATGAAAATGATAAAAACAACACTCCAATAAAATATTCCGGCTGGATATTGGTAAAAAACAGGGAATAACTATCTCTGAAAATCACTCCTCACCTGGAGTGATTTTTTTATAAACAGACCGGCATTATTTATAAGAAACAAAAAAGCAAATGCTAATTTATTCATTTCCCACATATACCTTTAATTAGTTGACAAATTGACATTTTTTATTATACAATTGACAATTATATATTACATATTACAGAACAAAATAAATATATTTACAAATACAACTCAAAACTAATCCACTTCATGAAAAGAAAACTACTTATTTATTATTTAACAATTTTATTAGGCTTCTCAGGAAAAATGTTTTCTCAGACTTACCAGCTTACAGGCGACCCTGTAAATACAACCGGTTGGGATCTCGTTTCCAATGCAGCTGTCAGTGGTGATTTTGTAAGACTTACCACAGATAACACCAGCCTGTATGGAGCTATAAAACTTGCCACCCCCATTACACTGAGCTATTGTGATAAATGGAAGGTGGAGTTCGATTTTAGAATTGACGGAAACGGAACCACTCAATTCGGACGGGGGGACGGTTTCACATTCTGGTATCTTGCCAATCCACCCACCGGATTCGTTTCAGGAGGAGGTTTGGGAGTTCCCGGAAACGCTTCAGGGCTGATGGTAGGGTTTGATATTTTCAACAATACCACAGAAGCACAAATGAGCAAAGTCCATATTTTGTATGGAACCAACAATACCACCGGAAACAATATCGAGTTTAACACCACCCCGGGGAGTACATTTCACTCTCCCGATCTGAATCCCACCCAGCCCTTTGTAGGACCGGAATTCAGACACGTGGAAGTAAACGGAGAAACAGATCTCAGCAATCCCGACCGATGGATTATAAAGATAAAAATTAATGGTGTGCAGATTGTTGACCAGTCTTTTGCCCCATCCGGAGGAGCGGTTGGTATGTCTCAGGGATATTTTGGATTTTCGGCAGCTACCGGAGGTGCAAGTGCCAGGCATTCCATTAAAAATGTAAAAGTTTTTGTAGATAAGGTTCCTATACTCAACAGTACCGTAACTCCTTTTGTCTGCACCAATCCTGCAACAGGAAACGGTATTGTAGATCTTACCTCTTTTAGCAATCAGTTTGTAAACAATCCCGGAAACTACGTTTTCACGTATTACATACTGGGAAGCTCCACTCCGATTGCCAATCCTTCCAGTTTTCAGTATACCGGAAATACAACAATCAAAGTAGTCATCAAGGACCCAACCTCCACACTCTGTGATAACGGGGACGGTGTCATAAAGCTGGAACCTACTCCGTTTGCCGCGGACAACGCCACCTTAACAGGCTGCAACAATAATAATGCAGGCACTGCAACTTTTGATCTTACATCGGCAGCCGTAACCACTATTCCGGGATGCACCAAAGAGTTCTACAACACCATGTATGATCTTAATGCAGGGATCAATCAGATCACCAATCCCACTGCCTATGCTTCGGGGCCTGCAACTATATTTGTAAAGGTAACCACACCTCAGGGATGTGTAAGTACATCCAAAATAACATTAAGCCTTAATCCGACTGTAACGGTAACAGATGCTTTTTTAAGATCATGCTTCCTGGAAGCCAATCCTTCACTGGGAACATTCAACCTCAGCAATGCTACTGTAACCACAGTAACGGGAGCGACTAAAAAATACTACCCTTCCCTTACAGATGCCCTTGACGGAACCAATGAAATTTTAAACTTTCTTAATTACACAGCCCCAAGCGGTGTAATCTACGTAAAAGTCTTCAACACACAGGGGTGCTACTCTATTGCAAAAGTTACCCTGACAGTTATTGCTCCGGTAAAATCCAATGTTTTGGAAGACAAGATCATCTGTATCGAAGATAAAACAACCCTGGATGCAGGGCCTGGATTTAACGGTTACGAATGGAGCACGGGAGCAACCACCCAGTCTATCAGTAATGTAGGAGTGGGAACTTACTGGGTAAAATTAAACACAGCAGGATGTATCACCAAACAGACCGTAAAAGTGTATGCCTCCGAACAGCCGGTAGTCACCAGTATTGATATTTCAGGAAGTACAGTTACCGTTTTCACCAATGGCGGAACCGCTCCTTACCGGTATTCTATGGACAACGTACACTGGCAGGATTCCAATATCTTCACCAATGTGGCGAGAGGAGAAACTAAAGTATTCGTTAAGGACAGCTACGATTGCGATCCTATCATTATTAACATTACCGTTCCTAATCTCATTAACGTAATCACCCCGAACGGAGATGGCGTAAATGATGCCATAGATTACTCTGCACTGGCCGGAAAACTCAATCTGGAAATAGGAATATTCGACAGATACGGATACAAGCTCTTCCAGGCAGATAAAACCAACAGGTACAGATGGGACGGAACAACCAACGGAAGCAAAAAAGTACCTACCGGCAATTACTGGTACTCGATAACATGGAATGAAAACAACAAAAACAGTACTCCAATTAAATTCTCAGGATGGATCATGGTAAAGAATAGAGAATAATTCATCATTATCAGTTTTAATATTTCAAATCACTCCGCTTAAACGGAGTGATTTTTTATTTGATTTTAAACACGCTTTATTCATCTTCAATTCTTAAATTTGCCTTATGAATTATTTGGAAGCTTTAAGCAGAAGATATTCTGTGAAGAAATTTAATCACGAGATCATCCCTCAGGAAACCCTGCAAAACATTCTTGAATCGGGAAAACTGTCGGCCAGTTCACTGGGACTTCAGCCTTACAAGATATTTGTTGTTGAAAGTGAGGAAATGAAACAGAAATTAATCCCGGCTTTCTATAATCCTTCTCAAATTTCCACGTGCTCCCACCTCATTGTGATCATTTCAAAGAAAACTATTGAAGAAAACTATATCCGGGGATATTTCAGCCATATTTCCGAAGTGAGGGAAACTCCCCTGGAGAGCCTTGATCTTTTCAAAAAAAGTATTACCCAGCATATCAGCCAGAAAACACAGGATGAAATTTTCTCCTGGGCAGAAAAACAATCCTATATCGTTCTGGCCAACCTGATGTATGCCGCCGCTATTGAGAATATAGATTCCTGTCCGATGGAAGGCTTCCGTCAGGATCTTATAGAAGAAATTCTGAACATCAATCCCGAAACAGAAAAAGTTACGGTTACCCTCGCTTTGGGATACCGTTCTGAAGAAGATCATTTCCAGCACATGAAAAAAGTACGAAAACCAAACGAAAAATTGTTTAAATTTATTTAATAAACGATTTGTACCTAAAGCAAGCATATGATAAAAGCGGATGTATTAGTAATTGGTTCCGGCATTTCGGGACTTTCTTATGCCATAAAAGTTTCTGAACAGCTTCCTGATGCCAGGATCATCATCGTAACCAAATCTGACGAAGATGAGAGCAATACGAAATACGCGCAGGGCGGTCTTGCTGTGGTCACCGATTTCAAAAACGATAATTTCGACAAACATATTGAAGACACCATGCGTGCCGGCGATGGCGAAAATAAACGCGATGTCGTAGAAATGGTGGTGAAGGAAGCTCCCGCAAGATTTAATGAAATTGTGGAATGGGGAGCCAATTTCGACATGAAAAACGGAAAATTTGCACTGGGAAGAGAAGGCGGTCATACAGAAAACCGAATTGTACACCATAAAGACATTACCGGTTTCGAGATTGAAAGAGCCTTACTGGCAACAGCCAACAGCAGCCCCAATATAGAAATTCTGGATCATCATTACGTTATAGATATCATCACCCAGCACCACGTTCCGGGAAAACCGTTGAATGAAGGCGACATCCACTGCTACGGAGCTTACATTCTGGATGAAAAATCAAAAAAGATTAAGAAAATAACCTCTAAAATTACACTGGTAGCCACCGGAGGAGCAGGACATGTTTATAAAAACACAACCAATCCTACCATAGCAACCGGTGACGGGATCGCTTTTGTAGCCCGGGCTAAAGGAAAGGTCTCCAATATGCAGTACTACCAGTTTCACCCTACGGCACTTTACAGCAAGATCGACGGTATGCTTTTTCTTATTTCAGAAGCGGTACGTGGTGACGGAGCCAAATTAAGAACCAGAAAAGGGGAAAAGTTCATGCATAAATATGACCAGCGTGAAGAACTGGCCTCAAGAGATATCGTAGCCAGAGCCATCGACAACGAAATGAAGATTTCCGGAGACGAATATGTAGGTCTTGACTGCCGTGAAATGGATCACGAAAAGTTCCTGGAACACTTCCCGAATATCTATAAAAAATGTAAAGACGAAGGTATTGATCCTTTTACCCAGCTGATCCCCGTTGTTCCTGCCTGCCATTATCTGATGGGCGGAATTGAAGTAGACAGAGACGGACAGTCCTCCATCAGAAACCTTTTCGCCGTAGGCGAATGTACCAATTCCGGACTCCACGGAGCCAACAGGCTCGCTTCCAATTCCTTACTCGAAGGCCTTGTTTTCGGACACAATGCCGCAATGAAAACCGTAGCCCTGCTGAATGAAAATCATTTCAATTTCGATGATCTGAAAGCGGTACCCGAATGGAATGAAGAAGGCATGAAAATTATGGACGAAATGGTCATTGTCACCTATCTCAGAAAACAGCTTCAGGAAATGATGAGCGATCTGGTAGGTATCGTAAGAAGCAACAAACGTCTGAACATGGCACTTCAGAAACATCAGGAAATTGCGGCTGCAGTGGATGAAATTTACCGCTACTCCATTCTTTCCCCTCAGTTATCCGAATTAAGAAACCTTACCACCGTTGCCCATCTCATCATTACCGAATCCATGGAAATGAAAGAAAATAAAGGAGCATTCTACAATAAAGATCTAGCCTAAACCATATGATAATGAAAAGACCCAGCTACGTTACAGATAAAGCACTAAAAATATTTATAAAAAATGCCCTTGAAGAAGACATTCAGGATGGCGACCACTCTACCCTTTCCACGATTCCCCAGGACCTGATACAGAGCGCAAAACTTCTGGTAAAACAGGACTGCATTCTGGCCGGTGTGGAACTGGCTGAATTTATTTTTAAGACTTTTGACAGAAACCTGAATGTTGAAATCTTCATCAAAGACGGGACCCCTGCAAAAGCAGGAGACATTGCCCTTACCGTAACCGGAAGCGCAAGATCAATCCTTTCCACCGAAAGACTTATCCTGAACTGTATGCAGAGAATGAGCGGAATTGCCACCCTGACTCACGAGTGGGATTCAAGGCTGGTAGGGACAAAAACCAAACTTCTGGATACAAGAAAAACGACCCCCAATTTCAGAATATGTGAAAAATGGGCGGTAGCCATTGGCGGCGGAACCAATCACAGATACGGTTTATATGATATGATCATGCTGAAAGACAATCATATTGATTATAACGGAAGTATTACCAATGCGGTAAAAATGGCTAAAGATTACATCAAAACCCATAAGAAAAAACTTAAAATTGAGGTAGAGACAAGAAATCTTGATGAAGTTCAGGAAGCAATCAATGCAAAAGCAGACAGAATCATGCTGGATAATATGGATGTACCTACAATGAAGCAGGCTGTTGAAATGATCAACGGGGTATGTGAATCTGAAGCATCCGGTGGAATTACCCGTGATATGTTAAAAGAAATTGCTTCCACAGGAGTTACTTTTATTTCTGCCGGAGCCCTTACTCACTCGGCTGAGAATATCGATCTGAGTCTCAAAGCCGTGAAATAGCGTTGTATTTTTAATAAAAACACCCCTTGTTTGTTAAAAATTCAATAATATGATTTTTTTCATATAAAAATTCAATTTTTGTTTACAAAATTGAAAATCAACGAGTTAAACATTATTAAGATTGAATAAAAATTAACATTGAGTTAATAATAGTTAAAATTTATTTCGCGAATTTTGCAGAAAATTAAATCTAATTATTACTAACGATTATGAAATTAATCAACAAATCGATGCTGTCTGCAGTAATCACACTTTCTACAGCCAGTGTCTATTATGCTCAACAGGTTCAGGATACGGTAAAAGCCAAATCCAATGACATTGAACAGGTTGTATTAACCGGTGTTGCCGATATTGCAAAAGACAGAAAAACTCCGGTAGCAGTTTCAACAATTAAAGAAGCTCAGATTGTTGAAAGATTAGGAAACCAGGAATTCCCTGAGATCCTGAACACAACTCCGTCTATTTATGCAACTAAAGGAGGCGGTGGATTTGGAGACGGTAGAGTTAACGTTCGTGGATTTGACATGAACAACACTGCTGTAATGATAAACGGTGTTCCTGTAAACGACATGGAATCCGGATCTGTTTACTGGTCAAACTGGGCAGGACTATCTGATGTAACTTCTGCAATGCAGGTACAGAGAGGTCTTGGGTCTTCTAAATTGGCAATCGCATCTATTGGAGGTACTATTAACGTATTAACAAGAGCTGCAGATAAAAAAAGAGAAGGTAACGTTACGGTAGGACTTGGTAATGACGGATATCTTAAAACTTTATTTTCATACAATACAGGAAAATCAGCAAAAGGATGGTCTTCTTCGTTCTTAATGTCAAGAACTGCAGGAGCTATGTATGTTGACGGAACTGATTTTGAATCATACAACTACTATTTCGCGTTAGGTTACCAGCCTAATAAAAAGCATGATTTCCAGTTTACTTTTACAGGGGCTCCTCAGTGGCACATGCAAAACTATCAGAGTAGAATTTCCGATTTTATTAAATATGGTGAAGACGGAGAGCCGAACAGAAAGTATAATCCTAACTGGGGATATTTAAAAGGAGATGTTTACTCTCAGTCTGTTAACTTTTACAGCAAGCCCGTAGCATCCATTAACTGGGACTGGAATATCTCAGAAAAATCTAAATTATCCACCGTATTATATGCTTCCTGGGGAAGAGGTGGAGGAACTGGTTTCTTAGGAGAAATTAATGGAAGTAATATCAACAATAGTAAGCTTAAAAATTCTGAAGGACAAATCAGATTTGATGATATTTATGCGTGGAACCAGGGAGCTTCTATTCCCGATTTCACAAATTCTGCCGGTACATTAGCTCCTGTTAACCCAACTCCAGGGATTGCTGGCAGAAAAAATGGTCTTGTAAGAAGATCACATATTAACTCCCATGACTGGTATGGCTTCTTAACGAACTTCCAGCATAAGATTAATTCTAACTGGAACTTCTCCGCAGGTTTAGACGGAAGATATTATTACGGGTACCACCCGGGCCTTGTGTCAGGAATGTTAGGAAATTCAGAATATCGTGAGAACAGCAACCTGAATGCAGCACCATACTACTCTGTTACACAATCTTACGACCCTAAGCCTTCTGCCAATCCTTTTGTAAAAGCAATCAAGGATGATTCGCAGATTGCCAGCAGAAACTTCAATGGTGAGGTAATGTGGTTAGGAACTTTCGGACAGTTGGAATACTCAAACGATGCCATTTCAGCATTTTTACAGGGATCTCTTTCCAATCAGCAGTTCCAGAGAATTGACAACTGGGTAATAGACGGTGTTACAAAACAACAAAATCAGGTTGTGAACACTAAAACCGGATTTAAAGGAATCTGGGGATATAACGTTAAAGCAGGTATCAACTATAACATCAACGAGCAGCATAACGTTTTTGCCAATATGGGTTATTATTCTAAACAGCCTAATAACTATGCGGTATATCCAAATAACCAACAGGTATTAAACTCTAACCTTCAGAATGAAAAAATTGCTTCTGCAGAGTTAGGATACGGATTCAGAAGTTCTGCTTTCAGAGCCAATGTTAACCTGTACTACACTACCTGGAAAGACAGATTCCAGAGAGTTACCAACGTTAATATCAATACGCCTACCCCATCAAATCCAAATAACCAAACCAGAGCGTATGTAAATTTATTAGGGGTACAGGAAGTTCACATGGGAGCGGAATTCGAAGCATTCTATAAAGTTACAGATTACCTGGAATTAAACGGTATGCTATCAATAGGTAACTGGAAATACAAGAATAATCCTGTTGGAGAATTATTCGATGACAATAACGTTGCTATCACTGATCCTAAAACGAACAGTAACTCAGTACAGCTGGCGTTAGACGGTATTAAAGTTTCTGATGCAGCGCAAACAACTGCAGCTTTAGGATTTACTTTAAAACCGGTAAAACAGCTTAGCATTTTCAGTACGTGGAGATATGCTGATAATTTATACGGTACATTTAACATTGACCAAAACTTTATCATCAACAATGGTGTAATTCCAAAAGCGGCTGAAAAAGGAGCGTTAAAAATGCCTAGCTACAACCTTTTCGATCTAGGTTTATCGTATGCTTTCAATCTGAACAACGGAAGCAAACTTATTGTAACGGGTAACGTTTATAACCTGTTTGATACTACTTATATCTCTGATGGTAAGTCTTCAAACCATGTTAAAGAACTATCTGATTTCAAAACATCTACCAATACTGATCAGCAGGCACAGCAGCTGTATAATGCTTACATCAACAATCCTGCAAACTTCTATAAAGGCTTAGATACTTCAAACCTTGTATTCTTCGGTTTCGGAAGAACATGGTCTGCATCTGTCTCATATAGATTCTAATAAGATCATAATATAAGATTTTATCAATATCCATCCCGGCTTTTCGCCGGGATTTTTGCTATATTTGTGTACAAAAAAATTGATTATGGATTTTTACAAAATTTTACTTAATGCCCACAAAGGATTCGGGTATCTTGAGCTTCTTTTAGTAGCATTATTTATTATTGCGCTTTTAGCAACCATGTTCGGCTTCAGTGGCAAAGTGAACAAATTTTTGAAGAAGACCACGCTCTTTACAATGATCTTCTTCCACATCCAGTTCCTGTTGGGAATCATCATGCTGGTGATCAACTTCACTAAAGGAATGGATATGGGATCTGTAATGAAAAATGCAGATTTAAGATTCCAATATGTGGAACATCCGTTTTCAATGCTTATTGCAGCCGTACTGATGACCATCATCAACAAAAAGGTAAAATCCAACGATACGATTTCTTTGGGAATTGTGATCATGGGTCTTATTGCGGCAGGTTTATTTGCATTCGCATTCCCGTGGGCGAGAGTCTTCGGGGCTTAAAATATAAAAATAAGTTATCATTTATGAGTTAACTTTTTAATAGTTTAATCTTTAAATTTTTTAATTAAATCAATGAAAGTAGCTGTAGTAGGTTCAACAGGAATGGTTGGACAAGTTATGCTTAAAGTTTTGGAGGAGAGAAACTTCCCTGTAACAGAATTAATTCCGGTAGCATCCGAAAAATCTGTAGGCAAGAAGGTGAAGTATAAACAGAAGGAATTTACGATTGTAAGCATGAAGGACGCTATAGCTGCCAAACCTGATATTGCTATTTTCTCTGCCGGAGGTTCCACTTCCCTGGAATTTGCTCCTCTTTTTGCAGAAGCGGGAACAACAGTAATCGACAATTCTTCAGCCTGGAGAATGGATCCTGATAAAAAACTGGTTGTTCCGGAAATCAATGCCGGTGTACTGACTAAAGAAGACAAGATTATCGCCAATCCTAACTGTTCAACCATTCAGCTGGTGATGGTACTGGGACCTTTGAATAAAAAATATGATCTTAAAAGAGTGATTGTATCTACCTATCAATCGGTAACAGGAACTGGTAAAGCAGCCGTGGACCAGTTGAATTCAGAGATCAGCGGAGATGATTCTGCGGCCAAAGTATACCCTTATCAGATCTTTAAAAATGCTCTTCCACACTGTGATGTATTCAGCGATGACGATTACACGAAAGAAGAGATCAAGCTGATGAAAGAACCTAAGAAAATTTTAGGAGATGATACGTTCAACCTGACGGCAACCGCAGTAAGGGTTCCGGTACAGGGAGGACATTCTGAAAGTGTAAACATTGAATTTGAAAATGAGTTCGATCTTGATGAAGTAAGAAAAATCTTATCTGAAACACCGGGTGTGGTTGTAATGGACAACGTAAAAAACAACGAATATCCAATGCCGCTGTATTCCGAAGGTAAAGATGAAGTTTTTGTAGGAAGGATAAGACGGGATCTTTCACAGCCCAAAACGCTCAATCTCTGGATCGTGGCAGACAATCTGCGAAAAGGAGCAGCGACGAACGCTGTACAGATTGCAGAATACTTAGCAGCCAACAACTTAGTTTAAACTAACAAAATAAAAAAGAGTCTCAGAATTGAGATTCTTTTTTTTATCAAACCTATGGACAGAAAGAAACAAAACAATAAAGATAAAATAGGCTTCCAGAAACTTATTGCCGTTTTCGGAATTATCCTTTTCATCGGGAAGATCATCGCCTGGAAAGTCACCAATTCAGATGCCGTATTTTCAGATGCCATGGAAAGTATCGTGAATGTTATCAGTGCATTTATGGGCCTTTATTCTCTCTATCTTGCTGCAAAACCGAAAGACGAAGACCATCCGTATGGTCACGGAAAAGTAGAGTTTGTTACTTCCGGTATAGAAGGAGCATTAATTGCCATTGCCGGGATCATGATCATTTATGAAGGCATTCACAGCCTTATTGTTGGAAAAACACTGGATAAGCTGGACCTGGGAATATGGATTATAACGGCAACAGCTGTTGTTAACTATCTTCTTGGCTATATTTCCATTAAAAAAGGAAAGGCAGAAAATTCGGCGGTACTGGTTTCTTCAGGAAAGCACCTTCAGTCTGATACCATTACCACTCTGGGGGTAGTGGTGAGTTTAGTCGTGGTTTACTTCACTAAAATCTATTGGCTGGATTCAGCGGTTGCCCTTGTTTTTGGAGCTTACATTATTTTTGTAGGGTATAAAATTGTGAGAAAATCCCTGAGCGGGATTATGGATGAACAGGATCCGGAGCTTCTCAATCAGATCATCAGGGTTTTGGAAGAAAACAGAAAAACAGAATGGATTGATGTTCACAACATGAAAATCCAGCAGTTCGGCGCTTCCCTCCATATTGATGCCCACATTACCCTTCCCTGGTATTACAGCCTTCGCGATGCCCACAATGAAATGGAAAAGATGATCATTCTTCTGGCCGGGAATATCAAGAGAAATATAGAATTTAACTTTCATATGGACGACTGTAAAACCATCTCATGCCCGGTCTGCCAGATCAAAGACTGTCCGGTCCGCGAAAAAGATTTTGTAAAACGTGTGACATGGACACCTGAAAATGTCACCAGTATAGATAAACATACTGCAGAATGATCAATTAAAAGCTATGCACCCTTCCCCGCTTCCAACTGCTTTCTGTAATAAAATACGGGAACAATCAGCAGCAGCACCAAAGGCTGGATCACAAACCGCCTCATATAAAAAGAAAAAAGATAGCCTATATCAAAACGGTCATCAATACAGTAAAGATAGATCGGGAAAGTAATCACAAAGATCATCATCATCAGCAGAGCACCCTGTACCGTCCAGTTCCGTTTTTTAAAAAGGCACTGAATGATCAGACAGGAAAAAAGCAGATTCAGCATAAACCTGAAAAGATGGGAGATGATCAGCTTTCCCCATTCAAACTGTGGAAATTCTATATTTTTATTTGCTTCATGAAAATAATCCAGGAAAGGATCATAAAAGATCTTTTCCTCGAGCATTCTTACCCCTATAAGACCGCAGATCCCTGCTATAACCAGAAGCCAGCTAAGAATTTTCATGTCTTAAAGCAAAGAATTTAATCCATATCAGCCAGAGAAGCACCACCGTTCCGTAAATAACTGCCGGGAAAACAAAATCATGAAACATCTTCCCATATTCAGGATGGTCAGTCATTACTATATTCAGGGCAGCAATTCTTATGAGGTTCATCACGTATAATAAAACGAGCCCGGCAAGAGCAAACAGAAATGTTTTTGCTCCTTTAAAAAAAGCAAATACAAAAGCTGCAAACAGGATCATTACGGAAACGGCATTACAGCCTTCCACCATTCTGGTTGCATAGTCTTTTTTTACATAAAACCAGACCTGCTCGTTTTTGATGTCATCATACAGGCGTGTAGGAAAACCCAACGCATTCTGAATGCTGCTTACCTGTCCGGCAATCATTCTTGAAAAAAGATCAAGACCGTTTTCTTTTCCGCTGTTCAGATAAAACTGATAGGCGAAAAGCAGCACCAGATAGATGATGATGAATCTCAACAGAATAAATAAAACAGGCTTGAAGTCCTTTAGCATAATGCAAAGATAAAAATTAGAGGGAAAATGAAAGAGAAAACTTAAAAATTTCAGGAACAGAAGAAAGAAGTAACCGATCTATGAAAAACAAATAAAATTATCCCCATCAATACAATATAAACAACAGTGCCCATCAAATCTTCTCTACTCATTGTAAATTAGTATATTTGTTTCCATATTATGACTTCTGAAAACGCAAAACGATTTTTTGAAAACTATCTGGGTGAAAAATCTTCCGAATTAACAGTACTTGCTCAGAGCGGCTCTGCGAGGGTGAATATTCTGGCGGCTTCCGGTACCAGGAAATATATTATCACAGGGAATGACAATGTCCCGGAAAATGAAAGTTTCCTTTATTATTCTGAAGTTTTCTCTGGGCTCAACCTCAATACGCCAAAGATACTGGCTGTTTCTGAGGACCGGAAAACCTATATTCAGGAATATCTCGGGCAAAATACCCTTTCAGAGCTTATTGCTCAGGAAGGACTTTCCGCCCGTATCAAGTCTCTTGTCAGGCAGACACTGGAAAAACTTTTTCAGCTTCAGATCCTTACCCAGGACAGGATTGATTTCTCAAAAACTTTTGAATATGAAAGTTATGATGAACTTCCGGTGATCCACGATCTGTATTACTTTAAAAACTTTGTAGCGGATGTTCTTGAGCTGGAATACCGGAAATCGGCCTTACTCAAAGAATTCAAAGAGATTGCTTCTCTTATTGAAAGCCTTGAACCCAAAGGAATCATGATCCGTGATTTTCAGGCCAGAAATATTATGGTGGATGAAAATGACCGGGTTTCCTTCATCGATTACCAGTCTGCCATGAAAGGACCGCTGATGTATGATGTCATCTCTTTTCTTTTCCAGGCCAAAGCAGATTTCCCCGAAGATTTTAAAAATGAAATGCTTGATTTCTATATTTCACAGTTTGAAAATCCCAAAAATCAATCTCAACTAAAAAACTCGGTAAGGCCGTTACAGATGATGAGATTTCTTCAGGTACTGGGTGCTTACGGGTTCCGGGGACTTATTCAGCGGAAACAGCACTTCCTGGCCAGCCTGGAAACCGGCATAAGAAATATTACCCGGTTTGCAGAATCCTGGGAACAGATGGACCACTATCCTGAACTGAAAAAAGTGATACAACAGCTTGCGACAGAAGAAACGAAAGTAAAAATTAATATGATTTTAAACCATTAAGAAATTTTATGATTAAGGTTGGTCAGTAAAAAATCAAAGATTTTATAAGCAGGACATTGATTATCCATAAAAATTAAAATTCTTAAATTTAAACGCATTCTAAGATTTTATGCCCCAAAAAGAAGCTTTTTATTTGTGTGACGGTTCTGAAAAACCTCAAGACCTGCTGATTAACTTTTTCACAGTTCATATAACCTGGTCTTTGAAGCCTTTCGTGAACGAATATGGCAGAGAGCTTCCTGAATAATTTTAAATTATCAAAATCTTAACTTTCCTTACAACTTAATAAAATAAACCTTAACGGTTCAAAAAAAATAAAAAAAGAAGAAATGCTACACATCGACATACACAGCTTTTCCTACAAAAAAGGAGGAATTCCCAAAGACAATACCGGCAACGGCGGCGGTTTTACGTTCGACTGCAGAGGAATTCTGAATCCCGGAAGAATTGAGGAATATAAAATACAGACCGGAAACGATCCCGGTGTTCAGGAATATCTGGAAACCCAAACTGAAATGCCTAAGTTTCTTGAACTGGTAAAAAGCATCATATCAATCAATATCGATAACTACCTGGAAAGAGGGTTTGAGAATCTTCAGATCAGTTTCGGATGTACCGGAGGACAGCACAGATCTGTATACTCGGCGA
This sequence comes from Chryseobacterium indologenes, assembly GCA_002439165.1. Classification (GTDB taxonomy): domain Bacteria; phylum Bacteroidota; class Bacteroidia; order Flavobacteriales; family Weeksellaceae; genus Chryseobacterium; species Chryseobacterium indologenes_E. The sequence continues at coordinate 102,575 of DJTE01000008.1, forward strand.
TAAAAATTGCAGAATTCATCCGCGAAAAATATCCTGAAGGTACCGAAATAAGTCTTCATCATGATGAACAGCACCACCTGAACATTGGTAATCATTAATGAGCAATAAGTAATTTTTACTTACGATTATTCATTACCTATTATCCATCACTTATTGCCCATACTATATGAAAGCTCTCATTTTCGCAGCAGGAAAAGGAACAAGACTGAAACCTTTTACAGATCATCATCCAAAAGCACTGGCCAAAGTAAATGGCGTACCGCTTTTAGAAAGGAATATCAGATACCTGAAAAGTTTCGGGATCACGGATTTTGTGATCAACATTCATCATTTTGGAGATCAGATTGTTGACTTTCTAAATAAAAACAGTAATTTCGGATGCAGCATTGAAATCTCCGATGAAAGAGAAGAACTGCTGGAAACCGGAGGCGGCTTGATTTTTGCTAGAAAATTTCTTGATCACGGGGAAGATTTTCTGATCATGAATGCAGATATTTTAACGGAAATCAATATCACCGCTCTGGTGGAATACCACAAAAAGATAAAAGATTTTGCTACTTTAGCGGTTTCGGACCGTGAAAGTTCGAGAAAACTTCTTTTCAATGATGATATGGTTCTGAGAGGCTGGCTGAATGTGCAGACCGGAGAACAGAGACTTGCGGAATTCAACAAAGGTTTCAAAGCTCTTGCCTTCAGTGGCGTTCACTGCATTAACCCCGTTATCTTTGAAAAAATAAAAAGAACAGGCAAATTTTCTGTTATGGAAGAATATCTGGACCTTATGCAGACCGAGCATATTCACGGCTTTGTGCATGACAGCATCCTGGTGGATGTAGGAAGACCGGAGTCTGTAACAGAGGCCGAAAAACATTTTAAATAATTTTGCAATGGAAATGGATGGAACCAGGGATGAGAGTTTAGTAAATCCGGAACTTGATATTAACGAAACAAAACTACACAACAGCCTCAGGCAGAAAACCTGGGATGAGACCATTACCAAAGACAGCTGGATGGTCTTCAAAGTGATGGCGGAATTTGTGGATGGCTACGAAAAACTGGCTAAAATAGGCCCGTGTGTATCCATTTTCGGTTCTGCAAGGCTGAAACCTGAAAGCCAATACTACACCATGGCCGTGGAGATTGCTGAAAAAATCACCAAACTAGGCTTCGGAATTATTACCGGAGGCGGACCGGGAATCATGGAAGCAGGAAACAAAGGCGCTTTCAATGCCCAGGGAAGATCCATCGGGCTTAATATCGATTTGCCGTTTGAACAGCATTTCAACCCGTATATCAATAAATCCTATTCTATGAATTTCGATTACTTCTTCGTAAGAAAAGTAATGTTTGTAAAATATTCCCAGGGATTTGTAGTAATGCCGGGCGGTTTCGGAACACTGGATGAGCTTACGGAAGCTCTTACCCTGATTCAGACCAATAAGATCGGAAAATTCCCGATTGTTCTTGTAGGAAGCCAATTCTGGGGCGGCCTGCTGGATTGGTTCAAATCAACACTGCTGGAAGAAGGTATGATTGCAGCGGATGATCTTGACCTGTACAGAGTCGTAGACACTGCGGATGAGGCTGTTGCCCACATCAAAGCATTTTATGATAAATATTCTGTGAATGTTAATTTTTAATTGGCATATTATTTGTGACTTATATAACAAGCAAGTATGATTGTAAATCTATTAATTAAGATGAAAAAACTTTTATATATATCAGGAATTTTAACATTTTTTGTGTTAATGAGTTTTATGTATGTAGACTTTTTCTCTTCAATGACTAAAGTGGATTATGTAGACGGAAGCAAAACATTGAAGTTTACCACAAAAATGAATACCAACCATATCTCTGATGCTATTAAAATAAATCCCAATACTGCAGGATTTGAAGCAGAAGTAAAAAAATATGTGAACAATAACTTTGATGTGTACGTTAACGGATCTCCGAAAACGATTACATTCACGGGAAGTCAGGTCAACGGAGAAACTGTATGGGTATACTTTGAAACCGGAGGTGTTTCAGATATCAGTACCTTAAAGATTAAAAACACGATCCTTTTAAGCTCTTTTCCTAAGCAGAACAACGTTGTAAGTGTTTCTTACAAGGGAAGCCAGAAAGTAATGAATTTTCAGCGGGGCAAAGAAGTGAATGAAGTATCATTCTAAACAGACAGAATAATTTAAAATATAACCACTGCTGAGGCGGTGGTTTTTTTGTGGGGTTGGGATAGAATTCATATAAAAAAACAGAACGCTTTTTATAATATAAAACCCTCGCAAGCTGCGAGGGTTTATTTTTGTGTATTATACGAAAGGTAAGGTTTACTTACAAATGTAAAAAGTAGGGCCGACATTTCCAATTGTAGACGTACAGATTATATTTCGACAGTCAAGTGATAAGGATACTTATTGATCATATTATAGAAGATTCAATCTATATGCTATATACATTAGTCCAATAGATAAAATACAGAATACTGCAAGACCTATAAAATAATTGTAAAACCCTTGTGAAAAACTGGCACCTATATCCTCTGAATTGCTTTTAAAATCTTCTTTTTTTAAATCTTTATTGAAAATTTTAAAAAAATAATATCTAGTATTTACTCCAAGAAAATTTATAATTAACCTTCCTAGAATTGCTTCTAATAAACCCATAATAGTATCGCTTAATTAAATTGAGGTCTATAGCCTACATTTCTTCTTAACCAAGTTCGAACGGAGCTGTCTGGCTTTGCTGCATTTGCTGCAGCCGTCACTACCGGTCGTGTTATCATTCCCTGTCCAACCACTCCATTTACATAGTCTATACCTTTGTTTAAAGTATTATTTATTATTCCTCTTGCACCTGGAGCAGAGAAAACCACCACATTTGCAGTCGCTTTATTATTGTTTTCATGGCACAAGCGTGACGCTTGCGCCAGCTGAGAGTTAAATTAAATTGCCATCTTCAAAATGAAAGTGCTCCATTGATGCACATGTAAATCTTTGAATAAATTTAGACTCTTTTTGGCTCAATTACTTCTGTTCCTGTGCCGTTTTTAGCATAGCTTAGTCTTATATTTCTCAGATGGTCTGTATAATTGTAAATATAGCGGTTTTCTAAGGAAAGATATAAAAAACCATTGCCGTTTGATGTGCAATGGTTTTTGTTGTCAGCTCAAAGTCAAGATATTTTTCGTATTAGGAGGCAACTATTATTTACTACTTTCACTCAAATCTATTACATAAGAAGAATCTCTTTTTATCCGATAGAATTTTTTTGAGTGTAAACTTCCATCAATATTATGAAATTCAAAATATCCCGTTTTTAATTTGCTTTGGTAGCATTCATACGGATCGGGAGATTTTTTGAATCTATATGCACCTTTAGAAAAAAGTTTATGACTTTTTTTTTCCTCTACTATTTCAGTACCATAAAAATAATTATTTTTTGAACTATCTATTATTATAAATGTGTCAAAATGGTCATTATAGATGTCATTATCCTTTTCTTTATAAACATAAATTGTGTCTATAAACTGATCCCCATTAAACTTCCCATCTGCTTTAACGAAACCATTTTTATCATAGATGTGATATGATAAATCGTTTTTTTTGTACAAGATTCTATTAGAAAAATCAAAAGCAGCAAAAAATGTATTTTATAATTCATTCTAAAGTGCAATTTTTGTATTATATACAGTATCATTTACAATAATATATTCAGTTTTTTCAATAACGTCCCCATTCATATCAAAAGTATTATGAATGCCGAATGGTTGTATGCTTTGTAACGCTTTTCTAAAATCCAGATTTCTTTTATATCTATATGATCCCAGAAGTTTAGCCCCTTTCCCAAAAATAATATATTCTGTTCCATAAAAATAAGGACCTTTTAAGCTGTCTATAATTATAGAATCTTTAAATGGGAGATTTGGATTTTTACTGTAAACAATAGTTCCTATAAAATGATCTTTATAAAAATTTAAATTCATGGCAGCTTTTTCACTTTTATCAAAAAAAGTAATCTTAGTAGTATCTGTTTTTTTTTCTAAAACATAATTGAGCATTCCGTTTGGATAGTATATTTTTTGAGATACCTCTTTTTGGCATCCAAACAAGACAAACAAACTACATAAAATAATATATTTCATAATCTATTTTCTTAACTGTTTATTCCAGTAATTATTAGAGTCTTTAACGGCTTTACTTAAAGAGTCTACTGTCCTTTTATTTAGCCCTTCTCCTCTTACATTTTTATATTTTAAACCAAATGGGGTTCCATCATTATTTCGTAAAACTCCAGTAGCTTGTTTATCCCAAATACCAAATGTGTCTGATTCCTTTTTTAATGCAGAAGAAATACTTGATTTATTCAGATCTATTAAGGACTCTGTATCAAGACCAAATTGAACAAGAGCTTCTTGAAAACCTGTACTGCCACCGCTCAGTTTTGTATTTCTACCATAAAACATAAATATAGTTTGTAACATATCATTAGTTTCAATGTTATCTCCTGGTCTAAGCTTATTCAATGTTTCTTTATCAGGATCATTTACTCCTCCTGTAGAACTATAAAAAGTTTCCTGTGTTGTCCCAATTAAGTCTCTAAACCAATTCGATAAGCCTAAAAGTCCGGTTGAACCATTACTTCCAGTTGTTGGCAAATAGAAAGCCTTTAGAGATCCGTAAGATCATTTATACCACAAATTTAATTGAAAATCTTAACGGAAAAATAAGAAAATACACAAAAAACAAAATGTCTTTCCCTACTGATGATGCTGTAATGAAATCAGTGTATCTCGCTTTAAAAGAGGCTACTAAAAAATGGACAATACCTATCCAAAATTGGGGCATTGTTCTCAACCAATTTATCCTTATTTTTGAAAAAAGGCTCAGATTATAAAATCCAAGCCCTCACTTTTTAACTTACACACTTTGTGGGAGAGTGTCTTCTGCTTTATTTTTTTTGGTTATCAGAGCTTATACTTATGGCTAATAATACTATCTTTTTTGTGAATACTGAAGACTAATTCGCCTTTTTTCTTCACAATAGTATCTCCAACTTCTATTTCATTCTTATATGAGCTCCACCACCTATTATAATGATTACATTCACAAGGCTTCTTAGTTAGAGGATTATAGCCTTTCGCTTTAAACATATCGGAAGTATAGGACAAAGGAGGGTTTTCCACAACTAAAATACATTCTTCTTCAGAAAGTCTTTTTGCATTACCTTCATGATCTATACGATTTGTAAAAATAAAGAAAATAACAATAATTATTAAACATATAATTAAACTTATTTTTGGTTTCATATTTAATCAAATTGAGGAGAATTTCTAATGTTTTTACGAAGCCAACACCTATTGCTGATGGAGCGTTATTAACTTTTTGTGTTATATCAGTTGTGTATGTTCTTGAAACTAAAGTTACTTCAGAATCGGAAATGGAAGTATATTTATTATTTGTTTTTCCGTCAGAATAGCTATCATAACCACTTCTCTGCCAGCGGATCTACCACACCCCATCTCCCTATATCCGGCATATAAAACCTCGCTCCGTAATCATACATCCTAGCCTCCTGCAACTCCTTTCCGTTGTACTTATACTTATGATTAAGATTTCCCTCCAGATTATTATACCCCTCATGCTTCAGTCCAAACGGATAATAATTACTTTTCTCAATTACTTCTGTTCCTGTGTCGTTTTTAGCATAGCTTAGTCTTACATTTCCCAGATGGTCTGTATAATTGTAAATATACCTATTTTTTACATAATCAAAATAACCTTCTGAAGTCGGAACAAACTGAAGCTCCGGAACCGGAGGCGGGCATCCCGTACATGGATTCTCACTTGAATATTGAAACCCGTCCAGATAATCCGTTTGAGTTACTCCCATAGATTGGGTCTTTTTGAGTTTTACTCCGTCTGCTATATATATAATTATAGGTTTGCCTGAATCTTCCATTCTGAACTTCTATGGCAGATGGCAGATTTAAGACATTATAAACTATTTTTTTAATGCTTTTATCCGGATGAAGATTCATATTCCCGTTAGCATCATATCCGAAGGGGCCTTCAAGGGCATTGTACCCTGATGCGTTATTAGTGACACCGGTTGGAAGCGTTATTTTATCCAGATTATTGCTCATACCTC
>DJTE01000007.1 GCA_002439165.1 Chryseobacterium indologenes
AAAAGTTTAAACAGGTTTATAATTTTGTCTCAAGAAAATTAAGGAATACATGAAAAGATTATCTACCCTTGCAGCTGTACTGTTTTATATAATGACGGATGCGCAGTACTGCAGTCCTGCATTTCAATATGGGGCAGACAGTAATATGATTACCCACGTCAGCTTTGGAAACATCAGCAATACATCGCCGTTCCAGTCGGGAACCACACCGGTATATGAAGATTTTACCTCAATATCCGCAGACCTGCAGGCAGGAAACAGTTATCCGATCTCTGTGAAAGGTCCTTCAAGTACATTTCCAAGCGATGTTGTTGTGTTTATAGACTTCAACCGCAATGGTAACTTTAATGATGCCGGAGAAAGTTTTTACATCGGGAGACTGGGGGCTGCGAATCCTGCGAATGCTTTTACAGTAACCGGTGCCATTATGATTCCCGCGAATGCTTCTTCAGGAGCTACCAGAATGAGGGTGCTTAAAAATAATAATACAGCAGCATATTCTGATCCGGATGCTCCCAGCTCCATCAGTACGGCATGTGATACAAATTTAAGATCCGGTCAGGCAGAAGACTATACCGTTGTAATTTCAGGAAATAACACCGGTTTTCCGGCTCCTTATTGCGGAACTGAAAATATCAGTACGCAGACGGTAAGCGAAATAAGCAGGGTAGAGTTTGCAGGAAAGACCAATGACAGCAATATCGACGGAAGCTCAGAAGTGCTGGAAAACTTCACAGACATTATATTTGATGTGAACAGGGGCGGCTCTTATCCTATTACAGTAACAGGTGGAACTCACGGACAGACCACGGTTTCTGCTTATGCCTACATAGATTTTAACCACAATAACCAGTTTGATGCGGATGAAGCTTTTAACCTGGGATATTTGGACAATTCCGATCCTGTTGGTCATGGACAGTCAGGACTTACTTCAGGAACGATTGTCATTCCTTCTGATGCCTTATTGGGGCAAACCCGCTTCAGGCTGGTAAAAGCGTATGAATCCAGTTCGTGGATGGGAACCCTTGAAAATCTTCCGTGTCCGTCAGGCTGGTTCATAGGGCAGGTAGAAGACTATACCGTCAATGTGCAGGCTGAAAATCTTGCAACTGCGGAAGTCAGCGGAAAAGCTTCCGCAAAAATATTCCCGAACCCTACATCAGGTTCTTTAACCATAAGAACAGAAGAGAAACTTGAAAAATATGAAATTTATGATCTGGCAGGCAGAAAACTATCGGAAGGAAACTCTGCTGATGTAAACATGTATGGGTTGGCAGCAGGAACATATCTGTTAAAGATTCATACCAAAGATCACAGGATTATAACGGAAAAAATTATAAAAAAATAGACACATATCTAATCATATCCATATCAATTTTTGTTTTTTTAACCGGCAGGCCATATTCTGTCGGTTTTTGTTTTTTACAGAGACTGAGATTGCCTGATATATCCGTATTTAAGAGACTTTTAACTAAAACAGTTTTATATTCCTTAATTGTTAAAAATATCCCCGTTATCTTTAACATTCGACCCTGAAATTATCAAAACTTTATATTGGTGAAATTTTTACCTGTTGAAAAATTGAACTTATTTTACAGAAAATTAAAAGCCGTGAATTCATGATCAGACCGCCAGTAAAGGCTTCTTACAATATTCTGTTCTGGTTTTAAAGGCTGATTTTTTTAATGAAAAATAATAACATGAAGAAAACAGTATTAATGGCAGTGATGGCTGCCGGCTTTTGGGCCCAATCTCAGACCCACCGATTTATTTACGATGTCATTTACAAAAAAGATGCAGATTCGGAAGTGCTTACCAAAGAAAATTTTCATCTGGATATTCATCCCGAAAAAGTAGAGTATTACCAGAGAGACTTCTTTATTGCAGATTCTCTGATTGCCAATAATCTTCAGTTTCCCAAAGATGCCAAACTGAATACTTCCACCATTATTTATCATAAAACAGGAAGTGAAAATTATGATGAATACGATCTTATGGAAAGTACTGTTTTAAAACTTCAGACCAAAGACTCTCAACAGTGGAAACTGACCGGGGAAAATAAAAAGGTGAAAGATCTCCTGCTTCAGAAAGCAACAACAAACTATGGCGGAAGAGAATGGACGGCCTGGTTTGCCAAAGATATTCCGTTCCAGGAGGGTCCCTATAAATTCCATGGCCTTCCCGGACTTATCGTAGAACTTTACGATAGCAGGAACAATTATAAGTTTGAGCTGGTAAAATCTGTAAAGCTGGATAAACCGGTTAAAAACATGTTCATCGACATGTCGAAAGAAAGAAGTGTTCCGGTGACCTGGGAAAAATATAAAACAACGAAACTTACATTCTACGAATCTCCCGTTAACTTTATCAGGAACGGAGTGCAGAGCGATCAGTTTTTCCTGAACGACGGAACAAAAGTGAATACTGCCAATAGCCGGGAGATAAATGAAAGAGTGAGACAGAACATCAAACGATTCAATAATCCCATAGAACTTGACAAAAAGATCATGTATCCTTAAATAAAAGGAGGTTGCCGAAAAAAGGTCAGCCTCTTTTTTATACGTTTTAGATTTTCAATATATCTTCACATTCATGCAGTTTGAAGAATAGTTATGAAAATAATTCTTTGAAAAAGTAAATCATATGGATAAAATGATAATATAATTAATATTTTTGCAAAAAAAATTAATGACAAAAATTATTACCTTAGGCCTGCTATTAGTTAATGTTCTCCTAAGTGCACAGAAAGTTGAAATCAAAGGGGATAATGTTTTACTGGATGGTAAAGCTATTCTTAAGTCCGAGAAGATTAATGTTACACAATATTCATTTTATACATTAAATGGGGATGAAATATTAATGTTCAAAATTTTTGATAATGAAACCCCACAATATCATCAGGATGATTACTATGTTTTAAATTTTATTGAGGAGAAGAAGAAATTACAGTCCACTGATTTTTCTAAAGTAATTGCAGGTTTAGGAATGAATTCTAAAAAGAGTATGGAAAAATTGACCACATGGCTTTTAAAGGAAAAGGTTATTACACCTGAGGGAAAAGTAGACACTAACAGACTTGACGTTCTTATTGATAAATATGATGAAAAAATTTTGGAAAGAACAATTAGATAAGCTGCTTTGATGAATTGACCTGATACGGGGAATAATCAAAAAATAAGATTATTAAATTGGACACTATCCGATGAATGTAGAAGTTTTTAGCAGCTTCTTTTGATGCTAAATAAACTGATTTTATTACGACATCATCATTGAAAAAGATATTTTTCTTTTTGGGATGTTCCTGATTTTCCATTGATGTTTTTAATTAAATTACTGATATGTAGTATTTTGCGAGAGGAATTTCAATAACTGCAATCATTTCAACCCAAATACTCAAATAGAAAGGCATTAAGCAGGGATGCACGGAAAAGGCATTCCCTGGATAATGCCTTCTGCGAAAATACAATTCTTGCAGAGGATTCTCAAGATACTTCAAGGTAGCAAAGTCTTTTAGCCGGTCTCTTTTTATCAGATCTTTGAATCCAGGATTTCCAGAAGATCATTTTTAGACAGTTTCTGAATACCCGTTCCGTCTGTTTTAAGGAGATTCCGGGCCAGTTCGCTTTTTTTCTTCTGTAAAGTGAGAATTTTTTCCTCAACGGTATTGGTACAGATCAGGCGGGCAGCAATAACGCTTTTCGTCTGTCCGATCCGGTAACTTCTGTCAATAGCCTGATTTTCTGCCGCAGGATTCCACCACGGATCCACCAGGTAAATATAATCAGCTTCCGTAAGATTCAGTCCTACACCTCCGGCTTTTAAACTGATCAGAAAAACACGGATCTCTTCATTCTCCTGGAAATTTTTTACAGTTTTGCCGCGGTTTTTTGTCTGTCCGGTGAGGTATTCAAAAGAGATATTCCGGTCTTCAAGTTCGGCCTTCAAAAGATCCAGCATCTCCGTAAACTGGGAGAATACAAGGATTTTATGTTCTTTTGATTTACTTTCGATCTGCTCCATCAGTATTTCTGTCTTCACAGAATGCTCGCCGGAGTATCCCTCCTTCAAAAGAATAGGCGAGTTACAGATCTGTCGCAGCCGGGTCAGTCCGGTCAGAACATGCATACTGTTCCTGTTAAGGTCATCATCGTCATTAGCCGCAATAAATTCACGCAGTTCTCTTTCGTAAGCATCATAAATTTTACGCTGTTCACTGTTCATTTCGCAGTAGATCACCATCTCTGTTTTCTCAGGAAGTTCTCTGGCAACCTGTTTCTTGGTTCTGCGGAGGATAAACGGCTGTATTTTCTGCTGAAGCTCCAAAGCGCGTTTGCTGTACTCAAATTTATCGATAGGAACTGCATAAATATCTTTGAAGTACTGTTTGCTGCCCAATAATCCGGGACAGGCAAAAGAAAGCTGACTGTAAAGATCAAACGTATTGTTTTCAATAGGGGTTCCGGTAAGAACAAACCTGTTCCTGGATTTCAGAAGACGGGCTGCTTTATACCGCTCGGAATCAGGGTTTTTAATCGTCTGCGATTCATCAAGGAAAATGCAGCTGAAATAAAAGCTCTTCAGAAAACGGATATCAGACAGCAGCATTCCGTAGCTGGTAAGCACAATGTCATAATCAGACATATGATCTGAAGTTTTTGGCCGGCCGGCACCATAATGCACCAGGACTTTTAAAGAAGGAGCAAATTTGCTGATCTCTTCCTGCCAGTTAAAAATAAGAGAAGTAGGAACCACTACAAGATGAGTCGCCTGGCCCCGTTTCTCCCTTTGAGAGAGAATAAAGGCAATGATCTGAACTGTTTTTCCAAGTCCCATATCATCAGCAAGGCATCCCCCGAAATTATACCCATCCAGAAAACTCAGCCAGTTCAGTCCGGCATGCTGGTAATCCCTTAATACAGCCTGTAATCCATCAGGAACAGAGATTTGAGGAATATTTTTAACGGAAGAGAACTGAAGGGAGTAGGAATCAATTTCCTGCTGTGCTTCAAGGCTTAATACATCTTTCTCAAAAAGCGCAGACACCTCGGTGAAATTGATTTTAGGGATTCTGAGCATTTCCTCATTAATTTCTCCTGCCTGAAAATAAGCCGAAATACGGTCAATCCATTCTTCAGGAAGAATACCGAGCGTACCGTCATCAAGCTGTACAAATTTGCTTTTGTTCCGGATGGCACGGTGCAGCTGCTTTAAGGCAGCGTCTTTTTCTCCGAAACTTACTTTAAGCTTGGCGTTGAACCAGTCCATTCCGCTGGTGATCCGGATATTGATCTTTGCCTTGTTGGGGTTGAGTTTATTGTTTTTGAGTTCATTAAAGCCCAATATCACAATACCTTCACTCTGCCAGGTTTCAAATGCAGTGAGGAACCAGTTTTCATCCAGGAATTTATCCCGGTGAAGGTAAAAATATTCATAACCGCTCATCTGCTCTTCAAACTCAGGATGCTGCTGCATAATCAGTGAGGTGAACCGGGCCTCAGCATGTTCGTTCCTGTTGACCTTAAACGGATTTCCGTTCTGATCAGTATCAAAAAGCTGTTTTTTGGAATACACCGGAACCTCAGCCATGCCGTACTTCATAACAGGAGTTATGGCAATATAATTTCCCTGCTCACGGAGATATATAATCCGTTCCGTATGATAGTTTTTTTCTTCAATCTGTGCCTGAGTTGCCTGCCGTATGTAGCTGTAATTGATGTGAATGATCTGCTCAAGAGAAGAAAGAACCGTCTGCATAAATTCTTCGTATTTTGAAGCATGAACCAGCAGAATCTCATGATTGGCCTTAAAGAATTTAATGATCCTGAGCATATCCGGATGATCTGCAAAACTGAATGTATTATTGCTGTAAACAAAACATTCGTTCCGGAGGATTACATTCTTAAAAGGAACAGAAATATCATTGAAAACAAGCTCTCCCGTAATTTCATAAAAAGGATCTTTTTTAAAGACATTCAGCTGGATTTCAGCCTGCAGGATTTCAAGTTTTACAGGAACCAAAGACTTGGCCGACGGTGTTTCCGAAAGATCCCTGTCATGATAATACACATCCAGATTCAGTGGGTTACGAACGATCAGCCTGAGAGCTTCAAACTCCGACGCCGTGTAATCCTCATTATAATTATTCTGAAAAGAGGAAACCGCAGTATAAAATTTAACCTCAGAAGACTTTTCCGCTTTCCAGACCAGCTGCATGGCATCCACCGGATTTACAGGATTTTTAATCTTTCCGGCCTGAGTGATCTCTGTTTCCATAAGAGAAAAATTAAGATGATTATAATAGCGGTGCCTGCCAATGACCAGTATTTTCTTCCGGTCTGTTTCCCGGAGAGCCAACCCTTCAATAACTGAAGAATGCTGCGGCAGCAAATGTTGTTTAAAAGTCTGATCATCTATTGGCAGCATTTCTTTAATTCTGGGATGCGCCTCAATTTTTCCGTCAAGATATTCAATGCGGAAATAAATATCAAGATCAGGCTCACGGTCCAATCCGTAAATTTTTGCTTTGGAAAGAAGCAGCTTTCTACGGATGAAGGGATCAAAAAAAATCTTAAAGTTATGGACTTCTAAAATACTGTGAATGACCTCTGCCTGATGCTCACAGAGTTTATTGTGTGTATTGTGACAGGTGCAGGTACTCACCACAGAATTACCGATCTGGCTGACAGAAACAGAAGGGAAGTCCTGAAGACTTCTTTTGGTAAATACTCCCGCATTATTTTCAATGGCAAGCGGATAAATATCATGAAATTCTCTGATCTCTATAAATGCACTGCTTCCGGTATGCTTCAGAAGATCATATACGGAAAGTGTACTGATATTGGTGTTTTCAAGAATATAGGCTGCCATAATGATCAGCAAACTTACAAAAAACGACTGGAAATAAAGAACAGAATAGAAATTCGGCTTTGAACAGCTGTAAAAAAAACGGCAGAAACACCGCTGAGCTTCAGACAATCGTTCAGCTAAAGGATAATCTGATCTTGGAAGATGAAAAGTGATATGCAAAGTATACTAAATAAAAACGATATATTTCTGATACGGATACAATATAGAGATAATTTGCATTATATTTATAAACCCATTCAATTCAATAACGAAAAGAATCAAAAGGGAATATAATTTTCATGACAAGTAAAATAATAGGAGTAGGAAACTATATTCCGCCGGAAACCATCACTAATTTATTTTTTGATCAGCACCATTTTATCAATAAAAGCGGTGAATCATTAAAAGAGACTAATGCTGTCATTGCCCAAAAGCTTAAAGAGATCACAGGAATTGAAGAGAGGAGATATGCCTCCAGCCATCAGGTAACTTCAGATTTGGGATTTATAGCTGCGAAACAGGCGATAGAAGATTCAAAGATAGATCCTGAAACTTTGGATTATATCATATTTGCCCATAACTTCGGAGATGTCCGTTTCGGGACTGTTCAGTCAGATACCGTTCCAAGCCTGGCTGCCAGAGTAAAACATCTTTTAAAGATTAAAAATAACTTCTGTGTGGCCTATGATGTGCTTTTCGGATGCCCCGGATGGATAGAAGGGGTAATACAGGCCAATGCCTTTATCAAATCAGGAATTGCTAAGCGCTGTCTGGTGATTGGTGCTGAAACTCTTTCCAGGGTGGTAGATATTCATGACAGAGACAGTATGATCTATGCTGACGGTGCCGGCGCTGTTATACTGGAAGCCTGTAATAATGAGAGCGGTATACAGTCGCACCTGTCTGCCTCCTATACTCTCAACGAAAAAGATTATCTGTATTTCGGAAAATCATACAATAATGAAAGCTGTCCCGATACAAAATACATCAAGATGGATGGCCGGAAAATCTATGAGTTTGCCCTGGTCAACGTACCGGAAGCTATGAAACTGTGTCTTGAAAAAAGCGGTTTCTCAATTGATGATGTCAATAAGATCATTATTCATCAGGCCAATGAAAAAATGGATGAAGCTATTGTAAAGCGTTTTTATCAGCTTCATAACAGACCGATGCCGGAAAATATTATGCCGATGGTTATTGAAAAATTAGGAAACAGCAGCGTTGCGACCATTCCTTCTCTTCTGAAGATGATTTTAAACGGGGAGCTTCCTTCTCATAAGATCCGGAGAGATGAGGTGGTTTTATTTGCGTCTGTTGGAGCAGGAATGAATATTAACGCATTTGTATATAAATTCTGACCTGCTGAAAAAAGAATATATTTTTTTGCCATATCCGGGACTGTTTTTCTAGGCAGTCCCGGTGTTTTTTTTTACCCATAGTGATATCATTGCTCATTCTCCATAAAATAAAGTTTTCTTCTGATAAAAAAAATACCTGAATTCCGGTATAAAAAAATCCTTTTTTTTAAGGATTGATTGGTAGCTGAGGTAAAATATAGATTTGTAATAAAAAAAACACTTCATTATAAATCACTTCAGTAAACTTAAAAAAATGAAAAAGCTAAACTTTATTTTATTTGTTTTTATCGGGGTTTTGGGGTATGCCCAGCCATCGATAACAAGGGCAGGGGTAGACCGTACCAACGTTCCGGTTACCTTCCGTTCTGATGATTTTACAGCAACCTCGATCAGTGCAGGACCGGCGGGAGCAAATATTACCTGGAACTTTTCTGCATACAGCGGGGTAAATGTTGTTACAACCACTACCAATGCCTGCCCGGGTCAGGCCAACTGCTTCAGGTTTCCCGCAGCCAACAGGATAACCAAGCCGTCACAGGCAGAAGTATATGATTTCAGTTCCATGACGGATACTGAAGCAACTATGCTTGGATCTTATTTTGGCCCGGCAATGGGAGAGGGAACCTCAACCTATACCGATCCTTTGATTGAGTATAAGTTTCCGATTACCTATCTTCAGCAGTTTGATGATAACTATCAGTTTAACGTGGTTTCTGCTGCCACCAATACCAGTGAATCGGGGCAGGTGTCATTTACGGCCGATGCTTATGGAACTGTTATTACTCCTGTGGGAACTTTTTCCAATGTAATAAGAGTGAAAAGAATGAGAACGGCTACGCAGACTATGCCCGGATCTTTACAGGCCAGTTATACAAATGAATCTTATCAGTGGATCAGCCAGAATGAAGGGGTTGTATTGAGCTTTGCGATTAATTCTTTTACTTTTAACGGAACAACCAATACTACAAAATCATTATCTTACCTTGTTCCCGGAGCTTTATCTACTGCAGAAACAGATAACAGGCAGGCGGATATTTCAGTCTATCCGAATCCGGGTGAAGATAGGGTTACTTTAAAATCAAAAGAAGAGATTAAAAAGATAACGGTGAATTCTCTGGATGGAAAAACTGTTCTGACAGCAGAAAACAACAGAAGTATCGATATTTCAGGACTGCCTAAAGGAGTTTATATCTTACAGGGAACTTTCAGGAACGGAACTTCCGTATCGAAAAAAATAATTAAAAAATAAGGTGGAATTTTACATATCAGAAATGAAACTGTCTGAAGCTGAAAATAGAAATTTTGTATTCGATTGTGGGACAGATCGGGATTGAATGATCCTTTACATAAAAATTTCAGGTCAGAGATCTGAGGCTTCAGTAAGTGATTTTTAGAGAGACAGGGCCGTTGGAATATTTCAACGGCCCTGCGTATTTCAATGAAGGCATTCCAAGATGTTAAGAGCTTTAAACCGGCTTCAGGCTGGAAAACCTGGTAGCGAATTCAGGAGCTGTCTGAGCGGATCTGTAAATTCAGCCGGGCTGACTCTTGTGATAATTATAGATTCACAGCCATTAAACACAGCAAAACGTTGTACGGTCCTGATAAAAGGCTCCATCCATAAATCTGTGTTTACAGCGGAGTTTTCAATATGAAGATGGATCAGCTCGAGTTGTTTATCTTTTCTGTGTGCTTTACAGTCTACACGGCCGATAAAAACATCTCCGGACAGAATAGGCAAACAGAAATATCCGTATTGCCTTTTTTTCTGGGGAGTATAGCATTCAAGGCGAAAATCAAAATTAAAAAGCTGTCTGATGCGGTCCCGGTGAATAACAGAATTATCAAAAGGAGATAACAGCTGAATTCCCGCTGCCGGCTTTTTAAATATCTTTTCAGTGATATCATTCAGCATGAAAACAGGAGGCAGACCTGCTATATCTGCTTTTTGAACACTTCCTTCCTGAAGCATGGACTGTAAAACTTCACTGACATTTTTTTTCAGTATTTCTCCTTTCCTGAGATGCGTGATCTGTTTTATTGTTGTAAAGCCGTAAGCCCGCAGGTGGGTTTTTACAAGATATTCAGCCAGCTCCGGAGAAGTGGGTTCTGTTGTATCGACAGCTTCCGGCAGTACCCTTTCACGGATGTCATACATTTTCTGCATACTGTTCCGACCGCAGATCATCAGATCTCCCTGCATAAAAAGCTTTTCCAGAGCAAGTTTTGTCGGTTTCCAGTTCCACCAGCTGCCGGGTTTTTTAGTTTCACTTTCAAAATCTCTGGCCTTTTTGGGACCTTCAATACGGATGACATCAAGAACATGCTGCATAACTTTAGGGTCTGCTCCGGAATAATGAGATTCATTGTGTCTGATGCTGTGCATCCGGGGTAAAGCAAAACGGAAATCTTTCATAGGAAGGTAAGAAGCCGCATGAAACCAATATTCAAATACTTTACGTTCCTCTACCAGTTCTTCCAGATAATCAGGCCGGTAATCCGGAATTCTCGTCCACAGTGTATGATGATGGGCACGCTCAACCATTGAGAGCGTATCTATCTGTATATACCCGAGATGTTCCAAAGCATGGAGCGCCGCTTCTTTTCCTTTCCCGAATGGAAGAGGTTTTGTTAATCCCTGGCTTTCCAGTGTGGCACGCTGTAATTGCCGGAGTGTTAATTCTTTTCTCATAGTTAAAGTAATATACTTATATTTTCTGTGACCAAATGCATGTATGGAATAAATTATTTCAATCTTTTTTAATTTATCTTAAAAATGGGGAACTTACTATATAAAAAATACGTAATTTATCCATCAAACTCCAACCATGATTCATACGTTAAGAAAACAAACCGGAAATAGAGGTGTTTTTTTTTGAAATTGATCTTGAATGTTCTTACTCTGATCAAAGAACAGAATTATCCATTGTCTATAATGCAGACGTGAAATGGAAACAGGCCTGTGAACTGGGAATTCATATATTTCATGATTATTATAAAAGAAAATATAATAACCGCCATTTAGAAATAAAAGTGAATGCTGTCCGATGGCTGCCTGTTGACACCAATCATTTAATTGTAGTGTATGATGTTGTTTCAGCTCTGGCCAAAGAGCTGGATTACCCGATTCCTAATTTAAATTTTGATAATGACTCTTTTAGCTTTCCTGAAGTGAGATCAATAGAACAAATGGAAATTTATAGTAACGTCAGTCCGGAATAAAAATGACTATGAAAAATATTACAGATAAAATAGACGACTTAATAGTTCAGATAAAAAAGAAAGTAGAAACAGGCGGGCAGGGGGCCGCAGATTTTTTTATCATTATGACTCTTGAGATTGCTGGAGCGGAAATTAAGAATAAAAACCTTACAGACTTAACGATTGGTGCTTTAATGGAGATTGCTTCCAGAACATCCCATTTTTATTATTACCATGATTACCGGGATCTGTATGACTGTCTTCAGGATGTATATCTTTCGATCAGTAAACTGGACAAAAAATTTTATGATGCGGATTTTTCAGGATCTGTAAATTTTAAACCCTCCTCATGGATCAATTATTTAAACAAAGCATCTTCTGCATTATTGACTAATTTACCGACTTCTTACCGTATTGACAGTGAGTAGCACGGAAATGTATTGTAAAATAAATGATTAATTTTCTTTTTTTAACTGTATAGCTTTGTGAGCTGAAAAAACGACAAACCTTTGAAAAAAACACCAGATAAACTTACTACCGATAGGCTGCTTCTTATTCCGTTTACCATAAAAATCTGTCAGAATATATTGAATGATGATTTTACGGATCTGTACGAAATGGGATTAAAGAAAGGAACAGGCTGGCCTGATCATGATGTATTGGAAACACTGCCCAAAATAATTAATAACCTGTCCACAGTGGAAAATCCTACGGGATTTGAATCCTGGATGATTATTAAAGGTGATACGAAGGAGATTATCGGAGATGCCGGATTTAAGGGATTAAATCTTACCAATAACAGCGTAGATATCGGGTACGGAATCATTGAACGGGAGCGGAAAAACGGCTATGCGGAAGAAGCTTCGAAAGCCTTGATCGGATGGGCTTTTTCAACGGGAATTGTCAAAGAAATAACCGCCAAATGTGCGATGGATAATCTGGGATCAATTCATCTTTTAAAGAAACTGGGTTTCTCACAAGTCAATACACATGGCGAAATGATATATTGGTCGGGGCCACCTGTTTAATGGGGTGCAAGTAAGGAATTACAGACCGGATACCATTAATTTATCAAATATAAAAATAGCCCCACCGGGAATCGAACCTGGATCTAAAGTTTAGGAAACTTCTATTCTATCCATTGAACTATGGGGCCTGGAAATGTTTAAATTTACAAATTATTTAAATAAAATCCACTTATTTCAATATCCATTTTGAAGCGGCAGCAACATCAGCATCAGTATTTTTTCCAGAAGACTTTACCACAACATCAGGCAGGATATTCTCTCTATTTTCTTTTCCGTTTCGGTCCATTCCATAGGAAGAGGCCGGCGGAAGTCTTTTGCCGTCAGTCAGTATAGATCCTATGGTACCACTTATATAGTCTGCTGAGGTTTGTCCGAAAGTTTTAACGTTAGGCTTTCTATAAAATACCAATAATTTTATTGATGCCGAGAACTCAAACCAAAGTCTAGAAAGAATTCTTTGTTCCCCTTTGAGGTAAATGTATGCAGGGATCCCAAAACCTAACAGGTCTCAAAGACCTGTTAGGTTTAGAAAAACACTAACTGCTGCTTCTAATCCCTTTTGCGTTTGATCCGATTTCTTTCCATTCTGTAACAAAAAAAAGAATCCGCTCTTTAGGAGCGGATCCAATAGATAATACATCTCATTTTTTTAATTAGACAACAATAAAAAAGCACAGCCGACAATGCTGTGCTTAAATTTTTATTTCAAATTTAATTGCCATTTCAAAGCTGAAAAAGACAAAAAATGTTTTCACTTTAGTTGTATTACATAGTAAATGTAGTGATATTTTTAATACGATACATGAATTAAATGTTAAAATTTACAGTCTTTTTTATTAGATCCTTTTTAAATCCCGGATAAATCTGAAAATTTTCTATCTTTAGGCCATCAAACTCGCTTTGTAAATATCATCCCATATTCAGATGCTCAGGTATTCTGAAAATCTAAGGTTCAGATTCTCTGAGCCGTTATTACTTATTTTTTTGCAGAACCATCGAAAAAGTATTTTCTGAAAACTTCTGCTATCTTAAACGGAGCAGCTACTCAACGGGAGTTAAAGCCGGCTGCAATAATCAAAAATAAAAATCATTATGAAATCCAATATCATAGCCGTTATCGGCGGAACCGGAAAATCAGGAAAATTCCTGGTACAGGAACTTATTAAAGAAGGATATGAGATAAAACTTTTATTGAGAAATCCTGATCTTTTCACTTTAAAGCATCCGTTAATAAAAATCATACAAGGTGATGCAAGAGAATTTAATGCGATTGACAGCCTGGTTAAAGGGTGCAGTGCTGTTATCAGTACGCTGGGGCAGCCAAAAGATGAGCCGTCTATATTCAGTGATGCGGCAAAAAATATCATCAGAGCGATGGATTTTTATCAGGTGAAAAGATACATTGTAACGACTGGCTTAAGCGTAAATACACCTTCTGACCGGAAAAATGAAAGAGTAAGAATGGCCACGGACTGGATGTATCAGCATTATCCTGAAACCACTCACGATAAACAGAAAGAATACAAACTTCTTTCAGAAAGCAATCTGGACTGGACTTTGGTAAGGCTCCCTTTAATCCATCTGACTGAGGAACATTCCGGTTGGGAAACAGGTCTTGAAGACTGCAGAGGAGAGAGCATCAATGCCGTGGATCTGGCGGAATTTCTGGTCTCTCAGATTGAAGCTGTGAATTACATTAAGCAAAGCCCGTTTTTATATAATGTCTAATAACGCATTTCATTAAAAAAACAGAGAGTCATTCGGTTGACTCTCTGTTTGTATTTTAGCT
Organism: Chryseobacterium indologenes; assembly: GCA_002439165.1. Taxonomy (GTDB): domain Bacteria; phylum Bacteroidota; class Bacteroidia; order Flavobacteriales; family Weeksellaceae; genus Chryseobacterium; species Chryseobacterium indologenes_E. Next base: position 14,223 of record DJTE01000007.1, read on the forward strand.
TTCAAGCTTTTCTTTAATATATTTCGCAGTATGGGACTTTTTATTTTTAGCCAGTTCTTCCGGGGTTCCGGCAAAAACAACCTCTCCACCGTATTTTCCTGCTTCCGGACCAATATCGATAATGTGATCTGCACATTTGATAATATCCGGCTGATGTTCGATAACTATTACCGAATGCCCCAGATCAATCAGAGCCTGCAGAGATTTCAGCAGCTTTTGGATATCATGGAAATGCAGTCCTGTGGAAGGTTCATCAAAGATAAATAAGGTTTTATCCGTTGTTACCCCTTTTACCAGGAACGAAGCCAGCTTTACACGCTGTGCTTCACCTCCGGAAAGAGTAGAAGAGCTCTGGCCGAGCTGAAGATATCCCAAGCCTACGTCCTGCAAAGGTCTCAGCTTAGTAACGATCTTTTCTTCATGATTATCTTTAAAGAACTCCAAAGCTTCATCTACCGTCATATGAAGAATATCTGAAATGCTTTTCTCATCGAACTTTACTTCGAGGATTTCACTTTTGAATCTGGTTCCTTTACATACTTCACATTCCAGTTCAATATCAGCCATAAACTGCATGGATACATTAATGACCCCTTCTCCTTTACACTCGTCACAACGACCGCCATCTACATTGAAAGAGAAATGTTTGGGTTTATACCCCATCATTTTTGCCACTTTCTGTTTGGCGAATAAATCTCTGATGTCGTCGTATGCTTTCAGATAGGTTACCGGATTGGATCGTGAAGATTTTCCGATCGGGTTCTGGTCGATCAGTTCAATATTTTTGATCAGGCGCTTAGGAAATTCTACGGAATCGTAATCGCCTTTTTTACCACCCATTCCCAGCTGGATCTGGATGTCATTGGTTAAGATCTCTTTCATCAGGGTAGATTTTCCACTTCCGGAAACTCCTGAGATCACAACAAGACTTTCCAGAGGAACATCTACATCGATGTTTTTAAGGTTGTTCTGTCTTGCTCCTTTAATGTGAATCCACTCTTTGGCTTTTCTTCTTTTTTCAGGGATTTCAATTTCAAGTCTTCCGGTCAGATATTTTGAAGTAAGTGTATCGGCATTTTTAAGATCATTGTAATGTCCGGCAAATACCAGCTCACCTCCAAGATAGCCTGCCTCCGGGCCAATGTCAATAATATAATCGGCTTCTCTCATCACATCTTCGTCATGTTCCACCACGATCACTGTATTGCCTAAATCTCTGAGATTTTTTAAAACACCGATCAGGTTTTCTGTATCCCTGGAATGAAGTCCGATAGATGGTTCATCCAGAATATAGATTGATCCCACCAGTGAACTTCCAAGACTTGTTGCCAGGTTGATTCTCTGGCTTTCACCTCCGGAAAGCGTATTTGAGGTTCTGTTGAGGGTTAAATATCCTAAACCGACCTTTAATAAAAACTCAATACGGGTGGTGATCTCGTACATCAGTCTTTTTGCCACCTCCCTGTCATGTTCGGAGAGTTGAAGACCCTGCATCAGTGGGAATAATTCATCCAGCGGAAGCTCAATCATCGACTGGATGTTGTGCCCGTCTATTTTTACCCAGCTTGTTTCCTCACGCAGTCTCAATCCTTCACAGGTTGGGCATAAAGTTTTCCCTCTGTACCGGGAAAGCATAACGCGGTACTGGATTTTATACAGATTTTCCTCCAGCATTTTAAAGAAATTGCTGATGGAAGGGAAACTGCTTTTTCCGTCACCTTTCCAGAGGAAACTCTTCTGTTCTTTTGTTAACTGGTGATAAGGCTTATGAATAGGGAAGTCGCCTGCTTTTTTTATGAATTCTTTTTTCCATTCGCTCATTGTTTCTCCTTTCCAGGAAACTACGGCATCTTCGTAAACGGATAAGGTTTTGTTGGGAACGACAAGGTCTTCGTCTATTCCGATTACTTTTCCGTATCCTTCACAAGCCGGGCAGGCTCCGTAAGGATTGTTAAAGCTGAAAAAATGAACATTCGGTTCCAGAAATTCAATGCCATCCAGCTCGAATTTGTTGGAAAACTCTTTTATCTTTCCGGTATCCGTATTTTTCAGGGAACAGTAGCCGCGTCCTTCGTAAAAAGCCATCTGGATAGAGTCGGCAAGACGCTGCAGGAAACTTTCATCTTCTTCGTAAGAAAAACGGTCGATCACCAGGTTGATGATCATTCCTTTTTCGGGAGCAAAGCCGAAACTTTCAAGATCTTCAATTCCGGCAAGGTTTCCGTTGATTTCCAGTCTGGTAAATCCTGCCAGTTTTAAAACGTTCAGGGTTTCCTTAAAGTTGGCCGCGTCATATTCCAGGGGAGCGGTCAGTAAAAATGGAGTATCTTTTTTGGAAGCTCTGATAAAATCCACCACGTCAGATACCGAATCTTTTTTCACTTCCTCACCGGAAACGGGAGAAAATGTTTTCCCGATCCTTGCGAATAAAAGCTTTAAATAGTCATAGATCTCGGTAGAGGTTCCTACGGTGGATCTGGGGTTGGAGGAAATCACTTTCTGCTGGATCGCGATGGAAGGAGCAAGTCCTTTGATGTCGTCCACCTTTGGTTTTTCTAATTTTCCCAGGAACTGGCGTGCGTAGGAACTCAGACTTTCCACGTATCTTCTCTGCCCTTCGGCATAGATGGTGTCAAAAGCCAGTGAAGATTTTCCGCTTCCTGAAACGCCGGTGATCACGATCAGTTTATTTTTCGGGATCAGTACATCGATGTGTTTCAGATTGTTAAGATGGGCATTCTTAACGAATATCTGTTTTTTTATATCTATTTCTGTTGTTTTAGCCATGTTTTTCTTTCTTAAACCTTATGTAATCCCGCTTTCAACTTTATATTCTGCATCCGGGAATGTTTATAAAAAATAAAGAAGAGAGATTGTTTTTATCGTAAAATTAAGACCCACAAAATTACGAATTTTTAGTGAAAATAGCAGGCTAAAAATAGGTCTTCCAACAGAATTAAGTCAGGTTGGATTTTTACCCCTGCAAATGCTTTGGAAAAGTAGCTTTGGAATAAGTATTTAATAGTCATAAGATTATATGGTTGCTGTATTGTTATGTTATTTTCAGTCTTCTTTGCAATTTTAACTATTTTTTTCCCAGGTTGCTATTGCTTTATATTTTAAAATTATTTAAAATTGCATTCATAAATATGTAATATAGAAATGAGAAAATTTTTCAGAGATCTAGTTACACATTTAATGAGAAAAAGATAATAATTACTCCCTCACAAAGCTGTCTCTATGAGATGGCTTTTTTATTTTCGCCCTTAAAATAATATGATCTCCCGCTGATCCGGCAGATTATGCAGTTTCTTGTTGGTTTAACGCAACAGGCGCAGGAAAATCAAAGATTCTCAGCAATTCTTGGGATGCAACCGATTGTTTTAAGAATCGAAAATAGGCTGAAGGCTAGCCATCCGCTTCATTGAATCAACAGAGTTGATTCTACACTTTACACCCTAAAATATATGCAAAGAAGTCAGACTTTGCATTACAAAAAATATATTATCCTATTTATACAAATTTAATTTCCCCCAGATGCCTCGGATTGCACAGATCCGTGTGGGATTTTTTGTCTCGCAGATATAGCAGATAACGCAGATTTTTTTAATGTATTTTGTTAGGAAAACGCAAGAGGTGCAAAGAATTTAAAGTATTCTGCTGTTTTTAAGGCGTAGAAAAATCAAAGATTCTCAGCAGGTTTTTAAGATAATCAATTCTTTTTAAGAATTAAAAGCAGTTGAAGGCATAGGTTTAGGCAGCGGTTTTTATGACAAGTATCATTTGGCTGTCTTGGTGATCTCCCTTACTTTTGATGTCGTTATTAAAGAAACTGACTTTAAGGATAAAAACGGACAGAGTTATGATCAAAAAGATTGGAAGCCTATTTTTACTGGGATCGGTGTTTTGGGCGGGTGCACAGGAAAAAACCACGGATATTGAAAATATTGAATTTCAGGGAAAATTCATTTCCACTCCCTATAAAAGTGCCAACCAGAATATCACAGTAATTACCCGGGAAGATATTATCAGTTCTCCGGCAAAAAGTATTGATGAGATTCTTCAGCAGGTTCCGGGGATGGATGTCAGAAGAAGAGGAGCCAATGGGGTACAGAGTGATATCGGTTTCAGGGGAAGTTCTTTTGAACAGGTTCTGTTGCTTCTGAACGGGATCAGGATGAATGATTCGCAGACGGGGCATAATTCCATGAATATTCCTGTGGATCTGGAAGATGTAGAAAAAATCGAGATCATCAAAGGGCCGGCTGCCAGAAGGTTTGGCCAGAACGCTTATGCCGGAGTGATCAATATTATTACAAAAATCTATCCCGGAAAACGGGTGAAAATAAGTGCGGAGGGTGGTGATTATGAAACTTACGGTTTCGGATTCAATGCGCAGATGGGAAATGAAAAGTTTTCCAACTCACTTCAGGCCAATTCGGCAACCTCGCAGGGCTATATGTACAATACCGATTACGAGATCAGAAATGTTTTTTATCAGAGCAGACTGGGGATTAAAAACGGAGATCTTAAACTGCAGGCCGGTTTTTCTGAAAAGAAATTCGGAGCTAACGGGTTCTACGCTTCCAAAGCGGCAACGGAACAGTATGAGGAAACCCAGGCATCTGTTGTAAGCCTTGCCCATCAGCAGAAGTTCGGGAATTTAAAGCTCAGTTCAAATGTATATTGGAGAAGGGGGCAGGATATGTACCTCTATGACAGGAACAAGCCGGATGGCTACCGGAATATGCATATCGGAAATAATGTAGGCGGAGAGGTAAACAGCAGTTACCAATGGGGGCTGGGGACAACCGGTATCGGGGTAGAGTTGAGAAAAGAGCTTCTGGCCAGTAATAATCTTGGGGAAAGAAACCGTTTCGTATCCCAGGTATTCTTTGAACATCATTTTTCATTCCTGGATAAAAAACTGAACATCAGCCCGGGGATCTCGTGGGCGAATTATTCTAAAGAAGGAAACTTCTTCTATCCGGGGCTGGATGTAGGGTATAATTTCAATCCTAACCACAAGGTTTACGGAAATATTGCCAAAGTACACCGGGTTCCTACATTTACCGACCTGTATTATGTAAGTAAGACGGAGCAGGGAAATCCTGATCTGCTTCCTGAAAATGCCGTTTCTTCAGAAGTCGGTTACCAGTTCCAGAATAACAGGATTCTGGCCAAAGTGAACGGATTTATGAGGAATTCTGACAATTCCATAGACTGGGTTAAAAAAACACTGAAAGATCCGGTATGGTATGCTCAGAATGTAGGAAAAATTGATACAAAAGGGGTTGAGGCAGAGGTGAGCCACAGAGTATTCGACTGGCTGAAATATACGGTAGGCTACACTTACATAGACAGCAAAATTGAAGAGTCCAATGAATTTGTTTCAAGATATATTCTCGATAATCTGAAGCATCAGTTTATCGCAAAACTGGAAACGAAATTCCTGAAAAATTTCACCAACGAACTGGTATACAGATATAACGAACGTCTTGGATTGGGGACTTATAATCTTGTAGATGAAAAGCTGAGTTTTGCCCAAAAAGATTTTTCCATGTATGTTCTGATCAACAACCTGACCAATACAAAATATACCGAAGCTTTTGGAGTGGAAATGCCCCGAAGATGGTTTCATATAGGCTTTTCCTATACAATTGATATTAAGTAAATATTAATCCGATATTAATGAAAGTTAATATTAATAAATTGTTAAATCTATTATTTTTGCAAAAAATTTTTATGAAACTTTTTTTAAGCCTGAGTTTACTTTTCAGTTTGGCCTTTTTCAAAGCACAGGAACATATTTCCAGCTTCAATGCAGTGACTCTAACGTATAAGTTTCATCCCAAATTTTTCCTCTATGCGGAAGGCCAGCTCAGGGGAAATGAAGATTATACGTATCCTGATTATTACGAAATCAAAGGAGGAATAGGGTATAACCTTACCAAGAATCATAAGCCATTTGTGGGGCTTGGAAGATACGTGAACTACAAAGATCATACATTAAGCAGGGAAGAGTTCAGGGTATGGCTTCAGGATGTAATCGACTTCAAAAAAGGTGTTGTGAAGTTCGAAAACCGTTTCCGTGCAGAGAAAAGCTGGTTTTATGAACCTGCTACTGATAAAGCATCTCAAAGAATGCGTTACAGATACCGCCTGAATGTAAGTGTTCCCCTGAATTCAAAAAGCATCAAAAAAGGAACTGTTTTTGCCAATGCTTATGACGAAATATTCCTGGTAAGTCCAATGAAGCCAACCTTTGCCAGAAACAGGGTGTATGGAGGATTCGGGTACCAGATCGACGATTATTTCGGAATTCTGACAGGTTACCTGTGGCAACGTGAATTTGAAGCAAAAGGAAATAAAAATCTTCATTTTATTTATCTTGCTTTAAATATTAACATTGACGGTACAGACCATCCTACAAAAACATACGATTTCCCGGGAGCGGATTAATATTTCTCGATCAGATAGCGATAGGCTTTCAGGTATTTGTTGAATCTTTTGATGTCTTTGGGAGTAAGTTCTCTGTTTACCCTTCTGAGGTCCATATTATCACGGAGATCATTCAGCTTTACTGCTACGGCAAGAGGAGATCTTTCGGTTCTTTTGATGAACTCGTCGTAGTCTTCTTCCGGATCGAATTTGGTCAGGCAGCTTACCGCAAAAATAATGTATTCCGGAAAGCCTTCACTTCTTAAATAATCGAAGCTGAATTCTGCGGGATGATCTTCCACTACATCGTGGAGTACTCCAACGATTTTTTCATCCATGGTTTTTCCATATTCCATTACCCGCATGACGTGGGCAATGTAGGGGGCGTGGTATTTGTCAGTCTGTCCTTTATGTGCTTTATCAGCTATTTTGATTGCTCTGTGCAGCAGTTCTTCTTTTGTCATTCTATGTAAAAATAGAGTACAAAAATAAAAAATGCCTTAAAAAAACAAGGCATTTTTATAAAGATTATTTTATATCTTATGATTGGCTGCTTTCATCTTCCACAAAAGCAGCCAGAGCATTGTTTTTTACGGATCCGATGCCGTTTTCCAGTCCGTTTCCGGACTCATACATCTGGCTGGTTCCGATGATCTGCCCGTTTGCGGCTTTAAGATTAAAATAAAACCGGCCGTCTTTTGCTGTATTTCTTTCAAATTTTGTGTCATCCTGGGAATTGGTCTTTACAGATTCTATTCCGTTTTCACAGGAGACTCTGGAGGTGTACCCCTGACCGGTTAAAATAACCTGTCCGTTTCCGGCTTTTAAACTGAACTGAAAATCATTATTGGCTCTCTTTGAAATTATAAATTTTCCCATAGTATTAGTTTTTTTAATTTGTTTTTTTGCTATTTGGAGGGTTCTGTCTTTTTTATTTCGGTTTTAGGTATTTCAGGAGTGACAGGATTGGGGATTTTGTATTTTGAAAGATCTTTTTTAGGCTCTTTTAATGCCATATAAAGTGTAGTGTCCGGTTTTACGGTAAGGATTTTATACAGTTCTTTATAGTCTTTTCTGGTGGAAGTATTGAGTTTTTCAACAGGAATGATTTCGGGCTTTCCCGGTTTTAAAATCCTGAGAGTATCTGTTTTCGGTATCATTGGCAGCTGATCGTTTTTTTGGGCGGAAACTGCAGCTGAAATTATAAATAAAGGAAATAATAAAGCTTTCATGTGTTGTAATTTTAAATTAAAGATAAAGAAAAATACCGGAGTCTTCTGTTATTCAGAAGTTCCTGATATTATAAGACAATTCATGAGCCGGAAATATTACATTCTTCATGAGATATATGCAGAATGAAACTGATGAATAGGATTATCTTATATTCAGTTTTGCAATGGATTTAATTTTTTTATCCTGGCCCAGTGTAAATTCAAAATAATAATTTTCATCAGCTTTTACTTCTTCAAAGAACTGAGGCTGAGGCTGAAGCTGATCTGTGAAATATGTAAAATCTTCGGATAGCTGCAGCCGGGTATTATCCGATGAAACACAGCCGACCTCGTACATCGCTTCACAATGTTCATTGTTTCCATTGACATCACTTACTGAAGCTGTTCCTGTCAGGACAGAGGCACAATGAAAGGTCAGTACGTAATTTTCAGCTTCTTTTTCTGAACGGACATTTGTGGCAAAAACGGCAGTATCTGCTTTTATATCTTCATTACAGGTACAGGATGCTGTCCGGGAAATTGGGTCAGTGTTATTTTTACCGGATTCCTTGCTGCAGGCAGAAAGCGCTAATATCAGTATTGCAGATGTTATTATTTTCATGTTTCTTTCAATGGTATAACAAGATACAGGTTTTTCTATTATACGGGTAAAAAAAAGCGCCTCAAAAGATGAGACGCTTTAATCAAATTTATGTATAAAAGACTAATAAGCTCCTTTTTCAATATAATGAGCAGCCACTTTTTCAGTAAGTGCCACCACATTTGGATGGTTGGTGTATTTCGTGAATCTTCTTAATCCCGAAAGCATCATTCTCTGTTCATCTCCTTCTGCAAAAGAAACAATTCCTTCTTTAGCTGCAACGATGGTCTTCTCAACAGCTTTGTAAAGGTTAAGCTGGGCCATTGCTGCTTCTACTGAATCAGGGGCAAAATGCTTTTCAGCTCTTAATACGGCAGATTCTGCCATATAGATCTGGTTAAGGATCTCAGACGCATTCAGCAATAGGTGCTGCTGTTTTTCAATATCCATCATATATTTCTGAAGGGCTGCTCCGGAAACCATAAGGAATACTTTTTTAAGGTTGGCAATAATCGATTTTTCCTCGCTCATAAATTCAGAATAATCAGGAACTTCAAATGAAGGGATTCCCATTAATTCTTTGCTGATAGCCATTGCCGGTGATAACAGATCCAGTTCTCCTTTCATTGCTCTCTTAATCAGCATTCCAACAGCCAGTAATCTGTTGATTTCGTTGGTTCCTTCATAGATTCTGGAAATTCTTGAATCTCTCCATGCCGCTTCCATCGGGGTATCTTCAGAGAATCCCATTCCTCCGTACACCTGGATTCCTTCGTCTGCCGTATGCTGGGCAAGATCTGAAACGAAAACTTTAAGAATAGAACATTCCACTGCGAATTCTTCAACACCTTTAAGCTCTGCTGCCTGATGATCCATTCCTCCTGCTACCAGCTCATCAATTTTATCCTGGATATTTTTTGCTGCTCTGTAAGACCCTGCTTCACTTACGAAAACTCCGGTTGCCATTTCAGCAAGTTTCTTTCTGATAGCTCCGAAAGTGGAAATAGAAACGCCAAACTGCTTTCTTTCGTTAGAATACTGGATAGAGTGGTTTAAAATTCTTCTCTGTGCATCAAGACATGCCGCCGCCAGCTTGATACGGCCAACATTCAGTGCGTTTAAAGCAATTTTGAACCCGTTGTTCCTTTCTCCCAGTAAGTTTTCAACAGGAATTTTCATATCGTTGAAGAAAACCTGACGGGTAGAAGAGGCACGGATACCTAGTTTATGTTCTTCTTCTCCGAAGGTAAGACTTTCAGGGTTTTCAAGCTCAGATCTGTTGATGACAAAACCTGTGATGTTTTTATCATCATCAATTTTTGCAAACAGGGTAAATGTATCGGCAAACCCGGCATTGGAGATCCACATTTTCTGTCCGTTGATGATATAATGTTTTCCATCCTCAGAAAGTTTAGCTCTTGTTTTTCCAGAGTTCGCATCAGAACCTGCATCCGGTTCAGTTAAGCAGTAAGCTCCGAATTTTGCTCCTGTTGCGAGGTCCGGAAGGTATTTGTTTTTCTGCTCTTCGGTTCCGTAAAGAACGATCGGAAGGGTCCCGATTCCGGTGTGTGCTCCGTAGGCTGTGGCCAATGAACCCGTAACTCCTGAAATATAATCGCAGGCAAGCATTGTGGTTACAAACCCCATTCCCAGGCCTCCGTATTCTTCAGGAACAGCAATTCCCAACAGTCCCATTTCTCCCAGTTTACGCATCGTTTCTTCTGTGAATGCATAATCTTTTTTCTCAAAACGTTCTTTCTGAGGAACAACTTCTCTGTCGATAAATTCTTTCGCAGAATCACGAAGCATTTTTTGTTCTTCATTAAGTTCTTCAATGCTGAAGATTTCATTTGCAGGAATTTCTTTGATTAGGAATTCTCCACCCTTAAGTATATTGCTCATTTGCTATTATTTTAAATTTTAGATTATAAATTTTAAATTAGATTTTGTCGTTATAAATTTTCAGATGATGTTTTAATGATTTTAGTCAAAATATTAATAATCATTTCTATTTCTTTTAAATAAGGATCGATATCAATTTGAACAAGATTTGAAGAATGATAAAGCCTCAGCCAGTATCTTGTTTCTCTGGCTTCTTTATTGGCAATAGAAAGTTTTGATATAAAATCTTTTTTAGACTGTGCCGCAATAGCTTCTTCTACGTTTGCTCCGATAGAAGTTCCGGATCGAAGAATTTGCTTCGATAAAATAAACTCATTTTGAGATTTGCATTCAGTGTAAAATTTTATTATTCCTAAAGCAAAATCAAATGTTTTTATTTGAATCAAATTATCTTCTTTGAAACTCATCTAAAATTTATAATTTAAAATCTATAATTAATTAAAGTAGTTCAAAAATAGAAGCCGCTCCCTGGCCTGTTCCCACACACATGGATACCATTCCGTATTTGTTGCCTCGTCTTCTCATTTCATCAAGAAGCTGAACGGTAAGTTTGGTTCCGGTACATCCAAGCGGGTGGCCTAAAGCGATGGCTCCTCCGTTGACGTTCAGGATATCCGGGTTTAATCCCAGTTCTTTTTTTATGGCTACCGATTGAGAGGCAAAAGCTTCGTTAAGCTCAATCAGTTCGATATCTTTTAATTCCAGACCTGCCTGTTTCAACGCTTTTGGAATAGCATAGATAGGTCCCATTCCCATAATTCTTGGCTCAAGACCTGCAGCAGCGTAAGCCACTAATCTGGCTTCCGGCTGTAATCCCAATTCTTTTACCATTTCTTCACTCATTACCATTACGAAAGCCGCTCCGTCGCTCATTTGTGAAGAGTTTCCGGCTGTAACGCTTCCTCCGTTGGCAAATACAGGTCTTAATTTGGCTAAACCTGCCAGTGAAGTATCGGCTCTTGGCCCTTCATCCACAGAGAAATCGAACTTTTTAGTCTGCATTTTCTGATTCTCGTCCAGGAAATTGTATTCTACAGGAACGGGAACGATCTGGTTGGTAAATTTTCCTTCCTGATTGGCTTTCAAAGCCTTCATATGAGATTCAAAAGCAAACTGATCCTGTTCTTCTCTTGATATATTATATTGTTTGGCTACTTCTTCCGCAGTATAACCCATTCCCCAGTAATAGTCCGGGTTGGTTTTTGCAATATCCGTTTCTGGAACCGGCTTATAACCACCCATCGGAATATATGACATAGACTCTGTTCCTCCTGCAATAATGCAGTCTGCCATTCCAGCCTGGATTTTTGCCGAAGCAATAGCAATAGCCTCGCTTCCCGATGCACAGTATCTGTTTACAGTAACTCCCGGAACTTTATCTGTATTCAGTCCCATTAAGGAAATAAGGCGGGCAACGTTAAGTCCCTGCTCAGCTTCCGGCATCGCATTTCCTACAATAAGGTCGTCAATTCTGTTTTTATCTAATTGCGGAAGCTCCGCCATTAATTTTTCAATAACGGTTGCCGCCATTACATCGGGTCTTGTAAATCTTAAACTTCCCTTTGGAGCTTTTCCAACGGCCGTTCTGAACCCCTTTACTATATATGCTGTTTTCATATTTTTTGTTTAATTAATTTGTTTTTGAGAGATTTTGCCTCGTAGAGGTAAACTGTTTATAGTTTGTATTGTTTTGCAATTCAGGGAGCTCCGTAGGAGCGACCTGTTAGTCTTCAACCCATTCAAATAAGTATTTCGGATCATATTCAATTTCAAATTTTGACATGAAATCCAGATATTCTTCTCTAAAAGTTTTGTTTTTATGATGTTCTTCCTGATTTAAAATATATTTTACAACAGAATCAGCGCTGCTTTTAGAATAAGAAAAAGCTCCGTACCCTTCCTGCCAATTGAATTTTCCATTGACCCATCCACTTTCATTGATGAATTTTGAAGAACCTGCTTTAATATCTCTTACTAAATCTGAAACTGATAATGTCGGATTCATGCTTACAAGAATATGAACATGGTCTGGCATTGCAAAAACTGCGAATAATTTTTGATTTCTGTTGCTAACGATACCTGTGATGTATTTATGTAATTCTTCTCTGTTCTCTTTTGAAATCAGATTTTGTTTTCCTTTTACTGCGAAAACAATTTGAATATAAATCTGTGTATAGGTATTGGCCATAAAACTAACAGGTCGCCTCTACGAGGCTCTTCAAAATTGTAGATTATTCATAGCTATTAACAGTTCGCTCCTACGGAGCTCCTCATTAATTTCTCAACGGTTTACCATTTTGTAACATATACTGAATTCTTTCAAGAGTTTTTCTTTCGCCGCAAAGTTGAAGGAATGTTTCTCTTTCAAGGTTCAGTAAGTACTGTTCCGTTACGACAGTTGGTTCGGAAAGATTTCCTCCCACCATTACGTTGGCCAGTTTATCGGCAATTTTCTTGTCGTGTGCGGAGATATAGTTTCCGGTAAGCATCTGGTCGGTTCCTACGTAGAACATTCCCAATGCATCTTTACCAAGAACTTTTACTTTTTGTTCGATCGGTTGAGTATATCCCTGTTCTGCCAATAGTTTGGCTACTTTTTTAGCTTCGGCGATCTGTCTGTTTTTGCTTACGGAAACAATGTCTTTACCTTTCTCAAGGATTCCCATATCGTAAGCTTCATAGGCTGATGTAGCTACTTTACCCATAGCGATATTCATGAAGGCATCACGGAGTCTGTTATTTTTAACGTCATCGTTGTGGAATTCTCTTGAAGTTCTTAAAGTAAGTTCTTTGGTACCTCCACCGCCAGGAATTACACCAACACCTGTTTCTACAAGCCCGATGTATGTTTCTGCTGCTGCAACCACTCGGTCTGCATGCATGGTCATTTCGCATCCGCCTCCTAAAGTCATTCCGTGAGGGGCAACAACTACCGGGATAGATGAGTATCGTACTCTCATCATTGATTTCTGGAAGTAGGCGATGGCCATATTCAGATCATCCCAGTCCTGTTCGATGGCCATCATCAGGATCATGGCAAGATTGGCTCCTACGGAGAAGTTCGCTCCCTGGTTTCCGATCACCAATCCGTCGTATTCTTTTTCGGCTAAATCGATGGCGCGGTTAAGTCCGTCAAGTACTTCACCACCTAAGGAATTCATTTTAGAACGGATCTCAAAGTTGATGATTCCGTCACCCAGATCTTCGATAGCAGCTCCTGAGTTGCTCCAAAGGGTTTTGTTTTTTCTGATGTTATCAAGGATAATGAAAGCATCCTGTCCAGGAATTTTGTTATATTCTCCAGAGTTTTTATCAACATAAATGCTTTGTCCTTCGTCATTTACTTTATAAAAAGTTTCCACATTTTTTACCCAGTCTGAAACTTCATACCCTGCATCTTTAGCCAGTTCAATACCTTTTTGAACACCTACGGCATCCCAGATCTCGAAAGGTCCGTTTTCCCAGCCGAAACCGGCTCTCATGGCATCGTCAATTTTATAGACTTCATCAGAGATTTCAGGAACTTTATGCGAAACATAAGCGAAAAGAGCACCTAAAGATTTTCTGTACAGTTCTCCTGCTTTATCTTTTCCTCCGATCAGGACTTTGAATCTGTCAATCGGTTTATCAATATTTTTTGTAAGTTCCAGGGTAGGGAATGAAGATTTGCCCTGAAGTTCATATTCAAGAGTGTCAAGGTTTAATCCGTGAATTTCAGATTTGCCTTCCGCATTCTTTACTTTTTTATAGAATCCCTGTTCTGTTTTGGAGCCCAGCCATTTGTTATCCATCATTTTCTGGATATAATCGGGAAGGGCAAAAACATCGTTGAAATCGTTGGCTTCAGCACCGCTCTGGCGAACACCGTTGGCCACCATGACAAGAGTGTCAAGACCTACTACGTCAGCTGTTCTGAATGTTGCGGATTTTGGGCGGCCGATTACCGGACCTGTTAATTTATCTACCTCAGAAACGGTAAGCCCCAGCTTCTGTACATTATGAAGAAGATCCATCATAGAGAAAACCCCGATTCTGTTGGCGATGAATGCCGGAGTATCTTTGGCTAAAACGGTTGTCTTACCTAAGAACTTGGCTCCGTAATTCATATAGAAATCCACAATTTCAGGATCGGTATCCTGAGTTGGGATAATTTCCAGTAGAGGAAGGTATCTTACAGGATTAAAGAAGTGGGTTCCTGCAAAATATTTTTTGAAATCATCGCTTCTTCCTTCCGTTAGCAGATGAATTGGAATTCCGGATGTATTAGAAGAAATTAATGTTCCCGGTTTTCTGAATTGTTCTATTTTTTCATAAACAGACTTTTTAATGTCCAATCTTTCTACAACTACTTCAATAATCCAGTCTGTGTTTTTGATTTTCTGAAGATCGTCGTCAAAGTTTCCTACCTTTATTCTGTCTGCAAATTTAGGCGAATAGAGGAGTGCCGGACTTGCTTTTTTCAGTTTTTCAAAGTTTTCAGAGGCAATTCTGTTTCTTACCGCTTTGTCATCTTTGGTCAAACCTTTCTTCTGCTCAGCTTCAGTCAGTTCAAAAGGAACGATATCCAAAAGTGACACTTCCACGCCGATATTGGCAAAGTGTGCTGCAATACCACTCCCCATAATTCCTGAACCAAGAACCGTTACATGTTTGATTCTTCTTTTCATATGTAAATTTTTATTATTTCTAAAAGCCATAAATAACCTTACGGTTTTATGATCACTTATTTTCTGTTGTTTAATAATTCATTGGCAATTTTCATCACTTCAGACATGACTTCCTTAAAGGTTTCCAGCTTTTCAGGAGCAATTTTCTCCATCACTTTCTTATTAAAGTTCACTACTACCTCTTTAGACATGTTTCTTGAGTTCAGTCCTTTATCCGTAAGTTTGATGATGACCTCCCTTTTATCAGTCGTCGTCTTTTCCTTATAGATATAGCCGTTATCCTCCAGGAGTTTAATGATCCGGGTGAGGGAAGTAGGCTCAATGGCCATCTTGGGGCCAAGGTTGGTGCTTCTTGTTCCTTCTTTAGGATCAATTTTAAGAAGAGTCAGGGCCTGTACGGCCGTAGAATCATGCTCCTGTGCAAGTTCTGTGTACATTTTAGAAACAGCTAACCAAGTCTGCTTCAAAATGAGATCTACGTTTTCTATTTTTTCCTTGTTATTATCCATCTTTCGTACTAATGGTGTTACCCAAATTTAGTGAATATTATGCATGCATAGTATTTATTAACGTTAAATTTTGTTAATAATCTGATAATAAGATGGTTAAATTGTATGACAAGCATAATACTATGCATGCATAGTATGTGAATTAATTAAAGAAAACCAGCTATTAATGAATGTTTTTAATGAAATTTATAATTTCTTCAAAAGATTCGCATTGATGTGTGGAGTTGTTGTTGTGAATCTCCCAAATGGGGTTCTGAAAATCAAAATGAAGGGGAGAAAGATCTTTTTCAAAGTTTTTCTGAAGTAAAGAGTACAGCATTTCTTTATAAACCTGCGGTGCAGATATGGAAGGAGGAACAAACCGGTCACTGACCTGAAATAAAGATACATTGGTAAGCTCATCATGCTGCAGAAGGAGGTCTTCTACAATTCCTGAAAAAAGCTGCTGATCCTTTACGTACCATATTTTATCGGCAAATTCTTTGGCCAGCCGCCAGTCGTGGGAAGAGAACAGGATGATTTTGTTCTGCTCTTTAGCCAGTTTACGGAGAGTTTTTAAAATAATTATTTTATTTTTTTCATCCAGATGGGTAGTGGGTTCGTCGAGGATAATCACCGGGGAATTCTGCGTAATAGCCCGGCCGATGAATGCTTTCTGAAGATTTCCGTCTGAAAGATTTTTAAGAGGGGTATGCTTATACTGAACAAGGTTAAGCTCCTCTATGATATGGCTAACTTCTTCACGGTCTTCTTTTTTCAGTTCGAAATAAAAAGGGTAGTAGATGTATTTGCCCAATGAGATGAGATCTTCAACGGTATAATGCTGAGGAATATTCGATTTTGAAAAAACCACTGCAATATTTTCCGCGATTTCTTTTACCGAAAGGTTTCTTACATTTTTATGGTCAATCAGGATTTCTCCACCTAAAAGAGACTGTTGGTGAAGAATAGATTTAATCAGTGTTGTTTTTCCAACCCCGTTATTTCCGATCAGAAGACACACCTCACCCAGCTTCAACTCGGCATCTGCATTTGAAATTAAAGTTTTTTGGTATCCGATGTTGGCTCGTCTGATCTGTAAGTGCATATTGGCTTTGTTAATACAAAATGTCTATTTTATTGCAAAAATACTGTTTTTATGCTGCAAAGAATTTTATGAACCCTAATTTTATTAGACGCACCCTATAAATAATTAACGACTCTTGTTACTCCGGTTTTAAAAAGATCGGATTGAAAATTAAGTAATAATCCCAGTTTACAGCCGGTCATCTTTAGGTAAGTTAAAAGTTGGGCTTTGTGGATATTAGTAATGTAATCAACTGTTTTTATTTCCAGTATCAGTTTGTTTTCTATGATTATGTCAAGCCTGAATGCATTTTCAATTTTCAAATCTTCATAAATAATTGGCAGAATTTTTTGTTTTTCTACGATTAATCCTGTTTTGTTCAGTTCATAAAACAGACATTCTTCATAGACGTGTTCAAATAGACCTGCTCCAAGCTTTTTGTGAATTTTTAGTCCTGTATCAAAAACAATTTTTGATAATTCATTTTCTGTCATTGTGTTTTTGTTTTGTTTTTTGTTGGATTGCGCAAGGGTGCAAGATTTTAAATATTATGCTGTTTTTAAGGCGCAAGAAAATCAAAGATTTTCAGCAAGTGTTATTTATTAATTTGTTATAATATGATTTTTCCAGCCTAGCAACATTCTAAATTACAATAATTTTGTGTATATTAATAAGCTGATAATAGTCTTTTTCTAGGCAATAAAATTTTTTAGTACAGAATACTTATGATTACAAAAGTTATTGTGAATAATAGCTAAACATATTTAAACTTTATTGCACGATAAGAAATTAGATATTAAAGGTGTTTAAACAGACTTATTATATACTTTTTAATATCGCAAAAAGTTTAAACAATGTTATTATAAAATTTTATCGGAGATAAAATCCTTGCGCCTTAAAAACGGTATAATATTAAAAAAAAACAGCGCCTTAGCGTTTTTCCCAACCTGATTAAACTCTATTCTGCTTCAGAAGCATCACCAGAATAACAGGAATCCCAAACACAGAACTGATTACATTCAGCGGAATATGGGTTTTCTCTGAAATGACAGAAAAAACAAGCATGATCAGCATTCCCAGAAACATATTCAGGATCCACTGCTGCCATAATTTTGAAGGATTATAGATCAGCCTGCAGAAATGAGGAACAATAATTCCTATAAATAAGATAGGACCTAAAAATGCGGTAATGGATGCCGATAACAGGGAAGAAGCTGCAATGATCAGGATTTTAAGCTGACTGAGATTCACCCCTAAGCTTTGAGCATAGGATGTTCCCAGAGAATTTCCTATCAACGGTTTTATCGTTTTAAAACAGAAAAATAATCCAGTGAAAACCAGAATGGAAAGTACGTAGATCTGGTTTCTGGAAACCAGATTGTTGGCTCCGAATGACCATAAGATATAATTTTTCAGACTCTGATTTTCCGCATAGAACTGAAGAAGGGAAACAATGGCTCCTGCAAAAGCAGAAACAAGGAACCCGAAAATAATAAGATAAGATTTATCCTGAAATCTGTTCGACATAGAGAGCAGAACCAGCATCAGTACCAGACTTCCGGCAATCGCAGACAAGCTGAGAAAACTGTTCTGCAGAAATTCGGGAATCAGAATATCATGAGAAAAGAAAATATAAAAGGCAACGGACAGGCTGGCCACCGAGGTAATTCCCAGAATATCGGGTCCTGCCAATGGATTCTGAAAATACTCCTGCATCAGAAATCCTGAGGTGGGAATAGAAATCCCGGCAAGAAGCATGACCAGAATGCGGTTGACCCTGATCTCTGCAATCTGGCTGTTGGCAGAATCTATGAAAAAATCCTGAAGATCTAAGTTTAAAAATCCTGTGTTCAGATTAATTACCACGACCAAAATGATGGCGGCTGTTAAAACCAGACACAGGATCTTGAATTTATTTGACATTATTCAGAAAGAATTCTGTATATATTATTTTAGCAGGGCATCGATTTTTGAGTTCAGTACTTCTTCCGTCATCATTCCCGGATATTCGTCAATCTTATCTCCTTTTCTCATATAGGTAAAAGGAATTGAACCTCCGTCCCACTGTTTGAAATTATTGGTAAAGAAAGTAGGATCCAGCTGCTGGCCATCCAGAAGAATAATATGTCTGGCCAGATCATTTTGCTGGGCAAAGTTTTTTACGGCAGTGTCCCATTCCGTTTTATCATCCAGACTGATGAAGGTAAATTTAACAGGTTTGTTTTTCAGCTCCTGCATTTTATTTTTAAAATGAGGAATTTCTCTCATACACGGGCCACACCAGGTTGCGAAAAAGTTCGTTACGTAAAGTGTATCATTATTTTGAGCTAAATATTTTCCTACATTTTCAGCTGTAAACTCTTTTGGCGTATAAGCACCGGTTTCGGCAGAGGTCTTTTCCACAGTAGAAAGAGAATCCGTGGGCGTAGTGGCATCTGTTTTGCCACCTTCTTTTTTGCAGCTGTAAAGCGCGGAAAGAATAAGCGTGGATAAAATTATCTTCTTCATAAATTATTTTTTGTCTATTTTTGGATTGAAGTATGAAACAACAAATCTATAAAGGGAAACTGATCCGGTTTCACCGGTTAAAAGTAACGAAAAAGGAAGAACTGACCAAAAATACTTTCTCCCTGGAGTTTGAAATTCCTGGAGAACTTGAGGAGAATTTCAGATTTGAAGCCGGCCAGTTTGTAAGCATACAGTTTATGGCTCATGGAAAAGAAGTCATCAATGACTATTCAATGACTTCAGCACCTTATGAGAAAAGAATATGTCTCGGAATAAAGATAAATTCCCCTGAAGGAGCAGCTTCACAGCTGTTTCATCATTACCGTGAAGGAGATGAAATGCTGGTAAGTGAACCTTCCGGAAGATTTACACTGGTTTCAAAGCCCAGTGAGTTCAGAACGATCGTTGCTTTTGCTGCCGGCATAGGAATCACTCCGATTCTCAGTCATTTTAAAAATATTCTGCACAATGAGCCACGCACCAGGCTGTTCCTGTTCTTTGGAAATAAAAGTTCAGATGAAGTGGTATACAGGGATCAGCTGGATAACCTGGCCAGAACGTGCGGAGACAGACTTCAGATCTTCTACTTTTTCTCACAGGAAAAAATGGCAGATCAGTTTTTTTATGGAAGGCTGGACGGGAAAAAATTAAGCCTGATCATCAATCAGATCCTTCATCTGGATGATACGGATGAAGAATCTACGATCTGGGATGCGGTAGATGAAGTACTGATCTGCGGAAAGGGAGAAATGATCAAAACACTGGCTAATGCCTGCTATCATCACGGCATTCCCAAAAAAAATATACATTTTGAACTGTTTGAAGAGTTTAACGATGATATTTACCCGATAGAAAAGGAGTTTCCGCTGATCAGAAATGTTGAAGTGGAATTCAAAGCATTAGGGAAAGAATATCAGGTGGAGCTTCCGGATAATCGTGAAAAGATCCTGCAGCAGCTGCTGGTTCAGGATTTTCCGGTTCCTTATTCCTGTAAATCCGGGATATGCGGAAGCTGTGAGTGTTATCTGGAAGAAGGAGAAGTAGAGCTTCTGGAAAATGAATACCTTACAGAGAAAGAAGAAGCACAGGGGAAAATATTAGCCTGCATGTCGATAGCAAAAAGTAAAAAAATAAAGCTTAACTTTGATCTTAGTTGAGGATTATTAGGAACATATTTAATTTAACCTTTGTGTCAATAGAAATGGGAGTTCTGTTGATCATACTCTGCAATGCCTGGGTTTTCGGACTGACGAACGGGCGTACCTATACCAAAATTTCAAAAATCCCGCCGAGAGAAGTTGCTTTGGTCCTGGGAACTTCTCCCAAAATGAGATCAGGACTTTCCAACCCTTATTTTACGAAAAGGATGGATGCTGCCGCACTTCTTTACCATCACGGGAAAATCAGAAAGATTATTGTAAGCGGTGAAAAAAGTAAAGGGTATAATGAACCTGCTGCAATGAAGAATTATTTGATTTATCAGGAAGGGGTTCCGGAAGATATTATTGTAGAAGATCCGAAAGGATTTAACACCTATAAAAGTATTTTACGCTGCAAGGATGTATATAAGAAAACAGACGTGATCATTGTTTCACAGGGTTTTCATAATCTCCGTGCCCTGTTTTTTGCAAGAAACAACAATATGAATGCGCTGGGATTTGATGCACAGGACGTAACAAAGCCCGAAAGCTACTACAGAAATCAGTTCCGGGAGATTCTCGCCAGAGTGATTGCTGTAGTATATTTTATATTGGGAATTTCTCCGGATTAGAAAGGGTATCCGAATGCAATATTCAGTGTAGGTTTGAAAGGCTGGAAATTCTTAAATCTCCATCGGTCTCCATCCGGTTTATTCGGATCATAGATTTTGTAAGCAAGATCAAGTCTCAGAGTAATATAGGCAATATTCAGTCTTAATCCCACACCGCTTCCGATTCCAACCTGTCCCAGGAATTTGTTGAATTTGAATTCATCACCATAACCTCCTGTTCCATCGGGCTTTCTAAGGCTCCATGTATTTCCTATATCCGTAAATAATGCACCTTCATACATTTCATTAAAGGGAATCCTGTATTCTATGTTTGTGGTGAGTTTCACATTGTTCGTCATATAGGTACGCACTCTTTCATCAATCTGGGAATCTGAAGGTCCAAGCCCTCCAAAAGCTACCCAGGCTCTGATATCATTGGATCCACCGTTGAAATAAGACTTAATAACCGGCATATCCGTAGAGTTTCCGTAAGGAATACCGAGACCGATAAACTGTCTCAATACTAAAGTCTGATTGCCATTGAATTTAAAATATTTTCGGGTATCGATATCAAATTTCACAAACTGGGCGTATGGGAGTCCGAAAATTGTTCTCTGAGGATTCGTGATAACACCTCCTGCATCTCTTTTTTGATTGAATATGCTTAAAATATTACCTGCAAGTTCTACTTTTCCGTTAAAATAGAACGCATTCGGATAATCTTTTTTACCAATCTCACTGTAAACAAAATTATAGATCATGGAAGAAATGAGGATATCCTGAGTTTGTCTGTCCTTATTCACGAGCGATCCCATAAATGCCAGCAGAAGATCCTGGTTTTTCTTATCCAGTGAACCTATGTAAGCATTGTTTTTCAGAATCATTTCTGAAACATCATCAATACTGAGTTGCCCTGAAAGGTACTTGTTCTCAATATCCGCCAGTTCCGGAATATTAGCCGTGTAATCAAAATAATTTCTGAACATATCATCCTTGATTCTTTCATCGTTCGTGAAATAATCATAATAGGCATCTTTATTTTTGGTAAGACTGACCTGCGTATTGAACAGGGTAAGTCTGTGTGAAACCTGATCGTTGACATTGGCCTGATAATTAAGTCCCGTATTAAAATTTACCCTTCCCAGGCCGATATTATTCTGTACCGATGCCCCTAAAAGAATAGAGGAAGTTGGAGTATATCTTTTGGGAAGAAGTTTATAATAATCAAAAGGAAGCAGCAGCCTCGGGAAATTGAGGGACGCCTGGGCTGAAATTTCATAAGCCAGTTCTCTTTTACTGATATCTTTGGTACTTCTTATGGACCCGAAAGCTCCGGAAAGACTCGTTGAAAGGTTTTCCGCCCCTCGGAAGACATTCCTTGTGGTAAGATCTACGGAAGGGGACACCCCGAGATTCAGAATCTGGGAATAATTGACGTCGGTTCCTACCTTCAGTTCATATTTAGGCAGAGGTTTCAGAACATAAAGAACATCGATAATACTGTCATTAGGTGCTGTACCGCCACCTCTTCTCAGGGAATCTCTTGCCTTTACAAGGCTGAAGTTGTTCATTGCGAGAAGATTTCTTTTGGTAAGATCCAGTTTTTTCTGGTCATATACCTGTTTGTTGTCTATGATAACGGATCTCCACAGTGATGATATTTTATAATTATCGTTCACTCTATGGAATCTTATTCTCCGCAGGCTGTCTTTCACCGTATTTTTAGGGTAGTCACCATTCTCTTCTATGATGGCCACATCTATATTCCCGATCGTGGAGATTTTATAAGGACGGTCTGTGGAATCCCGGTGGATCTCAAGTACAAGAGGAACCTGTTTTTTATTTTTTAAGGTATCGGCAACAAAGGACACCTCTTCATTGGAGCTGTTGAACCTGTAATATCCTTTTTCCCTCATCAGGTCGGTAATTCTTGCCGCTTCTTTTTCAAGCACGGTCTGGTCCAGAATCTGGCCGGATCTTATCAGACTCTTGTCTAGTTTCTGCCAGTAAAGGCCTTTAACGGTAGGATCTGTAATATTATAGTAATAGTCCTTGATATAAGTGGGTTCGTTATGCCTGATGAAATAATTGACAGCAGCCTTTTTTGAAGCAGAATCAAGCACATGCTTAAAGTTGACTTCTGAATTCCAGAAACCTCTGTAAACCATTCTTTTCTCAATAGATTCAGCACTTTTTTCACTTCTTGTCTGATCCAGAATAACAGGCGGGCTTCCCCAATTGTGAAGGAGACGGTCTAAAAAGAGCGTTTTTCCCACGTTATTTTTCATACCGTATTTGATGAACAGGGAATCTCTCAGTTTCTGATCTCTCATTTCACTGGGATACGTCATGTATTCATTAAGCAGGGTATCATATTTGGGATTAGCCATATTATAAAAACCGAGACTTAACGGCATAAAGAGAAGCTGCTTTTTATTGGGCTTCTGCTGTACATAATCTTTCAGCTCTTCATCAAAAGATTCTTTCTTATCTTCGAATTCAAAATTGTTTTTGGTGAGCAGATATTCGCCATCCGGAACCTTTTTGGTTGTGCTGCATGCGTAAAGTAGGCCAACAAATGTTGCAAATGAGATAATTTTATAATATTTTTGAGGAGAATTCTTATAATGCTTACAGCTCATACAATAAAAGTTTTACAGTCTTTAGATAAAAAGAAGTTCAGACAAAAATACAATTTGTTTTTGGTTGAAGGTAATAAAATCATTTGTGAACTTTTCGATTCAAACATTAAAATTAAGGAAATATTCTCTACGGATCCGCAAAAATTAGGCCGTACAGATGCACCTGTTATCCAGATCACTGAAAATGAGCTGAAAAAGATCAGCTTTCTTAAAACCCCGAAAGATTCCGTGGCGGTATGCTATCTTGCTGAAGGGGAAATAAAAGAAGACAGAGAGGTACAACTCGTTCTGGACGGGATTCAGGATCCCGGAAATCTGGGCACAATTATCCGCCTGGCAGACTGGTTCGGCATTGAACAGATCATCTGCAGCGAAGATACGGTAGATGTTTACAATCCAAAAGTAATACAGGCGACAATGGGATCTTTTACCCGGGTAAATACTGTTTATACAGATCTTGTGGACTATCTGTCCGGAACGGAAAGCGTAAATATCGGAACAGATATGGAAGGGGAAAGTATTTATTCGTTTGAGAAGCCGGAGAAAATGAATCTTATTCTCGGCAATGAAGGAAACGGAATGCGTCCTGAAACAGAAAAATTACTTCATAGGTGTGTAACGATTCCGAGATTCGGAAAATCACAGTCTACGGAAAGCCTGAATGTCTCTATGGCAGCAGGAATTGTGCTGGGGCAGCTTTTCAGAAGTTAAATTTATAAGATTTCAGATTTCAGATCTTGATAGGATATTATTCATTTATCTGTCTGAAATCTGAAATCTTATATTTATTTTATATCAGCTGTTCCATACTGGAAACACTTTTGTTTTTCTGATATTCTTCAAGTTTTTTTCTGACATACTTCAGTGCAATAGGAGCGAGATAGATCATAGCGGCCCCCAGAAGTTTCTTTTTCCAGTTGGGACTTTTCATGTTCTTTTTTGCATAATTGCCAACGAGCGCTGTTACCCCAAGTTTAATAAGCCCGTCAGTAACATTTCCTCCCAATGCAGTGCTGGCAATACCTACTGCCGTGTTTTTATTGATCAGCAGGTCTTTCACCTCAGAAGTAAGCTGTCTTGCAATAACGTCTTTACGGAGAACCACCTTTTCATCGCCGTCATCATCTACTTTTTCCTGAAGGTACTGATCGCTCAGTCCGTTGGTAAAGGCGCTTAAACTTTCCTTTGTATTCTTAAAGGTAAGAAGATTTTCCAGATCATTTATTTCGCCTTGAAGCAGTTTTTTCTTTCTCCTTAATTCTTCGATGCTTTCATATTTTCTGCCCATAGCTTAATGATTTAAAAATTTAATAACCTGGTCTGCAACCGTATTGACAATTTTATTCTTGAAAGCAACCACAAATGCCATGATAAGAGCATAGAACGCAGCAACAATCAGAAAACCGTAAGAAGTATTATCCAGAGCTTTGCCGATAAGAAAGGCAATTCCGAAATTGAAAAGGATAATAAAAAAAGCAAAAGCAACAAGCAGCACTACAAAGTAGGTAATGAGCCCTGCGGAAAGAGAAGATTTTTCGGTGGCTTCAATTTTCAGAAGATCTATTCTCTTCGAGGCATATTCTTTAATAGTCTCTATCATTGTTTTTTTTTAAAGTTACAAAAAAAGGAACTTTCGCACAAAAAGTTCCTTCCCATAATTTACTCAAAAAATAAATTACTTATTTTTTAAGATCATTCAATTCAGCTTCTACATCCTTTACTACGTCTGCAGTTTTAGAAACGATCTGATCCTTGTATTTATCATATCCGTCTTTTACCGTATGGGCTACATTATTGGCTGTTTCTTTGAAAGTAGAAGAAATATTGCTGTACTGGTCCTTTACTTTTTCAGAAACCTCACCGTATTTGTTTTTAGCCTGGTCTTTTAGGTCGTTTGCTTTATTTTTGATTTTTTTTCTTGTTTCTTTACCTTCTTCAGGGGCATAAAGCATTCCTAAGATTACACCTGCTGCAGCACCTGCAAGAAGTCCTGCCAATATACCTGCTGTATTTTTTCCTTTTCTAGACATTTTAAGCTTTTTTAATAGTTAATAAAATTAGTTTTTTACTGTGTCAAAATGTACAATTTGCATACCAAAGGAGAGTGGCAGCCTATTAAAAAGTGTTAAATCTTATTGATATGGGATAAAATCAGGTCTATGGTTTCTTCTTTTGTAAGCGAAGTATTGTCGATTACAATAGCATCTTCTGCCTGTTTCAATGGGGCAATTTCCCTCTCACTGTCGATCTTGTCGCGTTCAATAAGGTTCTGTTTTACCTGTTCTCTGTCTGCTTTTATTCCCAAACCTGCCAATTCAAAATATCTTCTGTTGGTTCTTTCATCAATACTGGCAGTAAGGAAGAATTTATAGTCTGCATTTGGCAGAACTACTGTCCCTATGTCACGTCCGTCCATAATAATACCTCCTTTTTCTGCCAGATTTCGCTGGGATTGGAGAAGAAAGTCTCTTACTTCTTTCTGTTTGGCTACAATACTTACATTGTCTGAAACTTCAGTGGTACGGATCTGCTTGGAAATATCAATATGATTGAGGTAAAGAACCAGCTCATTATCATTGTTTCTGAACTCAAGTTCGATCTGGTCTAAGGATGAGAAGAGCTTCGGGAGATCAACAGAGCCGTCTTCATTCATACAGTTCTGTATGGCAAACCATGTAATGCCTCTGTAAAGCGCACCGGTATCCAGATGTATAATATCCAGTTTATCGGCAATGACTTTAGATATTGAACTTTTTCCGGTAGACGAGTACCCATCGATAGCTATTACAGGTTTTTTCATACCGCAAATTTCAAGATTTTTTTTAAAAAACCAAGTCTGTAAAGAAAAAAATCTACATAAGAATGCAGATTTATAGGGTGAAATTATTCTCCTGCGTGGCTGCTAAGGTCTATGGAAACACCTATCTGGTTCACATTGGAAGAGTTATGGTAACGTACATGAGCGTAATCGATACGGAACTTTCTCAATTTGATTCCGAAACCTCCGGAAAGCCCCGAAAAGTTTCTCTGATCTGCCACGGCCAGCTCATTACCTCTTTTTACATTGTATCCAAGTCTGATATTAAACCCTTTTTCAGGGAAAAGTTCTGCTCCTACGGAAAAATGGTCTGCCAGCTTTCTGCCGAAACCTACTTCCTGCCCGTTCACATTATATTGATCTGAAATATCAAACTGCTGAAGATCATGCGCCGTAATGGTGATGGCAAGCGGAATCATTTTCAGGATTTTGGTATACCCCAGATCCACTCTGAACGGAAGATTTTCTCTTGTTCCGTTGAATGATTTCAGCTGAAACCCGAAATTCCTTAATACCAATGAAAGGGTTTCCTTGTTTTTCTTATTGTGATAAGTAACTCCCGCCGTTCCTGAAATAGCAGAAGAAGTATAATTATCTATTTTTGAAGTGATAAAATTGATTCCTCCTCCAATAGTCCAGTCTTCTTCAAACTGATAGGCATACCCTGCACCAATGGCTACATCGGAAGCTTTGAAGTTTCCGTTTTCATAACCGCTTTCATCGGTTCTGGGAATACTGCCATAGCTCATATATCTTGCATTGATGGTGGCCATATGTCCGTTATCGAAATCCCTGGCATAGGCCACGGTTCCGTATTTGGAATCGGCAAGGTAGGCAGCACCGTTTACAGATAGCTGTTTATCTGAATCTTTATTAAGAAGGGACGGGTTTGCAATGGCAAAGGAAACATCATGATCTCTGACGGAAATTGCATCGCCGCCTAAGGCAGCCTGTCTGGCAGATACAGGGATGTTTAAGAAAGGATAAACATTTGTTCCTGTTTGTGCATAAGAAACAATTCCTGATAGAAATAATGAAAAAATGACAATTTTCTTCAATTCAATTTATAATTAATGCAAAAATAATCCTTTTTCGTACTTATCAAAATATTTCTGACATTATTTGTGTGTAAATATTTTTCTTTTACCAATATTTTTAATGATTATATTTGCAAAATCAAATTTCGGGGAAATCAGCTCCAATAAAATTTATTAAAATTAAAGATGAAATATAAAAGAATCCTTCTAAAACTGAGTGGTGAGGCCTTAATGGGAAACAGACAATACGGTATTGACAATGAAAGGCTGCAGGAGTATGCGGCGGAGATCAAAAAAGTAGTGGATAAAGGATGCGAAGTAGCGATCGTTATTGGAGGAGGAAACATTTTCCGTGGAGTAGCAGGTGCAGCGAAAGGGATGGACAGAGTGCAGGGAGATTACATGGGAATGCTGGCAACGGTTATCAACGGAATGGCACTTCAGGGAGCACTGGAGGATGCGGGAATCAAAACAAGACTTCAGTCTGCTATTGAAATGGACAAGGTAGCAGAACCTTTTATCAAAAGAAGAGCGGTGAGACACCTTGAAAAAGGCAGAGTAGTGATCTTCGGTGCCGGAACAGGAAACCCGTATTTTACCACAGATACCGCTGCAACGTTAAGAGCAATTGAAATAGGGGCAGATGTAATCCTGAAAGGAACCAGAGTAGACGGAATTTATGACAGCGATCCTGAAAAGAATGCCGATGCCGTAAAATATAATTCATTATCTTTCGACGAAGTATTTGAGAAAAACCTCAAGGTAATGGACATGACGGCCTTTACTTTAAGCCACGAAAACAAGCTTCCGATCATTGTATTCGATATGAATAAAGACGGTAACCTGGAAAAGATCGTGGAAGGGGAAAATGTAGGGACTCTGGTAGATTTATAGAACGTAGTACGCAGAGTAAAGATTTTTAACAGTACTCATTACTGATTACTTATCATTCATAATTAATGTGCAATTTATCAAACTATAATATAATAATGGAAGAATTAGATCTTATATTAGAATCTGTAAAGCAGGATATGGATGCAGCTGTAAAGCACCTGGATCACGCATTTCAAAGAATCAGAGCAGGACGTGCTTCTACGGCTATGGTTCAGGATGTAATGGTGGAATATTATGGAGCAATGACTCCTATCAACCAGGTTGCCAACGTATCTGTTCCGGATGCCATGACAATTTCTATTCAACCTTGGGACAGAACGGCTATCAACGCGATTGAGAAAGCAATCATCAATTCAAACTTAGGCTTTGCCCCTTCTAATAACGGAGAGAATATTATCCTTAATGTTCCGCCTTTAACGGAGGAAAGAAGAAAGGAGCTGGCAAAACAGGCTAAAGTAGAAGCTGAGCAGACTAAAGTAACGGTAAGAAATGCAAGACAGGACGGGTTGAAAGAACTGAAAAAACTGGAAGGAGTTTCTGAAGATGTAGTAAAAGGAGTGGAAGAAGAAATTCAGGCTTATACCGACAAATATGTAAAGCTTTGTGATGAGCATCTTAAAACAAAAGAAGCTGAAATTATGAAAGTGTAATTTTCAGTTTTTGAAAATAAAAAAGAGGTTTCCCGGGAGACCTCTTTTTGTTTTTTACAGACATTCTCTGTTTTCTTTCTGATCTTTATTTTTCATGAGCAATCCGTATGTTTTCATAAGATCATCGGTCTTACACGGTACTTCTTTGCCCGCAATTTCAGAAGGATCCGGTTTTTCTGAGCCGTCGGATCTTATGCTGTATTTCTTTTCGAGACATCTGATAGGTTTTCCGTTCAGGATATAGATCCTGGTTTCTGTAATATCATCTTTGGTAACAGGTTTTTCCGGGGTTCCGCCATCGAAATTCCATACGGTTTCTTCCCTGAAGATGAAGAACGGTTCCCCATTCCTGATGAAATACTGTTCGGTAGCCGAAAAATGGCTGTGTTCCGTGTAAGAATGCCGGATCACTTTAATGCCGTCTTTTTCTGAATAAAAGGTAACCTCTCCGGCAGGTTCTTCGTTGCAATTGTAGGTAAATCCTTTTGAAGTAAGCTTATTTGTTTCCAACAGTGTGTGCAGCCTGGTATATTCTTTTTTAATATCATCAGTCGGGTCTGATGAATCTGCCTGTCCGGAAGTTTTTTTAACGGCAGAACTGTCTGCCCCGGAAGATGGCAGGTGGGTTTCTCCGGTATCTGCTTTTTTACAGGACATAAAGACCGCCAGGAATGCTGTGATGAATAGTATTGTTTTCATATTTTGTAAGAATGGTATTAAAAACGGAGATTCCTGTGAGAAATCTCCGTATCTGTTTATTTACAGTTTTCGTTATAATCTGCAATCACTTCTTCCACAATTTCAGGAACGTTTGACATGACATCATCAATCTGGCTTTTGATCAGCTTCCCAAGTCCTGATCTTTTTTTCTCATCATTTTTAAGAGAAGCGTAAGAACCCGCGGTTAATTTCCCTTTGGCATAACTGCAGTCTGCAATGATGGTTTTGGCTTTGGCGAACGTAAGCTCTTCCAGTTTGCCCCCTTTTTTGGTATAAATATAGGAAGGGAAATTTCTCATTCTTTCATTTTCTTTGTCAGCGGCTGCGATTTGTCCGCCTGCGGAGAACGTGGTAGGGTAGCCGTAAAGCTTGTATACTTTGATCTTTCCGTCTGTAACTACTTCTGCGAACTGTGTACTTTTGGTGAGATTGTTGAATGCTTTCAGGTTTCCGCTCAGTCCGCCGGTTGCGGTATTGAACCCTTCTTTTGTATTGGTATATTTGATGGTTTCAAAATGTCTTTCATTGTTGTCTGCATCAATAGCGGTGTACCCTTTAATATCGTCCGCATCAAAACCTTTGAATTTCTGTTTCTTTTTGGTCTTGTCAATATCTGCTGTCGCAATGAATTTTACTTTCTTCTGGTTATCCCACGGATTTCTTTCGTCTCCGTTCAGTCTGACAATTCCTTCAATCTTTTTACCGCTTTTATCAATGATATAACCCGGTTTCTCATCATTTCTCAGTTCATAATCCGTATTGCCGTCTTCCTGTGCATATGTATTGATAGAGACGATTGTAAATAAGCTAAATAGTAGTGCTTTTTTCATGTAATTATTATTTTTAACAATTTTTGTAAATATAATCTTTTATGGGGTATGAAAAAACAGGATGAAATACCACAATTCCATGAATAAAAAAGACCCGGATCTCGCCGGGCCTGTATTATTAATTCTACTTTTATCAATTACTGATACCTTGTATGTTCTTTCGTTTTTACAAATAGCTTTGTAACCGGTTTAAAGAAGGCTTTGTATTTCTCTGCATCAAACAGCTGCGAATCGGTAAGGGCCTTATAGGTCATCCATACTCCGAAAGGAAGAAGGATCAGGTTCGGCAGCCAGGCAGCCAGATAAGGGCTCATTTTTCCTCCCCAGGATACGTTTTCAATCCCGAGATTCATCACATAGAAAATAATGAAAATAATAATTGCTATGATCACGGGAAGTCCCATTCCTCCTTTTCTGATGATCGATCCCAGACTGGCTCCGATCAGGAAGAAGATGATACAGGTTACAGAATAGGAAATAATTCTCTGCTGATAGATCACAACCTTACTGAAATATTTTATATTGGAGCTGAATTCATTCTTTTTATCAGCGGCTGTTGTTTTCAGGCTTTCCAGATTATTATAGGAATTGTAAAGAAGCTCCAGCTTTTTGTCTCCCTTTAAAGAATCCATTTTGATCTGTGGCTTGGGAGTTGCTTTGGACTTCACATTTTTATCCATATAGCTCACCAGTGAATTGGTACGGCTTAAGACATCAGTTCCGACATTGGTAAAAAAGGCGGCATTATCTTTCTTGTTTTTGGCTACTGTTTCATTCAGCTGTCCGTAAGTCTGGAAACGGTAATCGTCTGTGATCTGTTCTTTTTCAATGGCTTTATTGATAAGGTCACTTACATCAAAAAGAGAAACCAATGTATCAAATTTGATGGCCTGATCGGGCTGTTTACTTCGTACATTTTCACCTTTTCCGGCGAAATTATCCTCAAATACATAGCCGTCGTATAGCTCCAGTTTTAGATAGTTTCTGGTAGGTGCAGGCACAAATCGCCCCTTTTTGGCAACAATGGTTTGTTGGTTTTCATAAGTGCTGGCTTTTTTGTGAACAAAAACACCTTCAATATTTTCACCGTTATCCCCATATAGTTTATCAAACTTTACCATATATCCGGGAAGCTGATCAATGAACTGGCCCGGTGTAAAGTTAAGGGCAGGTTTGGTCTGTGCAATATTGAAGAGCATATTCTTT
This sequence comes from Chryseobacterium indologenes, assembly GCA_002439165.1. Classification (GTDB taxonomy): domain Bacteria; phylum Bacteroidota; class Bacteroidia; order Flavobacteriales; family Weeksellaceae; genus Chryseobacterium; species Chryseobacterium indologenes_E. The sequence goes on from DJTE01000007.1 coordinate 45,675, forward strand.
GCCTTTTTCTGGAAATCCGGAATAATATTATTGGAGAAGAAAAAAAGCATCACTGCCAAGATGACTGATACCCCAAATAGCGGAGCCATCACCCTTGTAAGAGAAATTCCGGCAGCTTTCATGGCCGCAAGCTCATACCGTTCTCCAAATTCTCCAAAAGACATAATGCTTGCCAGAAGAATGGTAAGCGGGAGTACCATACTGATAACGCTTACCCCAAGATAAAAAAGAAGTTTTAGGATCTGCCAGTAGCTTAATCCTTTACCCATAAACTGTCCCAACTGAACCCAGATAATGTTTACAATAAAAATGAAAAACAATACGCTGAATATAAAGAAAAACGGTCCAAAGAAGGTTTTTATGATATATCGGTCTAGTATTTTTAACATGCGCCAAAATTAATCAAAAAGCCACAAAGTTTACTTGTGGCTCTTATAATTTTTATATTTTTCTTTACTACCGAAAAGTAAAACTGCAGATGTACAGATTGGTCGTTCGGTTTTAAAGTTCTGTGATCACGTAATTTTTGAACTTATTCTTGTCGAAAACGAACATATTAGGGTCCAGTTCCTGGTTTTCCTTATATTCTTTAATGGCAATTACCGCTACGTCCTGGTTGTTTCCGTGCTGTTCAAGTTTTACCATCTGTTTCTTTGCAGAATCTACAAAAAGATAAACGTATTTTATTCCGTTTGATTTTACAGGGGTAAGTTTAATGAAATCCGCATTTACCCCGTTTACTGTCTTTTTGCCGTTATAAGTTACATTATAATCATTTCTGTAGGTTGTAAGATAGTTGATAGGGGAGAACATAGAGCTGCTTCCGTTAGGTTTGGCAATCGTTACTTCCATATCATCTGCATTGATGTTGTAGATCTTGTTCCCGTCATAGATCTGTTCTGTGTCCATGATTTTGAGCTTATATTTTTCTCCTGCGGCATAATAGATTCCCGGTTCGGTTTTGTTTACCTGTCCGTTTACTCCGCTTCCAAAAGAAAATTTGAAGTAGGAATTCTTTTTAGAATTATAGTTGGCGGTAATATCATCCAATATCTTTTTTGCCTTTGCATCAATTTTCTGTGCCTGAGCAAATCCAACTGCACCTGCAACAAAACTTCCCAATATCACTTTTGAAATAATATTTTTCATTTTCTTTATTTAATAATCTTTAGATTTTTTATTCCTAAGGCTGAAAACAATTTGTTTTTTCCTTTAACTACGCAGATCTTCCAAAAACTGTTCCAAAGAGTGAAGATCGGTAATGAGAACTTCTCTGGCTTTGGCTCCGTTGAAACCTCCCACAATGCCGCTTGCTTCCAGCTGGTCCATGATTCTTCCTGCTCTGTTATACCCCAGTTTCAGCTGTCGCTGAAGCATAGAAGTAGATCCCTGCTGGGTAGAAACAATGATTCTTGCCGCCTCTTCAAATAAAGCATCTTTTTCATTCGGATCGAAAGTACTTACTGAGCCTGATGAATCTTCAGAAACATATTCAGGAAGAAGGAATGCAGAAGCATATCCTTTCTGTTCACCAATATATTCTGCAAGCCTTTCGACTTCCGGAGTATCAACAAAGGCGCACTGAAGTCTTAGAATTTCATTTCCGTTAAAATAAAGCATGTCTCCTTTACCGATCAGCTGGTCGGCACCCGGAGAATCCAGTATAGTTCTTGAGTCTACGCTGGAAATTACCCTGAAGGCTGCTCTTGCAGGGAAGTTGGCTTTAATCATCCCTGTAATTACGTTTACGGAAGGTCTCTGTGTAGCCACAATCAGGTGGATTCCTACTGCTCTGGCAAGCTGGGCCAGTCTGGCAATCGGTGATTCAACTTCTTTTCCTGCGGTCATGATCAGATCCGCAAACTCATCTACTACCAGTACAATGTAAGGGAGAAAGCGGTGTCCGTTCTCAGGGTTAAGCTTTCTTTCCGTAAACTTTTTGTTGTATTCTTTCAGGTTTTTACAGAAAGCATTCTTAAGAAGGTCATACCTTGTATCCATCTCAATACAGAGAGAGTTCAGGGTATTGATTACTTTATTGGTATCTGTAATAATAGCTTCTTCTGCATCCGGAAGTTTGGCCAGATAATGCCTTTCAATTTTTGAATACAGGGAAAGTTCTACTTTCTTAGGATCTACCATTACAAACTTCAGTTCACTCGGATGTTTTTTGTAAAGGAGAGAGGTGAGAATGGCATTGATACCAACCGATTTACCCTGTCCGGTAGCTCCCGCCATCAGCAGGTGGGGCATTTTTGCGAGATCGGCCATAAAAACTTCATTGGAAATGGTTTTTCCGAAAACAACAGGCAGATCCATATCCGTATTCTGGAATTTATGAGAGGCGATCACAGACCGCATAGATACCATAGTTGGGTTCTTTCTCGGGACTTCAATTCCAATGGTTCCTTTTCCCGGCATTGGGGCAATAATCCTGATTCCAAGAGCGGAAAGGTTCAGGGCAATATCATCCTGCAGTTTTTTAATGGCTGCTACACGGATTCCCGCTTCCGGTACGATTTCGTATAATGTAACGGTAGGTCCGATGGTAGCTTTGATTTCAGCAATCCCTACGTTGAAATTCTTTAAAAGACCTACGATTTTATTTTTATTCTCTTCAAGCTCTTCTTTGTTGATGGAGATTTCTTCATTTCCGTAATCTTTCAGAAGATCAATGGTCGGCATCTGGAATCCGGCAAGATCGAGTTTGTGATCATACAGGCCATGCTTTTCAACAAGCTCCTGGGATTTTCTGTCTGAATCGTCGAGAATATCTATGACAGGGGCTACTTCCACATTGAATTTAATATCTTCCTGAACCGGGTTTAAGGGCGGAACCGGAAGCTTAACCTCAGAAACCGGGCTCATATCAAATGCCTGCTCCGGAGTTGAAACAGGAACAGAGGGTTTTGTGTTGAGATTCAGGTTCAAAGGCTGAGACTGATCTTTTCTGTGATCTTCAAAAGAAGTATGGTTAGGGGTTACAATAGTTTCTACCTCTGCTACCGGCTCCGCTTCAGGGAATCCTTTCGGAACCTGTACCAGTTCCGGTTGTTTGTTTTTTACCTGTTCTGGCTGACCGGACACGTCAGTTACCGTAACATTGGGCATCTTATTCTCAGCTTCTTCTTCCAGTTCGTCATCTGCTTCGAAATTATCATCAGAACTAGGCATCATCGATTTTACTTTTCCGATGGTATTTTCATTGATGGTATCCAGTTTGGCTTTAATTGAGCTTGGACGGAGATTGAATTCCAGAATGAAATATAAAAGAATACTTGCCGCCAGCACCACCCACAGCCCAACGGTTCCGATGATGGCATTGAGATAATCCATGATCTGATATCCGTAAACACCACCCATAACGCCCTGGCCTTTGGTGATGGCTCCCATAAAAATAGGTAACCAGCAGATAAAAAACAGAGAATGACCGATCGTTTTCCACGGTTTGAATATTTTTTTCTTGAGGATCAGGGTACCTACCACCATAAATAAAAAAGCGATAATAAATGAAGCGATCCCTATGCTTTCAAAAATGAAAATATTTCCCAGCCAGTCACCGGCCTTTCCGAAAATATTGGAGGATTTTATGCTTTTGTCAAGCATGGTTCCTGCCTGGCTCTGATCTGCTTTCCAGTTCATTAAATAGGAGATGAACGAGAATGCCAGAACCACAGAAAAAAGAATGAAAGTAAGCCCGAAAAATATACGCGGCTTTGATAAGATTTTGCCTGTATCAGGCGTTTCTGTTGGTTTTGTCTGTGTCTTTTTATCCATAATATCAATGTGGGCAAATTTAATGTTTTTTCAACATTAAAAGAATCTTTTTTTACTCAAAAAGAAAGCGTAATTTATGGTTATTTTTTTGAATTTACGGTGCTTATCGGGGATAATTTAAGCTAAAAACCTGTTAAAATTTATTTAAAACATTAAGACCCTTTGAGTGTTAAGATGAATTAAGGAAAAAATCAAACATTTTTCATAAGCATCATACCTCAGAACGAAACCTGGCTTAATATCCTGAAGACCTTCTCTTTCCTTAATAATTTGAAATGTTTACGGATAAAGGCGCAGGGACTTTCACTCAAATTTTTATTTACACGTTCTGAAATTTCAGTTGTAATACTGAAATGGAGATCCGTTTCTGAACTCATTCAAACGTTTTGGATTTCTGCTGTCGTAACTTTATGCCCTTAAAGCTTATGAAATAAACTTGTTTAATCTTTTCTGCAGGAGATTAAAAAACTGAACAGCTTTGAATAATGAGTAAGATATAGAAGATTTCAATAGCCCGGATAGGTATTATGAATCCAGCTAATTATGATTTTCAAAATTGAATTTTCCTCAATGTTTTTCATGTTATTAAGAACGGTTCAAAATAAGCGAAAACGGCTCTAAAGTGACAAAAAACAGCTTTTTTTAACCTCTTTGTAGTTTTTCATCCTTATTTTTGCATGTCAAGTATAATAAATCATGAAGAAGCTCCAAGATATTCTTATCTCAACCAGAACAATGGCTGTGTTGTTACTGGTGTACGCAGGCTCGATGGCTTATGCGACGTTCCTTGAAAACGATTATGGAACGCCAGCAGCAAAAGCATTAATTTATGAAGCAAAATGGTTCGAACTGATTATGGTTCTGCTCATTCTCAATTTCATAGGAAATATCGGAAGATACAGACTGTGGAAAAGAGAAAAATGGCCGGTCCTGATGTTTCACCTTGCCTTCGTATTCATCTTTATTGGTGGTGCCATCACAAGGTACATCAGTTTTGAAGGAACCATGCACATCCGGGAAGGAGAAACTTCCAATGAGATCATAACGGATAAAAATTTCTTGAAAATTCAGATCGAAGAAAAAGGAGATGTTCTTAATTATCAGGATATTCCTTATCTGATGTCACCTTTGCATAAAGACCTTAAAGCCACTTATGACTTCCACGGAAAAGAAGTGAAAGTTATCGCTAAGGAATACGTACAGAGAAAAAAAGACAGCTTAGTTGCTGAACCTAACGGAGCGGAATATCTGCACCTGGTTTCTACCGGAAACACAGGAAGACAGAATATCTACATCAAACCGGGAGAAACGAAATCCATCAACGGAACTTTGGTAACATTTAACAGAGCGATTGAAGGGGCCGTAGAATTTAAAAGTGAAGGCGGAAAACTCTTTATCAAAACTCCGGTTGATGCCAGTTTCATGACGATGGCAACTCAGGCTACCGGAAATACCAAAAAGGATGAATTCCAGCCTTTGGCGCTGAGAAGCCTTTATAGCATTAATGAACTTAAACTTGTTGTTCCTGAAGGTCTTAGAAAAGGAAAACTGATCGCTTTTGAAGGAGATAAAAAGAAAGACATGAATGTTCCTGATATGCTTAAAATTGAGCTGCAGGGACCAAAAACAAAACAACTGGTTGAACTTTCGGTTGAAAAAGGAAACCCGAATGCCTACAAACAGATCACAATGGACGGGCTGAATATTATGGTTGGTTTCGGACCTAAAGTTTACAATACACCATTTGCCCTGAAACTGGATGATTTCGTTATGGAGACTTATCCGGGAAGTTCATCTCCGAGCGCCTATGAAAGCCATGTTAAAATCATTGATGAAGGCAAAGAAACGCCTTATAAAATCTATATGAACCATGTTCTTAACCACGGCGGATACCGTTTCTTCCAGGCAAGCTTTGATCCGGACAGAATGGGTACGGTTCTTTCCGTAAACCACGATTACTGGGGGACTTTGATCTCTTATATCGGATATGCTCTTTTATTTTTAGGAATGTTCATTATTTTCTTCTGGAAAGGAACTCATTTCTGGAAACTGAATAAAATGCTTTCTGATGTTAATAAAAAGAAAGCGGCAGCTGTACTTCTGATCTTCTTAAGCTTAGGGCTGAACGCTCAGAAAATTGAAACCCACGGCACAACTGACGGAAGCAGAGAACACGTTCATACGGAAGCAGACGGACATAATCACGCTCCGGCTCCGGAAGCAACTGCATCTGCACAGAATTCTGCTGCATCGCCGATCAATAAAATGAGACTGATTTCTCCGGATGAGATTATTGCCAGAAACAAGATCAGTAAAGAGCATGCAGATAAATTCGGATATCTTCTGGTTCAGAATATTGAAGGAAGAATTGTTCCGATGAACACTCAGGCACTGGAAGTTCTGAGAAAACTGTACAAACACGACCGCTTTAAAGGAACCGACGGGAAATCCCTGGATGCTAATCAATGGTTTCTATCTATTAATACTGATACAGAAAGCTGGACAGCTGTCCCTTTGATCAGTGTTGGAGCTGTAAAACCACTTCTGGAAAAAGCCAAAGCTAATGAAGACGGATATACCTCTCTTCTTAACCTGTTCCCGGTTGATAAAAAAACAGGGATGATGACCTATGTTCTGGAAAGAGACTATAATATTGCATTTGCCAAAAAACCGGCAGAACAGACAGAATATGATAAGCAGCTGATTAAACTTAACGAAAGAGTTCAGATCTTCAATGAGTTTTTCAGTGGCCAGTTCATGAGAATTGTTCCTGTGAAAAATGATGCCAACCATACATGGCATTCGTGGCTTGACCAGAAATTGGAACCGGATATGGAATCTCAGCAGGTAATGGGACCTTATTTTGCCGAAATTCTGCAGGCGCAGAAATCAGGAGACTGGAGTAAAGCGGATGCTGAACTGGCGAAACTTTCAGATTATCAGCAGAAATGGGGGAAAGCTGTTGTTCCTTCAAAATCTAAAGTAGATCTTGAAGTATTCATGAATAAGGTGAACATCAACTTTAAGTTGTTGATTTTCTATACCCTTATCGGAGGATTACTGATGATTTTAGGATTTTTCGACCTGTTTAAACCCAACAGGATCTTAAATAAAGTAATTAAAGCGATCATTATAGTAGGTGCAGCAGGATATGTATTCCATTTCCTCGGGCTTGTTGCACGATGGTATATTTCAGGACACGCACCGTGGAGTAACGGATATGAAGCGATTATCTTCATTTCATGGGTAGGTATCACGGCAGGATTCCTTCTGTACAGAAATGCCAATGCCCTGATTCCGGCAGCCGGATTTATGGTAGCGGTTATTATGATGGGGTTTGCTCATGGCGGATCAGCACTTGATCCACAGATCACGCCGCTGGTTCCGGTATTGAAATCGTACTGGCTGATCGTTCACGTGGCCATTATTGTATCCAGTTACGGATTCTTTGCACTCTCTATGATTATTGCAGTGATCAGTCTGGTGTTCTATATTATTTCAGATAAACCTACCTATAAAATACACCATGATACAACATTGAAAGAACTGGTTATTGTATCTGAAATGTCCCTTACAATAGGTCTTTTTGCCTTAACCGTAGGAAACTTCCTTGGAGGGATCTGGGCCAACGAATCATGGGGAAGATACTGGAGCTGGGATCCGAAGGAAACATGGGCTTTCATCTCCATTATGGTGTATGCATTTGTACTGCATATGAGACTGGTGCCGGGACTGAGAAGCAGATGGGCATTCCACGTAGCCACAATGTTTGCATTCTGTTCGATGGTAATGACCTATTTTGGGGTAAACTATTACCTGAGCGGGCTTCACTCTTATGCGGCAGGAGATCCGGTTCCGGTTCCGGCCTGGGTGTACATAGGATTGGCAACGATGACTTTACTGGCAGTAGTTTCTTATTTCAAGTTCAAAGGACTGACAAAGAAATAGACTTATAAAACAATAAAATTAAGATCCCGGAATGTTTGTTCCGGGATTTTTTATGCCTTTATTTCAGAACTTTTTTTTCCAGTATTGCAATATTTTAACCTCATTCGGGTGATGCACATTTGAATATTATAACCGGAAGTAGCTTCCAGTCTCCCTCTTCCGTCTTCAAGTCTTTTTATCCCTGAATTCCTTAATCCGAACTCTCAGGTTATTTTAAAATGTTTCAGAAATCCATTCTAAAAAAAATCAGCATCCATAGTTTTTATTAGTGATTAATTTGTATCTTTATGATATCAAAATAATATCAAATTAAAATTTACTGTTATGGAAAAAGTTTTAAAACCGATGTCCGGCTATCTGACTTTAGTGATCTGTCTGATCCTGTTTGTAGCATCTGTTTACCTTTTTATTTCCGGAGTTGATCAGAGCATTACGCTTGTAGCAGTGGCAATGCTGTGTTTTCTTTTATCCTGTTTTTTCCTGAAAGGTCTGATGATTATTCAGCCGAACCATTCAAGAGTGTTAAACTTCTTTGGCCGTTATGTGGGAACTGTGAAGGATAACGGATTGTTTTTTATCAATCCGCTGTATTCGTCCCAGAAGATTTCCCTGCGTTCGGAAAACCTTCAGGGGCAGACTCTGAAAGTGAATGACAAAATGGGGAACCCTATTGAAATTGCAGTAGTAATGGTTTGGAAAGTGGGAGACACATATAAAGCCGCATTTGATGTGGAACGGTATTCCGACTTTGTGAAAATGCAGAGTGAAGCTGCTGTACGTCACCTGGCAATGAGCTTCCCTTATGACAATCTGGAGGATGATCATGCACCGATCACTTTAAGGGAGGGAGGGGACAAGATCAATTCCATCTTGGAGCAGGAGCTTACAGACCGTCTTTCTAAAGCTGGAATTATTATTCAGGAAGCGAGAATATCCCATCTGGCCTATGCATCGGAAATTGCAGGAGCTATGCTTCAGAGACAGCAGGCAACTGCCATCGTAGCCGCAAGAACCAAGATTGTAGAAGGTGCGGTAGGTATGGTGGATCTGGCACTGAAAAAGCTTTCTGAAGAAAATATCGTAGAATTAGACGATGAAAGAAAAGCAGCGATGGTAAGTAACTTAATGGTGGTTTTATGCGGTGAAAAAGCTGCAACTCCCATTCTGAATGCAGGTACACTTTACAATTAATGTAAATAACTAATTATTATATTTTAAAAACAGATTTTTCCTTTTTTAAAATAATTCAGATCATCATCTTAGAGAAACTTAGAAAATGAAATCAGAAAAAACTCAGAATTCTTCAGAAAATAAAAGCAAGAAATCCTTTGTTATAAGGATTGATGACTCTACCTATAAACTTCTGGAGAAATGGGCCAATGATGAGTTCAGGAGCGTAAACGGACAGATTGAGTATCTGCTGCATCAGAGTCTGGTAAATTCAGGACGGAAAAAGAAAGAAGAATAACAGGTGAAAATCCTTTATACTTCCGGAAAATATCAATTCAGTTAACCTTACAACCAAAAGAAAAGCAGAGATCAATTCTCTGCTTTCTTATTTTATACAACTCTGAAGCGTATCGGCTCCGAAATAGAATATCACAAGCCAGATCAGACCTTTAATGGTAAAAAAGGCAAATCCTGCCCATCCCACACGTTTGAACCACTTCATGAATTTTGAGTTGTTGTTGTTATCCTGAGAATTTTCCATTTCTGTTAAAAATTACCTTACAAAGATAAGCATGTTTATAATTAGTCCAAATAAAAAGTCAGTTAAAAATTAAAATTTTGAGGTTCGCATAATATTTTTATCTTTAGAGGAACGAAAAGTAACATTTTATGTCTAAAAAAGTAAAGGATTTCGGAATCGAAAAAACACTCAAAAATCTTGGGATCAAAGAAGAAAATAAGGGAACTTCAACAGGAGGGAAATATTTTGCTTCAGGAAAAACAATAGAAAGCTTTTCTCCCGTAGATGGCAGACTGATTGCCAAAGTAAAGACTTCCGGACAAAGTGATTATGACAAAGTAATTGAAACCGCTCAGAAGGCGTTTCAGGAATTCAGAATGATCCCGGCTCCTAAGAGAGGGGAAATCGTAAGGCAGCTAGGCCAGAAATTAAGAGAATATAAAGACGATCTTGGAAAACTTGTTTCTTATGAAATGGGAAAATCTTTGCAGGAAGGTCTTGGTGAAGTTCAGGAAATGATTGATATCTGCGACTTTGCAGTAGGTGTTTCCAGACAGCTTCACGGATATACCATGCATTCGGAAAGACCAGGTCACAGAATGTACGAACAGTACCACCCGCTTGGCGTAGTGGGAATTATTACCGCGTTCAACTTCCCGGTAGCCGTATGGTCATGGAATACTGCTTTAGCGTGGATCTGTGGGAACGTTACCATCTGGAAACCTTCCGAAAAAACACCGATGTGTGCTATTGCATGCCAGAACATTATGGCCGAAGTATTGAAGGAGAACAACCTTCCTGAAGGTATTTCAAGCGTATTGGTGGCAGATCACGAAATCGGACAGAGATTAGTGGATGACAAGAGGGTTTCACTGGTATCTTTCACCGGTTCTACAAGAGTAGGAAGAATGGTTTCTTCTAAAGTAGCAGAAAGATTCGGAAAATCAATCCTTGAATTGGGAGGAAATAACGCGATCATCATCTCTAAAGATGCAGATATCGATATGTCTATCATCGGAGCTGTTTTCGGAGCGGTAGGAACAGCAGGACAGAGATGTACCACAACCAGAAGACTGATCATCCACGAAAGTGTATACGATGAAGTGAAAAACAGACTGGTAAAAGCATACGGACAGTTAAAAATCGGAAATCCTCTGGACGAAAAAAACCATGTAGGACCGCTTATCGATGTTGATGCTGTTAATCAGTACGAGGAAGCCATCAAAAAATGTAAAAAAGAAGGTGGTAAATTTATCGTTGAAGGTGGCGTACTGAGCGGAAAAGAGTACGAATCAGGATGCTACGTTAAACCATGTATCGCAGAAGTGAAAAACTCTTATGAAATCGTTCAGCACGAAACATTTGCACCGATTTTATACTTAATCAAATACAAAACATTAGAAGAAGCTATTGCTATTCAGAATGATGTTCCGCAGGGATTATCTTCTGCTATCATGACGCAGAATTTAAGAGAAGCGGAATTATTCCTTTCTCACGCAGGTTCAGACTGTGGTATTGCTAACGTGAACATCGGAACTTCCGGTGCGGAAATCGGTGGTGCTTTCGGTGGTGAAAAAGAAACAGGAGGCGGAAGAGAATCCGGTTCTGATGTTTGGAAATACTACATGAGAAGACAAACCAATACTATAAATTATACAGCTCAACTTCCTTTAGCGCAAGGAATTAAGTTTGATTTGTAAAAGTTTTAATTTAACTATGAAAATTTAAAATTGAGAGATTTGAAAAATCATTCGGTCTCTCAATTCTTTAATCCAATTCCCACATTTAAAAATTAATAACCGGGATAATAATGAACCTCATTTTTTGATCTTCTAGTTACCCACTTATTAAATCACACATCAATTTATTATGGAACAAACATTAGATATAAAAGCAAATAAAGTAAAAGAAACAGTAGGAAAACACGTTTTGGCAGACGGTTTTGATTTCGTGATGGACATCGAAAGATCTCACGGATCATGGTTATATGATAAATTAACAGACAGAGAATATCTGGATATGTTCTCCATGTTTGCATCCGCTTCCATTGGTTACAACCACCCGTATCTTGTTGAAAGATCAGAATGGCTAGGCAGAATGGCTGTAAACAAACCCACTCTGGCAGACGTTTACTCCGAAGAATATGCCCAATTCCTGGATGTTTTCGAAAGAGTAGTGATCCCTGAAGAATTACAGTACGCATTTTTTATCGAAGGAGGAACTTTAGGCGTTGAAAATGCCATGAAAGCCTGCTTTGACTGGAAGACCCGTAAAAATTTTGAAAAAGGTCTTCAGACAGAAGCCGGAATCTGCATCCACTTCAGACAGGCCTTCCACGGAAGAAGTGGATATACTTTAAGTTTAACCAATACTTCAGATCCAAGAAAATACCAATATTTCCCAATGTTTGAGTGGCCGAGGATCTTAAACCCGAAATTGACTTTCCCAATCACAGAAGAAAATCTGGAAGAAACCATTAAAAATGAAAAACTGGCCCTTCTTCAGATTGAAGAAGCAATCCTGATGAACCCTGATAAAGTAGCCTGCATCATTATTGAGCCTATCCAGGCAGAAGGTGGAGACAACCATTTCAGAGATGAATTCCTGATGGGATTAAGAAACCTGTGCGACCAGAACGACATCCTTCTGATCTTTGACGAAGTGCAGACCGGTATCGGAATTACAGGGAAAATGTGGGCATTCCAGCATTTCACCGCTAAGCCGGATATTATTTCTTTCGGTAAAAAAGCCCAGGTATGCGGAGTTTTGGCCAACAAAGAAAAATTTGATGAAGTACCGAACAATGTTTTCAGAGAAAGCTCAAGAATTAACTCCACTTTCGGAGGGAACTTTATCGACATGCTTCGTTTCCAGCTGGTAATGGAAGTGATTGAAAAAGAAAACCTGGTTGAAAACGCAAGAGTAGTAGGAGACTACCTGTTGGAAAGATTAAAAGAACTGGCTCAGAAATATCCTGAAAAAATTTCCAATGCAAGAGGAAGAGGATTGATGTGTGCCATTGATCTGCCTTCAGGAGAACAGAGAAATCAGATGATGAACGAGCTGTTCAGAGACGGTTTGATCATACTTCCATGTGGTGATCAGTCCCTTCGTTTCAGACCTCATCTGAATGTTACCAAAGAAGAAATTCAGATGGCTTTAGACAAAATTGAAAATAATATTAATAAAATTTAAAACCAAAGATTTGTAATTTAAAAAAAAACATCGTAAATTTAGATACTCAAACGATATAGAATATGGAAAGAAGTACGAGAGTATCGGTTTTTGAAAGTGATAAACCTTCAGAAATCCAGCTAATTAAGTCTAAATTGGATGATGCCCAAATTACAAATACCGTCGAAAATAATTACCTCACCTTTACGACAACGCCTACCGCAACGTCGCTGAAAATTATGGTAGATTTAGAAGACGAGAAGAAAGCATTTCAGATTATTGATGCTTATCTTCAACAAGCTGAAAATCAATAAAAACAATTTCATAATTTTAAATTTTACTACTTCGGACCGAAAATTAATTTTTTAATTAGTTTTCGGTTTTTTAATTCAAACCGAAGCAATATTTTAATTGGAAGGAATATAAAATTTCTAATCCGCCGTAATTAAAAAATCAACGCATTTATAATAATTAGAAAATAAAAAAGAGGAGATTAATTATTCCTGCATTGAATTTTGTAATGATGAACCATTATTCAATAGAGGAGGGCTTCAGACCGCCTGAAAAATCATCCGACCGGCTTTAGCCAAAACCTGAAATACAGATTAATCTCTTTATTTTATATAAACAACCAACAATGAATTCAGAAACAAAACTAAGAAAAGCGGAAATTGAAGACAGAGATCTCATTTGGGAGATCATTCAGCAGTCTATTGAAAGAAGAAAGCAGGACGGAAGCGCACAATGGCAGAATGGCTATCCCAACCTCGGAACCGTAGAAAGTGACATTGCAAAAGGACTCGGATATGTTATGACAGTAGATAATGAAATTGCGGTATATGCCGCTTTAATTCTGAATGACGAGCCTGCTTACAGCAAAATTGAAGGAGCTTGGCTGAGTAACGGAGAATTTGTGGTCGTACACAGAGTCGCGGTAGACGGGAAATTTGCCGGCCAGGGTATGGTAAAAAAACTTTTTGATCATATTGAAGATTTTACCAGATCCCATGGAATTCAGAGTGTAAAAGTAGACACCAATTATGACAATATTGCTATGCTGAAGATTCTTGAAAGCAAAGGATATTCCTACTGTGGCGAAGTTCTTTTGGCAGACGGAATGAGGAAAGCTTATGAGAAGATTATAATTTGAGGAAAAAGTTAAATCTATTTTCATTGAATTTTTAAAAGATCCCCTATTTATAAACTCTATCATCTTTGTTCGTTTGGTTCTGAACTAATTTCTACTTTTGTTAAAATTTTTATTTTATGCATCAAAGTATAGAAATTGATGAAAAAATTTTTCAGGATGCCGTAAAATTTTATGGCACTATCTTCAACTTACCCCCTTTAGCCTCAAAAATTTATTCCTACCTTCTTTTCGATTATGAGAAAGTAGGAATTACTTTTGACGAGTTTGTTGAAGTGCTCTCTGCGAGCAAAAGTTCTGTTTCCACCAGTATATCTCTCTTGCTGAATGCACAGCTGATCGTAGATCACAATAAGATGGACGAAAGGAAACGGTATTTTTTCATCAATGAAGATTATAAACGGATACGGTTTGAAAAAATAGTTCAGAAAATGGAAGACGAATTAAAACTACTAGATGACTTAAACAATTTTAAAAAAAATCAGGACGATGGATACAATGAAAGAATAGAAGCTTACAAAGCACTTTTAAATAAAAACATAAAAAATATTCAGGAATCTCTTAATAAACTATAAAATGAATAATAAGCTAGTTATACTTTCTATTGCAGCGCTCTCACTGACCGCCTGCAAAAAAGAAGCTCCGAAACAGGGCGGTGCCAAACCGTATCCGGTGGTTTCCGTGGAGGCAAAAAATATAGTGGGTTATCAGACATTCCCGGCTACCATTCAGGGGAGGGTAAACAATGATGTCCGTGCAAAAATCCAGGGATATATTACTCAGGTATTGGTAGATGAAGGGCAGTACGTTACCAAAGGGCAGCCTCTATTCCGTCTCGAAACCAATATTCTGAACGAAAATGCAGCAGCTTCCAAAGCCGGAATCGGTGCTGCCGAATCTACTATTGCTGCGGCTCAGGCTTCAGTAAATGCGGCCCAGGTGGAAGTGAATAAGCTGAAACCACTGGTTCAGAAAAACATTATCAGCAACGTTCAGTTACAGACGGCTCAGGCCAATTTAGCCCAGGCCCAGGCCCAGCTTCAGCAGGCTAATGCTGCCAAAAGACAGGCTGTTGCCAATTACAAAGGTGTAGAAGCCAATATTGAATACTCTATTATCCGTGCGCCTATCTCGGGAGTTATCGGAAAACTGCCGTTAAAAGTGGGAAGTTTGGTAGGACCGAGCGATCAGACCCCTTTGACTACGATTTCCGATACCTCTGAAATCTTTGCCTACTTTTCAATGAATGAAAAAGAATACTTCGACTTCCTTGAAAAAGCACCGGGAGCCTCTATGCCCGAAAAAATCAAAAATCTTCCTATGGTGGAACTGCAGTTGGCAAACGGAAGCCTTTATCCCGAAAAAGGAAAGATTGAAGCCATTACAGGTCAGATCGATCCGGGTACAGGTACCATTCAGTTCAGGGTTGCCTTCAGCAATGCCCAGAAACTCCTGAGCAACGGAAACAGCGGAACCATCAGATTCCCTCAGCATTACGATAATGTTCTGGTAGTGCCGGAAAGTGCTACTTACGAACAGCAGGGAATCGTTTACGTATACAAAGTGGAAAAAGATACCGCTAAAAATGTCGTCGTGAATGTGATCGACAGAATCGACAATATGGCTCTTATCAAATCAGGAGTCAATAAAGGGGAAACCGTAGTTGCTGCCGGCATCGGAGGTCTGAAGCCAGGTACACCGGTGATCCGTAAACCTGTAAAAATGGATAGTCTTGTTCAATCTATAAAACCGAAATTCTAATGATAAAAAACTTTATTAACAGACCGGTTTTATCTACCGTAATCTCAATTTTGATTGTGATTCTCGGTATTTTAGGACTCGTCTCGTTACCGGTTACCCAGTACCCGGATATTGCACCGCCTACGGTAAGTGTTACCGCAAACTATACAGGAGCCAACGCAGAAACGGTAATGAAAAGCGTGGTTGTTCCCCTGGAGGAACAGATCAACGGGGTGGAAGGAATGGATTATATTACTTCTTCTGCCGGAAACGACGGGTCTGCCAACATTCAGGTTTTCTTCAAACAGGGAATCGATCCGGATATTGCAGCGGTAAACGTGCAGAACCGTGTAGCCAGAGCAACACCTTTGCTCCCTTCTGAAGTAACCCGTTCAGGGGTGGTAACCCAGAAACAGCAGACCAGTGCCCTGATGTATATGTCATTCTACTCTGAAAATAAAGACCTGGATGATGTGTATCTTCAGAACTTTTTGAATATCAATGTTATTCCAAACCTTAAAAGGGTTAATGGTGTAGGGGATGCCAACGTTTTCGGAGGTAAAAACTACTCGATGAGAATCTGGCTGGATCCGGCAAAAATGGCGGCCTATGGAGTAACACCCACGGATGTAACCAATGCGATCAACGAGCAGAGTAGAGAAGCGGCTGCCGGTTCTATCGGGCAAAACAGCGGTAGCTCATTTGAATATATCATCAAATATGTCGGAAAATTCAATGATAAGGAACAGTATGATAATATCATCATTAAAGCACTGAATGACGGACAGAATCTGATGCTGAAAGATGTGGCCAAAGTAGAGCTTGCCGGCCAGTCGTACAGCGGGATCGGGGAAAACGGAAATTATCCTTCCATCAGTATGGGGATCTTCCAGACACCGGGATCCAATGCCCAGGAGATCATCAAAAATATCAAAACCTATCTGAAATCTGCGGAAAGTACTTTTCCACAGGGAATTAAATATACCTTTAACTTTGATACCAATGAATTCCTTGAAGCTTCTATTGAAAAAGTGGTACATACCCTGATCGAGGCTTTTATCCTGGTGTTTATCGTAGTATATATTTTCCTTCAGGACTTCAGGTCAACCCTGATTCCGGCCATTGCCGTTCCGGTATCTATCGTGGGAGCCTTCTTCTTCCTGAATTTATTCGGATATTCATTAAACCTTTTAACCTTATTCGCACTGGTACTGGCGATCGGTATTGTGGTGGATGACGCCATTGTAGTCGTCGAGGCCGTCCATGCGAAAATGGAACACGGTATTTCCGATGCCAAAAAAGCTACGGTAGAAGCTATGGATGAAATTACAGGCGCGATCATTTCAATTACCCTTGTAATGGCAGCCGTATTTATCCCGGTAACCTTTATTACAGGACCTACGGGGGTTTTCTACCAGCAGTTTGGGGTTACACTTATCGTAGCCATCATTATTTCTGCGGTTAACGCGTTAACGTTAAGCCCGGTTTTATGCTCCCTATTCTTAAAACCTCACGCAGAACATCATGAGAAGTATCAAAGTATGAATTTTCTTCAGAAATTTTTCTATAAATTCAATATTGCCTTCAGAACAGCTACTGAACGTTATGGAAGAGGATTTGTATTCCTGTTGAGACATAAATGGGTAACCCTGATTATTTTTGCCGTTACAGGTGGAATTTTATTCTGGGCAAGCAGTACAATGAAGAAAGGTTTCGTGCCTACGGAAGACAGAGGAATCATCTTTACCGATGTACAGCTTCCTCCGGGGGCCTCCATGGAAAGAACCTATAATGCACTGAAAACACTTCAGGCTAATGCAATGAAAGTACCGGGAGTTCAGAATGTAACCATTTCTACCGGTAGAGGATTCTTATCAGGAAACGGTAGTAATAACGGTCTTGCTTTCATTAAACTTAAACCTTTTGATGAAAGGAAAAAAGATGGGCAGACCTCTGAAGATATAACCAAAAAATTATTCGGAATTTCAGGAGCTGTACCGGATGCCAAAGTCGTATTCTTCCAGCCGCCGAGTGTGCCCGGATTCGGAAGCAGTGCAGGGTTTGAGATGGTGCTTCTTGACAAATCCGGTGGTGAATATGTTGATCTTGACAACAAAACCAATGAATTCATCGGTAAACTGATGGAAAGACCGGAAATTGAGTTCGCCCAGACTTCATTCAATACAAAATATCCCCAGTATCAGATGGAGATCAATGTTCCTCTTACCAAACAGCTGGGAGTTTCTGTAAGTGATATCCTGGCAACGATGCAGGGATACATCGGAGGAGTTTATACCGCTGACTTTACAAAATACGGAAAACAGTTCAGAGTAATGGTTCAGGCGCTTCCTGAAAACAGAAAGAACATTGAAAACCTGAATGAGCTTTATGTAAGAACAGGTTCCGGTGTAATGTCCCCGATCTCACAGTTTGTAACCCTTAAAAAAGCATACGGGCCACAGTCTGTAAGCCGTTACAACCTCTTTACTTCGGTGAAAATTACAGGAGCCAACTCCGCAGGATACAGTTCCGGGGATGCCATTGCTGCCGTACAGCAGGTGGCCGGAGAAACACTGAACCAAAACTATGGGGTAGAATTTACGGGACTGTCCAGAGAAGAATTGGCTTCCGGTTCACAGACCCTTCTGATCTTTGCATTAAGTCTGATCTTCGTTTACTTTATTCTTTCTGCTCAGTATGAAAGTTATATTCTTCCATTAATTGTTGTGATCTCCCTTCCTTTAGGGGTAATGGGAGCCTACTTCGGACAGAAGATCATGGGGCTGGAGAACAATATCTATTTCCAGATCGCTCTGATTATGCTTGTTGGATTATTGGCGAAAAATGCGATCCTTATTGTAGAATTTGCCGTTCAGAGAAGACATCACGGGGAAACCATCGTTATGTCGGCCATCAATGCGGCAAAAGCCAGATTAAGACCAATCCTGATGACATCATTTGCCTTTATCTTCGGATTATTGCCGCTGGTACTGGCAAGCGGTATTGGTGCGGTGGGGAACAGATCCATTGCAACAGGAGCAGCAATCGGATTATTGATCGGTACTATTTTAGGATTATTTGTGATCCCGGTACTGTATGTGATCTTTGAGACCCTTCAGGAAAAAATCAAACCGATCAAGAGAGAAGACATCAATTTAGCAGAATAAAAATTAAAAATTTGAGGCAGTAGAGTTAGATCTTTATTAAAAATCTAACTTCCGGCCTCCGATTTCTAACTTCTAATTTTATATAATGAAGAGTTTATTAAACATTATAAAAGGAATAACTTTTTCAGCTGTCATACTGGGAGCCATTACTTCCTGTATGGCCAGGAAAGAGTATGAGAGACCGAAGAATGTTGTGGACGAAAAGCTTTTCCGTACAGATATGCTTCCTTCAGACAGTACTACGATTGCGAATGTTTCATGGAAAGAAATTTTTACAGATCCTATACTTCAGGGGCATATTTCCAAAGCTTTAGAAAACAATCTGGATATCAGAATAGCCCTTCAGAGCATTGGTTCTGCGGAAGCTTATTTAAAACAGAGTAAAGCAGCCTATCAGCCAACGCTTTCAGTTGGCCCGAACTATACGTTCCAGACTCAGTCTATCAATACCCAGTTTGGACAGATCATTGGAGAAAGACGTTATATCAACCAGTTTGACATTACCGCCAGTATTGGCTGGGAAGCCGATCTCTGGGGAAAACTGAAAGCACAGGAAAAGGCTCAGCTTGCCACTTATTTAGGAACAGTAGCAGCACATAAAGCCGTTAAAAGTGATCTTGTAGCATCTATTGCATCGGCCTATTATCAGCTGCTTACCTTTGATTCTCAGAAACGGATCATTACAGAAACCATTGCCGTAAGAGAAAGAAACCTGGAAACCACCAAAGCATTAAAGGCTTCCGGAAACCTTACGGAAGTAGCGGTACAGCAGAGTGAGGCACTGGTATTAAACGCAAAATCCCTGTTGATTGATATGGATACCCAGATCCAGCTTCTTGAAAATACCATGAGTCTTCTGATGGGCGAACCTTCACACACTATCGAAAGATCTACACTGGAAAGCCAGACACTTCCGATTGATGTGAAACTGGGATATCCTGCGCAGCTCCTGGCAAACCGCCCGGATGTGATGAGAGCAGAGTATAACCTGATGAATGCCTTCGAACTGACCAATGCTGCAAAAGCACAGTTTTATCCTACCTTAAAACTTACGGGAAGCGGAGGACTGCAATCGGTAGACCTTGACCACCTGTTCAGTGTAAATTCACTTTTTGCCAACGTGGTAGCAGGTCTGGCACAGCCTATTCTCAATAAAAGACAGATCAAAACCAATTATGATGTAAGCCTGGCCAATCAGGAAACAGCTTATCTGAACTTCAGAAAAACAGTACTTACAGCCGGCAAAGAAGTTTCTGATGCCATCAGGGTATTTTCAGTACAGGATTCTTTCATAGAATTGAAACAGAAAGAACTGGAAGCTTACAAAAAATCGGTAGATTATTCCCAGGAGCTGGTAAACTACGGTATGGCCAACTATCTTGAAGTATTGAATGCCAGTGTAAATTCACTGAATGCAGAGTTGAATATTTCAAATGCAGAATACAGTAAAATGAAAGCCGGTATAGAGCTTTATCAGGCTCTTGGAGGCGGTTGGAAATAAATAATTTCGCTTCAGATAAATTAAAACGTATGTCAGAAATGGCATACGTTTTTTGTTTCTCACAGATTGTCCCGACTTTGAAAGCTTTATTCGAAAAATAACTGAAGCATCTTACAAATGTTATAGATTTCTATAATACGATATACATTTAATGGTTAATCTTATTCCGAATTGAAGTTAATATAAACATTTAAATATATCGCACAGATACAGTAGTTTGCAATAGCTTCAAGTATTTTAAGCTGAGTTAAAAATTTTATAAAAATATGATTTTTTTGTATATATGTAGTTAACTACGTAGTTTTGATTATTAAAATAAAATATTATGGCAATAGAAATCCGGCAGATAGGAAATTCATATTCACCACAGGTTATAGATCTGATTCTGAATATCCAGCAGAATGAGTTTAATATACCGATTACCATAGAAGATCAGCCTGATCTCATGCAGATTGATAACTTTTATACGGAATGCGGCGGAAACTTTTGGGGAGCTTTTGCAAATGGAGAATTGGTAGGTTCGATAGCTTTGGTTAAATTTGATGAAAGGGCGGGAGCTGTGAGAAAAATGTTTGTGAAAAAAGAATTCAGAGGAAAAGAGCTGAATATTGCACAGCATTTACTGGAAACTCTTATTCAATTCTGTGCTGAAAAGCAAATTGATGACATTTATTTGGGAACCGTTGATGTTTTAAAAGCGGCTATGCGTTTCTATGAGCGTAATCATTTCAATAAGGTTGAAAAGGAAAAACTTCCGGTGCGTTTCCCGTTAATGAATGCAGATAATGCATTTTATCATTTAAACATCACAGGCATATGAATATAATTGACGAATCAGGCATTCTGGCCATATCTACAAGGCTTCAGCGGCTCAGTGAACAGTTGAGAAAAGATGGTGCCCAAATCTATAAGGCCTTTGGCATTGACTTTGAACCCAAATGGTTTCCTGTGATATTCACTCTGCATCATAAAAAAACACTTGGGGTAGTAGAGATTGCCAATGAAATAGGGTATACCCATCCTTCTACCATCAGTCTGCTCAAAGAACTCGAAAAACAGAAGCTTATCCTTTCAAAAAAAGATAAACAGGACGAGCGCAGAAGACTGATTGAACTGGCCCCGAAAGGTAGTGAGCTGATTGAAAAAATGAAGCCGGTATGGGAACTGATGTCGAAGGTTTTAGGTGAAATTGCGGATAACAGGAATAATCTGCTCACGGCAATTAATGAAGCGGAAGAGAAAATAGCAGAACAGTCCTTTTATCAGAGGGCAATGTATAATAAAAAAGAACTGTAACCTTCAGGTTGCAGTTTTTTCATTATTGTACCTAGCGGATAATTTTCAGAGAAATATAATTTCAAAAAAACACGACACGTTCTGTCGCTTTGAAGCCATAGCTTTGTCTGAAGAGCAGGATCTTTATTTTTGTACAAAAAAAAGCATAAAATTGATAAAATAAATAACATTAAATCCCCGTTCAATTGTTATCACCGTCTTAAAAAACGTTAAATTTATACAGGTATTACAAAAATTAATATTAACTTAAAAAAACATCAATACATGAGAAAAAAATATGCAGGCGTTCTGGCTGTATGTGCTGTCCTTACTTTTCCTGCTCAGGAAGTAGTATGGCAGAAAGACCTCAGATCCTCTACCCAGGATTTCCTGAGCCAGATTACCACCACCATCGATCAGCAGTACCTGATCACCGGAAGCTCTATCCAGACCAAAAGCCAATCACAAGCTGCTAACAGCCAGAAGCAAAACAACGGCTACGATTTCCATCTGGTAAAACTTAACCAGCAGGGTGAACAGGTCTGGGAAAAATACCTTTCAGGACAGAACCACGACTACCTTTCCGCTTCCGTTTCTACCCAGGAAGGTGGTTTCCTAATAGCAGGAACCTCTTATTCAGGAAAAGGACTGGATAAAAAAGACGATTCCAGAGGAGGATCGGATATCTGGTTGGTGAGGCTGAATGAATTCGGAGATGAATTATGGCAGAAAACATTGGGAAGTGCTTCCGATGAAGAAGCCAGAGCAGTCGTTCAGACCACCGACCTGGGATTCTTTGTCGCGGGGAATGTACAGAATTCCTCCAAAGGCTATGGCTCCAAAGATGCCTGGATCATCCGGCTGGATAAAAACGGGAATGAACTTTCGCAAATAATTTTAGGTGGAAAAGGATTAGATGAAGTAGAGAAAATGATTCCTACGAAGGATGGCGGCGTATTGCTAGGGATATATTCCAGAAGTCATAAAACTAACATGGGTAATCATCAATCGGGAATGAGTAATGGAGTTTCAACG
>DJTE01000032.1 GCA_002439165.1 Chryseobacterium indologenes
AAAGTTTTATTTCCCACAGATGGCAGAAGGCACAGATTTTTGATAGATGTTGTTGGACCAACGCAACAGGCACTAAGAATCTTTTAAAATAGAGATGCTTTTAAGGCGCAAGGGCGTTAGCACTTAGCAGATGTTCTATTTTTATTCTCTCGCAAATTTTGCAGATTATGCAGATCTTTATTTCATCATAAAAGAATTTGAGGCATAATAAAATCCTTGCTAAAAATCTTTGATTTTTTTTTGCGTCTTAAAAACAGCATAATGGCTTAAATCCCTTGTGTCGTTGCGTTTCTCCAACATTCATTCATTTAATAACGTTCAGAAGAAAAAAGAAGATAAAATTAATTTTCAGAAATTATTGAAAATTCAAAATATTTAATTACATTTGTAACAGAAATTTAAAAAGAAAGAACAGATGCAGCTTTCGGAAGCAAAAGAAAAGTATATACAGACGTGGGGAACCTTTGCTACCAATTGGGGGATCAACCGTACCATGGCACAGGTTCATGCAGTGCTTCTGGCGAGCGGAAGACCGCTTTCTACCGATGAGGTAATGGAGCAGCTGGAAATTTCAAGAGGAAATGCCAATATGAATCTCAGGGCGCTGATCGATTGGGGGATTGTAAGAAAAGAACTGATCAAAGGGGACCGTAAAGAATATTTCGTCGCAGAAAAAGATATATGGTATTTATTTAAGCAGATTACTAAGGAACGCAGGAAAAGAGAGATCGATCCGGTGATTGCTTTCCTTGAGGAACTGAAGAATATTGATGATAAAGATTCTGCTGAAGCCAGAGAATTTATAAAACTGATGGAAGATTTCAGTTCTGTCACCAGTAAAATCAGCAATATTATGGATCTGGCGATTAAAAGTGATGACCACTGGCTGGTAGGAAAAATTACCAACCTGTTAAAATAGAAGAGGACATTCATCCTTTTTTATTTCAGATTAATTTTCAAAAATTACTGAAAGTATAAAATAGATAAAAATTATGAAAAGTTTAATCATTCATTTATTTCTGATCTTTTATTTCGT
Organism: Chryseobacterium indologenes; assembly: GCA_002439165.1. Lineage (GTDB taxonomy): Bacteria > Bacteroidota > Bacteroidia > Flavobacteriales > Weeksellaceae > Chryseobacterium > Chryseobacterium indologenes_E. Next base: position 1,037 of record DJTE01000032.1, read on the forward strand.
AAAAATCTGATTTTAAAACTTAAAAACAAAAGCCATGATAAAACTATTTGAAAAACATCTTTACCTGCTGGTCTTCACCATCATTGCCCTGATTATTATCGCATGGTTCCTGCTGATAGAAAATGGAAGTTATGGCATTACGCTGTTTCTTACCATTCCCATCACCATTGGATTTATTATTGGATATTTATCCTGTTTTAAAGACTTAAGCATAACAAAAATCCTTAGCATAGCCGGGAAAATAGCAGGAGGTCTGGTTATCATATCCGTTATTCTGATTGTTTGCGGCATAGAAGGAGCCATCTGCATTCTTATGGCACTCCCGTTTATCGCTTTTGCTATACTGGCAGGGTACTCAGTAGGCCTGATTCTTGGAAACTTAGATAAAGCGAGATATACAGGCAGTGTTATTCTGTTTTTTCTTATCATTAATCCCGCTTCCTATATTTTTGATACCTATGCGGAACCCATTCAGGATACAGTGACTACCGAAATGATTGTCAATGCCCCTTCAGATAAAGTCTGGCAGCTTTTAAGCACCGAAATCAGGTTCAGCAAACCGGATTTTGTCTTATTTGAAAAGGGAGTAAGCTATCCTCAAAGCATAAAATTAACTCAGCATAACGGAAAACCAGTTTATACCTGTACCACCAATAATGATAAAATCAACCTGAATATCGATGAATTCACAGACAACAAAAAAGTGAAATTCTCCCTGGAAAATCAGACTGTTCCCATGAAAGAGGTCAGCCCGTATGAAGAAATTGATGCCAGACATCTGCACGACTATTTTATTGTGGATTACGGAGAAATTTCTCTGGAAAAACTTCCGGAAAACAAAACGAAAATAATCGCGAAAACCCAGTACAGCTATAAAATTGCTCCGGAATGGTACTGGAAAAAATGGTCAGGGTATATCCTGGATAAAATGCAGGGGCACGTACTGAATTCCATTAAAAACCAATCTGAACATGACTGATCTGCAAACCTATTTTAACCACATCCAGCCGAAATATTACATCAACGAGATCGCTTCCTTAGGTTTTACAGGATTATTCAGAAAGAAGGCGGTAAGAAGAGTGAAAAATTACAGTGATAAAAGAGTACTGGACCTGATGAGCGGGCAGGGAGAAAACCTCAGGTATCTTCAGAATCCTAATAAAAACACCCATATTGTAACCCTTGATTTTTCTTCAGCCATGAACCGGAAATTATCTTCAGAATTTAAAGAAATATATTCCATCAGGCAGATTGAAAGAGATTTTTTCAGCAACGGAATTCAGGATCGTTCCATAGATATTATACTGTGTTCTTACGGTACAAAGACCATTGAAAAAGAAAAAGAACAGTTTTTCGCAGAAGAATTATCTAGGATCATTGACGAAAACGGGGAAATCATTATTGTAGAATTTGTGAAGCCCAAAACTCCATGGAGATTCAGCTGTGTGAAATGCTATATCGAAATTTTTGTTTCAAAGATCTTCGGGAGGGAGTTTAAAGAATTATTTCGTTATATCAACCAATATGAAGGTCTTCAGAACCTTAAGGAACATTTTATCCGTGAAAACTTATCGGTTCTGACGCACAAAAGATACCTGGATCTTATTGAAATCCTGCATGTAAAGAGAGCCTAGTTTAAAATCAGGCATTGTATATAAACCGGAAGGCTATTTTATTAATTCTTAAAATGAATTATCATGAAAACGTTTACAAAGATTGATTATTTCGTACAGATCTTCGCCCTGATAGTGGGATTTCTGTCTATAATCAACCGGTTTCAGGATATGGGAGCTCTACGTTTTTACTTTATTGTAGGTGGTGCACAGCTGGTCAGTTTTCTGATAAGACTGTTTTTAAAAGAAAAAAAGTCTCCGGGATATATCGCCTATGGAATACTCATTCTGCCGGTCTGGATGATTTTGCTGGCTTTTTTTCTGTTTGGTAATACCATTAAATATCCTGCTTTTCTGCTTTATCTATTAATGTCTTCCCTGGTGTACAGTCCGGTTATGGCTGTTATATACATCTACTACTGCTATAAAAAGTATCAATTCTATAACTCAGAATCATGAAAACCTTAAAAAAACACACCCTGATCTACGACAATGAATGTCCCATGTGCAGTATCTATTCCAAAGGTTTCACCAGCTGCGGAATGCTTGATGAAAACGGCCGGGAAGCCTTTACAGAGTTAAGTCTAAAGAACAGAAAACTGATTGACTTCCACCGTGCCAAAAATGAAATCGCTTTGATTAACCATGAAAGCAACCAGGTGGTTTATGGCCTGGACAGCCTGCTGCTGATCATCGGAAATTCATTTCCTTTACTGGAGAAAACAGCCAGAATCCAGCCGCTGTACTGGTTTTTCAGAAAAATGTATTCCTTTGTCTCTTATAACAGAAAACAAATAATTCCTTCACAAAAAGATCATGCAGAACAGGCCTGTACTCCTGATTTTAACCTGAAATACAGACTGGCTTATATGGTTTTTGTGGTCCTGTTTTCAGCCTTTGTCCTGAGTATATTCTCTGCAAAACTGGGATTAGGCATCAGTCAGAATTTTTGGAGAGAGCTGATGATCTGTTTGGGACAGGTTGCCTGGCAGACCTTATTTTTAAGAGCATATTTAAAAGACCGGATCTGGAATTATCTGGGAAATATGATGACCGTTTCACTGATAGGAACGCTGCTTCTGATTCCTGCCTTATTGTTGAATCTGACCTCTCTTTCTGCCATCATTTATTTTGGAATAGTAGTATTCATCATGTTTCTGGAACATCTGAGAAGATGCCGGATTTTAAAACTAAGCTTTCTTCCTACCCTTTCATGGATGATATTCAGAATGACCGTTTTAGCCTTACTTATTCTGCTCAACCTTTAAAAAACTGAAAAATGAATCATACCGAACTCATCAGAAAAGTGGAATGGAAGGATCTGAAATCTCTTTCCACAAAGGAAATGCTGATCGAAAATAACATCAGTCTTCCGTGGTTCTTCATTTCCCTGTTTCTGGCTTATCAGGGATATTACTGGGCTGCGCTTCCGTTTTCGGGATTTTATTTTCTGACGGCGCTCAGACAGGTTCACAACGGTTTTCACAATTCGCTCGGAACCGGGAAATTCCTCACCTGGCTGTCTATGTATCTCAACAGTATTCTGATGATGGCTTCTATTCATGCTGTGAAATTCAACCATATAAGACACCATAAATACTGTCTTTCCGAAGAAGATTATGAAGGAAAATCCGCCTCTATGAAATGGTATGAAGCCATTCTCTATGGCCCGAAGCATATGTTCCTGATCCATTGGGTCACCTTCAGGCTGGCCAATAAAAATTACAGGAAAAAAATGTTCTTTGAGTTGATCTCGATCTTGGTTTTTATATCTGCAGTATTTTATTTCCAGGTTCATTTCCTGATCTACCACATTCTGGTGATGATCTTTGGCGAGTTTTTAATGGCCTTCTTTGCGGTCTGGACCGTTCACCACGATACCCATGAACATCCCAATGTAGCAAGAACCCAGCGCGGATTCTGGAAAAATAAACTTACATTCAGTATGTTTTATCATATGGAGCATCATCTGTTTCCGGCAGTTCCCACCATTAAATTGCCTGAACTTGCAGCAAGAATTGATAAAGCCCTCCCTGAACTCGATAAAAAACAAACCTTTTAAAAGATGGAAAGAATATATTTGGAAACCCTCATCAAAGCAGATATTCAGAAGGTATTTGACCTTGCAAGAGATATAGACCTTCACCAGAAATCCACAGCAGGAACCCATGAAAAAGCAATTGCAGGCCGAACTTCCGGACTGATTGAAGAAAATGAAACGGTAACCTGGAGAGCAAAACATCTGGGAATTTACCAGACCCTCACTTCAAAGATCATCAGCATGGAAAAACCTTACCGCTTTACCGATACCATGCTGGAAGGCGCTTTTAAAACCATGAAACACCAGCATATTTTTAAAGTTAAAGAAGAAAATACCCTCATGATCGATATTTTCGAGTTTGAATCCCCATTCGGGATAATTGGGAAAATGTTTAACAAAGTCTTTCTTAAAAATTATCTTAAACAGTTTCTGCTTCAACGGAACGAACTCATCAGGAAAACGGCTGAAGGAAATTTTTAACCATTAAAATCTAAGAAAAATGAACTTTTTAAAAGCAGAATGGCGTAAGCTGGCCATCATCAACTACGATATCAATCCTGACATCCTTCTGAAATACCTGCCGGAAGGTACCGAACTCGATTTTTATCAGGACAAATGCTATGTAAGCCTGGTTGGGTTTATGTTTCTGAATACTAAACTGCTTGGCCTTCCCATTCCGTTTCACAGAAATTTTGAGGAAGTCAATCTCAGATTTTATGTGAAAAAGAAAGAAAACGGGATCTGGAAAAGAGGAGTGGTTTTTATCAAGGAAATTGTTCCCAAACCGGCACTCAGCTTTGTGGCGAATTCCGTTTACAAAGAAAACTATACCACAATGCCGATGAAAAATAAGATGCATGAAAAAGGTAATGAGCTGCTCATCCAGTATTCATGGAAAGACAAAACCTGGCATTCCATTGAGATCACAGCCGAAAACCGGCTTTTAAAAATGGAAGCCGATTCAGAATTTGAATTTATTACCGAACATTATTACGGGTTTACCAAACGGGAAAACAGCACTTCAGAATATGAAGTCTGCCATCCGAAATGGGATCATTACCGGGTAAAAGACCATCAGCTGGATATCTGTTTCAACAAAATATACGGAACCGATTTTGAATGCCTTAACCGCCAGAAACCGGTTTCCGTAATGCTGGCAGAAGGATCGGAAATCCAGGTGAAAACAAAAAAATACCTGAGAAAAATATGAATTCCCACATTGGAAACCAATATTTTAACTCTTAATCAGCCTGAACTTTAAACCCTGAGCCCCATGAAAATTATCATAGCCGGTGGAACCGGATTCCTCGGAGAAAATCTTGAAAAATACTTTACTGCAAAGGGAGATGAGGTATTCATCCTGACCCGGAACCCAAAACATAAAAACGACATTCGCTGGAATGCAGAAAGTCTGGGAGAATGGCAGACTGTTCTTGAAGGGGCGGATGTACTGATCAATCTCACCGGGAAATCCGTGGACTGCCGATACCACGACAAAAACAAAAAAGAAATTTACACTTCAAGGATCAACAGCACGAAAATCCTTCAGGAAGCCGTTAATCAGTGCAAAGTAAAACCTAAAGTCTGGCTGAATGCAAGCTCGGCAACCATTTACATTCACTCCGAAACCCAGCTGAATACTGAAAAAAACGGAATTATCGGGGACGATTTTTCCATGAATATCTGCAAAAGCTGGGAGAAAGAATTCTTCAGGGTTCAGAATGAAGGTATAAGAAAAGTAGCATTAAGAACTTCCATTGTATTTGGCCGTGACGGTGGCGCTTTTCCAAAACTGAGAATGATCACAAAGCTCGGATTGGGCGGAAAACAGGGAAGGGGAGAGCAAAAAGTAAGCTGGATTCACATTGATGATTTCTGCCGGGCCGTGGAATGGGTGATCAGGCATGAAGATATTACGGATGTGATCAATATTACATCTCCTGAACCGGTCTCCAATAATGATCTGATGAAAGAAATGAGGAAAATACTGAACATTCCTTTCGGCCTGAACGCTCCGGTGTGGCAGCTGGAAATAGCCTCTGTATTTTTAGGAACCGAAACCGAACTGCTGCTCAAAAGCAGAAACGTATATCCCGAAAAAATCATGAGAAGCGGTTTCCAGTTCACCTACTTCAGCCTTGAGACAGCACTGAAGAATTTGCTCAAAACTTAAACTTGCCGATTAATGGAAGGATGATTAAATTAGCGGAAAACGAACCCGGTATGCTGATCAAACAGAAATCAAAGACCTTTTTATTATCGTCATTTCTCCTTTCGTCTGCCCTTTTTTCGCAGGCACACAACGTTTCTGAAGGCTATGTGAGGCCGGAAGATCCTCTTGTGGTACAGAATCTGGAACAGTGGCAGGATCTCAAGTTCGGACTGTTTATGCATTGGGGAACATACAGCCAGTGGGGAATCGTGGAAAGCTGGAGCCTCTGCCCGGAAGATGAATCCTGGACGCAGAGGAAACAGGAGCACGGAGCGTCTTATTATGATTACGTGAAAAACTATGAGAACCTCCGGACCACTTTTAACCCCACACAGTTTAATCCTCAGAAATGGGCAGATGCGGCAAAAAAGGCAGGAATGAAATATGTGGTGTTCACTACAAAACATCACGACGGCTTTGCAATGTTCGATACCAAAGAATCAGATTATAAAATTACTTCTTCCGGGACCCCTTTTTCGAAAAATCCCAAAGCAGATGTCACCCAAGAGATTTTCAGCACTTTCAGAAAAGAAGGGTTTAAGATCGGAGCTTATTTTTCAAAACCGGACTGGCACTCTGAAAACTACTGGTGGCCGTATTTTCCGCCAAAAGACAGGAACGTTAATTACGACCCGAAAAAATACCCCGAAAGATGGAATAACTTTAAAACATTCACTTTCAACCAGCTGAATGAAATCACTTCCAACTACGGCAAAATTGATATTCTGTGGCTGGATGGCGGCTGGGTAAGACCTTTTCACACCATTGATCCTGCGGTGGAATGGCAGAGAACCATCAAAGTAGAGCAAGACATTGATATGGATAAAATCGGAAGCATGGCAAGGAAAAATCAGCCTGGAATTATTGTGGTAGACCGTACTGTTCCCGGAAAATGGGAAAATTACGTCACTCCTGAGCAGGCCGTTCCTGAACATGCGCTTTCGGTTCCCTGGGAGAGCTGTATTACGATGGGAGATTCCTTCTCCTATGTTCCCAACGACCATTACAAATCTTCCCAAAAGATCATTGAAACCCTTGTTAAAATTATCTCAAGAGGCGGTAATTACCTGATGAATATTGCTCCCGGTCCCAATGGAGACTATGATCCTGTGGTTTATGACAGGCTGAAGGAAATTTCCGGATGGATGGAGAAAAACAAGTCTGCAGTTTTTGCCACGAGAAGCATTGCTCCTTATCATGATGAAGATTTTTATTATACCCAAAGTAAAGACGGTAAAACTGTAAATGTTTTCCATATCAGTGAAAACAGAGAATATAAAGCTCCGGAGAATCTTAGATTCACCATTCCTGAAGGTTTTAAACCTGAAACTGTAAACGTTCTGGGGGTAAAGTCAAAAATACAGTGGAAGCAGAACGGCAATATCATCGAAATTAAAATGCCGCAGGACAGAAAAGCATTGCAATATGCTGCCGTTATTCAGATGAAGAAATAAAAGAGCAGAAGATCAGTCGTTTTGAACCGGTTTGAGGAGGGACCTCCGTAAATTGAATTTATGTTTGGTATGGTATATGTAATATTATGATAAATCAGGATGAATTTAGCTGACTAAATTCTCTCTTAAAATATACATATCATGAAAAAGTTATTCATTTCAACAGTATTGCTGTTAGGATTGTCGGTGAATGTTTATGCTCAGAAACATCCTCCGCTTCCTCCGCATCCTTCAAAAAGTGAGTTGGTTGATCGTAAGATGAGTGAACTGGATAAAAGATATAAAACCGAAAAGAAACTGATCCAGAAACATCCGCTTTTAACCAAAAAGATGAAAAGAGCACAGCTTCAGGCCCTGAATGAAAAATACCAAAGCCAGAAACAGCTGCTTAAAAAAATGAGATAATGTTGTTTTCTTTCATTAAACAGCTCAAACAATACAGGTAAATAAAAAGAGCAGGCGGAAAATCCTGCTCTTTTGCTTTTATAAACTTTCTTAATACACCTTTCTGGCTAACAGAAGATTGAGAAGGAAAGTTCCCGTCCAGTTACTGTTATTGGATCCGTTGTTTCCGATAAAATCAATACGGGCTACCGATACCGTAAGCCGGGTTTTCCCGTCGGTTCCGTTATTCGCAAGACTCACAAAAGAAGCCGTAAAAACATCCGGAAAGCTTGAGTTGTTTCCTGCCGTGAGAATAGGATACATATTGTTCACATTAAATGCAGGTCCCTGATATTCATAAACAATAGTCATTCTGCTTGCATTTGAATAACCTGCGGTATGACCATAAGGGGTAGAGGCTTTACTGATCACCCACCAGGCATTCGTCCCTGTTCCCGTATCGTATGTGCTCACCGTATGATTGCTCCAGTCTGCCACAGGCGATGTTCCGTCTTTATGCGGAGGAATAGAGAGCTGAACCCCGAAAATCTCAACATTGCTGGGTTTGGGTAATACCGTAAATGACAGGTCCCAGGTTCCGGCAGTGGTATTGCTGTTGTTCACCACTTCTGCGTAAGCTCCGGTTGGAATGGTAAAAGAAGTAACCGGACTGTTGTCAATTCTTAATGTATTTCCGCTGGAAGCCTGAAGGGTAATGTTGAAGGCTGATATATTCTTGATCTTGTAAATTCTGCCCGTAAAACTGGTTGTTCCCGTTCCGATTACCGGAAGGGTAAAAGTAGCATTGGCCGCTCCGTTATAGGTAAGATAATGATCTGTTGCAATAATGCTGTACGCCGTTGATGTAATCTCTTTGTAATGGGCTCCTAACGATCCGTTAATCATCAGAGTACTGTTGGGAGTCTGTGTGTTGATACCAACTTGTGCGTTCAGTAAAATGCCCCAAAGCAAAATGAGGGCTGTAATAATCTTTGTTTTCATATTTTTATATTTTAAACTAAAATATAAAAATTTTACTATAATATTTCTTTATTGATTAATAAAATTCATTTTTTAACATTTATCTCTGTTGTGTGATATTTTAAAAAATAGAAAATAAACCATTTTAATTTATCGGTTTAAAACAGAAGTCTGATTTTTCTATTGCCCCGGTCGCCAAATCAGGAGTGGTGTTCAGTGAAATATGGAAGGGCAGACCATGAAACATCAAAATTTTTCCTTAAATTCGCATAAAAATTTTTAAAGTAATGAATTACGATATTATTGTCATTGGAAGTGGTCCTGGTGGATATGTTACTGCAATCAGAGCAGCACAGTTGGGTTTCAAAACCGCAATTATCGAAAAAGAAAACTTAGGGGGAATCTGTCTTAACTGGGGCTGTATTCCAACGAAAGCCTTATTGAAATCTGCTCAGGTTTTTCATTATATCAACCATGCTGAAGATTACGGACTGAACAAAGTGGAAGCCAGCTTTGAGTTTCCTAATGTGATCCAGAGAAGCCGTGGTGTAGCCAGCAAAATGAGCAAAGGGATTGAATTCTTAATGAAAAAGAATAAGATCGATGTAATTCTTGGAACTGCTAAAGTTCAGAAAGGTAAAAAAGTTTCTGTTACAGATAAAGACGGTAAAGTAACTGAATATTCGGCCAGCCATATCATCATTGCAACAGGAGCGCGTTCAAGAGAATTGCCTAACCTGCCTCAGGATGGTAAAAAAGTAATCGGATACAGACAGGCATTATCTCTTCCGGAGCAGCCGAAATCTATGATCGTTGTAGGTTCCGGAGCTATCGGGGTAGAATTTGCCGATTTCTATAACACAATGGGAACGAAAGTAACCATCGTAGAATTCATGCCGAATATCGTTCCTGTGGAGGATGAAGAGGTTTCCAAGCATCTGGAGAAATCTCTGAAAAAATCAGGAATCGAAATCATGACCAATGCTTCTGTGGAAAGCGTTGATACAAGCGGGGAAGGCGTAAAAGCCAATGTGAAAACCGCTAACGGGAACATTACCCTTGAAGCTGATATTTTGTTATCTGCCGTAGGTATTGCTGCCAACATCGAAAATATCGGTTTGGAGGAAGTAGGAATCCAGACAGACAAAGGAAGAGTGCTGGTAAACGAATGGTATGAAACTTCAGTACCGGGTTACTACGCAATCGGAGATATTATTCCTACCCAGGCTTTAGCTCACGTTGCTTCCGCTGAGGGAATTACCTGTGTTGAGAAAATCAAGGGAATGCACGTTGAGAAAATCGACTATGGAAATATTCCGGGATGTACGTACTGCCACCCTGAAGTAGCATCCGTGGGTCTTACAGAAAAACAGGCTAAAGAAAAAGGATACGAGATAAAAGTGGGTAAATTCCCTCTTTCTGCCAGTGGTAAAGCTACTGCGAACGGAAATACGGACGGATTTATCAAAGTAATCTTCGATGCTAAATATGGTGAGTGGCTGGGATGCCACATGATTGGTGAAGGCGTAACCGATATGGTAGCTGAAGCGGTAGTAGCAAGAAAACTTGAAACGACAGGTCATGAGATCATCAAATCGATCCACCCGCACCCAACCGTATCTGAAGCGATCATGGAAGCAGCAGCAGCAGCTTATGGTGAAGTGATCCACATCTAATCTGAAAAGAACCTTACAGATATATAAAAGCCCGGAAATTTCCGGGCTTTTTTTGTATTCCCGTTGATAAGTTTTCTTTGAGAAAATATTCATAAACATCCGTGAGATCCGGAGGATCTGTGGTGAACTTTTTAACCACAACTGCCACGAAAAAATTTGAACACTAAAGTAACCTTAAGTTGAATGCACGAGGCACAGAAGTCCGCTAAAGCTCTTAAAAATCTACGATTTTTACCTGTGGAGTGGTTAGAGAAAACCTAACGGGTTTTTGAAATCCGTTAGGTTTAGAAACAAAAAATCAGTGTTACCTGCAAAATCGGCACAAGAAAAATATCCCAGGCATCTGTGGAATCTGTGGGAAGTCCTTTAACCCTTAAAATCTTAATTTCATTATTCAATAAAGGTGAAATTTAGTCCACCTAAACAAAAAAACATTCAATATGGCTTTAGCCAAATCTAACAACTTGTATATCTTATTCCGGTACATTCCGGAATTTCCATTGCATATAAGCCTTCCTCATACAGTGTCCGCATGGCCGGAATCCGTGCTGTAACGCTTCCTGTTCAGAGCCCAAAAAGATTCTGTTCTCTTTGTTCATCCGTTTGCCCGAACGACAGCTCAGGAGCCCGTAAATTTTCAGTTTCTTATTACCTCCAAAGCGGATTTCTCCTTTCCTGATAAGACTTCTTAACGTGTGGTCCGGAATATCGGAATGATTCAGTATCATTATGTAAGATTTTAATGGCTTATTGAAAACCTAATTTCTTACGTTTTGCCAAATCCTGCAATCCGGAATAAGCGATTCTGCATCATGCTCTGTTAAAATAATAATAAAATCGGCATATTTAGAAAAATTAATCCCATTTTATCACCGTGTTTTCTTAAATTTATTCTATGAATTCTGAGAGAGTAGGACTGGTTTTATCGGGAGGCGGTACCAAAGGAATTGCCCATGCCGGAGTATTGAAATTTCTGCATGAAAAAAACATCGGTATAGACGTTTTGTCTTGCTGCAGTGCAGGTTCTATTGTGGGTTGCCTTCATGCGGTGGGAAAAACTCCGGAAGAAATTCTGGAATTCTTTAATTCCGTATACTTTTTCAACTGGAAACATTTTGCCTTCAATCAGCCGGGACTGGTTTCCTCCGTTATTTTCAGAAATTATCTTAAACCCATTTTTCATGATATGAAACTGGGAGATCTGGATATCAGGGTCAAAATTGTAGCTACGGAGCTGGTTTCCGGAACCCAGAAGATTTTTGATGAAGACTTTGAAGTGGTAGACGCTATTATTGCATCCTGTTCCATCCCGGGAATTACCACCCCTTATATTATTAATGACGAAATGTACTGTGACGGTGGAGTGCTCAATAATTTCCCTGCCGATATTATCCGTGATGAATGCGACAGGCTGATTGGTGTTTTTGTGTCTCCCCCCAACGATATTGACATCAAGGATCTGAAATCCATCAAAGCGATTGTTTCCCGCTCCTATGACCTTCTTTCCTACAGGATAGAGAGAATAAAATTCGATTACTGCGACTGGTTCATTTCCTCGCAGGAACTGTCTACCTACGGAACTTTTGAGCGGAAAAAAGACCGCCTGGACCAGATCTTCAACATCGGGTACAGAGCAGCCGAAGAAAGCTTTGAAACCAGCCGTTTTCATACGGAACTCAGAAAATCCGGAACCTGATATAATTCTAACACAGCTGGATCCTTTTTACACGATATTCCCCCACATCAGGAGAATACAGATCAATGTAAAAATAATGGTGATCCAGGCAATAAAGGCTGGAATATGCCAAAAGTTCCGCGGGGAAGAGTTTTTATAAAACCGGGAATAAAATATGATCAGGACGACTGTATTGGCAGCCCCAAGAATGATGAGTTCAATAAATGCAGCCGGGATCTGGCTGCTTCCATTCTGATAGGTATAGTAAAGATGCCCCGTGCTTATGAGCTGCAGTAATACGATGAGGGACGGAAATATCAGTGATTTATTCATTACAGATATAAAAAAATCCCGCATAACAACGGGATTCCTTTTTTATTTTTTTACTACGGTTCCATATTCATTAACGATCTCCTGGTCATTATTATCAGTAACCGTTAAGGTATAGGGTGGTTTTTTTGCAGAATCCGTAAGGTAATTTCTCCAGACCTGATACGTATAGCCGTTGTTGTTGAAAACGATGGAATAATTACCTCCGCTGCCGTCAGGAACCAGTTCACCGTCACTGATGATCATATGCGGTTTGGTGGTAATGCTGGAATTCGCTCCCCAGGACTGATACAGGTATTTGCCATTGGGCTGCTTATCAATTCTGATCTTAAACTTTTTGGTTTTGATGATTACGGTTTTGGGAACCTGCTGGAAAAAGCTGTTAGAAGCTGTATGGTTGAGCGCTGATGCTCCGTCCGTAAGATTTTTAGCGTTCATAAAGGAAAACTGAGCAACGCAGAAGATTCCTAGTACAATTTTTCTGGTCATTTTGTATTGGTTATTGTTGAGGTTAATTGCCCATCAAAAATAAAGCCATTTTATATTAAAATTGTTGCTGTGATCCAGCTTTCCAGTTCGTGATGATGTTTAATAGTTTTGGAGAACCATACATAGCTTCTGTATCTTTCCACATACTGCCGGGAAAAAGTCAGAAGGTTTTTGGTGTTATTGAAAAAACTTATATGGATATTGGTTCTGAGTGCTTCAAGACGCTTATTCAGCCATGCTTTATCTTCCTGAACTCCGGACTGGTGATGTCTGATCAGAACACTGATAATTCCCGGATCGATTCTTCCGGATGATCTCAGAATCCTGTCTAATTCGGCAGTCAGCATTTCATCATCTGTCAGTTTAATTTCAATAATATTCTCATCGTCATTCTGAAACAGATGTTCAAATTCTTCATCGTTAAGCAGGGGACGTGCGGCGTGCAATACCTCCCGGGCAGTTTCACATCCGCTGTTTTGTTTATAAATAACGATGGCAGGAACATCCATTTTCAGGCGGAGGTAGGCTTTTATTTTATGATGACCGTCCAGAATAAACGAAGAACTCATTCCGGGATCTGCATGATAAAGTTTACAGAATGCCACTGCTTTGGGACGCGCACCTTCCCGGATAAGGTCCATATAATACTTTACTCTTGTTTCATCAATACTACTGTCTGTAAGGGTAAGAATATGGCCGAAATCCTTAAAAGGATAGAACCAGCCTGAAAAAAAATCAGTATCAGAAGGAAACTCATCAGCAGGTAAATCCCTGTAAGTATGAAAATCCGTATTGTCAAATGGCATATTTTCAGGATATACCTGATAAATTCCATTTTCAAAAAGCTGAAGAAAGTCCTGAATGCCGGTCATGATTTCTTCTTCTGTACCGTCAATGAGAGCCCGGTTAAGCTGACCGGCCATGTGGATCTGTTCTTCTTTTGAAAGTTCAGATACGGCATAATATTCACCTATGCTGCCTCTGCAGTCCGGCCAGTTGATGGCAACAGGACGCTGTATACTCAGGCAGCTTGCAAACCCATCAGATATAAGCCTGATAATTCCCTGTCCGTTGGTCACAGAAAATTCCATGATAATTATGAAACGGCAGTATAGCTGGCAAAAGCTTCTTCCAGGCTGTTGAATCTGCCTTTGAATTCATCAATAGGACAGTCCTGGAGAATGTTACCTTTATGAATCAGGATAACCCGTGAGCACAGCGCTTCCACTTCCTGCATGATGTGGGTAGACAGAAGAACGGTTTTCTGCTGTCCGATTTCCTTTACAACATTCCGGATCTCAATAATCTGGTTGGGATCAAGACCGTTGGTCGGTTCATCCAGGATCAGCAGATCCGGCTGGTGAATGATAGCCTGAGCCAGTCCCACCCTCTGTTTATATCCTTTGGAAAGCTGTCCTATCTTTTTCGATTTTTCCGGGGTAATGCCTACCAGTTCGATGACTTCATCTACCCTGGAAGCAGGGATTTTATGAATATTGGCAACAAACTGAAGATATTCTTTAATGTACATCTCCAGGTATAGCGGATTGTTTTCGGGAAGAAATCCTATTTTTCTTTTACAGGCAATTTCATTTTCCGTAATATTCATCCCGTTAAAGATAATTTCGCCCTGATCAATTTTCAGAGCACCTACGATAGATTTCATCAGGGTGGATTTTCCTGCGCCATTGGGGCCGAGAAGTCCGATGATTTCATTTTTATCAATAGAAATGTTGATCTGGTCAAGTGCGGTCTGTTCACCAAATTTTTTGGTTAAATTGATTATCTGAAGCGGCATAATAGGTATTGTCTTTCTGCAAAAATAAAAATAAAAAAACTCATTCGGATGAATGAGTTCAGTAATATTGAAAAAATACGTTTATTTTTTTGATTTCTTGTTTTTACTGCTGCTGTTGGAAGCCGGTGAAGCAGTAGAAGCCTGATTAGCGGCAGGCTTTGTGGTATTCACCTGATGGGCCGGAGCTGCGGGTTTGTCATACATCGTATATTTTCCGTTTGTTCTTCCGAAAACCTTTTCCATCTGTTTTTTAGTTAAAAACTGTGATTTTCCGACATACTTACGGTTTTTGTTGATGTACTGGATAAACTGCATGGTAGGCTGGCCGTAGTTTTTCTCATAGTGAAGTTCAATGATATCATTAGGAAGCTCCAAAACCACATTTTCTTCCGGAACTGTTGTGAAGCCCTCCATAATAAGGGTATAAAGATCGGAAACATCGCCGTTCAGATTCTGAAAAGAAAAAGATCTGATGGTGTTCAGGTTACTGGTATTCAGATCCTGATAGTTGATGGTGAATTTATCTTCTTTTTTATATAAACCTACGGAATTATCTTTGCCAATTTCCACCAAGCTCTCATTTTTCAGCACTTTGATCTGTGAGAAAACTGAAATGCCGAACATACATGTAATGAGTAGAAATATTTTTCTCATGTGGATGAATTTTAATGTTTTATAGATTGGTGTACTAAAATTACTAATAAAAATGCTGATAAGCAACTTTATTCCTTAAGGCAAAAATAATACTTTTTTTTAATATCCATAGGAGCCTGCGTATAGATGCTATGCATGTCTTCATATGGGTACTTCGTTGGAAATCATATTTTTATGATTGTAAAACGTGATTTTCTTATCTGCTCAGTTTAGCCGTATAATAAGGTTTGTATAGTGTAAGTTGTTCATATACAGCAGGTAATGCGTATGCGGCAATTTAGAATAAAATCTATAAAAAATAATATATTCTTAATGTATGATCAGGAATATATTATTTTTTTATTTGCTTTATCACTCAGGATGCCAGGCTTTATCTAACGGATCAAATATCCGTTTTATTTCAGATTAATCCTTCCGTCTATCATATATTGTGGGGTGTAATCAGAGGTAATTCCCGGGTCCCAGCCTTTGTCAAATGCCATAGATGCCAGAGCGGTACAGCTCCATGACAGAAAACCTTCGTGATCACGGCATAAAGGCGTACCACCTCTGTTCAGTGCTTTTTTCTGACCCCAGACTTCTTTACAGGCCTGAACGGCAAGTGCAAAATGGATCCGGAATTCGGATTCATTGTTTTCTGCGAGACTTTTCAGGGCATTCAGATAGCGGCTTCTCAGATAGTATCCGAATTTCTGCCTGACACCCGGCCCGATTGAAGATTTATTTTTTTCCAGATCTGCCTGCATTTCTTCAAAAAGAGAAAGATTAAACTGTTGGGTGAGATAGTATTCTTTTATCAGCTTTAAAAAGCCAATTCCGAAACTTTTAATATCCCAATCCTTTTCATTGATTCCCCAGAAACGGATCGGGCTGCCGGCAATGATTTTTTGTTTTTCCTCATCACGGGCAATAGTAGCCAGGCATAATGCCGTAAAAAGATTAATACGTTCATTTGTTGGCTCCACTTTGATCTCAAAAGTTCCGCTTTCATCTATCACGGCTTCTTTTACTTCGTCTTCAAAGTGAGCCAGGCGACAAAACTCACTGATACTGTTCAGGCCGTAGTGAAACCATTTTTTTTGTAACGCCAACTCCGTTTCTGTTAATACCGACATTTGCAGCAATTCGCATGAATTACGGAACAGATAGAATAAGAACCGGAATGTGTGTTTTGCTTTTTCTGCCGATGGGCCAAAACGAGCGCTCTGCCATTCGAAGTTTTCTTTAATAATCTCCGGATGATCCACTTTATGTAAGGCAATATGGCTGTCGTCCTTTGTCTTTTTTGCGGACGTTTTAGGTTTTGCCGGTTTATGTTTTTTATAAACGGTCAGAGCGTTTTCAATCACTGCCAGATTATTTTCATCCCGAGGTTTTAAACAGGGGAATTGAAGGAAATGGAAATTCTTTCTGTCGAAAAATAACAGATTTCCATGAACGGTTTGCCCAATCAGCTGAAATGCCGCAAGTGGTTTCGCAGCACCCTCCAGTATAATTTTGTCTAAGCACGTACCGTCAAACCCAAAGATATACAGGATATTCTGTCCTTTGAAATAAATGAGCTGTTCGGTATCATTCACTGCGAAATTAAATTCTTCCAGGGCTTTCAATTTGATTTTATCCGGCTGAATGTCCCGGAGCTTTCCTGCAACAGTTCCGTCTGTGTTCACCAGAAGAAAGCAGGCTTTGGCACTCAGATTCCTGTATTGATCGAAAACAGGAACGAGAATAAGCGATGAAGTAAGCGGATAAATACTGCTGATCCAGGGTCTGAAAAGTGTTATCCCGTTTTTTTCTCTGATGCCGTCCGTAAGATTTTCTTCCATCCGTTCATCACGGCGAATGGTTTTTCCATTTTTAAGTACAATTCCTGGAAAATCAGACTTATACATAGTGTCCGGAGTAGCATTTAAGGCGGCCAGCAGTCTAAAACGAGGGCGTTGTGCAGCATCTTTAAAAGGGGAGTCGGAAATCACAATAAAATCACCTCTTTTTTTGTCCATGACGGTTCCCCGGCCCATTTCGCCATCTATCAAAGCAATCAGCTGGTCAGTCTGCGGCAAAACAGTTGCGCTGTAATACAGGTTATTTGCGGCAGCTTCCTGTTTTTGCGGGAAAAGTGCATGCGCATCTCCCGGCACATCGATAACTGTTGTCGTGTAGGAAGCCGGATCGATGTTCCCGTCTTCATCAATGATGAAGCACCGGTTGGCGGGACCGGAAATAATGATCTGTCCCGAAGTGCTTTCACTCAACGCAAACTCCCTGGATTCGCTGAACTGTCTGAATCCATTTAAAACTTCCGTTACCGGAATTTCCTTTTCAAAGACGAAATCTTCAGAATATTTAAACAGATATAATTCGGTAAAATTGGATATAAGCAGCAGATGGCTGTTGTTTCTGCGGGCTAAAAAGGCAATACAATTGATAAGAGTCAATGGTTTTCCTGCAAATTTTTCATCGGTGAAGAACGGCAGTATTATTTTGTGTTCCATATTGTTTTTGGAATGTTATTTTGAAATGGTTAATTGTTTTTGAATATCTGTATTTCGGATATATTGGGATCCTTTTAAAATACGGAAGTAATTTTTCAGAGTAAGCGTTTCTCAGAAAGCTGTGCAATAAAAGTATCAAACTCATTTTTGTAACTTCTTCCCACAGGCACCGTATATGTGCCAAGTATGACCTCATGATTGCTGAAAGCCGTTATATATTGTGAATTGATCATAAACGATCTGTGAATCCTTATAAAACCTTTAGCGGAGAGGGCTGCTTCCAGATCTGCCATTCTGTTTTTGGAAATAAAAACTTCATGATTGGCCAGAAGCGTTTTCACATCGTTGCCCTGGCTTTCAAAACAGATGATTTCTCCGGTTGAAATTTTCCTGTTCATCCCTTCTGTTTTAAGAATGATAAAATCTTCTTCAGAATTTTTTTTATCCCTTAAAATGCGTTCCACAGATCTGAAAAAGCGCTCAAAAGTAACAGGCTTCAGAAGATAATCCACGGCTTCAAGCTCAAAACCTTCCAGCGCAAAATCGCGGTAAGCTGTGGTGAATATTGTTTTGGGACGATGGGAAAGCGATTTTAAAAAATCAATTCCGTTTAAATGAGGCATCTCGATGTCCAGGAACATCAGATCCACCGATTGGGTCTGCAGAAGCTGATAGGCTTCCATCGCATTGGCCGCTTTTCCGGCCAGCTGCAGACTGCTGATCATGGAAATATGTTTTTCCAGCAAAGCCGTAGCTAAAGGTTCGTCATCTACAATGATACAGTTAATCATCTGCTGCAGGGGTTTTTATTTCGGCCTTAAAAATATTGTTTTCTTTTGAAACATTAAAAACAAAGTGACTCTGATAATGATGCCGGAGCTGCCGTTCAATATTCTCCAGCCCGATTCCATGAGTTTTGGCTGCTGTTCCGTTTTCCTCACAGGTATTTTCTATGCTGAATGTGATATAACCATTACCGTGGTATAGGTCTATTCTGATTTCTGTCTGCCCGGAAGCTGCGGCTGTACCGTGTTTAAAGGCATTTTCAACCAGGGTAAGATAAATCAGCGGTGGGACTGACCCTGTACAGCCAGGCTGTATGGTCCGGGTAATCTTCAGCTTTCCCTCATGATAACGGAGACTTTCGAGGGCAATGTAATCATTAATAACCGCAAGCTCTTCGGAAATGAGAATTTTATTTTCAGGTGCCCTGTAAAGGATATAATCAAGAATATGAGAGAGACGGCTGATGGATTCCGGGGTTTTCTCCGATCCGTTTAAAGAAAGGGAGTATATATTATTCAGGGTATTGAACAGAAAATGCGGATTCAGCTGGGATTTCAGGGATTTCAGTTCCAGTTCTGCTTTTTCTTTCTGCAATGTCAGCGTATTTTCCTTTTCATCTTTATACCGGATAAAAAACATCACGGCAGTCCATATAAATGCCCCGCTGATCACCGGAAAACTGTAATGCGGCAAAAGATAACCGATGTCCGTAAAAATACTGATCAGGCTGTCTTGCGGAACGTTCATGAAAAAAGGTTCCGCTGCATAAATAATGAAAATTCTGTTCGCTGCGGAAATCAGGTAAATACTGAGGAGAAAATACAGAGAAAACTGAAGGTATTTTTTAGTATCAAAAAATCTGCGGATCAGGATATAATAAATAAAATTGGCTCCTGCAATCTGAAAAATCCAGTGACAGAAATTATAAATTACCAGGGTGGTGAATGGTCCTCCGTCATATTCACTGTAACTTCTGGCTGTTCCGAATAAAAATAAGGCGGTCCAGAAGAACAACTGGAAATAGAGGTTCTTTTTAACAGCATTTTCTGATTCTGTTTTCATTTTCTCCCAAAATGTAAAAATATAAAATCCTCAGATAGGGTAGTAGTGATGGGCACCAAAATATCCGGATAGATGGTGAAATGCAGTAATTATTATTCAGACAGCGGTTTTTACATTTTTTGTTTACTGCTGAATTTCATCCGGAAATTCGGGATGCCGGTCAGGCTGAATGTATCACGGGATCGTTCGGAATACTGCAATAAATCCGATCAATATTTGAAAAAAACATTTTTAGGGAATATTTTCATCGGTTTAAATTATATCACTGATTGTTGATGTAACTGAAAATTAATAAATTATTTATAACCAAAAGTAAATGTAAAAAATGAGAAAATTAAAAACCTGTTTTTAGGTAAATTTTATAAATAATGAATATAAAACATGGATTTTTTTATTGTACATATGGCAACTAATTTTTATATTAACTTCAGAAATTCAAGTGTTTATGAGGGAATATAATAGCCGGCAATTCTTTTGTACAACGTCGTTTCCGGGACAGGAAATGAATCTGCATTCCATTTTTAATTTTTTTTATAAAAGAATTTAATACGACGCTTTTTGTCGCATATGCTTCGTACTATTGATTTTCCCATTAGGTACTGATCAGCCGAATTGTAGCTTATAGAAAATTGGTTAAAAGATATTGTTTAGATCAGCAGTCATTCACTTATACGGAATTTTCTGTGATGTAAACATTAAATGGTGTTTGAAGAAATCTTTTAAAAACAGATTATCAGAATATTGTTAATTGGTTCAGTATAATTAGGGAAAGAGAAAAAAAGATCGTGAAATTGAAGGAATGCCGGCCGGGTAACCTTATCAGGAAGCAGGATATCAGAGCTGTCTAAACCTGTCAGCAGATATAAACAGTAAGTACTACAATGATTAAAAATAATAACACAATGAAACAAAATATAACAGCTTTGTTCTTCTGCCTGTCAATAGGTACAGCATTGGCACAAACTTCAACAAACGGGCAGTCAACCCTTCCCAATATTATACCTCCTTCTGCTGAATCTTATAAACTGGGATCCTTCGGGAATATTCCGGTAAGCCTGTTTACGGGCAATGCCAATGTAAACATTCCACTGACCTCCTATGAAACAAAGAATATTAAACTTCCCGTCTCACTCAGCTATTCTTCCAATGGAATAAAAGTAGATGATATGAACGGTGCCACCGGATTAGGCTGGACACTTAATGCCGGTGGTGTCATCACGAGGATTATAAGGGATCTTCCCGATGAAGATCATCAGCTTAATATTGCATTTCCTACCAATATTGACAGCCTGGGAGCGGTAAGAAATCCGGCTGTAATGCAGTTTTTCCAGGATGCCTCCAGTCCTGATGCAGATACGGAGCAGGATTTCTATATGGCAAGTTTTAACGGGATACAGATCAAATTTATTTTTGATAAAAGAGGTGTTCCTGTAATCTATTCTCAAAAAGATGTGATCATTGAAGGAAGAAGTGGCGGTGATGCTTTCACCATAACCACAGACAACGGTACCAAATATTATTTTACTGACAGGGAAAAAACTTCCAACCGTACTGCGGGAGACGGGCATTCTCTTATTTCTATAAAGACTACTGCCTGGTACCTGACGAAGATTGAAGATACAGCAACTGGAGAAACCGTGTTTATTGAAAATACAGACGGAGGTTATTCAGCTACCATCAGCCGGTCCCAGACATTATCCTATACTTCCCCAACAGGAGGACCTATGTTTTCCGGTTGTGGAAATCCTGCATTTATACGTTATCCGCAGGTAAGTGAACTCATCAGTCATAACCAGACGGTAAACGGAAAACAGATCAAAAGAATATACAGCAGCAATCCTGCTTATGGCGAAATCCTGTTTGATTATACCCAGTATCCTGAGAATACGGATTACAAAAGTTTAACACGTGTAGTAAAAAAACTGAGTAATTCCATCATTAACAACGTTGATATCACCTACCAGTTTACTGCGAACAAAAGATTGTTTCTGACATCAGTAAAGGATGACATTTCAAAAGCACTTCACCGATTTGAATATATCAATCCGCAGGAATTCCCTGTAAGGCTTTCGTTCAGCAGGGATGGCTGGGGATATTATAACGGAATCCCCTACAATACCAATCTGGTTCCGAAAATAAACAAGTTGACAAGCTGGGCCAATTATGAGGGGGCCATCACAGCTGTGATGCCGGAAAAGACCCAGATCGGGATGCTAAAAAAAATCATCTATCCCACCAAAGGATCATCGGAATTTTTTTATGAAAACCATACGAAAGTAGATATAAACGTAGTGCTGAGCCCTGAGCAGAAGAACGGGGTTCAGATAGGTGCAGAAAGCGCTTACAGCGGACAGGCTACCAATTCCACTACATTCATGTCTGTAAAGGATGAGGAAATTATGTTGGGAGGAGGAGCAGAATTTAATATTGATGCCTGTCGGCCTGAGTCGGAAATTCCGGGTAAGCACAGGGCAAATGCCAGTCTTCATCGTCCCAATGGCCAAGTCGTAAATCTTTATCAGAAAACACCCGCCGGGATGGTATATAATGTTGGGGTTTCCGTTACTTTTCCGCTGGTAGATGCCTTTTACGCAATGATTCAAAAAAACGAGGTGCTTACTTTATCACTGCGGACTACTTTTAAATGTGTTCAGGCTCAGGTATCTGCCGGCTATACCGAAAAACTGGAGATAAGGGGGGACAGGGAAGTACCTATCGGAGGTTTGCGGATAAGTAAAATTACAGACAGTACGGAAAATGGAGTGGCCACCACCAGACAATTTGTTTACAGGGACATTAATGAGCAGAAAAGTGAAGCGGAAGTAATAAGAAAGCCTGAATTTGAAGAGCTGCTTAACTTTACCAGAACCTGCAATAGCAATCCCAATCCAGGTAATCCGGGAAGTGGCGTCCCGATAGGAGTTGAACGTTTTCCTTATTATGTTGTTACCTCTTCAAATATCAATCAACTTTATGCCACCCATCCGAATATTTTCTATAAAACGGTACAGGAAATTGTGGAAGGAAAATCTAATATCGTCCATAAATATTCAACGGATACCGATGTATTTGGAAATGTACTGTACGGAAATAATATCCGGAATTCCCAGTGGACCAATGCTGGATGGAACAACGGCCGGGAAATCTCTACAAAATATCTGGATGGCAGTAATAATCTGGTAAGAACGGTTGAAATAAGCTATGCAGAAGACCCGAACAGAAGATATCAGGTGGATGGTTTTAGCATCCGTAAAAATTATGATAACCCTGTTATACAGAACGTAACCAGAACCTGCACTGCGGAAGACGTTACAAGAACGATCGATTTTACCTATTGTACAGCTAATCATAGCCATCATTACCGTGTGTCGGACTGGTATAAAAACTGTTATGCCCCCGGAGCGCATAATATTACCCAGCAGTATAAAGATCTCTGCTATGGAAAAGCGATTGGTGAAGTGGTTGCTTTTGATGATTATCTGGACAATCTTGATATCATGCAGTATAAGAACATTTCTTATTTCGAATACCTGAAAACACAAAAAACAACAGACTATCTTGATGGGAAGGCACTAAAGACCGAAACGGAATATTTCTACAATAATCCGAAGCATAGCCAGCTCAACAGGCAGAAAACAACCCATCCTGACCTTTCAGTTGATGAAACCTCTTATCAGTACGCCCATGAAAAAGGCAATCAGCTGATGATAGATAAGAACATGGTGGGTATTCCGATGGAAACGGTTGCTACCCAGACTGCGGGAAATGCAACGAAAACACTGTCCAGAACGGAAACGCTCTATCCTTCGGTCCTGCCGCATCCGGTAACCGGAAATTTTGTGCAGCCACTGTCGGTAAGGTCTTATGATATACTTAACCTTTCAAAGGTGAATACAGAAGTAACCTATGACAGGTATGACAGCAAAGGAAATCTCATTCAGTATACGACTAAAGACGGTATTCCGGTAAGTATTGTTTGGGGATATAACAAAACCCTTCCCATATTTAAAGTGGAAGGAGTTACATACAGTCAGATCGAAAATCTGATTTTGCCTTACGTCACAGGTTCTGATATCGACGTCACAGATCCTGCTTATGAACAGGGACTGATTAGTGCTTATGAGACGTTCCGCAGAGAAGCCGTACTGAAAAATAAGATGGTTACTGCTTACACCCACGATCCGCTTATTGGCGTAACGACTATTACCCAGCCCAATGGTATCAGGGAAACCTATATTTATGATGCTGCCAACAGGCTGAAAGAAATAAAGATCAGAGAGAAGACAGGCAGCGGAAGCTATGTTTCCAAAACAGTCAGTGAATTCAACTACAATTACAGACCTTAAAGATTCAGATCATGAAAAAACAATTCATCTTAAAAATAATGTCTGTACTTCTTTTGGCATTTTTTACATTACCGAAAGCGCAGACTACTTCAGAAAATTATGTACAGTCAAAGACCTGCCTTAGCGAAGACTGTGTTAAGAAAACAGAAACCATTACTTACTTCGATGGTTTAGGCAGGCCCAAGCAGGTTATCAGTGTAAGGGCAACCCCGCAGGGTCAGGACCTTGTGGTTCCGGTTACTTATGATCATTACGGAAGGCAGCTGAAAGATATTCTTCCTGTGCCTGCTCCTTCAATGGGTTCAGGCTATCATTCCGGGATCACCAATGAAAATGCGGCTAACACCTATTATGGTTCCACGAATGCTTTTTCCGAAAAGCAGATAGAAAATTCCCCTTTAGACAGGTTGTTACAGGAGGCAAAACCCGGCGATTCGTGGAAACTTTCATCAGGTCACACAAAAAAATACCGGTATGAAACAAATGCGGATAAAGAGGTTTTAAAATTTATTACTGTTACCACAATTAACACTGTAAATGGAGTCTCCAATACGGTTTCTTCGTTATCGGTATCTCCGGATGATTCAGGAAGCTATCCTGCGGGAGTGCTGTATAAAAATACAGTGACCGATGAAGACGGAAACCCTGTTACCCAGTTTCTGAACGGGCGGGGTCAGGTGGTGCTGATCCGCAGGACAGATGGAACAAACAACGCAGATACCTATTATGTATACAATGAATACAGCCAGAATGTATTTGTAATTCCCCCAAAAGCTGTACAGCAGATTGGGCAGAATAGCAACAGTATTTCCCAGAATATACTGGATGACCTGTGTTACCGGTACAGTTATGACGGCAGAAAACGTGTGGTTGAAAAAAAGCTTCCGGGTAAAGGATGGGAGTATATGGTGTATGATAAAGCAGACAGGCTTGTTTTGACCCAGGACGCGAATCTGAGGAAAAGCGGAGAATGGATTTTTACCAAATATGATGAATTTTCGAGACCTGTTTACACCGGAATTCTGTACAGCCCGGCAAGCAGACAAGCCCAGGTAAATGTAGTAGAAGGTATGGCGCTGAATATTGAAACCAGAAGCAGCTCAGGCTGGAACAACAGCGGAATGAATGTGTTTTATACCAACAGCACTGCATACCCGACTACCAATTTTAAGCTGCTGACCGTTAATTATTATGATACCTATCCACCTGAACTGACCGCCATTCCCCAGCTGATATTGGATCAACCGGCGATGGCACAGGAGCTGGACCGTTTTAATGATGCCTCAACCAAAGGTTTACTTACTGCTTCTTATCCGAAAAATATTGAAGACGATAACTGGACAAAAACCTATTATTTCTACGATACAAAAGCCAGGGCCATCGCCACTTATACCACCAATTATCTGGGAGGATATACCAACACACAGACCAGACTGGATTTTGCCGGACTGCCGCAGGAAAGATATATTTCCCATAAAAGAACTACTGCTTCTCCCGAAGTAGCCATAGAAGAGCGTTTTACTTATGACCACCAGAACAGGCTTTTGGTGCATAAACACAAGGTGGACAGCAATCCTGAAGAGATCCTGGCCCGGAACAGCTACAATGAAATTTCCCAGCTGGAAACCAAAAAAGTAGGAGGGAAGAATATAGGATCACCTTTACAGACGGTGAATTATCAGTATAATATCAGGGGATGGATGACTCAGATTAACGATCCCTCCAACTTAGGCAATGATCTGTTTGGCTATAAGATCAATTATAATCTGAGAGAAGGACAGGAAACTCCGAACAATGATTACAGCAGCTTAAAAGTAAAACCCAGATTCAACGGAAATATAGCGGAAATAGCCTGGAAAACGCTGACAGAAGAAAATGAACCATTGAAAAGATATGGTTATGCTTATGATGGATTAAACCGTCTTTCCGCAGGTTTTTATCAGAAACAGGGTTCTGAAACGGCCAAAGAATATTTTGAAATTCCGGAATATGACCTGAACGGGAACATTACCAGGCTGAAAAGATCAGCGGCGCTCCAGATGGGAAATACAGCCGCTATTGTGATCGATAACCTGAAGTATGATTATACAGGCAATAAGCTGACAAAGGTTACTGATCTGCAGCAGAACCCTTCAGGATATCCATACCTGGCGAATCCCGGTACCATCGGTTATGACAATGATAATGGTAACGGAAACGGTAATATGACCAGTCATCCGGATAAAGGGATTTCTTCAATTCAGTATAATTATCTAAATTTACCTAAACAGATTACCCAGAATGCCAAAGTAACCAATTACACTTACAGGGCAGACGGAGTAAAAGTAAAGAAGCTCTTTGGAGACATAGAAACCGATTACCTGGACGGGTTCCAGTATAAAAGTACCAAACCATCGGAAGCGGGTGATGGATGGGTAATTATTGATCCGAATGAAGTGGCTGAGATGAAACTGAGAATTATACCCACTTCAGAAGGATATTATGATGCGCTTAGCGGCAGATATGTCTATAATTACACAGATCATCTGGGCAATGTAAGACTAAGTTATACGGATGCCAACAAAGACGGAATCATTCAGCCCAGAAAATACCAGGCTATGAAATGTACAGAATCCCCAGCCGGAAATGTTTGTTATATGGACTGGAGACCTGGAGAGATTGTAGAAATGAATGATTATTACCCGTTTGGATTGCTGCATAATTATACGGTTACTACTCAGAATGCTTATCAGTACAAGTACAACGGAAAGGAGTTGCAAGAGACGGGAATGTATGATTACGGCGCGAGATTCTATATGTCTGATATTGGAAGATGGGGTGTGGTGGATCCGCTCGCGGAAAAACACAGAAGACACAGCCCTTACAATTACGCTGTTAACAATCCAATAATGTTTATTGATCCAGATGGCAGAGATATAATTATACATTATAAAAATAGTAAAGGAAAACTTATGACGTATGATTATAAAACAGGTAGTACATATAAGGGGAATAATACTTTTATAAAAAATTTTTATAAATCCCTTGCTACACTTAAAAAAAATAATGCAGATGGAATTATCAATAGTTTAGAGAATCATAAGGAGAAAATAATAATATCCCAAACATCAGGGTCAAGTTTTGCTTCATACACTGAAAAAGAAATACAATGGAATGATAAACAAGGAATTGAAACTAACAAAAGTGTTTCACTAACTCCAACACTTATACTAAATCATGAGGGAGACCACATGTTGGATGCCTTAAAAAATCCCAAACAGCATGCAGAAAATTCGCAAGCTGATAAAGATAATCCTTATTCTAATAAGGAAGAAGAGAGAGTAATTAAAGGATCTGAACAAGAAACGGCAAAAAAACTAGGTTTAATTGAAGAAGGAGAAATAACAAGAGATGACCATGGGGGGCACCCCTATAAAGCATCTGATGTAAATGAAAAGGTTTCTCCAAGTACCAGTACATTTCCAAAAATTGACGAAGTTATTATCACTGTACCTAAAAAAAATAAAAATGGTAATTAAGAAAGTTAATGTTTTATTAATATTATTTATTTTAATATTTTCATTTGGGAAAGGGCAAAAAAGTAATATTTACATTGCTCCAATTGATGCTACAACTCCATATTCAATAAGTTGTAACAATCTACTTGATGCTTTTCAAGATAAATTAAAGAAAATTGAATTAAATAATAGACAAAGTCGAGATTTCTCTTTACTCACCAGATGTTTAAAAAGTATTAGTAACGAGCCTTATGTGAATATTAGATTTAAGGGTGAAATTTATTTTAAGAATCAAAGGTTTAATTTTTGTGGAGATCAGGCTACAATTAATATTAATGGAAAATATTACGAAATGACAAATGAATTGTTTGAGTATGTAAAAAAGCTTAGAAGAAAATAATCATGAACCTACTATAATACTATCAGTACAAGTACAACGGAAAGGAGTTGTAAGAGACGGGAATGTATGATTACGGCGCGAGATTCTATATGTCTGATATTGGAAGATGGGTTGTGGTGGATCCACTGGCGGAGAAGATGACGAGACATAGTCCTTATAATTATGCATTTAATAATCCGATTAGATTTGTTGATCCGGATGGTCGAGAAGGAAAAGGATGGATTAAAGATAAGAAATAAGGGGGAAGTATTTTGGGATAAGAATACGAATAGTCAAAAAGAATTTAATAAGAATTATAAAGGTAAAGAAAAAAGTTTTGCGTATGTAAGTGATAAAAATGATTCTAGCACTTATACATTGCCAAATGGCTCAGGCTCTTTAACACTGAATACATGGATAGAAAATAGTAGTGAAGATGGCTTAATAGCTCCGGAGATCACTATGACTTTTAATCCAAATAATAAAGATACAAGCTCTGGATGGTTCCAGACTTATATTTCTAATACTCCCGATTATGATGGCAGTGAAAAAAGTTCTATATCGGGAAGTTTAGATGAAAGACCGGATGGAATTAATGTTCAAAGGTCAAAAGATTTTACAAAACCTGAATATTTTGATATTCCAAAGCTTAATATACTTCACGATACTCCTCAAAGAGAATATTTTGGAAAGAAAGTTGATAAAAACTCCTCTTCAGCAGTAAAATGGGATGCCCAATCCTCAATGATTATTAATGGTAAAGCATCTTTTACAATAAAATGGGGATTTACATTATTTGGTACAGGGGCAAAAGATCATAAATATAACCCTCCTACAATAATTAATTCTAATAAAGTAACAAAAGAACATACAAATGCAATACAATATTTACATGAATAAATTTTTGGTTCTAATAATCATTTTTTTCTCACAATATCTTTGGTCTCAAAATCTTAAATTCGGCTATCCTAAAGAAGTTGAATCAAATGATGTAATATTATTAAATATGTTTAGGCATAGAGACGGTCGATTTATTGATGAATCTGAAATTAATGAATTATCTACTTTTCTTAATAAGAATAATGATAAAAAATTTAAAATTCGGATACATATTTTTGGAGGAGCTTCAAGAGGAACTATATCATATACTAAAAGTCTAAGTAGTAATTTAAATAAAAAATTAGCTGAACTTAATAATATCATTGAAATAGAAAATTGTGGAGATAAATATCCTATATTTTGTGTAGAAAAAACTGACTTTAAACGTAGAAATAATAATAGGATAGAAATTATTTGTTTGTAAAGTTATCCCCCGATCACGCTCGCGTCTCGCTCGTGTCGGCAGATAAAAACAAACCCATCGTTTTTGCAGCGGTGTGAGATTGCAATCTAAGTCAAGGAAAATTGTAGATAAGCTATACGGAATCATTCAGCCCAGAAAATACCAGGCAATGAAATGTACAGAATCTCCGGCCGGAAATGTTTGTTATATGAACTGGAGACCTGGAGAAATTGTAGAAATGAATAATTATTACCCGTTTGGATTGCTGCATAATTATACGGTTACTACGCAGAATGCTTATCAGTACAAGTACCAAGGACAAGAGTTACAGGAGACTGGTTTTTACAGTTTTAAGTGGAGAAATTATATGCCGGATGTTGCAAGATTTTTCAATATTGATCCTTTGGCAGAAAAATACCCAACTTGGGGACCTTATGTTTTCAGTGGTAACAGAGTTATTGATGCAAGGGAGCTGGAAGGATTAGAAGCTGTAGTATTGACGAATATCGAAGGTAAAATGATTGTCGATTTTCATGTGAAAGTTACACCTAAAAGTGATATGACAACACAAAATATTAATGATCATCTAAGTTATGTATCTACAATATTATCCCAAAACTCTGGTCTACAAATCAATATGATTAATAACCCTAAAGCTACTTTTGGCCTTGACATGACAAAGCCATATCAGTCAAAAAAAACAACATTTTATAAGGATGGTAAAGTCAAAATAGAAATGATTCTTGGTGAAGCGAGAGTCGGAAATCCGATAAATCAAACAATTACTTCTAATGGAACTCCAAAAGTTACAGCACATGAAATCGCGCATACATTAGGTCTTGAACATATATGGGAAGATCCTAATGTATCTAATACTCCTGAAAATATTAAAAATTTACAAAATTCAGATGGCAATATAATATCTGACATGCAAGAAAATTCAGGAACAGATATTTTACCACAGCAGGTAGAGAAGATGAAGAAGGTTATAGAAGCATCACAAGCCAGAATTAATAAAGATGAACTAACCAAAACTAATAAAGATGAAACTACTAAATAAATTACTCATAATAATATTTTTAAATATTGTAGTATTCTCTGCTTATAACTGTAAAAGTGTTACGGCAGAATTTTATTATAATGACAGAATCGAAAAAACAAATTATGAAAAGGATGCAGAAAAAATGTATTTTGAAGAGGTTCCTAAAGAATATCAAAAAACAGATAAAGATATTTTAATCATATTTAGCGGTGCTGCTTTTAAAGGGAAAACAATAATTATTAATAATAAAGATTCAATACACTTTGATCTAAAACCTGAATCACCCGAGTGCTATGGAGTAATTATGAGAAAAGTTCCAAAATCTGTGAAAAAAATAAAATTGTCTGTTGAGGGAAAAAAAGATATTGTTGTTCCATTTATCGATAAGTATGATTATATAGATATTGGAGATGCAACAAAAAGTAGGTGGGGAGTTGGTTACAGCAAAATTCTTCCTAGTTTTTTCTGTATGTAAAATTTCTTATAATACCCCAGATTAGGCTCTTATACCAGTACAAGTACAACGGAAAGGAGTTGCAAGAGACGGGAATGTATGATTACGGCGCGAGATTCTATATGTCTGATATTGGAAGATGGGTTGTGGTGGATCCGCTCGCGGAAAAACACAGAAGACACAGCCCTTATAATTACGCTGTTAACAATCCAATAATGTTTATTGATCCAGATGGCAGAGATATTAGGTTGGGTAATAATGTTTATTCGTATGAGAAAAATCGAGATTATAGTAAAATTAAAAATGAATTCGATAGAAACATTTACGAAGCATTAGATCATTTATATTCTACTGGGGCTCTTAATGTCACGATTGGTGAAGGTAAAGAGGCTAAAACAGTGAACATTATGGACGAAATGATTAATGATAAGAAGAATACGTTTACAATTAATGAACAAACAAAAAGTGGTGAAAAAAATGAATATGATCCAAATACAAAGTCAGTCAAGTTTAATCCAAAAGAAGCTATAAGGTTTAGAAAAGATGGTACTAAATCAACATTGACACCAGGAAATGTCGGATATAATAGTCCATCCCCAAGGCTTGGGCATGAAGTTATTCATGGATATAATCATCTTTTTGATTCAAAATATGGAGAAAGGAGACGGAATGATTATTCTACAAAACCTGAAAAATCAATACTTACACCAGATGGAGCAAATCTTAGGTTTAAAAATGAAGAAGAAGAATTTACAACTACAAACTTAGGGAATCAAATGAACAAAGTATTAAATGAAGATCAAAGAACTAATTATGGTATAATACCTTATCCTGTAGGAAGTGTGACATCTATAAAAGAAGTTAAACCACCAACAACACCAACACCATGATAAAAATAAAATGTTTTTTACTAATATTTTTAATTGCTACATCATGTACAAATCAAAAAGTTGTTATGTATTATTATAATGGATTAGATCTAAATAGCAATAGTACGTGGGGATCCTCACTTCAAATTTTCTTTTTAGAGAACCATGATATGATGAAAGTGGTAATAAGAGACAAAAATTTGAAAAATGAAATTTCAATAATTAAAGAAAAAATTACTTCTAAAAATAGAATTATTGTCCCAGATGATGGTAATTATACATTTGCATTTGTTAATAAAAAAGATACATTATTTGCAGATGATCGACTTGAATTTTGGAGATATAAAGATAAAGGTATTTCATATAAGTTGAATGATTCTTCAAAAAAAGTCATATTGAAACATTATAAGCTGAATCCCAACCAACAATAATACATTTCCTCGCTCCTGCACGATTGTATCGTGTCGGCAGATAAAAACAAACCCATCGTTTTTGCAGCGGTGTGAGATTGCAATCTAAGCCAAGAAAAATTGTAGATAAGCTATACGGAATCATTCAGTTCAGAAAATACTGGAGCATTATAACCTAAATCCCAATCAAAGATAAAAGTAGAATAATGTTAATTTGTTCGGAAAATAGGGAAGTTAACGATAGTTGAAAAGAGTTAGAATGAATACAGATGATGCGGACTCAATAAAAAAGAAGAGATTACAATCAGAACTCAGATTATTTAATTGATTACCATATTGATTTTCTGCCATAAAATATCATCAAAATCCGAAAGGGCCGGATTGACAGTATCAGCAGCATCGCCCATTCTGATGATCACCAGTTTTCTGCCTGGGACTACATAGATTTTCTGATCATTTTTCCCTAAAGCACAAAACATATCGTCCGGGGCACTCGGAATCAGCTTTCCCGGGAACTGTATCTGTGTCTGAGGAAGGTGGTAGCTGCTTTTACCGTTCAGCCACCATAAATATCCGTAAGAAAGATTGATACTTTGAGAAGTATTTGTGGCACTTTGAAAATAATTGGGATTAATGATTGGAGTTCCATTCCAGTTTCCATTATTTAAAGCCAATAATCCAAAACGTGCCATGCTTCTCGTTGTACTCCAGTACACACTGTTGTCTCCGCTTTGGATCCAGCTTCCGGTCATCCCAATTCGGTCTCTCAGTTTTGCATTGAAATATTGTGACCAGGGCTGATTTGTTGCTGCCGCCACTACATCCTGAAGTTTTACATACACATTATGATAGGCCCATCTCGTCCCTGCATCGGCTTTATACTGTAAGTTGGCCGGACTTACATTATCCCCCAGGTTATCATCCAGTCCTGAAGTCATGGTCAGCAGATTTTTACACGTAATGAGGTTTTCTTTAGCTAAAGGTTCGCTCGTCCAGCCCGTTCCGATATAGTCAGATACCTTATTATTAATACTTAGAAAACCTTCCTGTTCTGCAATTCCTGTAACGGCGGATGTCAGTGTTTTTCCGGCACTTGCCCAATACCAGGGAGTGATGGAAGTGTGTCCCGCAAAATAATTTTCCATGACAATTCTTCCGTTCTCAAGAATCATAAAACTTTTGGTGTTTTTGGTTTCAAGATAGGTCAGCAGATCCTGAACTTTGGCTTGATTCCAGTGTAAACTTGAAATAGATTGGGTTTCCCAGGTATCACTGCTGGAAGGAGGAAAGTACATTGCCTCCGTCGGAGAATTTTCAGTCTGAACCGGCTGTTCCGAAGAATCATCAGAACTGCATGAAATAATAATACAAACAGCGGAAATGGAAAGTATACTTTTAATTTTCATGGGGCAAAGTTTAAATCTGATTTATAGATCACCAAAAGAAAGATTAGTTAAATCAGTCGGAGCATGGATTAAGCAAAGGTTAAAAATAACCGGCTGTCTTTCAGGTTGAGTTCGTTTTCCGTGCCTGTTATAAAACCCGGACGTTTAAGATTGTGCAGGGGAGTCCGAAGCTATCCGTACCACATTTCCTGCCGTCTGCCTCTCACAAACGGTTATCTGCAATACCTGTTAAAAATACGGTTCATACAGACTCATATTTGCAGTAAAAAAATGGTAGCGGAAAACTTATCAGGCAAACTTCATGGATTGGATCATCTGCGGGCATTGGCAGTTGTGCTGGTGCTCATGTATCATTACCGTGCATTTAAGCATCCCGGATGGATAGATACGGTTGGGCAGTTCGGGTGGACAGGGGTTGATCTTTTTTTTGTACTCAGCGGATTTCTCATATCCGGGCAGCTGTTCAGGGAAATAGGAGTGAAGGGAAAGATCAGCTTCAAAATATTCTTCACCAGGCGTTTCTTCAGGATTATTCCGCCTTACCTTTTTACCCTTTTCCTGTATTTCTGTATTCCTTTTTTCAGGGAAAGAGAAGCCTTGCCTTCTTTCTGGAAATTCATGACGTTTACCCAGAACTATGGTCTGGATGTCATCAGCCGGGGAACATTTTCCCATGCATGGTCTCTGTGTATTGAAGAGCAGTTCTACTTTTTTCTTCCTATCCTGCTGCTGATTACTCTAAAAACGGGAATATTCAGGTATATGGTACCGCTGTGTATGCTGCTTATTGTTTTTTCCCTGGCAGCAAGAGCTGTGGCCTGGCAGATGTACGCTGCTCCGTTTATGGATTCGGAGGATTTCTGGAAAAGCTGGTATATGAATATCTATTATCCCACCCATACCCGGCTGGATGGGCTGGCGGTAGGAGTTCTCGCTGGTTTTCTGATGAATTATTCAGAAGGGGTTAAACGGATCATTCACCGTAACGGAAATCTGCTTTTTGTATTGGGAATACTACTGTTAAGCTTCTCATTCTGGTTTTGCAGGGATCAGGTTTCGCAAAAAGCATCTGTATTTGGATTTACATTCGTTGCGTTGAGCTATGGCATTATAGTTATGGCAGCAGTTTCGGAAACTTCATTCCTGTTCAGGACAGAATCTTATATCACGGCAAAGCTGGCCGGGCTGTCTTATGCCGTTTATCTTTCACATAAGGGAATCATTCATATGGTACAGTTTCTTCTTGAAAAGCAGGGAATTCAGCCCTCAGATAATCTAAGTCTTTTGATTGGCCTGTCAGCCTGTCTGGCGGGAGGATTATTTTATAGATTTTTTATTGAAAAACCTTCTTCCAGGCTTAAAAACAGGATTTTAGCACAGAAACAGGCAATATGAAAACATGTCAGGTCTCTGATTACCATCGCTTCATCAAATCAACGGAGTTTATTTTACCCTTAACTTCCTGAAATATGAACAAAGAAGCTGAAATTTTGCGTTCCCAGAAAATAGAGGTTCTCCTGTTTATACCAATTGATTTTTCTGAAGAATACACAGAATACATGGATGTTTGCGGGGATTTTTCTTTCTGCTTTTGCGGATGACGCTGATTTTATGGATGGGACTGAATCTTATATATTTTAATATGGAGTTTTAAAACTTCTATGGTCTGATGACCTCCAAAACACTTTCAAACCTGCTTTTATCCTGAATTCAAGCTTTTACTGCAAAGTCAGATTGTATTCAGGGCCGGACATCTGTGCAGTCCGGGCACTTCCTAACCGGCAGGATGAAAAGACCCTGTAACAAAACGGAATTGAAGTTCTACTCATCCTGTAAAATTATTCTCCTGATGAAACTGATGCTAAACCTATTGGTGTTTTTTATAACACAACTGATTTTTGCCCAAAAAACCTGTAATGAATTTTACCATCATACATTTACGAAGCAACAGCTGGAACAGGATATAGATTTTATGAGGGAAAAGATCATAAATGCTCACGTAAGCCCATTTACAGAAATCTCAAAAGATGAATTTGAGAAAAAATATAAGGGAATCCGGAATGCCTTAAAGGACGGAATGACCCAGAAAGATTTTTATTTCGCAGCCAGGCCCCTGATAGTCACACTCAATGATGAGCACAGTGGAATTTCTGATTACTGCGTGACCGACAGTATGAAAAATGCGATGAAAGTACTTCCCCTGAAGTTTGCCTACGATAACGGGAAAATGATCCTTACAGAAAACTATTCGGACAGTCGGCTGAACATCGGTGATGAACTGGTCTCACTGAACGATATGCCCATAGCGGAGGTTTTGAAAAACTGTGCATCAACAGTTCCGGGAGCAAAAGAAGAAAGGATTCCGATCGTTGTTGACCGGTTCTGGATCATGATCAATAAATTCTGCTATTTTATTACAGATAACTACCATTTAAAATTTGCAGGCGGACTTCAGACCGTAGTCAAAAGTATCTCACTGGAACAGCTGAAGGCTAATGTCTCAAAAGATCAGAAGCCTGAGCAGAAAAAGTCGGGACCGGTGACCTATAAAAAAATTAAGGATTTCGGTTATCTTACCGTGAATACCTTCAATGAAAAAAGATCTTTCCCAATGGAAGGCTGGAAGATAAAATTCGACAGCCTCTTTACGCAGATCAGAAAAGACGGGGTAAAAAAACTGGTGATTGATGTTCACGAAAATTCAGGCGGTAATTCAGGGATCGGTAATCTGCTGATTACTTATTTTTCGGATAAAACGTACAACACTTATCAGGGCAGATGGAAAAAGAGCCGGGAATATGCAGATTATTTAAGAACAGATAATAAACTGCCGGCAGAATATGAAAAATTAAAGGACGGAGATTATTATCCCATAAAGTCACGATCCGTAAAGCCTTCTGCAAATGCACTCCGATTTAGCGGGAAAACCTATGTTGTGGTAGGTAAAAATACATTTTCAAGTGCCATGATGTTCGGAGCAGTTGTTCTGGATAACAAACTGGCAGAAGTGGTGGGGGAAATTCCGGAAAAAGGACATCCCAATCATTTTGGAGAACTCATCAGCTTTAAAACTCCCAATACAAAACTGGAGTTTTTTTTCGGTGTGAAAGAATGGATCAGACCCGCCGGAAATATTCAGCCCAATAAACTGATCCCGGACAGGCAGATTGAACTGAAAGATAAAACGGAAGAACAGATCGTGGAACAGCTTTAAAAGAGGAGGGCGGAAGCAGTAATTTGTAGAAAAATCCATGGAGATCAGATGTCGTAGAGTTAATAGCTCAATTTTTATGTGAAACGCTAAGAATTAATAAAATGACCCCTGTCTTTTTCCATATTTTTTTATAAATTGGTATGCCTGACAATAATGCAGGGAAACTTTTTCAGTGATGATAGCACCATAATGAAATATAAGAACTTTTCGGCGGTCTTTAAGCTCAACTCCCTGTATCTTTCTTTTCTGTATTTCCGGATGTTCTGGCTTTCAGACGGAACGGAGACTGAAGAACTTCTGCTTTATAAATATATGCTGTATTCGGTTTTTATGGTGTATCCGTTATTTATTTTCTCAACGCTTATGTTTTCTAAGGAGGTGAAAGCAGGCTTTTTTCTCAAATTTTTTATATGGCTGATGATTCTTCTGGGGCCGGCACTCTTTTTCTATACCTTTGATCTGTATCAGCAGAAGGAGCTTCTCTATGGATCCATACTTACGGTGATTCAGTGCCTCATCCAGTCCAGGACGATAAAAGATGATGAATTGCTGTTCCGGGCTGCCGGCGTTTTTGCCGCCAAACTGCTCCTGTGGTTCTTTGTTTTACTGCTGTCCATGATCTCACTGGTATGGTATTCGGACAGGGATATTCTCACCAATATGCTGGCCGGGGGAATTTATTATTTTTGTGTTGCTATTCTTGATATGCTGATTGATAAATATAAATTCCTCTCAGAAAAATAGCAGGATAAAATAAAAGTCTATGACCGTAAAAGAGCTTATCATCAACGAAATTGAATCTTTGAATATTTTAATTGCCGAAGGAAAGGATAAGGAAACCAGCATTCAGATGAAGAAAAACCTGTCGGAAACCCTGTATCTTCTTGATGTTTTTGAAAAATACCGGATTAAAAAAGAAACTGTTGAAACTGTTGTTGAGCTTCCGGCTTCCCATACAGGATATTCAGATTACAGGATCATCAATGACTGTGAATCTGATGATCTGGACCACTGGGTTGAAGTGAATATTTCCGGAGAAAAAATAAGGCTGTCCGAAGGTGATATTGTCATCAGAAAGAAATAGAATCAGTGAAATAAAAAACAGCCCCCGTTGGGGAGCTGTACACTTAATATATGAATGTGTTTTTTTATTGAATGATCAGATTTCTGCTTTCAACAGCAGCATTATCGCATACCAGAACCAGTCTGTAAGTTCCGCCGGGATATTGGCTGATATTGATGTTCATTTTATTGTCTTTCTTATCGATGATATAGTTGGAAACGGTTCTTGAATTAGAATCAATCAGCATGAAATACGCATGGCTGCAGTTCATTTTCTTATAGCCGATATTCACCGTATTTTTTGCAGGATTCGGATAAATAGTTGTGATATAACTGTTTTCCGGGCTGATGGAAAGCGTTTTGTAATCTTTAAATCCGTCCAGTTCAGCGGTCACTTCAAGAATAACCTTTGAATCTTTACTCTGGTATTCAAAACGTTCTCCGGTATGAAGCAAAGTTCCTCTGGAATCATACCATTTGTAGATTGCCGGCTCATTGATAGGAACAGCTTCCAGGGTATTGCCTTTTTGAGCTGCATCAGCACGGAATAATTCCCTTTTTTGTTTGGAAACCTGGTAAAATTCTCCCCCCAGCAGCTTTTTTTCTTCCATATCCCAATGCTCTACGTGGAATCCGAATTCCTCATTTTCTGAGTTGTTGGCGGTCAGGAAATTAACCCGTACATCCAGAAGGCCATAATCATTTGGTGGGAAATTGTCAAGGATGATCTCCGTGTTTTCATTAACTTTAATGGCGTTTTCACCCTGCATCTGGAAATTCGTTCCCTGGAAACCATTGAAAGCCCAGATATTCCATAATTTACTGTCGAATTTAAAACTTACCTCAGCCTCATTAAAGATATTGGTATTGAACCGGCTTAGTTCGTTCTTTAATCTAAGCTTGAACTTTTTAGGAGTATTTCTGAAATTTCCGACATGAATTTTTCCGGAGTTGGAAGCTCCTGTTTTCAATACGCTTACATTTTTTAAAGCAATATTATTGGTATTCAGAAGAAGGTAGGAATATCCGTCACTTTCCGGTAAAGGAGAAATATCGGTAGGCGATTCAATTTTGGCCAGCAGGCAGAAATGCCATGGCTCATTCAGTGAGCTGTAACGGGCGGGATCGGGAATATTATTCCATGGAATGGTAACAATATGTTCCTGGTAAGAATTTAATACCGGAAGATCAGCCTCTCCGATAAGGCCTCCCAATGGATAGCCGTTGTGAAACAGATTTCCTTCAAAACCGGCAATCGGAAGAGAAGTTCCGGCTTTGATCCAGTATAGCTTTACCTTACCTCTGCCGTCGGTTGGAGAACAGCCTTTATTCACAATACGTATTTTGGCATAATTGGGGCCGATACCATATAAAGGATTGTCATGATAAGGGCTGTCATCATTTACATTTCTTATCCAGATATCCGGGCTTGACCAGAAATTGGTAGAAATATGGTCAGGCTCAACACCCAGGTCCACTTCTGAATTTCTCACCATCATATCAAAATTCTTGTCATTATTAGGCGTTACCAAAGCTCTTTTTACAGGATGAATCAAGGGATCGGCATTGTCAATCGACTGATGCATTCTCTCAGCCTGCCCCTGAGTGAAAAGACGCAGGCACCGCGGCCCATACGACATAATATTATCCAGAACCGAAGAGTCAAGACTGTAAGGAGTTCCCTGGCAGTCTGTCTGATGTTTGATATGCTTGCAATTTGAATCTACATTGTAAAAATTACCCGGACTTCCGTATAATCCCGGATCGGCAGCGGTATCGTATACCAGATCTCCGGCAGTAAGTGCATTGTAATTGGGATCATTGGGATCTCTTGTTACATGCTCACAATTAGGATCATTGGCCATAGAGCCGTTGGGTGGGTCGTTGGTGTCACCGTGGGTATGGATTAAGTTCAGAACATGGCCCATTTCATGTACCAGAGTAGTGTCCATCCACCATAAATTCTCTTCTTTTATTGCAATGGCATTATCCAGATAAGTGGTGACTCCGTCTGCTGAGCCTCCGTTTACCAGGATGATGGTTTTAGCCACATAAATATTAATGGCATCGTCTGCGTAAGCATTCTTTATTTTGCCCTCTGAAGCCAGCCAGCTGTGGTTTTGTCCATGCATATGAGCTGTGGATTTCAGAACGCCGTTCCCGTTTAAAACAAAACAGATCTGGTGCTCTTTGTAGGCTTCGTTCAGTTGTTTTACGTATTTCAGGGCCATATCATAATAGATACGTACTCCTTCTGTACCTTCATCATTCATCACTGCCCAGAAATTCACTCTGAACTTTTTGGGAGTAATCGTGGTTTTTGATGAATGAAGTCTGGAAGCATTTTGCAGTGGTTTAGACTTATTCTTCAGGAATTCTGCTTCGGAAATGCCCATTTTTCTTCTTACCTCAGGGGGGATGTCATCATATACCACACATTGGGAATAAACAGTTAAAGCGAAGAATAATCCCAGCAGGATCATCAGCTTTTTAAGATAAATTTGTTTCATAATACATATTTTTTTTGGATTCCTTTAAATATATGAAAAATATTTATCTATAATTTATTTTATTTGTTTATTTTATTGTTTTAGTGGTATTTTTGTTTTTATTTTTAGTTAAAATTTATTAATTTATTATAATAATTCTAATTTTAGAACTGTTGTTTTAATTTGCAGAATCCCTTTTAAATAAATGAAACAGATGATTTCCGGTATCGTTTACATGATCATAAAAATTAAAAATGATATAACTGTCCGTTTATCAGGTATTTATAATGGATAAAAATAAGAGAGGATGAAAGGAATATAAAAAGCAGCCCTTAAAGGACCGCTTTTCAGTACAGGATATCACGTATGCTATACCGGGGTTCTTAGCTGCTCCACAAAATAGGATGGCGTAAAACCTGTTTCATTCTTAAAAGCCGTAACAAAAACCCTGGGCGTTGTATAGCCGCATTCTTCCGCCAGATAGTTGATCTTATACTCACGGTAGATCGGGCTTTCATAAAGTTTTTTAGTGATATAACCGATCCGGAGACCGTTGATATAGCTGGTAAAATTCTTATCCCTGTATATTTTAATGACTTCTGAAAGATATTTGGTGTTGGTATTCAGATTGTTGGCCATCCAGGTAAGGCTGAGGTCTTTTCTGAGATACTTTTCCGAAGCTTCAAACTTTTCAAGCCTGGCTAGCAGTATTTTTACAGTTTCACCCGGAATGTTTACAGAGGGTTTAGCTTCTGTATTTTCTTTTATATCCTCATGCTCTTTAGGATTTGTCTGCTGCTCACCGTTTATTCTGGCAGTCACCTCATCATATCTTCTGTGGGAGATCTCATTTTTTCTCCTCCAGTAAAGCCATATGGACAATACTGATAGAATAATAAAACATCCGGAAGATAAAAGCAGAATTCTGATATTGGAGGTATGTTCTTTATCTTTTTTTGTTTCTGTGGCAGCGACAAGTCTGTCAAATTCTTTGGCCGTTTCCTTTTTTGCCGCATCATTGAGGCTGTCATTAAGCTTTGCGTATAAAAGAGTGTATTTTGCCTGCTCTGCAGAGTTTTTCAACTCTTCATTAGAATCGGCGAGAAGCATAAAGGCAAATAGTCTGTAACCTGGATTTTTTTTGAATTTTTCCCTTTTTAAAACTTCATTGGCGAGATCAATAGACTTTTTATAATTATGTTTCTCTAAATAAAATCTTCCTGTACCACAGAGTATGGGCAGATCAAGCTTTTCAAAAATCTCAGGTTGTGTTGTTTTATAATTGTATGCTTTCAAATAATAGGGTTCTGCCAGGTCCAGGCGCTGGGGCTGTACAACTCCCAGATAAAAATTACCGATATTGAGGTTGTTGAGTGCAATTTTTTCATATTTTTCCAGGGAGTGTTTCTGATATTCATTATCGATCTGCTGAAGTTCTTCCAGTTCCTTTTTTAAATAATAAATAA
This sequence comes from Chryseobacterium indologenes, assembly GCA_002439165.1. Classification (GTDB taxonomy): domain Bacteria; phylum Bacteroidota; class Bacteroidia; order Flavobacteriales; family Weeksellaceae; genus Chryseobacterium; species Chryseobacterium indologenes_E. The sequence goes on from DJTE01000032.1 coordinate 42,603, forward strand.
GTGAATCAGGTTTTTTATAGTCATAAAAGACCGAAAATCTATTGTACACAACAGACATTATAGAATGCCTTGCATTCGGGTTCTCTATTTTTTCTGCATATTTCAGTCCGTTATTTATATTCTTCAGCTCTTCTTTCTGTATGCCCATTGCCTTATCTACATACGATTTATAGATATGAAGCATAGCGTTTGTGGTGTTATCATTTAAATCCAGAGCTTGAGTTTCTTTAATAAGATCCAGCATTTTTTTATAATCAGAGCGGTGATATAAGATATACAGCATTTTGATTTTCCCTTTTCCAATTCCTTCTTCATAATTTATTTTTTCTGACAACTCAATAAGCTGTTCAATCTTTTTAAGCTCCCGGTCGGTAGTGCTGTCACCGGTTTCATCATACAATCTGTTGATTTCTTGTTTTGTAGGCAGATTGCCCAGAGCCGGAATAAGAATAGAAAAAAAGAATAAAGTGAAAATCAGACAGTCAAGTTTTCTCATGTCAGTTATGTTTATGACAAATCTAACAAAGAATTTTTTTAAAAATTCTTACATACCTACTGATGCATTGGTTTTATCGCTGTAAAAATGTATTATGATTGTATATTTTGTTGATTTTCAGCATGTGTTTTTTGTAAAATAACCTGCTGTATATGTAATACTTTCCGAATTGTTCCTGGCATAATGTTGTACAGTAGCTTAGAGAGATTTAATATTGTCACGCAGCCGCCAGACTGAGAAATGTTTCAAGCAGGATTCTATAAATACGATGATGTACAGAATCTTCTCTCTTTGCTTAGGGAGAAGATTTCTTTTCTCTTAAAAGGCGGATAAAGAATACAATGCAGAATAACAGATCATCTGTTAACTATAATTAAATAATCAATAATATGAAAACACACGATGTAAAAGGAAAAGTAGTGTTAATTGCAGGCGGTGCTAAAAACCTGGGCGGATTACTGAGCCGTAATCTGGCGGCAAAAGGAGCAAAACTGGTCATTCATTATAACAGTGAGAGCACCGGATCTGATGCTGAAAAAACACTTGCCGATGTGCAGGCTTTAGGAGCGGAAGCTATTCTTGTTCAGGGAGATCTTACAAAAGTAGAGAAGATCACTGAACTCTTTCAGGCAGGCATTGAAAAGTTCGGAGGAGTTGATATTGCCATTAATACCGTAGGAAAAGTTCTGAAAAAGCCTTTTGTAGATACTACCGAAGCAGAATACGACAGTATGAGTGAGATCAACTCAAAGGTCGCATATTTTTTCATCCGGGAGGCGGGGAAAAAACTGAATGACAATGGAAAAATCTGTACTATTGTTACTTCCCTGCTTGCTGCTTACACAGGTTTATATTCTACGTATGCAGGAATGAAGGCACCGGTAGAACATTTTACCAGAGCGGGATCTAAAGAATTTGGAGAGCGGGGGATTTCTGTGACTGCCGTGGCTCCCGGCCCCATGGATACCCCTTTTTTCTATGGGCAGGAAAGTGATGATGCAGTAGCTTATCACAAATCTGCATCTGCTCTTCAGGGATTAACGGATATCAGAGATATTGCACCATTGGTGGAATTTCTGGTTACCGACGGATGGTGGATCACCGGACAGACCATTTTTGCCAATGGAGGATATACAACAAGATAAATGCAGGCTTTCATACAACTGTAAATAATTTTTCTAAGTATGCTGAAATTTCCGGAACACTCATTTTATGAAAAGGACTGATCATAAAATTCCGGAAATAGAGACAGCTGTTGGAGTACAACTTTTCAGGGGTACTCCAATTTTTATTATAAACTGTCGGGAAAACTGGAGAACTTTAAAAAAATGCAACGGAATCACCGCCCATGATAGAGACTTCCCCAACTGATTCATCAGCTGAATACCTATCATCCGCCGGCGGTATGAAAATCCCGGGTTTCAGAAAATATAGAATAAAATCTGAAGCATGCCCACGCGGATAAGAAGCATTACATTCAAAGCAGAGTGAAAATAAAAGTCAGGATCAGGATATTGTATATCGGGTAGTGTAAAGTATCCTCAAGACCCTGATTTTTCATCAGAAAACAGCTATTTATTTCGTGAAATCTGAAAAGAAAAAAGTCTTTGATATAAAACTTGACTTGCTTTAAGTGATTGATTATCAATGTTGCTTATTTGTATAATAAAGAAATAATACACGAAATTTTCTGAATTTTTCCTGCATCGGCCTTGTATACATTTTTATGTAATGATAATATTGCAGCGATGTTAATTGGTTTAATTAAAACATTTAATTTGATTTATTTTTTTTACTAAAAATACGAAAAATTCGAATTTTTATTAAGTTGTTTAATTGACCCGTATCCATAAACTAATCAGAAAACATAATGAAAAAAACACTACTGATTTTAACCTTGCTCACAGTCTGTACTGTAAAAGCACAGGTAGCAATAGGGAAAACAGGCGTTACCAATACTTCGGTATCTCTGGAATTTTCCGATACAGAAAACAGGGGATTCATTCTTCCGTATGTTGAAAATAAAAGCGGAGTATCCACCGAAGGAACCATAATTTATGACACAACAGATCATAAAGTAAAATATCTGAAAAACGGCGGACAATGGGTAAACCTCAGTGAAGATGACAGTACTGCTGCAACGGTGGGAACTGCTGATCTGAGTATTCAGGGAACTGACAAAACAGAAAAGGCAACCGCTAAAACAGCAATAGGAAACAATTCTTCCACAGATGGAATCCTGGTACTCGAAGCTTCAGATAAAGCCATGATCCTGCCCAAAGTAGCCAGTCCGCATCTGAATATTATCAATCCGGCTCCCGGTATGATGGTATTTGATACCACTAAAAAACAGCTTGCCGTATACAACGGAAAAGTCTGGACATTCTGGAAACCATAAATCAAATGAACAGATTCCGGAAATTTTAATCTGTCTGATCAGGTTCTGAGGGAAAATCTATTGACCTTTTACAATCTTGTAAAGTAATTAACCGTGGTCAGGTAGGTATTAAAACCGGTTTATTTAATGGTTATCGATATTACAGGCAAATCCCCGGATATACAATCTAAAAACACATATCACCGGAAAAACCGGTTAAAAATTTATTGACTAATGAAAAAACAGACTATCCTTTTTTTCATATTGCTCATTTGGGGCAATATGATGGTTAGGGCACAAAACTGCAACGTGAATGCAGGTGCTAATGTCACTATATGTGGCACGTCTACCAATCTCTCGGGAAGTCCGGGAGGCAGTACATCGGGAAATCCCGTATGGACGCTTGTTTCCAAACCGGCTGGCGCACCGGATCCGGTGATCGCAAATCCTGCAGCATACAATACCGGGGTCACAGGGATGACTTTCCCGGGTAATTATGTTTTCCAGATTGCACAGAACTGTACAGTCGGCACAACAACTTCCCAGGTAACAGTTACTGCGCCGGGGAGTGTTTCCTCTTTCACGGCAGGTCCCGATATTACCAATGTATCTGCCGTAACAGGAACGGTTACCCTAAACGGTATTGTTCCTGCAGGATACACAGCACAATGGAGATATTATCATCTCTTCTCAAAAGAAAGATATAATGAAGAAGTTACAGATAATGCTACAATGACCAATAGCAGTACAGCATCTCCAACGCTTACCTTAATAAAGAAAGCAAATCATGACACAGATCCTGCTTACCGCGTTATTCTGCGTATCACATCGGTTAATAATCCCAGTTGTTGGTATGAGGACGATGCTATTGTAAGATTTATTCCCAATCCACAAATTAATGTAGCTTCAATTTCTTTTTGTGGAAGCAATAATCTGCGTTATGCAAACTTATCAAACTCTCCGGTATTTGACACAACAAAACCCGGTTCTTCCGGGAATGCTTCGTTTGGAACGACGGTTACACTGAACGTTATCAGCCAGCCGGCCGGTGGAAATATGTCTTATCAATCAATAGATAATCGGGATATTAATTTTAATGGCATTACTGTTCCCGGTGTATATACTTATACGGTTACGGTAACTAATGCGGGCGGTACTTATACCACTCCTCAGATTACATTCAATTATTTGGGTCAGACCCCCAAAGAAGTTAGTTTTTTAGATCCTGCTCATCCTGACCAAATGGAATATAGATTCCAAAGGACTGCCGGAGCAGTATATTGCAATAAAGTAGGAGATACCAATCCTATTACATTTTATTATAAACTAAATCCATCAGACTCTCCAGGGCTTGTATCAACTGTGAATAATGGCGGAATAACGCCTCCGGGAGGTGCTCCAGGTCTTTCGGCAAATGGAGCGGGAACTATGGACAGAAGCGTGACCGTGACACCTCCTGCAGGAGGATGGCGGGCAGGTACCTATGTCGTTCATGTGGGTCTGGGAACAGGCTGTACTCTTGATCATTATTATTATATTCACATTTCGGATGGAAACCGCCCGAATGTTGCCGTAAATAATATGACTGTTTGCTATTCAGGAACAGGAAGTGTTTCTGCTACCGTTCCTTTACCTGGTGTATATCAGGGGGCAGTCAACAGCAGTTATTTTCAGGATTTTGCAGGAAGGTATGATTTTACAGTGGTTTCAAAACCTGCTGGATCAGGAACACCTGTATATCAGACGACCAATTTCAGGACTATAACTAATACTTCTACCGTAATCTCCAACCTGGATAAAGAAGGAGAATATGTTTTTAAAATAAAAGCTGTTCCGGATGCAAATGGTCTGGGGCCTTTTTTAGATAAAGAATATGCCTGTTCAGGAACCTCTTTAGAAGGTACTTTTTCAATATTTGTATCTGCTCAGGTAGGCTCCAATGCAGGTTCTGCCCAGAATCTTGTCGGTGTATCACAGACTGCCTTCAATGGAAATAATCCGGGAGCAGGATCCACAGGACTATGGACTCTGATATCAAAACCGGCCGGTGCTCCGGATCCGGTAATTGTAACACCTTCAGCTTATAATACTAATGTTACGGGGTTCAACACTCCCGGGATATATACCTTCCGATGGACAGTTACCACAGGTACCTGTACAAGTACAAGCGATCTGACGGTTAATGTTACGGCTCCTGCTCCCGGAGGGGTAATGGCAGCTGTATGGTATAAGGCAGATGCAGGTGTATATTCCGATGCAGGAACAACCACAGCGGCTGACAATGCTGCTGTTCAGCAGTGGAATGACCAGATGGGAACAGGCCGTAACCTTTTACAGGCTACCGCTGCTCAAAAACCTGCTTTCTCCAATCAGACTGTGCTTGCTAATTTTAACCCGACAGTGACCTTTAATTCAGCAGGGCACGGAACTGGTCAGGGAGGCTTTATGGCCGCAGATCCGGGAAGTGGAAACGAAATTATAGACCGTTCTAAAGGAAGTATCTATATTGCAGGTAAAATGAAGACCCTGGGTGCTGCCGGACTGGCTGGCTTTGATCAAACGATGGATTATCCCGGGCTTCATATTTCCAATAATGCCACCACCGATAAACTGCTGTTTTATTCCGCAGGAAGTGGTTATACAACCTTGTCAACCAATCTGTTTGCTGCCGGAAAACCTTTTGTGGCAGGATCTTCATGGCAGAATGCGGCAGGATCAACTGCATCCAATCTGTTGGCTAAAGTGTGGCTGGACGGTAATGAATCTGTCTATAACAATACCCTTAATAACGTAAACACAGCAAATTCAGCCCGTGCTTTCAGAATCGGGCGTGACTCCAACTGGGGAAGTCATGACGGACAGATGAACGAGGCTATTGTATTCGCCAATCCTCTTTCCGCTTCAGAAAAGGCACGTGTAGATTCTTATCTGGCTGTTAAATGGGGAACAACACTTACAGGAGATTATACCAGTTCTGCCAATACTGTTGTGTGGAATGTCTCTCCTGCTTATCAGAATAATATTCTGGGGATTGCAAGGGATGATCTTTCTGTTTTATATCAGAAGCAGTCACGCAGTGAAAATGCTGATCAGAAACTGATCATCGGAGCAGGAACCTCATTGGCGAATACCAATATGGCGAATACCAACACCTTGACTGAAGGGCAGTTCCTTCTGGCAGGAGATAACGGACTGAAGCAAAAACTCAGAACACCGCTGGCCTATACCGGAGGAACAAATGGGGAGATCAATTCACGTTTTGAATCCATCTGGAAAGTTCAGAATACAGGAAATGTAGGGGTTGTTACACTGGCATGGCCGAAAGGGGTAGAAAACCTGTATTTAGTACAGTCTCCGGATGCCGTTTTTGATGGCGGAGATACTTTTACTCCTATGACTGCGGAAGTAACCGTAAACGGAGTGGTATACAATACTGTTAATGTAACACTGGCCAATGGACAATATTTTACTTTTGCAGGCTATCTGCACGCTCCGGGAGGAGTTTCCAATAATCTGTCTTATTGGTACAGAGCTGATAAAAATGCAGTGAATACAGGAGACGGTACAGACGTTACGGAATGGACAGACCAGGTTTCCGGAGTTACTTCTGCAAAAATATCAACAGCACCACTTCCTAAATATAAGATGGGAGCCTCTGATTATTTCAATTTTAATCCGGGAGTTAATTTTACGGCGATCCAGCAGATCATCGGAAATATTTCCAACCCGACACTGGAAAATGTAAATTATGATATTTTCACCTTTACGAAAGAAGGGATGACAGGAACCCGTTTCTTTAATATAGGTTTCAATAATACTTCATTTGGTGGTGCCAACTGGGATCAGCCGGGATTCTATGCTGATGGAAGTATCGGTTCCAGAAATAATGCAGGAGGAGGGATCATATATAACCTTAATCCGGGTAATGTTGTATTCAATACCGGCATTCCTAATATCATGTATCATACTTTTACCGATACAACCCTGAGTAAAGGACTGAACGGATCTGCCAACGGTGCAACAGTTACTCATGGAGCCATAGGATTGGTAAACGGCGGACACCTCTTTGGCGCCAACGGCGGAGTGAGTCCTCCCGGAGGGGACGACTGGGGCTTTACCGGGCATATCGGAGAAACCATTATTTATGGAGCCGGTAACCTGACTGCCACTGAGAGAAGAAGAGTAGATTCTTATCTTGCTATTAAGTATGGAATTACTTTGGACAGGGTGAATACAGATCATTACCTGGCTTCTGATGCAGGAATTGTATGGAATGGAACAAACAATACCGGATACAACAGCAATATCTTTGGTATTGCCAATGATAAACCGTCTGCACTTACCCAGAAACAGTCTAAAAGTGTAAATACTGGACAGAAACTGATTATTGGAGCAGGAAATTCTCTGGCAGAAACCAATGATGCCAACCCTAATACCTTATCAGCCGGACAATTCTTAATAGTAGGTGATAATAACCTGAAACAGGGACTTAGCATACCATTATCTTACACGGCAGGCTCCAACGGAGCAATCAACTACCGTTTTGAATCTGTATGGAAAGTGCAGAATACCAACAATGTAGGAACAGTAACGGTAGCATGGCCAAAAAGTGTGAAAAACCTCTATCTGGTACAGTCATCTGATACCGCATTTGACGGAACAGATACCTTTACCCCAATGACTAATGAGGTAACTGTAAATGGTGTGGTATACAATACTGCCAGTGTAACATTAGGAAACGGACAGTTCTTCACCTTTGCAGGTTTCGGAAATGCTCCGGGAGGAGTTGCCAAGAGCTTGTCTTACTGGTACAGAGCGGATAAAAACGCTGCCAATACAGGTGCCGGAACAGATGTAACCGGATGGACAGATCTTTGGAACGGAACCACAGTGGCACAGATGGGAACCAATGCAGTACCAAAATATGTATCGGGAGCCGCTAATTATTTTAACTTCAACCCGGGAGTTAATTTTACCGCAGGAACGCAGACTCTTGGTAACATCAATGTAAGAACATTCTCTGAGGATTCTTATGATGTATTTACCTTTACCAAAGAAGGATTGGCCAGCGGAGGATTAGCTCATCCAAGTATCTTCAGATCTTTGGTAGATAACGCGTTGCTTACCGGAGATATCCGCAGATGGGATGGTCTGGGAATTGTAATGGATAACAGAATAGAAAGGCTCTCCAGCACAGGTGGAAATACCGATTATTACGGAACCCCTGCAGGAGCATTTTCTACAACAATCCCTAGCATCATGTACCATACGTTTACGGCGCTTACAACGACTAAGGCGCTTAACGGAGGGGCCAACTTCGCTACCACCAATCATGCAGGAACAGGAGTCCGGAATCTGAACGGAGGACATTTATTCGGGGATTCCCAGTTTGGAGGTAACGGAAGTGATAACCGGGGATTCATAGGTAATTTAGGAGAGACCATTATCTATGGTTCAGGTAACCTTACCGCAACAGAACGCAGAAGAGTAGATTCTTATCTTGCCATTAAGTATGGTATTACACTGGGACAGGTGAATACAGACCATTACCTTTCTGCGGACGGAAGCATTGTATGGAATGGAGCAGCTAATACTGCTTACAACAATAATATTTTCGGAGTATCCCGTGACGATATAGAAGTATTTGAACAGAAAGTATCGAAGAGCGTCAATGCCGGAACGATCCTTACCATTGCTACCACCAATGATTTTGTAAAACCGAATCTTGATGCATCACGTACCGGATTTACCAATGATAAAACTTATTTCCTTCTGGGAGATAATGCCAATGTAGCAACAGCACCTTCAGACATTACGGTAGGTAGCCGTACTTTCAAAAGGATACAGAGAGCATGGCTTGTGCAGGAGAAAAAGCCTGATGCGGGAGACTTATTCTTTGAAGCAGATCTTACGGCTTATAACAGCAGCACATTTAATACCACATCTGGGTTGGTGGCTATGCTGGTGGCAGATGATGCGGCTTTTACAACGAATGTAAATGTGGTTAACCCTATCCTTAATACAGCAGGAAAATGGGTGTATCAGCAGAATATAGCAGATAACAGGTTCATTACATTTGCAGCAAATCCTTGCTATGGCCCTGATACAGATGGAGACGGTATTGCAGATATGTGTGACCTGGATAATGACAATGACGGTATCCTGAATACCAATGAAGGTTATATCTGTGATAAAGCTTCAATCCCGACTTCTGTATTAACCACAGACCATGTGATGAACTATAATTTTGTTGATTATAACGGAATTAAAGGTTTTAATTTCAAATTAACATCAACAGCAGCCACGCAACGCTGGCCTTCTCCCGCTGCTCAGTTCAACATGAGTGGTATAGACCCGAGAGTCAATAATAATAAAGTGACTTATGAGTTCGATCTGCCGGTAGATAATTTAAGGTTCTGGGTTGCAGACCTGGATGCCCTGGAGAAAGTAAACGTTAACATTTACGACCAAAACGGTAACAGAATCAGCGATCTTCTTGCATACACCACAGTAAAGGCAGAAGCAGCAGCAGGTAGTACAACGTTTACAACAGATGCCACCTATGGTGTTAAAATATCTACAACGCGTAATTCAGGAGCCAACGGAAATCAGAATTATGTGGAGATTTATACACCAGGTATACAGGTAAGTAAGGTAGAGGCTACTTTTGTAGGAACAAATGGCAATACTCCGGAATATCATATTGGCAATATGTGTGCTAAAAGAGATTTAGATGGTGACAGAATTCCGGATTATCTCGACTTGGATTCTGACGGAGATGGCTGCCCTGATGCCATAGAAGGTGCAGGTGGCTTTACAGCAGCTAATCTTGCTAACTCTTCAATGCCCGGTGGTAATACAGGAAGCAGCTACACCGGAACTGCAGGTCCTGTGATCCAGAACCTGGGTAATACGGTAGACGTTAACGGAATTCCAACGATTGCCAATACAGGGCAGGCTGTGGGAAGTTCCCAGAATCCTCTGATCTCAGCATGTATTCCTCCATTCTGCTTTAAACCGGGTATCATAGCCGGAACAGCACTGGATACCAAAATGGGAATCACGGCACTTGGCAGAGCCGGAGTCAATGCAGACAACTGGCCGATGGCAAGAAAAGGAGGCTGGATAGCACTGGAAGCAAAAACCAAAGGTTTTGTACCCAACAGAGTAGCGTTTGATGCATCAGGAAATCCTGTGGGGATTCCGGCCGCTAACTTTGTAGAAGGGATGATGGTGTACGATACAACAAACAAATGTATGAAGATGTACACCCTGAAAGAGGGCGAGGCTTCTATGAAGTGGCATTGTATCTCTACACAGACCTGCCCGGACTAGACTGAACAATACAGAAACTTTCCACGGAAAGTATTAAAAACCAACAGCCTTGTTGAGGTTTCCTGACAGGGCTGTTTCTTAAATAACCGAACAGCATGATTTCAAATTTCAGAAATATTCATATTGGAAAACTGATCCGATTACGGGTGACAGAAAACAGAACTGATATATCCCGTATCTGCAGCTTTATGAACTGCACAGAGAAAGAGATCAATGAAATGTATCTTCAGGAGGACCTTCCCACCAATGTTCTCATGAGATGGTGCAAACTGCTTGAGTATGATTTTTTCAGGATTTATTCCCAGCATCTGATATTGTATGCTCCGCCTTCAGCCCTGACAAGCGGAACAGACGTTTCGAAGCTGCCGAAATTCAGAAAGAATATCTATACCCAGGAGATCATCACTTTTATCCTTGAACTGATAAAGACCGGGGAAAAAAACAAACGACAGATTATTGATGAATACGGAATACCTAACAGCACTTTAAATAAATGGATCAATAAATACAGCGCATTGTAAAAGTAAGACCAAAAAATAACTGTGAGGCAGGAATACATTGATTGAAAAAATTGAATTTAACAAAATATATACTAAGATGGAAAAATGTAGCCAACCCAATTACCAGCGGATTTATTCTGATATTATTACCCGGAATTTTCCTCATAAAAAACAGGAATGTGAAAAACTGCTGGGAAAAAAAGAACTGTCGGTAATTGATATTTTAGAACTTAATAAAAGAATTTTCGGTACAAAGGATAAAGAAACAGGAAAGCAGAACCAGAAACACCGTTCTTACAGTAAATCTGATATTTTGCGGATCCTGGATTATCAGAAAACCCATAAAATGAACAATTCGCAGGTAGCCAGGCATTTTGGATTAAGCAGAAACTCGATGACCAAATGGAAAAAAGTATTTCTGTAATCAATAGAATTTTTTGTTTATAATTTTTAATATGAGACCTTAATCAACACATCTGATCACACCGGTAAATTTAGTTTTGCCGGTGTTTTTTTTTATATTAGCAAAAATAGTTTGAGTCCCATAAAAAGAAAAGATCAATCTCATGGATACCGGAAAACTCAATATGCTCAGAAACAGCATATCAATTCCCCTGGGCAGGGCCATTCAGCTTTTAAAAAAGAATAACGGAGATGTCCGGGCCAGCGAGATGGAATTTCATCGTGATAATATCAGTGAGATCTGTATAGCGGCTGCCTGTAACCAGGAAACTGCTGAAAAATATTATCATGAATGCAGATATGATCTGGCAAAAGCCACGGAAAAGATCAATGCACTTCCGGTAATTATTACAACAGGAGAGCATCCTTCACCACGGAATGAAATAGGATTCATCCTGTGGCCGATAACAGCCTCTGGGGAATATTATAAAACAACAAAACGGAATGATGCTTTTATTCCCACGGCAGACTTCGGTTACATTATCCATGCATTTAAAGCGGCCTTTCCTGTACAGTATCCTGAAATTAATTATTCCGATGACAGTTTTGATGACTGCGGACATAATTACTTTGACAATGCTGCATGCAGAAAGATCATGGAAAGAATCCGTCATCCGGAAACAGAAGATCCGGATGTGAAAAAGTTTAAAAATGAACTGATCAGCTGGCTGGATGACAAACTGCAGTATGCTGATTATATGGTGGTATACGGAAATCTTTAGATAACATGGCAACCGCGCCCGTTTCATTCAGGTAAAAATAAATAACAGCAGGAATCTCAGTACATTCGTGGCAATGAGTTCTGCGTTTTTCACGATTCTGATAAAGTCTTTTCAGCTGAAGTGGGCCAATTTTAAATATATTTGTGCGCTAAATCCGGAAATGCAGACCGGGTGAAAACAATTTTTAGTCCAACTATATGAAACAGAAAACAACCCCTTTAGCAAGGTTTGTCGTCCTTTGCTTTATCACTTTATGGAATCAGTCTTTCGGCCAGAGTAAAAATTATACTGAATGGTATCTTAGAACCCCGGACAGTCTTGATGTTTATAACCAGGATATTTATGTACGGGAAACAGGAACGGGAAAAGACACAGTAGTGGTAATTCATGGAGGTTTTGGTGCCAATCATGATTACATGCTGGACGCCATTGAAGGGTTGGAAAAGAAATATCATTTCGTACTCTATGACCAGAGGGGCTCTCTGCTTTCTCCCGGCCCGAAAGAGAAGCTTACCTTTCAGAAAAATGTGAATGATCTGGACTTACTGATCAAACAGCTGGGAAGTAAGAAAGTCAGGATTATGGCTCATTCAATGGGAACACTGGTTGCGATGGAATATCTTCAGCAGCATCCGGAAAAGGTTTCAAACCTGGTTTTGGTAGGCGCAATCTTTCCAAAGTCCGACAGTATGGCAAGTGTTTTTTCGAAACGGCAGAATGAACAGGTGAAATTTCTGAGCTCAAGACCTGAGGTAAAAGCTTTACCCATCTATAAAAGATATAAGGAATTGAAAGGCAAATTTACCAGCGACAGGGAAAGAACAGATTTTAACCGGATGGCTTTTGCTTCGTCCAATATATACAGAATCGACAGGTATAAACTGATGCGTGGCGGATTCCATTACTATAAAGAGGACGCATCTGTAATGTCGGAAACTGTAAACTGGAAATACGATTACAGAAAATCACTTAATGACAATGCCAGAACAACCGTTATTTTCGGTGATCATGACTTCCTTGATTTTAATGGGGAAGTGTACAGGGAACAGATAAAGAACTATAAGAAAATTGTTTTCAGACTGATCAGATCAGCCGGGCATAATATCTGGGTAGACCAGCCGGAAATTTTCAGAAAAGAACTGGACATGGCGCTCCAGAGATAAAAACAATATATTGTTCAGTAAACACAACTTTCAGTCCTGTTTTGCAATCTGTAAAACAGGCTTTTTTATATTCGTGCAGAAGAAAGCCATCTCCACTGTCTGTATAAAGAATATAAAAATAAACAGAATTAAACCTGAATTTCGGGTTTTAAAAAAAGTTAAGCAGGCATTATTAAAACAGGTTGGACAACTGTTCAGGTAATTCATTATATTAGCAGATTAAAGGTTCTCAGGGTAAATATTAAAAAACTATCACATCCGGAATCTGAATTCTGACAGCAAAACATTCAAAAATAATGAGACAATCTGTTTTAGTAACTGTGTTTTTTTTATCTCTGTACAGCATCAGGGGGCAAAATCAACAATATCCCAACGATAGTATTTCTACTTATTTTAATGAAATTAAAACGGCTTCAAAAGAAAACAGAGAGCTTTGGAATAAGGATCTGTATGGCCCTGTAATTTTAATAGATCCTAAAACAAGAGAGGTTTTTGCCAATGAGCCGGATAATGAAGGAGCGCTGAAACCCAATGGAACCATCTATTCCGGAATTCTGCCCAATAAGATAAATATAGCCAATACCGCTGTAAACTGGAATGGAAAAAGATGGGCCATGATTATGCTGCCTCTTCCACGGAATAAACAGAGCAGGATTAATTTACTGGCTCATGAGTCTTTTCACAGTATTCAGCCTTCCCTGGGATTTGAACTCAATAATGTTGAGAATAATCACCTTGACCAAAAGAATGGAAGAATTTATCTGCGCCTGGAGCTGGAAGCATTAAAGAAAGCCTTGATGTCTTCCTCGGAAAAAGAATTAAACCGGTATCTGACCCATGCATTTACCTTTAGAAAATACAGGCACTCACTCTATCCTGATTCAGCAGATACAGAAAACCTGCTGGAACTGAATGAGGGAATTGCAGAATTTACAGGAGTCATAGTCAGTGGCAGGAACAAAGCACAGACCGCAGCGTTCTTTGTAAAAAAAACAGACGATTTTTTCAAAAGTCCTACCTTTGTGCGCTCATTTGCTTATTATACCACACCAATCTACGGATATCTTCTGTATAATAAAGATAAAAGCTGGAACAGGAAGATTACAGCAAAAACAGACCTGACCGGTTATTTCATAAAAGCATTCGCCATTAAGCTTCCGGGCGATTTAAAGAAATCTGTTGAGAAGATATCCGGTCTCTATAATGGACGGGCTGTAACAGAGGAAGAAACAGCAAGAGAAGAAAAGACAAAGAAACTTATTGCCGGATACAAATCCCGGCTGATAGACAGTCCCCACTTTGAACTCAGGTTTGAAAAGATGAATGTATCCTTTGATCCTGGAAATATCGTCCCCATAGAAGACAAAGGAACCGTTTACCCCAATATCCGGGTAACAGACCTTTGGGGTATTCTCAACGTTGAAAACGGAGCACTGATGAGCCCGAACTGGGACAAAATTTCAATAACCGCCCCAACCCGAACAGAAGGCCGGAAAATATCCGGAGACGGCTGGGTATTGGAACTGGCCAATGGTTACAGCATCGTGAAGGATGATGCAGGCGGAAACTTCAGGCTGAAAAAAGAATAATCGATCCGGGTTTTACCGATCCATTTTACAGCATTTCCTGATCTGTTTTTCAGACAGATAATCGTATCGTTTTCTTAACCTGTGAAGGGGCTGTCATCAGGAAGTTTTTTCCGGCAGCGATGCTATCGGCAGCAATCAGGCTTCCTGATGTTGTATGGTTATTTTTGCATGATTTTTATTTTTTAGTTCTCGGATTCTGAAGTTTTCCTGAGAAATTGCATGGTTTTATCAGTACTTATCCATCAGATTTGAGGAGTAATTTCAATCTGTTCTTCAAACTCCAAAAAATCTTCATGCAGACCGCTTACAGGTTTTCCCGGTTCATCCGTTTCCCTGTTTTGCGTCATCAGGATCCAGCTGTCATTGCTTTCATAATCAAAATTCCCTTCATCAAAAATGCCGAGCATATTGTACAGCATACCCTTTGCATAGGCCGTCAGAAAACGGTTAAGCTTCTCTGTACCGATTCCGGAGCTTATTTCTTCATAAATCCTGCTCACCTCCGGACCGAATTCTCCGGCAGCATCCACATTTCCTCCTACATCATGAGCAGAGAGATACATCTCTTTCAGGATCATAAACCTTGCCCATTGGGGGAGCCCTTCCCGGAATTCACTCCATGCCCAGTCAAGAGGTTTCCTGGCTCCGGATTTTACCATCCGCAGGACGAGTTCTTCAAGGTGCTGTTTCTCAGATTCGTTTAATTTTGAGATTTCAAATTCATAGTATTTTTTGTTAGACCCGGACAATTGATCCAGTTGTTTTTTTATCTCTTCCATAGTTTTGATTTTCCTGTACGAATATCGGGTATTTCTTCTTCTCTTATCTCTGTTTCTCTGATTTTTATCCATTGCGGCTGCATGTAGCTGTATATAAAACAGATATTTATAGCGGGCCAGTCGGCAGCTTTGATAATAACAGCTATCTCATCACCCGGAACTTTATTGATGTTTCCTATGTTTTGCCGTAAGTCCGGTCCGGGAACATATAAATTGCCGTGATTCAGATTTAATACCTGTAAGTTCTTGGAAATGAGCTGTAACCGCAGGTTTTTGGCAATGGTTTTCTTAATGAACCGGTCATAGCCGGAAATCGTGTCTGTGTCAACTGGAGTGTTATCAATACCGCTGACAAATGATATGGTAAGGGTGCCCGGCTGCCTGTCCCCGTTAAAATACCAATGATGAATTCCTGTTTCTGCTGGGCACAGACAGAGCTGAAAGCTGGGATGAATCGGCCGGTTATTTATCCGACCACAAATTATCTACATAGGAAAACCAAAGATGTCTATAAAGTGTCTACATCTTTCTGAAACTGCATAAAATAGGCTGTTTTTGTGAAGAAGAAGGATTGTTTTTAAGCCTGATAAATTGGGAATATAATATTTACCTTACGATCAGATCATCCTGATCGTCATTAAAAAACAGCCCATAAAAAGCACCAATTGAGAACAGTTGGTGCTTTTTGTGGTTCGTGAAATTCACGGGATCATCTTCAAAAAAAATTTTGAGGATCTAATTGAGATCAGTAATATTTTTATAATAAAGGACAATATTTTTAAGCTCTATCATGGGCAGTTTACTCTCGCTGAGCGATGAGAAGACTGCTATATCGATCTGGAACCAGGCCCCGTTGCTTACAGGTCTGTGCTGGCTGTACCATATTTTAAGAGTCTGAGCAAGACGGCAGACAAATGGATCAGATTCACTGAATTCAGGCTGACATCCTCCGGAAGGCATAGTATAATCTTCAGGAATTTCAAACGTGAACGGTGCGGCCATCAATACCGGTAGTTCTATGGCAGGAAGCAGATCACCTGAGGAAGCAAGCAGAGGATAATTCCATGATACGCTGAGTTTCACCAGTTGCTCATCCAGTTCATCATAAGTGAAGAAGGTAATGAAGAAATTGGCCAATTGCTGTGCCAGCGGCAGAGTGGTGCCTGCTTCATTACTGATTCTGGCAATATCAAAAATATCATCACTGCTGAGTAAAGGAATCAGTTTATTGGAGAACCTAACCAATGGCGTACGGTAAATAAAGTCATTTACTGTCGGATTATAAGGGATAAGGTCTTCGTTGCGGATAACAGACAATCCGGCCCATGCATACTGAAACTGTAATATATTCAGGGCATCGGTGTTTACGGTGCGGGAAGGAATGTTGAAAGATTCTTCCCAGGACAGATAGGTCCCGTCAGCTGCCTGATACCAATATGCATTAGGAATAGGGGTTCCTTTTTTATCCGTAGCATTTACTTTCGTATAATGATCAATGGTAACATAAGGGGCTTGCGGAAGGTCTACCTCCATAACGGCCTTAGTTCCACGGTACAGTGACAGATCATCGGCAGGCATATCCACAGATGGAATAATCGTTACCAGCAGGCGGTTGTCAAAATCAATGTCATCTGTCTGACGGATAATAAAGTCGTATGCACGGACAGTAGCATTGGCATAAGGATTGCCGGAAAGCAGTCCGCTAAACTGGCTCCAGGCAACAGCGAGGTTATTGGCCAGGGTTACCATAGTCTGTAATGCATAGTAAGCATTCATCAGATGAGGATCATTATTGTCCGACTGGGCGGTGATCAGCTTAAGATCCCGGTTGAAATCATCCAGTACATGAGGCCACACGGTTACAAACTGTGCCAGATCACTGAAGAGATCACGGGTAGGTGTACCCAGCGCTCTGGCAGAAGGATTGGGGATCATATTAAACTCAATATCAGAAAATATCTTGTCCTGAGCCGCCTGATCTTCCGTATAGGAATAAGTGAAGTCCCATTCGGATGCTTTGGCCAGGCGTGTTTTGGTAGTATCACCTTCTACGGAAACACCTCTGCCTGTTTGTGTAGTTAATGTAGGCGGGGTAGGATAATTACGCAATACCACAGGAATATCCACATTACCCAGATTCTGCTGCAGTGATCCGGTAGCAGGAATTGTCTTAAACGTACTGCTGTTTACATCGGCAGGAATAATAAAGGTAAGCCAGTTGGACCCCTGATAACCATTGATTCCTGTCACATCGCTGATGTCGCATTCCACATGGGTTATTACATAGGTCATGTCAAGATCTACACTGGTAAATTCTTTGGCATTTTTTGTAGAAAAGCTAAAGGTAAGGAAAGAGTCTGTATCGGCTGCATCCTTTTCATTCAACTGTATCTTCGAAGTGGAGATGCTGTATTCTTTTGCATCATTATCTGTTTTGTTGCCGATCACAGGTGTGCCATACAGACGTGGAGGTGTCTGATAGTTACCGGATGCTGTAAAATCCGATTCGGCAGTTACCTCAAACTGTACCAGCGCATTTACCGTGTAGGCATTGCCCAGCTGGTTAAGCAATTGCTGTCTGAACTTCTCTTTGGCATTGCCCAGACTGGTATTATCTCCGGTTATTGGAGGGACATATGGAGCAGTAAGTATCGGTTTTACCTCCGAAGCAATAGCTTCAGCCAATAAGGTCTTGGCATTAGTGATAGCCTGCAGATAAGAGTCAGCATTGATATCCTGTGTTGCCAGCCAGTCTTTTTCTTCTTTCTGCTTCAGCTGGTCTACAAGGAAAGCAGGTATTGCATAGTCTGCGCTCAGGAACACATCGATGGCATTGAGAGACTGAGCTCCCCAGGTATCCATATCTATGCCTGTAAAGGTCTGTACTTCGCCTTTGCTGCAATCCAGCCCCTGTCCTGTTATATAGTTGCACACCGGTACACCGCTTTTGGAAACAAGACTTGTGGCTAATGGCTTAGGGGCGTAAAATACAGCATTCAGCAGACTGTAAGTGTAAATATTGATACGGTACTTGTTAAACTGTTCCGCTGTCAGCTGCTGCTGCAGTGCTTCGTCGAACAGAGTTTTGCTTTCATATAAAGTTCCTGTCAAAGTACTGATCGCAGAGGTAACATCTGCCGGTACACCGTCTGCTGCCAGTTGTGCAATAGAATCAGCCGTCAGCTGATAAGTACCTGCCTGATTTACCTTCCAGTAAATACCCTGGCCGGATTTTAAGCCCATACGGACTACAAATACAGCCTGGCTATTGGTACCGCCTGCTGTTGCAGCATTGGTACCGATGGCAATCTTCAGTTCGTAATGGCCAACACTTAAGAAGGCTGCTTCAAATAAAGCGGCAAACTCGTTCAGACTGTACTGCGGACCCGTGCCTGCCTGTGCTGTTGTGGACATTGTTTTAGGTTTCACCTGCGTAAGGGCACAGGTTACCAGGGCACTGTCTTTAAAATCAGTGTTAACATATTCCAGGTCTCTGAAAAAATCCAGATTTACGGTGAGCTGCAATATAGAGCGGGTATCAATATCTGCGGTATTAACCGGGCTGGTGAGCGGATTCATTGCAGGAGCTGTTGCCTGTCTGCCCATACTGCGTTCTGATAAATAAGTATAAATATCTTTTACAAACTGGAGCAGCTGGTTGAGCTGGTCACCGGACAGATCTGCATTTTTACCAGGTGTAAGTGATGTGCTTAGGGTAATCGTCAGTGTATTTTTACCATTTGCCGGATTTAGCTGGGTAAGCTGATAATATATATTCGTGTAGATCAGCAGGTCATTGGCTGCGTTCTGCTTCCAGTCCTGCTGCTGGTCTGCCGGTACATCGGGCAGTTCGGTATAACGCTGGGTATTAAAGTTAAATTCCAGTTTTAGTTCCGGCTGATTATCAGTACCCAAATCAAACAGATAACTCAGCTCTACACTTGGCCATTTACCAAGTCCTTTCAGTTCATCTACATATCCTGTCCGGATAGGAAGATTATTGACAGGTGTGGCAGGATTCAGTTTTGGATCTGTGAACGGAGTGACGGTTACATTACCGTAGTAATCTACCCAGTCGAAATGTACCTGTACCTGGTGACCAATACCGAGATAAGGATTGCCCGCCTCCTGAGGATAATCTTCCGGATAAGTCATAAAGGGATTGGGCTTGGCATACCTGGAAATGGGAACAATCTGATTATAGTACCATATCAGGTCATCCTGACCGGTGGCTGTTTTGCCCAGTACATCGTCCTGTGTCTGCGGTTTGGCAGGTCCTGCAGGAAGACCTGTAATGCTTTCTCTGAACCAATGGTTCTCCACGATCTTATAACTGAGCAGGTTATACATATTGTTGAGGTATACTTCAGCATAATCTGGATCAGTGACCTTAGGTTGCCGGTCAGGATCAGGGTTTGGATTCGTCCTGCTCAGATCAAAGCCTGCCGTACCTTGCTGTACGGCTGTTACCTTATGCAGGATCTGGTCATTGATGGTAAGGGTGGTAGGATTTACAAAAATGTTCATTACATCTCTGGCAGCCCAGGCCATAGCAGCTGTATCTATAAAGTAATAAGCTGCAATGCTTTCAAAAGTAGTGCCTGCTTTGCCACTGTTACTGATCGTGTATTGTACCTGAGGTAAGACAATAAGTTGCCATAATTGGAGATTGTTCCAGTCGTTTATGCTAGGATTTAACTGCTGAATAGCTGCTGCGTCCACATCATAATAAGAAGCGATAGAAGAGAGCGTATTGCCCGGACCATTAGTCCCTACTTCATATATCAGTTCATTAAAGATAATAACAGGTACGGGATAGTTGGCATCGGCTTTAGTATTAAGAGGAATTTTTTTATTCAGTTCGACCAGTTCGGCAGGAAGTATATTGAAAAGTGCAGTAATAGCATCAATGGTATTGCCCGATTTGTTTACACTGTATGATAATCCTTTCTGCATTTCGCTTTGTGCATATACTACACAGGAGTTTACATCTATTTTATCGCCGGTTACGGCACAGGTCATGTAATCGGTCGGCTTGTTATTGTATTCACTGCTATATGTAACCAGCAGGCGTATATTGGCCGTATCTCCTTTACCGAATATACTGGAAGGGAAACCTGTATTGCTTTCGGTCTCGTTGTACATGAGATAGTAGCCTCCTGAACGGGTAATGCTGCATTCCCACAGCAGACGTACAAAATCATAGAGGCTGTTCAGTACACCTGTAACAGGTGTTGCTTCTTCAATCTCATTTTCTGTTTTTTTCAGGGCAAAGGTATCAGGATTGGTTTCGGTAGAAAGATTAGCCTGTACGATAAATGTTTTCATATGCTCCATTCCGGCGGATAATAAACCGTCTGAGCCTTCATACAGCCATTGTATATCGATTATCTTATCCATATTATTGCTGGCTGATTTTGGATCCAGCGCAAGAAGCAGTCTCTGCAGAACCGTAGCACCTGCTTCACCTGCACCCATAAGTTCATAGCTGTAAGCGTTTACCGGAGCTGTGGAATCAGAATCAAGCAACTTGATTTCTATATCAATCATGGTACTCCATCCATAGTAAGAAGATGGGCGGTAGTCCATAACACCTTTGGCTGCGTCGTATTGCCCGATCTGGATACTGAATGCCGAACCTTGTTTTTTAGGAAGTGCCAGTTGGTTCAGCAGGCCGGAAGGAAACTGCCAGATGAGAGGCGATACATTGCTCTGGTCTCCGGATGATCCATAAGGCAGCTTCAGTGCTCCGGAGGTCTGCCATTGTGTAGTTGTCTGGAAGGTATACTGCACCGGCTGAAGGTTAAAAGGCTTCATAGGAGCCAACTTCAGCACATCAGGTTGTATACCTGTTTTCTGTGCATAGGTAAGCAGAGTACCGATCTGGTTAATATCTTCAGAGGTTAGTGCTATATCAAGGATATTACCTCCTTCTTCCTGGTTGGTTTTTCCATTGAACTGAAGCCAGTGTAAAGAATTATTGATCAGCTGTATAGAAAAGCCGGAAGGAATTGCAGCCGGAAGGGTAAATTCCTGGCCGGTAAGGGCATACAGGGCACAGTCGGGACCTGTACAGCCGGAACCTGCCGAAAGACTAAGCCCCGGAAGAGTAGTAGGCAGGCGCATACCATGCAGCTGGTAACGCGATACCATACCGGACAGCTGTCCATAAGAATGATTATCGCTGAAGTATTCCAGAATGCTGCCTACGGTAAGATACTGCAGCCCCGGGATGTTTGCATTGGTGTATCCTTTGCCGTTATAGAAGAGGTTGTTTTGTTTTTGATTGGTATAATTGGCAGCCAGCAAGGCTGTCGTGGTATTGTACTGTTGTGCCAGGGTCTCCAGCGTATCAGCCTGAACCGGATCGGTGAAGGAAGCAGTAGTGTGCACAAAAGGCTGTATCAGTACCTGGCCGAGTGGCTGTACCTGCTGTGCCTGCACCTGTGCGCTGCCGGAGAGTTCCAGAGGAGTAACCATACTGCCTGTTAATAATGAAATAGCGGCTGCCATACTGGTAAGCGTATCACCAGGAACAATCATATACAGGATCTCATTGTATTCAAAGCTGTTGCCTGCAATGAATAAGCCCGGTGTTATCTGGTTCTGCATCAGCAGTGCACTTACACTAAGATTCTTATATACATCAGTACAGATACTGTTAAAGGTATCTTCGTTTCTGGCCGTATAGAGTGCCCCTCCAATCATCAGCCAGCTGTCCGTCGTCAGTACGGCAGTATTCTGAAACTCAGGATCAGCTGCCAGATCGTTAACTGTTGTTTTTAATCCGGAAGCTGCTGAATTGATGGTATCGCCAGCCTGTACATTGTAGGAATTGCCTTTATAGGTAATAGTCTGCGGAGTTAATAATCCCGGAACAGCTGCATTTTCTGTGATCAGCATTGCGGGCGTAACAGCATACAGGGCAGCTACCGAAGTAAAGGTGTCACCTTCTGCAATGTCATACATAACCCCTGAGATCATTATCGGATTGCTGCCGGTGAGCGGATGGGTCTGATTAGCCGTAGCAATCCCCTGAATATTCACTTTATTGCCTGTTCCGTCTACGGAAATACCGTTGGCCCAGTTTAGCATCGCCCACAGACTGTTGCCATTGCTGAGGCGATAGGTAAAGTTATCCATGGCATCGGATGCGTAGCCTGCCAACTGTTTGCCCAACAGTACAAAATAATCTTCAAATACAAAAGTGGACATGCTCCACTGCTGCGGATCGGTAACAGCTGTAAATCTGGCAGCAGATGCTGGTTCTTCCTGCACCTTTACAGCCAGTTCGTTAAACCATTTTTTCACTGCCGAAAGATATTCCTGTGTGGCCATATTATAGGTGTTGAACTGAATATCCAGTGCCGTATCAGGTACTTTCAGCTCAAGATCAAAGAACATAGGGAAGATGGCCGCTGAAGGAAGGCTCTCCTGCAGAAGCTGAACATTTACCGCCTGGAAGCTGTTCTGCAGGAAGCTGAGCAGATCGCCCGTCGGTATAGGGAAAGGATTACTTTCACTGGACAGGAAGATGATCAGTGCATCGAGATCTGCTTTTGAAATACCTTCTGTATCCACTTCCGAACGGCTTGACTGTGAAGGGGTATGGTCGATATAATTCAGGATCAGCCAACGGAAAAAGTCACTGCATAAATATTCAAAAGAAGTAACAGTTCCATTGCCATCACCCGATGGGTCAGGGGCATCGATGAACAGGGTGGCTACATATTGGGCAGTCTGATCTTCCAGATTACCGTTTTCAGTTCCTGCTACGGTTAAATGGGGCACAAAATAGAGACTTAAAGAAGGTCGGCTGTCTGTGGAAGCGGCTGTCAGTAAAGACTTGTAATTTACAGGCATATGTGGAGAACGGCGTATCACGATCTGGTCAGGTACAGGTTCTCCTGTTGCTTTCAAAACCTCTGTCTCAGCAAAAACAACAGGTATTGCACCGTCAAGCGGTGTTGCTGTTCGGGCAGGAGCAATGCGTACTGTGGCTGCAGGTGCAGATATACGGGCCGCTGTGCGTGGTGCTCCAAGATTGTTGTTCCAGGGAGCTTTGGCTGTCTGGTCTGTCCCGATAGTGAGATCAAAGCGGATTTTGGCAGTAAAGGTAAAGTGAATGGTAATAGAGAAAAAGCCCAGGTTCAGTTTAGCGGAAACCCTGACATCTACTGAAGCTACAATAGCCAGCGGTATTTTCTTATAGGCTTCAAATGTTGCCTGTGCATATACCATCACAGTGATGTTGACACTGGCCGATATGATGCCGAAGTCTATGGAACCGTATAATTTACCAATGATACCGATGGTACCCTGAAGGTAATAATAGTAAGATGTTTCCACCTGTTCTTTATTGCTTTCCTGCAAAGTACCGCTGTAAGGGTAATAAGCAGCAATCACCCCTTCAATGATACCAAACATGGTAATGCTGAAACCGGCATTGAGTATACCGTAGTTTACACTATATCCCACACCTACCTGCAGACCGATACCAAACACGATCACGGGATTGAAATTACCGTAATTGGTTTTAGGTACTTTATTGGTAGTGGCACTGCTGAGTTTACCGAAATAGAAACCGCCTGAGCCCATAGCAGGTATGCCGGGAGGCACAATTGCCTGTACCGTAAATGAGCGGGAAAAATCCATATTATAAGGGAAGCCGATGTCTACCATGAAATCACCGTTGGTATAGATTTCAATACCAATGGAAGGCAGGGTGATATTCACCGCGCCAAACTGCAGGTATCTCAGTATATTGGGCAGGGTAAGGTCGATCTGATATACACCGATAGAGTCAGAGATCTTCTTATACATGATCTCAAAATCGAGTCCTTCAAATATCTTGGCTTTGCCGCCTGCCATAGCGATGCGCAGACCGTACAGATTAGGATCGTTAAATACAACCTGCATATCCAGAGTCCACACAGGCTTATCTTTGGTACCTGCATTCAGGATTCCGAAATTGGTGGCGATGAGCCAGTTGCTGTCTTCATTGAATTTCAGAAGGGTATTGCCTGAGCCCGGTCCTATAGGCACAGTGCCTGGTTTGGGTTCGATAAAAGCTTCCTGCATGGCTTTGGTAACTTCCCTGATGGAATTGTACTGGGCCGGATTGGCCAGTTCTACATGTTGGCCCATTGCCAGCAGGCGCAGGTCGAAATACTGGGTACCCTGTCCCGGTACCTCCGGCATTTTCTGAATGTCCTGGCCGCCACTGTCCGGTTTAAACAGGTTACTTTCATTGATGGATGGTACTACGGAATTACCGTCTAAGGTAATGAATACACCTTTCTGTGTTTTGGTAAGGTTGATGCCGTTGATATTGATGAATACCAGGTTAAGCGTTTTAGGGAGTTTATAGGTAACCTTAATATCTTTAGTGTCGAGATTATAGGTAACCGAAAAGCCGTCCAGACTTATTTTGTTGAGTATATCCCACGGTGCATCAAGTTCAAATGTCGGATTTAAGAGCATTTTCATGAAGGAAGTGATCAATCCTCCCAGTGTCCAGTTTTTAATGGAAAACACAATGGTACGGCTTTGCCCGCTTACGTCATACATGGCGGTAAAACCTTCCCAGGTAATGGCAAGCTGCTGGTTGTTTTCGGAGAAGTTATAGCTGATGTCAACGGTAGCATTGAAGTATTCTAACGTTACACTGCCTAAAACAGCACCTGAATATTTGCCCGTACCCGAGTTATTGTCTGCTGCTTCGTATTTCAGGCGTATATTGGCAATGATATTGATCTTCTGATCGATAACAGGGAAAGTAAATATCCATTGCAGCCCTCCTTTTACTTCATAGCTGCTTTTCCCGTTTCCACCCGGAATAGTGGCATTCAGAGAGAACTGTGTAATGTTCAGATTATCAGGCAGGAAGCTAGTAGGAAGACTGATGGCCTGGAACAGCTGTTTAATGAGCTCACCCAGGTTCAGGTTACTGCCTTCAGGCATAGCCAGACTTAGATCCCATCCATCTGATGAATTGTAATTTACTTCTGTATTGAGCTGTAACTGGCCAATAGCAAACAGACCTGATACCTGGGCTGTAAATATACTGGGACCGGTTCCGCTTGCAGGTGAAGAAGAGGTCAGCCGCAAGGTACCATCAGTTACCGAAACATTAGTAATGAAATTGAGGTCGACATTGGCATTGGCATAAAACTCATAGTATTTGCTGTTAATATCCATATTGATACCAAAAGCAGTAAATTCCACCAACAAAAGATTTTCAGGGATGCTGATAGCACCAGCGGTAACAGCAGATAATAAGTTGTTGAAGGTAACAGATCCGGTAAAGGATGCAGAAAGGATCAGATCTGAAGTGATCTCTACATCAAAGCCGCCTGCAAAAAGAGTAGGGAAGAAATTGACTCTGGCACTGAAATATAAGGTTTGAGAATTGGTGGTGCCCGGACCAATAATAACCCAGTTCACATTAAACTGCTCAATGACAAAATTGTCAAAGAGCGTCCATGCACCGTTCGATCCTACATATGCTGATACACTGGTGATGCTGAGTCCGTTGCTGAAATCCAGGCAGGTGTTAAATCCTTTAAATGCTATGCTGTTCAGATACTGCTGTAATGTGGGCGGTATATTCTGAAACCAGTTCTGTCCGGCCATCAGCCCAAAGAGATTGAGAGGGGTGAGCGGTTTCTGAGGATCACTTGTAACATCCAGGGTAAAGAAAGAAGACCCTGATTCAACAGCAGCACTGAAATTTAATACAATAGCATCACCTGCGGCCAGTAACAACCGGAAGTAGAGAACAGGGGTCTGTACTTTTTCCGTTTCTTCCGCAATCAGAATCAGCCCGTCACCTGTTTCGTATTCCAGGTACAGCACATCTTCGTCATCGTCAGGTTCTATTGTTTCCTCTTCTGTTTTGATCTGAAATCCAATGCCGGGGTTACTGACTTTCAGGAAGCCCAGGGATATAAGTGTAGCATCAATATTCACAAAAAGATCCATTTCCGGATAAAGAATATCTTCATTATTGACCTGGGAGGGATCAATACTTCCTACAAGAGCCAGTTTTGCAGAAGTTGTCCAGGAAGTGAAAAAATTAACAACAGGTTGAAGCCATTGGGTCAGTGTGATAAAGGCTGCAAAATTCTGCCCTTTTGTTAAGGCTATATTCTGTTGCTGCCATTGAAACGCGGCTACTTCCTGTGTGCTGAATATAAAGAAAGGAGAAGTATAAGGGAGGTTGTCAAATACACCGCCCGTCATATATGGCCAACTGGTGGCAAATACCCAGTTGGAGAGACTGATCTGTATGGTAAACTGAATTTCATCCTCATTATTTGCTGTAACGGTCAACGTGACAGAAGTATTTGTCTTTTCTACACCCAGTATGGCAGCTGTTGCCCCGGAGATCGTTAATCTGTTCCCTGTGGGATCGGGAATAGAAGCCCCCGGGATATTGATCAGCAGATACGAGTCAGCAGGCAGCTTATAGCTTTTGGATAGCAGATCATCCAATCCAACAGGAGGAATCATGTCTGAATCTGTAAAAGAAGCTGCATTAATGGTGATGTTGTTATTATTGGCCGCTGCCTGGTTCCTGAACGTAGCAGCTAATTTGGATAAGCTCATAATAATAAAATGTTATTCGGTTAAACCTCTACAATCAGCCCCATATGATCACTGGTGCTTTTGATCCTTCTGTAATTGTTCCAACCTGCAAAGGCGGTCAGAGCTCCTATACTGCCGGGAGCAAAACCACCCTGTCCGTTTGGGCCTGTCGGTGGAAGCTGTAAGGCAGCCGGAATTCCCAAAGCATTTAAAGCCATGGCTGAGTTATAGGTAAGGCTGCCGGCAGGAGCCCCCCCTACCGGAGGGGCAGTCCGGTTGTATGGCGTTCCGGTTACTCTGTTTACAATCGTGATATTGGCTGCGGGGCCACCGGCTGTTGCTCCATACAGGGTCAGGATATTATCTATACTTGAGAAAGTATTCGGAATCACGATCTCATAACCGGGATATCCGTTTGTTGCCCAGGGTTTGGCATGTTTGTGAGATCTCAGCGTGGTACATACATAGCCTTTATTGGGCCATGTATTGGCGGTAGGATTGATCTGGCGGATATATCCTGCGCCACCTGCCAGTAAATTGTTGTAGGCAATCGGTTCAAAATGGGTATTAAACAGATCTACATTGAAGTCACCGACTATTACTCCCACCTCATTGGCGGCAAGATTAGCTGTCATTTCCAGAATATGGGAAAGCTGGTTGGTGCCGTCTGCAGCCTGTTGTTTTTTGGGTGAAGCGTGAAAAGATAATAATTTAATGGTTCTTCCGGCACCTGCCGGATCCCAGAATGTAGTTAAAAAAGGTGTTCTGTTAAAAGCATTGGGAAAACCTAATATTCCTCCTGCAGGATCGTGAAACAGCCATTGACCTGCCAGTTGCCGGTAAGGTACATCGGGGTTGATCAGGTTACCTCCTCCAGGAGTCTCACCGTCCGGTAATGCATCATCCCAGGGATGTGCATAGTCCGTCAGATTCATTGCTCCGATATTGGCCACTGAATTGGAAGGATGAATTCCCCCCTGCCAGCCCCATGGGCCGGTAAACTGCACGCGGGAGTGATTATAAAATACAGAAATACCTTCCTGTACATTTCCCTGCCCCAGTCTGAGCGGAGGAACAAGTTGCCAGTTATCAGCAGGAAACCAGTTTCTTAATTGTTCCAGAAGGAAAAGACTGCCATCTCTGCCACCGCCTGTTATCAGTGTACCGGGAGCTCCGGCTCCTGTGGATGTTTCTACCACCACAAAAATATCAGGTTTATTTTGAGCGAGTGTCGTTTGGATCACCTGTTTTCTGTAAACCGACTTGAAGGTGGGAATAGAGGTTCCGTCCCATGCTCTCTTTTTGCTGGGTTCATTTATTTTGTTGATTCCAAACTGTTGTATATTCCAGTATAAGATGCGGGTCATGAGAGATGTGTTTTATGCTTTCAGCAATGGTTATACATTTTTGTTATAAGCGGCATACCAGCCCAGACTTTTAGCTGTGACTCCGGGATTGGGGTTACCAAAGAGAAGAAAATTGGTATTGCCGCCTGGCGGTAGCTTCAATATACCCAATAATTTCAGGGCAATATTGGATAAGGTAAGCAGATAAGACTGCTGATCCACCACATACTGCAGGCTCAGCTTATCGATCGTGAGCTTCAGTACCCCCTGTATGCTCAGCAGTTTGGCATTGCTGGCGGTGCCGGGAAGTCTGATACCCACAAAGGCATTATAACCGGGATCAGCAGTTTTGGAGCCTGGACTCCAGGCTATGAGCAGGCTGGCGTTAAAACCTGCGCTGCCGGCCAGTTCTCCGGGAGAACCCATATTGAGGGTCATCTGCAGTCCATACCAATTGCCTGAAAGTCCGGTGGCATTGATGCCGGGTAAGGCTAGCTTTAAATAGCCCTGACCTGATGGTGCGGATTCGTCATTGCCGCTCAGCAGTTTATTGATCTGAAGGGCAAAGTTGGGATAAAGACTGCCGTTTCTGGCATTGCTTTGCGATGAATTGAATGCAAGCTGCGAAGCATCAAAAGTAAAGTGGGTCACCGTTGGAGTATCAAGATTAAAATCCATATTTACATACAGGTTACTGTAATTGAGACCTCGCTGCAGTGTATTGTCATTCATTGCTATACCAAAAGAAAAAGTATCCAGCGGATACTCCGTTCCGTTTTCATCAGCTGCCGTGGCCTTCATTGTGCTGAAATTCAGGTAGCCCCACATGGTAAATCTGGATTGTATATCGAGTGCTGCGGGATTGGTAGTAAGGGTATTGAACTGTACTTTGGTGATTTCCACATTGGTCAGCAGATTACTGTCGAAGAAAAACAGGTTATCATCTTTGTTATCAAATACATATACCGGTGTGCCATTATGGTCCTGGTAAGTGCCGTTCAGAACCACTGTATTTAAACTGCCGGAACCATACGGATTGTTGGTACCGGTCACCTTATCAGAGAACAAGTTATTCATGGTCAGTTGTAATTTACTGGCAAAATCCTTGATGGCGGTGTTTTCAAACAGTACCTGAAGAAATAATACTTTAAAATCATAAGTGGCTCCTGCTGCAGGCTGTACCGGTTTATTGGGATTCAGTCCCTGTGATATCTGCTGGGCATAGGCAGGGTCAACATAATTGATCAGTCCGAACAGGGAACTGACGGGATCCATAGTGATCACTCCACTGGCATCCACCCGGTTTACTTCTATTCCGAAATGGTGTGCATAAAAGTTTTTGAGATTGATACCACTGATCAATCCTTTTAACTGCTGAGGAAATTCCTGTAAATCGATGGTTGCTTTCAAAGCCAGAACACCGTTCCAGTCGGGATCATTAATGATGGAATGGAACTTTTCATAATATTTCAACTGGTCTGAGGCGGGATTGGATAATGCTGTTTGATAAGCTTTTTCGGCTGCCTCCAGGTAATCCTGTAGCCAGGAAGACACAGCTACCAGCTGATTGTAAGCTGCAGCGGGATCGGTATTGCTTCTGTCGATATTAAATGCAGCGGCCTGCGTCCATTCTTTAGGGTTTTTCACCCGGTCGATAATGGAGCCTTTACAGAACTTAAAAATTAAAACATTATTATAGTCGGCATAGGTGTTGCCGATGCCCACATTCAGATCAAACGGCCAGTCTTCTATGGATATTTTATTATTGAATACAGGCTGGCTGCTGAAACCGCCGCCGGATGTATCCATCATTGAAAACAAATCACCCAGATACTGATTATTGGTCATCACCAGAAACTGCTGATTGGTGAGAAAGGCGCTCTGCATCTGAGGCATCAGGTTTATAAAACTGAGCTGATACTGCGGAGGTGTTACCGGAGCCTGTCCTGTGGGATTAAGGTATTCATACTCAGACGGGTTGTTGCTGACGGTATTCTGGGCCAGGTTCAGCAAGCTCCAGGTACCATCATTATTCACATTGGCAATCATACCCTGTGGAGTGGTGGAAGAAGTATAGGCTGACGTTCCTGTTTTTGCGTTTATCCTTCCGGCCTTGTTTTTACTGCTGTTTGGAGTGGTAAAGGCAGCTGTGATCAATGCTTTTCTTTCAGCACTCAGTACTTTGGACTCAAATATCCCGATATCTTTAGCATCGGGCGGGGGAATAGGATTTACGCCGAGATAAGGCGTTATGGGGATAGCAAAACCATTGGTCTGCGGCATGTCTACTGAAGGTTCATAAAAGCCGAGAAATCCTGTGACCGTATTGCCCGGCGATGCCACACCGTGATCTTTGGCATATAAAGATGCGCCCTGGGGCTGTGAAGCATATTGTACATTGCCGGGGGCAGGGGATACGATATTGGCCCAGGCGGTGAGATAAGTGCTGTCGAGTACAGGCTTATCTGTACCGGGATTGGCAAGAGATACTTCCTGACCCGGAAAATTAGCTGCGAAAGCTGCCTGTTTTGATTTAAAACGTATGGTGTCGCCGGTGATGGTACCGGAGTTGTTTTTATAGGGAGTAAATGTAATCACTTCTGTGCCGGAGAGACCCGGCAGTAAGCTGTATTGCCCGTTTTCATCGGCAAAGGCTGCCTGTGAAGCACCGGGATCGAGGTAAAAGTCTCCCTCCGGGGCCAGGTAGTAGGGCTGGCTACCGGCAGCATCCTGTGGGGATATAACAAAGCGTGCACTATGGTCTGCCGGAAAAAGACTGTTGACAGATGCTCCTGAGTTTACCATGTCCACTGCAGGCCATAGGGTTAATGGATAGCCTGTGTTGATAGCGTAATAGCTGGGCAGGCCGGCAGCTCTTGTCTTACCGGTATTTAAATTGTAGATCTGGCCTGTAATGGCAAAATAGGTATTCAGGCCGCTGCTATTGGCTACGTCCAGCAGATCGATCTGAGTCTGGGTAATAAGAAAATCGTTGCTGTCGCCGGATTTTAGAATAGGATAGGCAAAATAAGAGAATGTTTCGCCTTTAGGATAATAATAGTTGTTCTGCAGCCCATATCCTTTAAAATCCAGGTTCATATTCAGACCCAGTGAAAAACGGAGCGAGCCTGTACCGGGGCCACTGAAAGGAATGGTAATATCGCTTCTGAAAATAGAGTTGGTGCCCAGGTTTTTATTGGCAAAGCTCATGTTGGGGCTTCCGGAGGTCCAGGTAAGCTGTAAAGAATTGGGGGCTTTGTCCGGCCGGAGTGCCATTTCGGTATTGTTCTGGATGGTAAGTGTACCAAAGCCGCTGCCGATCGTTACATTAAACGGCTGTCCTACCACAAAAGATCTGTTTACGCTATACTGCACAAAGTTGAGGACGGTTGTATTTTCTGAGTCGGGTGTTTTATCCGGATCGTTTAACCATGCTGTGGTGAGATTGGCATTTACATTTTGCCGGAATTTAAGCAGATAAGGCCGGTAGATTTTGATAAAGTTACTGGCATCATTGGGTGCTTTTTTAGCAAACAGGAAATATACCTGCTGCTGAGAGGCTGTCTGCAGGCTGATGAGAGGATCGGTATAAGAAGATCCGTCAGGAAGCAATAAAGCGGTCCAGTGCTGTTCTGTCTGGCTGTATATATAGAGTGAGGGGTTTCCCGAATTTTCATTGCTGAATATGATCTCTGTTTCAGATGGTGCCATAAGAATAATTATTGGTTCTTAAAATGGGATAAAGTAAATACTTAACCAGGGCAGAGCAGCATAACAATAATTACAACCTCCATAAGCGACAGATTTAATACGGTGATTTTCCTGCCCGCAAAATTACCGACAGCAATTACCTGCTGGCCGGGAGGTAAAAAATGGATACCGTTAAAGGCTGCCATATTGTTTAGCAGGACCGTATTGGTATCGGGTGCACCGGTTAACGTGATCATAGCTATATTAGCCTGACTGGTATTGGTGATCGAACAGATACAGTCGCTTCCGTTATTGGTTATTTTCTGTGTAAATTCAAAACGGGAAAGCGATAGGGTATCTGCTTTAGACCTGGCCAGCCCCTGACCCATTGCCAGGGTATGGCCAAGAATAAGCAATAAAAAGAGCAGTACGTAAGATTTGCTGCTGTGCCTACGATGTAGTTTGACACTGAATAGCTGCCTCAGCATCATTTTGAGCGTTGGTAATGTTGGTAATAGTAACCGTTGAACCTCCGAAATTACCCGTAGCAATAACCACCATTGAAGGCGAGTTGGGAGGTAACGTCCAGATGTTGTCCACACTTGGCTGTATAGCTCCGTTTACCTGCACAATAAGGCCGGTAGAAGGAGCTCCGGTAACAGCGATAACCAGATTGTTGGCACGGCTGGCATTGGCAATGTTAAGCGTTGAAGAAGAACCGTTTGCTGTATTCCAGGTACAGTATTGACCTGATTTGATGCTGGCACTTCCGTTTTGGTTGATTACTGGATTTTGTGATGACATAATTATAGGTTTTTAAGGTTGTAAAATATATTTGAAAGTGTAATGTTATTTCGGATAAGGATCTCATACAAAACAGTGGTCTTTTATTTCTAAATCTGTTCTGTCTTATGCTGTGATCTGATATACTTTAGGATAGCCTGAAATCTGTTTCTGATTGATTTTTCTCCTTTATTCAGACTTTAGCTTTGCTGAATTCACCCTTATTCATCGTATTTGCAATGCTTATCAGACAACAATTCAAAGTAAGGGAAATAAAATAATACTCCTGTAAGTGAAAATACCGGAATTACGGGGTAAGTATTTATACCTAATTGATGCGTATCACTTTATGAAAGCTGTAATAGCCGGCTTTCCGCCCTGATGAAACCTCAATAATAGCTGAATGTATGCTTTACCGGGATGGAGCCAGGTCTTGTGGTATAAAAATAAAAAACCGGTATGGAAGAAGGAAATCTTCAGATACCGGCTTTAAGGTCTGTATGATAAATGTGTCAGTTTATTTCCACTTTACCGCCTTTCGTATGGGCATTCATCTGTGGGGCATAGTAGTTCTGCATCGTGGTGATCCCGTTTGAGAACATCCCTGAAACATTGGCGATAAGATCATATTCAAACACGTATTTCCCTTTTGGCATGTATTGAATATAGAAATTGGTGGAGGTGTCTCCGGTAGACTGATAGTATCCCAGATTATTTTTCCACTGATAGCCTGAAAGCACATCAACAGGCTCAAACCCGGCTGCTCTCATATCCCTGATCCGGATGAATTCCATAGGACGGTCGGTATTGAGGATCATTCTGACCGTTACTTTATCTCCGGTTTTTAGAGGAGCTTCACTGGTGATTTCCTGAAGTTCGGCTCCGTTTTCTGTTTTTATCTTTTTGTACAGTTCCCGGGTTATCGAGATATAGTTTTCTGAAGATTTTACGGCATCGGCATCTTCATAATACTGCCAGAATAGTCCTCCCTGAGCCATTCCGGGACCGTTTTTTGTAATGGTTGCAGTGGCCAGTTTTTTATCTAAGATATCAGTTTTCACTATTGATTTTACATACCCTGTAACCTGGGTCCGGGCTTCCGGTTCTTTTCCGCCCCAGACAATGACGGTTTGATCATCCTGCGGACCATTGCTTTCTGTTTCTGCCCATGATTTTCCTGAATTCAGGAGGGTAAAGATCACTTCTGCGGTTCCTCGTGAGCTTCCCCACGAATTGACTTCTTTTTGCGTGATCAGCCATATCTTCAGATCTTCAATAAATTTCTCATCATCGGGTCTTAAAGTATTGAAGGCTTCCAGTACCCCGGCATGGTTGATTATTTTTGAACTGAACCATCCCCATCCGTTAAGGTTCTGCTTCCAGTAAATTCCCTGGGTTTTCGACGCGACGGAAGTTTCTTTCAGGTAATTTATTAATCGGTCTGAAACATCCTTTAAACCGTAATCATTCATCAGCAGAGCAAGTCTGTGCACTCCAAAAAATGTGAGATCTGTTATTTTTATATCTTTCGTTTTTTGTTTTATCAATGCTTTCAGTACTGCTCCGTTTCCTTCCAGCGGGTATTGTTTTTCCCAATAGTTCCGGGTATCAAGATAGTCAATGACCCGGTTGCTCAAGATATTTTCCTGTTGTATATCAGAATATCTGCTGATTTCACGGTCTGCATATCCGATCAGATTTTCAATCAGTATTTCCTGTTCCGGATGTTGTTCATCTTTCCACTTATCTTTTAGCCATGTACTGATCTTTCCTAAATTTCTCAGAATATACAGTGATATGGAATAAGAACTTGGGCTTCCCTGATACCATGAGAATCCGCCATCGGAATTCTGCCGTTTTCTCAGATCTTCCCAACCCTGACTGATCGAGTTCTTCATGGTATCTGCATCCCATAATAAGGCTAATTTATGCATCTGTTCGTCTTCATTCTTACTTTCCAGAACCCAGGGCGTTTCTTCCAGAAGCAGTTGTTTCAGTTCCATGTTATTTTCAAGATCTGAACTGAGCAGTCCTTTTTCCTGATAGGCTTCAAAAACATTTTTCATTCCCGGATCGGACTTAAAAATTTCAGAGGCAAGCACATCTGCAAACCATTTATTGAAGATCACATCTGCCGAATTATTCTGATCGTTCTTCAGCCCCGGAAAGGCAAACATGATTTCCCAGATCGGGTTGGTCGTCAGTTCCAAAGTATTTGAAACATTGGAAATAGTTGCTGAAGCAGCATTTTCAAGATTATCCAGAACAAAAGTCCGGGTTTCGCCTTCTTTTACAAAAATCGGAATGGAATCTGTGACCAGAACCCTGTTGGGGAGAACAGCCAGGGCCTTCTGCTCACCGTCAGAATACTGTCCGGCTTTTGCAACAACTTTTATAATAACGGAGGAAACGTGTTCCGGAACTTTTAATTTCCACGCCACCACGGAGTTTCCGTTTTCATTCAAAGAAAATGCCTGTTCTTTATAATAACCCGAAACGGCAGTCAGAACATCAAGTCCGAACTGAGCTGAGATATCTTCATGGGTGAATGCATCAAGAATCTGTAATTCTGCGGAACCGTTTAATTTTCTGTCTGTGAGATTGGATAGTTTCGATAGAAAATTCAATTCGTCCCCTTCTCTTAAAAATCTCGGGTAATTGGGAGTTACTGAAAATTCTTTGCGGGTTATCACTTCTTTTTCCAGCGTGGCTGCCCTCGCATCCCGGGTATGGGCCAAGATCATCAGTTTCCATTGGGTGAGTGCCTCAGGGGATGTGAATTCGAAGCTGATATTTCCTTCGGAATCGGTTTTCAGATCCGGATAGAAAAATGCGGTTTCATTTAAATTCTGGCGGACAGGAATTGTTTCCGTGTTTTTATTACGGCTTCCTGCTGAAACACCTCTTTCTTTTTCAAAAGATCCTCCGGCTATTTTTTTATGTATTCCCGGCATCGCAATTTCATTGAGGACCATTCCGTCCCCTGAAGATGCACTTCCCCCAAGAAAGGTAATATGACCGGGTAAATCACCATCATACCAGTTGAAGTAGGGAAGGCGTATGGAAAGCTTGCTGACGTAAGCCAGGGCTTTATATGCAAATTTCGAATCAAGGGTCTGCCTTATGTCATAGGATGCAGCCGGATAACGTTGGAGATCCAGTTTTTCCCATGTGAAAGTATTGGCAGCAAACTGATCCAGAGACCTGTCGTACATTCCGGCCAGAACCTCAGCATTTATTTTTTCCCGGTCTTTTCCAGAGACCTTTACAGACCATTTTTCTTTGGAACCGGGTTCTATATGATCGCGGAAAGTTGTGGTTTCAATACTTAAGGGATTTTCATCTTCTTTTATTTTAAGTTTCACGGTCTGCAGCTGTACATCATTATAAGCAACCATCTGAAACTGGATATTCAGAGCGGAGATGGTCTTATCCTGAGGAATTTCCACTATATACTTCAGTACGCCGTTTTTCAGTTCCTTTACCTCGGAAACGGTATTTCCCAGGCCGTTCTGTATAAAAATGTTCACCAGAGCTCCGGGAATGGCAGAATAGACATAAATCTCCGCTTTTTCGCCTCTTAAATAGCTTTTCTCAGGATCTGCTACATTCAAAAATATGTTCTCCGTTAATATATTTTTATCCCAGACATTGAAATACTGTGAGGTTTTAATGGTTTCCGTCTCCTGAATATCGTAAAGTTCCAGTTTGTATTTTCCGGCCTCCAGCCTTCCCAGATCCAGTTCTGCTGACTGGTGAACCTGATCGGTTATCACTGTCTCAACTTTCCGGTCTTCCGATTCACCATAGAGATCATGTGGAAACTTACGGATAAATTCTTCTCCGGAAAACAGCGGAAGATCCTGAATATCCTTACTGAAATTGCTTCTTAAAATTCTGTCAGGGACTGTTAGTCTGGAAAGCCTCACATGATAACTTTTTTGAATATGCTGATCGTTATACGTTTTTGTTTCAACTTTTATTTTCAGATTTTCATGATTGAAGGTGTCTTTAATCTCTTCTGCTTTCAGGTAATAGGAAACAGAGGATACATTTAAACCGGTGGAAGCCGACTGTGTTTCTCCGTTGATGTCTGTAACGGAAGCTTCCACTTCGAAACGATCAATCTGAATACCTTCCAGATAGGTGTTTTTTTCAAAAGTTACAGGAATGATAAATTCACCCCGGGCATCGGTTGTTGCTTCTCCTAAAACAGTGCTTTCGGAAGTCCAGTCTTTTGAATATCTGCTGAAATATTTCCAGCGGATATTATTCTTACTAATTTCATATTGTACGGTTACATTACTCAGGGGAGTTCCGGAAAACATCACTGCTTTTCCTTTTAATTCAAGGGTCTGACCATATTGATATTCTTCTTTTACCGGTTCAAAACGGATTTCGAACCGGGGCCTTTTATACTCTTCCACTTTGAAATAACGGTAAGATTCCGCTCCTCCTTCAGTTTTCAGAAAAAATGTTCCGTTGAGTTTTCCTTTGGGAAGAATAAAGCTACCGCTGTAAGAACCAAATTCACTGGTGGTGAATTCCCGGGACGAAATCTCCTGATAATTGGCATCCAATAAAATTATCTTCTGCTGTATCCCCGAAAGGGTGGATTCCTTTTCCCGGTCTGCCCGGGTATTGATTACTTTAAAATAAAGGGTCTGCCCCGGTCTGTAAATGGCTCTGTCTGTAAAGATCTGTGCTGCCGTTTTATGGGCACGTTCATCATTAGGATCCTCTGTTTCTTCCTGCGCGTAAATATTCATCACCTGGAAATCGTTGGTCTCCGGCTGATGAATCAGGTAGCTCCTGTAAAGATGATTATGCCGGGAAGGAATTTTGAAAATACCTTTTTCATCTGTTTTAGCATATAGTTTTACCAGATCCTTATCCTGAATCAGTTCGAAAAAAACAAGATCTTTATCAGGAACGGGTTTTCCGTTTTCACTGTTTACCAGTCTGAATTCTCTCGGAACATTGTCTGTACCCTTCCTGTTGTAAATGATTTTATGATCTGATACTGTAAAAAAGAAATTTTTTCCGGTATCGCCGGTTGGATTTTCTTGTAAAGAAAATTCTGCAATATAAAGGCCTGGAGGGAGTGGCTGTATTTCCAGTGAAGTATTCCGTTCTTCGTAAATTTTACTCTCAGGCAGCCGGTAATGCTCTTTTCTTATCAGCTTTTTCTCTATTTTATCATAAAAAATTCCTTTGGAATAATAATCTTTTGTATACTCCAGGAAGGGCTTAAAATCACCGGATACTTCATAAATGCTTAACACAAAATCCGAAATATTCCGGTGTTCCGCCACAATATGAATCGGTCTGTTGCTCTGTGTCTGTTCTTCATAACTGATTCCGAGGCTGGGATTGGTAAGCTCGTCTGCCCGGTACCGTATTTCTTCTAAAAATGATGATTCCGGAAACTGCTTTTTTGCCTGATCTGCTATGGCAAGAGCTTCTTCCCATTTTTTATTATTTCTGTAAAAACTCATAATGTCACTCATAATCAATGCTTTATAATCTCCTTCAGTATCCGATTCCAGGAGAGCCCGCAATTGTTCCGGTTTATCTGCCGAATCTGTTGAAGAATAGCTGTGAAGCAGCTTTTCGTGCATGAAATAGAGCTTTACATTGCCTTCATTTTCAGCGATCAGCCGGTCATAAAGGGCATTGATGCCGGTTTGATTCTCTTTAAGTTCATGTTTGGTGAAGAAATCCGAATCCGAAAGAAAATGGATTTTTCTCGTCAGATACCATTCCTGCAAAGTGTTATAATAAGCTATACCTTTATGATCATCTCTAAAAAGGGCTTTATATTTTTCAAGAGGCAGCTTTCTCAGTTCCTGCTCTTTACCTTCATTTTTTCTGAAACTCTCAGAAAGATAATTTTTGAAATCAAGCTTACTCCATGTTTCAATCTGCGACAGGTCCCCGGAATTTATATCCGTCATTTCCATTCCCCAGAAGCTGACGTTATAATAATCTATCACAAAAGTATCTTTCAGAATATCATACAGAATCTTTTCATCACCTTCTAATGATTTTCCGGAATTCTGTATTTTTTCAAAGAAACGGGAAACGGTATTATTCTGCTCATCATCTATGGTATAGCGCATGGCTGCAAATTCATTTCTAAGGGAAAGAATAAGCTGTATCACATCGTTGTTTTTCATGGTATTAATTAATTGAATAGAAGTGGATTTTATGGAAGTTGTGTCTTTATAACTAAGAAATTGCTAAGTGAAGACGTCAAAACTATGAATTTTTTTCTATCTGAAATAATTTCTCCGAAGTCAGGAGACTTCGGAGAGCAGTGAACGGGAAAAATAATTTTAAATATCCTCCTGCACCGTTTATTTTTTGGGAGTTAAAGAAAGATTATCGATATAAACGGCCTGATGTATTCCGTTAAGAAGGACTTTCAGCCCCAGGTGAGCGTCTTTTTTCAGAGAAATCGTAAATGTTTTTTTTGATCCGGTAATCTCAGAGGACTTAACAACTGAAACATAGGATTTCGCATCAGAGGTACTGTTTATGGTGAAAATTTCCAGTGTGGTTTCTCCTCCGTTGTCTGAAGCATCCAGGGCCAGGGTATAGGTTCCCGCTTTAATTTTTGGAGTTACTAGATACATATCTTCTCTTGGGCTGTTCATGGAGTAGAATATGATCTTTTTGTCACCGGCATAAAGCATTGCTTTTCCCGGCTGGGCAGTCCAGCATTTATTAATGTCTTTCCAGGCATCAAAGTTTTCTGTAATGGCGGATACAGTATTACATTGTGCTTTTGCAGTCAGCAGTCCTCCCAGAGCCAGAACTCCCGCAAATACAATTTTTCTCATAGGTTGATATTATCATGTAAAAATAGCTAAAAAGGCTATATGATAGACCGTATAATCTTGTTTTTAGAAAATAAAAAAGCTTTAATGGAAGATCCGGGAGATGAAAGAAGGCTGGAGGTTTTCAGTTACAGTATAATAGTCACCGGGCAATTTTAATCTTATAAAAAAGAATAAAATTATTGATGATGAAAGCAGCCGTGAATGGATAGCAGCAGAAAAG
Organism: Chryseobacterium indologenes; assembly: GCA_002439165.1. Taxonomy (GTDB): domain Bacteria; phylum Bacteroidota; class Bacteroidia; order Flavobacteriales; family Weeksellaceae; genus Chryseobacterium; species Chryseobacterium indologenes_E. The sequence goes on from DJTE01000032.1 coordinate 82,499, forward strand.
AAGATACAGACAGAAAACTTGCCTTGTATTTCAATGAAACTTTCTATATTTAGGCAAAAATACAGAGATCCGGATGAATAGAGCAAAAACGTACCCTGTATTTTTAAGTTAATCAAAATAAAAAAACTAATAACCCATTAATATTTAAAAATCATGAAAAGCAGGCTTCATTTATTTCCTTCTGTAAGCTGTACACCGAAATCCATTTACCGCGCCTAATATCACAGATATCTCTGAAATAAAAATCATTTATTAAAAACTAATGAAAGATTTATTTTTCAGAACAACACATAAAAAACCATGATTTACACTTTAGAAGACGTTAAAAAGTTTATTTCAGAATTTACAGAACTGGAATATCAATTTAGGTTGGGTTTTTATAATAGCTCAATAACAAACGAAGAATGGGAATCTTTAGTCGCTAAACTTGAAAATTGCTATGGTACTGAATTGGGTTATTACATGATTAGAAATACTATTAGAGATGAATTGGATATGACCTTAAAAAAATTCAATAACAAAAAAAGCAATCTTAAAAAAAGAAGGCTGTTTTTAATCAGGAAATATGAAGGTCCTGAATTCGGTACGGGAATATATAATACGGATTCCAGCGTTGTTTTTTCCTGTTTTTTAGGTTCTGATGTCGAGATGGGAGCAGAAGTTTACCCCACTAATGTCAGTGTGGGTATCGTGAATGGAGATTTAAGAATTATTTCTTCAAGGGAGCTTGATTTTGAAAAAAGAAGAAATGAAGAAGTTATCGAATGGATTTATAACAAAAGATCCAACGTATACACAGAAGACATCACCATAAAAAAAGACGGAACATTAGCGGAAACATTAAGGATTTCCGAGCCGGAGCATCCTACCTGGATGGAAGATTATCATAAAGGATAATACCGGTAATCCTCCCAAAAGCAAAAATTATTCAAAAAAGCAATTAACTATAAAAAACAATTTAAAACAATGGGATTCTTTAAAAAGAAAGAAAAAACGGAACAGCCGTCAAAAAGCAATGTATTATTGGCTATGCCGATGTTTAATAACGGAGAGACCTTTGACCTGGAAAAAGTCATCGCTTACCTTTTATCCGATTGGGGTATTGAAGCGACAGAAATCGACGGTTCTTCAGGAACAGTGAGCTTTTCTGTCCAGGGAGAAATGGTGGTGCTGGCAACAGTAGCTGCACAGATTCCGTGGGGAGACATTCAGGGAGCGGCACAATATGCTTACAACTGGCCCACTGCGACAGCTGATCTGGAGAACCATAATTCACACGTTCTGGTAACCGTAATGTCAAACAACACCAGCCATAAAGAGCGATTTGGAGTGTTGACGAAAGTTCTTACCGCCATTCTCGCGACAAGCAACTGTATTGGCGTTTATCAGGGTACTCAGTCCTTACTTATTCCAAAAGAGCAGTACCTGGACAGCGCTGAAGCCCTGAAATCTGATCTGGTCCCGCTGGATTTGTGGGTTTATATTGGTATAAGGAGAGGAGAGCAGGGGAATAGTGCCTATTCCTACGGATTAACAACTTTTGATAAGCTGGAAATGGAGTTTATCAATGCGCCGCTTGAGCTGAGAGAACTGCATAATTATTTAAGTCAAATCTGCGGTTACGTCATCAAAAGCAATGTAACGTTTAAAAACGGTGAAACTTTAGGCTTTACTGCCGAACAGAAAATTAAGATCGTACAGTCAAAAGGGGTATTTGTAGAAGGTGAATCATTTAAGTTTGAGTTATAATTTTTTGATAATAATCAGATAAACGGCAAGTAATGATGACTATAAACATGAATACAGTTCTCGAATTCTATAAAGCTATTCGGGAAGAATACGGTAATCCTATTCTGAGAACCGTAAACATTCAGGAAATTCTGGACGCTAACCCTGTGGGAAAGAACATATATGTTGCCGTTTATGGCGATGGAATGATAAAAAGCAGTGGTTTCGATATGTATTTATACGAAATAAAATACGGAAAAATAACCCATGCAAAAATAAAGCAGGCCTTTAAAGAAATTGGGTTTACTGAGGGGCTGGATATTCTGAATAAAGTTAAAAGAGGTGCAGATCTGGAGGCGCTGGATATGGCTTATTACCAGTTGGAGGATAAGTTTGAAGCGTGTCTGACTATGTATCTTGAGCGTGTCTGGAACGATCCTGAATTTGTGATGTATTGCGATTCAATTTCATTTAAGCGGAAATAACTGATGCAGGATTTCTTAATCCGGAGTGAGATTAAATAAAAATGCTATGATAAACAAGATCCCTGAAGTAGACCGTCTTATGCAGGATATAGCCGTAAAATACAGACTTAAAACAGGAAATGCTGAAAATACAGAACATCTTTGGAACGAAGAAACGATGGGGATAATGAAAGACACCGCGTTCATAAAAGATGATGCCTATTATTATTTTTTAAGCGAATACGGAGGCTGCAATATTTATGGTGACAGCTTTGATGTAGGTATTTTCGGCTTCGATGACTGGCTCAATCCAAGTCTTCTGACCTCTCCTTTGCTGAATAAAACAGGGGTATATTTATTTGCAGATTTTATAGATTATAACACCGGGGAAAGCATATTTTATGGCTACCACGCTGTACAGGAAAATGAAAATTCAGTGTGGTTTTCCAATGAATTAGAGTCCGGCTATCAGCCTGTTTATAAAAATTTTGTAGAATTTTTAAGGTATATTCTAACCATTGAAACAGGCAGCTTCAGTACGGACGATTGAAAAAAAATAAACTAAACAGCATTTAAAGACTCATTTATTTAAAGTTTAAGATCAGCAAAGCAGCATCGTTTATTCAATACAGAATCTTGACTGTTGGCATTACATTGCTGAGTTTATACCTTTATTTACCTAAGCTGATGTATTCTGCCTGTGATAAAATAATTTTTTACAGATAATCCGGACATCATTTTGACGTGCCTGAAAATAATATCTCCAAAACCAAAAGCTTTGGAGATATTTTTATTTCCGTATTTTTTTGTAAAACGGTTATTTTTCCTGAGCATTGAATGTTGAATAATACACAAAAATAGGGAAGTATTTAAAAGTGTCCGATTTACCCATAGTATATTCGTCATTTCCGTATACATTGGAGAAATCAAGGATGAGAGATTTCTTTTCCGGAGAATTGTATATGATTTTGATTAAACTCGTAGCGGCAGTTTCCGTTTCATAGGTGAACAGAAGGGTTTTACCGTCCAGACTGTATACTTTGGAATTGTAGATTCTGGCATTCAGTTTTTTATCAACTCCTGTATCATTGAATTTGGCTTTGTACATTAATTTCTGTTTACCGTTTTCGGTAATATAGACATCCGCTTTTTTATAATCCTCATCATATTTGAAGGTCACAAACTCTTCAATCCTGGACAGACTTCTTTTGAAGTTTTCATCTTTGGACATTACCTGAATTTCCGCATCTTTAGGCATTTCTATCGGTCCTGATTTGGCAGGTCCTGCCGGTTTCTTTTTTTGCGCATGGATGGCGGTTACTGAGAACAGCATCAAAACAGCTGCTGCAATTAATTTTGAATTTTTCATGAAATTATTTTTGCAATGTTAAATAAATTATTGCTGTGAAAAAATAAATACATGAATTTTCTATATGATTTTCTGATTTTATATTTAAATCCTTTAGTTATTCATCAACTTTACGTTAATTTTTTTTGTAGCTTAGAGAAAAAATAAAATTTACACAATCTTTGTATTGATTTTTTAATTAATCGCAAAGCTAAACGAGGAGCTGTAAAATGCTGCTTTTTTAAGATAAACAAAGGCGCTTCGCTTATTTTTGAAATACAGAGCCTTTGTATTACCTTGCTGAGTTTACGCCCTTATCTGCCTTAATATATACGCTTGATTTGTCTATTATTTGTCTGGCTTTCTGATAAATAAAAAAATACCCTTTTTTTGCTCAGATACAGGTTGTACCTATGACCGTGTCTTAAAAAAGTATAAATAAATAACAGTTATTTTTTATCTGCTATTTGAGGATTCCCGGGAAAAATATATTTTTGTGACTGACGACATGGAATCATAACCGATTATGCTGTTGTATTCTAAAAAAACTAATAAAGGAGCCTGAAACCAATTAACCGCTGACAATGAGAAAAAACTGTATTCTATTCATGTACTGATCATTGCTTCCGGCAATCTGAAACCGTATCAAATCCTCCAATCTCTTTAGAATCACGAGCTGTAATCAGCCAGTACAGGGTAGTGGATTATTTTCTGAGATCAGAGGACGGAATAAGAAAATTGACCGGACATAACAGGTAATAATTTCAAAAAAATAACCAATAACCCAATGGAACAGATAGAAGAACTGAAAAAATCCAACGCCATCTTAAAGTCAGCTTTAAATGATATCCGTGAAAAAATAATCGATGAACTGGTACATATCCTCAACGGAAATACCATTTCAATGCTTCCTTCCTTTAAGAAAGAGGATATCGCAGTCCATAATTTTGAATACCGCCACGAATGGTTTTCTATGGTGTTTTTCGGCTCCAATGCAGAGGGGCTTACCATTACCGGAGAAACAGACTTACTGAGGAACGAACTGAACAGCTATTTTTCAGAATCAGAAGATTTGCTGGACATCGTGAGCGAACTGGAAGAGGATGCTGAGGATGAAGAAGAATGGGAAGAAATGAAGGAGGAATATGAGCAGGAAAAATATGAGATCTTTGACGATTGGTTCGAATCCTGCTGGAAAGAAGCTCATAAATTAACAGGCAGCAGCGTACCTGCTTATTTGTCAATAGATGAACTGGATTTTGGCGTGGAGTTTATTTCCTCAGACAGTGTTGAAATCGATAAAACCCAGACTAATAAAAGACGATACATCCATTAAATAACGATGTTCCTGAATGACATCAGGAAAAACTAATGACTAAAAATAAAATGAAATCAAGACAATTTACCAAATACAAGAAATTAGGATCCCCCGGTGCTTCACCGGATTCACCCGGCAGAATGCTGACGAGCTATCCGGCAGATGCTTTGGTGGAAAAAGATAAAAAATACACCGAACAGAAAATCCTGATTCCGGAATTTTCCGTTCCGGGAATTCTTACAAAACCTGAATGGGAAGGCTTAACGTTCCATTTCATGGCATTCCCCACAATCTTTGAATACGCAGACTTCCGTCTTACAGACGGAAACCGATACGAACTGTCAGGCTTTAACGGCAAACCTGTTTCTGAATTCACGTCTGAATTTACAGCAGAATGTCTCGAAGCCATGCAGACGCATTTTGAACAGACAGACGTGCCGTCTGTGTACAGTGAAGAAGACGGAACCGACCCCTTTTATCATAAAGAAGATGCCATGCTGCTGACAGGCAAAGTAAAATGGCACTTCAGCAATTATTTACGCCAGACTACCGAAGAGGAAAACGAAATACTCTATGATCTGGAAGATGAGGGTAAACTTGAATACGAAGATTTTTATGAAGGCTTTAACTACACAACCAATTACGACCTGCCTGTTTTTAAAGATGAGAACGGAAATACTTTAGAATTTGTCTGCCGTCTGCATATTGCCCATTTCCCGGGTACCCATTATCTTTTTTATTCCCCTGAAACGAAACTTGTACGCCAGTTTTCACAGTTTCCGAGAAGAAAACTGCATAAAATATGTTTTACCGAAACGGATGAGCCGAACGTGCAGGATGTCTTTGTAAAAGTACTTTCCGATCCGGGAAGTGTTCTTACGGATCCTTCTCATTTCGACCGGAAAATCCTCCTGCCGAAATACAGTTTTCCGGGTCTTACTGTTGACAGAAAATATGAGGGTCTGACTTTTCATTTTGTATTGATGCCTGTTTTCAACACCCTGATAGATTTCAGGCTCACAGCAGATAACCGGTATGAAGTGCTGCGTTTCGATGAGGTGGAACCGAAAGATTTTACAGACGATTTTGCCACCCATTGTGAAAGCGAAATGGATACCTATTTTGACGAAGTTGATGAAAAACCCCGCTTTTTGACTGTTGATCCAAAATCAGATGAATACAACAGCTTATGTCTGTCCATTGGTACAGAACCTTTCTGGGATCAGTCAGACTTCATGCGTGAGAAGACCCTTGAAGAAGTTCAGGCTGATTTTGATGCTTTTAATATGGATATGAGGGACCCGTTTGATAGCAGAGATTACGTAACCGATTATGATGCACCGGAATTGAAAGATGAAAATGGTGACACTATGGAGTTCATAGCAGAATTATATTATGGTGGAGTATTTGGGAGCTACTATCTGTATTTTTCACCGAAGACACGGTTGGTACGGCAGTTTTTCCAATGTACATAATCTGAAAAATCATTGCAATGGCAGGAGGATATTATATTTTCAGTATATATAAAGCGTCGGGCAGCAATACGCGGTATTTTGTATTGCGTACAGAACGTCCGGCTTTCAACAATGCATCCCAGAATGAAGAAGATGAAAGCTGGGAAATAGAATCGGCACAGCGCTCCCGGCTGCTGGAATCACTCGGAAACCGTGAGAGTTGCACAGATTTCGAGCGCATCGGAGAACTGCATGGTTTTCCGTTTGGTGATGTTTTTTACTCGGATTCCGGTCAGTTGCAGGTTCCTGTGTACTATATGCAGACCGATTTCGGGAAACCGTGGATTATTTTCGGAACAGCGGACTCGGAAGAAGAATTTTTAACAAAGCTGGCCAATGACGACGAACTGCAGGCCCTGAATCCCATAGGAAAACCCATAAAAATTGAGGCTTACTTTGTTACCTCAAATGATTTTTAACTTTAAAAGATAGAAAAATATGGCAGAACCTATCCATATTCTTGACGAAATAGCGATCCGGTGGAAAGAAGATGAAGAGCGTTTTTTTCTGGATTCAGACTATTCCAGGCATTATGTGAAAATTGAAACACCTATTGGAAAAAAACATATCAGTCAGGTTAAAAAACATGATATTCTTAAAAGTGTTAATTTGAAATCATTATTTGATACCCACTACCGAACCGCAGATCATGATGAATTTGTCCCCTGGATGAATATGTTCCACGAAATGATGACCGAGGAAAGGGTTGCACCTCCCGAACTGGATTTGGGAATAGCAAACCTTTATCCCGAAGCCGGACTTACCGATGTAATCAGCGGAGTAGCAAACGGGTGGGTGATCAGTAAAAAATTATTTGAAATTCTTAAGGACTTTAATATTGGTCATTATCAGGAATATAAAATTACCGTACAAAGTAAGAAAACCGTTTCTAATGATTATGTTTACCTCTTTTTTTACAATTATGCCGATGAATTTGTAAATTATCCGCATACAACTTTTTACACAGAAAAAGGCCTGCTCAATTTTGATTCCAGAAAAGTAATGGCGGCAAAATTCAATTCATTTGAAGAGGTTAAAAAAGCATCAGAAGAACTGAACAAGGGTATTGACTGGCTTGATTTTACCAATAAAACGCATATAAAAGCTAAAGAAATAGTGTTGAATCATAACGATCAGGATATTTTTAAGTTTAAAAGCTTTTGTTTTAATACTGATATGCTGATGTCTGTTAAGCTTGCAAAAACACTTATGGATGAAAAAATTACAGGATTAGAATACATTAAAACCAGTAAGGTCAAATTATTTAATCAGGAATAATGATGATATCTGAGTTATTTCTGCACTTCCGGCATAATGAAAACCATTTATTTTAAAGACATACAATTTGTAATCAGTCAGGCATCAGATGCTTCTCTTGAAAGAGATTTCTATCGTGCCTATAACATCAGGTTTAATGAAGTAAAAGAATTGATAGGAATAAAAGATGCTGATCTTTTTTTTCAGAGGTTCAGAGAAAGTATGAAAATTACATTGAACAATCTTGAAAAAGTCAGTTTATTTCAGTTCTTTTTTATAGAAGATTTGGCCCCGAGTGATAAGAACGAAGGTCTTCAGGAAATATTTTTGATGATGTGGAACATTTTCTTTCCGGGAGAAAGCTGGCAGGATGAAAGCTATGAGGGCATTCCTTTTCAAATGGACTATGAAGATTTTCTTTAATGGATTCCCGGTATCTGACGAGGTGAAGGCAGTTTTATGATAGAGATTGCCTGAAATTAATGATCTGAAGTATGGAGACTCCGGAGCGCAGGACGAAAAGTATTTGTAAATTTAAACTGAAGTAAACGTTACACCTATGAAAATCTATCATACCCTGCTGCTTTTTCTGCTGCTTTTCGCGCAGACCCGGGCACAGAATAAACTAGTTAAAGATATTGACTTTGACGGAAAGAACGATACTGTTTATGTTGATACGGGAAAATCGGTTATTGTGTGCCGGCTTTCTTCCCAACACTACATACCTGTAAAAAGCCAGCCCTTAGAAATCCTGAACCAGGAGAGCGGGATAAGTGCCACAGAAAACGGTTTTGAATTTCAGAATCACTGGATGCGTGCCGGGTACAGCAACCGGTTTCGTTACGATAAAAAAGCAAAACAGGTCCGCCTGATCGGTATGAGCCGCTATGAGTTTGGCCCGGCCAACAACAACGGCAGCGGCGAATCCAGCGTTAACTTACTTACCGGAGATTATATCGGCGACTGGAATTTTTATGACGACCTGGCCAATGACGGAAATGGGGAACTGGTGAAAATTCCGACTATCAAAACCAAAATGAAGTTTGATAAAATTTACTTAACCGGTTTTAGCGATAAAGTATATTTTGATTTTTCCAAAAGATGTGCAAAGCTGTATTACAGCCGAAAAATGCTGATGCAGTCAAAATAAAGCAACGGTGAATAATTAATTTATAAGCACCCCAGAGAGAAGGTTGAACCCATTCGTTTTAACCCTTGAAAACGTAGAGCAGATTCTAAGTCTGCAGAATCCGCAGCCGGAAAAAGCTGGTAAAAAATAAAAAAAATGCTATGATAAACAGGATACCTGAAGTAGACGGCCTTATGCGGGATATAGCCGCAAAATACAGGCTTGAAACTGGCAATGATGAAAAAAAAGAACACCTTTGGGAAGAAGAGGCGAAAGGTATAATGAAGGACACGGCGTTCATAAAAGATGATGCCTATTTTTATTTTTTAAGCCAGTATGGAGGGTGTAATATTTATGGTGACGGCTTTGATATAAGCATTTTTAGTTTCGACGACTGGCTGAATCCGAGCCTTCTTACCACCCCGCTACTTAATGATGCCGATGTATATGTATTGGCAGATCTGAGATATGACAATAATGATGAGGTTATTTTTTATGGCTACCACGCTGTACAGGAGAATGAAAATTCAATATGGTTTTCCAGTGAATTAGAGTCCGGATATCAGCCTGTTTATAAAGATTTCATTGAATTTTTAAAATATATTTTAACCCTTGAAAATGAAGCGCAATAGTATAAACGGTCTTGTTTATAAGGAGGATTTTTTAAGTATTGAAGAAGAGGAATTAATCCTGTCGGAAATAGATCATGCCGTATGGGATAACCATCTGAAGCGCAGAGTTCAGCATTATGGATACCTGTATGATTATAAGAAAAAAAATATCAATCAGGATTTAAAAACAGGCGAATTACCCCATTGGCTTCTTTTACTGGAAAGAAAGATTCAGACGGACCTTAATCCTGAAAACTCCTTTGATCAGGTTATTATCAATGAATATGAGCCGGGGCAGGGCATATCCGGTCACATCGACTGTGTTCCCTGTTTTGAAGATATTATTGTTTCCGTAAGCCTGTTATCTTCCTGTGTCATGCAGTTTTCAAAAAACGGGGAAAGACAGGAAATACTTTTACAGCCCCGGAGTATTCTGTTATTAAGCGGGGAGGCAAGATACAGCTGGAAGCATGGTATAAAAGCTGTAAAAAATGATAAATGGGAAGGCACCATAATTCCCCGGAAACGACGGGTATCTGTAACTTTCAGAAAAATAATACAGCGTTCCTGATTTCAGGCAGTGGTTTAGCTGATTATCAAGCAGGTTAAAATAATACTATGGAAAAATTACTTAAAAAATTAGTCTATTATGTGCTCCACAGTTCTACCGAAAGCGAAAAAGTAGGCAGCTGGCCACAACTGGAAGCGTCCAGAGGATATTACAAAGTAAAGAACAATTTTGAAATCCTCAATAATCGTGAATTTCCGGATGAAATACCTGATCTGGATACATTTACCCTAAAACGCATTGCCAAACAAACCGATGTTCTGAGTGCGGACATGCTGCATTCAAGTATTGGGATTTATGTGAGTGATACCTTCAAAAACCTTGTGAAAAAATACGAGATTCTACATTTCCGTTTTTATGACTGCCTGCTAACCGTGCCTGATCCCAGCTATAAGACCAAAAAAACGGAACAGTTTCCATTTAATTTTCTCCATTTAATAGACCGGAAAGACAATATTGATTTTGCACAGTCGGTATTCTGGGATATAAAGGAAGAAAAGCTCATTACAGTAGACCATGTAGAACAGCTGCCTATGTTTAACTTCAGGAAAAAGCTGGTGCTGAAAAAAGCACCGGATCTGTTCCGGGAGCCTTTCGGTATTGGAGTTTTGGTTTCCGAAAGGCTCAAAACCGCAATGGAAGAAGCCGGAATTACTGGTATTTGGTTTGAAGAGTTTAACAGCCCTGCAAGCCCCGGACTTTTTATTGAAGAATAGTAAGATGAAAATAAAAAATGAACAATGCTTATGATATTAAACTTGTTTAAATTTTTCATTTTTGCAACTGCTCATTTTGAGAGAGCAAAGGATAGAATCAATTCCGTTGATTCATTTAAATGAAGTTGAAAGTAGTTTTAGTTTCCTCTGAATTTGTACCCTGCAAGGATTTGCAGATTGGTATTTACGGCAGCTGAAGGACCGGTCTTTTGTGCGGTTATCTTACCTGCACTGTAAGTAATCGTCATCGTACCGAATGAATCTCCGAAAACAAGGCTGTTAGTTCCTTCTCCCGTCATCGTAATACTATTGGCAACAGGAGTATTTCCTGAATGCGTCCAGTTGGGGTTTACCTTAAATCCTCTTCGCTCGGAAAAAGTAACCTCAGCATAGATCACGGCCGAATTACTGTTCCCAAAGGAAAAATTGGTCAGAAAATCGAATTTTACAATAGTACCAAATGCGATACCTGTTACAACATCTACCGGAGCTCCGTTTACCGCCAGCAGATAGCCGCCGTCAAAATAATAGCTGCCACTGTTATCTACCCCGGTAAATTGTCTTACCATCACACCGCTTTTATCTATCATCACAGGAGATAGCTCTCTTTTTGCAGCTAAGACAGTGGATTCGGAAGACTCCATATTCCTTGCACGGATGGGAGCAGTGCCGGAATCACCTGTAATATCTAATTTGGCGGCAGGTATGGCATTATTAATCCCAATCCTGTTGTTGACAGCATCTACATTCAATGTGGTTCCGTCTACCGTAAAGTGACTGGTTCCGGTGGTTGCCGTACTGGTAAAAGCCAGTGTTTTTTCTGCCTGGGCTACGGTTCGGTCGGAAAGTAGTGTGCCATCATCTTTGTAGAGGTTGATGTCCGTAATTTTCTGCCATAGACTACCATCGAAATAGTAATAATTATTGGCCGATGTAATGTTAATTCGTTGTCCCGCAGCTGTTCCTCCGGAAATATCTGTAATGAATATCAGCGCTCCTTTTTGTCCCTCACCATAGGTGGCAGTAGTGTTGGCCAGTTCCAGACGGGTCATACGCGGAGCCTGGAAGCCTACCATCTGGTTGTGATCCACAATCGTTCCGGAAATGTCTCTTTTGGCATTTACATCCAGGGTGGTCTGGGGAGTAGAAGTATTGATTCCCACCTGAGAATATGCGAAACTTAAACTTAGCAAAGCATACATTGAAATAATATTCTTTTTCATTTTTTATATTTTGAGACAAAGTAACATCCATTTGAATATGAAAAACAAGAAAACCATGTAATAGAACACGGTATTTTTCGCGAATAGTATTTTATATTATGTAATAATCGGTTGAGGTTATTTGTTTGATTTTTAGTATTTTGTATCTTTAAATAAATACAATTTCAGAAATTATTACACGATTTTTTGTGTGTTTTTTTTTATTGTTTTTACTTTAACATAATCAATTCCCAGATGTTATGAAATTCGGACTGTCTTTGTTTTTTCTTTTTTACGTTTTTTATGTTACCTGTTCGCAGACTAAGCCGGAGCAGCTTGCTTTGCAAAAAAAAATTGAGACCGCAATGGCAGCCATCAATACTGAAAATTCCGATAAAGCACTTACCGGTTTAAAAAAACTAAAAGAAGAAAGCATAAAGCTGGATTATGATAAAGGAGCTTTACAATGCATCTATAAGATAATTGACCTCTATGAAGTCTCAAAATTAGATTACAGATCGGCTATAAAAGAAACTGAGATCGGAGAGAATATTGCAGCAAAAACCAACAATTATAAAGCATTAGCCGATATGTGCCATTACAGAGCCATTCAGTATAAAATGCTCGGGTTTTATGAATATGCCCAGCAGCTGTATCTGCAGGCGCTGACACTTAGTGATAAAATTGAAAACTTAAACGAAAGAAGCTTAACAAAATCTCAGATATATGGAAATATTTCTTCGAATTATGAAAACGCTTTAGGCCCGGATCTTCAAAAAGCGACAGAGTTCATGATAAGGAGCATAAAAGAATCAGACAAAATTAAGCCTGCCAATAAAGATGAACTCCTCAGAAAAAGACATTTGGATGCCCAGAATTTTCGTGGTTTAGGGTATATGTATGATATGAGAAATCAAATAGATTCTGCTGAATATTTCTATCTGAAAGCTTATGAAAATTACGACGGCATTGATTTCTCGGCCTATGAAAGAAAGGAGATCCTGGCAGATTTAGGACAGCTTTATCTGTCAGCCGGAAAGCCGGAAAAAGCTGTTGTATTTGCAAAACGCAGCCTGCTGTCCCAAAATCCCGATACAAACTTGGCACTGCAAACAACGGCTTATGAAATACTTTATCAGTCCTATTTGAATCTTGGAAAAATAGATTCATCAAAGTATTATTCAGAACTTTTTACAAGGTTTAACGACAGTCTGCTGATTCTCAATGAACAAAAAACCAACCAGGCGTTTCAGAATCTATCCGGAAAGACCAAAGAAAAGTACAATACAGATTTGATGTGGGTAATATGGGCATCAGTGGTAGGTTTGGGTGTTATGAGTCTTGTTTATGGGTACCTCTACCGGCAGAAACAGTCAAAAGCACTGCTGCTCATTGAAAAACTGAAAAAACAAAAAGCAACAGCCTCATCAAGAATCATGAATGATGAAAGTACAGAAACTGCAATGACGGATGAAACAACAGAGGTATTGTTAAAAAAGCTGAAAAAATTCGAAGAATCCAAAAACTTTCTCAATTCCAATATCAGTGTAGCTTCTTTAGCTACCGATCTGAACACCAATACCAAATATCTTTCGCAAATCATTAATACACACAAGAAAAAGAACTTCAATAACTATATTAATGCATTGCGAATTGATTACATCATGCAGGAATTGTACGACAATCCTAAAATCAGGAAATATAAAATAGCCGTATTGGCCGAGATGTCAGGCTTTGCTTCAAGAGAGGTTTTTACTTCCATTTTCAAAAAAGAAACAGATATGCCCCCTTCATATTTCATTAAAAACCTCGATAAAGAAACAGGGGAGATAAAGGGTAGCGATGAAGTCTGATTCCTTTAAGGTAAGATTACCCTATTATAATTATAATACGGTTGATAAGTCATTAACATGACAGATCATGTCGTGTACCTCTGCTTTTCTTTGAATAAAGTTATTTCTTTTTACCCGAATACAAGCAAAGGCAGATTCATTAGATAATGGAGATTTTAAAATCTTTACCGGGCCAGGTAAAAATCTATATCCGATTCTTCAAATACGATTCCTGTGAGCTGCTTTTCCTCTATTTGGAGCCTGAGTCTTTCAGAAACGTATTTTAATCCCGAAAAAGGAAACTGAAGCATATCGGAAGAGTAATTCAATGCTAACTTTACAGGAATTAACTCAAAAGCAAAACCTTTTTCTTTTCTTAAAAGTCTTCCTTTTTCTTTGTAATCCTCAAATGATAAAACTGTTACCTTTTCTCCTCCGGTTCTCATAGAAGGTGCAGAATGATCAGCAATGAATATGGATTGGGTAAAGTCCACAATATCAGATGTCCTTGTAAAGTCTAAAAAGTAATAATTTAACGGCTTTTCATGAACAGAAACGGTTGTTTCATAAACTTTAACATTACTTATGATAAAAGAGGTCAGTATTTCGTGGAATGCATTACTTACAAAAAATCCCTGCGATGCAAAAAATAAACTGCTCATGAAGTCTGTAATTTTAGCATTACCGTCTGCTTTAAACTTATGCAGATCTGTTCCTTCCGGGATATACGTCAGCCCTTTATACTGGTACTGATCTGTTCTTTCGCTGCTGTTGTTTTCAGGATCAATAAAACCATTGATCTGGCTGTTTGAATATTCAGGCAGACGGCCCGTGATTGCGGGATCAACAGAGTAGCTGATTTTGTAAAACTTTACTTTCTTCATTATGCTGAACTGGAAAATGTTTAAAATTAAAAAAAATTGACGGTTAAATCCTGTGGCTTTACCAGGGAAGTATTTGGAACCATAAAAAAGCTTCAGATTTATTTAAGAATAAAAACAGTGAAGGTATTTCCGCTTCGGATTCCGAAATCCGGCCTGCTGTACACCTGGAATTGATATATTGATTTAAAAACATGAGAAAAATTGAAATAAAGACGGGGAAAAAGAAATATGACTAGGTAAAAGTGTCTAAAATACTTATTTTTGGGACTTAAATATATTCTTCCACTTTCTTTATGTACAAAACTAAACTGATAACCACAGCTGTATTCCTGTTTTTCATGGCTTCAGGTTCCTTTGCCCAGGACAGGGCCATTGACTCTCTGAAAAGAATACTGCAGAACTCCAGAATACACGATACCGCCAAGCTGACGGGCATAGGCACTGTCATGGATCAGATACCTGCCAATGATAAAAGGGCACAGGAACTGAATGAGATCATGGGAAAACTGGCTTTAAAGAACTTAAAAAATGCCAACCCGCAGGAGCTGCACGTAAAATATACCAAATACCTGGCTGCCTATTATTCCAATTTAGGAGGGCAGTATACCGTGAAAAGGGATCTGGTGAAAACGGTGTCCTATCTGGATAAAAGCATGGCACTCTTTAAATCCGTGGGGGCATACTACGAAATGAATTATGTGTTGGTGAGCAAAGGAATTTTCTATTCCCAGATTAATGATAAGGAAAAAGCCATACAGTGTCTGTTCACCGCGTTAAAATACTTTGAGAAAGATCCTGAAGAGAATGAGGAAGGCATTTCCTACGTAAACAATACACTGGCAACCCTGTACGGAGATCAGAAAATGTACGACAAGGCTATTGCGTATTCAAAAAAAACCATTGACTATATTAATTCCAGGAAAAAACCGGCCGGAGATGATGAATACCGTCTGAGTGAAGCACAGCTGAACTGCGGTACATTTTATCTGTCTTCAAAACGATATGAAGAGGCACTCAGCTATTTTAATAAAGCACTTGTTTATTTTAAGAAAGTGGACAACGGCCCTTATACTAGCATATGCCTGAGTAAAATTGCACAGGTGAAAATGGAGCAGGGCAAATACCCGGAAGCGGAAACCTATCTGAAACAGGCCCTGGAAAATAATGATGATGAATTGTCAAAAGCCAATGCCTACATCAATCTGGGAGATCTGTATTACCGGCAGAAAGATTTTATCAGATCAGAATCCCTTTTATCAGAAGGTTTTCTCATGAGTAAGAAAGTCAAAAATTTACAGCTTCAGGAAATTGCCGCAGGTTTGCTGCTGAAAGTTCTCAAACAGAACAATAACTTCAAAAAAGCACTGGAAATCTATGAATTTCAGGCAAAACTGAACGATTCCAGCAAAACCGAAGCTTCTAAAAATGCACTGGCCCAGCAACAGCTTAAATACAGCTATGAGAAAAAAGAATTAAATTTAAAACTGGAAGCTGAAAAGAAGGAAGCTGCCCAGAACAACTGGCTGATAGCACTGTCGGGAACCTTGCTGCTGGTATTGGTTGGAGGCTTTCTTTATTACAGGAACAACCGGCAGAAGCAGAAAATTGCGGTTCTTGAAAAAGACAGGATAAAGCAGAAGCTTTTGCTTTCCCAGATGAACCCTCATTTTATTTTCAATTCAATAGACAATATTCAGAGTCTTATTATCAATAAGAAAGAAACCGTTGCGGTATCCTATCTGGACAGCTTTTCCAAACTGACAAGGCAGATTCTTGAAAACTCCAATGAGAATTATATTTCGCTGAAAGAAGAAGTGGATATGATTGAAAATTATTTATCCATACAGCAGCTTCTTTATAATAACAGGTTCGATTTCAGTATCGAGGTTGAAAAAATATCCGATCCGGAATCTCTTTTTATGCCCCCGATGCTGGTACAGCCGTTTATAGAAAATTCTATTAAACACGGGATTAAAAATAAAACGGAAAAAGGCATGATTGAAATGGTTTTTTCGTTCAGCCAGGAAAAATTATTTTTTGAAATCACCGATAATGGTTCAGGCTTTAATGGCGAAAAAAAGCAGTCCGGACATAAATCGATGGCGATGAAAATTACCAGGGAAAGGCTGCTGAATTATACCCGGAACAAAAATTTTGACATTATATCAGAAAACAGGGTAGATGCGGAAGGAAATCTGAAAGGTGCAAAGGTTATGTTTGAAATACCTTATATTTGTGAAAACTAATTCAGCCATGCTAAGAGCCATCGTTATTGATGATAATGAAGAGATCAGACAGAAGAACAGTACTTTGATTAAGGATAACTGCCCGAATATCAGTGTTGTCGGACAGGCGGATTCTGTTGAATCCGGAATGAAAATAATCAGAGAACTGTCTCCCGATATTGTTTTTCTGGATATAGAAATGCCTGACGGTACCGGCTTTGATCTGCTTCAGAAGCTAAGTCCCATTACATTTAAGGTAATATTCATTACAGGATACGAAGATTTTGCCATAAAAGCCTTCCGTTTTTCTGCGATCGACTATTTACTGAAGCCACTTAACGCCGGAGAACTGGTTGAAGCAGTAAAAAAAGCCGAAGAATCATTGAACAAGGGTATTTTTGATATGAAGCTCAGTAATCTGTTTGCCAATCTGGAACGCCCGAAGAACCTCCAGAACCTGATCCTTAAAACCGCAGATAAGATCTATTCTGTGAATGTTCAGGATATTGTCAACTGCGAGTCGGATAAAAACTATACCACGTTTTATTTCATCAACGCTCCCAAACTGGTGGTTTCTACCAATCTGAAGGAATACGAAAATATGCTGTCTCCGTTTAATTTTTTCAGAACGCACCAGTCGCATTTAATCAATATGGCTTATTTTGATCATTTTATCAAAACCGATGGAGGCAATACCATTATTATGAAAAACAAAACAGCCATACCGCTTTCGGTACGGAAAAAAGAAGAATTTTTAATGCTTCTGGATAATCTCTGTCAAAGCTTCGAACTTTAAAAAAACTCTCTGAAATTAACAATAAGCAAGCTGATCTTTTGACCTTATCCGGAAGATCGGGAAGGAAGTTATTTATCCCGTTGTCCGGCCTCTGTTTTCTTAATCCGGGAGCTGTTTTATAAAACCGGCCCGGAGTTTCAACGAATTTCCCCGGATTCTCTACGAATGTTCATCCGGTAAAATCTGAAAAAACTTTTGTTTTATTTTTGAAAAGTGCTTTAGCAAAGCATATAGCAATATTATTAACCATTATTTAAATTAAACAACAATTTTATGAGAGTATTAACTTTAATCTTTATGATTCTTGCCTTTATAATAGGAGGCGCTTTATCTGTATTTCAGTTTAAGTGTATAGAAAGCAGAATGGGAACCGATGGTGATTCTGAGAAATTAGATCAGGTTTACACCCTTGTCGATAATGCGCAAAAAGAAATTGATGAATTAAAGAAACAGGGAGTAGATGTTACCAAGATAGATGATCCGCAGATTCAGGAAAGCCTGGATATCATTGCCAAAACACCTCCGAGATGGAAAGTGGAATACGCAGGGAAATTAGGGATCCTGCTGGCTGTTCTGGCTTTTGCAATGGTAATTGTAGCCTTTATGAAAAAAGAGGTGGTAACAAAACTGAGTATAGCGGTCGTAATTCTTGCCCTTGTGGTATGGTTCAGTGCACCGGATATCGCAGCAGGTAAATACTCCGGAATGAATCCTAAAACACTTGCTTTAATTGCACTGGTAGCCTTAGCGGTTTCATCTGCGTGTGCTTTTATGAGCTATAAGTTATATTTAAAAAAGAAAGTGACTGCCTAAGCAGCAATACTCTGACCTCTGTTTTAAAACTGTAACAGAACAAAGAGTAATACCTGTACTGTTTCAGCCTTTTGATAAGAACATAACTTTTCCCGGATTAACCGGTGATTTTAGAATCCGAAATTCAATGAATTTAAGACGGTCAGAAAAACTAAAAAACTAAAAAACTAACTAAAACTATGGATACTTTATCAATAATAGGCATGATATTAATGTTTCTTGGATTTGCGGGCGCAGCCTGGGCAGCAGTACTTTATGTACTGTCCCTGAGCGCAGTGGCGGGAACCAGGCTTTCAAAGAAGGTGGGAACAGCCAATGATAAGACAGACGAATATCTTGAAACAGGAAAAGCAATGTCGAATAATCTGTTAAAAAAACTGATCTGGAGGCTGGCAATAGGCTGCCTGGGCTGGCTTATGTTTTATATTGCAACAGGTCATTTTTAAACTGAGGACCTGTATGCTGGCAGCGTCCGGAATACCATACGAAACCTGAGGGGGTAAAAGCTATAAAAAAACCATGAAAACCAATGCTGCCTCTGTTTCCGTTATCATATGATGATGCTCAGGAGCTATATAACTGAAATTACCTTGCAGCCTCTTCCTTCCGGTTTCAGGTCTTTTATCTCAAATAGATCAATCTGTATCATGTTGAATTTTAGATTTTTGAGATGAAACTAAAGGAATGGAAATGAGTGCTTTATCAACAACAGACATAATCCTGCTGCTTTCTGGCCTGGCCAATGCAGTCTGGATTATGTTTCTTTATGTATTATCCCAAAGGGAAGCAGCAGAAAATGAAATTTCAAAGAAAAAAGAAGTAGTTCATAAGAAAAAATACAGCTGTTCTGAAAAAATGAAACTCATATCAAATGATTTATTTAAAAAACTGATGCGGACCCTGCAACAGACTGCCTGACTTGATCTGAAAGAATGCCTGATAATGCTGAAACATCAAAACCGGAAAAATGACTGCCGGAAAAGCAGGATAATCAAAAATTGAAATGTATCTTTATGAAACTTATCTGGGAATATCCCGGATTGAAAAAGAATTTTGAAAAAATAGAAAATATCCGGATAAAAAAGGGTGAAATATTTATATGATGAAGGTAAAAAGAATAATGTATGCTCCGTCGGCAGTTACGCAGTTCACTTACAGGTTCAATAAAGAAAATAATACCCATATCGAACATACAGATGAGGTTATAGAAGGTTCTCCTTTTGTAACGGTTGATTTTAAAGAAACCAGCCGGGAATTGGTGTTTGAATACTCTTACGGATTAGGCTGCATTCAGAATTATTTAGCCGCAGAAAGGCTGCAATTATTACCGCTGGCAGATTATCCTTTTCCTCCTGAAACGGAATAGGCCCCGGATGGTAAAAGCAATATCAGGGACACAGGAATTTCAGATACAATGGAGAACATATTTAATTGGTACAGTGCAATACGGGAAAAAAGTGATTATACGGCTGATGATTTACCCGGTTTTAGCGAAACAGAATTCAAAGATCTGGTTATCAGTAGTCTTAACCTGGATGATCTGATTTCTGTAAAATCCCGGTACAGCCATGTCGAATTTAATGATACATCACTTTATTCGGCGTATTTTGTTCAGACGTCATTTCAGGAATGCATCTTTCAGAATGTTGATTTTACGAAATCCAACTTCAATAATACCACATTTACATCATGTACTTTTATTTCCTGTTCTTTTTTCGGTGCCGAAATAATGGAAGCCGAAATTACAGGATGCCGTTTCACCGGATGTGATTTTACAGATATTATTTTTTGTGATAATATGATCAGTCATAGCCGGTTTGAGGTCACCGTTCATTCTTTCCCGGTCATTAATGATAATACTGAAAAAGATGTTGTCTGGGTACTGGATGAAAAAACGTAAAATATCTTATTAATATTATAAAGGAGAGCAGGGAAATGTCCGGATCTGTAAATCAATAAAGATGGAAAATATAAAAACAAAAATACAGCTGCATCAGCAATGGCTTCACGGTACGGGCGGAAAGCAGCTGGATATAGCCCATGAAGAATTTAATGATCTCAGCCTGAAAGATGAAGATATGAACACGGCGGTATTCAGTAATACAAAATTTATATCCGGTACTTTCAGCAATCTGAATCTGGGAGGCAGTTCCTTCTTTAACTGTACTTTTTCTTCCGTCAGTTTTGAACATTCTTTTTTAAGGAAATGCGAGTTTCATGAATGTACGTTTATCAACTGTGCTTTTTTGGAAAATGAAATAACGAAAGCTGAATTTTATGATGCGGTCATAGAATCCTGTACTTTCAATAAAGTAAAACTGGGATGGAGCTATTTTGGAAATTGTTGCCTGTCAGATACCGCTTTTGAATCAGCAGAACTGGATGGCTTAATGTTTATCGACAGTAAATTTAAAGCCGTAAATTTCAAAAATGCAAAATTCAATACTACTTATCCTGTGAAAATTAATGATAATGCACACATTACGACTATTGATCAGTTGAACACTGTAATTAAGAATTATTAAAAAACGAATAACAATACAAGCCAACCATGACTTTTGAAGAAATTAAACAACGGATCCTTAATGCAGAGAAACTGCATATAAAAAAATTTAAGGAATCATTAAAACAGGCCGGATTGTCTCATGTGTTGCAGTACTGTTTTCCCCATTTTCATATTAATGATAAAAGGAAGGTCTATTCTTATACCGTAGAACTGCTTTTTGACATCGAATACAATGAATATCTGTATTGGGAAGGCAAACACTTAATCAGTGTAAATCCGGAGACGGGAGAAAAAGGAATTTTGATCGACTACTCCTATGAAGCCATCTTAATATATCAGTCAGAATCACCTCTGCCTACCCTGGAAGATGATCCTACTATTATAACAGATCTCCCGGCAGCAGAAATCAGGGATATTCTGAAGACTAAAAAGCTGGTTATTCAGGAGTATTTCAGCCCGCTTTATTATATTGAAGAACCCGTACCTCCTCAAAAATATCCTATGCCGGATAAAACATTAAATCCTCTGCAGCTGTTTATCAACGATCAGGAAACGGATCCCTGTACGATCTTATACGATGAGTTTTATTACAGAAAATATTCTGAGAGTAAAGAAATACGTCCGTTTGAACTCCATATTGAACTGAATGATTTTAATGAAAGAATGCAGCCTAAATATGCGGAACTGCTGAATGAACTAATGGCAGATGATCTGCTGGTGAATGAAAACTATGCCCTGGAATTATTTGAAAACCTTACGGAGTACCCTTCCTATGAAGACATTCTGGGTGATACCCTGGATATGAAAGAAAAAATGAACTTTCTGGATCCTTTTTTTATATCACAGATTTTTAATGAATACTTTTGGGGAAACAATAGAGATAATTGGTCCTGGGTGATAAGAGAGGTGTTCTATTTTAATAAAAATGAAGATAAAATTATAATTAAAGGTAACGCCCAGAGAGTAGATTAAATTTAGTTATAAAGTAAATCAACCTTGAAAATAAAAAATGAATCAGGAAAAGTTGTATCCTTTGCACGGATTTCGGTTCCTAATTTTTAATTCAACAACATTAACTTCAGTAAAAACAGAATAAACTATGCAAGATTTAAACGAAATCCTGTTGAATTTAAAAAGCAATGATTCTGAAGTTATAGAAAAAGCCCTGGATGATTTAGCCAAATCAGGATATGAACGTTCTTTGGAATGTATTCTCCCTTTTTTAACGCATCATTCAAAAGAAGTAAGAGAAACCGCTGTATTTAATCTTGGAGAAATAAAGGATGAAAAAGCAATTCCCTACATTATAGACACCGCAAAAAATGAGGAAGAATCCGTAAGAATGTTTGCTATATTGGCTTTAGATAATTATAGAAGTGATGCAATATTAAAAGTTCTGCTTGAGGAAGTAAAACGGGCCAAAGTATCTGCTTCCCCTAAACAGCGGGTTGCTGAACAACTAAAGAATTATCCTTGTAAAGAAGCTCAGGAAGCATTAATATTTTTAATTCTCAATGATGAAAATCCATATATATTTATCCCGGCAACAGACTCTTTATTTTCAATGAATGATAAAAATTTACTGGATATCTGGAAAGAAATAGACGCATTATACAATCATGATTATGTAAATTCGGTTGCCAGGAAAGCAATACAAGATATAGAAAACAGATCGTAAGGTGTAATTAACTTAGATCATAATCTCAAACGAAAATAGGCCCGGTTGCCGCGCTTCCACCGGATAAAACCACATTTGTTCATTTGCTCAAAAACATACTATACTTTAGATTAAATTTGAATAACAAATAGTTTAGCAAGGGTATAGAGATAAAAACTGACCAGCAGATATATGTCATAACGTTTATAGCTTCAAACCAGCCCGAACCAAAAATTCTGCTCCCGGCTGATGTTGATTTAAAAAACACTGATCTTTTGAATAATTAAAATAAAACGATGACAGATCATGAAGAAATTCTGAACATACTATCCAACAAAGATAGTGATGCATTACAAAATTGGATAGATAACGGAGGAGACTCAAAATTAATTATCCGTGACAAGAGTTTAATACAGCGTATTATAGATGAAATTGAAAAAGACGATGAAGAGGATGTTTACTTAATAATATTAGAAATTTTAATTAAAAACGGGGCTGATGTAAATTATTTTGATGATATATGTAACTCAGCAGTCTTTGATCTGGTCAGATTAAATAAACCGGCATTATTAAAACTGATTTTAGAAAATGGAGCCACCATCAATCTTATAGATGACGAATCAGAAACCCCGTTGATCAGTGCGGCCTTAGATCAGAATTTTGAAGTAATGAAGTTATTGTTACCTTATGCAGATCAGGAGTTTATTAACAGATCAGGCTCTTTTCATGCAAAAACATCTTTAGGATTGGCTTTTTATTATGGACATTTAGAGATGATAGAATTATTGCTGCAATACAAAGCTGATCCCTTTTGTAAACGACGGAGAAGGCTATTTAACCATTGAAAACATTCCCAAAGAGACTGATGAACATCTGAAAAAGAAGATTTTTGGTCTGATAGAAAAATATAAAACAAACTAACAGAAAAAAATAATCAATATTTTTGAAAATAAAACTCAAATAACAACCATTTTAAAATTTTAAAACCATGAAAAAAGCAGTATTCATTTGTTCCCTTCTATTCGGTCTGTCTATGGCAAGTGCACAGACGATCGAATCGGGAAGCCACAGTACAACAGGGTATATCAAAAGTGACGGTACCATAGAAAACAGCAGCCATTCAACGGTAGGCTACATTAAAAGTGACGGTACCATTGAAAACAGAAGCCACGGCACCATCGGCTACATCAAAAGTGACGGTACCATAGAAAACAGCAGCCATTCTACCGTAGGTTACGTTAAAAAAGACGGTACCGTAGAGAACAGAAGCCACGGTACCATTGGCTACATCAAAGATGACGGAACCGTAGAAAACAGCAGCCACGGCACCATTGGCTATGCCAGAGGGGTAAAAAAAGAATGGGCTGCGGTAGTGTATTTCTTTTTTAAGCTATAATCATCTGCCATGCTGCGAAGCGGAAACTGTCCGTAGAAGCTACATACTAAAATGAAATCCCGGATTGCATGATCCGGGTCTTTTCTGATAGGTTTCATCATCCCTTATTCTTCGAACTGTCTTTTCATCGATATTATGATCTACTGCAAATTTGCTGTTATTGTTCAAAGGAATAACCCATTCATCCCTTATAAATTCAACAATCTTTCTATTTGCTTCTGTCATGGAAGCAAATAAATTACTTATTCTTAAAAAAAAGTCGGACTCAAATCCGAATTTATCGAAATTTTTCCTCTATTTGTAAAATAAGCTATAATAAAGTAGCTTTGCGATACTTCAAAGAACAATAGAAGCTATTGCTTAGAATCTCAATCTGAAAGCTGGTAATTTTTAACGTACGAGAGGATAGGCAGGAAGCTCACGACCTAGGCGTGGGCTCTCTTATCTGTACGTAAGGTATACCAGTACCTCAGATTAGATATTGTAGAGTCTCATGCCGTTTTTATTTCCATGTTGTTCAGTTTTCTGCAATCATCTTTTCTGAGCCGCTTTCGTACCTTATTCTGGAAAGAAGAGAGCAGAAGGCTATAAAAGCACACGAAGAAGTGGTGCGGTAGCGTGGACCTGATCCGGCAGCCAGGGAGTAAAATATTTGATTTCTGAAATCAGCTGATCTGAGTCTCCTGACTTTGAGCTAGCCCAATAAAGAATAATTTTAAAGTATGCTCCGAAGTCTCCTGACTTCGGAGCTGGGAGAACTCCCAGGAAAGGATTCGCGCGGTAGCGGGCATTCGCACTTATATATTAAACATACGCATTTATAAACCCAATATTAGCAGCTATAAAGTTTAATTTGCTTTGCCTGTTGAGCTATTCTAATTTTAATAAAAACTATAAATTATTACAATTTCTAAAATTTTATTTATTATGAAAAAAAACATTACATTTTTCTTGGCCATTTTATTTACATTGGCATCAGGAACCAAAGTTTTTGCACAAACCTCTTTCAGTATTAAGTACCAGGCAGAAGGATCTACTCCCAAACCATCTATAAAGGTAACAGCAGAATACGACATTACTACGTGTTATTTATCATCACCACCTAGTTCCTGCGTCTCAGGCCCTTTGCAGTCTATGAGCAAGTATATTAATAATGGACAAACAAGCTTATATGTCAGTACTTCTCCTAACCCTCTCGAATCATATAATATTCATAAGCTGACAGTAGCATGGGGTGTTGTTGATCCTATTAATCATCTTGTTTATGAAAGAAAATATATTTTTAATCAAGAGCAGATTTCAGATCTGAGTATTACAGGTGAACTGTCTGTTAATGTGGGGAATGATATAATTCGTTTAAAACGTCCTACTAACATTAGTACTAATGTTGTTTATACCGTTGTATTGAATAAAAATCCTTAAGCTAAAATATTATTTTCCAAAAACAAAAAAGTCTCACATTTATGTTGAGGCTTTTTACATCATTTTCATTGGTGGCAGGTGAGCGTTCTTTGGTATCAGACAGATCTCTCACAGGGCAAAGTCTTCTGATTCTGGATCAATACAATCAACAGATTTTGTAATATACACTCCAAAGTCAGGAGACTTCGGAGAGCAGAGAGCAGAGAGCAGATGACGTATTGGCTCATTCACATGAGGACTTATGGGTCGATATAAAATTCTATATCTGTTTCTTCAAATACAATTCCTGTGAGCTTTTCTTCTTCTGTTTTCTGTTTTAATTTTTCGGATATTAAAGTCATTCCAAAAGGAAATTTTACAAAATCTGATCTATAATTTAAGACGACCTTTGTGGGTATGAGTGCATAGCCAAACCCTTTTTCATCCCATATCTGAGAAGACTTTAAAACATAATCTCCGTTTGAAGATACCTCTACAATATCTCCTCCCGATCTAAGTGCCGGGGAAAGCCTGTCTGCGATAAAAGTTGACTTCGGAAAACTGACAATATCAATGTTTTCGATTATACTGAGAATAAAATAAGGGTACTTTTCGTTCCTGAAAGTGACTACTGATTCCAGAAAAATAATGTGATGAAAGATAAAACTCTCAATTATTTTTTTGAATTTTCCACTTATCATATAATAACCTGAAAAGAAATTACTGCTCAGAATATCTGTTACTTTTGCTTTTTCATCAGCTTTGAATTTTGTGAAATCCATAGAAGAATCTATATGGTTTAATCCTATATAGGAATAATTTTTAGTTCTTTCCGGACTGTTATTCTCAGGGTCAATAAAATTAATAATCTGGGACTCTCTGGTCCCGGTTATTTTCTTATCAACCGAGTAATTCATTTTATAATAATTTACTTTTTCCATATTGATCATTAAAAAAAATTAACTGATTGATTTACAGGGGATTTTTAGATTTTAAGTCAGCTTCAGGAATTCTTCTCTGCTGGTGAAAACGTCTCGCTTGTCTCTAAAAAACTACGGGCAAATGAGGCAGAGGTCCGCATCAGTCTGATTTATGACTGTTCAAAAACAACTTCAGTATCTAACTGCCTGAACAGAAAACCAGTTAAATGGCTTTCTTCAATAGCATTTTTAACTTTTTCATTGCAGATTAAGCCAATACCAAAAGCAGGGGTAATATCGAAATATTCTTTCAGCTTTAATGTTTTAAGAACAATATCCCATCCTTCTTTCTCTGCATCCAGCTTTCTACCCTTCATTTTATAATCCTCAAAATCCTCAATCGGAATTATTTCACCGTATAGCTTTTCAATAGTTTGATACTCAATAAATACAGATGCTTTCCAGTCTATTTTACTTTTGCCGCCTATTTCATACCACAGGAAATTGTAGCTGTGCTTTTTATCCTGTTCGTAAATGGAAACCGGATAAATAGTGCCGTTAATCCTAAAAGAGTCAAAAACAGATTTTGCTCTTTCGCTGATGAAAATTCCGGAAGTAATGTTTACAAAGTTATTGGTGACAATATCTGTGAGTTTGGTACCTTTCTGAAAAAGAAAATTATTCAGATCCGGGATATCATCTTCAGATTTCCATTCACGTATTATTCCCCATTGTGAAGCCCTTGCTTCATGAAAATTAATTTTTAAACCTTTTACCTGAGGGTATTTACCTGTTACCGGCAAATCTGCATTGATGATAATCTCGAAATATTTCATAAGTTATTTGTTTTTATGTATTTATACATCTGCTTGCTGCTTATAGGTCTTCGCTGCGCAAAATCTCCTGACTTTGGGCCAATATACTCAACTAATTTTGTAATGTATGCTCCCAGGTAAGGAGACTTCGGAGGGCAGAATCTGACAGCCGGGGCATAAAATATTAGACTTCCGAAATCAGCTGATCTGATCTAGAATATTTTTAGGTATATAATCTGTTGGATTTCCATACTTTCCCGTCCAGGTTTTGTCCGGCAGGTAGGTTTCTATGTCAATATCGTGGAATGTACTGATGTATTCTTTTGTATCAAAATCTATAAAAAATGTAATTCCTGAATATTCTTTTCTGAAATTTTCAATGATATTTTTTACTTCTGATATTGAAATTTGATCTTCTGAAATGGACATGAAAAAGGAGTGTATTTGGTCATCATTTACATTGAATGCCCCGTTTCTGAAATTCTGACGGGTAGTATCCTCTAATATAGACGGGCTGTATTTTGCATAATTCAGAATCCACCATGCTATTGGCATGATATATAAACGATATTTCTTCTGATGTCTGATGCATCCCGGTATATAATTTTCATCTAATCTTTGTTGTATGCTTTTCATAGAATTTAACTGCTGACTGTTCAGTTTTATAATTTCCTTTATTGCCTGTCCTTACTAATACTTAAATTTTGGAAAACTTAATAAAAATTTTTGAGTATCTTCCATCAGCTGGTCATCATTCCCTGAAATAAATGGCAGGAAATAAGCCTGTAAAATGATCATTGTATTTCGTATGGCTGTTTTCATGTCTTCTTCATTAGGCCAGACACTTAACCGTTTTGCCAGGTGCAGATGAGAGATTTTCAGATTTCTGGCCCCTAATGCAACAGCAATATTGATTCTTATCTCTTCATTTTTATATGAAGTGAAATCTAAATCTGTCGCACCAAGACCATCATCTGACAACAGCAATGTACATTGAGGGAAAATAATCTCTGCAAAAAGATCAAGATCATCATCAATTATTGTGTAAGACATTGGCCATACAAATTCTTTCATGATTTCTTCTACCAATGAGGTACTGAAGAATCTTTCTATTTCAAATTCTTTTTCGTCCATTTTGTGTAAATTATTAAAAATATTCTACTGCAAAGTCTCATTCAATTATTTATAATATTTTTTCCTTTCCTCAAAAGAAGTGTTCCATTGCGGGTGTTCTATCAGATACTCATGATCACGTATATCTTCATACTCCAGAGAATAGATAAAGCCTTTCTCATGCAGATACGCTGCAAATTCTTTCAGCTCTTTTTCTCCTTCTTCAAAAGAGCCTTTATAGGCCATGCTTAATAAATAATCTTCTTCTACATCTTCTATCAGCATATCCGAGAGATAGATATAAATTTCCCAGTATTTATTTTCAATCGTTACATTGCCATACCCATCATCATGGAAATTGATCTTCTTTATATTTTTAAAATAAGGAACGATTAATTCTTCTATTTTTTTAAATGAGGTTCCCGGGATAGTGCCATTTAAAGTGAGACTGAATTCAAAATTGTTATTTTCCATATTTTCTGATAATTATCTTTTAGTAATAAAATGAGCAGAAAACTGTTCTCTATTCATCTTTACTCCACGGTTTGTAATACCAGACCCCTTCTAAAAACAGCCTATATCTGCCAAGCTGATATTCTCCATAGGAAAACAGGTAGATCATCTCATTTCTTATCAGATAATGAACTTCCAGTCCCTCTTCGGAAGTATATATTTCGTTATAAGTTTTGATCAGGTTGAATTTACTTTCTTCAATTATCTTATCAAAACTTTCGGCATCTATTTCTTTTTTTAGTGTTCTTAACGGGCTGTTGTAAAAATCTGTTACGGTAACCTTTTGCTCGTCAACGTTAAAAATTTTATGCAGGCATTTTTCTTCATCTCCGTCAAATAGTTCCTGTTTGGTTTGATGAAAGTTAGCAATATTTTTATCATCTTCAGGAGGAAAAGGATACGATTCCAGTGGTAGAAATTCTTCTCTTTTCCCCGCCAAATAATTCTGAATCCTTCCCAGTTCGTAAGTGTACTCAAAAATTAACTGAAATGGAGTTTCTTTAAAGTCTATTGTTACGAAGAGAGAGCCATCCAGTATTTCACGGGTATATTCAATATGGGTATTATTTTCTTTGTTGAACTTATAAGTAAACTGAATGACTCCTGCCAGAGCATACATTATTTTTTTTGCTTTCATTTTTTTATATTTTATCTGTTTCCATTGATTTTACATATGGAAATATCCTGTGAGCTGTTAGTGAAAGTGCTGCATTTGCTCCTGAGAGTAGAAATTATCTGCAAAATCAAATAATTTATCGGTTAGGATTTTCAGTCTGTCATGCTTTTCAAGGCTATGATGAATGCTTTTATATAAAGAGAGTAATTCATGAAATGTAGGGATATCTTCTTTTTCCATGAGGCTTATTTTTTCCTGATTGATCAATTGAAAAACCTCCCAAAAGCTTTTCTTTAAAAGAGGGGTAACCGGGTATTTTTCAACAGGTGCTATCTTATCCGCCAAAAATTGTTCAGGATGTTTTATAAGCCATGCACAATACAAATTATTCTCATTAAACACTAAAGATATATTTTCAGTTATTTGTAACTCAGTACATTGATTCTGACTGTTTAAAAAAATATCTCCATACCCTAACAGGATGTTGCCGGAGGGTACACTGTACCTGTATTCAAACGGTTCCAGATCAAATGATAATGGGTGTACGAGTTTAGGAATACCCACTATCTTTTTTGCATTCGTTACCAGATCCAGTTTATGATGAGGTTCTTTTTCCAGTTCGCTGTAACCGAAGTAAACAGAGGTGAGCAAATGGTCATCGGCATTAAATCTGAATGTATCATTGTATTCTGTAAATAACCAACCTCTATCGCTTCCATTGGTGGTCAGTATTTCATGCTCTATTTCCTTAATGCTGTTAGAGGATGTCAGAAGAATTTCCACATCATAGATCAGCACTCTTGGAATGGCGGATAATTGCTGCCCGGCAATAATCTCTATATCAACATGGTCTGTGAGCTTATACATCAGTTTATTTTCTTAGAATGGAACGTTTCAAAGCCTTATGGCTTTGGAGAATTGTTTTTTGTATTAATGATACAGGATTATCTCCATGAATTCATGGTATAATCTGAAAAATTGACTTTCATATCCTGTATTCTTTCTTCAAGGGCTTTAATGCCGATAAGTAAGTATTTTTCCCGTTCAGAATCGTTCAGTGTATATATAATATCAAATCCCGGGGTTGGAGTAGGAATTGGAACTGATAATTGGATAGTATCATTTTCCTCAAAAACATAATATTCCCATTCTTTTTCTTCTAATAGTTTTCTTTTATTCATGGATAAGTTTAAAAAATCAGATCAATTAAGTTTCCTGGTTATGGAGTTTAGTTGTTTCAAATATAATTAAATATCGCTATTAAAAAATAACTCTTTTAAATTGGAGAGGGGTTCATACTCCGGAAATTAAACCGTTTGTATGTAATAGCCTGGTATGGAGTGGGTTGTATTCAGATGATTCAAAATGATATGCTGAATTTTAGAATGCTTTCCTATCTGTTTCCCAAATAAAATTGGATGCTGTTTTATAAATGCCACGGATGTACGAATAAAAAGGATTCGTGCATCCGTGGCGATAAAAAATAGATATGTTCTCGAGGATTATGCAGATTACGCAGATTTTCCACAAACATCTACGCATCTGTGGGATCTGTGGGGAATAATATATCCGTATATCTTATTGTTGATAGATTTACCTTACGTTTTCCGGTATATCAGCCTGCTTCCGTTACTGAAAATTCCGTTTTTCCAGCATCCCGTCTTTATATATTTCAGTGTAGATCAGCTTTCCTTTTTTTCTGGTACTGATGATGGGTTTTCCGGTTTCTTCATTATAATTCTGCAGGAGTTTATAGCATTTCCATTCTCCAACAGGTAAGCCATTTTTATACTCTGCTTCCAGGTATGTATAGGGATCTGTATATTCCGGAGATAACTGTGAATCTACAAATCTGTTGGGCTTGAATTCTACCCATTTTCCTTCTCTGCTGTGATTTTTTACCATGCCCTGTTCTTCATCATTTTTATAAAGACCATCGTGATCATAGTATCTGGCAAACTTTCCAGAGGGAAGAATCTGGTATTTCTGTAAAGGTTTTAAGGTAAAAGGACTTTCAGAAAATTCATAATCCTGGAGGGAAATGATATGGTTTTTATCAATATTAAACAGGGTATGGCCGGCAAATCCCATTTCTCCTTCATGATGAAGGTATATTCTCTTCATATCAAGAGGTTTATTGTCCTTTGTTGAAATCAGGTATATTTTTTCAATAAACGGTTCTGCGTAACGAACGGTATTATAAACTGCCATAAAATATAGCGAATACTGCCCATTACAAATGAAACCGGAGGCTATCTTAATGGGGTCATATTTTTCGTTGACCTCTTTGCTGAATCGCAGCAAAACATCGTAATCTTCGGGAAGGATGATAATGTCTTTTTTGATGGGTGTTTCAAATTTTAAGGCACTGAGTTCTTTCAGCTTATTTTCATCCTGTAAGACAGGCAGAACAGCATCGGCGGTCATTCGTTTTGAAATATCCGTATATCCGAAAGGCAGCGTTATACAATCCGTTGTATTGGTGTTGAACAGAATAGATCTTCTACCAGGCAACTGTGGCTCTGTGTTTGTTGCTTTGTTTTCCGTCTGAGCCGTAGTGCAGCTGAAGAAAAGGAAAAACAGAACCGTAAAAGCGATATTAATTTTAGGCATATATATCTGATATAGGAGTGAAACCGTGAACATGCAGGTGATTATTATGTCGTGGAGTAGCGGTATGTGTGGTATGAGGCAGCCGTGTGGTGACATTGTCTTCAGCACTGGGATTTGAGGTGTTGGAAAAATTTTCTGACCGGCCTGATTCAAACCCAAATTCATACAGAAGATTCCGAAGTGTTACCTGGCTGTCATAATCAAAATTCTCTGCGGTAAGGACGGTATTGAAACCATCCTGCTGAGTCGTTAATAAATTCAGATCTCCTGCTTCTCCGTTCACATGCTCTGCACTTGGATAGCAGGAGGCATCGGAATAAGAAAAGCCCTGAGATACGATATAGTGCTCGTTTCCCGCCTGTCTGAACTGCGCCAATGCTCCTAAGAAACCGGAAAATAAATCCGGCTGGATACTTCTTCTTCTGGTATGCTGGAATCCGTACCGGATGATAACACCATTCCGGTTATAGTTGAAAGCTTCAAAAATCTGCGGCCCAACCCCTGCGTCGCCTATGATATCCATATCTACAAGGTCTACTTCTCCCGGTTGATTGGCATACCATTTATCGGTAGCCCCATCTCCAAGAGTTCCGTTGGAGTACACCAGCAGCTGATGGGCATCTATACTTTCCCCGGCAGCTCTGTTCGCTGTGAAATCTATGGTCTGCAAAAGATCTCCTCTCTGGGCCGGCGGTGGAATGGTATTTACCCTTCTTTTTCTGGTTACCCTTATTTTGGTTCTGGAACAGATCCTGTGCTCATTATCGTGCTGGTCGTAATAAAAATAAACAATATCGGTAGAATGATTGCTCACCACTTTCTGGATTCTCCTTCTTCTTTCCGGATTCGTTGTGATCAATGCTAAAGTATTGTACGTATTATCACCATGATGAATGTTGTATATTGTTTTATTCACCACTCTGAATCTTCCTGTATCATCATTTAAGAAAATGCCTGCTCCGTTTACTTCTTCCTGACCATCCTTATAGGCACAGGGATTATTGTCTGTTCTTTCCACCGCTACTTCCAGATTAATACTGCCATCTGTGAGTCTTGCGGTCCATTCATCAAGAGTAGCTCTGGAATCTGGTCTGAGCTGCAGCTTAATAATGGCTTTGTTGATATGATCGCTTCGTAAATTAGTGTAATCACGGGTTCCGGCTCTGTTGTTCAGGGCATCGAAATTTCCGACCTGTACGGTAAACAGCCTTTGTGCCTCATACCGGTTGGGGGATATAAAGCGCATTAACTGTAATGGGTCTGTATTTCCGGTCAGGGTATCTGCGGAAGGTCTTATCACTACATCTATACTCAGGTCTGTCATATTGCTGGTTTCCAGGATGAGATACACTGTTTTTCCCAATATGGCATCGTAGGGAATCGCCTGGTTCAGATGATCCTGCTGTACGTGGGCAGAATCAATTTTTGTGAAACTTACTCTGGTTCCATTGTCTGTGGTTACTTTTTTGGCAAAATACACATCGGTGATACGCTGTAATGAATCATCGGGAGTATCGGGAGCCAATGGTCCATTCAAGGTTTGGGTCTGCCCGGAATCTGTTATTGTAATACGTGTCGCCATTTTAAAATTTTTCTTTTTTTAATACGGGTGATTATCCAAATAATGAACATACACATGCCGGAATGGCATAATCCTTCGCCGGATTTTTCATCTGGCGGGTTCTGCATTTCTTCAGTTTATCCGGATTTTTATAATTCCTCATAGCTTATTTCTTTGATATGACAGATGATCTTTTTCTGATAATTTTCCCCCAGCGAAAATTCTATGGTCAGCTTATGTTCCAAAACTTCTCTGGTGGTAAAATCCAGTAACATCTGCCCTTTATATTTGTCCAGTTTCGGAACATCTGTTTCACGGTTACAGTCTATTTCCTTTCTTTTCATTTCTCCGTAGAACATTTCCCTGTTTTTATCTGAAGGAATACTGCCGGTATACTGTAACAGCAATAATTCATCATCACAGCGCATGGCATCCGATTCCACCGTTTCGTCTATATCTATTATGGTATTGGTCATAAAATTAGAATAGCGCGTACTGTATTTTATCTGGTGCTCTTTCTCATACGTTCCATAAAATTTATGGAGGATCATTCCGAAATGGCTGTTTTTTAAAAAGTCTCTACTGACTAAGTTTTCCTTTTGGTAGAAATCTTTTAAAAACCGGTAAAAATCTTCAGCTTTTTTACCGACATAGGACCGGGAGAGCTTTTCCACCGTTTTTTCCACTTTAGCCTGAAGGCCAGGCAGACCCTGTATATTTTTTAAACGTCCGTATCCGTCTGTTATCAGCACTACTTCATTATTGATGTCTGCAATTCCGGCTAAGAAATCTTTTTCGGACAGTGAGAGTTCCTTATCCCGGTGAACCCTGTCAAAAATTTCTATATGGTATTCAAATTTTCCTTCTTCCAAAAGCTTCAGTGTAACA
The DNA here is from genome assembly GCA_002439165.1 of Chryseobacterium indologenes. GTDB lineage: Bacteria > Bacteroidota > Bacteroidia > Flavobacteriales > Weeksellaceae > Chryseobacterium > Chryseobacterium indologenes_E. The sequence continues at coordinate 116,903 of DJTE01000032.1, forward strand.
TGAAAAATCTTATTGAGTTCGCTTCTGTGAGTTTTTCCGTTGGTGGTGGTATATTCATTACAGGAATAACGGTAAAATTTTTTTCCTTCGGTAAGGTTTAATTTAATATCTATGGGAAACACTGGCTCCATAATTTTCACTCATTTTACAGGCTGTGGCTGCAGCTTTTATTTTACTCAAAAACTACTTTCCCTGCGGAAGAGATCCACTGGTTTTTTTTGTTCCAGGATCCGTCGCAGTCCTGCTGCAGCTGTTTAACTATTTTTGCTTTTTTCAGATCAATAATTGCACACGTATAATTTTCGTGCAGGGTACTGTCTTTATCGCTTTCATACACATAATCTTTGATGATAGCATCCACTACCACGTAATTGGCATTAGGGGACAGGGAGGTAAAGAGTTCGCTTCCGGTACCTTTATATTGATTTCCCTTATCTACTTTTATTTTTTTCTTTTTATTGATAATATAGAGGTTGTACCATAGCTTCATATCTTTGTTGTATGATGCATAATACAGGGATACATTATTATTTAAAGCAAGCAGGGTATCTTTCTTTACCGTTTTTCTGTGCCCATCATGATTCCGGGGGGAAGCCATATTTCCACACGTAATTAAAATCACTGAAATCATCAGCAGGCTTGTTATTTTTTTCATGATAAGTTTGAATTGTTTTTCATTTTTTCATACCGTTTATCCATATCGGTGCCTCTTCTTTTATTACCGTAATCATCAAGAATTTCCTGTTCATAGGTACTGTGCATATTTCCCCATTCTCCGGGGTTTCTCGATATTTTTGCAAGTTTTTCGCCTTCTTTTCTGGTTTTGTTTTCTTTATCCGTATTGGCATCTTTTTTAGCAAAAAACCTGTTTAATGCAGCGCCGAAATCATCTTTTACAAACCCAGGCCTGTTGATGTGATGATCCAGTGCGGTGGCTTTTCCTAATTTTGATTTTAAATACTCCGACAGTTGATAGGAATATCCGGCAGGCACTAAAGGCATAACCACTTCTTTTAATCTTTTGATAAAATCCAGCACCTGTTTTTCCTGAAATGTTTTATCAATAACGGCATTCACGATCGGCTGCAGAGGTTTGGATTCTACCGCTTTTCCAAATAAAGATTCTTTACAGTTTTCCCTGATTTTAGCGGACAGCGTGTTGCCTGTAATTTTTTCCGCTTTGGAATCTGCCGGATCTTTATAATACAAAATCCCTGAATCAACCGTCCATCCGCAGGATACAAACAGTTCTTCATATTTTTCAGGGTACTGGGCTTTAAATTCTTCAACCTGAGTGGTAAATTCACCTTTTCCGGTATGATCCACTGTTTTCTGCATCGCTCCGGCGGTTAATATCATCTTTTCACCGGAAAGATCCCAGTCATAGGACTGAACGGAATCCAGCTTGCCTTCATTCTCAGACATTCCCACGAGAATAGCTTTTTCTTCGGTGGTAATTTTACTGTCTTCAATTAAAGTATCCCAGTCGGCATAGTTCTCCAGTTTCTTCGTACCCCAGTAGGCGGGTCCGTATTCACCGCTGTACCGGGTACAGGTAATGGTATATTTCTTTCCGCAGTCACAGTATCTGATCTCGAATCTTTCGCTGTCTTTATTCAGGAATTCATGGGTGTCATCCGGAAATTTTACTTCATCTTCTGTTTCTTTTACTTCGGCTTTAAAATATAAAAAGGCATTTAAATCATCTCTTTTGTTAAGTTTTTCGATCAGTTTATTTACATCTTCATCACTTTTGGGACGAAGCGTTATTTCTTTGGAATAAACCAGTGTTCCGTTGATGCTGAATTCAATTTTGCTTTTCTCTTCTTCTCCATCTAAAAATTTCACCGGATTGTCGTAGACATTTTCAGCGTTTTCCAGTTTATTTTCGTGGATTTCAACCGAGAGTTTTCCGCTTGCCCCTTCACAGTTGGCGACTACCCATACTTTCTTTTTAATGGTGGTGCTGTTGATCCTCTCAAAATCAAAATCAGGAGTGCCGTCCGCTTTTTTTGCCTGTACTTCTTCTTCCCACGTGATTTTCACCTCTTCTTTTGCTTTTAGCCGTACAGAATCTTCTTTATCGGCCCGGATGTTCCTTCTTCCTTTTTTTTCATATCTCTTTTTTACATCAGATACCAGCCCGCCACTTTTTACGGTATAGGTTTCTTCTTTGGTTTCCCAGGTCATTTTAGGAACCTGCTTCGCAAAATATATTTTCACCACATTCACTTCATGATCTACCTGGTGCGGCACATCATAAACCTTCTGATTGGGGTTTGCAGCATAATCATCTTTTTGTTGTTCGTCACTCATAATCTTTTATTTTGAGCTGATTAATAAAAATCACCTGATTTATTATACTTTGTTTCCAAGTCTTTTATCACTTTCAATTTTAATTCTGAAGGCAGATCATTCAGTCTCATATTCAGATGATCATTGATCCTGCATTTTCCATCTTCACCACAATAGTATTTGATATGATACAGATACTTTTTACGGTTATACAGTATAATTAATGAGACTTTTGTATCATTATCCCAGTTTCCGCAGTACGTAAAAGGGATGAAGACAGCCTGACTTTTATTTACGGTATAACTGGATATATTCTCTGCTTTTAAATTAATTAAACCCGATTGTGCATCCGGATAATGATAAACTATACTATCGCTGTAATTTTTATTTTTAATAACAGCGCTGATGATTGTTACTGCTCCGTCAAATCTCTCTTTTTCAGCATTACACGGATTAATTACTTTCACGGTCAGTTTACTGAATTCTTTTCCGTCTTTAAAGCTTCTATTGACAATTAATGAATCCTGGTAATACATCTTCAGGCTGTCATGAACAGCTTTTTGCCCATAAACAGAGATCAAGAAAAATAATATGAAGCCAGTAATCAATTTTTTCATTTTTTGTAATAAACAGTTAAAGTTTTGATCTTCATATTTGCAATTCAATGGGTTAATTTTACAAATCTTTAAAGGATGTTTTTAACCTGTAACTTATTAATTCATTTAAATACAGTGCTTTGATTGGGAGAGCAAAATTGTTTTTAATTGCATAAAACTCTTCCGGATAGTATATTTTCCTGACTTCTGGATCTAAATTTTTTAAATTAAACTTTTCATTTTTTAAATTTGTTTTGAAACCTTTTATATTTTCTTTTGCATATTTCAAATCTTCTGTATTTCTGAATTTTGGATAGCTGTAATAATTTCCATTTTTATCTTTGAACACATTATCATATTGATATTTCTGATGGAAATAATGGCTGTCTTTTTTATCTTCTGAGAGGTAAAGAATTACAACGTCTCTTTCTGAAAATGCAGGTTTTCCATAATGATCATAGGCTACAAATTCAATGGTATCATTCGGTAAATTATTGAAAATGTTTTTCACTACTTTATATTGACAACGAAATGCATAATCCATCACATAATGTTGTTTAATAACACTCACTGAATCTCCGGTTTCTTCATCAATTTCTTTTCCTGTAATCTCATTATTGATGTTGGGGTTAAATTCTTCAACTGAAATTTTCTCTCCTATAAATACATAAAGGTTGATTGAATCATTTATACTTCCAACCGAAATATCCTTAGACACATTTACAGATGAATGACAACTCATAAAAACTGATAATAATGCTATAATTACAATCTGAATAACTTTCATCTCTAAAATTTAAACATTCTAAACCATTGTTTACTTTTCTAATTCTTATTTGTTTAAGAATGATCGATAATAAAAGTTTTATAATTTTTAATAATAAAAAATGACATTCCAAAAACTAAAAAGTTAAAAGGGATAGCACTTAAAATAGCCCAACCGCCCCAGATTAACCCATAAAACATATCTGAAAATATTTTTTTAAAAAGATCAGCTCCCTGGGGAAAGTAGCCTGCATTCATATCAAAAATAGACCACAACAAACCGGAAAAAACTAAAGAAAGCACAATCCAGACTACATAAAAAATAAAATAGAACATATTGCTGTGAGCAGTCTTTCTGTTTCCTGTCAACAGCATCGTTATCATAAAAAAAACAGCAAATACCATAATAAATGAATAAGGATGCGCCCAGTGATAGGCTGATCCCAAAGGAGAACCCACGACTTTATCAACCAAATTATTCAAAATAAGGTACAGTACGGATGCAGCGACAAAAAATATCGTACTGCATAAAACAGTATAGGATAATCTATTCAATTTCATTAGGGGAAGCATAAAATTCATGATATACATTTAAATATTTTACATCGGTATATAAGTTAAAGTCCATTCCTTTCTTATAATCTTTTCTCCATTCTCTATATGATTTATTTTCTATGGTATAATAAGTATCTTTAGTAACTCCATATGGATTTACCGATACCGCATTCTTTTTAGGCGACCAGTCACCCAGATATTCATCTTCTGTGATAAAATCGAAACTGTCCTTTACATAAACTCCAATTTTTGTGATCTTAACCAGATAGCTGTTTAAACTCATTCCTAAAGGTGATTTCCAGCTTTTACGGGTAATGGTCCCAAATGCAATGACTCTAAACTGGCAGCTTGCCAGTGTTCCGAATAAATCGTCTAAAGGTTCCATTGAAAAAGGATTTTTGCTGATATTATAGGAAACACTCTGATAATAAAACCTCTCAAATAACGGCATTATTTCCCGGGCTTTTTTTCCTCCTAATTTAGGCTGTTCAATATCATTAAACGTCCGGATGTCATTTCGGGATACTCCGAAATTTACCGTTTCGTTATCTTTTTTAGGAAGCTTTAAACCGACATCAGGATTTCTTACCATTTCTTTAATCCTTTTTTTCAGAAGCTTTACCGCATTTTCAGATTTCCATTTAGTGGTCGTAATTTTATCATATTCGGTTTTCATTCTGGAATAGGATAGTACCCAGTCCATAGAGAGTAGGTCAACTTTAGGATCAACTAACCAGGGCTTATCATTTTCATTGCCATTAAACCATATTTCCTGCAGCATTTTAGCTTTGGTCCAGTTCAATGCGCCTTCTATTTTGGGAACAAATTCAACGGCGTGAATTTTGAGATGATCAGTTTCCTGTGGCAGTTCATAGGTGCTGTTTTCAAGTTTAATTTCCGCATATAACTGTATTATGCTTTCTCCGCCTTTGGTAAACAGATCTGCTGTTAAAGGGATTTTAATAGAATTTTTTTCATAGCCGATAGTATATTCTTTTTCATATACATTATCATCATTTAATGGCCCTGAATCTAATTCATATACCGTAAATGTTATCTTTTTTCCTATCGCCGCTTTATTCACTTCAAAATAAAAACGTAACTGATCATCACCGTAAGGATGCAGCTTTATTTTTTGATTATTTTTATCGACCCAATACCCTGAAATGATGATGGGTTTATCATCAATACTGGAAGCTATACTTGCCACTTTCGGAATCGGTGAAGCAACAGCCGCATTAAAATCCGGAGTGCAATTGATGTAAGATTCTTTTACCAGAACGGTCTGTTCCTGTATGATGGAGGTTCCCAGGTTCTGCCAGGGGCTTAATTTGATCACGCTCATGCAGGGTGGGGGAGACATATTCTGGGCAGGCCATTTCGGGTGCCCGCAGGTTCCTTTAAACTGAAGGTTCACCATGTTGTTCCCATCACCTTTTGTGGCAAATAGTTTATCCTGGAGGATGATTTCGTTGGAGGTAACTTTCAGTTCTCCGGGCGCCTGAGCATAAGGGCAGCTCAGTTTGGCTCCATGCATTACCATTTCTCTTTTTTCTGATGGAGAATCTTCGCCGGATTTTTTCTGCCGTTCCGCTCTTTTTTCAGAAAGCTTCCGGTCATGCGCTGAAGTCTTTTGCTCTTCCATGTGTAGATATTTTGGATTTGGATTCAGTTGTTATAGCCGTTAACAATTGAAAATTTACTTTCATCACCCGAAACAGGCTTAGCCTTTACTTACTTTAACGTCTTTTCCTCCCTGGAATACGGCTAATGTGGTTCCTCTCAGTTTTAAATCACCTTTAGAGGTCTGTATATCGGCTTCTCCGGCAATGCTTTTAAATTTATTACCCGTGCTTTCTGTCTGATCTTTTCTTACGGTAACACTTTTGTTTTCTGAGGTCTGGGTATATCTTTTGGTGATGGATTCAGTGTGATCGTTGCCAATATTGATGGTGCTGTCCTGTCCGATCCTGGTGGTCATATTCCTGCCCACTGAAATATGCATGTCTTCTCCGGCTATAAAGGTCATATTCTTCGGTGCAGTCACCTGAATATTGCCCTGACCATCCATAAAATAGGTATTTCCGCTTGGGTCTTTGATGGTTACACTTTTGTCCGCATCATTCATTAAAACCCTGATGCCGCTTCTGGTCTGTATAGATTTCAGATGGTTGTCTACACCTCCGCCCAGGCCAACCTGTCCGTGGAACATTCCGCCCATAGCAAATGGAAAATCGGGATTTTGGTATTCAAATCCCACCATCACCTGATCGCCGATTTCCGGAACGGCTACAAAACCTCTGTTCTGGGTAATGGCATCAGTTCCGCCTGCATCGGGGCTCATCATCCGGATAAAATGGGTGGTGTCATTCAGCTGCCAGTCGAACCGTACCTGTATTCTGCCCTGGTTAAGAGGATCTGCGTTGGAGATCACGGTGGCTACCTGCGGTTCTGCATTGGGCATTTCAAAATCGGGTTTAGGCATAAAACCTGTTCCTTCGGCGATAGCTTCAAAGGTTCCTGTGTAATATCCTCTTGCATCCACTTCGTGTTTCACCTCTGTGATCATCAATGTGGTAAAATGTGAGGTTTCATTGCTGTCTGTCTTTCTCATGGCCAAATCTGCAACACAGCCGATATACAGGAACGGAACCGTTGTCTGTCCTGTAACGGTAAAAACTTCTACGGCTTTGCTGCCCCTTGCGCTTTTCTGGGAATCATCCACATCAAGGAACATATTGGCATTCACGGGTGCAGGGGTGAGAGAACGGGTGGTGAAAATCGTTTCATTCAGTTCATAGGCTTTGGATGAGAGTTCGCCAGGATGCTGTATACGGTCGTCGGAACCCACCATTTTGGTATGGCTGCTGCTGTTATAGCCGAAGTATTCAGGTTTGGTGTGAACGGCTTTCAGCTCTACAACCACCTCATCTACATTGCTTCCATACATCAGCTGGATCGGTTTTTCTGAAGAGGGGAGCTTGCCGAAATGAAGGATCTCTCCGTCATAATAAAACTGTTCTCCGTAGGCTTCTGCAATCCTTGTGAGATAGTTATAATGGGTTTCGTTGTATTGTGCACTGTATTTGATATAGCTTTTGTTCCGGGTATCTACCCTGAAATCGAATTTATTGGTCCCTAAGGTTTCTTTAATAATCCGGTTGGCAATAATGTTGGTATTCACCTCCTGACTTCCTCCGAAACTCTGGGTATGCGGGGCTGCGTCCATCAGAATCGTGGGACTCATTCCTTTCAGGATAATATTTCCCAGGCTCATTTTTTCCTGGCTGAATGCTACTTTGGTGATGAGCCCCACAAATGTTCTTTCGGGGCTTTCATCTTCGGCATCTTTATACCTGAAAACAACGGTGATTCTTTTTCCCAGAAACTTCTGTGCCTGTGCAAGGTTGTGGTTCTGCACTTCACCCAAAGAGTCATGAGCCAATACCAGTTCAAAATCATGGTGCTTTCTTGCACTCTGTTGTAAACGAAAATGTTTAAAGTGATTGATAGCCCTGCCCTCAACCACAATGTCCAGTTTTACCACCCGGTTGATGCCCGGAATGTGGTTTTCTGAAACTTTATCAGAATTTGAGGTGTTTTTCATAATGTTTTTGTGCGTTTTTTGGTATTATGTCACCTAATTTAGAAAAAAAATAAATTATGGAATGTAAATTTATATTAAATCTGAAAAATTGTAGTAGAACTACGATTGCTGTGCTAAAGATCACACGCGGGTAGGGAGGAGGACAATGGCGAAATAGAAATTGCCGGAGATCCCTTCATTAAAACAAAAAATCCTTACCTGTAAAGGCAAGGATATGGAATGGCTGACAAATATTTTTAGTACCCCATTGTCAGCTCAGGTTGTGACCGCATTACATCTGAAAGAATTCAGCTTTCATAATTCGTGAATTTTAAAAGAGAGAAAATTACAAAATACTTAAAATCAATATTATAAAACTAACTCTTGCGCAACTCTCTGTTCATTAATTTATAAATTGCGGCCACACAATTCATCTACTTTTTAACGAATTTATAACTTTCCGGATTTCTTCCTTTTACAGAATATTGTAGTATATAGTCTCCTTTTGATAAGGATGACACATCTATTTTACCTTCTATAGAACCGAATGATTTTATTTTCTGTCCCACCATATTATAAATTTCTGCCTTTTCTATTCTGTCAGTTCCTTTAAAATATAAAGCATCAGCTACGGGATTGGGATAAATCACTATATCATTTTTACCTTTCGCCACATCATTTACAGATAAATATTGGGTAAGATCCAGGTAAAAAGCTACAAACTGAAAATTTGCATCCATTCCCATTCCGGCAATTTTTTTTCCATCCCGGGAGATAGCTAGTGGAAGTCCCATTGTGATTCCATTGGTTGCAATTCCTAATGATGCTACATAATCATTCAGTTTAACACGTCCTCCTGTTGGTGTCCATATAAATCCTTCACCTGCCATTGGAGGTCCACCTAATGGTCTGTAATAACCGATCACCGTTTTGCCATCTGCGGAAATACCGGTTGTTCCTCCTCTGAAGAAAGTAGAAGCATTAGGATGGGTAATATAAGTGAGTCCGGTGGCCGCATTCCAGATATAAGGGGTTGGGTTTCCGCCGCCACCGCCTATGATCGTGCTTCCATCCGCGGAAACTCCTACTGCCTCATCTAAATAGTTTCCTGAATTATCTGTAAGGAAACTTTCTATTCCATCTACCCATTTTGCTCCTCTCCGTATTCCTGTGTCTTCATCCTGCCATCCTACAATGATACTTCCGTTTGCACTTACCCCATTAGCTCTGGAATCACGTCCCAGCACTATACTTCCGAGATCTACCACTCCGCCGGAGGGTGTCCATTTTACGGCATGGACACGCGCCGCATCAAGAAAACTGAGTCCTACAATGGTGTTTCCATCCGGTGACATTCCATAAGGAGTACTTTCACCTCCACCAGGAGCGGTAGGGGGAAGGGCTCCTCTGTTTGTCCAGCTGGATGTGGCTATATTATACGTTGATATTTCAGGAAATCCTGTAACAGAATTTGTAAATGCAGATGATATCATACTTCCGTCATGGGTTACAAGAGCATTCCCGGAAATGATACTTCCACTTGGTAATGCTCCAATCTGAACAAGCCCTCCATCGGCAGTCCATTTAAATATTGTACCATCTCCACTTATCTGCATGCTTACCACGCCATTATCAGAAACTCCCCCTATATTATAATTGGATCCTGTTGACATTACAGTAAGCTGGGCATCAGCTGTTCCAAATGCCATCAGAAATGAAGCCGTCAACATTTGTACGGATATTTTGATGTGGTTTTTCATATTTTAGTATTTATTAATTATTAGGTAGTCGATTAAAAAATTTGCTTTCATAATTCGTGAATTTTGAAAGGAGTTATGTTTACTTTTTTATGAATTTATAACTCTGCTGTCCTTTTCCTTTTACTGAATATTGTAGTATATAGCCGCCTTTTAATAAGGATGATACATTAATCCTGTCATTTACAGAATTGAATGATTTTACTTTTTGTCCTGCCATATTGTAAACTTCTGCTTTTTCAATTTTTGAAGTTCCTTTAAAGTAGAGAATATCAGTTACCGGGTTCGGATAAACAGTGATGTCATTTCTATCTTTTGCAGTATCATCCACGGACAAATATTCTGAAAGATCCAGGTAAAAAGCTACCGGGATATTGGAAGCGTTCATTCCCATTCCTACAATTTTAGTCCCATCCTGTGAAATTGCTGAAGGAAGTCCCAGTTTAATTCCATTGGTTGCAATTCCTAATGAGGTTACATAATCGTTCAGATTTACACGTCCGCCGGTTTTTGTCCAGATAAAGCCTTCTCCACCCATTGGCGGACCATTAAATATTCTGTAAAATCCCAAAACTTTGGAGCCGTCAGAAGAAACACATGTAGCAGCCCCTCTGAAAGTAGCGGAACCGTTAGGGTGCGTTATAAAAGTCATTCCGGTAACGGCATCCCATACATAAGGATTCAGACCATTAACTCCTACTATTATATTTCCGTCTGCTGAGACCGCTGCTGCTTCCCCTACATTGTTTCCGCTATTATCTGTAATGAATGTTTCTGTTCCGTCCACCCATTTTGCACCTCGTCTTGCTCCATCCGCCAGATCCTGCCAGCCGACAATAACGTTGCCATCGGCATTTACCGCATTGGCTCTGGAACTCCTTCCGTCTACAATACTTCCCAAGTCTGTCAGTCCACCAGCCTGAGTCCATTTTACAGCATGACCAAGAGAGGCATTAAGAAGGCTTAATCCTACAACTGTACTTCCATCTGCTGACGTTCCCCAGGCAGAACTGTTCCCTCCACTAGTACCGGTTCCGGGAAGAGCTCCTCTGTTGGTCCAGGTAGAGGAAGCTACATCATATGTTGAGATTTCATTAACCCCTGTTGCTGAGTTGATATAGGTTGCAGCAACTACAGCCCCGTTACTGGATATAGTGGGTATACCTGCAATGCTGCTATTTACGTTACCAATCTGTACCAGTCCTTCAGCTTGTGTCCATGTGAATATTTTACCTGCAGTAGTAATCTGCATACTCACCATTCCATTATTGGAAACTCCTCCTACATTATAGTTATTTCCCGTTGCTATTACAGTAAGCTGGGCTTCTGCTATATTAAATGTAAGGAAAAAGGAAGCTGCCAAAGTTTTCATTGTCATTTTGTGAGATTTTTTCATAAATTCTATATGTTTAGTATTCAAATTGTTGAAAAACAATATTAAGACTATATTATTTTCATAAAAAGACATTGGCTTTCATAATTCGTGAATTCCGAAAGAATAAAAAGAGCTACACAGACGGCAGCTCTTTAAGTGTTTAATTTATATTTACATTGTGTGTTATTTTTTTATAAACTTATAGCTTTCCTGTTCTCCTCCTTTTACGGAATACCGCAGAATATAATTTCCTTTTAACAGTGATGATACGTTGATCTGGCCTTCTACGGAATCAAATGATTTTATTTTTTGTCCAACCATATTATAAATCTCTGCTTTTTCAATTTTTCCTGTACCTTTGAAATATAAAATATCGTTTACAGGATTAGGATAAATACCTTTATCATTCTTATTCTGCACAGGGTCTTTGACGCTTAAGTACTGACTAATATCAAGATAGAAAGTTACTATATTATAAGACGCATCCAATCCCGTCCCTGCCATCTTTGTTCCATCCTGCGAAATCGCAGTAGGGAGCCCCATTGTAATTCCATTGGTTGCTATTCCCAAGGCTTCTGCATACTCATTCAGATTAATACGCCCGTCTTCCTGTGTCCATATAAATCCTTCTCCAGCCATTGGTATTCCTCCGAATGGTCTGTAATAACCTATTACCTTTTTACCGTCTCCGGAAATTCCGGTAGCGGCCCCTCTGAAAAAAAAGGAAGCGTTGGGATGTGTTATTATAGTCATCCCGGTAGCGGCCCTCCAGATAAAAGGGGTGAAATTTGCCATTCCAACTATGGCATTGCCGTCTGCAGAAACGCCCTGGGCTTCTCCAACATTATTTCCGTTATTATCGGTAATAAAGCTCTCTATTCCATTTACCCATTTCGCCCCGCGTCTTGATCCGTTCGGTTCATCCTGCCATCCTACCACTACGTTTCCATCAGCATTTACGGCATTAGCTCTGGAACTGCGCCCGGGTACCATGCTTCCAAGATCTACAAGACCATTCGTCTGGTCCCATTTGATGGCATGGGCTTCTGATGGTCCTGCTGCAATATATCCCAGCCCGACAACCGTATTTCCATCCGGAGACATTCCCCAGGTCCAGCTTTCACTACCACCTGAGCTTGCCGGTACAAGAGCACCTCTGTTTGTCTATACAGACGTTGCCATGTCATATGTTGAAATTTCTTCGAAACCTGTTGCAGGGTTTGTTTGGGAGGAGGAAATCACAGTTCCGTTACTGGAAATAAGGGAGTTTCCTGAAATGGGGTTTCCGCTTGATAAAGCTCCGATCTGTACAATTCCACTGTCAACAGTCCATTTATATACTGTTCCGTTGCCAAATTTTTGAAAACTTACGATGCCGTTGTTGGAAACTCCTCCTACACTATAATTTTCTCCCACATTTATTATACTGAGCTGGGCAGTTGCAAAGGCAAATTTCATTAAGAAATAAGTGGTCAATATTTTCATTGACATGGTGTAATAATTTTTCATTCTGTATTATTTTTTTAGTGTTTAAAACGGGATAAAACAATATTAATATTATATTTACTCATTCAAAAGCATTGAACTTTCACAATTCGTGAATTTCAAAAGAAATAAAGACACAAAAAATAATAATTGCGGACGCTAATGAACTGCCATTTTGAATACGGATAAAAGAGAATTATAAAAACATATGAAGGAAATCCTACTATTCAAAAAAATATTTCAAAGTAACAGAAGAGTTTTTCTGTTGGTTTTAATCTGTTGTTCGATTCTCATTAACGGCCAATCCGGTCCTGATTTTAATATTCTGGCGGATAAGGCATTTGAAAAGCTTTATCAAAATTCGGACGAGTGCATCAGTTATACACAGGGAATACTTGTAAGTGATCAGGATCCTGAGCATCAATTAATATTACAAAGTATTATTTCGCAGGCCTTTGCTATGAAAGGCGACTATGTGCAGTCTGTCAATATTTTCTCTCAAAAAGAAGATTTTGATCAAAAAAAAGACATTTCCTATTTCAGACAGGTTTTCAGCGATTATACGCTTGCAGATCAATATCAGAATGTTGGACTTTATAATCAGTCAAAAGGAATTATTGCCCGGCTCTTATCGGATCAGAAACTTCTCACCAGCAATGATCCGGCATTAAGGATAACTACGGCAAAACTTTATCAGCTGCAGGCTCTGAATTCAGGGATCAGCAGAGCGTATTCTGATGCCTTGAAAAACCTTGATATCAGTGACCGGTACATCAGTAATGGTAATGAAGAAAACAGAATAATAAAAACGGAAAACAAAATATTCCGCTCTTTTTATCTGCTGAAAGAAAACAGACTGGATGAATATAAAAATCTTATAGACCGTGTTATTTCAGATCTTGAAAAACAGAAAAATCAGCCGTTTCTTTTAAGTCTTGCCTATGAAAATCTGTCACAATATTATTTTTTAAAACAGGATTACACGACCTCTGTCCAGAAACTGGAAACCTCGCTTTCATTAGTTGAGCACCTTCCTTTCAATAATTTAAAAATTAAAATCTATGAATCGTTATCCCGCACTTATTTTGCTCTTCATGATGATGTAAAATACCATCAGTATAATAAACTGTACAATGATCTGAAAACAACAACGGATGCCAATGCAAGGGAAGGAATACGCTATATCATAAAGCTTGTGGAAACCAATCAGAATAAAAATATTGAATTTCAAAGACAGATTTATTTCAGATCTTTATGGCCTTTACTGTGTCTGTTCCTGATCATCATTGGTTTATTTATTTACTTTCTCATCATTAAAAGCAAAAATACAGACCTTAAAAAGCAATTTGATTTTTTTGTAAGACAGAACAGTAAGAATCATCATAAATTATCTGTAATAGAAACGGTTACGGAAAAAACACAGGTGATAGATTCGGGTTCCGGTAAGGTATCTAAGGAAAAAGAAGAAGAAATCCTTCAAAAGCTTAAAGAATTTGAGCAGTCAGACCGCTACCTGAATAATAATATGTCTCTGGCCCTGCTTTCTTCCCAGCTGGAAATCAATACGAAATATCTTTCGGAGGTCATTAACAGCAGGGAGAAAAATTTCAATGGCTATATCAATAAACTCAGAATCAACCATATTGTCCAGCTGTTGAAAAACGATCCTGTATTTCTGAATTATAAAGTGAGTTATCTTGCAGAATATTCAGGATTTTCATCACACAGTGCATTTACAACCGTTTTCAAATCCGTTACGGGAATGTCCCCTAATGCTTATATTCAGGAAATTATTAAAGGTAAAGCGTTATGAAGTTAATCGTAAAAATAGGGATCCTGCTTTTGCCGTTCTTTTGTATTTTTGTGAAAGCGCAGAAAGCTTCAGACAGTATCCTGCTCAGACAGGCCCAGCTCGAAATTTATGATAATCCGGATAACGCCATACGGATAGGAAAGCAGTTACTCAAAAAGGATCATGATATCATGATATCTATTGATATTTATATGCTGCTTTCTACGGCTAATATTGCCAAAAGAAACTTTGATGAGTCTTTACAGTATATTCTGAAAGCAAAAGAACTTTCACAGAAAAGCAATGACTTCAAAAGCCAGGCAAGCGTTCTGATTGCAGTAGCCACCCAATACCAGCAGATGGAGCTGTTCAGCAAAAGCCTTGAAACGTTGGATGAAGCGGATCAGTATCTGGCCAAGATACCCGCCAATGCCCGTGAAAAATATATTGGAGCAGGCCGAACCTATGCTATAAGAGGGATGATCTATAAAAGCCAGTCCAATTCTGAAATTGCTCTGGAAAAATTTCTGATCTCGATACAAAACTTTGAAAAAGTTTCTTTAAAAAAATCAACCTACTCCAACATGAGTGTGGTATATTATAATATAGGATACTGTTACCTTAATCTTAATCAGACAGGCAAAGCACAACAGGCATTTTTACAGTCCATAGAATATGCCCGCAGAAACCAAGCGAAAAGCCTGGAGGCATTCGCCCTGAAAGGGATGGCCGAATTGTATAAACAGAAATACGAAAACCGGGAAGCCCTGAATCTCCTGGTAAAAGCCGCAGACCTTTCTAAAAACACGGGAGACATTATCCTGAATGAAGGAATCTACAAAGAAATGGCAGATAATTATCTGGCTATGGGAAAACAGGATTCTTTTCAGCTCTACAATAAGAAGTTTTTTGAAATGCGTTTTCAGAGAAAGCAGAATGAGCTGGTTTCTATTAACCACGTGATCAATGATCATAATAAGGAAACTCTGAGGAAAAGTGAAAAACTGAAATCATATTACAGCTCTGTAAAGATGGTCTCAGCCTGCGTAGGAATTATTCTTATTGTCATTTTACTATACTTTATCATAAAGATCAGAAAACAGAACAGGACATTTCAAAAAGAAATACAGCAGATCATCAGAGGCTCATAACTGATGTAAATAAATACAGAAGTGCAACAAATGATTCTGATGAAAAAGATCTTTCAGATGATATTACCGTTTTTAGAATGTCTGAGCGGGTGTACCGGATACCACACAGAAGATTCGTGCGGCGGCAGGGGTGAAAGTGGCTTTTAACAGGAGAAGCAGCGTGTTTGAAATACATTCTCCGAAGTCTGGAAGACTTCGGAAAACGGGTAGAAAAACAGTCGGCTATTTGCTGTCTTCCGATCTTTTTTTCCAGTATTCTACCTGCTCTTTCAGTTCTTTAATACGCTCTTCGTACTGTTCTATGAGTTTTTCAGGAAGTTGATTCTGATAAATAAAACCACTATGATCACCATTTGTACTATTAATGGTAACATTATCACCACTTAAAAAATCCAAAACGCTCATGTCTAAAACTTTTGCAATATCTTCTACCTGTGCAAATGCGGGCTTGCTCCTGTCGTTCTCAAAATTGGAATAGGTTTTCTGCGAAACGTTCAGCATCTCGGCAAGGTATTCCTGCGTAAAGTTTTTGTGCATTCTTGCTTTTTTCAGTTTCTCACCCAGTGTCATAGCCTGATTATTTTTTTCAAATGTACATAATTTTTTCTTTCAGTAAAATAATACGGAAACCAGTAATTTTTTTCCCGTTATTTTTCAAGTATTTGCGACATATTTGTAAGGTTAAGAAAAAAGTATATATTTAACGTACCAAAACCAAACTGTATGAAAAAAAATCTATTGCTCAGGCTCTGCCTGATTCTTGTGGTTGCTGTTACTGCTTATTCCTGCAGGACAGATCAGTTTCCCGAAGCCCAGCCTTTTAATGTAAGCTCACAATTTCAGCTTACCTCGAAAAGGATTTCTCTGGCTGATGCTAAACATAAAGCACAGCTTCTTCCTGAACTGGAGAAATCTAAAGTTAACCTTAAAAAATTCTCACAAAATATATCCGGGAAAACAATAAGCTATGCAGACGGCGTTACAATAGATACCGACAATGTAACCTATATAGAAAACGGCCCTAATTACC
>DJTE01000010.1 GCA_002439165.1 Chryseobacterium indologenes
TATTATTATTATTATTATTATTCAGTTTACAGGCCGCTTACAGTTAATTTCAGTGAAGCGCTGGTATCAATAACAGCTGTGATTCCTGAAGGGTTCATCAGAATACTGCCCGGTTTCAGGCTGAATACCTTTCCATTCATTTTTAGCCCTTTATAATATTCTTTGTTGAAAGCTTCCTCAATACTTTTTTTAGAGGCCAGCTCCAGATCCTGGGTTGGAATTCCATATTCTTCCTCAATCATTTTTACGATTTTTCCCTTGAACAGGAGGGTAGCGGTTTTCTGAAGGATATTCGCCGTTTTAAGGTTGAATTTTGTATTGGATAATACAATTTTCTTTTTTACATCATCATACACAGGAATACCGGAAATAAGGGCCCGCCCGTTCACGTAGCCTTCGGTTTCCGCTTCTATCACAACTCTGTCATCAATACCGTAAACTCTGATATCTTTAATTTTTACCTTAGATCCGCGTACATCATATTCTTTGTTTAAAAACATGTTTCTCGCAATATTCGAAGCCTCTGTGAAGGGAATATTGGCAGTAGTCTGAAGCAGAAACCTGTCGGCAAGTGCCGGAGATACGGTAAAATTACTTACTGTTTTTACAGGCTGGGCTGCTGAGGGCCTGCTTCCGGTAAATGTTTCAGAATATACATCAATTCCGATGTTGGTATCGATCTGGCTGGAGTAAAATTTCAGCGGCGTGATATTCACGCTGATCGGGCTTACTTTCAGCCAGGTATTGTACTCTTCTGAAATGTTGAAAGGCTGGGAAAAAACATTCCATGCCATCACGGCATACTGCTGGAAATTCAACTGGGCAGCCAATTGCTGATCAATGGTTTTACTGAATTTTTCCTGCTGCTCTTTCAGGCTCTTTTCAACAACGGATGTAATGGGAATCTGGATTCTTCCGTAATCGAGTACCGGTTTGGTTACCCATCTGAAGCCGTTGGGACGGGTAAGGGTTGATATGGTCCAGTTATTATTGAATGTAAGTGTGGTACTGAAAGACATTACCGTTTCAAAGGTGGTATTCTGATAGGAATATACGCCTAATGTTCCGATTCCTTTCTCTGCCCAGATTCTTAAAGGAACTTCGATCAGAATATTCTGGTTGGTACCGCCTACCAGGCGGATCGGACGGGTTTTCCATACCTTTACCTTAAACTGGTCGTTATTATTATCCGTATAGGAATCGTCCTGGTAGACAAGATCTTTTACGGTTGTATTGATCATGTTGCTGATCTCGGAAAGAGGGATGGTTACCGGCATTGTTATGCTGGATTTCATCTTCGGAAAATTATAGACAGGTGCTTCGCCGGCGGTACCGCCCTGGCCGAAAATGATACCGAAACTCAGAAGAAATAATATTTTGAAGGATTTCAATGCTTTATGTTTTGATAGAACTAAAATAATAATTTTTAATGATTCTCAGGCTTGAAACTTCTTTCCAGTTCAATGCCTGCTCCTTTCATTTCTCCCTGCATAGGGGGAGAGGTTTTGGTTACCTTTAATTTGATGTAGGAAATCTGTGGAAACCTTTCGTGAATCTTTGAAATAATTCTTCCTGCCACATGTTCCAGTAGTTTGGATGGAACTTCCATTTCCCGGTGAATGACCGCATTGATGTCGGCATAGCTTATCGTGTCATTCAGATCATCGGTTTCTGCCGCTTTCCAAAGATCAGTATGCAGCTCTGCATTTAAAATGTAGTAGGTCCCAATGATATTTTCCTCAGGGAGAACACCGTGATAAGCATATATTTTAATATCCTCAAGATATATTTTACTCATTGTTTCTGTTTTTCTGTTCAGCAAAAATCGTTTTAATTATTCAGAATCAGGACCTGTTTCTATATTTTTTTTCTTTTTTCCCGGAGTTCTGCACAGAAGACCTCAAAAAAGCTACACTTACTGAAGAATTGTCTGCACCTGTTAATTGGTGATTTGTTTTGAATAAAAGAGCATTCATTTTTGTGTAACAAAGAACTCAACAAATCAATTCAAATTATTATGAAAAATTTTAAAAAGCTTTCAAGAGATCAGTTAAAGACTGTTACGGGAGCAGATATGGACTGCGCACCGTTTCCGTGTGTATGTATCTACACCCATTACTGGTGTGAATATCAACGTAAATGTATTCCCAAAGGAATGTTTTGCGGTAAAATCCCTGATTAAATATAAGGTCAATTTAAAAAATTAAATAACATGAAAAATTTGAAAAAATTATCAAGACAGGATTTAAAGAATGTAAAAGGATCGGCCGGAATTGATGGTCCTGTACAAATCTACTGTGGAAAGAACCGCTATTGGTGTGAAAAGAAAAAAGCATGTTTTCCGGTGGGAGTGGACTGCAGTGTCTTTGAATATCCGATAGAAGGGGGAGGACTGTAATGAGACTTAAAAAAATACAACAAAATAAATGGATTATGAAAAATCTTAAGAAACTTTCAAGAGAAGAGAAAAGCAGGATAAACGGTGGTTTCACCGAATTCCAGATCGAAGCCTGTGGAGGGGCGGCGTATGTCTGCTTTCGTGGCGGCGGAGCGTGGGGATGCTGGAGAAAACCTGGCGGAACCTGCTATCCTCCGATGGTGTAACAAATCATATGAACCTAAAACAAATTATTATGAAAAAATTATCAAGGTCACAGTTAAAAAATATGAATGGCTCCGGATGTCCGGGTGGATGTCCGTATCCTCCGGGAACAACTTTTGGGCCTGTCGGATCAGGAGCATCCCGTACCTGTCAGCAGTATTTTGTGTTGTCTGACTGCTGTAAAGTGCAGTATTTATTAATGCCTGCCTGTGTAGGTCCGGTTATTTCTTAAACAGGATGGTAAACATAACATACTGACGATATTTAAACTATTTTGTTGACCTGTATTTATGGCAGGTTATCTTTTTAGAAATTGAAAAAAGCACTGTTTTTCGCAGTGCTTTTTTATTTATTTTATACTTTTTGAAAGATCCAGCATAGCCTCGATAGGCTTTAATGCCTTTAATCTTAATTCTTCATCGATAAGAATTTCCGGAAGTTCATACTTCATACACAGATACAGCTTTTCCATAGTGTTTCTTTTCATGTAGAAGCATTCTGAACAGTTGCAGCTTTCGTCAAAAACCAATGCAGGGATCAGTTCTTTGTGGGGAGCGCGCTTTCTCATTTCGTGAAGAATTCCTTCTTCCGTTGCGATAATGAATTTCTGGCAGTCATCTTTTTCCACATAGTTCAGCAGGGCGGAGGTTGAGCCGATAAAATGGGCCAGCTTTAAAACAGCTTCTTCACTTTCCGGGTGTGCAATGAGCTTGGCATCCGGATGATCAGCTAGCTGCTTCGCAATTCTTTCCATAGAAAATGCTTCGTGAACGATGCAGCTTCCGTCCCAAAGGATCATATCACGGCCTGTTTTCTGGGATAAATATCTTCCCAGGTTTTTATCAGGAGCAAAGATGATCGGTCTGTCTTTCGGAAGGGCTTCAATTACTGTTTCCGCATTGGAGCTGGTCACGATAATATCACTTTCTGCTTTGGTTTCCGCATTACAGTTGATGTAGGTTGCTACCAGAGCATTCGGGTGCTGTTCACGCATTTTTCTTAATCCTTCACCCGAGCATCCGTCTGCCAGTGAGCATCCAGCCATTGTATCGGGAAGAACGACTTTTTTCGTCGGATTTAAGATTTTAGCTGCTTCCGCCATGAAATGTACTCCGCAGAATACGATCATATCAGCGTTGGTGTCTTTGGCCTGTCTTGCCAGCTGTAAAGAATCTCCGAGGAAATCGGCAATATCCTGAATCTCTCCCGGCTGGTAGTAATGGGCGAGGATCACCGCATTTTTTTCCTCCTTCAGTTTCAGAATGGCTTTTACCAGTTCTTCACCCTCAGGGATCATGATATCTTTAATATCCAGATATCCCCTTACAGGAATAGCTGCTTTGGCTTTTTCTAATGTTTCGGTACTCATATCAGCCTCAATTTTGTTAATTACAGAAATTATAAATCCAATATATCAGAAGTTAAGTTTATCTGAAGCTTGGTTTTTAATTTCCGATAAAATTTTTTATTAAACTTTCTATTTCTTTTTTTGCTTCATCAAGATCGGTATTAACGACGATCCTGTCAAACTCTGCGGCATAGGCCATTTCTTCTTCCGCCTTAGCTACACGGATTTTGATGGTTTCTGCATCATCTGTGTTTCTGGAAATCAATCTCCGTTCCAGTTCTTCAATGGAAGGCGGTTCAATGAAGATCGACAGGGCTTTGTCTCCGAAATATTTTTTCAGAGAAATTCCTCCTTTTACATCTACATCAAAGATAACCACTTTTCCCTGCTTCCAGATTTTTTCCACTTCAGATTTTAAAGTACCGTAATATTTATCAGTATACACTTCTTCATATTCTACAAAAGCATCTTCTGAAATTTTCTGTCTGAATTCATCAGGACTTAAAAAATGATAGTCCACAGCATGTACTTCGCTGCCTCTCGGCTGCCGTGTAGTGCATGAAATTGAAAATTCCAGTTCCGGAAAGGTTTCCAGGGAATGTTTTACCAGTGTAGTTTTTCCGCTTCCCGAAGGGGCTGAAAATATGATTACTTTATCCATTTATTATTTGTAAAGATTTTCAGACCGGAAACAAAAGACTGAAATCTCACGTTTCCAGGCCTGTTGTCTATAATACGTTTAACGTCTGTTCTTTGATTTTTTCCAGGTCATCCTTCATTTTCACCACCAGCTTCTGGATTTCCGCATGGTTGGCTTTTGAACCCAGCGTATTGATTTCTCTTCCGATTTCCTGAGAAATAAAACCAAGCTTCTTTCCGTTGAAATCTTCGTTATCCATTACTTCCTTGTAATATTTCAGATGCTGGGCAAGTCTTACCTTTTCTTCAGAAATATCAAGTTTTTCGGTGAAATAAGCCATTTCCTGGTAGAAACGTGTCTCATCAACATTTTCAAACTCTTTTAATGTTTTCTGATAACGTTCTCTTACGCTTACAATTCTTTCTTCTTCAAAAGGAATAACCTGAGAAAGATATTGATCAATATTCTGAACATTTCTTTCCAGTTCTTCATGCAGGATTTTACCTTCCGTTCTTCTGAACTCTTCGAAACGGTCAACAGCAGCATTCACGATCTTTGCCAGAGCTTCCCATTCACCTTCCGTAAGTTCATCAGGTCTGGAAGTAATAGCGTCGGGAAGCCTTACCGCCATTTTCAGGTATTCAAAATCAGGACCGTCTGAAGCAATGTTGCGCAGCTCATTGATATAAGAATCAATTAAACTTTTATTGATCTTCACGTCATTCGACTCTTCAAGGTTTTCCAGGTTGATGTAGCAGTCTACCTTTCCGCGGATAATTCTGTCGTTCAGAATTTTTCTGATATCGAATTCTTTTTCTTTATAGCGTAAAGGAACTTTGATATTCAAATCAAAACTTTTGCTGTTCAGTGATTTAATATCTATTGTAATCTTTTTTCCTTCAAAAACATCTTCGGCCCTGCCGAATCCGGTCATTGATAAAATCATAGTTTTTTATTGTTGTACAAAGATAAACATTTAAATTAGCACTGTGAAATCTGTAAAGACTCCATCTGACCGATAAAATAATGAACCTGAACTGATGAAAAACTTAATTTCTGTCGTAGGACCTACCGGAATCGGCAAAACGAAACTGGCCATTGATCTGGCAAAACATTTCCGTACAGAGATAATTTCCTGTGATTCCAGACAGTTTTTTAAAGAAATGAAAATCGGGACCGCATCTCCTTCAGAAGAGGAACTGGCGGAAGCACCTCATCACTTCATCGGTAATCTTTCTGTACAGGAATATTATTCTATCGGGCAGTACGAAGAAGATGCACTGAAAAAACTCAACCAGCTTTTTGAAGATCACGACACCGTTATCCTTGTCGGGGGAAGCATGATGTATGAAAAAGCAGTGATTGAAGGACTGAACGATCTGCCGGAAGCGGATGAAGACAATCAGAAAAAACTTCAGGAAATTTTTGAAAATGATGGCATAGAAAAGCTTCAGGAGATTTTAAAAGAACTCGATCCTGAATATTTTGCTGTTGTGGATTTTCATAATCACAGAAGGCTTTTACGGGCTATTGACGTTATTTGGCAGACAGGTAAAAAGTATTCCGAACAAATTGCTGTTTCACAGGATTCAAGGGATTTTAATGTGATCCGCATCGGGATTGAAGCTCCGAGAGAAGAATTATACGACAGAATTAACAGAAGGGTAGACCTCATGATGGAGAAAGGTCTCCTGGCGGAAGCGGAAGGTCTTGAAAAATTTAAACATTTAACAGCTTTAAATACAGTAGGCTATTCAGAACTTTTTAAATATTTTGACGGCGAGTGGGACCTTGATTTTGCTATTTCGGAGATTAAAAAGAACAGCCGGAGATATGCCAAACGTCAATTGACATGGTACAGAAAAGCGGATGATATTCATTATTTACAATTGGGATATTCGCAGAAGGACTTTGATGAATTAATTGAATATATTACTAAAGAAATAATGTAAAGGGATTTTATTTTGATACAATAACTTTTCGTTAATAAATGATCAGGATAAAGTTTGAAGCTGGAAGAGAGAAACCGGAAGGTTATAAATCTTTATCTGAATTAGATTCTTTATGTTTTTTTGGTTAAAAACACAATGTACTAATGACATGCTTTTCCACGCAAAGTTCATGTATAGGCAATACTGATTTTAAGGGAGCAAAGGCTGGAAATCAACGAAGCTGATTCGAAGAAGCGTATGGATAAGCATACCGCTTCAGCAACGAAGTCGCATCACTTTGGCCACTTAAAATAAAGCGGAATTATCCATAAACTTTACGTGAATCTTTTTTGTAGACTTGAAAAAAATATAAAATTCACATTATTTCTTAGTAAAAAAATCAAACATGATTTGTTGAGTTTTGTTAATTAAAAAAGCTGATAATCAAATATGTAAAAATATTTTAACAGGCTCTGGAAATAATTTTCACTCTCTTTCTTCCAGCTTTTATACTTAAATTCCTTAATCCGAATTCAGGTTAAATAGTAAAACTCAAATCTCAAACTTCAAACCTCAAATCCCAAATCTCAAATCTCAAATCCCAAATTCTACATCGTCTTTTTACAATTAATGGACTGTTTGCCCTGCGTTAGTTTAGCCCCGGTTACGTTTCCTTTTTTATTGAATGTAAAATTAAATTCTGCATCATTTTCAGGAGAATAAAAAATATTTTCATTTTTGGGGATTAACAATCTTTTTTCTCCTTCCTTTCCGTTATTATACATACTTAAGAATAAATGATTTTTTCCGGCTTTTGAAATCTGAAATTTAGCAACGGTGATGACTCCGGCCAATTTTGCATTATAAACACCTGCAAACTTATCGGCAGATGGTAAAAATTTGCTTTCATATCTGGAAAAATCAGGGTAAATATATTTTTTTCTATAATATTTGGAAAGTATTCCGATGGCAATTGTATTGAGCTTTACCGTATTTCCATTAGATAAAATAACCATTGAGAGTTGATCATCGGGAAAATAGCTTACAATTGAATGGAACTCATCTATTCTGCCTGTATGCCCATAGCCTGTTTTTTTATAGAACGGAGCAACTTGTAATCCATACCCGAATGCCTTAGTATTGGCGGTTTCCATTTGGGCAAGAGAATTTTTGGAAACCAGCTTTCCATTGAAAAGGGCATCCATGAGACGGGTAATATCTTCAGTGGTGGAAACAACCGCACCAGCTGAAAGCGTAAAGCTGGGATGGGTATCGGTTTCTTTTAACCATTCTTCTCCATCGTACAGATATGAAATATTCCTTTTGCCATATTCGCTTTCTGAAGTTTCATAATAGGTATTTTTCAAATCCAATTGATTGATAATTCTTTGCTTTAAATTCTCTTCAAAAGATTTTCCGGTTAAGTTTTCAATAATATAGCCCAACAATACATAATTGGAATTGCTGTAAGAACTGTCTTCCCCCGGTTTGAAACCGGCTTTGCCGAGGTTAATAAGTTTCAGTATTTCATCCTTTGAAAAAACATTGCTTTTTTTGCTGTAATAATCTTCCCACTGCAGATAATCGTAAATTCCGCTGGTATGGTTGAGCATATTTCCGATGGTGATTTTTTCCGAATTTTTAATGTTAGGAAAATATTGATTAAGCTTGGAATTTAAAGAAAGTTTTCCTTCTTCTATTAATTGAAATGTAATAATTGCTGTGAAAATTTTAGTCACCGAACCAATCCTGTATTCATTGGAACTGTTTGGGAATCTGTTGAAATTTCCGGTGTAGATCGTTTTTCCGTCTTTTTGAAGTAAAACACTTCCTGAAAAAGCATTTTTTTCCTGCAGGTAATTCAGCAAACTGTCAATTGATTTTTTGTAATCGGGATTTTGTGCTGACAAGATTCCAAAAAAATTCAAAATAAATACCAGATATATTTTTTTCATTGTTAATTATTCTGAAGCAAATAAAATAACATTCCTGATTTATTTCAGCAGTTTTTTGACCAATGAGACTAAAATCGTGACGTACAGTTTTGATGTTTAAAATGACAGGGTTTGTCCATAAAAAACATATGGTGGTGTAAAAAATATCCAGACCGCTATTAAAAATATTTAAATTTAAAGTTTCATAAAAAGAGATAATGAAGATATTAAAAGGGGATCAGTTTCTCAGGTTGCTGCTAAACATCATATTTATAGTTTTAATCTTATTTGTTTCGGCAAACAATAATCATAAAAATTACCCTTTAAGCTATATTTTTCTGTATAATATACTCCTTTTTGTACCTGCGTACATCAATAACTTCTGGCTTATCCCTAAGCTGAACCTCAACAGAAATATAAGAAAATACTTAGCCGCTGTTATTATACTTTTTGGGGTTTCCGTCATTGTACTAGGGCAATATCTAAAGTACCTGTATGATCATTTTAATACTTCTGAACTTGTTGATTTTACCCCTCTCGCAGCTTCTGCTTCAGCTCCTGAAACAGTAAAAAAATATCAGTATTATTTTGATGTTTTTCCGGGAATTGGTATTGTGATGCTTATGATGGCAACAGGTTATTCTATACAGACCTTTTTATTAAAAATTAAAAAAGAAGAACAGGCGGAAACTCAGCAAAAAATAGCAGAACTTAGTCTGTTAAAATCACAGATAAGCCCTCACTACCTTTTTAATGTGCTTAACAGTCTGTATGCTTTATCTCTTAAAAAATCTGAAGAAACCCCGGATGTTATTTTAAAAATATCTGATATTTTACGATATTCTCTATATGAAACCCAGGAAAAAGAAATTGCCATAAGCCACGAAATCCATATCCTGAATATGTATATGGATATAGAAAAGTTAAGAATGTCTGAAAACGCAAGCATTTCTTTCCGGCATTCGGTAAAAGAACCCGTTAAAATTGCTCCTATGCTTTTATTGCCTCTGATAGAAAATGCTTTCAAACACGGCATTGATTCAACGGTTGAAGCTTCTTATATCAAAGCTGTATTAACATGCAGTCATAATAGCCTTATATTTGTCTGTGAGAATAATTTCAAAGAACTGCAGAAGAAAGAAACCGGGGGAATTGGTATTGAAAACATCCGCAAACGTCTGGAATTACTATACCCTGCAAATCATCGGTTAGAAATAAAAAAGCATAAAGATATTTTTAACGTTACCCTTGAAATAAAATTATAAAAAATGGACAGCATAAGATGCCTGATCGTAGATGATGAAAAACTGGCACAGGAGGTTTTGGTACACCATATTTCAAAGTTTGATGTTCTGCGGCTGGAAGGAATCTGTAATAATGTTTTTGAACTGATTGCTTTTTTGAACAGAGACAAAAATATCGATCTGATTTTTCTGGATATTAAAATGCCTGAGATCAACGGAAACGATTTTGTTACCATGTTTAATCATCCTCCTGCCATTATTTATACCACGGCGTACAGCCAATATGCGCTGGAAGCTTTCGATCATAATGCAGTAGATTATTTGTTAAAACCGATTTCCTTAGACCGCTTTTCTAAAAGCGTACAGAAAGCAACTCACATTCTGGAAGCGAGACAAAAAATTGTTCCTGTGACAAGGGAACAAAATGAAAATAACGATTGTTTTTATGTAAAAAGTGATAAGCGACTGGTGAAGATTGATCCTAAAGAACTTATTTATATTGAAGGGATGGGAAATTATATCTGCCTGTATACTGAAAACGATAAAGTGATGATTCACGGAACACTGAGCTCCACTGAAGAAAGCTTAAAGCACCTGAATTATATTTGCAGGGTACACAAATCATTTTTTGTCAATCTGAATAAAATCAGTTATCTGGAGCAGCATGTCATTTCATTGATCAATAAAAAGAATATTCCTATTGGATTAAGCTATCGTGATCAGGTATATGAAAAATTAAAGATATGGCAGACCCATAAATAAAATGCGGTCCCGAAAGACCGCACTCCAAACAATATAATTAAAATTTACTACTTCCAGCCGCCGCCTAACGCTCTGTAAAGGTCTACAATACTGCTTAAACGCTGTCTTTTTACAGAAGCCAGATTCAGTTCGGCCTGAAGAGAATTTCCCTGGGCTGTTATTACTTCAAGATAATTGGCCATTCCTCCTTTATACAGCATCTGGGCACTTTTGATGCCGTCTTTCAATGTTGCTGACTGTTCGGTAGCCTTTTGTTCCTGAACTTTTAAACTTTCGTTGGAAACCAGTGCATCAGACACTTCTCCCATCGCATTCAAAACGGACTGACGGAAAGCCAGTACATTTTTTTCTCTCTGTATTTTGGCCACTTCAAGATCTGTTTTCAGCTGCCTTTTCTGGAAAATAGGCTGGGTGATTCCTCCCAGTACAGATCCGAATAAGGAAGCCGGAATCTGAAACCAATTGTCAAACTTGAAAGAATTCACTCCTCCGTTTGCGGTAATTTTCAGAGAAGGATACATATTAGCCTGGGCAATTCCCACAATAGCATTGGATTCCAACAGTACCAGTTCCTGCTGACGTACATCAGGTCTGCGGCTTACCATAGCTGCGGGTAATCCTGCCGAAATATTTTGTGGAAGTGAAGTATCAGACATTTCAATCGTTCTGCTGATCTTGTCGGGAAGTTCACCTACAAGAATGCTCAGTGCATTTTCCTGAATCGCAATATTCTGTTCCAGCTGGGTGATCAGAAGCTCGGTAGACTGTTTCTGAGCAGTTGCCTGCTGTACTCCTAAAGAAGTGGTGTCGCCGCTTTCCCACATTTTCTGCGTAATACTCAATGTGCTTGAACTTAATTCCAGATTGGATTTTGCGATCTGCAGCTGACGGTCAAGCATCAACAGGTTATAATATCCCTGGGCAATGGCTGCGACTACCTGGGTCTGTACCGCTTTTGATCCTTCATACGTATGCAGATACTGCATTCTTGAAACCTCCTGCTGATTTTTGATTTTCCCCCAGATATCAGCTTCCCATGAGAGATTGAAGGCCGCATTGTAATCTTCCACATGGCTTTGTCCTAAAAACAGATTAAGGCTCTGCCCGTTCATGCTGTTCTTGGAAGGTTTCGAAATCTGTCCCGAAACTCCGAAACCAACATCCGGGTATTGCAGATATTTGGCCTGTTTAAGCTTTTCCTGAGATGCCGCAACCTGTTTTAAAGCGATCTGAAGATCATAATTATTTTTTATTCCTTTTTCAATGAGTTCCTGTAACATAGGATCACTGAAAAACTGTTTCCATTCCAGATTGGCGATACTGGCTGTATCTGCAGTAGCCGTGTACTGGAATTTTTCCGGAAGCCGGAGGTCCGGCTCCGCGTATGCCAGTTTAGACACACACGAAACCGAGGCCACAGCCAATATAAAAGTCAGAAAAATATTCTTTATTCGTTTCATAGTTGTTGTTTAATAAACTTTAATTGAATACAAACTTTGGAGAGGAACTATCTCATTGTTTAGCTGGAGATTTTTCATATTCTTAAAAAAATAATCTCTCGCTGATTTTGCAGATGACACAGATTTTTTTACTTAAAAACTATTGAAATGTTAAACCTTTCATTGTTCTTTCTCTCCAGAATTGGTAGTTAATTTTAATGAGCAGCTGTTAAAGCCTGTTCCTGCTGTAACTTTTTCTGAAGCCTTTTCTTCTTTCTGCTCGGCATTTTTTCATGCAGATACTGGAAGATCACGTACATTACCGGGATAATGAAGATCCCGAATATCACTCCCGTCAGCATTCCTCCAACGGTACTGTACCCGATAGAATGATTTCCTTTTGCAGAAGCACCCTGCGTCCATACTAAAGGAAGCATCCCGACAATAAAGGCAAAAGAGGTCATCAGGATCGGTCTCAGACGTAATCTTGAAGCCTGAAGTGCCGATTCTATCAGCGATTTACCTGCTTTTCTTCTCTGCACGGCAAATTCTACAATCAGGATGGCATTTTTAGCCAGTAATCCGACCAACATGATCAGTCCTACCTGTACATAAATATTATTATCAATCCCAGCCAGTCCTGTGAAGGCAAATACCCCGAAGATTCCTGTCGGAATGGTAAGGATAATGGCAAACGGAAGAATATAACTTTCGTATTGTGCTGCCAGCAGGAAGTAAACAAACAGAATACTTAAAAGGAAAATGAATACAGTTTGTCCGCCTGTCTTGATCTCTTCACGGGTAATTCCGGTCCATTCGTAGCCGTAACCTCTCGGAAGAGACTGCTGTGCTACTTCCTCCACAGCTTTGATGGCATCTCCGGTACTGTAACCCGGTTTAGGGGTTCCGTTGATCGTTACTGCGTTGAAAAGGTTGTTTCTTGTCACCGTTTCAGGTCCGAAAGATCTTTTTAAAGTAACCAGTGTTTTAGCGGGAACCATTTCTCCCGATTTATTTTTTACATAAATTCCTTCCAGGGAATTAATATCGGTTCGGTAAGGAATATCCGCCTGTGCCATAACCCTGTAATATTTTCCGAATCTGTTGAAATCCGAAACAAAGCTGCTTCCGTAGTAGATCTGCATCGTCTGCATCAGCTCAGTGACTGAAACTCCCAGCTGGTTGGCTTTATCAGAATCTACTTCAATGGTGTACTGTGGATTTCCGGCGGCATACGTGGTAAAGGCAAATGCAATTTCCGGACGTTTCATCAGTTCTCCGATAAATGCCTGGGTGGTGGTTCCCAGCTTTTCAAAAGAACTGTTGGTTTTATCCTGAAGCATGAACTCGAAACCGGAAACGTTACCAAACCCCTGCACAGTAGGGAAGTTGAAGAAGAAAGCATTGGCATCCTTCACCTGGCTTACCTTTCCTGTAAGTGTCGCAGCAATCTGGTCAGGGTCTTTCATATCACCACGTTTATCATAATCTTTAAGCTTGATAAAGCCGGCAGAATAAGGAGAAGCGTTGGCATTGCTGATGAAATTCATTCCGTCTGCTACCCAGAGGTGATTGGTGGCTTTTTCACCGTTAATGATTTTGTCGATCTGCTCAGTAGCTCTGCTGGTTCTTTCCAGTGAACTTCCCGGAGGAGTGTTCACCGCATACAGAACAAATCCCTGGTCCTCGGTAGGAATAAATCCTGAAGGTGCTTTTTTAATCAGAAAAACACTGATTGCCGTAATAAGAACGAGCCCGCCTACGGCCATCCATTTATTTTTGATCAGAAATTTAACGCTGTAAATATATTTCCGGGTCATTGTATTGAAGCTCGCATTAAATGCGTTGAAAAATCTGGCTCCAAAACCTTTTTTATGACCATGCTCACCATGCTCTCCCTGAGGATCATTTAAGAAAATGGCACATAAAGCAGGACTCAGCGTCAATGCATTAATCGCAGAGATCAGAATCGCAATAGCCAGGGTGAATGCAAACTGTCGGTAGAAAACTCCTGCCGGACCCTGCATAAAGCCTACCGGAATAAATACGGCACACATCACCAGGGTAATGGAAATAATAGCCCCGGAAATTTCACTCATCGAATTCATGGTGGCATTCTCTACGGGCATTCCCGTCTGTTCCATTTTGGAGTGGACTGCTTCCACCACAACAATCGCATCATCCACTACAATACCGATGGCCAGAACCAATGCAAACAGGGTAAGCATATTGATACTGAACCCGAACAGCTGCAGGAAAAAGAAGGTTCCGATAATGGCAACCGGTACTGCAATAGCCGGAATTAGTGTAGATCTGAAATCCTGAAGGAAAATATAGACTACGATAAATACCAGAATGAAGGCAATCACAAGCGTTTCCACCACCTGATGAATAGAAGCATCCAGGAAGTCTTTGGAATTATACATAATAATAGGTTTCACTCCTTTCGGCAATGTAGTTTCCATTACCTTTACCTGCTTTTCAATTTCCGTCAGGATCTCGTTGGCGTTGGAACCGGCAGTCTGGAGAATAGCGAATCCTGCTACCGGCTTCCCATCCACCCTGTTGGTTGCGGTGTAAGTATAGGAACCGAATTCTACTCTGGCTACATCTTTTAATCTTAAGAATGATCCGTCATTATTGGCTTTAATGGCAATATTTTCATAGTCTTCATCCTTATTCAGTTTACCTTTATATTTAAGGATATATTCATAGGTTTCCTTACTTCCCTGGCCAAGACGTCCCGGGGCTGCTTCAAGGTTATGATCTTTAATGGCTGCAAGAACTTCCTGTGGAGAAAGGCTGTTGGCCGCCAGTCTGTCCGGCTTCAGCCAGATTCTCATGGAATAATCCCT
Source organism: Chryseobacterium indologenes (assembly GCA_002439165.1). Taxonomy (GTDB): domain Bacteria; phylum Bacteroidota; class Bacteroidia; order Flavobacteriales; family Weeksellaceae; genus Chryseobacterium; species Chryseobacterium indologenes_E. The sequence continues at coordinate 14,756 of DJTE01000010.1, forward strand.
GGTTCCGAAAACCTGTGCCTGTGCTACCCCCGGAATACGCTGTATCTGTGGAATAACATTGATCTTCAGATAGTTTTGCAGGAAAAGTTCATCGTACTGTTTAGCATCTTCGCTGGTGAGCCCCATAAACATGATCATACTGTTCTGAACCTTCTGTGTAGAGATTCCGGCCTGGACTACCTCCTGGGGAAGCTGGCTCATAGCTTTGGAAACACGGTTCTGCACGTTCACGGCAGCGTTGTCAGGATCCGCTCCCTGCTTGAAAAATACACTGAGGGTCATCGTTCCGTCGTTACTGGAGTTGGAGGTCATGTAGGTCATGTTTTCCACTCCGTTTACGGCTTCCTCGATTGGTGTTGCTACCGAACGGGCAACAACCTCAGCATTAGCTCCCGGATAAAAAGCCGTTACCTGAACACTTGGCGGAGCAATATCCGGAAAGAGGGCAATAGGCAGATTAAAGAGAGACAAGGCTCCCAATAATAAGAGTATAATGGAGATGACCGTTGAAAGGACCGGTCTTTCTATAAATTGTTTTAACATAAGAAGTTTATTTTTTTAAGTCTTCTGTGGAAACAGATTACAAAGGTTTTGCTTTCAGCAAACTGTCGGACGAGATCGGTTTCGGATGGATTGAAGCCCCGTCTTTTAAATTCCCGATTCCTGTGTAGACGATCTTTTCTCCCGGAGTAAGCCCTTCGGAGATGAAGTAATAGCTTTCAGTCTTACCAGAGATCTTTATCGGTTTGCTGGTGACTTTTTTATCTTTACCTAAAACATATACATACGTTTTGTCCTGAATTTCAAAAGTAGATTCCTGCGGAATGATTACCGCGTTGGAAATCAGCTGAGGCATGCGTACTCTTCCGGTATTTCCGGTTCTTAAAGTTCCGTTGGCATTAGGGAAAACTGCGCGTACACTGATGGCTCCTGTCGTTTTATCGAACTGGCCGTCCACAATACTCATTTTTCCTTTTTCGGGATAGATGCTGTTGTCTGCGATCACCAGTTCTACCATCGGCATATTTTTCAGTTTTTCTTCAAGAGAGGCTCCCGGATATTTGTTCTGAAAAGCAATGAAATCCAGTTCGCTTAAAGAGAAGTAAGCATAAATTTCGCTGATGTCCGAAAGTAAGGTCAAAGGATTGGGATCTGTTCTGGAGATCAGACTTCCTTTTTTATAGGGAATTCTTCCGATATATCCGCTTACCGGAGCAGTGATGGTGGTAAATCCTACATTGATCCTTGCGCTTCCCACAGAAGCTTTGGCCTGAGAGGCAGCAGCAACGGCAGCGGCATAATTGGCTTTTGCTGTTTTAAGCTGAACATCAGAAACAACTTTCGCGGCTACTAACGGCTGAAGTCTGTCTACTTCAACTCTTGCTTTTTCAATATTGGCGTTGGCAGCCTGAAGATTGGCCTGTGCCATATTCACCTGCTCACCATAGCTTCGTGAATCTATTTTAAATAACGGCTGCCCGGCTCTTACGTAAGAACCTTCTTCCACATAAATTCTGTCCAGATATCCGTCTACCTGAGACCGGATTTCTACATTGTTTTTCCCCTCCAGGGCAGTAGGAAATTCCTGATAGGTGGTAGCGGGAGAGGAGATGACGGTATAAACCGGAAGTTCAGGGGTAGGGGGGGCCATGTTGGAACCTTCTGCTGCTTTGGTGCAGTTCTGTAAAAGGATAATACTTGATATAAGTACGATGAACCTTATTTTTCCAGGTATTTTCATTTGATGGTTTAATTTTTTTAATGAAGTGTTAGATTTAAGTAATGGTGTTCTTTTTGTAAATCATGTTATTTTACCTAACAGTGTTAATTGTATGGGGTAAAAAAAATCAGGATTTCTGATAAGAGAGTCAGGTTGCTGTTTCCATAAGGGCAGATATTGATTTTTTTAATGTTGTTTATATAATAGTGAAGTGTGTAAACTATATGTTAATTTTTCTAACAGTGTTAAGTTGACTGACAAAAAGAAAAATCAAATATTTGAGTTAAGAAATTCATAGCACTAAGTTTTTATTGTTTTTTTACAGATTATATCTGATGTTATTTTTCCTAACGGTGTTAATTTTTAATTCAAAAAAAATTTAAAGAGACTTAATAAAAGCCGAAACAGTTTCGTCCAGAGTTGTTTTATTCATCGTTGACGGGATGTCTGCATTCCTCATCATCATAATAGAGATCAGTCCGTGTACCGCAGAAAACAAGGCATGCGACATATGGCAGGCATTTTCAGGGTTTGAGCCGTTCTTTTTAATGATATTATAGGTGCATTCATAGATCAGGTCCTGAAAAGAAGAAAATTCTTCCTTCATCTGGCCTTTGCCGCAGCACTGCATTCCCAGACCAAACATCAGCTGGTAATATTCAGGGTTTTTAAAAGCAAAGTTCCAGTAAGCATCTACAATGGCTGTAAGCTGTTCTTCAGGAGTATCGTGCTTTCTCTGGGCTTTCAGCAGCTCTATGTGAAGAGAATGAAAACCGTTCAGGGAAATTTCATACAGAATAGCCTCCTTGTTTTCAAAATAATCATATACTACCGGAGCACTGTATTCAATGGCATCTGCAATTTTCCGCATGGAAAGCGAAGCCCAGCCTTCAGTTTTAGCCAAACCGAAAGCCGCCTGCAAAATATTTGCACGGATAGATTCTTTCTCTCTCTGACGACGTTCATGCAATCCCATGATATAATTACTAACAGTGTTAGCAAAACTACAAACTTTTGAATATAACTTCCAAATGAAATTGTATTTTTAACATTTAACGAAAGTTTATAAATCAGCAGATTCGCTTTGTATCAAAAGAAATTTTATCTTTGTGAACAAAGAAAATAAAGGATATGAATACGCCCTCCAATATGCTGGCTCTAGGAACAAAAGCTCCGTTTTTTGAGCTTCCGAACCCTTCAAAGACCAATGAAATCCAGTCTCTGGATGAACTGAAAGGAGAAAAAGGAACACTGGTGATCTTTATGTGCAACCACTGTCCGTTTGTTCTTCATGTGATTGATAAAATCAACGAACTGTACGAAGATTATAATGATAAAGGAATAGAATTCATTGCGATCAACGCCAATGATATCGAAAAATATCCGGCTGATGCTCCTGAAAAAATGATCGAATTCCAGATCGAAAGAAAATTTGATTTCCCTTATCTGTTCGATGAAAGCCAGGCCATTGCGAAAGCTTATGATGCAGCCTGTACTCCGGATTTCTATTTCTTCGATGACAAACTGGATCTTATATACAGAGGACAGATGGATGATTCCAGACCTGGAAATAATAAAGATGTAACAGGGGAAGATCTGATTATCGCATTTGAAAATCTTCTGGCAGGCGAACCTCAGGAAGAAATTCAGAAACCAAGCATGGGATGCAATATCAAATGGAAATAACAGAAGTTTAATTATTCAACTTCCTCTAAGATATAAAGCTGTTCTTTTTAAGGGCAGCTTTTTTTGTGCATTAAGCATCTGCTGATCTACAAGAGATTTTTTATGCTCGCAGATCGGGCAGATTGGGCAGATCTTTTTTGTTGGAGCTGCGCAAAGACGCTGTTTTTTTACCAGCTTTATGGGGTATAAGGCGCAATGATTTTATCTCCGATAAAATTAGAATCCGTATGATTAGAAAAAATTGCTGAAAATCTTAGATTTTATCGCGCCTTAAGGTAGCATGATGATTTATAATGCATGGTTTATAACACCCGCTTCATCGAATCAACGGAGTTGATTCTGCTCTTTGCTTCCTTTAAAATCAACCTTGCCAATGCGTAAAACTTTGCGTTACCAAAAAAATATTTTAATAATTAATGCTCTTAGCCCGGAAGATTTATTTAGGTATACTGGGCGGATAACGTAGATCTTTTTTGTTGGAGCTGCGCAAAGACGCTGTTTTTTTACCAGCTTTATGGGGTATAAGGCGCAACGATTTATCTCCGATAAAATTAGAATCCGTATGATTAGAAAAAAATTGCTAAAAAATCTTAGATTTTCTCACGCTTTAAAAGCAGCATGATGATTTAAAATCTTAGTGTCCTTCGCGTTTATTCAAAAATTCGTTGAACACCCAGGACCTGTTAAGATAAATGGGTTACTTCTTATCCAGCCAGATTAGCCGTTTTGTATTTCCCTTTTTCATCAACCCTGATCTCAATGGAGTGCCCCCAGAATAGATCGTCATCATTACAGAAAATGGAAGATGAACCATTCTCGTTAAAGACAATGCTCTCTATTGAAACCCGCTGTCTGAAATCTTCAGCAGTGACAGGCTGTTCCTCTCCGGTTTCTTCGTCTTCTTCAATCCAGCAGTCGTTTTTCAGTTTCACCATTGGAGTTTCAGCGGCCAAAAGCATTTCTTCGTAGAATTTTTTTTGAATCTGAAGCTCTGCAAAGGCAGCCAGTTTTTCAAATTGCTCAGGCGTTGAATAGTGAAGGTAAATATCACAGAAAATTCCGTTGATCATAAGGTTTCCTTCATACCATTCAAGTTTTTCATTATAGAGAAACTCTCCCAGGGAAGGAAAGTGAATCATTGTATTTTCAACCTCCGGTTTTTGATGAGGTTCATACTGCTCATTACAGAGACTGTTGAATGCATTGTCAAGTTGCTCTTTCGTAAAGCTGCCCCAGAAATCCAGCTTTCTGAAAAGTTCAGTGACATTGGTTTTGATGTTTTTCTCTTTAGTTACAATCTCAACTTCTCTATTTTGTATAGTCAGTGCTTTATACTTAAATTGACCGGGAAGATAAACATTGCTTTGTGAGCCTCCGTCTTCATCTGAAGTAACGATTGTAATGCCCGGCAGGAAATTTTCCCCATCGGGATAACAGTTTAAAACGCGTATTTCATTTTCATCAAAATCAGCATGAAAGTTCCGGAACAAAAGCAATACAGAATACTCTTCATTCACGGCTGCCAGAGGTGAATATTTTTCGATGAAGGCTTTAAGTTCCTGCGGTTGGCCGGTTCTTGCGTCATCAAGAAGATCCATAAGATCATAATTCCAGGTATTTTTCATGTTTTTTGTAATGTATAGTTGAGATTAAACAAGACTTTATTGATAGTAATTTTCTACACCAATCCCGATGGTCCAGAAGTTTTTTGCTTTTTCCAGGTCTTCTTCAATCCATTCTTTGTTTTCTTCATACTCATCATTGGCTTTCATATCGGCCATATCCACTTCCACATCATGAACGGTGATCTGCCGCCATACTCCCACTGAAATATTTAAAAAAGTATAACAGTAGCCAGCCTCGCTGTCATCAATTTTTCCATTATTTTTTTCTGAAAGAATGTCAAGAAGTTGATCAGCTCCAATCTGAAAAGGATTAATTCCATACATTGAAATTTCTGTCTTTTCGGGATAAGGTCCGCTGATAAATTCTATAAACTCAGCATTTCCGTTGTTGTCAAGATCAACCCTGAATTCATAATCATCATAATATAACCGGTTCTTATCTGAGCCGTTTGACGGGGAACCAAGCAGCTTTTCAATGGCTGATCCGGATTCTCCCAATGAAAGTTTTCCGGTATTTTCAATAACAATTCCATCAAGGGGTAAGATTTCAATTTTTATCATGTGAAAAAGGAGTTTTATCTGATGTTTTTATGGAGTTTAAATTAGAAAAAAATTATATATTGACCTTATTGGATGAATAGTTTTTTATAAATTCTGAAGGCGTCTTTTCAGTATATTTTTTAAACATCCGGTTAAAGTAGGTTACATTATTGAAGCCACAACGGTAACTGCATTCCGAAATACTCATATCCTGAGCCATCAGCAGGCAGGCTTTATTGATCCGGTACCGGTTTACAAACTCTGTAAAAGTGATTTGGGTAGCTTTTTTGAAGAAATTACAGAAAGCCGGAAGGGTAAGATTCGCCAGCCGGGCAGCGTCTTCAATTCTGATCTCCCTGTCGTAATTGTTTTCCACAAAAGTGAAAATATTTTCCAGTCTTGTTTTGTTTTTTGAAATGATGGTATAAGGCATGATCTCTTTATTCAGCAGATCATAATCTTTACATTTTGAAAGTTCAAAAAGAATTTCAAGCAGCAGGAGATACCTTTTATAGCCTTCCGATTCCAGCAGTATTTTCAGTTTCGGAAGCATTATTTTTTTTATTCTATGATGAAAATGAATGCCATATTTGGACAGTTCAAGCAGGTTTTTAATAGAGACAGCATCTACTTCCTGTGGCGGGAACTGAAGGATTTCTTCTTTGAACTGGAGCACGATCTCTTCATGCGGGTCCGTAGAATTGAGTCCGAATCCGGAATGGGGAATATTGGAGCCGATCAGGACCAGATCCCCATTCGTATAGTTGCTTTTATGATAGCCGACGTGCCGGGTTCCGGTACCTGAAATGACGCAGACGAGTTCTATTTCCGGGTGGTAATGATACTCCCATTTGAACTCGCAGATCGGCGAGTTGTTATGAAGCGTACGGAAAGAGCTTTTTTCACTCGGAACGATTCTCTCAAAACTGACTTTCATTTCATTAATATTAATTATTCAATAAAAATACTAATTATATTAATATAGTTCAAATATTGGTTTATTGTGTTAAATTAATGTTAACCCAAATGCTTCTATCTTAGCCGGCAAGAAATGATCTCCATGAAAAATTTCAACATCAAAACCGTACTTTTTCTGAATTATTTTGTTTTCGCCATTCTCCTGAATTCGGTGGGAACAGTAATTCTGCAGGTACAGCAGAACTTCGGAATATCCAAATCTTCTGCAAGCGTTCTGGAAGGTTTCAAAGACCTGCCGATTGCCATATGTTCATTTATCCTGGCATCATTCCTGCCGAAAATAGGCATTAAAAATTCTATGCTGGCCGCCCTTTTTATGGTGAGCTGTATGTGCTTTGTAATGCCTTTTTCCAATGATTTCTGGTTCTTTAAACTGTTATTTGCCGTGGTAGGCGTTTCTTTTGCCCTGATCAAAATCTCAGTCTTCACCTCAATTGGCCTTGTAACGGATACGGATAAAGAACATTCCAGCTTTATGGGCTATCTGGAAGGTTTTTTTATGGTCGGTGTATTGATGGGAAATGTTCTTTTCAGCTTTTTCATCGATGATCACAATCCGGAATCTAGCCACTGGCTGAATGTATACTGGGTTTTGGGTGCGGTTTCCACTTTATCTTTTCTGTTTCTGTTCTTTTCAAAGCTGGATGAGAAAGAAGCGAAAGATGAGAAAACTGATCTGTGGGGAGATCTGAAGAACAGTATAAGTCTTTTCAGCTATAAAAAAGTCCTGTTCTTCCTGTTGTGCGCTTTCCTTTTTGTACTGGTGGAGCAGAGTTTTCAGACCTGGACACCTACTTTTTATAAGGAGATTTTAAAAGTGCCGACTTCAATGAGCATCCAGGCCGGAGCTGTTCTGGCGGGAGCCTTTGCTCTGGGACGATTTTTATCAGGCTTTTTCTCCAAAAAATTCAGCTGGATCTATGTGGTATCTTTCTGCGTGATCGGTTTTGGAATCAGTATTCTGCTGGTTTTACCGCTGACCCATAATATTCACATCAGTACCGGAACCAACTGGCTCAATGCTCCGCTGGTCGTGTATTTATTTCCTTTAATGGGAGGTTTGCTGGCTCCTATCTATCCAAGTATCAATTCCGTGATCCTGGCATCCATTCCTAAATATCTGCACAGTGCCATGTCCGGGCTGATCGTTGTTTTTTCGGCTGTCGGGGGAACGATAGGTTCTATGATCACCGGTTTTGTCTTCCAGGAATTCAGCGGACAGCAGGCGTTCTATCTTTCACTGATTCCGCTTTCGCTGCTGATCATTTCAGCAGTTTTCATGAATAAATTAAAAATAAATCCTAAGAAATAAAATGAATAAACAGCTTTATATAAACGAAATTCAGACTCTTTTTGATGATGTACAGAGATCAGAGATCTTTGAAGATCAGAAAATGATGACCGATGCAGTTCCCATGTTCCCGGTTGCTGAGATCAATGCTGAATATGAAAAGAGTAAAGGAACTGAAGGCTTTGACCTGAAAGATTTTGTGATAAACCATTTCGATTTTTTAGGGGCAAGAGTTTCTGTTCAGAGAGAAGACCGTCTTCCCATTGAAGAACATATTGAAAAACTTTGGGATGAACTTACCCGCGATGCCTACGAAGAAAAAGGGACGCTGCTGAAGCTTCCGAAACCTTATATCGTGCCGGGAGGCCGTTTCAATGAGTTTTTTTATTGGGACAGCTATTTTATTATGCTCGGGCTGCAGGTTTCAGGAAGAACAGAGATGATGGAAAATATTGTGGAAAACTGTTCTTATCTGATTCAGAATGTTGGATTTGTACCGAATGCAAGCAGAACCCATTTCCTGAGCCGTTCACAGCCTCCGTATTTTTCGCTGATGCTGGAACTGCTTTTTGAAACAACAGGCGATGAAACCATATACCCCCGGTATCATGATACTCTGGAAAAAGAATATGCCTTCTGGATGAATGGGGAAGAATGGCTGAATAATGATTCTTCGGTAAAAAGAATAGCCAGAACCAAAGACGGAGACTTGCTAAACCGTTATTATGACGCAGAAAATGCACCGCGCCCGGAAAGCTATCTGATCGATATTGAAGACCATGAAACTGCTCTGAATGAAGAATTTTACAGAAATATAAGAAGCGCCTGCGAATCCGGATGGGACTTTTCCAGCAGATGGTTTGCAGACGGTGAACATATACAGACCATAGAAACGCTGAATATAGCGGAAGTAGACCTGAACTGCCTTTTATGGCACCTGGAAAATACGCTGGCAAAATCTTCAGCCCTTCAGAAACTGGAAGAAAAAGAACACTATTTTAACAGCAGAGCAGCAATGCGCAGACAGATGATCGATACCTGTTTTTGGGATGAAAAAACCGGATTTTACAAAGATTATCACTTAAAAAAACACACTTATACACCGTCTGAGCATATTGCTGCTCTTTATCCTCTGTTTCTGGGACTGGCCAGCCATTCACAGGCTGAATCCGTGGCCGATAATATTGCTGAAAAATTTCTTTACCAGGGAGGTCTGGTTACTACAACAAAAAAATCCGGCCAGCAGTGGGACCTTCCGAATGCATGGGCTCCCTATCAGTGGCTGGGCTTCAAAGCGATGAAAAATTACGGCTTTGATCAGCTGGCAGAGGAAATTAAAAACAATTGGTGCACGAATGTAGAACGGGTGTATGCCAATACCGGAAAACTGATGGAAAAATACAACGCATTAGACACGGAAACGATTGCAGGAGGAGGAGAATACCCGAATCAGGACGGATTCGGGTGGACCAATGGGGTTTATCTCAAATTAAAACAAAACTAACTCTATAAAAATCATGTGCTATGAAAAAAAGATCGATATTTTTAATGGCGGCTACGGCTACTCTTTATTTCAATAATATGTATGCTCAGGAAACTCCACAGGATTCCATCAAAACCTCAGCAATAGACCAGATCGTTATCACCGGAAATTCAGGCCCGAAAAAGAAAATAGAATCCAGTACGGCAATTTCTACGTTTACGGCCAAAGAGATCCAGAAACAGAACCCGATCAGTGCAGCGGCTTTGCTGCAGAGAGTTCCGGGGTTTGCTGTGGAAACATCGGGTGGTGAAGTCGGAAATAACCTTTTTGCAAGAGGGATTCCTTCCGCGGGAGCTTATGAATTTGTTCAGGTACAGGAAGACGGACTTCCGGTGTTTGAAGATGGAGCTCTTCAGTTTGCCAATGCAGATAATTTCTTCCGTGTGGATAATACGGTGAGCCGTCTGGAAGCACTGAGAGGAGGCTCAGGATCTATTTATGCCAACAATTCCCCCGGCGGTCTGATCAACTTTATTACCAAAGAAGGAACCAATAATTTTAGAGGAACCGCTAAACTGGAAACCGGAACCTATGGCCTGATGCGTACCGATCTGAATGTAGGCGGTGCTTTGATTCAGGATAAGCTGTTCTTTAATGTAGGCGGGTTTTACAGATCGGATGACGGCATCAGAAAAACAGGATTTAAGGCCAATAACGGAGGACAGATCCGAATGAACCTTAAATATGTATTTGATAAGGGGTATGCCAAAGTATATTATAAAAAGCTGGATGACAGAAACACATTCTATCTTCCGATTCCTCTGACTCAGGACGGAGATAAGCTGAAAGAATTCCCGGGATTTGATGCCAATTACGGAACGTACAGCTACCGGGCAATCGGACAATTGAGCATTCCGCAGGCAGGGGGAGGCTTCTTTAAAAGAGACCTTGAAAACGGAATTCATCCGAAAGTGGATGTAGTGGGCGCTGAGTTTAAATATGATCTCGGGAATAATTTCAGTGTGCTGAATAAGACCAGATACACCAATATCAATATGGAATATACGGGAATGTTTCCTGCAGGAGCTCCTCAGCTGGCTTCCGGATATGCAGGCGGGCTGGGTATGAGCAACTATCAGTATTCATTGGTAAGCAATGGGGCGATCGTTAATCCGGAATATATTCAGAAACTGGGATTCTGGGCGATCGATAAACAGATGAATAATTTTGTGAATGATCTTCAGTTCAACTATAAATTCGACAAAGGAAATATAACGGCAGGTTTTTATAAATCCAACTGGAAATCCCATCAGTACTGGAACTGGAGCAATATTTTAACAACGGCTACGGACAGACCTCAGCTGCTTAACCTGGTGAATCCTTCGCTTGATCCTTCAGATGCGGGGTATTCCCAAACGTATAACGGGGTTAAAGATATGTCTTTCCTGATAAGGGATTCACAGATTCAGGGAAGCCTGAATGATCTTTATCTGAATTTGGATTACAATATTACAGATGCCTTAAGTGTTAACGGGGGAATTCGTTACAGCCGTGATTTCTATAAAGGATACGGTGTGAATACCACAACAGCCAACCTGAACAATTCAGGGCTTACAACAGACGGAACCCATAGCTTCGCCACTACAACGGCCGATGATAACATGGCGGTTCTGGGAAATAAATATATGTACTGGTATTATGACCTCAGCAAAGTATCCTATACTATGGCTGCGAATTATAAGATCAACCGGGAAAATGCGGTATATGCCCGTTTCTCTCATGGTTTCAGATCTCCGAACGAAGAAGCTTACTATAATAATATGGGAAATCTGGATCAGATCAGGCCGGTCCGCACCAATCAGCTTGAAATAGGCTATAAATATTATTCCAGAACTTTCGATATCGGGGTAATTCCTTTCTATTCCACACTTAAAGATCTTTCGTTCACGGACGTATTCTCAGACGGAACTTCTGAAAATAAGTTTGCCAATACCACTAACCTGGGAGTAGAGATTGAAGGATATACAAGACTCTTCAACAATATCCTTGAGGTGACCTTTAACGGAACCATTCAGAATCCGAAATACAAGGATTTTACAGGAAGAAATGCGGACGGAACTACATTTGACTATGACGGAAATACCGTAAGAAGAATGCCTAAGTTCTATTTCAACATTTCTCCGGCGGTAAATGTTACCAAAGAGTGGAGAGCTTATGTGAGCATGAACTATTACGGAAAACGTTTCCAGAATGAGGGCAATACCGCTGATAATATCCTGCCTTCTTTCACAGAATTCGGGGCCGGAATGTCTTACCAGCTTGGAAAAATACGTTTTGCCGTAGACGGAACCAATATCTTTAATACCATTGGAATTACAGAAGGAGATCCGAGATCCCAGACGGTAACAGGAACCAATATCAGAATGGCAAGACCTATTCTGGGGGCTGCTGCCAGAGCTTCTATTACCTTAGATTTTTAATACTTCTATCTCTTTATAACAGAAAACCGTCAGAACCCAGGTGCTGACGGTTTTTATTTTTTTACTCTTTCTTCTAACGGCGCCACTTTCCATTAAATGTACCGTTAAGGAATTCTCCGTTACCCTTTGCTAAAATAGCACAGTCAGGAATTTTTTTTGAGATATCTAAAAGTCCTTCAAATGTATAATTGTTATTCCATACGTCGATGCAGATATTTTCCAGGAAGCAGTACAATTCTAAATTTTTCAGGGCAACAAATTTTTTTAACCCTTCTTCATTAATTGATGTTTCATGAATCTGCAGGTTGGATAAAAAATCCAATGCTGCCAGATCCGGAATACAGTCGTTGGTAAGCTGTGAATTTTCTTTTAATCTGAGGTATTGTAAATTGTTCAGGTTTTTCAGATGTTTTATCCCCTCGTTCGTAATTTCAGTATCCTGTACATCCAAATATTCAATTTTATAGCAATCGGATATATGAGCTAACCCTTCATCATTGAGATTTGAGCAGGAAAAACTGGCAGATGTCAGATTAGGAAACTGGCTCAGAAGGTGCAGATCATCGATATAACCGAGGGACTGTTCCCGTTCAAAACAGAAATGTTTGAGGTTCAGATCGTAATAATGACTCCCAATTTTTATCGGATTTTCCATTTCCTTAAATACGTTTCCCTTAGCGGGTTTTCTTAAATTTTTTAATTTCTCTGTAATCTGATTCGCTCCTTCTTTGTTATTCAAGCCTTTTTATCCCAAAATTCCTTAACCCGAACTCTCAGGTTTCTTTACTTAAAAAAAGGATTATACTGCTTCTCAAAACCAATTGACGTAGGATTTCCATGTCCGGAGAAAACCTGCGTTTCAGGATCCAGTACGAAAAGTTTTGTTTTGATGCCGTCAATCAGCTGCTCGTAATTTCCTTTGTAAAGATCTGTTCTTCCGATGCTGCCTTCAAAAAGAACGTCACCGGAGATCATGAATTTCTGGTTTTCGTTGTGATACACCACACTTCCCGGAGAATGTCCCGGAACATGATAAATTCTGAATTTTTCTCCGTCCAGATCAAGTTCTTCACCTTCCGTAACATATTGGGTTTCCACTTTTACGGGATCAATAGTCATCCCAAATCGCATGCCGCTTGCCTGAAGCATGTCCAGTACTTCCTGATCTTCCCGGTGCAGATAAACCGGAACTTTAAATTTATCAAAAGCCCACTGAAGCCCCAAAACATGATCAATATGAGCATGCGTCAGAAGAATTTTCTGAATATGAAGTCCGTTTTCCGTGATGAAATGATCAATTGCCCGGGTTTCCTGCGGGCTCATATTTCCCGGGTCTATTAACCATGCGTTTTTGTTTTCGTTGTATAGGATATAAGTGTTTTCGCTTGCAAAATTGAATACGAAACCTTGAATCTGAAGCATATCGGATATTTTTTATTCAAAAGTACGATATTATTAAGAAAATCCCGATTTTTCGTTATCTTCGTCATAATGAAAACTTTGCGCATATTTTTACTTTCTTTAAGCGGGCTGGTTTTTGGACAGAATATCCAGAGCATCCAGCTGTTTAATCCTCAGACCAATGACGAAACTCCGGTAATAAAGTTCGGTGAACAGCTGGTTCTCAGATTCGATGACCTGACCAATGCCAGCGAAATCTACCGGTATACCATCAAACATTACGACCGGAACTGGAATGATGATAATCTTTTCTTTACTGAATTTGCCAATGGAAGCCTGAACGGACTGCTGGACCAGTTCCAGTATTCTTTCAATACCCTTCAGCCTTATACCCATTATAAACTTACATTCCCGAATGATAAGATTCAGCCGAAGATCTCAGGAAACTTTGAACTGATCGTTTATAAGGATTCTGCTGAAAAACCGCTTTTTAAAAGAAGATTCTATATCGTGGAAGATGCCGCCACCTTAGCACTGAATATTTCAAGAATTGCGGATGCCAAAAATCCGGATATCAACCAGAGAGTAGAGGTAAAAGCCGTTTCAAAAGGCGGGGATGTTTCTTCCAATGTGAATTCTATGTCTCTTAATGTGATGCAGAACAACAATCCCAATGTAACGGTAAATAACCTAAAGCCAAGTGCTACATTGGGAAACCAACTGCTTTTCCAGCAAATGAGCCTTACTTTTCCCGGGAATAACGAATTCTATTATTTCGATAATAAAAATATGAACATGGCCGCGGATATGGTTCGTGCCACTGAATTAAAAGACGGAGTGAACCAGACCTATCTGCATTCAGTCTGGGCCTTTCCTCTTAATTACCAGTATCAGCCGGATGTGAACGGTGCCTGGTATTACAGACGAAATGATCTTGGACTGGAAAGAAATGCAGACCGGGAAGCAGACTATTCATGGGTTTATTTTTCCCTGGATTCTGATCCGGTAGATAAAGAAATCTATGTTCTGGGTGGTTTCAACAATTTCACACCTTCCAAAGAAAACCAGATGCAGTACGATGCCGCCAATAAGAAATATGTAGCGAAGATATTTCTGAAACAGGGTTTCTATAACTATATTCTGGCCACCAAAGAAAGCAATGGAAACCTGAATTTTGGAGAAATCAACGGGAATTTCTGGCAGACAGAAAACCTCTATCAGGCGTTTTTATATTATGCACCTTTCGGAAGAAATTATGACGGGCTGATGGGATACGGGGAATTCAGAACACCTGTGGGGGCTAAATAGAATTTTGATCATTAAAAATAATAAGAGACGTTGATAAAAAGCGTCTCTTTTTTTCTCCTCTCCCGCAGATGATGCAGATTGAGCAGATTTTTTGTTGGAATACGCAAAGGGGCGCTAATTTTTTACCTGCTTTATGATATAAGGCGCAAGGATTTTATCTCCGATAAAATTTGATACGGTAAAATTTGCTGAAAATCTTTGATTTTCTTGCGCCCTAAAAGCAGCATAATGATTCAAAACCTTTGCGCCCTTTAACAATCTGCAATAAAAAAGAACCGCCTGATATGGCAGTTCCTGTATTTTAAACGAGATAAAAGTCATTTAACTTTTCTTCGCAGAGGATTTTAACAACTTCAATCCAGCGGTCTTCATCGTTCAGGCATGGAATGTAATGGAAAGTTTCTCCGCCGCCGTGCATAAACTGTTCTTTTCCTTCTTCGGAAATTTCCTCCAGCGTTTCCAGGCAGTCTGAAACGAAAGCCGGACAGACGATGGCCAGATTCTTTACGCCTTTTTTAGGAATGGTTTCCAGCGTTTCATCGGTATAAGGCTCAATCCATTTATCTTTACCCAGTCTCGACTGGAAAGAAACGATGGTTTTTTCTTTGGGAAGTCCCATTTTAGCAATAACAGCTTCCGTGGTTTTATAGCACTGGTGTCGGTAGCAGTAGGCGTTGTGGGTATCTACCTGACTGTTGATACAGTTGGCATCATCAATTTTACAGGTCTTTGACGGATCCGTTTTATAGAGATGCCTTTCCGGAACCCCATGATAGGAAAACTGAAGGGCATCAAAATTTTCCGGAAGCTTTTCCCTGATGCTTTCTGCCAGGCAGTTGATATAAATATCCCGGTTGTAGAAAGGCTGTATATAATTGATCTTCACCTTAGAAAACTTCTTTTTCCGTACTTCTTCCGCTTTTTCAATAACCGTTTCCGTTGTACTCATCGCATATTGTGGATACAGTGGGAAAAGAACGATTTCCGAAACTCCCTGATCCACCAGCTTCTGAATACCAGCTTCAATGCTTGGCTGCGCGTAACGCATTCCGATTTCTACGGGAACATCCACCAGCTTCTGAAGTTTTTTCCGGATTTTTTCAGTAATAACAATCAGAGGTGAGCCTTCATCCGTCCACACGGTTTTATAAGCTTCTGCAGATTTGGCAGGTCTTGTTTTCAGGATAATACCCTGAACAAGAAGGGCACGGAAGATCCAGCGGTAATCAATTACCCTTTCATCCATCAAAAATTCATCAAGATACTCCTTTACATCGTTTACTGCCGTAGATCTTGGCGATCCTAAATTGACCAATAAAATTCCTTTCTTTGAATTTCGGGATTCTTTCTGCAAAACTTTCTTTTTTTATGATGTATATTTCAGTTAATGTTGGATACTGAAGATTTTTGCCTTCAAATCCATAGACCTTTAAGCTTTACAACGGTTATCCGTTTACCGCTTCCACTCTTTCTACCAGATCAGGAACAAACTGTTTCAGAATATTTTCGATTCCGTTTTTCAGGGTAGCCGTAGAGCTTGGGCATCCGGAGCAGGCTCCCTGTAAAAGCATCTTTGCCGTTTTATTTTCCTGGTCGTATTCCATCAGAGAAATTTTTCCGCCGTCATTTTCCACGGCAGGAGCTACATATTCATTTAAAATATCGGAAATTTTCTGCTCATCTTCCGTATAATCCCTGTTGATAATCTTTTCAACCGGGTTTTCATGTTTCTGAGGTTCAAGAGTTGAAATTTTCCCTCCGTTCTGAAGATATTCAGCGATCAGGGCGCGAACGGCCATCATCACTTCATGCCATTCCACGGAGTTATCTCTGGTTACGGCCACGAAATTGTCAGAAATAAAAACTTCTTTGGCAAAATCAAACTCGTTGAATACAGCCTGTGCCAACGGAACCTCAGCAGCCGCATCTCTGGATTTCACTTCTACGAAACCATCCAGCAGCAGTTTACTGGAAACGAATTTCATTACATTCGGATTGGGAGTCATCTCAGCATAGATCTGGTACATCTCCTTTTTCTTCTGAAGATAAATTCTGGGATTGGCCAGCAATTCGTCTTCAATCACATTTTTCAGGCTTTCCGCTACATGTTCCCATTCTACTGTGTCCTGCTTGGCAACAGCTACAAAATTAGCCGTAATGAAAACTCTTTCCACAAAAGGATAGTTGAAAAGTTCCTGTGCCAGCGGAATTTCTGAAATATCTGAACTTCTGTCCAACTCTAAAGAACCCGGAATCAGATTGTAATCTGCAACAAATTTCATCACTTTCGGGTTTTCGGTTGGTTCTATAAGTATTGTACGCATTTTTTCGTTAAATTTGAGATACAAAAATACGCAATTAGAATTTAGAACTTGGAGATTTGAATTTAGATTTTTGCTATCGCAGTGATTTGAAATCAGAAGTTGGAATGAAAGAGAGCCCTTTTTTATTCCTGTTATTTCAGATCAGGTCCGGAATCAGAGATTTATATTTCCAAAATGATATATTTTCAAATTATCAAATTAAAATTATGGCAATTATAAAAGAACTTTTAGGAAAAACGCCTCAGATCGGTGAGGGAACTTTTTTGGCGGAGACAGCAACCATTATCGGAGATGTGACGATGGGAGAGAACTGCAGTATCTGGTATAATGCCGTGATCAGAGGGGATGTTCATTATATTAAAATGGGAGATAAGGTCAATGTTCAGGATAATGCTATGCTGCACTGCACTTATCAGAAGCACCCTCTGAATATCGGAAATAATGTTTCCATCGGCCACAATGCCATTGTTCATGGATGTACGGTGAGAGATAATGTCCTGATCGGTATGGGAGCTATTGTTATGGACGACTGTCTGATAGAAGAAAATTCAATTGTAGGAGCAGGTTCTGTGGTAACGCAGGGAACCCATATCAAATCCGGAGAAGTCTGGGGAGGGGTGCCGGCAAGAAAAATCAAAGATATTTCTGCACAGCTGCTGGAAGGTGAAGTAAACAGAATTGCAGATAATTATGTGAAGTATTCTTCGTGGTACAAGGGAAATGTGAAAGAAGTGGAAGGATAATCCTGATGCGTTATACAGCTATATAAAAAAATTAAAAGCTCTGTCAGTAGACGGAGCTTTCGTTTTAATCCTTAGTATAAACTCCTGAGTGAGTTTTTTGTTGAATAATTCAACGGGATATATAACCTTTGCTTTGATTTTTTTCTTTTTTACTGCTGTTCCGTCACGAGAACTGGTTTTCCTCCGGAACATTTTACGGCGGTAGGAGGCATTACCATCATACAGTCGGAAGTGATATTGTATTTTTCATTAAATGCTTTTACCTTTTCTGTATAGGCATTGATTCTCGGAAGAATTGAAGTTTCTGATTTTTTAGGATAGGCAATGTACAGCATAGGTCCTCCGCAGGCTTTAGCACCCATCGGGGCAAAAGTCCATTCAGAAGCATTGGTGCATTTTCCGGAAGCTTCAGATTCTATGGAGGCCTTTAATTTATCCAGTTGGGCCTGGTCATATCTCTGGCTGTCTTCATCCAGGGGTCTCTGGGCAATATCTTTTGGAAGATCAGTACCTGCATTTTTAGATGTATTACATGAAACCAATGTAATTGTAGTACAAAACAATAATACCGGGATATGGATGAAAACTTTTTTCATAAAAAAATACGTTCTGTTTGAGAATTTCCAAAAGTTATGCCAAGGTAAGAAAATCAAATTCATTTTCCGTATTTTTGAAGCGATGAACAATCATTTTTTTGACTTAATAGAGCATACGAACAGAAGTGTTTTTCTTACGGGAAAAGCAGGAACCGGAAAAACGACTTTTCTCAATGATTTTGTAAAAAGGACGAAGAAGAAGTATATCGTAGTGGCTCCTACGGGAATTGCCGCGATTAATGCCGGTGGAGTGACCATTCATTCCATGTTCGGGCTTCCTTTAAGAACTTTCTTACCCACCACAGACCGTATCGATGGAAGTCTGGCGAATAATATCGCCGATCTGATGCCTCATTTTAAATACAGGAAAGATAAGCTTAAGCTTTTAAGGGAAATAGAGGTTCTTATTATTGATGAGGTTTCCATGCTCAGGGCCGATGTTCTGGATATGATGGACTTTTCGCTGCGGTTTATCAGAAGAAATAATCAGCGGTTTGGCGGGGTTCAGATGCTGTTCATCGGAGATCTTTATCAGCTTCCACCGGTAGTAAGGGATGAGCATATTTTAAAGATGTGCTACGATTCACCTTTCTTTTTCGACAGCCTGGCGGTGAAAGATATTCCCCTTCTGACGATTGAATTAACGAAAGTATACCGGCAGTCTGATGAAGATTTTCTTGAAATCCTGAATGCCATCCGCGACGGAGATACCGCCAATATCGATTTTGATCTTCTCAACGAAAGATACGATCCGGATTTTGAAATGGGGAACGAGTCCTACGTTTACCTGTGTTCCCACAATAAAATGGCTGATGAGATCAATCAGGAAAAGCTGGCGGAAATCAAAGTAAATCCGAATACTTATGAAGCCAAGCTCTTCGGTGATTTTAAAGAGAACCAGTTTCCGAACGAACAGTTTCTGGAACTGAAAATCGGGGCTCAGGTGATGTTCATCAGAAATGATATTTCCGGAGAAAAGAAATACTTTAACGGAAAACTGGGGGAAATTTCAGCTTTGGATGAAAATGAGATCAAAGTAATCCTGGACGGCAGTGAAAGGGAAATTACCGTAAAAAGGGAAGTCTGGGAACAGAAAAAATATTTC
The DNA here is from genome assembly GCA_002439165.1 of Chryseobacterium indologenes. Classification (GTDB taxonomy): domain Bacteria; phylum Bacteroidota; class Bacteroidia; order Flavobacteriales; family Weeksellaceae; genus Chryseobacterium; species Chryseobacterium indologenes_E. The sequence goes on from DJTE01000010.1 coordinate 34,036, forward strand.
CTCGATACCGAGAAAAATATCCAGGAAGAAGTGCTGGGAAGCTTTGAACAGTTCCCGATCAAACTGGCCTGGGCGGTTACCATTCACAAAAGTCAGGGGCTTACTTTTGACAAGGTGATCATAGATGCCGGAAAGAGTTTTACAGCAGGGCAGGTATATGTTGCTTTGTCGAGATGCCGTACACTGGAAGGTATTGTGTTGAAATCCAGGATTACTCCGGATGTTATTTTTAAAGATAACAGGATTCTCCAGTTTCAGGGGAATACGCTTGCCAACGATAATGTAGAGGCGATTCTGAATAAAGAAAAATATGATTACAGCATCAGAAAAGTGCTCCGTACGGTAAACTGCCTGTGGTTTCTGAAGGAAGTGGAAGACTGGAACCAGCTGTCTGTGGTTACCAAAAATATAGATCATGTTAAAACCAACCAGCTGTATGTGCAGCTGAAACATGAGATTGTGAATCTGGGGAAGATCTTCGAAAAGCTGGAAAGGGTGATTTTCCAGAAAGTCAGCAATTTTATCGAACAGAAAGAAGAATGGTTCGAAATCGAGAATAAAACGAAAGGAGCCGTTAATTTCTTTTTTGTAGAAATCCGTGATAAGGTCTTTAATCCGCTGAAAGATTTTTATGCCGAGATCAAAGGAGCAAAAGGACTGAAGCAGTATAACGAGGAATTCAGAAACTGGCTGGAAGATATTGAAGAATACCTTAACAGCCTGAAGGAAGCCTATCTGCTGGAAACTAAACTTTTAGATGAAAAAAATGATAAGGAAATCAGTATGAAGATCGCTAAAGTTCCTTCTCAGGTTCTTACCTTCCAGCTATTTGAACAGGGTAAAACCATCGGTGAAATTGCTCTGGAAAGAGGGCTGGTGAAGGAAACCGTCATCGGACACCTGGCAAAGTTTGCGGAACAGGGTCTGCTGGATATTGCCAGGGTAATTACTTCAGACAAGATCAAAGCTTTTGAAACGGAATTCTATAAAAATCCTCATGAAACACTCACAGAATGGAAGAATGCACTTCCAAGCAGTTTTGAATTCAATGAGATCAGGATTCTGATCAATCATTATAATTTTCTGAAGGAGAAGGGTAGGATCTAAGAATGTTTTTATTAGTAATCCAGAATAACAACTCTATCTTGAAGATTAATGCTTTCCAACATTTCTACGGATTTAGATAAAAATGCTGATGCGTACCAAACTATTTGTGTTGCTCCATCATTATTTTTGTTATCTACACCGTTTTTAAGATAGAGAAACTCTTCTTCAATGATTTTGTGAAGTTCTTTATCACCTGCAAATTTATTATTTATAACTTCAAATGCCTTTTTCTCAAGGTCTGTGAAGTCCTCCTCAGTGTATTGATATCCATCAATTCCACTGCCTAATATTTTTTTAGTAAGAAGAATCATATAATCATTAAATCTCAGAAAATCTTCAGCAGAAATATTATACCCGCAATATTCTGCATCCATCGTTTCTTCTATAGGATAATAACTGGTATAATTGCTGTATTGGTACATATAGCTATAACATACTGTTTTAGTAGGAAGCTCATACAACAGGTTGACTCCGTATGAGTCAATATTTTTTTCTAAAATATTCTTGTTATATGTAATTTCTTCATCAAGAAAAAACATGATTTCCAATAGATTTTCTGGTTGAATATAATTGATATCTGTTGAAATTATTTGGGCAATTTTGTTTTCACAGGCATTGAAATGGTCCCCGAATTCATCTCTTCTCGCCTTTAAAAACTGAGAAAAAGACTTTTTGTGTAAAACAGTATTGCTCATTAAAGGCAGTAAGTTTTTTCTTGCTTTTTCTTGGTTGAATGTATAAATTTCAGTATTTCTTGCCATTTCTTATGTGAATTAAGGTTCAGGTAAATAATTTCAAAAAGTTGTTAACACAAATATTTATCTGTCAAAAGTATAAATTCTATAAATAAATTACTTTAAACAAAAATTAAAATTCCAATAGTTTTTCCCTGAACTGATCGATCGGTTTTATTAATTACAAAAAGTAACTAATGCAGTTTTTATATTTTAAATTTGTTCGGTTTTTTAACCCAAATTTAGAATTATGAAAAATTTTGAAATTTCTGTTTTAGACCTTGCACCGGTAAAGCAGGGGAAAAGCATTCATGATACCTTTCAGGACAGTCTGTCTTTAGCCAGCCACACTGAAAGTTTAGATTATAAAAGGTTCTGGCTTGCCGAGCACCATAATATGGAAAGCATCGCCAGCTCTGCCACTTCAGTTCTGATCGGTTTTATTGCCAACGGAACGAAAGCTATAAGGGTAGGATCCGGAGGAATTATGCTTCCCAACCACAGTTCACTGATCATTGCCGAACAGTTCGGAACTTTGGAATCTCTTTTTCCTGGTAGAATAGACCTGGGACTGGGAAGAGCTCCGGGAACTGACGGGCTTACCGCTCAGGCATTAGGCAGAAATCCGGCTATCATCAATGAACAGTTTCCAAGACAGATCCTGGAGTTACAGAGGTATTTTTCTGAAGAAAATTCAGACGCGATGGTTCGCGCTATTCCGGGAGAAGGGCTTGATATTCCGCTTTATATCCTGGGATCGAGTACAGACAGCGCATGGCTGGCAGCAGAACTTGGACTGCCTTATGCTTTTGCGGGACATTTTGCTCCTGAGCATATGGAAATGGCGTTTAAGATTTACAGGGAACATTTTCAGCCTTCAAAACAGCTGGATAAGCCTTACATCATAGCCTGTGTAAACGGGGTGGCGGCAGAAACTTCCGAGGAGGCCCATAAGATCTCTACCACTTTATTCCAGGCATTCATCAATATCGTGAGAAATGACAGGAAGCCTTTTGCACCGCCGGTAGAGGATATGGATGATATCTGGTCGCCGATGGAAAAGTCGATGGTGCTTCAGAAGCTGAGGTATACTTTTATAGGAGACCAGGCTGAGGTTGAACAGAAGCTCAGGGATTTTCAGGAAAGGTTCAGTGTGGATGAGCTGATGATCAATTCCCACATTTATGACCATCAGAAAAGGCTGAGATCTTATGAAATTTTCAGAGAGGCAGCAAACTCATTATCCAAAGCGTAACAAACCATCCCGATTAATTGGCAGATGCTTATTTTTATGAGTATCTTTGCACAAATAAAAAGTAAACATGTCTGAGATTAAATTAAATACTATTCCAGAGGCTATTGAAGACCTTAAAAATGGTAAAATAATCATAGTAGTAGATGATGAAGACAGAGAGAATGAAGGAGATTTTCTTTGCGCGGCGGAGCTGACAACCCCGGAAATTATCAATTTTATGGCATTTCACGGAAGAGGGCTGATCTGTATGCCGCTTCCTGAAAAAAGATGCGATGAATTAGGACTTGAAGTAATGGTAAGCAGAAGCAGCGACCCTAAAGAAACTGCCTTCACCGTATCGGTTGACCTTCTTGGAAACGGAACTTCCACTGGAATTTCTGCAGGAGACAGAGCTAAAACCATTTTGGCACTGATGGACGAAAAATCGAAACCTACGGATTTCATGAGACCGGGACACATCTTCCCTTTACGCGCAAGAAAAGGAGGTGTTCTGAAAAGAGCCGGACATACAGAAGCGGCGATTGATCTGACTCATCTGGCCGGCCTGAAAGAAGGAGGAGTGATCTGTGAGATCATGAATGATGACGGAACCATGTCCCGTTTACCGGATCTCTATGCTTTTGCTCAGAAACACGATATGAAGATCGTTTCTATCGAAGATCTGATCCATTATCAGCTTAAAAAAGGAAACCTGATCGAAAGAATAGAAGAAAGAAAAGTGAAAACGGCTTACGGAGACTATGATTTCTTTGCTTTCAGAGAAACTTCAAATGACCAGATCCATTTTGCTTTGACAAAAGGAGCATGGACTGTTGATGAACCTGTCTTGGTGAGAGTTCAGTCTTCCGATTCTTATTTCGATGTTCTTACCAGACTGAATAACGGTGAAAAACCTTTGCTGGAAAAAGTGACCAAAATGGTGAATGAAGCCGGGAAAGGTGCCATTATCTTCATCAATAATGTTTCCAATTCTGAAAATACACTGAGAAAACTTCAGCAGTTCCTGAATTATCAGGACGGACAGGAGCAGCATCCTACTTTAGCCTACAATTACAGGGATTATGGGATCGGAACACAGATTCTGAAAAACCTGGGAATCAATAAATTTAAAGTAATTACTCAGAACCCGAATATCAAACCTCAGGTGGGTGGTTATGATGTGGAAGTGACTGAGCTGGTTCAGCTGTAATAAATAAGTGAATAGCCAATAGTGAATCAACTTTGTTGTGAAGCTGTTGATACATAAATAACAAAAAGGTTTAGGATTTTTCTGAACCTTTTTTTATTTTTAAACCATGACGGAGCCTTTGAAAAAACACATCAGGGAATATATTGAGATTTCAGATGAAAAGCTGGAAAAATATTGCAGTGCTTTTATTCTACGGAGAATTAGTAAAAAAGAATTTCTGCTGAAAGAAGGCGATATCTGTACTTATGAAGGTTTTGTCCTGAAAGGATGTTTTAAAGTATTCCGGACTAATGAAAACGCAGTTGAGCAGATTCTGCATTTCGGAATAGAAGACTGGTGGCTTTCGGATATGGACAGCTTTATCAATCAGATTCCTTCACAGCTCAATATCCAGGCTATTGAAGACAGTGAGATTCTTCTGATTTCCAGGGAAGATAAAGAAAAACTTTATGATGAGCTTCCTGAAATAGAAAGACTCATGAGGCTCAAGTTTCAGATGTCTATCATTGCTCTTCAGCGTAGAATAATTGATAATCTAAATAAGCCGTCGGATGAAAGGTATCAGGATTTTCTCAGAGATTATCCACAGATTGCCCACCGTCTTACCAATATACAGATTGGCTCTTATCTGGGAGTAACTCCCGAGTTTATCAGCAGGATCCGCAGGAAAATTGTCAGTAGAGGTTAGAGTATAAAAACTCTTGTAGATTCAGCGGATTTTTTTTGTTGGGATACGCAATGCCGCAAGAATAATTTTATAAACTCCATAAAAAGGTGCTAGGATTTTTTCTCCGATAAAATTTTGCATCGTTGAAATACATAAAATCGTAGATTTTTATCTTAAGTGAGCTTCTATACTCAAAGCATTTAAACTTATTGATACTAAGGTATTAAATCTTTTGCGCCTGTTGTGGTTAAATATTTCCCACAGATCGCTCAGATTTCGCTGATTTTTGTGGTGGGTTTATTTCTTCATAGATCACCCGGAATATTTTATGGTCTCGCAGATTCGGCAGATTGAGCAGATCTGTTTTCATTCAATAAAAATCGTAGATTTTTTTAGGCCTATGTGAACTTCTATACTCAAAGCATTTAAACTTATTGATACTAAGGTGTTAAAATTCTTTTGTTACTTCTGACTACGTTGAACTTTCGGGTTTGTGGTTAAAATAATTTCCCACAAATTATACTTATTTCACAGATATTTGTGGATGTTTTTTAACCAATAAAGTCTAAATCAATAGTTTTCATTCATAGAAAAAGCCGGATCTTCAGGGAGAACCGGCTCTGTTTTATATAAGGAGAATAATGGCTTCCATCATCCGTCTTCCTTTCTTATTTACAGACTGATCTCTTCAAAATTTCTGAAACCGTTAAGGAAATCTTTCACTGTCATTCTCTTTTTCCCTTCCAGCTGTAATTCCTGGGGAAAATAAACCCCGTCCTGCGTGTAGATCTTGAATTCATTTTTTGAGATATCAAGTGTCCCTGATGGTTTTCCATGATCTGTAATCTCAAATTTTCCGGCAAATATCTTTAGTCCTTTTTCCTCTTCTCCTATTTTTAGAGTGGTGAATGCAGCCGGGTATGGAGACATCCCGAGAATAAACTGATGAACTGTTTTTGACGGTGCATTCCAGTTGATGCGGGTATCTTCTTTGAAGATCTTGTAAGCGTTTTTTGGATGTTCTGTATTGGGCTGCGGTTTTTCGGTGATGGTATTTTCAGCAAGGCCGTCCAGGGTTTTTACAACAAGTCCGGAACCCATTACCATTAAACGGTCATGAAGGCTGCCTGCATTTTCATCCGCTAGAATTTCAAGCTCTTCCTGAAGAAGAATATTCCCTTCGTCTATTTTTTCGTTGATAAAGAAAGTGGTGGCTCCTGTTTTTTCTTCCCCGTTGATGACAGCATAATTAATCGGTGCTGCACCTCTGTAATCGGGAAGCAGGGAGGCATGAAGATTGAAGGTTCCCATTTTAGGCATTTCGAAAAGAACTTTCGGCATCATTCTGAAGGCTACCACTACGAAAACATCAGCTTCTAATTTTCTCAGTTCTTCCAGAAATTCAGGATTTCTCAGTTTTTCAGGCTGGAAAACCGGGATGTTGTTTTCTGCGGCATATATTTTTACGGGAGACTGGTTTATTTTCTGTCCGCGGCCACTCGCTTTATCGGCAACGGTTACCACGCCCACCACTTCGTGATTCGATTGATGAATAGCTTCCAGAGAGGTTCTTGCAAACTCGGGAGTTCCTAAAAAAACAACTTTCAATGATTTCATGGTGCAAAGATAAGAGTTTGAAACGAGAGTTGCGGGAACGGATTGGGAATAACCGATGAACTTTAGGATGCAAAGTTTAGAGTTTTATGTTCAAGGTTCAAAGCTTAAAGTTGCCCGGTAGCCTGAAGTCTGCCTGTTTTATTCCCGATTAGAATATTACTTATCACCCACATTACCTATTACCCATTGCTCATCACCCATTACTCATCACCCATTACCCATTACTCATGATTAAGCGCATAAGTTCTGAAATTCAGCATTCTCACTTTTCCGGAATCTAAAAGATAGATAAGGTTTTCCAGAATATTGTTTTTGGAATGATAACTCAGCTGTATGGACAGTTCTTCAATGGTAGCCGGTTTTTTAGCCAGAAGACTGATGATCTGCTGGGAAATATTTTTTCCGAAAATGGACTGTTTATTTTTTTCACAAACAGAACACTGTCCGCAATTCCTGGCATTCTTTTCTCCGAAATAGGCAAGGATAAGTTTCATTTTACAGTGGCTGCTGTTTTCAATATAGAATTTCATCTCTTCCCATTTCTGGATTTTATTTTTCTGGATGTGTTCAAAAAGTTTCCAGTAGGCTCCGCTGATGGCCCTTTCATCACGGGGTTTAAGGAATTTTATGCTGGAGAGGGCTCCGTCTACATATTCCAGATAGTTTTTCTGCTGCAGTTCTTTCAGACGTTCCTTGATCAGTGGAACGGCTGTTCCTATTTTATTGCTTACCTGCTGTTCACTGAACATCACCTTATGCGTGGTAATTCCTGAAATGGTGCGAAGCATCAGCTCAATAAAATAAGCATCTTTCTGCACCAGCTGATCTATTTCATCAGGTTTAATGAGAAGTTCGAGAGAAGAAAGGCTTTTGTTGTCATTATAATAAATGATTTCCTGATTGTGCAGGAAATTAAGCACATTATTGATCTTTGCCCTGGAAAATTTTGTAAAGTTTTGTATTCCCTGGATATTGAGCTGAAAAACTTTTTCCGGAAGTTCATATTCCGCTACCTGGAACACAGAGTAAAGGTAGCTGATGATCTTTAAAAATTCTGCCTTATTGGGAATCTGGTTTTTCAGAATCTCATCAAAATTCATCAGTTCCTGCTGATTCCAGAGCATAAAGGCAAAACTTTCCTTTCCGTCTCTTCCTGATCTTCCTATTTCCTGGTAATAGTTTTCAAGAGAAGGAGCAGGAGAGTAGTGGATTACAAAACGGACGTTGTCTTTATCAATTCCCATCCCGAAAGCATTGGTGGAGATCAGCACATAATGGTCACTTTTGTTCCAGATCTCCTGGCGGGTATTTTTTTCTTTTGTAGTTAAACCTGCATGGAAAAAATCTACGTTTTTCATGTGGTTTTTCTTCAGAAATTCTGCAAGAAGTTCGGCTTCTTTTCTGGTTCTTACATAAACAATTCCGGAATCCTGGGTATATTTTAAAATATCAAAGACACGCTGGAATTTATCGGCAACCCCTTCTGTAAGGATCCTGATATTATCTCTTTTAAAACTTTTCTGAAATACGGCCGGTTTTCTGAGCTCAAGTTTATTTTTGATCTCTTCCAGCACTTTTGGTGTTGCTGTGGCCGTTAAAGCCAGGCACGGAATCTCAGGGTGGTTTCTTCTGAATTCTTTGATATTCTGGTAACTGGGCCTGAAATCCTGGCCCCACTCTGAAATACAGTGGGCTTCATCTACTGCAATAAAAGAAAGCTGTATATCATCAATATTCTGAAGGAACTGAATATTGGTAATTCTTTCCGGTGATATGTAAAGAAGCTTGGTAAGGCCATCTCTGCACCGGTCATAGATGGCTTCGGCATCATACTCATCCAGTTCGGAAGACAGGTATTCCGCTTCAATACCGCGGGCTTTAAGCTGGTTGACCTGGTCTTTCATCAGGGCAAGCAGGGGAGAGATCACCAGGCAGGTTCCTTCCTTCAGCAGGGCAGGGAGCTGATAACAAAGTGATTTTCCGGCGCCGGTAGGCAGCAGCACAAGATTGTCTTTCTCATTGATGACCGAATCGATGATTTCTTCCTGAGAGTCTCTGAAGCCGTCATAGCCCCAAAAATATTTAAGGGTATCGTATTTTAATTTTTGAAAATCCTGCTGAGAAATCATAGGGTAAAATTAAGGAAAGTATTACAACAAAAAAAGCCGTGCATCGCACGGCTTTGATATATTACTAAAAGTTTATTATTTAGCTTCGAAGTAAACTCTTCTGTTTGCTCTGTTTTTCCATTCAGGGCATTTGGTAGCTGGTTCACATTCAGGGTATTTAAGGTCTTTTTCACCTTTACCTACTGCATTGATCTTACCGGACTGAACTCCGTTTTTGATCAGATAATTTTTAACGTTATTGGCTCTTCTTTCGGAAAGCTTTTGGTTATAAGCATCTGTACCTCTTGTATCGGTTGCACCCACTACGTTGTAAGAACCGGTTGAAGAGTTGATATAGTTCACCGCGTTATTCAGGATCGGAGTGTTTGACGGTAGAATTCTGTCAGAGTTCAGGTCAAATTCAATTCCTTCCAGTTTGGTTTCTGTTTCTACAACAGGTCCGGTAGGTTGAGTTGGAGTAAGAGGGCATCCGTTGTTTTCAACAGGTCCCGGAACTGTTACACACTTATCGTAAAGATCGATTACTCCGTCAAGATCAGTATCAAGAGCTACACCGGCACCATCCACTCTTGCTCCTGCAGGAGTGTCAAGCTGTCTGTCCCAATCGTCGCATACTCCGTCATTATCAGCATCACCTTTCTTACATACTTCAATATCCTGATCTCTGTTTGCCAGAACATCAAGTTTGTAATAGATCTCCTGAAGCGGGTCATGCCACATTACGTGAGATTCGTGTTTTCCCAATTTCAATGAAACCCCTAAAGTAGCATTGAAGAAGTTGTCAGATACCTGCTCTTCACGTTTGTTGATCGCGCTGTATTTGTCTCCTCCGCCATCGAATTCATCATCTCCGGTTACAACGTACATTACTCTACCTTCGATATCAATTCTTCTGTTCACTTTGAATTTTAATCCGGCACCTGCCTGCATAAACATAGATCCCAGTTTGAAAGGCTTAACTTCTGTTTCCAGTCTCTGTCCTTTCATGTCTTTCTGATAGGCTCTGTACGCAATGGTACCGATACCTGCATATCCGTGTAGTGCCCATCTGAAAGGAGAATGGTTATCCACTCTTCTCAACAGGTTAGAGAAGTTGATATCTCCTAATAAAGAGATCGCATCATACTGAGTTCTTGCTCCTACTGCTGTCGGGTCATTAGGTGCTGCATCTTTGGTATTGAACCATCCCTGTCTTGTTTCTCCTCTGTCATATTGTAGTTTTAAACCGAAAGCATGGGTAATAGCTTTGTCAATACTTACATATGCAGAGTATCCAAAAAGATTTTTACCGTTACCGTTTTTGATAGAAGTTAAATCTGCTGATTGGACTAATGGCACCCCGACACCGGCTGAAATAGACCAGTCGTTGAATCTTTTAGACTGATTGGTAAAAGGGGAAACGTTAGCAGAGCCGGAAGAGAACGTATTTGGGTACTGTCCGGTTGAAACTGCTGTTGAGTCTTGCGCATAACTGGCGGTAGGAACTGCCAGTGCTAATGCTACAACTGCTAAACTTAATTTCATAGTGTATTTTTTATTTAGTTATTTAAATGATTTCATTGTATAAAAGCGTCTGCTTTACTTAGGGCATCCGTTGTTTTCAACAGGTCCCGGAACCGTTACACACTTATCGTAAAGGTCAATTACCCCGTCAAGGTCCATATCAAGAGCTACACCGGCACCGTCTACTCTTGCTCCTGCAGGAGTATTCAGCTCTCTGTCCCAATCGTCGCAAACACCGTCATTATCAGCATCTCCTTTTTCGCATACTACAAAATCCGTAGTTGCATTTTCCAGTACGTTGGCTCTGTAATAAGCTTCCTGAAGCGGATCGTGCCATGCTAAATGAGAAGGATGTTTTCCGATTTTGAAAGAAACCCCTAAATTCACGGTCCATGCATTATCTGATCTTGAACTGCTGATCATATTATACTTTGCTCCCGGCTTAGAGGTGTCGTAATCGCCCGGATCAGCCCATCCGCCACCGTCGAATTCATCATCACCACTGATGATGTACATGGTTCTGGCTTCAATATCAATAAGCTTGGAAACTTTATACTTCAGTCCCAATCCGAATTGATAGAAAAGTGAATTGATGGCAAAATCCTGTTCAATGAACAGAGGAACTCTTTTCGGAGTATTGCTCCATCTGAACTCATCATTGTCATGCAGGGAGGTTTTGTACCCCTGGAATCCAAGTCCGGCATATCCATGGAAAGCCCATCTGTAAGGAGAATGATTGTCTACTCTTCTTAATAAATTGGAAAGGTTGACATCTCCCATCAAGGCTACCTGGTTATACTTTGTCGTTGCAGTACCTACACCAGCTGCAATACCTGCAGCACCATCCAACATGGCTTTCTGTTTGGTCTCACCTCTCTGATAAATGAGGCTGATTCCAAATACATGGGTGATTTGTTTATCTACACTTACGTATGCATTATACCCCCAGTTTGTCTTTTTATCATAAAAAGATCTGAGATCGGAATGAACCATAAATGCAGCACCCCCCCCAACAGAAACAGACCAGTCGTTGAAACGCCTGGACTTATTATCAAATGGTTTTACATTAGCGGAGCCTGAAGAAAAAGTATTAGGATACTCGGTGGACGAGCTTACTGTAGTACCTTCCTGGGCAAAAGCTGCAACAGGAAGTGTGGCCAATAATAATAAACCTAATTTCATACTATATGTTTTATGTTTTATTTAGATAAAATCCTTCAATAATATTTTAGAAAAATCCCTTTCAAAAAGATGTTTTTTGTGGGGAATTTCCAGTCTTTCTGATCTGAAATTCAATTCATTATATTTAATGATGTCAATATCTATTATTCTATCGCTATAGCTTCCAGATGATTTTGAATCATTAATTCTCCCCATTTTGACTTCAATATTCTTAACAAAATCAAGCAGTTGAATGGGGGAAAGACGCGTGAATATTATTGATGCAATATTACAAAAAATATTGGAACTGGCAAATTCCACCGGTTCGGATATCAGAAATTCGCTTAGCTGTGAAATCTCATTACCTCCTTCACTTATTTTCTGCAGAGCGAGCTCTATATTTTTTTTTGGATCTCCCAGGTTACTTCCGAGTAACAAAACGACCTTATGCTGCGACATATTGGAAAATTGATTGATTTATGAGAAGTTTCTTTAAAAATGTCCTGGCAAATATAGTGGCAATTATGCTATTATTTGCAGTGTTTTTTGTCTTTTTCATCATGATGCTTGTGTTCAGTTCGATGGGCAACGAAAAGTCGGTAGTGGTGAAAAAGAATTCTGTTCTTACCATTAACCTGAAGACTGATATTATAGACAGTCCGACTGAGGAAAATATGAGCTTATTCAATATCAGTGACAAGAACAAAAGCATTCTGCTGTACGATGTGCTTGAAGCGATACACAAAGCCAAGACTGACGATAATATTAAAGGTATAAGTATTGAGGCTGATCATCTGAATGCCGGAATTACCCAGCTTGATGATATCCGGAGTGCCATTGAAGATTTTAAAAAGAGCGGAAAATTTGTGTACGCCTATGGAAATGCCGTATCACAGTCTTCCTATTATTTAGGATCTGTTGCAGACCAGTATTACCTTAATCCGTCAGGAATGATCGAATTAAAAGGACTGGCTACGGAAGTTACATTCTTCAAAGATTTCGCTGAAAAATACGGTATCGGTGTTGAAGTAATCCGTCACGGTAAATTCAAATCTGCCGTGGAACCTTTTTTAAGAAATGATATTTCTCCTGAAAATAAAGAACAGCTGAGTACGCTTTTAAATGATATATGGAAAAATACATCTTCTAAGATTGCCGTGTCAAGAAAAATTGATACTGCCCAGTTCAGAATGGTAGTTGACAGTTTGTATGGGATGATCCCGGAACTGGGGCTGAAATATAAACTGGCTGATAAACTGATCCAGAAAACGGAATATGATGAAATGATCAAATCCAAACTGAAACTGAAAGAAAAAGAAAAGCTGAACAGGGTTTCTGTGGCGAATTATATCAGCTCTTATGCGGATGAAGATAAATCCGGAGAAAAGATTGCCGTATTATATGCCTCAGGAGGAATCAACAACGGAGACGGATATAATGATATCTTCTCCGAAAAATATGTTAAGTACATTAAAGACCTTCAGAATGATGATAAAGTAAAAGCGGTTGTTTTCAGGATCAATTCGCCCGGGGGAAGTGCCAATGCATCGGATGAGATCCTGTTTGAGCTTCAGCAGCTGAAAAAGAAAAAGCCATTAGTGGTTTCTTTCGGGGATTATGCTGCTTCAGGAGGATATTATATTGCAATGGCTGCGGATAAAATCTATTCTGAGCCTAATACGCTTACAGGATCTATCGGGGTTTTCGGAGTGATTCCTTATTATAAGGATATTGCCAACAAAAACGGGATCCGTTCAGATATTGTTGCTACCAATGCCAATTCGCAGTATTATTCTGCATTGAACGGTGTTTCTCCTTACGGGGTAAATATGATCACCAGAAGTGTGGAGGGAACGTATAAAAGATTTGTTCACTTTGTGACACAAAACAGAAAGCAGACGTTCGAACAGATCGACAGTGTAGGAGGAGGAAGAGTATGGAGCGGAACCCGTGCCAAGCAGATTGGTCTTGTGGATGAACTGGGAACACTGAATGATGCGGTGAAATTTGCAGCACAGAAAGCAGGCCTGAAGTCATATCACACAGCTTCTTATCCTAAAAAGATGTCTCCGTTTGAGCAGTTCTTCAAAGACCTTAATGAAGATGATGTTTCTGCAAGAATCATTAAGAATAAGATTGGAAAGGCCAATTATGAGATCCTTCAGCAGATCACCGATAAAAAATTGCAGTCTGAGGTGAAGATGGAAATGCCTTATCAGATTAAAATCAACTAACTAAATTATATTGTACAGAAAATCCCGGGCCTGAAATTCAGATCCGGGATTTTATTTTTTTATTGAATTGCCTGTCAGCTTTTCTTCGTAGCCATTCCGTATATCCAGAGAACGATTAAAGCGCCTCCAATGGCAAGGATCCAGCTGCGTGGGTTCCAGAACGTGGTAACGTCTCCCCAGTGTAAAATATAAACGCCTATCGCACCCCCAACGAATGCTCCTATAATTCCCAGAATAATGGTAATAAGCCATCCGCCGCCCTGTGTGCCGGGCATAATCATTTTAGCAATTGCACCTGCAATAAGTCCGAAAATAATCCATGTTAAAAATCCCATAGTTGCAAATTTTTTTAAATGTTAATATTTTAAATTGATATCGTTTGCTAAGTTAAGGGAAAACATGATATAAATCATCTTTTCTTGAAGAATGAGTCTACAAATTCCGTACCATTGAAAAGCTGAAGGTCCTGCATTTTTTCGCCAACACCTATATATTTTACCGGAATCTGGAACTGATCTGATATTCCGATTACAACCCCTCCTTTGGCTGTACCGTCAAGCTTTGTAACGGCTAAAGCATTCACTTCTGTGGCTGCAGTAAACTGTTTGGCCTGCTCGAAAGCATTCTGCCCGGTGGAACCGTCAAGTACAAGCAGGATCTCGTGAGGAGCATCAGGGATTACCTTCTGCATTACTCTTTTGATCTTGGAAAGTTCGTTCATCAGATTGATCTTGTTATGAAGTCTTCCTGCCGTATCGATGATAACCACATCCGCATCCTGGGCAACAGCACTCTGTACCGTATCAAAAGCTACGGAAGCGGGATCTGATCCCATATTCTGTTTTACGATAGGAACTCCCACTCTTTCGCTCCAGATCGTCAGCTGGTCAACGGCTGCCGCTCTGAAGGTATCTGCTGCTCCAAGAACTACTTTCTTACCTTCAGATTTAAACTGATGGGCAAGCTTACCGATTGTGGTTGTTTTTCCTACTCCGTTTACTCCAACCACCATAATTACGTAAGGCTTTTTGGAGGTATCGATGTTTCCGGTTCCGGCATGAGGGTTTTCAAGAAGAAGTCCTGAGATCTCTTCACGAAGGATCTTATCCAGTTCGTTTACCCCAACATATTTGTCGCGGGCTACGCGTTCTTCAATCCGTTCTATGATCTTAATGGTGGTGGATGCGCCTACATCGGATGCAATCAGTACCTCTTCCAGGTCATCCAGTACTTCATCATCTACTTTGCTTTTACCGACTACGGCCTTCGTCATTTTTTCAAAGAAGCCCTGGCTGGATTTTTCCAATCCCTTGTCAAGGGTTTCCTTTTCTTCTTTCTTGAATATATTTTTAAACCAACTCATAGTTTATTCTTATTTGTTTTTAACAACAGCTGTGGCTTCTATCTCTATCAGAATATCATCTCTGAAGAGGCGGCTTACTTCCACAAGACTGCTTACCGGAGGATTCCGGGTGCTGACATATACATCTCTGATCTTTCTGAAGTCTGATGCTTTGGATATATCTTTAATGAAGATACTCAGCTTTATAATATCCTTTCCCGTACCTCCGTACTCTTTCAGAATGTTCTCTATATTTTTGAAAACCTGCTCTGTCTGCTTTTCTACATTATCTCCCACAGGATTGCCTTCTGCATCCAGCGGGACCTGCCCGGATAATAGAATCATTCTGGATTTTCCACAGTCTATGCTTACTGCCTGTGACAGCCCTTTTATGCTGAAAACTTTTGACGAACTTCTGTATTCTGTCTGAACCGTTGTTTTCTGCTGAATGAAAAGATAGAAACTGCTGTGAAGACCAGAACAGGAATCTTTTTCATAGTTTACTGATTAATAATCCGGTGAACAAAGATAACAAAAAAACTACCCAAAATATGAGTAGTTTTTTTATATTGTCAATAAAGTGTGGATTATTTTTTCAAATATCCATCCACTTCGTCTGCATTCATTACTTTTTCTTCGAAAACGTAAGCTCCTGACTTAGAAGACTTAACCATCTTCACAACTTTGGTCATTTTCTTAGACTGACCGCTTTGTAGGGTTGCTACTACTTTCTTTGCCATGGTAAATTATTATTTATAAATTACTTGATTTCTTTGTGAACAGTATATTTCTTAAGAACCGGATTGTACTTTTTAAGCTCCAATCTTTCTGTTGTGTTCTTTTTGTTTTTAGTAGAAATGTATCTGGACATTCCCGCCATACCGCTTTCTTTGTGCTCTGTACATTCAAGAATTACTTGAACTCTGTTTCCTTTTTTTGCCATGATTCAATTACTTTTTAATCAATCCGTTTCTTACAGCTCTTTCTAAAGCTTCTTCGATTCCAATCTTGTTAATCACTCTCAATCCATGAGCTGATACTTTCAGTGTAACGTGCTTATCCTGCTCCGGAAGGTAAAACTTCTTCTCTAATAAGTTAATTTCAAAACGACGCTTCGTTTTGTTATTAGCGTGAGAAACGTTGTTACCAACCATTGCACGCTTTCCTGTTATTTGGCAAATTCTTGACATATCTCGATGTTCTTATTTGTATAATATTTGAGAGTGCAAAATAACGAAGAATTTTTTAGATAGACAAATCTTTTGGAAAATATTTGCAAATAACTGGCTGATTAATAATATTGAATTTTAAAATACCCGAAATTCTGAGATACTCAGCCCAATAAGGGTGATATATTTCATGTAATCCGGCTCAGGGAAGCTGTATAAATGTTCTATCTTTGTTTTTAATTAATCTAAATAAAAATAATATGAGGAGGATTTGTATTCTTTTATCAATGCTTCCGGTAGGAATTATGGCGCAGAATTACGCTGAAATTCAGACGGGATTGAAGAATTTTTTCTATGGATCGGCTGATGTGGCAGATATGGACAATGATGGTAAGCCGGATGTTGTGATTAATGGCGCGTTAGATATAGATGGTGACGGGCAGGCCGACGTTTCTTATAATGAGATCTATAAAAATAGCGGAACCTCACTGATGCCTTATGCCAATGCCGGAAGTGATGCCAACCATCTGGGAGATATTAAATTCATCGATTTTGATAATGACGGGCTGCTTGACGTGATTTCTACCGGCCTCAGCTATATGGATGTCGTAAATTACAAACATTACAGATTTAAAAATACAGGGAACGGACTGGTAAAAGAAGCGGAATTTCCTGGGAAAATCTATGGCTCTGTGGAAGTCTTTGATTTTGATCATGACGGAAAACAGGATTATGTGATCAACGGAACACAGTATGTGGAAGGAACAGGATTTATCAACGACCTGGATTATTACCGGAATACAGGAAACAGCTTTGAACTGACAAGAAGCTGGATGGAAGGAACACAGAACGGCAGCTTTAAAATGGTAGACCTGAATAATGATCATCTTCTGGATCTTGTTATCCTGGGAACGAATACGGGAAGTGCACCATTATTTAAAGTCTACCTGAATGAAGGCGGAACACTTGAACTTTCCCAGGATTTTAATGCGATGTCCAGCGGAAAGCTTGATTTTGCCGACTTTAATGCAGACGGTTATCAGGATATTGTGGTTTCCGGAACCGATCAGAATAATGAGCCTTATTTTGCTGTCCTGATGAATGACGGAACCGGGCATCTTACCGCACAGGAAATCAGTTCCCAGGAAATTGCAGACGCATCCATAAGCGTTGGCGATCTCAACAGCGACGGATATTATGATTTTATTATTTCAGGAAATGATGAGGATAACAATGCCGTGGTAAAAACTTTTTTATTCAATCCCTCCAATCAGGAATTTATTGAAAATATACCCACAGGTTTGCACTATTTGGGAGGTACGGGTTTCATCAATCTACTTGACTTTGACAATGACAACCGTCTGGATGTTTTATTGGCCGGATTTGATTGGGCAGATCCGGACTATCCTTCACTTACTAAAATCTTCAGAAACACTTCTCAGGAAGTGAACCGGAAACCCACACCTCCTGCAAACCTTAATCTTACAAAAAATGGTAACCGATTTCAGTTTTCATGGAACGGAGCAACCGACGACAAAACCCCGGTGAATGCATTGCGCTACGAAATTAAAGTGGGTTCTGCACCGGGAGCCGCAGATATTGCCAGATATACCGTAACAACACCTTCGTGGTTTCTGGATCTGGATCCTTCCGTTCAGAATGTGTACTGGAGCGTAAGATCCATTGATGCTTCCAAAACATATTCGGATCCTTCGGCTGAGGGAACACTGGCTGTGCGGGAAGCAAAGACCGGAAATAAGGTTTCTGTTTATCCTAATCCGGCATCAGATAAAGTATTTATTAAAGGTGAAAAAGTTTCGGAGGCTGAAATGTATTCAATGGACGGGAAAAAACTGAATATTACCCTGGAACAGGATCAGACCATTAGTGTTTCGCATCTTCCGAAAGGAACTTATATTTTACAGTTGAAAATTAAAAACGAAATAACCACTCAAAAACTTATTATTAAGTAAACTGAATCATTTTATCATGAGAAAAGCCAGACGTCCAGCTGGCTTTTCTTTTTTTTATAAACAGGTTTACACAGATCACACTGGTTTTTCTTTGGGATGCGCAAGGTCGCGAGAATTTATCTCCGATAAAATTTTACACTGCTGAATACATAAAAAATCGTAGATTTTTATCTTATGTGAACTTCTATGCGCAAAGTATTTATTCTTAAATATATCTAAAGCGTCAAACTTTTTTGTGCCTTTTGACTACGTCGAACCTTCGGTTTGTGGTTAAATATTCCCACAGATCGTTCAGATTTCAAGGATTTTTGTGGTGGGTTTATTTCTTCATAGATCACCCGGAGTATTTTATGGTCTCGCGGATTCTGCAGATTGAGCAGATCTGTTTTCATTCAATAAAAATTATAGATTTTTTAGCTTAAGTGAACTCCTGTACTCAAAGCATTTAAACTTATGGATACTCAAGTGTTAAATCTTTTGCGCCTGTTGCGCTTTCCAAAATATCAGACTGTTTAAAGTAAAATCGCACTTTATTTCTTCGCTCTGTTTCTAAACTTTTCAATCAGGAAATAGAATAATAAGAATCCTAAGGCAAAGATGGAAAATCTTGAAAGCAGATCTCCGGCTCTGGTATAGAAGGTCATGGTGTCATACAGGTTGACTTTGGCAAATAAAGCGGTCTGATCTCCATAAAAAGTATCAGCTGTCACTTCACCTCTCGCATCAATATGAGCGGAAATACCGCTGTTGGCCGCACGGGCAATTTCTCTTCTTGTCTCAATGGCTCTCAGTCTGGCGTAGGATAGAAGCTGTTTGTGCCCTTCAGTAACACCCCACCACGAATCGTTGGTCATAATCCCCAGGAAATTGGCTCCTTTTTTTACGTAATCGGTAGTGAATTCTCCATAAATGCTTTCGTAGCAAATGATTGGGGCCATTCTTCCTTTATTGTAAGGATTGGTGAAGGCCATTCTTTCTTTATCGGTACCGAGAGAGGCCACTGTTCCGCCGAGATTAAGCATCGCGTCTCCTAAAAGTGGCTTTAAAACACTCATATAAGGGAAAATTTCAACCCCCGGAACCAGTTTTCCTTTATGATAGACCTGAATTTTCTGCTGGGGAGCAAGCTGTACTGCCGTATTGTAGCTTTCCACCCATAAACCCCGGTTGATCTGGTAGGCTTCTTTCGGGATATTTTCCTTGTCAGTATAAAAACGGTGGGATGAAATTCCGGTGGCAAAAACCGATCCCGGATGTAAAGTTAAAAATCCTTTGAGGTTATTCAGAAGAAGGCTCTTTTCAAAAGCTGTCTCAGAAATGGATCCTCTTCCCGGAAGAGCAGTTTCCGGAGCGATATAATAATCGATTTTTCCTTTTGAATTATTTTCAGCCAGAAGCAGCAGGTCATTCTGGATGGTAATGCTGTCTTTTGAATATTTTTCAGCATAAGGATCCAGATCAGGCTGCAACATTAACACATTCACCTGTCCGGATGGTTTTTCATCAAAGTTTTTATATTTTATCAGGGAGATGATCATTGGAAGAGCGATGAGTCCCGCTACAACGGATGAATTTCGGATAAGGTCTTTTCTCTTTCTTCCCGCTTCCCAGGTTCTCAGGGTGTAGAAGATCAGTACATTGATCAGGAGTATCCAGAAGCTTCCTCCGGTGGCACCCAGCGTGTCATACCACTGAATCAGTTTTGGATATTCGGCAAATACGTTTCCTAAATTCAGCCACGGCCAGGTAAGTTCCCAGTTGAGATGGAATTTTTCAAAACCCATCCAGATGGCGATCAGGAATCCTAGTCCCCAATAAGTTCCCTGCGCGTTTTTATACCAGTGATAACATTGGAATACCAGTGAATATAAAAAAGAATTGACAAGAACGGGAAACAGAACAGCCATCAATGAGTGGCTTCCGTCAGGGTTCTTTGAGCCGTAAAGCCATCCCGTTGTTACTACATTCCAGATCACAAAACACAAGTAGGAAAGCCCGAAAACCATCCAGCTTTTTCTTTTGTAAGAAGAGAATTTGGAAATTCCGTGTTCCATCATCAGAAGCGGAACAAGGGCAAAAAATATAAAAAACGGAACACCGTAGGTCGGCCACGAAACGGAAAGAAGCATCGCTGAAATGAGCGTAAGTAGAACGTATTTCATTAAATTAATTTAACACACAAATTTAATGTTTTTGAAATGAATAAATTTGCAACTGATGTTAAAGAAATTATATAAAATATTAATCGTTCCCTATACGCTTATACTGCTGTACCTCATGTTCCTGGGAATGGGACGGTTTCAGTATGAGGACCACCTGATCCGGATAGAACCCATTTTTTCCACATGGTGGTTTATTCAGGATAATATTGTGTGGACCAATACCGTGATGATTGTTTCAGGAAACGTGATCATGTTTATTCCTTTTGGATTCCTGGGCTGGATTTTTCCGAAGCTCATGAACCTGAAACCACTGCTGTACACCTTTACTTCCTCCATTGTGATTGTAGAAGCGATGCAGTATTTTACCCGGATGGGAATCTTTGAGGTAGATGACATCATTCTGAATACGTCCGGAGTTTTCCTCGGATGGCTGTTCCGCCGTTTCTTAGAACAGAAGTTTAGCCGTTTAGTTCTTTAGCCCTTTTCTCTGCATTTAATATTCCATTTTTTAAAATCTCTTTAAAGCTGTTTTCTTCAAAAGTCCTGAGAGCTGCTTCTGTGGTACCGCCTTTGGATGCTACATCTTTAATCAGCTCCTCCAGGCTCTTTTCTGAATTGTTGATCAGGTGATAGGCTCCAAGCATCGTCTGCTTCACGAAAAGTTTGGAAAGGTTTTCATCAATACCCATTTCAACACCGGCCTTGATCATGGCATCTATGATATAATAAAAATAGGCAGGCCCGCTCCCGGAAAGGGCGGTAACGCCGTTCAGCAGGTCTTCGTTTTCCAGGTAAACGGATCTCCCGGTACTGTTCAGCAGCCTTTCAATACTGATCAGTTGGCTGAAAGAGATACCTTCCGCAGCAGTATATCCCGTAATTCCCATTCCCAGAAGGGTAGGAGAGTTCGGCATAGCTCTTACCACCAGACGGTGGTTCAGCAGATTCTGGATTTTTTCAATGGTAATTCCGGCCATGATAGAAAGAACCATCTGATTTTCCTTTAATGAAAACCTGATATTTTCGGTGGTATACTGAAAATCCTGGGGTTTTACAGCGATAATAACAAGATCGGCATCCAGTTCTTCAGTTTCGTCAAAAGTGGAAATCCGGGATTTGGGAAATTCTTCCGTTATTTTTGGAATTTTAGACTGGTTTCTCGTGATCAGATGTAGATTTTCAGGTTTGATAAGTTCATATTTCAAAAATGATTTTGAAAAGGAGAGTCCCATATTGCCGGCACCCAGAATTGCTATTTTCATATATTTTGTGTCTTGTTAATTAAGAATTATTCAAATAAATATTTTCTGAAAACCATTGAATAATTATCATTAAAGGTAATAAGTTTAATTTTTTTATAATTGATTTTTTGTGGTTTTTTGTCAATTTTACCAGCTGGATTATAATTCTTGATTAGCACCGATTTATCGTTTGCATTTAAAATTTCTCCTATTGAAAATATTTCTGCCTCTTTTTTTGTGCTGCCAATCGAACAGTGGAAATCCTGCTTCTGTAAAGATCTGAAAAATGTTTCAAAATTTTCTAAAGCTGTTTTTTCAATTATTTTCTGACTGAACTTTATAGCACCTTCACGAGATAAAATTCTTTTCATTGCTTTGTCATAAATATTACATCGTATGCTGGATATTCTTTTCTCCGGAACAGTTTTGAAACCTGTAAAAGCGAAGTCGTCAAACTCAGCGGTCATTACCAGTTCGTCAGACATTTTAACAATGATTCCATAAATAAACTGATCAGGATTTTCGTCAAGATAAATTTTAACAAAGTTATTTTTTTGAATGTGTTTATGGATTAACTTTTTAAATTCCTTGTCAGAATGATCTTTAGACATGATGTTATTTTTTAACGAAAATAATGTTTTTTCATCATAAGTTGAAGATCTCACGCTAAGTTTACTCTTTTATTTACTTTAATCTAAGGTTTTTATGACCAGTTTTTTATGCCGTTCATGCACGAATTTATTATTGTATCCGTGGCAATAAAACTTTTATACCTGTTGTCGTTAAAAAGGTTTCCCACAGATTGCTCAGATAACACAGATCTGTGCGGATATTTTTTTCTATTGCAAATTTTACACATTACAATAAAAAAATCTGCTCAATCTGCCAGATCCGCAAGAAAATAAAGATCTCGATATTCATGGCAAATAATATGGATCAAAATTTTCATTTTAGATTTTGAAATCCTCTTTATCAGAAGAAATAAATTAATTAATGAAGAAGTTAAACATTTCCGAATTTTAAAAACTTTGATTGGTTTATCAACAAAAAAAGTCCGGAATTGCACCGGACTTTCTTCAATTATATTCGTTTCAATTTATTCTACGGGAAACTCCGGTCTTCTCATTTTGAATTTTGTTCCGGAAAGGGATTCGAGGAAAGCGACAAGAGCCTTTTTTTCCTGAGGGGTTAATTTTAAAGGTTTCAGTAAAGGATCGGCTGAAGGGTAATTCGGGTCCAGCTGTTTCTTTTCAGGAGTTGGGTCCATCATATGCATTCCGCTGTCATAGATGTTTACGACACCTTCCAGATCACCGAACAGACCGTTGTGCATCCACGGCTGTGTAAGCAGAAGGTCTCTGAGTTGAGGGGTTTTAAATTTACCGATGTCTTCAGGTTTTTTAGTGATATTATACAGACCCAGATCTTCGTATTTTCTTTTGTAATACGTTAGTCCGATATTGTGGAAAGATTCGTCCGTAAGGTACTGTCCGCTGTGGCAGTTCATGCATCTTGCTTTTGTACGGAAAACATGCATCCCATAGATCTCTTCATCGGTTAGTGCATTATGTTTGCCTTCCAGGAATTTATCGAAACGGCTCGGCTGGCTTTTGATGGTTTTCTGGAAATCAGCAATGGCTTTCACAATCCTGTCATAGGTTACTTTATCATCACCATAAGCATTTTTGAAAAGCTGGGTATAGCCTTTTACAGCCTGGATCTTGGCAGGCAGGGTTTTTACATCCATGGCCATTTCGTGGTGAGCGCCAAGAGGTCCGGAAGCCTGTTCTTCAAGGGTTTTGGCTCTTCCGTCCCAGAAAAATGACTGTCTTTCCGCAATATTATAGAGCGACATGGTATTTCTGTTGCCCAGGAGGTGATTATTTCCCAGAGCGACACGTCTGCGGTCTGACCAGCCCATTTCCGGGTCGTGGCAGGAGCTGCACGAAATCTGGTTGGATTGGGATAATTTAGGATCAAAGAACAGCATTTTTCCTAAAATGACGCCTGGTTTATCCTGATCTGCAAAATAAGCGGAATCAAATTGAATAGGAGCGAATTCTTTCCATTTTACCCCGTAATCGATGGTGGGTTTCGGCCATTCCGAAATCGCTTTTTTATAGCTTTTTACAATATCCTCAATCGTCGGGTCCTGAACTTCCATCAGATCCTGGCCTACTTTGGGTGTAAAGCTTAATAAAATAAATACAACGACTCCTAAAGCTCCGAATATTCCTTTTTTCATGTCTTAAAACGTTATCCCTATACTTGCGCCTGCAAAATTATTGTTTTTTTTCTGGATTTTCTGCGTCTGATACTGGGCACTTACAAAGAATGCAGGCAGTTTTTCCAGTTTGAAATCATATCTCAGCACCGTTCCGAAAGTAGTGATATCACTGGCCTGGAACAGGTAATCCTGAAGTACCCACTCATCAACGGCTGCATTTCCTGCTGTACCCAGAGCATTAATGGATTTGCTGACTGCTCTTTTAGAGAAATAAGGCTGGAAGGTAAGCACCTGGCTGTTACTGATCTGCTGTCTGTAATCCGCATTGATTCCGAAATAAGAATACACAAATTTCTGTCCGGAATTCGGATAAAGCCTGCGTTCCTTGATCTCTTCATATCCAAAGAAAGGAGTTGCTGTGATGGTAAAAGTATCCTGGTTATACTGATAAAAACCTTTTACAGAGGCCATGTAATTTTCTTTGCGGTAGGCTTCTCTTTTGAAAAGCCGGCTCAGTGATGCCGTATTCATAGAGTAACCGTACTCAGATCCGGTTTTCCGGGAGGCTGCATATGAAGCGGATAATCCCAGTCTGTGTTTTTCTTTAATATTGAAGAATTTTGCTCCTTCCAGTTCAAAGGTTTCATTTTTCAGATCAGACAGATCAAAATAGCTGTTCGTTTCATTATACCCTTTAATATTATTGGATCTTCCCACAGCAGCCTGAAGATAAAAATCCTTTCCCTGTTTATTGGAAATCTGAGCTCCGCCTTTATAGGCAAACTCTTCGTAGGTACTGGCAGGACGGGTTCCGCCATTGAAAAGGTAATTGGAAAAGCCAAATCCGGACATCTGGTATACATAAGGTCTTCCCAGCAGACTTTGAAACTGGATGGAACTGTTTTGAGTGTATTTGTTGAATTCCCCGAAAACGCCTGCTTCATATTCTCTGAACACCCTGTAATTCACTCCGGCATTCACCCGAAGATCTGAAGTTGTACTTTTCATCCTCGGATCTTTTGAGCGGTAGCCCATCTGTGCCGAATAGCTTACCTGCCCGGCCACAGTCCATCTGTTCATGTTCTGCAGGTAGCCGCCGGCAAACTGATAGCGTTCAAGATTTAATTTTCCTCCTACGGAATCTGCGGTGATGTAAGGAGCGATACGTTCGTAATCCAAAGTTTCGTTCCATTTCACAGCCCCTGTTTTTAAATTCTGGTACTTTGCACTTCCCCAGACAAAACGGTTGGGTTTCAGCTTTTGAAAAGATTGGGCTTCTACGGTTAGTCCTTTGCTGCCGTTTCCAAGCTGCTGGCGGTAAGCTTTCTCCTTATTGTCGTGATAACCGACTCCGAATTCCGAAAACGATGAAGAACTGTAACCCGACATGGATGCCGGGTTATAGTAATAATTATTTCTGAAAGCTCTTTCCTGACTGTACTGGTTACTGAGGGTTTTAAAAAGGCTTATACTGTCCTGAGCCTTCATATTAAAAGAAATCCCGATCAGTAACAGGCAGAAAGATGTTTTGGTATGTAACATAATTAGCTGTTGAATATCAGATGACGGCTTAATGAACGATACCGTCTCTTAAACTTGGTTGAGCATCCTTCACAAAGTCATTCGTGGAATTGTTGGTATCCATATAAAGGTTTTTACCGTTGGACATCTGCCCGGTTACCTTACGTCTTACCGATTTTCCGAAACGGGTAGGGTCTTTATCAATCGTCCCTACGGAAGTCCATCCACCATCGATGCTTGCAGAAGTAAGCGTGTGGGCAAATTTTGCAGAAACACTATTGTTTACTCCGTCAATAATCCATGAATTCGGAATAGAATAAGCACTTTTTGAAGTAACTCCACCAGCACTGTTTTGGTAAGTATAGTCGTATTTATTTTTCTGTAAGAAGCTGTCTTCAGTCTCTCCGAAAGGGAAACGGGCGATCACATAACTTTCAAAACCACGGTCATGCAGGAAGAACATGTTGAAATTCATCTGTGAGTAAATCACTTTTGCATTGGGAACAGAAGGGTTGTCTACCTGTCCCAGTGCCGGGTTGGTAGATGGATATTCAAAGTTGGCATTGTGAAGGTCATATGCTGTACTTGTCTGTGCCTTGTGATTGATGGCATTATCGGCAATAACGATGAAATCCCCTGGCTGTACCGGATATTCAGTACCTGAACCTGGAAGTACCATCACGGCTTTTACCGGAAATGACAGGTTGGCATTGTACGGGGTTGGATTTTTATCCTCTGTGGTAAGGAATTCAGACTGCCCTATGATCAGTTTGTCTGCATATAATACGCTATTGGTATTATTGGTTAATTTAAAATAACGTCCTGAATTGTAGTTTTTCCCATCCGCTGTTTTAATTCCTGTAAAGAAAACCTCTTCAATAATAAAATCTTCATGGAATTTCTTGATGATCAGAGGGATGTTAAGATTGGTGACAGGCAGGGCGATATCAGTCTGTGCCATAGCACCCACCGATACTTCTTCACCGGCAGAGATTACAGCACCGTTTACTGTAATTTTGTAGGAACCGTATGGTAAAGGCAGGGAATAGGAATTAAGATTATTAATGGTTTCTCTTTTTACCGCACCTGTGTTTACTTCCTTGATCTCAAGGTCGAGGCTTTTATAGGATGAAATATTTTCACCGGAAAAAGACAATGTTAAAACTCCCGTCTGGGTAGTGGAGGTTCCAAAATCATCACTTGAGCATGATGTTACCGTAAATGTTGTGGCCATCATAGCCGCTAAACTTAGGAGTAAAACTCTTTTTTTCATTTTATTTATTTTTTTATTATTAAAAATTGTAGTTCAGTTCCATCCCGAAATATGGAGTGTTGGCTCCTTTTCTGTAAACCGTTACATTATTGAAAACATAAGGCGAACTGTAATTGAAAAGCCTGTTGACGAATAATGAGGTTTTTAGAGCCTTATAAATACTTTTGGTCACTTTTATATTTCCTGTGATGGTAAAGGTCATCAGCGTATCCATATTATCGGTAACCGAAACATTTCTTACCAGCCATTGTTTATAGGTATCGGCTCTGTCAGCATCGGTGAAAGGGTGAACTACACCATCCATTCCGTAGTATGCGATAGGTTCGGCAATTCTCCGGTCATTTCTTCTGTGATCATAAATGCTCCCCTGTAAAGACGCGGAAACAATCAGATCCAGGCTTGGCAGGTAAGTATCTACTAAAAGATTATAGTTGATATTAGAGTTATTATAACCGTCATCATTTTTATAAATCCCGTAATATGGGAACGGCCCCAGTCCGATAGAAGTATTAGGTTTGAATGTAAACGGAACTGAGTTTCTGTACTGGGTTTTGAACCATGCTCCGGTAAGGGTAAACCTTGTATTGATTGCTCTGATCCTGGGTGAAGTATATCCGAACTCAATTCCCTGCTTTAAAATCTGGCTTCCGTTCTCATCCACAAAATATTCTCCGAAAATGCTTTTCTGTTCATAAGGTACGTTGGTAAGATCCGGCCCGTTAGTCCATTGGGAAAGGTCTACCTGTGTTGCGTCATATAATTTGTAAGAGTGAACAGCGGTATGCTTCATTTTACGGAAACCGTTGTCCATATCTTCCTTAAAGTAAGCCACAAAGAAATCATGATTTCTGTAACTCAGATCCAGCCTGATTTCCTTTTTTACACTTTTTGCCGCTTCCAGATCTTTGTTCTCCCTTGACTGTACATACGTCATGAAGTTCACATAGCGGTACTGCGAATCATTGTGGTAATAATTCAGCTGTGTGTAGTCCCAGTATTCTCTGTTGGGATACAGCATCAGCATGGTAGGCCGTTTGTAGAACTGTCCGTAACCCAGTGTAATATCCGTTTTCAGTGGATAATTGTTGATGGTAAGATGTGGCAGGCTGTACTGAAAATTCAGTCTGGGTTCTGTAAGTACCTTTTTGCTGATGGCAAAAGAAGGATCAATGCCCATGCTTTTTGAAAATCTCAACCCTGCATATAAAGTGAATTTATGACGGTCTAAGGAATAACTCATCTGATCTCCGACAAAAGCGGATAACAGGCTGGAAGCCGGAATATCATTATAAGGTCTCGGTCTTTCTATCCCAGAACTGGCAGACGGCGGTGTTTTCATGTCATAAACAAGTCCTCTTCCGTTGTTTTTTGAATATCTCCAGTCAAGTCCGGCTTCGTACTGATGGATAATTCCTGCCGTTTTTTTAGTCCCGTTTGCCTGGAAGAAAGCCGTGATATCCAGCGGTTTTCCTTCAGTGAAAAACTCAGTTACATAGCGTAAATCCGGAAAATATCCAACGTTTTCACCCTGTTCCGTGGCTAATGAGAAGGATCTCGGACCGGAAAGCTGTATCAGTTTTCTCTGCTCGATCTTTTCAAAACCCTGGCGGATAGCTGTATTAAGAGTTAATTTATTAAAAAAAGCATTTTTGTCCAGCTGATAGATAAAATTATTGGTAAGGCTTATCTTCTGGTTATTGGATTCAAATTTGTCGGTTGAAGGGTATCCGTTATCCGGATCGTATTTTTTATGGTCGATATTAGAGGAAAAATCAATATTGGATCTCCATTCCAGAGGTCTTGACCACAGGGTAGATGTTTTTTTTGAACGGATGGAAGCCGTGATACGCTGATAATTCTCAAACTCATCCGTCGGGTCAGATTTGGAATCCAGGAAATCCGCACTGGCGCTTAATTGCCAGTTGTCTGTGATCTTAAATCCTTTTCCTACATAATACTGCTTGCTGAATCCGTCAGCCTTAAATCTTGCCTGAAGAGGAGAATGTCCTACCTTACGCTCGATCTTGATTAATCCTGAAGTGAGGTCACCGTAAGACGCTGAAGGAATTCCCCGGATTACCTCCACTTTTTCGATGTCATTGGTGGAGATGGTTCGCATATCTACCCCGGAATAAGCCGTTTCACGATATTCCCCGGCTTTGCCGAACTGCTGGGTATCCACAGAAACCTGCATATCTGCATTGGAATTGATGATGTTGTCATCAATCATAAACTGAACGCCTAAAGATGAGGTTTTGTAATCGCTTCCGGAGTAACCGCCTGTATTTTCGCGGAGTGTAGCTCTGTTGGTAACATTCAGGGAAGGTGTTTTGGCCAGACCTCCGGGCAGAAGCTCCATCAGATCACTGAAACTTGACGGCTGAAGGTGTTCCATAGCCTGCCTGTTGATGATCGACTTGGTCGTGAGCCCTTTTCCCTCTTTGGAAAATACTACAACTTCCTCCAGTTTGTTGACCGGTAAAAGCTGTACGGTGATATTCTGTCCTGAAGAAACTGAAATGCTGAGTTCTTTTTCCTGGTAATCGGAATGAATGATCCTGATGTGATGTTTACCCCCTGAAACCGAAACAGAGGCTGTTCCGTTTTTGTCTGTGGTGGCAGAAATACCGTCTACCGTAACAGAGGCTCCATTGAGCTCCTTATTATTTTCATTAAAAACGGTAATATTCAGTTGCTGTTTTTCACTTTGAGCATAGATAAGCGGGGAGCTTAACATGAAAAAGAAAGCAAAAGGTAAAAATCTTCTCATTTTTATTTGTTCTAAATAAGCAGAGCGCAAAAGTATAAAATATACCGATGTAAAGAAAGTTTATTTAGAACAAATTAAAATAATTGACAAAAATCAGAAATAGAATCTGTAAAATTTTATATAATATCCGGTTGGTGTTATATAATATTCACCTCCCGTTCCAGTTCTATACCGAATTTTTCTTTTACGGAAAGGATGATTTCACCGGAAAAATCAAAGATTTCTTTCCCGGAAGCGTTTCCTGTGGCGTTGATAATCACCAGGGACTGGAGCCTGTGGGAAGCAGCATTGCCGATCTGCTTTCCTTTCCATCCGCATTGCTCAATGAGCCATCCGGCAGGTACTTTTACCCTGTCACCGTTCGGGTATCCCTGAATATTTTCGAATTTCTGCTTCAGTGCTTCGAACTGAGTGAGCGGAATTGTAGGGTTTTTAAAGAAACTTCCTGCGTTTCCTGTTTCTTTCGGATCGGGAAGTTTGCTCTGTCTGATCTGAATTACCGCCCGTGATATATCCCGGATGGTAGGATTTTCTATTCCTTCACGTTCCAGTTCAGATCGGATAGCTCCATACTCTGTTCTAAGGTGATGTTCGTGGGTCGTTAATTTAAAAGTAACTTCCAGAATAACATATTTTCCTTTTCCTTCCTGTTTAAAAATAGAATCCCTGTACCCGAATCTGCAATCCTTCAGATCAAAGGTTTTTACTTCCAGAAGATCAAGATCCAATACTTTACAGTTTACAAATACATCTTTTATTTCCGTACCGTAAGCTCCGATATTCTGCATGGGGGAAGTTCCTACATTTCCCGGGATCAGGGAAAGATTTTCCAGACCGCCGTAATTTTTTTCCAGGCAGTACATCACCAATTCATGCCAGTTTTCTCCTGCTTTTGCCGTTACCAGAACTTCGTTTTCATTCAGAATTTCTTCTGAAATTCCCTTTAAATTAATTTTTACAGCTAGTCCGTCAAAGTCTTTGGTCAGCAGAATATTGCTTCCTCCTCCCAAAAACAGAAGTGGCAGATTATGTTTTTTTGAAAAGACAATCGCTTCTTTCAGTTCTTCAAGGCTGCTGATCTCAGTAAAGTATTGAGCTTTGGCTTCAACGCCGAAGGTATTGTAAGGCTTTAAGGAAAAATTTTCTTGCATGTTTTTATTGATATTCTTTAGGAAGAATGGTATTTAACTGTTCTTTCAGCTGCTGAAACTGTTTATAGTGAACGGTATCCGCAAAAGAATTAACGTAAATATGGGATTTTTTCGGGGTACGGATCTGAAAGGTTTCATCAATACCGTCCACCGACTGTTGGCTTGGAGAACTTTTGATGTAGTCCAGATCTTTCACATTGATGGAAGCTGTCAGTTTCTTCCAGGTCTCAGACCGGATAGGAGCGCTCCATTCTTTATGGGTCTGGTTGGCGGTCATTCCTTTTTCCGCTTTTACGGAATCTCTGGTCACTTTTACAATGTTATAGTTGCCCAAATGTCCGCCTATGTGAGACATACTGATGAAAACAATATCGTTGGGATGATGGTTCGTTGTTTTCTTTTCAGGGGTTTTCTTATCACAGGAAAAAAATACCGGCAACAAAAGACATGAGAAGAAGATGTTCAGACCCGTATTTTTCATTGCCGGTATTGTATGCTGTAAATATAATTATAGATTGAATTCCTTTCTGTATTGAGTCAAGGCATCTTTCAGAATTTCTGCACTTCTCTTCAGATCCTCTTCTTTCAGTACGTAAGCGATTCTTACCTGTTTTTTACCTAACTCCGGATCGCTGTAAAATCCTCCTGCGGGTGCTACCATAATGGTTTCACCTTTGTTGGTATACTTTTCAAGAAGCCATTGTGCAAATTTCTCGGTGTCGTCTACCGGAAGCTCGGCAACACAGTAGAAGGCTCCTCTCGGTTTAGGGCAGATTACTCCCGGAATAGCATTCAGAAGATCCACAAGGATGTTTCTTCTGTGGGTATATTCTTCTCTTACAGAACGGATGTAAGCGCCGTCATTCTGGTGGGCTGCTGTTGCTGCAATCTGGCCCAGAAGTACCGGGCTTAATCTTGCCTGTGCAAAAAGCATTGCGGCATCATGAATTTTTTTGGAACGGGTAACCATGCATCCGATTCTTACCCCGCACATAGAATAACGCTTGGATTCAGAATCAATCACGATACAGTTTTCACTCAGTTCAGGGAAATCAAGGATCGAGATCTGCTGTTTACCATCGTAAACATATTCTCTGTATACTTCGTCAGAAATTACCACGATGTCATATTTTAAAGCAATTTCCGCCAGTTTCTGAAGTTCTTCACGGGTGTACAGGTATCCCGTAGGATTACCCGGGTTACAGATCACGATGGCTCTTGTTCTTTCGGTGATCTTTCTTTCAAATTCTTCGATCGGAGGGAGTGCAAAACCGGTGTCAATAGTAGACGGTACCGCCACTACATTCACGTTGAATGTGCTGGTAAACCCGTTATAGTTGGCATAATAAGGTTCAGGAATGATCACTTCGTCACCGTCATCACATAAAGTAGAAATGGCAAAATTAAGCGCCTCCGAACCACCGTTGGTTACAATGAAATTATCAGGTGTAAGGTCTTCAAAACCTAAGGTATGATAATAATCGGTAAGGGCTTTTCTGTATTCTAAATTACCTTCAGAAAGCGCATATTCCAATACTTTAAGATCAATATTCTTTAAAGCATTTAAAGCTGTTTCCGGAGTTTCAATATCAGGCTGCCCGATATTAAGGTGATAGACTTTAGTTCCCTGCTGTTTTGCTTTTAGCGCAAAAGGAACCAGTTTTCTTACCGGCGATGGCGGCATATGCTGTGCTCTGTTTGAAATATTCGGCATTGTTCAAAAAATTTGTATGACAAAAATAGGATTTAATTTCCCAATAATAAAATTAAGAAGCGTTGAGCTGCTGTATCAGTTTATTCTTCTTCTTTATTAATGTGATTTTTGCTGTGATTTTTAATAAAAATACGGGATTTTTATTATGAAATAAATAGTTGTATTTTAATTATTTTGGTTTTGTGTTAAAATTTTCCTTAATTTACAGTGCCGATATAAAATGTGAAAATCAAGTTATATCCCGTTTTTTTAACAGGCAGTCGGATCATCTGTGTTGACGATTTTGAATTCTGGCTGTTGAGTTCATGGATTCAGAAACAGATTTCAATCTGCTGTAAAAGCAGTCAAAAGATAAGTTTTTTTAATGTAAATAATGTCTGGCGGCAGTATGTGATGTACTGCTGCTTTTTTTATTTTGGATCAATCTCAAAAGTTGGAAGAATATTTTTTATTCATCGCAATGGAAAACAAATAATGAATAATATTGGCGTGTTTTTTTAAGATAAACAAAGCCGCTTCGCTTATTTTTGAAATACAGGGTTCTGCCTGAAATTATATCTTTGAAAATATAAGAACCTGTTTAGATTTTATTCAAATATTTTTTATGTTAGCAAAACTCAATAGATCATGTTTGAAATTATCCTAACTAAAAAGATCATGTGAATTTTATATTTCTTCAAGTCCGCAAAAAAAGATTCACGCAAAGTTTATGAGTGGCTCCGCTTTATTTTGAGTGAGCAAAGAAATGCTACTTCGTCGCTGATGAAGCGGTATACATCACCAGTACATTATCTTTTAATCAGAAAAATACTCAAAGAATATGGGCCAGATAAAGATTTGAACGGCATACAAAAAATCAAATTCATAAATTTAAACAGGCTATTGTATAATATGTTGAGTTTGATCCATAATTTTTCATACCAGGATATTCAGAAATTTTGTTATTTTGGATAAACTAAAAAAAACTAACTGAATATGCAGATCCCAGCCAGCTCCGTAGAAGATTATATTTCAAAAATTCCAGAGGAAAGACAGGAAGTCTTCAGAAAATTATTCAATACCATCGGTGATAATCTCCCGGAAGGATTTAAGGAAGGTGTCAGTTATGGGATGGTAGGATGGGATGTTCCTCTTGAAACGTATCCCGCGGGTTATCACTGTACGCCCGGAGCACCTTTACCATTTATGGGACTGGCTTCTCAAAAGAATTTTATTGCATTTTACCACATGGGAATCTATGCCGAACCTGAACTTCTGAATTGGTTTGTTGCCGAATATCCCAAATATTCCAAAAGAAAGCTGGATATGGGAAAATCCTGTGTACGATTCAAAAAAATGGATGATATTCCGTTTGACCTGATCGCTGAGGTCAGCAAAAAAATGACGGTGGAACAATGGATCGGTATTTATGAAGACCGGTTGAAGAAAAAATAAGACAAAAAGTTCTGAAGCAATACGTTTCAGAACTTTTTTTGATTTATGTTTTTAGAAATCAATGTCCCAGATTCCTGCTCTCCGTTCCAGTTCTATCAGGGCAGCGGCGTTATCTGCGAGAGCCTGATAATAATCTTTTCTTATGCCGTTATAGGTTCTCTGGGCGTTAAGGACCTCCAGGATGGAGCTTTCCCCTCTTTTATAACTGTAATTAATGCCTTCCAGGATACTTTTAGCCTCAGTAAGCATTCCGTTTTGGAACTGTTTCAATTGTTTCTGAGTGGCAGTATAGTGCTGCCAGGCCTGAATTACTTCTGCCCGTATTTCCTGTTCGATCTGCTGGTATTCAAGTTCTGACCGGGAATGAGCCATTTCAGCAATTTTCAATCCTGCATTTCTTCTGTTGGAAAATTTCAGAGGAATACTGAGCCCCAGTTTTACCGCATTGACTGCCGGAGAAGGAGCAATTTCATTAGTCGCTTCGGTATGCCGTTCCGCGCCCGCACTGATTCCCAGATCTATTTTACGGTTGGCTTTTTCAAGGCTGATCTGGCTTTGGGCAATCTGTGTATTTTGTTTAGCGGTCAGTAAATCAGCTCGTTCATTTAATGCGTTGATCAAAAGATCATCCATACTGAAATCCCTGTTGAAAGCATTAAAGTCTCCGGAAACCTCTCGGTCTGTCATTTTATAATCGCTGAGAAAAACGGACAGCCCCGTCAATGCCTGCTGTACGTCACTTTCAGCCTGATACACTTCATTGAGCAGAGCGGCTGCCTCTAATTTACTTTGCTTTGAAGTAACCAATGATATCGTTCCCAGCCGATAACGGATACTGTCAGACTTGGCCAGCTGTAAAATGTTCTCATAAGAATCCCGTTGTACTTCCAGCAAAGCTTTAGACTTCAGTGCTTCAATATATCCTAAAGAGGCACCTGCGCGAAGGTTCCGGAAAAAATCCTGTAACTGGAGTTTACTCAGTTCCGACTGGTTTCTGGCAAGGTTTATCCTGGCTTTTCTCTTACCTCCCAGTTCAAGGGTCCAGCCGATGGATGCCCCGTAAACATAGCCCATATTTTTATTCACTCCGTTGTTGGTAGTTTCTGCTTCCAGCTGAGGGTCCGGAAACATTCCTGCCGTCTGAACGGAAGCTTCGGCTATACT
This sequence comes from Chryseobacterium indologenes, assembly GCA_002439165.1. Taxonomy (GTDB): domain Bacteria; phylum Bacteroidota; class Bacteroidia; order Flavobacteriales; family Weeksellaceae; genus Chryseobacterium; species Chryseobacterium indologenes_E. The sequence continues at coordinate 68,773 of DJTE01000010.1, forward strand.
TATATTGTATTTTTGAGCGGCATAACCCAGATTTCTTTTTCCGACAAGCCTGATATATTCGTCAAAACGTAAAATTTCTTTTTCCTGAGCTTTGAGTATTCCTGTTGTACTTAATGATGACAGAAACAGTATGATAAAATGAATTTTAATTTTCATATGATGTCAGATTTTGTTTTTCATTACCGCGTTCAGCCATAAAATAAATAGCAGGCAGTATGAAGAGTGTTAAAACAGTAGAGAACATCAGTCCGTAAACGATTACAGTAGCCAGAGGACGCTGTACATCCGAGCCGATGCCTGTGGCCATTGATGCCGGTAATAATCCGATCACTGCAACCGTAGCGGTCATCAGTACAGGCCTGAAACGGTCCTTTGCACCTTGTGTTACGGCCAGTTTCAGAGCATATCCCTTTTTGCGGAGATCGTTGATATGCGAAATCATGATCACTCCATTCTGAATAGCCACCCCGAATAATGCGATAAATCCTACTGCGGAAGATACGTTCAGAGACATTCCCCGGATATTAAGGGCCAGCATTCCTCCGGATAAAGCGAGCGGAACAACCGACATCAGTACTAAGGCCTGTCTGAAATCCCCAAATGCACCATACAATAAGAGGAACATAATGGCAAGTGCCAACGGAATGATAAAAGCCAGCCTGGAATAAGCCCTGTTCTGGTTTTCAAACTGTCCTCCCCATTTGATCCGGTATTTCTCATGGTCATATTGAATGTCTTTTTCAATCTTATCCCGGGCTTTTTTCAGGAAGGAAGAAAGGTCGGTTCCCCTTAAATTAAGCTTTACAGTGAGATGCCGTTTATTCATTTCCCGGGTAATGGTGCTTTCTCCGGTACTTAATTTTACTTCTGCGACCTGTGATAAAGGAATTCTGGCTCCGGAAGCAGAGGTAAGCATCAGGTTTCCGATTTTATCTGGAGTATCACGGCTGTCTTCCGTGTAACGGCAGGAAATATCATAAACTTTATTACCGGTAAAGATCCGGGAGATGGCTTTTCCGCCTAAAGCTACTTCGATGAGATCTGCTACATCTGCCACATTCAGTCCATATCGGGCAATTTTATCCCGGTCAGCAATGATTTGTAACTGGGGGAGCGGAGGTTCCTGATCAATGGCAAGATCGGCAGAACCGGGAACTTCATTTAATGTGGACAATACATTTTCGGCAATCCTTCGGGTTTCTTTGAAGTCTTCACCATATACCTTCACTACCAGTTCACTGTGAGCTCCCGAAATTTTATCCATGACCCCGTCAATCATGGGCTGTGAGAATCCTACGGTGAATCCGGGCATTTTTTTGTAATCTTCCGCCAGTTCTTTAATAAGGTCTGCTTTTGTTTTTCCCGAAGGCCATTCTCTGTAAGGTTTTATTCCGATGGAAACTTCAAAATGGGAAGCTGTCCACGGGTCGGTACCATCGTCATTACGTCCTGCCTGAATCATCATATAGGTGATTTCCGGATGTTTCAGGGTTTTTACGCGCAGGCTGTCACTCATTTCTTTTGACTTAGCCAAAGAAATACCGGGTGGGAGCTGTACCTGAAGCCATATGGAACCTTCGTCCAGCTCGGGAAGGAAATCTTTCCCTACGGTATAGGACAGAACTCCTGCGGACAGCAGAACAATGCTTATCGGCAAAATTACTTTTTGGGGTGTCTGCATAATTTGATCTATTCTTTTTCCATAGACAACTGTTATTTTTTCCAGCCATTTATTATGGTATATTTTTCCTGGTTTACGATAAATGACATAGGCCAGGCCCGGAATTAAAAGCAATGCAGCTGCAAGTGCACCCAGCAAAGCATAACCTACGGTGAAAGCCATTGGGGTAAAGAGTTTTTTCTCCACTCTTTCAAAAGCGAATAAAGGAAGGTAGGCCGTAATAATAATGATGGTGGAAAAGAAAATAGGTTTAGCGACTTCAATCACTCTTTGGGTAATGCTTTTTTCTTCCAAAGATTCTTCCTGGTTTTCTTCTCTTTTTTTCAGGATGGTTTCCAGCATTACAATGGCCCCGTCTACAATAATTCCAAAATCAATAGCTCCCAGAGAAAGCAGGTTAGCTGGGATATTGGTAAAATACATCAGAATAAACGCGAATAATAAAGAAACCGGAATGGTAACGGCAACCAGCAATGCGCCTCTCCAGCTTCCCAGAAATACAATCAGTACGATGATGACCAATACAATTCCCTCGGTAAGGGTATGGGAAACGGTATGAAGGGTTGTCTCCACAAGGTCAGTTCTGTCCAGAAAAGGATGGATTTTTACCCCAGCCGGGAGAATTTCATTGTTTAATTCATCTACTGCCTGATGTACTCCTTCCAGAACCTGTGACGGGTTTTGTCCTCTTAATAAAAGAACAATTCCTTCTACACTTTCGGAATAGTTTCTCTTTCTGTCGGTATAGCCGAGAATGCCCTTTCTTTCCAGGTTTCCATATTTTAATATTCCTACATCATTGAGAAAGACCGGGACACCATTTCCGGTTTTTACCACAATTTTTCCAAGATCATCTAAATCTTTTACAAGGCCTATCCCCCGGATGACATAGGCCAGATCTCCCAGTGGAAGCATGCTTCCACCTGCGCTGATGTTGTTTTTGGAAATGGTTTCGGTAACTTCGGATAGGGAAAGTCCGTACTGTTCAAGTTTATGAGGATCCAGTTCAATCTGAAACTGGGTGGTAATTCCTCCGAAATTGGTAACATCTGCAATCCCGGAAACCTGCCTGATGCGTGGAATGATCACAAATTTCTGTAAATCTGTAAGCTCCCGGAGGCTGTGGGTATTACTCTCGATAATATACCGGTAGACTTCACCGGTAGGAGAGGTCAGTGGATCAAGCCCCGGCTGGGCATCATAAGGGAGCGTAACATCCGATAATCTTTCCTGGATGCGCTGTCTTGCCCAATAATCATCAACGCCATCATCAAAAACCATTGTAATGATGGACAGACCGAATGTACTTTTACTCCGCATCACATGCATTCCGGGAAGTCCATTAAGAGAGCGTTCCAAAGGTATGGTGATCTGCTGTTCCACTTCTTCGGCAGCCAGCCCCGGAACCTGTGTAACGACCTGTGAGGTGACATCAGCGATGTCGGGATACGCTTCCACCGATAATCTGGTCCAGGAATAGTAGCCGAAGAACCCGAGTAAAAGGAAGAGGGCCAGCATCAGCCATCTTTTCTGTATAGAGATTGTAAGTAATTTCTTCATTGTTCTTGATTTCGCATTGTTTCACATTATTTTGCGTCCGGCATATAGATTCCGCCTTCGGTCATGATGGTTTCGCCTGCTTTCAGGCCTGAGATCACTCTTATTGTTTTCCGATCGGTTTCTCCTGTGATAACCGGACGTCTGGCAAATTGATTTTTACCTGTTTTCACCCACACATATTGAGAACTGTCATCCTGCATCACAGCAGTAACAGGAATCATCACTGTTTTTTCCGGAACTGTTGAGAAATTAACCGTGGCATACATTCCGGGTTTCAGGCTTTTGTCTGGATTATTACATTCAATAAGAACTTTTATGCTTCTGGTATTTTCGTCTACGATTTCATTGATATGATATACTGTCCCGGTAATATTTCTGTCCGGATAAGCGCTTACTTTTACCGAGACATGATCTCCGGTATTGATAAAACGGATGTCTTTTTCCTTGACATCTCCGGAAATCCAGACTTTGGAGAGTTCTGCGATAATAATGACGGGTTCAGCATCACTTTTCAGATATTGTCCGTTCACAATAGTGTTTGAGATAATTTCTCCGCTGATGGGAGCTCTCACAATAAGAGGGCTTCCCAAACTGCTTCCTTTGCTGTTGTAAACTTTCAGGGCAGACGATGCGTTGGAAAGGGAGGTCTTTTTATTTTTAAAATCGGTTTCAGCTTCATCAAGTTCTTTCCGGATACCCACACCGTGTTTTACCAGATCCTGCTGGCGTCTGTAATTTTTTTCTGCAAGCTGTACCTCATTCAGCGCATCTGTATAGTCTTTCTGCACAGAAAAATAATCGGAGGAGAGAATCTCGAAAAGTGGGCTGCTGGCCGCAACATTTTGACCGAGACGGATAAAGGATTTTGTAATTCTCCCGGAAAAAGGACTGGCAATTTCTGCATAATGATTGGGAATGGCCTGAATGGTTCCGGCCGAAACAATACCATCGCTGTGTTCCTGTTCTGTAACGGCTTCAGTTTTTATTTTTCTGAAAACAGGATTGTTCTCAGGAACGGTGATCTGCCCGTTGCTGATTGTGAGTTCCTGTGCTTCATTTTTCTCAGAAAGACTTTCCTTACAAGAGACTGTAAAGATTACGATAATGCTTAAAATTATTTTTTTCATGATCTTAATAAAGTTGAGTACTGTTATTGATTTCTGCTTTTGTCTGGTTCTTTTTTTTCATTGATGCCAGTTTTTTATTCCGGGTATTTTTATGACCGGATAAAGAGGGTCTGAGAAATATATTCGTAGAGACGATGAAGAAAACGGTAATGAGAGCTTCTTTGGAATAGCCCAATGCACATAATGCGCCTATGGCTGCGGAACACCATAAAGTGGCTGCGGTATTAATACCCCGGACGGTAAGGCCGTCTTTCATGATCACACCACCGCCGAGGAATCCGACACCGCTTACAATATAAGAGGTAATTCTTCCGGCAGCGTCACCACCGATTCTGACAGCAATCAGTACAAAGGCAGCCGAGCCTATGCAGACTAAAGTATTGGTGCGGAGACCTGCGTTTTTTTTACGCCACTGCCTTTCGAAGCCTATACCGGCCCCTAAGCAGAATGCTACTGATAAACGAAGAGTAAATTCAAATGTATTCATAACTTTTCCTGTTTTTGCAAAGCTTTTCAGCTATACGGGAAAAGGGGGGTACAGCTAAAGCTTTAAAGATTGATAATCACGGTAAGGATCCGGGTCCATATGCTTTATTTTTACTGCGCAAAAGTAGAAATGGAATTTTTTTTTTACCGTTAGAGAATCTTTAGAATACTATTAGAAAATTATTAGAAAAACTGTTTCTTCCTTTGGATTTCTGAAACAGCCTGAGCATGCAGGCCCCTGGCTGTATTTTATTCTTAATTCAGGGGGAAGTTATTTTTACATCTGAAAATTCAATAATTTTGAACATCAGAAAGTTGATCTGAAAAAGTACTGACAGACGGTAGTTTTGGGATTTTCAGAATTCCGGAGGATGGTTTTCAGAAATCAAAGTATATAATTTTATCCATGAAAAAAACAAACATAGCTATATCTGCGACACTTCTGGCTATTATCTGTGTACAGGGGGGAGCCTCTGTTGCAAAACAGCTTTTTCCGGCGATAGGAGCAATCGGAACGGTTACTTTAAGAATTGTGCTGTCAGCTGTTTTACTGACATTGATTAACCGTCCGAAATTTTCAGCGTTTACAAAGCAAAAGTGGATGTATTGTGCTATGTACGGATTTGGACTGGCAGCTATGAATCTTATTTTTTATATGGCTATCCAGCGGATTCCTTTAGGTTTGGCAGTCCGTAGAGTTTGCCGGACCTTTGTTTCTTGCACTGGCACTGTCCCGCAAACTGCTGGATGTGATATGGGCTTTACTGGCCTGTGCCGGAATTTTACTCATCGTTCCCTGGAAGAGTGATCATATTGATTTATCAGGACTTGGTCTGGCATTTCTGGCAGGATTATTCTGGGCCGTTTATATTGTGATGGGCGGAAAGGTTGCTAAAATAATGGATGGGAAAGATGCGGTAACTACGGGGATGATATTTGCCAGCTTTCTGATTATACCTTTTACTTTATGGGATGGTGCTGTTTTCAATCTTACTCCTGCAATTTTTGTAAAAGGTCTGACAGTGGCTATTCTGTCCAGTGCATTACCATTTTCTCTGGAGATCATGGCCCTGAAAAACCTTCCGGCCAAAACCTTCAGTATTCTGATGAGCCTGGAGCCTGCATTTGCTGCACTTTCTGGATTTATATTCCTTCAGGAAAACCTGACTTTTTTACAGTGGATTTCTATTGCCTGCGTAATTGCAGCAAGTATAGGAACCACTATTTTCGGAAAGGTTAACAGCAGTCACTGATGCTGCATTCCTGAAATAAAATGAGAATTTTTTTCATTAAAGGGTTTCAAATACTGTGGTGAAAACAGTTCCGTCAATGTCAGATGTTACGGAAATGCCGGCCTGGTGAAGATTAATGATTTTTTCGGTAAGGAAAAGCCCTATTCCGTGCCCCTTTTCTTTTCCGGAAGTTTCGCTTCTGTAAAAAGGTTCAAAAATATGTTCCATATCTTCCGGGGAAATAATATTTCCTGTGTTGATGAAACTGATATGGAGTTTTTTATCATCTGCTTTTACACGAATAGAGCAGGTATGTTCCGGTGAATATTTACAGGCATTATCAATAAGATTGTTGAAAGCCACCCGCAGCAGATATTCGTTCCCCTGAATAATTAGCTGACGTTCCTCCACGGTATCCTCAATATTCAGTGAAACTTTATAGGAAGGGTTTTCCTTTATTATTCCGCTGTAAGATTCCAGCAGGACTTCATCAAGTCTTACCTCAGAGAAACTGATTTCATTCGGGTCGTAGCTTGCTTTGGCCAGATCCATCAAACTGTTGGACAATCTGGCCATATTCCGGGCATCTTCCAATGCATACCGGATGGTCTGCTGATGTTCTTCCCGGGTCTGTTCTTTTTCAGAAGCCAGTTCCAGTTCAGTAATAATAGCGGATAACGGAGTCCTGAGTTCGTGTGAAATATTGGATACAAAATATTTCTGGGCATCAAAAGAGTTTTCCAGGCGTTCCAGCATACCGTTGAAACTCCGGGCCAGTTCGTTGAGTTCATCTTTTTCTCTGGTTGTTTTCAATCTCAGCTGTAATTTTCCTGCCGTAATTTTTTTAATCTGATCTACCATTTCACTCAGGGGGCTTAATGTTTTTTTGGAAAGAAATATTCCGGCCAGATAAATCAGGATCAGGATGCTGATGAAAGAAATGAGACTGATGGTCTGCAGATGGGTGAGGTATTCATAGCCGTACTGATCATAGGCAGCAGCTGTTACAGCATAAGATTTTCCCTGATCATGATAAACTATTCCGATCACCTGAAGATCGTTTAAAAAGAAACTGATGGTATTTTTCCGGAATATCTCTGAAAGCATTTCCCGGTTTTCTTTTACATAGTCTACTTTGGCATCATCATGGTAAATAAGCCGGTTGTGTGAATCATAGATGGCCACCTGAACTTCATTCAGGGTTCTGTTGTTGTTTTTGTAAAGTTGATGCATTTCCTTTTCGGGCAGTGAACTTTGGAAAAACAGATCAGCTTTGGCAATCGCTTCATTTCGCAGTTCGCCGTAAAAAGATTTTTCTCTTGCTTCTTTTGATGAGTAATAAACGGAAAAACTGTAAATACCCAGAAGCATTGCCGTAATCAGGGTAAAAAGCAGGGTAAGTCTGGTTCTTATCTTCATCTCTGGTCTGAAGGGTTTACGGTTTATATTGTATTATAAACAGGGAGAATATTTCATCCTTGTTCCGTTCTTGTTTCATAATCTTTCTTCAGGATAAATCCCATGCCGGCTTTGGTGTGAATGAGTTTAATTTCAAAATCCCGGTCAATTTTCTTTCGCAGATAGTTGATGTATACGTCAATAAAGTTGGTTCCGGTATCAAAATGGGTTTCCCATACCTTTTCAGCGATTTCACTGCGCGAAAGAACCCTTTCGGAATTTTCCATCATAAATTTCAGGAGATTGAACTCTTTAGGGGTCAGTTTTACAGGAGTCTGATTCCGGCTGACTGTTTTTTGCTCCAGATTCATTTCAATACCTTCATATTTCAGGACAGAAACTTTCAGCTGCCTCTGTTGTGAAAAACGTTTCAGTAAAACCCTGATCCTCGCGGTCAGCTCACGCATTTCAAAAGGTTTGGTCATATAATCGTCCGCTCCGGCATCAAATCCTTCAAGCTTATCGTCCGTGGTACCCAGTGCGGTAAGCATGATTACCGGGAGATCAGGTTTCAAAGCTTTAAGTTCAAAACAAAATTCAATACCGCTTTTCTGAGGAAGGATAATATCGGTTATCACCAGATCAAAATCCTTTTGATGAGCCAGTTTCAGACCTGTTACTCCGTCATAGGCCATACTTACTTCAAATTCAGCTTCCTGAAGGCCTTTGGTGATAAGTCTGGAAAGTCTGTCGTCATCTTCTACTAATAAAATATGTGGCATAAGAATCTTGGAATGTTGGGTTGAATGGAAGAGCAGATCGATATTTACAACAAATGTAATGAATTCTATTTTGTAATTTTGACGAAGAAACAATAAGCCGATGCCGGGATTAAAATTATCTTTCAACATAAGTACAGGATGTCTGCTCCTTTTGACTTTACTGTTCATTAACTGCAGTTCTTATCAGAAGGCAGAACTCAGAAACGGAGACCTGCTTTTTGTCACCGCCAAAGAAACCGGACTTTCGGGAGCGATCAACAACGTTACCCGGAAACAGGAAGAAGCTTCTTTTGATCATATCGGAATCGCTGAAAAAGAAAACGGACACTGGTATGTTCTGCATGCCGCACCCAAAGGAGGTTCCCAGAAGCAGGAGCTGAAAAATTTTCTTAAAGATCAGTCTGATGAAGGTCAGCGCGTCATCATTTACCGTCTGAAACCTGAATATCAGAAAACCATTCCCGCAGCACTCATAAAAGCGGAAGCCATGTTGGGGAAACCTTATAATTTCGATTATATCCTGGATGAAAATTCTTACTATTGTTCAGATTATATTGAAAGAGCATTCAGAGAGAACCATATTTTTAAGCTGGAACCGATGACCTTCAAAGATCCGAAAACAGGGAAAACGAATGAATTCTGGGAAAGTTTTTATCAGAAGAAAAACCTGCAAGTTCCGGAAGGAGAACCCGGCTGTAATCCAAACGGACTGGCTGCTTCTGAAAAGCTGGATAAAATTGGTGAATTATAAAACAGAAGGTTTCAGTTTACAACAACAGGCGCAAAAGATTTAACACTTTAGTATCCATAAGTTTAAATGCCTTGAGTATAGAAGTTCACATAAGTTAAAAAAAATCTACGATTTTTATTGATTAAAAAGAGATCTGCTGAATCTGTGAGATCATAAAAATATTAATAAAAATCTCTCCTAAAAAATCGATTGTAGTTTGCAGAATTTATTCAATAGAGGTGGACTTTACCCTGCATGAATAATAATATCATTTCATCCGGGTTTAGTCAAAGCCTATTTATCAGATAAATTAGAAGTTTTTAAAAAAATATTAGTCTACTAATTTGGTAGACTAATATTTTTTTATATTTTTGTCACAGATTTAACGCAAAGAGCACTATGATCTGATAATATTAATCCACAAAAATCTTTAGTGATGAGACTACCTAATGTTGATACGCAGGTTTTACAGAATACCGTCAGCCTGCCTAAGAAAGAATTGATCCTGGAAATAGAATTAAATGGCAAAATGAAATTTGAACATTTAATGAATGCAGTCTATAACCAGTTCGGGATATGCCACAGGGTTCTTTCTGCCAACATAGAGTATGTGAACGGATATAGTTTCGGATCTGTGCAGCTTTATATTAAGGTAAGTTCAGATGATTACCGGCAGCTGGAATCTTATCTGAATAAAAATAAACTTTTGAGTACAACGGTAGAGTATATCTGCAGAACGTATTCTTAGGGAGATTCATATAGTTTTAATTACATAAGCATCGGGTAGTTTTCTGCCGGATGCTTTTTTATTACAGTGAGAAATGTTGCCGGTTTTTCCTGATGACAAAAAAACTGTATTTTTAAACCTTATAAAATATGAAAATCTATGATCACAATTTTTGTTATTGCCGCATTAATCGTATTGTTTCTGCTTTACGGGGTTTCTATTTATAACCGTCTGGTGAAACTGAGAAACCTGGTGCAGGAAGCATGGAGCAGTATTGATGTCATGCTTAAAAAACGTCACGATCTTATCCCGAATCTTGTAGAAACCGTAAAAGGATATGCTACCCACGAACGTGAAACTCTTGACAGCGTTACCAGGGCAAGAACACAGGCGGTAGGAGCAGATTCTGTTCAGGCAAAAGAAGCTGCTGAAAAGAACCTGAACCAGGCAATGATGAATCTTTTCGCCGTTGCAGAAAAGTATCCGGATCTGAAAGCCAATACCAATTTCCAGCAGCTTCAGAGCGAACTGACTTCCATTGAAAATGATATTGAAAAATCAAGAAGATACTATAACGGAACCGTACGTGAAAACAATACCCTGGTAGAATCATTTCCAAGCAATATAGTGGCCGGAATGTACAAATTTGAAAAATCTCCGTTCTTTGAACTGCAGAATATTGCCGACAGGGAGGTTCCAACCGTAAAATTCTAGGGAATGGAAAAGTTGCTGCAGCTTTTTCTGGTTTTATTCTTTTCTGTTGCCTTTGCCCAGAATGAAACAGGCAGAGAAGACCAGATGACAATTGCCGGACCGGAGAAGATTATTTCATTCCATTCAGATATTGAGGTAGATAAAAATTCCGGAATTACCGTTACGGAACATATTAAAGCATACAGTCTGGGAGATAAGATCAAAAGAGGGATATTCCGTTCCCTGCCTTTATCCAGAAACCTCAATAACAGAAGATATAAGGTAAAATATGATATCATCTCCGTTAAAAAGAACGGAGCAGATGAAAAGTATCATGAGAAAATTTCAAATGACTACCTGGAGATTTATTTGGGAAGTAAAGATGTTATTCTTGACCCAGGAACCTACGATTACGAAATAAAATACAAAGCAGAGAACCAGATCGGTTTCTTTGACCGTTATGACGAGCTTTACTGGAATGTAAACGGTACGTATTGGGATTTTGACGTAGACTCAATCTCTGCAAAGGTTATGCTTCCGGAAGGTGCGGGAATCATTCAGAATTCCTGTTATACCGGAGCATATGGCAGTACATCCCAAAATTGTACAGCTAAGGTTCTTTCAGAAAATTCAATAGAGTGGAGTGCTTCCGGTCTGAAAGCCAATGAAGGACTTACGGTAGCGGTAGGATTTAAAAAAGGAGTGATGATTCCGCCTCCGCCACCTACTTTCCTTGAGGTGTATGGTATCCTGATTGGTGGTTTTATCGTATTTATCGGATTGATCTTTTATTATTATACCACCTGGAGGAAGTATGGAGTTGATCCTGAAAAGCCTACTGTTTATCCACAGTTTAATGTTCCTGAAAATATGTCTCCGGCTACATTGGGCTATATCAGATCTGAAAGTTTCAGTAATAAATACCTTACGGCAGCCATTGTCAACCTTGCGGTGAAAGGATATGTTAAAATTATAGAAAATGAAGATTCCGGAATATTGGGAATTTTCAAGACGAAAAAATTTATCTTAAAAAAGCTGAAAGAACCGGATGAAGCACTTCCGAAGGAAGAGATCAATCTGATGAACAATCTTTTTTCAGAGTATAAAGATTCTGTAACATTTGATGGGAAGTACGATTCTAAAATTGAAAAAGCGGTTCGTAATTTTAAAGAAACCCTTAAATTTCAACATGATAATTTTTTGAATGAAGGAAATAATACCTCAAAATTGATTCTTCCGTGGATCATAAGTTCTGTTGTATATGGTGCAGGATTAGTCCTGAGCTATATGATTTATCCTGAAATTGAAAAATTACTGATTGGAGGAGTTATTTATATCGTTCTTCTGGTTGTATTTATCATTGCTGCTTTTGCGGCGAGAGGTTATTTTTGGATCTTTCTGATACCGGTTCCGTTTATTTTATTCATCGGAGCTTTAGTCATGATCTATCAGGGGCATGATGCCGTAGAAAGCAATAATTTCAATGTATGTTATGTATTTCTGATCCTTACATTTGTAGCTTTACTGATCTATCAGCATCTGATCAAAAGACCTTCAGAAGAAAAGCTGAGAAAAAAATCGCTGATCGACGGATTTAAAATGTACATGGGTGCTGCGGAAAACGAACAGCTGAAATTCCATAATCCTCCTCAGATGACCCCGCAGGTTTTTGAAACCCTTCTGCCTTTTGCGATGGTATTGGGTGTTGATGAGGTATGGGGTGAAAAATTTGATGATATGCTGAAAAGAACGTCCACAGAGTATCAGAATAACTGGTATTATGGCGGAACGCTGAATCATTATGCTTTTGCCAGTACGCTGAACTCAAGCCTTACCCAATCCATACAGTCAACCTCTACCCAGCCTTCCAGCTCAGGAAGCGGTTCAGGTGGCGGTGGATTCTCCGGTGGCGGTGGAGGAGGCGGTGGCGGCGGTGGCTGGTAGCCGGTTTCCATAAAATAAAAAAGCGTTCAAAATTAAACTTTGAACGCTTTTTTTATTCTTAAAGAGCATTAGATTCTTTCAATATCTGCACCGATTGCTTTTAGCCTTCCGTCGATATTTTCGTAACCTCTGTCAATCTGCTCAATGTTATGGATGATCGATTTTCCTTCAGCAGAAAGGGCGGCAATAAGAAGCGCATTTCCTGCTCTGATATCAGGGGAAACCATAGTGGTTCCTCTTAAAGGAGTTTCCTGGTTCAGTCCGATAACAGTAGCTCTGTGCGGATCACATAAAATGATCTGTGCCCCCATATCAATCAGTTTATCTACAAAGAATAATCTTGATTCAAACATTTTCTGATGTACCAGAAGACTTCCTTTAGCCTGAGTAGCCACTACAAGAATGATGGACAGCAGGTCAGGGGTAAATCCCGGCCACGGAGCGTCTGAAATAGTAAGGATAGATCCGTCAATAAATTTCTGAATTTTATAATTTTCCTGAGCCGGAATATAAATATCATCGTTGCTTTGTTCAAGCTGGATTCCCAGTTTTCGGAAGGTATTCGGGATAACGCCGAGCTGGTTCCAGTTTACATTTTTAATGGTAATCTCCGATTTGGTCATGGCCGCAAGACCAATCCATGATCCGATCTCTACCATGTCGGGAAGCATGGTGTGTTCTGTTCCCCGCAGATAATCCACTCCTTCAATAGTGAGAAGGTTGGAACCGATTCCCGAGATATTAGCCCCCATTCTGTTCAGCATTTTGCATAACTGCTGAAGATAAGGTTCGCATGCGGCATTGTAGATTCTGGTTTTTCCTTTGGCAAGAGCTGCCGCCATCACAATATTGGCTGTTCCTGTTACAGAAGCTTCTTCCAGAAGGATAAACTTTCCTTTTAATTCTTTTGCCTTCAGTGAGTAGAAATATTCATCTTCATCGTAATTAAATTCAGCACCCAGTTCTACCAGTCCCTGGAAGTGGGTATCCAGTCTTCTTCTTCCGATTTTGTCTCCTCCGGGAGTTGGCATATACGCTTCTCCATATCGGGCAAGCATTGGCCCCATCAGCATGATAGATCCTCTTAGTTTAGCTCCGTCTTTTTTGAATTCGTTGGATTTGATATAATCAAAATTGACCTTATCTGCCTTGAAAGTATAATCGCCATGACCGTTTTTAGTCACTTTTACACCAAAATCTCCCAGAATTTCAATCAGTCTGTTTACATCGTGAATGTCCGGAATATTTTTAATTCTTACCTCTTCATCCGTTAACAGGACCGCACATAAAATCTGTAAAGCTTCGTTTTTGGCTCCCTGTGGAGTTATTTCTCCCTGCAGTCTTTTTCCTCCCCTTATCTGAAATGTTCCACTCATTACTTTCTGTTTTTATGATTGTTATTGTTGTGCCTTCTTTTATTGGTCTGGTTCTTATTATTGTTGTTATTACTGTTTTTGTTATTCCGGCTATTGTTATTACTGGTATAATAGATCTTGCTTTTTTCAAGGGAATCTATTCCGGTAAGGTCCAGCCTGTTTTCAGACAGCTCTTTCAGATGGCGGAAAATAACGTCGTCCGTTACGTGTTCTTTATTGTATACGTTATAGGACTTCTTCATATTGTTGGCGATCACTTCAATCAAAGCTTCCTTTTCATCTCCTGTTTCCAGCTCGATGGCCTTTTCAATCAGCTGAAGAATACTCTTTCCGTAAAATTTGAAATCTCCCTGCAGTTTAGGGTATTCCATCTTCTTCGGCTTTTCAGCAAGCTGTTCCCGGGTAGGAAAGGGGTAAGGGGATTCTACATCCAGATCATATTCTGCCAAAATAAAAAGATGATCCCAAAGTTTATGTTTATAATTTTCTTCGTCACGGAGCTGAGGGTTTCTCTGACCCATAAAATCAATGATGGCCATTGCCATTTCACTCCTTTCCTCTTTGGTAGGGAGTTCTTTGCAGCGTTCAACCAGCTGCTGTATAATTCTGCCATATTCCGGCATATGAAGCTGGGTTTTTTGGGTATTGTATTCCATAGTATGCAAATATATGGATTAAAAGAAAAATTGTTTTGAAAATCTTAAAAGTTTATGATTTTTTAATGAAAATTGTATACAGGCATTTCTTGAACGGAACTGAAAATATTTCACATGTAATAGAATTTATTTGATAAAATTGTAACTTAGTTATCAGATTAATAAATAAAATATAAGTATGAAAAAAACACATTTCTTCCTTTCTGTACTGGCTCTGGCATCCGTCAGCTCCTGTCGGAATACTGATGAACCTGTTGGTGAAGATCTGCGTAAAGCAGAAGTACACAATAAAACAGTGAATGTAACGAATCACGATGGAAAACCTTTCAGTACAGGAAATATTTCCTCAGCCGGAAAATTTATTGCCGGCCCGGGAGGCAGTGTCCTGATGCAGGGGTTTTACTGGGATGTTCCTGCCGGAGGAACCTGGTGGGATACCGTTAAAAATAAATTGGCCGACTGGTCCACAGCAGGGATCGGCGCAGTATGGCTTCCTCCGGCATCGAAAGCCCAGAACGGAGCCTATTCTATGGGCTATGATCCTACCGATTATTACGATTTTGGAAATTTCAGCCAGAATGGAAGCGTAGAAACCCGTTTCGGATCTAGAACAGAGCTGGAAGCCCTGATTACAAAAGCCCATGCTGAAAATATGCAGGTGTACGCAGATATTGTAATCAATCATAACAGTGGCGGTCAGTCTGAAGCGAATCCGTTTACAGGAACCAATACCTGGACCGATTTTTCAGGAATTGCATCTGGAAAATTTAAAAGAAGTTATAATGATTTCTACAAAAACTCATATGGAAATAATGATGAAGGGGCTTTTGGCGGATTTCCGGATCTGTGTCATGCCAATCCTTATGTACAGGACTGGTTGTGGGGACGGGATGATTCTGTTGGAAAATATTATAAAAATGTAATGAAATTTGACGGATGGAGGTTTGATTATGTGAAAGGCTTCGGACCCTGGGTCGTCAATAGCTGGAATTCCAGCGTAGGCGGATTTTCTGTGGGTGAACTTTGGGAATCCAATGTCAATACTCTTGAGTGGTGGGCGAATAACGCCAACAGTTCCGTATTTGATTTTGCCGCTTATTATAAAATGGATGAAGCCTTCGATAACGGAAATCTAAACGTACTGAACGATGATATGATGTGGAAAAGAAACCCGTATAAAGCGGTAACTTTTGTAGCGAATCACGATACCGATATTATTTATAACAAAATGCCTGCTTATGCCTATATTCTCACCCATGAAGGGTATCCGACTGTTTTTTACAGGGATTATGAAGAATGGCTGAATAAAGAAAGACTCAACAACCTGATCTGGATCCATAATAATAAAGCTACCGGAACCACATCTATTCTGTATACGGACAACGATGAATATATTGCAAGACGAAACGGATATAACGGGAACCCGGGGCTGGTGGTGTATATCAACACCTCTTCCAGCTGGCAGGAAAGATGGGTGGAAACCAACTGGAGCAGTCAGCAGATCAAAGATTTTACCGGGCATTCAGGCTGGTATCCAACTACGCAGGGCGATAAATGGGTAAAGATCCAGTGTCCTCCGAATAGCTATTCAGTCTGGTCCTTAAATCAATAATAGCAATCCAAACATCATACAATTAAAAGGGATAAGGTCAATTACTTTATCTCTTTTTATATCTAATATTGAATTTTGAACAAAAAACCGGCATGATCGGGAGGAAAATATCCGCCAAGATCTGTGGGAAATAATTAACCACAACACAAAAAATTAACACTTTAGTCTCAATAAGTCTGAAAGTTAACGTATAAAAATACACCTTAGTTTTTAGAAATCTGGATTTCTGTTTACGACAGGATAAAAAATCTGCTTAATCTGCATGATCAGCGAGACCATAAAAAATACCGGCAAGTTCTTGGTAAAACCCTCTCATGTTAGATTGCAGAATTTATTTAATAGAGGTGGACTTTACGCCTAAATAATTATTTCATACGGCTTTGGCCAA
Source organism: Chryseobacterium indologenes (assembly GCA_002439165.1). GTDB lineage: Bacteria > Bacteroidota > Bacteroidia > Flavobacteriales > Weeksellaceae > Chryseobacterium > Chryseobacterium indologenes_E. Next base: position 85,165 of record DJTE01000010.1, read on the forward strand.
AACCTATACAGCAAATTTTTAAAATCTGCCCAATCAACGAAAGACAAATATTTACAAAAATATGGGTGTTCTGTGGGAAGCAGCAAGCAATAACCTATGCTCCGAAAAATATTTTCACACCTCAATAAACTTTTTCTTCTGGTGCGCATCCGGAAGAAAACACTTTTGATTAGCCAGTTTCATTCTGTTTCGGGAAACAAGGTCATAGGCTTTATCACTCAGGAAGGATGGGAAAATTTTTCCAACAGCGGATAACTTGTATATCCCTCCCAGTATATCAGCGATTTTAAGTACTGCCCGGGACTTGGTAAGGTAATACTTTCCGGGCTTCCAAAGGTATAAAGTGTTGAAAACTTTCGTCTCCAATCCTCTTTCAGACAGGAACTTCTGTCCGAAATCCGACTGCAGGGAAGCAAACATGAACTGATCTTTCCGGTCTCTTTCCAGGATCCACTGTACCCAGAAATTGCAGACTCCGCAGTCTCCGTCAAAAAATACAATATGCTTATCTTCCCAGTTCTCCTGCATGGTGATCGATGTTAAAATGAAGTTTTAATTTCAGTATCTTCTTTGGCTTTCTTGAAATAGTCAGCCAGTTCCTGGCGCTGTCTGTCTGTTAGTTTTGCATCCTGATGGCCTATATAATAGGATTCCAGAGGCATTTCCTTTTTTTCAACCATTTCTATACATTCTTCCAGTTTATGCAGCTGCTGTTTGGGCTCGTATACTGCAAAGGTAGAAAAATTAAGATGCTTTCTGCCTTCATCTATATGATTTTTAACAAACCATGATGCAGGTGAAATATTGGAGTACCACGGATACTTCGTTTCATTGGAGTGGCAGTCGTAACAGGAGCTTCTGATGATCTTTGCCGTAGTTTCCGGTGTTTTTTTGATCTTCAGAAAATCCATGCCCGGCGTAGGAGGCGGATTGGTTTTGTCAATCGGGAAAAACTGAATCATGATAAAGGCAACGAGTAAGATAACAAGTATTTTTTTCATACCAATTTTATGCTTGTTTCCTATAAAAATAATCAAATTTTATCAAACTACCTTTATTTTTAATTTAAATAGGAAAAATTCATTTGAATCATTCTAAATATGATAATTCCTTATTGCTTTTTGTACAGATGTTTTTAAAAATTAACTAACTTAATTGCATGATTGTATCTTTTGCCGGAAGTGCTGTTGAAGAATCAGTAATTTCCGGATTGTTATAGTTTTTAACTATCATTTAAATTAAAATTAATAGATTGTGTTTATTGAGTAGGCTTTGTAAGTTTGTCATATTCTTACAACAGAGAAATTAAACGGTATTAATCAACATAAAATTTAAACGACAATGGAAAAAGATTTGAATGACATCAGTAAATGCCCGTTCCATAACGGAACAATGAAACAGAGTGTAGCCGGTGGCGGAACCCAGAATAAAGACTGGTGGCCCAATCAGCTGAGAGTGGATCTTCTTCGCCAGCATTCCTCTCTGTCTGATCCCATGGAAAACGGTTTTGATTATGCAGCAGCATTTAATAACCTTGATCTGGAAGCCGTGAAAAAAGATCTTCATGCTTTAATGACCGATTCCCAGGACTGGTGGCCGGCAGATTTCGGACATTACGGTCCTTTATTCATCCGTATGGCCTGGCACAGTGCCGGAACGTACAGAGTGGGTGACGGAAGAGGTGGAGCCGGCTCCGGACAGCAGCGTTTTGCCCCGCTGAACAGCTGGCCTGATAATGTAAGCCTGGATAAAGCCAGAAGACTTCTATGGCCGGTTAAACAGAAATATGGAAGGAATATTTCATGGGCGGATCTTCTGATCCTTACCGGAAATGTAGCCCTGGAATCTATGGGCTTTAAAACATTCGGATTTGCAGGTGGCCGTGAAGATGTATGGGAGCCGGATGCTGATGTGTACTGGGGATCGGAAAAAACATGGCTGGGAGGTGATCTCCGTTATGCCCACGGTTCTGAAGGCGTTGCAGAACGTCACGGCGTTCTTCCTACCGATGATAATGCAGATGGTGATATCCATTCCCGTAATCTTGAAAATCCTCTGGCTGCCGTACAGATGGGGCTTATCTATGTAAACCCTGAAGGTCCGGACGGAAATCCCGATCCGATTGCAGCTGCTAAAGATATCCGCGACACCTTCGGACGTATGGCTATGAATGATGAAGAAACCGTTGCTTTGATTGCAGGCGGGCACACCTTTGGGAAAACACATGGTGCGGGTCCGGCAGATCACGTAGGAAAAGAACCGGAAGCTGCGGGAATTGAACTTCAGGGATTGGGATGGAGCAGTTCCTATAAATCAGGAAGCGGAGCAGATGCCATTTCCAGCGGCCTGGAAGTAACCTGGACTGAGACTCCAACCGAATGGAGCAATTATTTCTTTAAAAATCTGTTCGAAAATGAATGGGAATTAACGAAAAGCCCGGCCGGAGCCCATCAGTGGGTAGCTAAAAACGGTGCTGAAATTATTCCTGATGCATTTGATCCCTCTAAAAAACACAGACCAACTATGCTCACAACGGATTTGTCATTGAGACTTGATCCCGTTTACGAAAAAATTTCAAGGCATTTCTATGAAAACCCCGATGCCTTCGCAGACGCTTTTGCAAGAGCATGGTTTAAACTTACCCATAGAGATATGGGGCCAAAGTCCAGATATCTGGGACCGGATGTACCTGCTGAAGAACTGATCTGGCAGGATCCTCTACCGGAAGTAGACCATGAACTGGTAAATGAATCAGATGTTGAAGCATTAAAAGAAAAGGTTTTAAATTCCGGTCTTAATATTTCCGAGCTGGTATCCACGGCCTGGGCTTCCGCTTCTACTTTCAGAGGAAGTGATAAACGGGGCGGGGCTAATGGAGCCAGAATCAGGCTGGCGCCACAAAAATACTGGGCAGCCAATAATCCTTCCCAATTACAGAATGTTCTGAACGGGCTGGAAAAAATTCAGAAAGAATTCAATGATGCTCAAACCGGAGGAAAAAAGATATCAATAGCAGACCTCATTGTTTTGGCAGGAAGCGCGGCAGTAGAAAAAGCAGTGAAAGATGCCGGGTATAATTTTAAAGTGCCTTTTGCACCGGGAAGAACGGATGCGTCACAGGAACAGACCGATGTAGAATCTATGGGCTACCTGGAACCGGCTGCAGACGGCTTCCGTAACTATCTGAAAAGAAAATTCTCAGTACCTACCGAATCTTTATTAATAGACAAAGCACAGCTCCTGACCCTTACAGCTCCTGAACTTACCGTACTGATCGGAGGAATGCGTGCATTAGATACCAACTTTGACGGCTCAAAACATGGGATTTTCACAGACAGACCAGGTGTAATGACCAACGATTTCTTTGTTAATCTGCTGGATATGAGAACGCAGTGGAAGTCTGTTTCCGCAGATAATGAACTTTATGAAGGAAGCGACCGTTCTACCGGTCAGAAAAAATGGACAGCTACCCGCGCCGATTTGGTTTTCGGTTCCAATTCCGAATTGAGAGCTGTTGCCGAAGTATATGGAAGTGCAGATGCTCAGGAAAAATTTGTAAAAGATTTCATCGCTGCATGGACAAAAATAATGAATCTGGACAGATTTGATCTGAAATAAAGATCTCTGATAGAGATGATGTTATATGTACCCCTGACCAAATTGGTTAGGGGTATTTATGTTAAAATATCAATATGAAATGACGCTATCCTGCTGCGCAGCGGGGCTGAGAAGTGATTTGACCCCCGCTACGCAAAGTCTCCTGACTTTGCGTCAATGTATCAGTCCTCATGATTATTATATTTCCAAAATTCATTAGTCTTATTTTAAAATTGTGTTTGTTAAAAGCCGGCACGAGCGGGATGCCCGCGCCAGCGTGAGATTTTTATTGTTCTGTTTATCCTTGCTCAAAGTCGGGAGACTTTGCGCAGCGGGGCGATAAGTGATTTGACGCAGCGGTATTTAAAGATAATAAAAAAACAGCTCCCGATATCAGAAGCTGTTTGATCTTAAACTGTAGACTCACAGGGATTCGAACCCCAGATGACTGAACCAAAATCAGTAGTGTTACCGCTACACCATGAGTCTCTGTTTTTAGTGGCGCAAAATTATAAAAATTATTTAATTTAAAAAAATATTTTTTGCAGATTCAGATGTGAAAAAGGGGGTGTTCTATGTAATGAAATGATTATGAACAGAATAAATAAGATAAAAAAATAACCGGAAATAGCAGACATAAGCCTGATTTTTCATCTGCTAAATAATAAAACCTTATCTTTGCAAAAAATTGGGCTCCAAAAGTTGGAGAAACCCATTAATAATTTAATTTATTAAACATTTTTATGTCGAATATTGTCGCAATCGTTGGACGTCCCAACGTAGGAAAATCCACGCTTTTTAACCGTTTACTTGAAAGAAGAGAGGCCATCGTAGATTCTACGGCTGGTGTTACCAGAGACCGTCATTACGGAAAGTCCGACTGGAACGGGGTAGATTTTACAGTTATTGATACCGGCGGTTACGATGTAGGAACGGATGATATTTTTGAAGAGGAGATCCGTAAGCAGGTACAGCTGGCGGTAGACGAAGCTACTTCTATCATTTTTATGATGAATGTGGATGAAGGGCTTACCGATACAGACCATGAGATCTACCGTCTTTTGAGAAGATCAAACAAGCCGATCTATATTGTAATCAACAAAGTGGATTCCGCAAAAGAAGAACTTCCCGCTACCGAGTTTTACCAGTTGGGAATTGATAAATATTACACCCTTTCCTCAGCAACGGGTTCCGGAACAGGAGACCTTCTGGATGATATTGTAAGAGATTTCCCGACCACAGATTATAAAGACCCGTTTGAAGGATTACCTAAGATCACCATCGCAGGACGTCCTAATGTGGGTAAATCTACTTTAACGAATGCCCTTCTGGATGTTGAAAGAAACATTGTAACAGATATTGCCGGAACCACAAGAGACAGTATTCAGACTCTTTATAACAAATTTGGTCATGAGTTTGTGCTGGTAGATACTGCCGGAATGAGAAGAAAGTCCAAAGTGAACGAAGATCTGGAATTTTACTCCGTAATGAGATCAATCCGTTCCATTGAATATTCTGACGTAGTGATCATCATGGTAGATGCTACTCAGGGATGGGAGTCTCAGGATATGAATATCTTTGGTCTCGCGCAGAAAAACAGAAAAGGAATTGTGATCCTGGTCAATAAATGGGATCTTATCGAGGACAAACAGACCAATACGATGCGTGATTTCGAGAAAGTGATCAAAGACAAAATAGGTCAGTTCCATGATGTTCCGATCCTGTTTGTGTCGGCACTGACGAAACAGAGAATTCTGAAAGCTGTGGAAGTGGCTATGGAAGTATACGAAGACCGTAAGAAAAAGATCAAAACTTCAAAACTGAACGAAGTAATGCTTCCTATTTTCGAGCAGACTCCGCCGCCTGCCAACAAAGGAAAATATATCAAAATCAAGTACTGTGTACAGCTGCCGACCCCGTCACCACAGTTTGTATTCTTCTGCAACCTGCCACAGTATGTAAAAGAACCGTACAAAAGATTTACTGAAAATCAGCTGAGAAAAGAATTCGGATTTACCGGAGTTCCGATCGAAGTGTATTTCAGACAGAAATAAATAGATGCCGGTAAAAACCGGACTGTAAATAACAAAAATACCGGAGAGGATTCATTTCTTTCCGGTATTTTACTTTACTGAATAAGCTTAACTCAGAATTGGATTTCCTGATTGGGATAAATATTTCATTCTTTACAAAATAAGGACATATTTTTCCTGAAAAAAACTTTTCATTATCAACAGGATTTACGGCAGCCAAATGGGTGGGATTGGGTAAATATACTCCGTTTCTTGTTTTTTAGTTGTAATTTTGCAGGAACTAACGAAGATTAACTGTAATAAAAAAATTAAAATATTCATGCTTCATATTTTATCGCAAAATTTTTCCCTTGTTAATGAATGGATCAATGAACTAAGAAATGTTGAGGTGCAGCATGACCGTATGAGATTCCGCAGAAATATGGAACGCATCGGTGAAATTGCAGCCTTTGAAATCAGTAAAGAACTGGAGCATAGAGAAGTTGAAATTCAGACTCCTTTAGATACGATAAAAACTAAAGAAATTGCAGTTCAGCCTGTTATCACTACCATTCTGAGGGCCGGAGTACCTCTGTTTGAAGGAATCCTGAACTATCTGGACAAAGCCGACTGTGGTTTTGTGGCTGCATACAGAAAACATGATGCCAACGATTATTTCTCCATTAAGCAGGATTACCTTACCTGTCCGAATATTGAAGGAAGACCGCTCATTGTTGCAGATCCGATGCTGGCTACCGGAGCTTCTCTTATTGAAGCCATCAAAGACCTTCTGACCAACGGAACACCTACCCAGCTGCATATTGTTGTGGCAATTGCTTCCAGACAGGGGGTGGAAACCATTGAAAAAGCTTATCCTGACGCAAAGATCTGGGTCGGCGCTATCGACGAAAACCTGACTTCCAAAGGATATATCACACCCGGACTTGGAGATGCAGGAGACCTGAGCTACGGAGAAAAACTTCAGCGGTAAACTTCAGGAAAGATTCCAGAAATCTTTCATCAGACCCAACAGTAAATTTGGCCGTACTTTGTCCATAGGATGCCGGGTATCCGGAAGTATGGCCAGTTTTGCATCCGGAATATGGCGGAATGCGTTCACACTTTCTTCAATGCTGACCATCTGATCCTTGTCCCCCGTCATAATCTGTACCGGAATATTAATCGAAGAAAGACTTTCCCCATTCAGCGGTGGATTCTGTCCAAGAGAAACCATCATACCGGCAATGGAAGGAAGCAACTGTTTCCATGCCGTACCATGCAGATTTTCCAGTTGTTCCGCATATCTGGGTATTTTTGAAAGAATAGCTTCAGGATCAAGCATTTTACTTTCCTGTAAGGCCTGTTCGGCAGTCCAGCTGAATTTTGTTCCCAAAGTCATCACAGAACTGATTCTGTCAGGATATTGCTGCGCTGCGCAAAGAGCAACATAGCCACCCATACTGTGTCCTAAAATATCAACATGTTCCAGATTTTCACGGGTAAGATAATCCATCAGCTCTTCAGTATATTTTTCCACTGTAATCCCATTCTCAGGGAATCCGGTTTTGCCATGCCCCGAAAATAAAAAAGTGTGTACCCTGAAATATTTTGACATTTCCTCCAGATAAGGATCGAACAGATTGGTGTGCCCCAAAGCACCATGCAGTAACAGCAGATTTTTCATGATCATGATTTTGTCCGAAATTAAGGAAAAGAACCGGAAGAACAAAGATGGAGAGGTGAATCGTTTCGTAGAATGTAAGAGCCTGAAAAATAGATAGAATAAAAACAGATCTGCCTGATTTACGCATCCACAGCCATCACCAGAACGCTCACTTTATTGTCTCCTGCGTTCAGGAACTCCCAGGCAATGGATGAAACCGTATTTCCTGTGGTGAAAACATCATCGATCAGGAGAATGTGCTTTCCGGTGATTTTTTCCGTGAGAGAAAAAGCAGCCGTATTTTCCAGACGGTGTTTTTTATCCTTTAAGGCCTGGGCTTTGGAATAATGATTTCTTCTGACCAGACCGTGAGCGTAAGGAATGTTGTAAAATTCTGACAGCGCAAGGGTATATAAATGAAGCTGGTTATAGCCTCTTTCTCTGAGCTTTCTGGGATGAAGCGGAACCGGAACCAGAAGATCCGGCTTTTCTCCTCTGAAATCCAGCCGCTCGGAAGTCCATGAAGCAATAATTTTTCCTGCATTTTCCCTGCTTTTATATTTCAGCTCATGAATGATCTTCCGGCTCAATCCTTCTTTTTCAAACTGCATCAGGCCATAAGTGTTTTCGGCAGGAAATAAAAGCCTGCATTTTTCTTTAATACTGTTCTCTCCGGAATAATCGGCATGGGTAAAATTGATCTGTGAAAAACACAGATCACAAACCAAAAGATCAGCATCAATAATCCTGCTGCAGCTGATACACCGGTTCGGGAAAAATAGGTCTAATATCATCTGTGCTTATTTCGAAATTAAAGATAAAAGTTAAAGATTAGTTGTAATATCTGCAACCTTTTGTTTGAAATAAGTTACTTTTATTAAAATTTATCGCTATTCAACAGTTTTTCTGATCTTTTCAATTGCATTTTTCATATTCCTGTTGAAATATTCCTTCTCCAGCCGTACAGGGGGAGCCTGTCTTACTTCACAGTCTGCAATGCTGCAGGATTCGCAGGTAACTCCTACATTGATGGTTTTTAATGACGGAGACTTTATAAAGCCGATTTTTTTTATCGTTTGGGAATTCAGTAAAATCCCGAGACAGTAACTTCGGTTGCTGCCATCCGAAAACGGATTTTTCTGGGAGGTGGAAATCACCAGATAACTTACACCCTGATCCTTATAATGAGAGATCTGAGCATCCGTAAGCGTTTCGTTCTCCTTTAAAAGATGCAGGTTTTTAACGGCAATCCATCTCCGGCAGTAATGCTCGTTCATTGCATTGGCATGAGGAGCCTGCTGATGATTCAGATGAAGTTCTTTTAAAATCTGGATTTTATCAGAATCTTTTTTCTTCACCAGGCAGAGATAAAACAGATCTTTGATTCCCAGTTCCGAAGACAGAATATTGGTGAGCCTGTAATAAAAGGTCTCCGGTGAATCCGTAAAATCCAGGATCAGTTTTTCAAAATTTCCCGGTATCCATTCATGCTGCAGAAAGAATTCAGAAGTACGTTCAGTTACCTTCCTTTTGGAAATCAGTAAGGCTCCTGCAAAATAGGAGGCGTAAAAATTGTTGAGAATCTCCTCAAAACTTCCGAAATCCAGCCAGGAATAAGTGTTGGGCCGGATTTTTAATTCCAGGACATTAAATCCGATCTCTTTAGCCAGAATGAATGTTCGCTGATCTTTTTCCAGTTTCTGATTCAGCAGAAGCAGTTTTTTCCCCGGAATAAACAGAGAGCGTAGATTTCCCAGTGTTCCGAATGCGTCAAAATCTTCAGAACGGATGCTGTATCCGAATTTTTCCGTAAGAATGTTTTCCAGAACAGAAGCCTTGAGATCTTTACCGGTATCAAGTTTGTTTTTCTGTGCAAACTCAGCTGTTTTTTCTTCAATTTCAGGAAAGTAATTATCATATAATTCCTGGAAAGACCGGAGTACCGCAAAATAAAAACGTTCTTTTCCCAGGTTGTAATTCTGAGAGATTTCAATCAGGGCATTAATAAAGGCGGTTACCTTTTTAGGGGCATCACTGATGATGCTGATGAGGTTATTTTTATTGATGCCGAAAAGTTCCAGAGGAATCTCTTTAAAGAAATCCGACTGGAGAATTTCATTAAAAGGAGCCAGGCTTTTGTCCAGCTTCGTAGAAACAAGATCATCAAAAGTACAGTCCAGGGATTCCGAAAGCTGAATGATCTTGTCATGTTTCGGATATTTTTTACCGTTCTCAATCTCGTTGAGGTAAGATTTAGACAGTCCTGTCTTTACAGCAAGGTCCTGAAGAGACCAGTTTTTCTTTTGTCTCAGCTGCTTGAGCTTAAGCCCGAAAACAGTTTTGATGTAATCACTTTCTGAATGCATATTCAAATATAAATAATGATTGCGGTTATTCGCATAATAAATTTTAAAAATAATTAGCGAACGTTCGCTGTTTGTGAAAATTTTTATTTATGTTTGTAAAATCAAAACTCAAAATCAGCATATTATGGAAACCGAAACACAATTCAAAATAAACGCCCGGAAGCAGTTTGAAACAGTTTTTACTCCTGATCTGAACGATTTTCTGATTGCTTTACACCGGAATTTTAATGAAAGAAGACTGGAACTTTTAGACAGCAGAAAAAAAGTACAGTCGGAGTTTGACCAGGGAAAACTTCCTGAATTTTTATCCGAAACAGAAAACATACGCCAGGGCAATTGGACCTGTGCTCCGCTTCCGGAAGATCTTCTGGACAGAAGAGTAGAAATTACGGGCCCCGTAGACCGGAAAATGATCATCAATGCGCTGAATTCAGGAGCAAAGACCTTTATGGCCGATTTTGAAGACAGCAGTTCGCCCACCTGGGAAAACTGTATTCAGGGACAGATCAATCTGGCGGATGCCGTAAGAAAAAACATCGGTTTTGCAGCTGAAAACGGAAAATCTTATACGCTCGCTGAAAATACAGCCGTACTTCTTGTACGTCCCAGAGGGCTGCATCTTCCGGAAAAACATATTGAAATTGACGGAGAAAAAGCCTCAGGCTCACTGATCGATTTTGGAATTTACTTTTTTAAGAATGTGCAGCAGCTTTTGAAAAACGGAAGCGGACCGTATTTTTACCTGCCCAAACTGGAACATTATAAAGAAGCACGCTGGTGGAATGAGGTGTTTGTTTTTGCCCAAAACTATCTGGGAATTGCTAACGGAACCATTAAAGCCACTGTTCTGATAGAAACCATTACCGCATCGTTTCAGATCGACGAAATTCTGTATGAATTGAAAGATCACAGCTCAGGACTCAACTGCGGACGGTGGGATTATATTTTCTCCTATATTAAAAAATTCAGAAACCTGCCCGGATTTATGGTGCCTGACAGGGATCAGGTTACTATGGCATCGCCATTTATGAGTGCCTATTCCAAAAGGGTTATTGAAATCTGCCACAAAAGAAATGTACATGCAATAGGAGGAATGGCAGCACAGATTCCGGTGAAAGGGGATGAGGAAGCCAATAAAATAGCCTTTGAAAAAGTAAGAGGCGATAAAGAACGTGAAGTGAAAAACGGTCATGACGGAACCTGGGTGGCTCACCCTGCTTTGGTACAGGTAGCTATGGAAGTATTTGACCGCTACATGCCTGAAGCCAGCCAGATCAGTAAAAAATTTGAATACCATATCAGAGAAAGCGATCTGCTGGAAGTTCCCCGTGGCGAAATGACCGAAAAAGGAGTTCGGAAAAATATCAACATTGGAATCCTGTACCTGGAAAGCTGGCTGATGGGAACAGGTGCGGCAGCCATCTACAACCTTATGGAAGATGCAGCCACAGCAGAAATCTCCAGAACCCAGCTGTGGCAATGGCTGAAAAATGAAGCAGAACTTATGGACGGCAGAACACTGACCCGCGAAATGATTCTTCAGTGGGAAACCGAAGAAATGGAACATATTGAAAAATATGTGGGAGAAATCCGTTTCAGAAACGGGAAATTCAACTTAGCCAAAGAACTTTTCAATGAACTCGTTTTCTCAGAAAAATTTGAAGAATTTCTTACCCTGAAGGCTTATCCTTTTATTGACTGAAATCAGGGAAATCTTTAACCTTATATAATCAAAAAATCCAAATATTATGAAAACAAAACACGAACAGATCCACGCTTTAGAACAGGATTGGCTGAACAATCCGCGCTGGAACGGAGTAAAAAGAACCTATACGGCTGAAGAAGTCCTGAAACTCCGGGGTTCCTATAAAATTGAATATACCATTGCAACGGAAATGTCTGTAAAGCTCTGGGATAAGCTGAATAACCAGGATTATGTGGCCGGGCTTGGTGCTCTTACCGGAAATCAGGCTGTTCAGGAAGTGGATGCAGGTCTTGAAGCCATATATCTGTCTGGATGGCAGGTGGCAGCTGATGCCAATCTTTCCGGAGAAATGTATCCGGATCAGTCACTTTATCCCGCCAATTCAGTGCCTTCCGTTGTGAAAAAGATTAACAATGCCTTATTGAGAGCAGATCAGATTCAGTCTGTAAACGCAACCGGAGACAGGGAATACCTTGTTCCTGTCGTTGCCGATGCAGAAGCCGGATTTGGAGGTAACCTGAATGCTTTCGAACTGATGAAGCAGATGATTGAAGCCGGAGCAGCCGGAGTACATTTTGAAGACCAGCTTTCTTCAGCTAAAAAATGCGGGCATCTAGGCGGAAAAGTTCTGGTTCCTACCCAGGAAGCCATCAACAAACTTATTGCAGCCCGTCTTGCAGCGGATGTACTGGGAGTACCGAGCGTAATTGTGGCAAGAACAGATGCGGACGCAGCGGATCTTCTGACTTCAGACATTGATGACAGGGATAAAAAATTTGTGACCGGGGAAAGAACTTCCGAAGGTTTTTATAGAGTAAGAAACGGAGTAGAGCAGGGAATTGACCGGGGGCTTTCTTATGCACCCTATGCAGATCTGATCTGGATGGAGACCTCTAATCCCGACCTGGAACAGGCCAGAAGATTTGCAGAAGGGATTCATGCGCAGTTTCCTGGCAAAATGCTTGCCTATAACTGTTCACCTTCATTCAACTGGGCTGCAAAGCTGAGTGTGGAAGAAATGGGTAATTTCCGTGAAGAGCTGGCAAAAATGGGGTATAAATTCCAGTTTATCACCCTGGCAGGTTTCCATGCACTGAATACCTCTATGTTTGAATTGGCTTTAGCTTATAAAGAAAAAGGAATGGCAGGGTATTCGGAGCTTCAGGAACGTGAGTTTGCCCTTCAGCAGAAAGGATTCAGAGCGGTAAAGCACCAGTCGTTCGTGGGCACGGGATACTTCGATGAAATTCAGAATGTGGTAACCGGCGGCTCTTCTGCAACGGTAGCGATGAAAGATTCTACGGAGACAGCACAGTTTCACTGATCATTTTTTTTCCATATTTTTCTAATGTCAACCTTCCCGCTTTGGGAAGGTTTTCTTTGGATTTTTATATTGTTTATCAGTGTTTTATGCTTGTTGGTGATGAAGATTGAAAACCAAACCGTAACTATTAAAAATATGTATTATATTTGAGCGCGAAAAAAAACGGATTTTTTTGAAAAACTATAAAAAAATGAAACTAATTAAAGGATTTTTTATTGCTGCAGGATTAATGCTGACTGCCAATGCTGTGAATGCTCAACAGAAAATAGGAAACGTAAACACCGATGATGTTTTTGAAAGCCTGTCTGAAGTAAAGACTGCAACGGCAACTATTGAAACCATGACCAAGACCAAGCAGGCTGAAATTGAAAAGATGATCGGTCAGTATCAGACCAAACTGAAAGCTGCACAGGATAAAGAAAAGACATTAAGTGAAGCCAATAAAGAAACTGTGACTAAAGAATTAATGGCGGCACAGACCGAACTGGAAGGTTTGGGTAAAAAAATAGAAGAAGCCAGAACACAGGCTGCCAAAGATATTTCAAACAAGCAGAATGAACTGGTTACTCCACTTCAGCAAAAAGTAAAAACAGCAATTATTGCCGTAGCAAAAGAAAAAAATCTGAGCTATGTATTTGATACAGCATCTCAAGGTGGCAATAACCTTATCTATACAGACGGAAGTGAGGATATCACTGCTATCGTAAAAGCTAAACTGGGAGCCTCTGCAACACCTGCCAAACCGGCTGCAAAAAAATAATATTTTACAATTAACTCTATAAAACGGAACCGGATTAATATCTGGTTCCGTTTTTTTATTTATCGGGTATAGCCTGGATCAGAGATACTTTATCAGGGGTAATGAAGTTAGGTTTAAAGGCAGGAATCAGGAATTTACTTTTATCTTCTGACTTCAGACTTTGCCAGTCAGAAATTATGATCCCGGATTGAGGTTATTTAATAAATTTGAATAAATTTTTCAGACATGAACTTAGTATACGAAAAGCAGATAAAAGTTACAGAAGAACATATTGACCGGAATCGTCATGTAAACAATGTGCAGTATGTACACTGGGTAGAAGAAATGGCCGCAGAGCACTGGGATCTTCTGAAGCAGAAAACCGGATATGTGAATGATGTCTGGATGCTGGTGGACCATCATATACAATACAAAAAACAGGTTTACCTGGGAGATATCATCACGGTAAAAACATATCCGAAAGCCCCGGAAGGGATCAGACAGCCCCGAAAGGTTGAATTTTACTGTAATGACCGGCTGGTTGTGGATTCCCATACACAGTGGGTATTGGTAGATAGAAACACTCAGAAAATAAAAAGACTTGAAAACGGATGGCTTGGGAAGCTGTCCAATAGCTGAAGACCGTATCAGTTAGGTTAATGATACGTTAATGGCGGCAAAGCAGGAAGTTCAGCTGTTTATTTTTGTAAGTTTACTCCTGATAAAAGGTCCCGTAGGATATGCGGAATAAACAGGCTTTAAGATTACAGGAGTTATTATGCTAAAGAAATATTTATTATTAAACCTGATGCTGGTCTCCGCTTTAGGTTTTTCACAGGATAAAAAATCAGAAATACAGATTCCCTCCCAGCTTACAGACAGCAGAAGTCTGAATAAAGCAGTGAAAAATATCGGAGGGGAGCTTAAAGAATACACAATTGTCGGATTAGGCGAGGGAACGCACGGAACAAAAGAATTTAATGAGATCCGGAGTGAAATTTCAAAAAAACTTATTGATAAACACGATTTCAGGATTGTCGCATTTGAAAGTGCCTATGGTGATGCCGCCTTTCTGAATGATGCTGTAAATTCAGATACAGATCTGAAAACTGCATTGAAAAACTACATGACCTCTATCTGGCAGACAAAAGAGATCGAAAATTTACTGGCCTGGATAAGAGAATACAACAAAAATCACAAGGATAAAGTAATTATTTCAGGTTTCGATACCAATGCTCTGGAAAACAGTGCCCGGATTTTAAAACAGTCTGAAATTAAAGACGGTCAATATTCGGAAATCACAGAACAAATTAAAAAGAAAGCCGTATTTCAGGATGAAATGTGGGAAAAACAGAATGATCCCTCTTTTAAACTGGATATGAAGGTGATGATAAAGAACGGAACGGAAGGTTACCTGCTGACCCGGAAAATAGACAGTATCTACGGAAACAGAATGAACCGGGATTCCAGACTGGCCCTGTATCATCTTCAGCTTGGTTTTGAGATTCCTTATGAAGCCGGTAAAAAGAATTATGATGTTTCCAGGGATCGCATCATGGCAGATATGATCAGAAAAGTACAGTCGGAATATCATAAAAAAATGATTCTTTTTGCCCATAATGCCCATGTTGCCCTGAAACCGGTTCTGGTAGACGGGATGGGAGGTTTTTTAAAAGAAAAATATGGGAAAGGGTATTACGCCCTGGCCACTTTTACAGCATCCGGAAGTTACAGCGCAACAACAGATCCGCGTGCCGTAAAAAGCAATAAATATAATGCCTATGCTTTGCCGGAACTATTGGAAAATGGCTGGGAAGAGCAGCTGATAGAGAAAAGCTCAGAAAATTATTTTGCAGACTTTCAAAAAGATCACACCGGATTGTATGGAAAATCTTTCAGAGCAAGGTTTGTAGGATATGGTCCGGTTACTCCTGAAGCAGAAAAATTTACCATCACGGAACCGTTAAAACTCAATGAATGTTTCGATGGCCTTATCTTTATTAAAAATACAAGTGCTGCAGAGCACTTAGCTGGCAGCTGATGCCACGCATCTGCAATCAATCTCTTGATGACCTGGCTTCCTGTAAGTCAGGTTATTTTTTATCCCCCAAAAACCGGATATTCCAAAAATTAAATAGGAATCTGTCCTGATGGATTAATTTTTTTTATTTTTTGAAAGTTAATTTCGGAAAATTGTAGATACGGTATGATCACAATGAGTATATTTGGCTGTCAGCGGTAAAGCTGCATCAATATAATCACACGAAATACAGCAATTAATATGGGAGCATGGGGATATAAAGCACTGGAAAGCGATGAGGGAATGGATGTTATAGATTTTATCAGAGACTATACGGAAACGAAATATCCGGGTAATGGTCCGGTGGATCTGAAGCTTTCAGAAATGATCACGGCATTGAAAGAAGCCGGTTTTTTCGGAGAAACACTGGAAGAGGTTGATTTTTTTTATGATCATTCAGCGATGGCTCTTGCAGAATTATACCTGATGTTCCAAAAAACGGGAGCATTGAATTATCCGGATGAAGAAGATGAAACCCGTGATCTTAAAAAGCGGATCCGTTCATTTACGGGGGATTCGGAGGATTTCAATTTTTTGCTTCGCTATCTTACCGATATTAAGAATGAAGTACCGGATGAGTATGGAGAACGCGAGATTGCAGAACTTTGGAAAGATTCCGATGTTTATAACGAATGGCTTGAGAACCTCACGCTTCTAATAGATGGCCTTCAGGAAAAAAATAATTAAAATCTTACTATAAATGGGACTGGATATTTCTTATAATACCGATAATCACGACGATATTTTTACCTTTGAATATATTACAGAAGACAGGTGGACAAAGCTTCACGGTCTGAGCCGCAGTTTTGCAAATTTTATGAATAGGAAAAACGTGATTCCTGATACAGAAAAAACAGAACTGGAACAGATTTCCGAAATTACAGGAATAGATCTTTCAGTAATCCGTCATTTAGATGAAATCCCGGATGGAGAGGAAATGGAAGAAATAAGAGAATATGATCCTGAATTTTATGAAGAACAAAAAAAGGAGTATGAAATTCAGATGAAAAAGATCAGCAGTAATCTGGATGAAGTTTCCGCGAAAATAGCAGAACTTATTGCGGCACTGAATGAGAAAGAAGACCTTTCTTTTCTGTTGCAGCCTACATCCTTTGATTCTCTGAATAATTCGGTATATTTCAAAAAAGAAAATCAGGGTAAAGATAATTTCTATGCCGATTTGAACAATTTTAAAAACTTTCTGGATTATGCGGGACCAAGAGGAACAAAAACAGTCTGGTTCAGATATTTCTGATCTGCTGCTGACAGCCGCCAATCATATCAAATAACCAAAAGGCCATACCGGCCGTATAAAAACTATATAACATGAAAATTCATTATACGGTAATATTATTACTGTTTAGCCTTGCAGCAAACGGTCAGGAGAACCTCTACTGGTTTTCGGACGATATTGAAAAGAAGGTTGTTCAGGATTCAACAAAAGATAAGTCATGGACAAGCCAGATGGGTGCTACCTACTATTCGATAAGCGGAAACTATAAACAGGGTCTTGTTAACTGGGACAAAATGTTCGGAAGACCTAAGAAGATCAGCAGTGCCGACAGCCTGAAGTTGACAAAAATGACCCCCGTTAATGCCAAAGACTATATTCTGAACAGGGCAGCGAATGAAAAAATGATCATCATCAACGAAGCTCACCATAATGCAAGCCACAGAAATTTTGCCTCATCCCTGCTTCAGGGATTATATGATAAAGGATACAGATATCTGGGCGTTGAAACCCTGAGAAATGACGGATCTCTGCATATCGGGAATTTTGCCACACAGGATGCCGGAATGTATTCCCAGGAACCCGAATTCGGAAACTTTATTTATCAGGCCTTGAAAATCGGATTTAAGCTGTTTCCCTATGATACAGAAGAAAAAAACGGGAAAGAAAGGGAAATAGGTGAAGCACAGAATATTTATGATTTCATGCAGAAGAATAAAGACGGGAAATACCTCATCTACTGCGGCTATCAGCATGCTTACAAAGGAATTCACCGGTCATGGGAAAAAACGATGACAGGAAGGCTTTCGGATATGGCCTCTATCAATCCTTTCACTATCGACCAGACCCAGTTTTCAGAAAAAAGCGATCCGAAATACAATGAACCGCTGATCAGAATCGTTAACCGTAAAGATCCTGTTGTACTTACAGATGAAAACCAGGTACCTTACAACGGAGAAGACAAGGAACTGTACACTGATGTTAAAATAATCCATCCTGTTACAGAATATGTGAAGGGAAGACCAGGCTGGATGCTGAACGGAAACAGGAAATTCTATAAAATTCCAAAATCAGGGATCTCAAAATTTCCGGTACTCATTCAGGCATACAGAAAAGGAGAATTTGAGAAAAAAGGGATTCCCGCTGATATTATTGAACTGAACAGTTCAAAAGACAGCCGTTTTATGATTCTGGATAAAGGAAAGTATGATATTATAATCCTGAACAGGGAATATAAGGTCATCAGGAGGTTTGAAACAACAGTATAACTTCAGAGAACAGAAAAATGGATATGGTAAAACATATCGGAAAACATACGGAGAACTTACAGAAAGGTCTTGAAAGGTCGTCCATAGAACAGAGAAAAAGCCTGATTATAGCTTTACTGAAGTTTTATTTTCTTTTGGATAATTTTGAGCAGGTTATTGCGAAATATATCAGGATTGAAATTGATAAAAACCGGTTCATCTCAGATCTTAGAAATGAAAATGTTCAGCAGTATAAGGAAGCGATTGCTAAAAGTCTGGACGGACTGGACGAATATGCCGATGATTATGAAGAGCCCGGACCTGTTGAAATATTTGTACTGGATGCATTTTCCTGTGCGGTTTCTGATGTGAAAAATGCAGGAAATGTAACAGGTTTGCTGACCGGCGTGATTGATGTGCTGGATTATTTTGAAAACTTTTCTGAAGAACCTGAATTCTGGAATGATGTTTTGGAAAAAGAAGTCCGTTTTCAGAATGAAATTCTGTCTGAAACAGATCTCCGGAAAACCTTTGATCCTTCAATATACCATGAACGGTATGAGGAAATAATAAATAAACATAAATTATGAAACAGATGCACACAGATCAGGAATTTTACTTTTCAGCCGGGCTTTACGATATCCCGTGGGAAAGACTGGTTCACTGGTACGGCCGTGCCACCGATTTCCCCGCCTTTTTCTTCGATATGCTTTCAGATGATCCTGAAAAAAAGAAAACAGCGATCGGAAAAATTGAAATGAATATCGAACACCAGGACGGAATCATGATGGCAACACCGTTTGCCCTGCTGTTCCTGTTCAGGCTCATGGCATTTGGTCAGGCAGATAAAAAACAGATTTTAAAAACAATTCTGGCAGTTGTAAAAGCGGCAGAGTATCAGACCGGATATTATGAAGGCCAGGAAGTAGAACGGAAAATAAGCCACATTCAGGATCTGCTGGATGATCAGTATATCTGGCCGGAATTTGAAAGCGAAGATCAGGATGAAATACACTGGGAAGAGTTTGAATATGGTGATGAACATTATTACTGGCTGAAATATATTTTTGATATCACCGGTGCATATGCTTTTACCCTGACAAATCTTACGGATCAGACAGAGAAAGATATAGCCGGGGAAATTCTTAAACTGCTTACAAAAACAAATAATCAATTCAAATAATATCATATGGGATTATTTAACAAAATTTTCGGACAGCCGGATAAACAGAATTCTGATAACCCTCAAAGTGTACAGCCGGAACAGGCACCATGCAAAACAGAACAGGAACTTCTTGAACGTTATGGTGGGATAGCCTTCGATAAGCAGATAGACTTTGGAGAAGTAATCGGTGATAACAACTGGAATGTAGATATCGGACAGGGAATCATCAGTTTTGGTGAAAATCTTACTTTTCCAATGCAGGTGCTGGGAACTTTTTCCCATTCATCAGAAACATGGCTTTGGGCATGGGCCAATGCACAGTCCAACCTTCCTGAAAACATCATCAGGCAGTCTCTTCAGCTTAAAAAATATGGGGAAGACAACGGAATTGAACTTTTAAGCCTTAATACCTTCGACTCTTCAATGGAAGACCTGCATCTCATAGGCATGACTGCGTCGGGAATGTTTGAGGCAAGCGGTTATTATATTGCAGATTACGGACAGGGCGCTATGGTGGTAACCGTGAAAAGTGACCTTATAGATCAGGCTCAGACTGATGATCATCTCAGGATTTTTACTGCCTTTCCCCAACTGATCTCACAGCTTGAAATGAATCATAAAAATGCCTTGAAAAATTATCTGACGATTAAAGGATATCAGGTAACCGAAACGGAAAACTCTGTGCAAGGAACACTAAACGGAAATTCCGTGACCGGTGAATTTGATGATTTATCAAGGTTGGTCAATTTAAAAGGATAAAAAAACGCCGGGTAAAAGGATGATATTTTATAAATAACCTGAGCTCGGAGATAATGAATTTAGTAATAAAAAGACTTGAAAATGGAAGAAGGAGACTGGAAGCTATTTCCGGTTACAGATACTGAAAGTTAACATAAGATCAGATGGTCCTAAAAGATGAACATTTATTATCGGCGGCTTTCATAATTTCCCTCTTCCAGCTTCAGGTCTATATCAGTAAGTAAGGTTAAATATGATGAAGGCTGTGACCGGAATAAGCTGCTTCATTGCAGTTCTGGTTTTGTATAATTATCCGGTTTTTGATAACAAGGGAATTTCATACCTGATTCTTTTTCTGTGTCTGGCTGCTGTTTCTTTTGCAGGGGCAAAAATATATTCACCGGATGACCATGATGAATATGAAACCGTAGAGAAGGAAATGGATGAGCTTCTGAATTTTGATGGAATTTTTGAGTATAAAAAAGATGGATTCTATATTACTCAGAATAAGATTACAGATTTTGTAAAATGGAGTGACATCATAGAGGTAAACTCGTTTAACATTCCTTTACCGTACCGGATAAAACAGGTAGGACTTGAAATAATTACAGATCATAAAAATTATGAATTCGGCAGCGGAAATACACCCGGAATTGAAAAATTGGGAGATCAGCTTTTCAGAAATCTTTCAGACTGGAAATCAGATTCACCTTTAATAAAAGAAAATAATAACAAACTTGAAAAAGCCAGTCTATACACAAGAAAATCCATAAAATAAACGTTGATATTTCTGAGATCAATAATATAATATATGATCAACCTGTGAAGTAAACAGGATCTTTATACACTTCCTTAACCTCTTCAGGATTTCTGAAAAATAAAAAGTAACAACAGTCAAAGCCACCTGGTTTTGGATATGATTATACGTGTCCTAGATCCAGTCCATTCAATCTGTTTCTCAATTTCTATTTCAATATTCATTAAAAAAAAATTTCTGAAAAACACGACACGTTCTGTCGCTTTGAAGCCATAGCTTTGTCAAAGAGAGAAAATTTCTCTTGTAAAATTGAGAAAAATATGAAAGTGATAAAATAAATAGTATTAAATCCCGTTCAAGTGATACCGTTGTCTTAAAAAGTGTTAAATTTGCAGCGGGAATACAAAAACTAATATTAACTTAAAAAAAGACATAAATACATG
>DJTE01000037.1 GCA_002439165.1 Chryseobacterium indologenes
CACAACTTTTGCGCTTGATCCGGAAAAACGGACAAACAGGATTCACAGTTCGTATATTCCGGCAAGACTGAAACAAAATAAAAAAGGAGGCAACTGCCTCCTTTTTATTGTAGTTTAACCTAAAAGACCATTAAACTTCTTTATATTAATTTGTGTTTTTTTAAGCTTTCAAGAAGCGGGCTGTAAGGTCAAGCATACTCATCTCATCTCATCACTTATGTTTCATCATCTGCGCTTTTATTATATAGCTTGTGTTTATTATTTCTATATGCCGGGAATCCTTTACTGTTCTGCAAAATCATGAAAAATATTTCCAATTGATTTTTGCTGTTATCAGTAAATTTTCCTGCTACAAAGAAACAACATTGCGGAATAAAATCTATCATAAACACTATCGATACCCATCGATAGCGACATCGATATTTATCGATAAAAAAGCTCTGATGATGAAATCTAGGCTGGAATCCTATATTTTGTGATGTGTTTTGATGAGATCAATCAGCTCAACCAGGTTTTCTATTTTTAATTTTTCGAATATATTCTTTTTAATGGTACTCACCGTATTCTGCTTGATATCCAGATGATTGGATATTTCAAGATTTCCGTATCCGTCTGCATACATTTCAGCGATCTGCAGCTCCCGTTTGGTAAGACTGCTGAGCGGATTGATGAGGTTCGGGTTGTAGACCAGCTGCACCAGTAAGTTGCGTAAGGTCTCAGAAAAATATTCTCCTTTTTCAATAAATTTTGAAACGGCTTCTCTTACTTCCTCTTCTTCACTCATTTTACTCAGATAGCCATTGGCTCCGGCCTTTATAAATTTGAGTGCATGCAGATCTTCTTCAAGCCCTGTAAAGATCAGGATCTTAATATCGGGATTGGCAGCTTTCATCTGAGATATGATATGGAGGCTGTTGCCTTCAGGAAAATGTGCATCAATAATGGCCATTTCTATCTCCCTTGCTTTTACAAGCTCTACAATCTGCTGCAGGGATGAGGTATGATAAATTCTGGCATTAGGAGCAATATCACTGACAACGATTCCCATTCCCTGCCTTACAATGCTGTGGTCATCAGCCAAAAGGAAATTAATTTCTCTGTTTTCAATTGGTATTTCCATTATTATTGATATTTAAATTCATTCTGAATGTTATTGTTGTTCCTTTGTACAGCTTGCTTTCTACGGATATTTCACCGTTAAACAGTTCTACAATTTCCTTACATAAACTTAATCCCAGACCTGCCCCCAGATTATCGATCTCATCGGATACAATTCCCTGATAATAGGGTTCAAAGATTTTTTTGACATCAGTTTCCGATATCCCGACTCCCGTATCACTTACGGTTGTGATCAGCGAAATCCTGTTTTCTCCTGCCGGTTCTGTGTTCAGAGTAAGATCAATCTGCCCGTTTTCTGTAAACTTGTTGGCATTTCCAAGAATATTCATAAATACCTGATTGATCTTTATATTGTCTGAATACACTACCAGATTTTCAGGAATCCTGTCTGTGACCACAAATTTATTATTCCGGGTCTCTATATAAGGTGTAATGACCTTTACAATGGAATTGATTTCATTTTTAAGATCAAAAACCGTATTGATCAGTTTTTTGTCTGCATCCTGGTTTTTGGTATATTCCAGGATCTGGTTAGACTGCAACAGCAGGGTACTGTTGGTAAACTTGATCGACTGAAGATAATCTTTTATAGTATCATCTTTTGTCGTCCTGTAAATCTTGTCTATGAAAATATTGATAATCTTCAGCGGAGATCTCAGATCATGGCTCAACATTCCCAGAATTCTGTTTTTGAAATTAAGATTTCTTTTGATCTCATCGTTCGCTGCATTAAGCTTCCTTTCATAGATGAATGCCACTCTTGTAAAATACATGATCAGGATGGATACAATGAACATGAGTATCATTAACCCCAATACCAGATACCTTCTGATCTTATTATTGGCAGAACTCTGCTCGTTGTATTCCTTTTCCAGTTCAGACTTAAAATCCTTGATTGCGTTGTCGTAGACATCAATCAGGCCATTACTGTAAACCAGCAGCTTTCCGAAATTACTGTAAAAGTGCATATTATCCTTCTGGCTTTTCACCGCATACAGCTTAATCTTCTTCACTTCACCGGCGTAATGCCGATCCATAGATTTCATCGTGCTGTCCATCTCTGATTTTAATCCGGGCAGGTCAACGGTTTTATTATTGGTAAGCGTAATCACCGTACTGTCTTTTTTCACCTCCACTTTACCGGTGATGGCATCTTTCAGCCTTCCCATGAAGCCTTTCTTTTTCACGGTAGTATCGGAGTAGGTTCTGGTTTGTATGCTCAGGTTTTCGAAATTATTTTTATATTTCTTCGGCTCGTACTGCTTATCTTCAATTTTGGCAGGCAGATTCAGGGAGGTTTTGTAAACAGAATCTATTAAGGTCTTCAGCTTTACAACTTCCATTGTATCTTTTTTCTGTCTTGCCAGATTGGTTTTCAGCCGCGGATTGATATTCTCGTACTGATTGATTTTATCAAAATTATTCTTCAGTTTTTTAAGGGCTTCAAAGTATAATTTCAGATCTTTATCATCCTGGGTAACCATATATTTCTGGAAATACATCTGTGCATCCATGAAGTCTTTTCTCGAATTATCTGTCAGTCCTCCCAGTGCCCTGCTGTCTTCAAGCTGGTCTTTAATGAACTTCAGCTTTTTCCCATTGACTGATTCAGTGTAAAAGAATACGGCTATAATCACCTGTATCAGCAAAATACAAAGGATTAATGAATAATGAACAATTTTCCTCAATTTAAAATTTAAGAATTTATATTTCATATTTGTCTTGTCCGTTAAATTTTGAATTATCCGGTATTAGTTTTTAATGATCTACAACACTCAGCAACGAGGTATATCATTTAATTGGCAAAGTTAAAGTAATTTTTGTCTTCTTACAGCAGTAAATCTTTTATAAAAACAATGAAAACTATTCAATGCCTGTAAAAAATTTCCTATAAAACCCTTAAATCTCAAACAGATTAAGTATTTTTACTGTGTAAATATAAAATAACCTGTTTTGAGAACCACTCTTAAACTTATTATTACAGCTTAATATCAGCTTCATCTATTGTAGCTGATCATTCTTTTGTCCGGATAATTCTGCCCGGACCTTATTTCATTCAGCCCTATTATTTACTGTACTGTCTGCAAAGGCGGCGGCGTGCGCTGTCCGTATCTTCAGCAGCACTCTTACAGCAACAGAATCCTGAATAATAGGTCATAAAAAATCAATAAAGAATAATTAAGCCTACTATTATAATGAGTACAGGATATATATGGGAGATCAAAGTAAAGAATACTCCCCTTCTCAAAAAGAAATGCAGCCACTGTGACAGCACCAGGTTTTACTGCAGTGAAAAATTCAGGACAAACGCCCAGAAAAAGAATATTGATGTCTGGCTGATTTACAGATGTGTAAAATGCAGCAGCACTTATAATATGACCATCATTTCCCGTACCGGAACAGAATCAATCGGTACGGAACTCTATGAAAAACTGATGTCAAACGACCGGAAAACCGCCTGGAAATACGCTTTTTCTCAGGAAACGAGGATGAAAAACAATATTGAAGCAGACCCCGACAGCGTGGAGTATGATGTGGAGTGTAACGATTGTATAAGAGACAATATCATCAGTGAACCCCATGACATGATAACTTTCACGATCCGGTATCCTTTTGAATTCGGACTCAGAATTTCGTCTGTAATCCGGACGGGTCTGGGACTCTCTTCTTCTCAATTCAGCCGTTTATCAGAAATGAATGCGATATCAGTTCACGGAAAATCTCTTCGGAAAAAACACCGGATCAGAAACGGAGATGTAATCCGGATCGACAGGGAAAAACTGAAAAACATCTATCATAACGGGACTTCAATGAAATAATCTGCATATAAACAGCTTAGTCCGAAGACCTTCAGAACCCGGATTGGAAGGTCTTCTTTTTTTATCCTCCGGGATTAAAATACAGGAACAGTTCCTCCCATATCGCCTTTATAAAATTCACAATACAATAATATATTTTAAATTTTATTGAATCAAAATATTTTTTAATGTTATTTTTTTATTAATAAAATGACAAAATACAATTATATCTTTATAATTAAACAATCTATATTTGAAAAAGATTCATGTTAATTTTTTGATAAAAAATTGTAACCTGAAGCTAAACAACCTTCATGAAAATCTTTTAAAACGATAAAATATGAGAAGAAAATTACTCACTGCCCTGTCTTTAGGGGTAATGGCTTTTTCGTACAATGTACTTTCTGCCCAGGATTACCAGACTTTGCAGATTCAATCAGGATTTACGGCTGATGTGATTGCCAATGGCATCGGTGCTGCCAACACTTCCACCACTTTGGATGTGGATGGGGTGAACTTCGCTTTCGTAGCAAGAAACTACCAGGCTACTTCTACAAGTACCCCTATTAATTTCGGAATTCCTGTAAATGGAGTGATCAGTTCCGTAGTGGCATCTACGCCGGGATTATCGTATCAGCTGGCCCCACTGGACGCAAGCAATTCACTGCGTCTTGCAACAACCGGTGATTCGGGAACGCTTACTCTGGCTACACCTTCTGCCGCCCTGAAGCTATACCTTCTTGTAACGAGCGGAAGCGGAACATCCACGATATCCGCAACGGTTAACTTTTCAGACGGCTCCAGCCAGGCCTTTACCGGAATTTCTCTGGCTGACTGGTATGGAGGCACAGGCTTTGCCATCCAGGGAATAGGAAGGGTAAGTCTTGCAGATAATACTACGGATGCTGCAGGTGGAACCAACCCAAGATTATACCAGAAAGAACTGGCACTGGATGCTGCCAACCAGAGCAAAACCGTTCAAAGTGTTACGATTGCCAAAACCGGTGGAACCGGAATAGCCAATGTCTTTGCGCTTTCATCCAGCTTTGTTCCTGCCTGCCAGTCGCCTACCAATATTACCGCTGTCCCAACTTCAGGATCGGCTCAGATCAGCTGGACTGCACCTGCTTCAGCCCCTTCAGACGGCTATGATTACTACTACTCTACCAGCTCTACTCCTCCCACGGAAGTTACCTCTCCTACCGGTTCCGTAGGGGCCGGAATAACAACAGCAAATATTCCGGGACTGAATGCTGTTACCACCTATTATTTTTGGCTGAGATCCAACTGCGGTGGTATTAAAGGAATTTGGAAACCGTTTACTTTCTCAACTCTCTGCGGGGCTGTAAATCTTCCGTGGAGCGAGAACTTCGACACTATGACGAACCTCGGACCTGCACCGGCATGCTGGCTGAATGTTACAGGAACCAAAGCATGGACATCCACCAACTCCACTTCCTACAACACTCCGAAATCAGCTCCTAATTATATGAGAATAGCATATGGCAATACTACGGCAAGCCAGCTGTGGACTCCGGGCTTTAATATGACCGGCGGTGTGGCTTACACATTTGTATTCAACTACAACACAGGAGGTACAGGAAGCAGCTATATAGGATATACAGGGAATGTAAGGGTAAATACCCAACAGGCTATGACAGGAGCTACCGACCTGGGAACATTTATCACCCCGGATCAGGGCACTACTGCCTATACCCCATATTCGGTAACATTTACTCCTCCAACTACCGGAGTTTATTATTTTGCCATTGATGTTTCTTCCACAGGTGCACCATGGTATCTTGGAATAGATGACCTTAAAGTAGAAGCAGGAAATCTTGCCACTAACGAAGTAAAGACAAAACAGAATACAGTACAGATCTCTCCTAATCCGTTCTCTGATATCGTTACGGTTTCACAGATAGAAAAAGTAAAAAGAGTATCTGTTTCCGATACTTCGGGAAGACTGTTGAAGACGATTGAAAAGCCGACAGCACAGCTGAGCCTTTCAGATCTTAATGCCGGCGTTTATTTTATAACAGTAGAAATGACAGACGGAACCAAACAGACTATAAAGGGAATTAAAAAGTAAAATAGAAACATTGGATTTCACAGAATGACCGGAATTTTCCGGTCATTTTATTTTTTATTCTGTCCAAAATGTAAACGAGATTATTCATGCTCAGGTTCAGGGAGATCAAAATAATCTCCCTGCGTTCTGCTGAGGGATTCAGAAAGCATTTTGAAGTTATCAGGCATCGGCTTCAGATCAATATATTTATCTACAATACTCCTGTGTCTGTAAATGATAAATGTGTTTTTGACCGCTGGATTTATTTTATTCAGATAAGCCTCAGTTGCTTCGTCTGCAAAAGAAGGAACAAAGGTGAGTGCCATATTTCTGATGTGAAGCTCATTCCCCAGCTTTTCCAGCTCCGCCTGCCTGGACTGCTTAGTGTAATTTTTTTCGTTCCCGTATATAAAGTATACTTTCAGGTAGTTTTTCCGCTTTTCACTCTCCTGTTCCAGAAACAGCAGCCAGCTTTTTATTTCATTCCAGTCCGGCTGATTGCCTGTAAAATACAAGATACCGTGATAGCGTCCGTATTTACAGACCGGACAGGTTTGAGTTCCCTTATCCATCCCGAAAGCATGAAAAGGAATAAAGGAAGGCTGATCTTCACCGATATTCAGCCCTGATATTTTTGAGGTCTCTGGCTTTTTAGGATAACCGGGAATATTCAATCCGAGTACTATATCATGTTCGGCGATCTGCAGGCTGTCTTTTAAAAGAATTCTTACAACACCGCTTCCTCCCCGGTTTTCAAAAGGATGTTTCTTTTTGTAAGGAATCAGCAGCCGGTCGTCATCGAAATTAATTTCATCCGTATAATATTCGTTCGCCACATCCGGTTCTTTAACGGATAAGTGGATGTGGGCCGGCAGTACATCATTGGGATAAGGAGCAGGGCGGATTGTTTTTATCATATATTTTCCATTGGCATCGGTTTTCACCCATCCCCGGATATGACCGTGGCGTCTGATTCTTTCATCCATACCATCCGCAGGGGTGTAGCGGCCGGTATGACCTGTCTGCCAGTAATATATAATAACATTGGGAGCTGGAGTCCTGCCATCTATCTGAAAGACCGTGCCGGTAACCATCAGTTTTTGTCCGGCCTCATTCCAGCCGGGACTGGTATCTGTGGAGGAAATTTTTTCCGGCATACCTATGTACATCAGCTCACAGCCATCACAACCGCCCCCCACGGTCTTATCATCCTTACTGACTGAATTTTTGGTCTGTCCGTCACAGGCAATAAACAGCAACAGAAGGAAAATTGTTTTACAGATCATCAGATTTTTCATTGTTCGGAATTTTCAGCAAAGAAACCCTGCAAAACATCACTTTACAAATAAAATACGGTAAGCTGAGGCAATATTACCGTAACCTGATGAACTTTTATACCTCTGCTTTTCTTATCATTGGCAGCAGGAACAGGTTACTGATCAATGTTTTCAAATTTTGTTTTAAAATCCGAGGCATAATTACGGCTTATCCGTACAACTGTTCCATCTGAAAGACTGGCATCATAATCTCCGTTTAAACGGGATTTATAGGAAATAACCTTTTGAAGATTAACAATACAGGATTTATGGATGCGTATAAATTTAGTGTTATCCAATTGGGTTTCCAGTAATTTCAATGTACCTGTATGCAGGTATTTTTTTGAAGGATGGTGAATGTTTACATAAGGTGAATTGGCAGAAAAATACAGAATATCATCCACAGCTATCCTCAGTTTCTGATGGAGATCTGAAACCATAACAGACTGAATGAAACCCGGATCATTAGCTTCTCCAGGGTTAATATCTGTTTTCTCAGGAACCATACTGCTTTTCAATACGATTATCGCTCCTGAAAAAAAGCCATAAACAAGTACGGTTTTTATAAAATATGCGGATAAGGCAAAGTTAAAAGTCTGTTCATACGGAAATGTATGCTCATAAAAGATCCGGGAAAAGCCCCAGACTACCGCAGGATAAGCAAGCAAATGAAAAATGATTGCCGAAACGGGCAGCATCAGTCTCCATCCAGTCACCTCCGTTTTCTTTAAACAGGTTGAAAGCTGAGCCAGCAATGGAAAAAATAAGCCCCAGTAAGAAGCACTGAATAAAAAAGATTCTGAAATGTAAAATACACTGTTCTGGAAAACAGTATACATATAATCCAGCAGAATATTGACAGCAATGAACAGAGCCAGACATCCGGCAAAAACAAACCTCAGTATCTTCTGATTCTGAAGAAGCTGATGAATAGCAGGAACTGTCAAAACATATTTATTCATAACAGGATAAAGCAGATAAAACTACCTGGCACTTTTCTTTTATAAAATTACAAAAAAGAAAAACATCAGACCGGAAAATCAAAATTAAAGAACAATATCCTGCATTTATATTTTAAATCAAATAATTAAAAATAATTAATAATTTCACAAAATAAATTTGTTTTATTTAAAAATTTATTGTAATTTGGACAACAGTTACCGTTTTATTCTCTATTACTTTTGAATGCTCACTTAAAAGTGAATCTACACTTTAAGTTGAAAAGATCCATTCGTTATGCCGGAAATATATCTGTTGTTGTAAATAAAGACAGCATGTAAAAACATCCGGCAGAACAGGATTCCGGAAGGCTGTGCCATACCCCGACAATCTCATTGTCTTTATTTTTACAGATTAACCCTTAATCCTGCCAAAATCCTATGTGAACAGGCAGAAATATGATACTGAATATCAGTTCCAATCACAAAATCCATTAACTAAATTATAATAATATGAAAAAAAGACTACTTTTTTTACTACTCAGCTTTTTTGCTTTACGTAGTTATGCACAAACGGAAAACATGGGAGAATTCAGCCAGAGGATGGCACAGCCTTTCATGGCGCTGGAACGGGACAGAATCCCACACGGCATCCTGCTGGATTACGCCTGGGGTCTTACCGATATGGAACAGTTCAACAACAGTGAGCGGTCACAGGAAATGGACATCCATATTTACAGCAGTATCTATAAAGAACTCTTCTCGGGTGTTATTCATGAAAAAGGATTAAAGAATCTTCCCACCATGAATGATATGGCTGCCAAATGGGCAACCTACCGTATGCAGTACAACAATGAAGAAAGTGTAAACCCTACCTTTGTACTTTCGGGTCTGTATGCAAAATATTCCAAATTTGATGTGAACGCACATGTTAATCAGAAAATATGGTTTGAGGATCAGCAGTTTAAAGATGCCTACAATAACGGGGTATGGCAGAACCCTTACCAGGAGGATGAAATATTCGGACTGGCCGCTCCTACCAACGAAATCAATACGCTTGCATTCAACGTAGTGCTCCCGAGAGAGCTTTTACTGGGAAATGCAACAGAGGAGATCCAGTCTATTACAGCCGATTTCGGGGGTGGCAATGAACAGCAGATCATGAGGTTTGATCATCCTATTGCTTTAACCTACCCTTCTGAGGGAAAATACAACTGGTCATTCTCTGTTACCCTGGCTTCCGGGGGAATAAAAAGAATAAAACTTCCCATAGAAATCATCATAGGACCTGGCGGGCTGTTCAGGAACAATATCAATATAAGCAACGGAAAGCACGGGGCCATACTGCGTATAGATTACATTAATGACAATGACAAACGCATTACCCGTCCTCTGATCGTAGCTGAAGGATTTGACCTGAGCAGCGCCCTGTTTCCTGAAAAGCCGGGAGGAGACCTTTCCATCGGGAATTTCAGAGACCGTTTAAAGGCATCTCCTCAGTTACAGACCCTTTTATCCGACAGCCAGCAGTATGACATTATTTATGTAGACTGGCGTAACGGTATAGGCGATATAAGAGAGAATGCCGCAACCCTGAAAAAAATCATAAAATATGTAAATGATCAGAAAGCGATCAATGGCAGCACTGCACCGAATGTACTTCTGGGCCAGAGTATGGGAGGTCTGGTGAGCAAATATGCCCTGGTAAAACTGGAACAGGAACATTACAACCATCAGGTAAGTCTGTTTATTGCCCACGATTCTCCTATGGATGGGGCCAACATTCCGGTAGGTGCACAGTATATGCTGCGTCATGCCAATGAACTTTATACCTCCAACCCGTTTTTATATGCACTTGGAGATCATGTAGTCCCTTTTGTTCTTGATATTCTGGGACTTTTTAACAAGAAATTCCTCACGGATTTTGGGGGAAGTGATGTTTTAACTATCGTAGACTGTCCTGCAGCCCTGCAAATGACCAAAAATTATATAGCTCCCAACTGGCAGCTCAACACCTCTTATCATCAGAACTGGCAAAATGAATTTGATGCCCTCGGCTACCCTACACAAAGCCGTAATGTAGCGATCAGCAACGGAAACATGTGCGGCATTAACCAGGGATACAACGCCGGAGACAATCTTTTCCGATATCAGAAACAGACTGCATCATTAAATGAGCTTAACAGTACACTGATCAATCTTTCTATGACATTCTGGGGAGCCACTACCAATAATTTAGGGCTTGTCCTGTTTTCAACAATTCCATTACCTTCACAGGTACGCGCCGATTTTCAGATCAAAACCATTCCTGAAACCACCAGTAGCGACAGGGAAGTTTACCGGGGAATTCTTAAGTATGATAAAAAATTCAGAATAAAGCTTTTAGGAATCAACTGGACCATCACTTACGACGTAGCCAATAAAAAGGGATACATCAGCAGTGCAGTACTTCCTACCGAAAATCTTGCAGGAGGACTTTATGAGGTAGATCAGAAGCTGATTAACGATTATGTGGTAAATTCTGCCTTCAATTTTATCCCGGTTCCGAGTGCCCTGGGCATCAAAAGAACGAACGGCAGTTTAACTCTTCAGGATTACAAGAGGGCATACAGCAGCAGCAACCTTCAGGGCAGCGGACTCAGCTCTCCTTTCAATGAGTTTATTGTGGAATCATCATCCGGAAATATTCATAACTATAACCATATTACTTTCAGCAGAAAAACCGGAGATTTCTTAAGAAACGAGTTGGTAAAAGTTATTAACAACAATGCCAGCTACCCTAATACAGACTGTTCGGCATTTTGTGGAATCTCTCTTCTTTCCGGAGCCAATCAGGTATGTCCGGGAGTCAATCAGGTATACAGCATCGTAGGTATCGGCGCAGCGGGCAACAGTATATGGTGGACTGTGGGTAATGGTCTTCAGATTGTTTCAGGCCAGGGAACAGCCAGTATAACGGTTAAGATCAATCCGAATGTGTTCATCAACGGTAAAAGTTCTATCAAAGCAGAGATTGATTCAAACAGTAATTGTGGCAGCAGAACGCTCAGTAAAGAAGTTAATATTGGTTTGCCTGCCATACCTCTGAACATTTACGGGCCATCCACTGTTAATGTTTATCCGATGCCAAACGGCAACCCACCGATCTCACCGATCTTAACGTATGAAGTGGATCCTGTACCAACGGCTACTTATTATGAATGGCAGCTGCCGGGTAACTTCCAGACCGTTCAGAGTTTTTCAACCAACCCGGCCAACTGGGAACTGCTGGCCAGTACAGCGACCAAGAATTCCATTTCTGTAAAAACCAACAGCAGTACGAACGGTTATGTGAAAGTAAGAGCCTGCAACACTTGCGGCTGCTCGTCCTTTACCCAGTTGCCTGTTACTATAAAATATGTCAGCGGAGGCTTTGGTGTAACGCCAAATCCGGCAGATCACCAGATTCAGCTGTATCTTGTTGACAGTAACAACCGTCCGGAATTCAGGAATAACCAGACTGATGTAACAGTTTATGACATGAACTCACAGATCAGAAAACGTTTTCAGATCACCAACACCGGAGGTACCACTGATATTTCTGAACTGGAAGTTGGTATTTATAAACTGCAGATCGATATGCAGAACGGCAGTTACCAGGTGATTAATCTGAGTGTTTCAAGAAAATAAACAATTTAACCGGAGTTCGGGTTAAGGTGTTTAAATGTAATAGTCTGGAGGAAGGAGACCGGAAGTTAATTTTAGTTATACATATTGAAAAGCAGATCAATATTTGCTCTTAATGAATTTCATTGTTTCCCTCTTCCATCATTCAGCTTCAAACCTGTATCTGTGATATATTACTATCCCGGACTGAAGTTAATTTATCAAAAAAAACATAAAAAATCTGTCTCATAACCGGGACAGATTTTTCATTATTATAAGATTTTTTAAGTTCTCATAATTCATTGAAAAAAAACGGAAAGGAAAGCAGAGATCTCCCATCCGTTTTTATGTATGTTCAATTTAAACCATCATGAAAAATAATTCCCAGGCTATACCTGCTCCCACTGTGTAAAGGGCTCACACCATGCTTCACGTTAACCCGGTAATATCCTCTGCTCCCCTTTACGGGACGGAAATTGGTAGTAAAAATCACCATATCACCAAGATTGGGTCTTAAAACATTGACTTTGGACTGTGCCCGGGGAATCTGCTCCATAATTACCAGTTCTCCGCCAGTATAATCCTCGTCAGCCTGATTCAGCATAAAGACGGCCTGCAGAGGAAAATATATTTCTCCATAAAGATCCTGGTGCAGGGTATTGAATCCTCCTTCTGCATATTTAAGGATCAAGGCAGTAGGCTTTTCCTGTCCATGATCTTTACAGAGAGCCTTCATTTCCCGATGAGTAGACGGAAATGTTTTTCTGATCCCCAGTTCTCTCATCCACCCGTTAGCTACCGGTACTATTCCGGCATACACACCTTCCCTGAGTTTCGCAATGAGTTCAGGCAGCGGGTATTGAAAGTATTTATATTCTCCCAGCCCAAAACGGTAACGTTTCATATTGACTGTCTTCCGGTACGCTTCACCGGAATCGTAATCAGCGATCAGTGTGCTGCATTCCTGTTTATTCAGGATATTCCGGACAATGGTAAAACCTTTATCGTGCAATTCTTCGGTAACGGCCGGCCATTTTACAGCAGCCAGTCTTGTTTCTATACTTTCCATAATAACGAATTTATAAGGGGTAAAGCTAAAATAATAACCGGCATCAGAAAATCCGAACCTTGCGGAATATAGGCAAACCAACCGGTTCTGATATTTGTGGTCTACAAAGTACAGTCAAGAAAGCAAACTTGTCACAGAGCCCTATTTCATCCGGGCAGAATCAAGTTCCGGAAGGTTGTTTTGATTTCATTCATTAAGTAAAAAAATTCACAAAATGCAAATATTTTCAAAATAATTTGCCATAATCAATAAAAATTGATTAATTTCGAACTAAACCAAATTTATTATTATGAAAAATTTAAAAAAGATTCAGAGACAGGAGATGAAATCAATTAAAGGGGGCATCAACTGCCCGGGCGGACAGATCTGCCTAATCGGCGGAAAATGGCAGTGCATGCCTTATGATGGCTGTGGGGGCGGAAATCAGCCTTAAACTGTACGTTTAATCCAAATATTATTGTATTATGAAAAATTCTAAAAAAATTTCAAGAGATCAGTTAAAGACGATCAATGGAGGAGCATCAGGCTGTTCCGAAGCATGCTGCCCACCACCGGGAATAAAGAGATGTCCGTGGGTGAATTGTTTTGCACCTTGTGATATATTAAGCTGAGAACTTCCGTAA
The DNA here is from genome assembly GCA_002439165.1 of Chryseobacterium indologenes. Taxonomy (GTDB): domain Bacteria; phylum Bacteroidota; class Bacteroidia; order Flavobacteriales; family Weeksellaceae; genus Chryseobacterium; species Chryseobacterium indologenes_E. The sequence continues at coordinate 13,580 of DJTE01000037.1, forward strand.
TCTGCAATATAAAAGCCTTGAGATCTTTGATTTCAGGGCTTTTATTGTATATTACAAAGATTACTTATATTTGAATATTATCAATAACCATCTATAATTTTAAAAAAACTACCTTTCATAAGAAATGAAAATTATCATCGCTTTATTTCTCTTAATCTCAGGGCTTCTTTTTTCTCAAAATCAAAGATTTACCTATGAATATTCATTCAGGCTGGATACTTTAAATCAGGAAAATATTGAAAAGGAAATGATGAATCTGGATATCACAAAAGAGGGTTCTTATTTTTACAGTGCTTTGCTTATTACACGGGATTCTCTTTTCAATGCTGAAATTGAGAAAGGAAAGGCCAGTAATTCCTTCAATATTGATTTTAGAAAAATCAAACATCCGAAAGTCAATTTCAGAATTTCCAAAACATATCCGGACCTGGAAACGGTTTATCACACTTTACTTAATGCCAGTAACGTTGCTGTAAAAGAATTAAACAAAATCAAGTGGAGCATCCTTCCGGAAACAAAAAGCATAGAAAGCTTTAAGGCTCAGAAAGCAACTACCAATTTTGGAGGAAGAAACTGGACTGCCTGGTTCACGAATGATATCCAGATACAGGACGGGCCTTATAAATTCTGTGGTTTACCCGGTTTAATTTTACAGATTGAAGACGAAGGGAGAACTCATATTTTTAACTTAGTGGGCAGTCAGAGGCTCGATTACCCCCCGTCACTTATAGATTCAAAAACGAAAGAGGTTTTTATTACAAAGGAAAAATTTAACCAACTCTGGAATGAGTATATAAAAGACCCCGCCAAAAACATCAAACTCATACACAATTCTTCCGAAATGTCTGAAACGCTAATGTTCGATTCAAATACCGGAAATCCAATGACGAAGCAGGATTTAATCAGAAATAAAGAAAACCGCACGAAAAAATTTTTAGCAAAATTCAATAATTTTATAGAAAAAGACCTTTATAAATAATATATTTTATCAAAGGCCGCTTAGTTAAAAAATTATGGAACCTTTTCTATTTTCCCTATTTTTTATTTTATCCAATACCTGCTTTTTCCTCGTCTCTAACGTTCCGGTTACTTCTAAAATGTCATTGCTGAAATCTCCAAGCCAACCCTGTAAAATATCATTTACCTGCCGCCTTAGATCGGGTAAATCCGATTCCTGACAGATAATACTATCATCTTTTTCTATGGGAACAAAAACCAGGAGGTCAATTTCAGCAATTGCTGCGGTCATTTCTTCGTAGAGAGCGGATATATTTCTCTTTTTGTTTACCGCATAAATGTATGCTAACAGGTCTAATGGACAACGGTCAAAAAGCACGTTGTTCTCATTATTCTGCAGTTGTCTTACAGAAAAATTGAATTGTTCTGTGTAATCATCTAATGCCGGAATCTCTGAAAACAAATATCCATCCTCTTCAAGCTGCAGATAAGGCTCATGGATCAATTCATATTCCGGCAAACTCTCAGCCACCTCTTCGGCCAAAGTTGTTTTCCCAACTCTATGTGAACCTGTAAAAGCTATTCGCATCATTCATTAGTTTGTTTTTGCAGGGCAACATCTTTTTTAATGTGCTATACCTTTCAAATTTAAAACTATATTTATATTCGTTTCGGATTTTGGGGAAGATTACAATATCTTTTGAGAATTTAATATTTGAATATACATCCTGTATAGGGGTACGAACAAAATTAGAGACTGCCCAAACTTTTAGGACAGCCTCTCTTCTTTTTTATCCGCTCAAAGTCACAGACTTTGCGCAGCAGGGCAGTATTTTTTTATTTTAGAATATCTTCCGGCTGTAAGGCGACAGCGTTTAATTTCTTTTATTGGGCTTTAGCTTCTTATTTTCTTCTTCTAAAGCTTCATTCTGCTTTTTCAGCAGTGTAATATAATCATTCAAGTTATCTAAAATATGATTGGGAATACTGCAATAATAGTTATAGTTTCCGGAGTTATCATTGAACGTCAGATTATCATTATTCTGAACAATACTGGAAGGTTTTTCTTCTTTGATATCTTCCACCGGAACGTCTAAAGCTTTGGCCAGCTTCTCCCATTCATCATCATAAATCCTTATATCACCGCTTTCTTTACGGCTGTAATTGGATACATCCGTGGAGATAATCTTGGACATATATTCCTGGGTATAGCCCCGCTGTTTTCGTAAAATCTTTAGCTTTTCCATCATGATTTTTTATTCATTATCACAAATATAAAAAATTCAACCCTTTTATTCTATACCTAAACATTATCCCAAAGATTTATTTCTTTTGTTCTGTTTTCATTTACAAAGTTGTATGATTGATTAAATTGGACTGGGTTTAATGTTTTTTGACCTTATAAAAGAAGCAGATGCCGGAACAATCAACTTTTCTCCTATATTCTGTTTATTATTATTTTCATCAACTACGCATAAACATATATCACATTCAAAGACTAATTTTTCAGAGTCAATTTCTACAAATGCACGAAGATTATCATCATGGCAACAAGGACAATCTTTATCAGATTTAAACACCAAAAGATTAAATATAATGTCTCTCGTATGTATAATTGCCCATTGAGGAGAATCAACTTTGGCTTGTATAATATCATATTGAATAATTTCATCTAATGAATACCAAACAACATTATCTGTATAAAAGATCTCTTCTATATTTAGCTTTTCATAATAACTGAAGTAATCTTTATATAAATTTTGTATTTGAACATCCTTTATCTCTTTTATTTCTTGTGTCCAATCTAGTAATAATTTCAATAAAGAGTAAGCATCCAAATTATCTCTATCCTGGATTATACTCTGTTTTAATTGTTCCCATTTTCTTAATATAATATGACTCATTATGGTGCTATTGGATATGTTGTTATTAAATTTCCCTTATAGTCTGTAATTACATTAATCCAAGAGGTAGCTGCTCCTCCTTGCTTTAAAGATGCATTACCTATTATTTGACCTGTATCTACAGTTCTTTGAAATTGCCCCCCAGTCAATGGTGTTAATGGAGAATTAATTACAGTTTTACTCTGTAATATATTTTTTAATTGCTCTTCTGTTGTACTAAAAACTGATCTATTGTGGCCTAATGGTCTGTTAAAATGTCCTTCTAATACATGTTTCCATCCAGCACTCACTGGTTCCCCACTTAAACGTAGAGGTGTAAAACGAGTAATTCCTTTTGCAATATTAATTCTAGAAGCATCTACATTAACAAATTTTTGTATTCCATTAATATTTCCATGACTCACTTGAATCAGCATAGCCATTAACTGAATAGTTCCAACTGCATTTTGAGTCTCTTCATCTTGATAATCAACCACTGCATCAAGAGTAGCCCACCCTGCTGAAGCGACTAAATTACTTCCTCCCATTAGGAAAGTCCCCATAGTAAAAGCCAGGTTTCTTTCAAATTTTTCAGTGGCAAGAGCAGCTTTACTATTTCTGATACCAAAAGCTAATCTATCCTGAGAACCATGATAAGCACTTAAGCTTTGGATTCCCATAAATGAAAGCTTAGAATCACTTACATTTTTTGTCAGCTTAATTTCACCAATATCAATAGGATTATCAGGAGTAGAACCCTTCTTTGGTGGATCTTCCTCTCCAATCATTCCAGTTGGGTCGTTAAACCTTATAGGGTTTCCATAAACATATGAATATGGACTGTAAGCAAATTGCAATTCACTTAAAGGATCGTGTACTCCCCATCGTCCTAAATCCGGCATATAGAATCTCGCACCGTAGTCGTACATTCCCGTCTCTTGCAGTTCCTTGCCATTGTACTTGTACTGATAAT
>DJTE01000026.1 GCA_002439165.1 Chryseobacterium indologenes
AAGAACTGTCTTTGCTTAATTATAGTTTATTATTAAATGTCTTCTGCGCTTACTGATCAACTCTCATTTTCAGTGGGGCAAATATAACACCTTATTATAACGCAAAACAAACTGAGTTAACATAAAATTTACACTAATGATACATTGTGGATAACTATGGTATGTAATACTCTTATTTTATGTACTTTACAGGATATCCGGAGTTATCCACAATGAAAGGGTTGATCATCAGCTCAGGGGATGAACAGGTTGATAAAGGGCCGGGGAATGAAAATACACTGAGGATATGCCTGGGGTTTGATGGAAAATAAGATAGGAATGGATGGCGGGATCGGGAAAACTATTGCTGGATTTTTATTAAGCGCAAAGCAAGACAAAAATCAATAACAGTGTGTGTGTTTAGGGTAGACAAAGACGTAAACTTTAGCAGGGTAAGACAAGGGGGTGTTTTTCGGAATCAGTCTATGCGGAAGATTTTTAATGCGGGGGGGGGTACGGAGGCCGGATAAAGGGAGGAATATTTTTTAAATGGGTTAAAGCACGTTCTCTATTGAATAAAGGAGGATAATATTCAATATTGATTAAGGATAATATTCTATGAATGTTCTTTGGTGCTCATATTATATATAAGGTATAGGCTATGAAGCAGAATTTTTATGTCTGTGTGAAACGACTTTATGATAAGAAGGCTGGAGGATAGGCATAGCTGCTATTGAAAAATAATTGAGAAAAGAGGTGCAGGCAGACTGATTATGATATAATATACCCTACCCTAGCCCCGATCGCAGCGGTTACCCCGCAGCCGGAACCGGAAAAGCAAAAGGAATGAAGGGGCAAAGCATGGCGTGAGGAGTAAGAGCGGAGAGCGGGAAAAAGCTCCTGATGAACTCAATTATTCAGAAACGGAGCAATCAGGGATCAAAGTCTTCAGAAAAACCGCCTGAGTAATGCTTTATATATATAGTACCCCAAAAGACAGCCTATGGTATCGGCTACGATATCGAGGGTTTCCATAGATCTGCCCAACCCCATTTCTTCCTGAAGGATCTCGGTAATAAAGGCATAGATCAGCATGATCTGAATGTAGTAGGAAAATTTTATACGGGGAAAGGTGGCTATGAAACAAAAGCCCAGCGCTCCAAATATACTCAGGTGCAGAACTTTATCAATACCATTGAACATGAACCAGTATTCCTGGTTCTCCTGTCCGGGTTTGAGAAGCATATAAGTAAGAAATGCCCAATAAATGGGCAATATCTTACTAAATATTTTCGAAATTTTATCCAATGACAGCCTGGTATTCTTCTGCAGAAAGCAATTCAGACTGATCTGCTCCATCAGCAATTTCCAATTTGATGATCCATCCGTTTCCATAAGGATCAGAATTCAACAGTTCAGGCTGATCTTCAAGGTCTGAATTGAACTCAATCACTTTTCCTGCAATAGGTAAGAATAGATCTGAAACCGTTTTTACCGCTTCTACACTTCCGAAAACTGCTCCTCCTTCAAGATCGTCATCTACTGTATCTACATCTACATACACGATATCGCCAAGCTCTCCCTGTGCAAAATCTGTAATACCAATCGTAGCAACATTTCCTTCAATCCTGATCCATTCGTGATCTTTAGTGTACTTTAATTCTGATGGTGTGTTCATTTTTTAATTTTTATTTTGTACAAATGTATTCAAAATTATACTAGCTTCAAATATCCGGTATAAAAAATGTCCTTCAAAATTGAAGGACATCTGAGCTTAATTGATTTTCTTTCTAAAAACCGCCTGAATCGCCAAACGTAAACGTTGCGGAGAGTCCGGCTCTTATGGTAGACAGCGGGAACGCTGTTGAGATCTTATACTTTGAGGTCATCTGTTCGTAGAAGACTCTCAGGTTCAGGTTTTCAGAAACATTATAGTCTGCGGAAAGCTTGATATTCATGAGTTTTTGCCCTCCTGTTACCTGTGAGTCGTTCAGCAGGATATTCATAATGGAGGTTTTACTGTCCCTTAACGAGATATCACCCCTGATATTAAGGTCAGCACCTTTTCCTCTGCTTCCTCTGGTATTGGCCATTCCTAATCTGAAGTTTTTCACAATATAGCCAAGTCTTACGACATATTCCGTATTGGAGTCTTCAGTAAGGGTATGGTTTACCAGCCCCAGCGATAACATTCTGTTTTTGTTATACTGGATACCAAACTGCATATTATTTCTCATGGTAACATCTATTCCGATAAGCGGAGAGAATGATTCTACATAACCCACCTGTGAGAATGTAAACGGATTGATATAATCACGGTTCACATCAAATACTGCATTCGGATCGGTAAGTCTTGCAGTCAGGCTGTTAAAATAATCAATACTCGACTGAACTCCTGCCGCAGTATAGGTTGCCGTATAGCCGTGCTGTATATCAAACTTGGAAAACTGCCCGTTAATGATCGGAATATTTCTCAACCCTGAATAGGTCAGTCTCCAGTTTGGAATAGGAAGTCCTGTTTTTTTGGCATTTCCTATCTGTTTTACAGATTTTCCTTCAACAGCCGCTCTGAATGCCGGTATCAGCACATAAGCATTGGCGATACTGTATCCTTCCGCAAAGCCATCTGTTAATACGGCATCAGGACCACCCAGCTGCTGAGAAAGTTCTCTTGCATTTTCCCTGATCGCCTGATAAATAGCTTCACTCTGCTTGAATGAGGTTTTAAGAAGCACTACGGAATTAGAATAAGTCACCAGATCATTGGCAAATACATAATCATGATTTCTTGTTGCCAGATTATTCCTGTTATTGAATCCTGACTGGGAGAAATTTCTGTTATAATTATGCAATGCACTCAGATCTATTCTGAAATCATTGATCGGTACAATCTGTAAATTGGCTCTCAGTTCCCGGGTTGACATTCTTATATAAGGATCCGTCATGTAAGGAGAATCACTTACCCAGCCATTCTCAAGAACTGTTCTTCTGATATCAGCCTGAGATCCCAATAGGAATCCAATACTTGGACCTCCAAGCGTTTGCCCGTAACCGTACCAGTTCGGAGCAGAAAGTAAGCCGGGAAGTACTGTTCCGTTATTTTCGGAATAATTAATATCCAGCTGTTTGAAAGAGGTCAGGAAGAATGCTGCACTCTGAAGAGGGGTCAGCTTATTCTTGAACTTATAGCTTTTATACCTGAACCTCTTTTTCTCCCACTGCTGGGTATACACGTTATTCAGGGAGTCGATCTCCTGCTTACGTTTCTGAAGTTTTGTATTGATATTTTTAAAATACTTGAACTGGCTGAAGAATTTCGGAATATCCGCAGTTGCCGTCGCCTGGATTACATTGGTATTCTGCCCTACCGATCCAAGACTTCCTTCAGGACTGGCAAGAAGTGCAGTAGACCTTGCATTCCAGTTATAGGTAAACCCATACCCCAGTTCCGCATTGATGAAATCAAGATACGGAAGATACTGGAACGGAAGTTTATAGTTCAGCTGTACCCTGTGGTTGTACAATACCGGTCTTCCTGCTCTGAATACATTTCCAAAGATGGATTTATCATCCATCGTATTCACATCAATATGATCGTTAAGAGTTCTTGTAGCGGAATTGATTTCCAGTTTCAACGATTTTGTGAAGTTGAATCCTAATCCGTACTGCCATCCAAAATAGAAGTTCCTGTTTTTGATCGCATCGAAGCTGCTTCCTGTATTACCGCTTAAGATTGCTTCAACATTTCTGAACTCCAGTTCGTTATAATTTCTGTCAATTTCCGTTCTGAAAGACAATCTTGTAGGTATTGGATTGAAGTTAAATTCTTTAGCCCATCTCAGGTATTTGGTTGATTTTGCCGTGTCGCTGATCATCTTATTGAAAGGTTTGATCACCCACGGTTTGAAGGTATAATTATAATCAACATATCCTCTCAGATACTGTCTGTAATTTCTGGAAGTGTAAATATCCCTGAAATAATCATCGTTATATACGGCAGTTACAGAAACGTTTTCAATATCATAGAATTTCGGTTTCTTATTCGGGTTCATTCTTTCTTTATGCATATTCACCACTCCGATACTTCTCTGCTGCGTATAGGTTCTCGCTACTTTTTTCAGCTGCTCTTTATTGGCTGCCTTATTAAACGCTACATCGGTATCCAGAGGGTTATACTTAGGATCTTCAATAGTTTGTGAATAGGAGTAGTTTAAAGGAATCTTCATTCCGCTCTTCTCCGGAAGGAACTTATCTACATTAATTGCCGTATTGATACTGAAAGCCGATTGGGTAGACTGGGTTCTCTCCGCCGGTTTAGAATCGATGTTTCCGAATCCTACCGAAGTATAAGAGGCACTGGTATTCACCGTTGCAAAGTCTCCAAGATTAAAGTTTAAGCTGGCATTTCCTGCATATCCGCCATCATTTTCAATTTCAGAAAGACGGATCTCGTTAACCCACAGAACTCTCGTAATTGCAGTACCTCCTCTATCTCCTGCATTTCTTATCCCTATCATTATGGTGGTAATATTTCCTAAACTCGGACGCCCTTTGATATAAATTTTCTTAAACTCATCACCAAATGAAGGATCCAATATTCTGTCAATAATATTATTTGGCGAACTTTTATCTCTCCGAATTTTAGCATCAACAAAATTTTGTATTTCAAAATCTACATCATTTTCAAACGGCCAGATATCCATAGGTGCAGTTGCCGTCTTATCCGTTAATTTCAATGCTGCTTCATATTCATAGTAGTTATCCGTAGCATCACTACCAAAACGGATAAAGAATCTGGTTTTGGGATCTATCTGTCCGTTATTACTTCCTCCATTAGGGGAAGGATCATGAGCGTGTACAAAAAGTTTCAGTTTCTTGTATCTTCTCATATCCAGGGATGTATTTTTGAAAACCCCTCTGGCTTCATTACTTGCAAGCTGATCTGTTTTCAGATATAAAGATGCTTCATTTTGTCGCTGAGCTCCTGCATTTCCGCTTAATACCTGTCTGTCGATTCCAGGAGGTAATACATAAGGGGGTTGGTTTAATGCATTTTCCTCAATATTTACACTTCCTACATCAAAGCTGTTTGTGTTAACATCCATACTGCCTTCATTCGTTCCAGGATCAGGTACAGGAACAGGGCTAGTACTGGTTTCATCTACAAATTTTGCAATATTTCTAGGATACTTTCTCCAGTCTGATCTTACCAGATCCATTGTACCAAATCTTAAAGTAGAGGTCTGTTCAAATCCGGCCAGCATTAATCTGGCGAATCTTACATTGTTAAGCACTGATGGATCTTTTGCACCTTCAGCATTTGTTTCAGCATATTTAGAAACCGGGATTCTGAAAAGGTACCATTTTACATCTGAAGATTGCCCGTTCTGGAAGGTAGCTTTTACTGTTTTAACGTCTACGATATTGTTTTCTCCCAATGCAAGACTGGCCTGATCAAGTTTTACAACATACTCATTATAGCTTTCGGTCTGGTCCAGATTATAATCTTTGTTGATGTCTTCTGCATCCGGTGTCTGTGAAGCTACTTCCAGTGAATTGGCCTGAGAGTTTCCTTCCGGATTTCTGAAGTATTTATATCGCTGAACAACAGAGGCAGCCTGGCTTCCTGTGAATTTTTCAGACATATAGAATACAAAGTCATCTACCGCAGGATCTACCAGATTGGTTACCGGGTTTATGAAAGTATTTCCGAATTTTGAAGATTCCTGTTCTGAGCTTAAACCGTCATACCCGAGATCCTGTGCTCTCCTGTCGTCTCCTTCGCTGGAGAATGCATAAAGGATAGGTGGCTGTTTAGGCTGAATTCCCCAATTGGATGTAGTGGTTGTAGAAGGAGCCCCCGCTGTCGGAAGACCGTTCTCATACTGCATTTTTCCATCTTTCAGAATATCTTCGGAAACGTTTCCTAAGTGAAGTAAAAGCCTTGGCGGATTGGCTGGAGATGATCCTAAGGTATTTCCATCGGCATATGGATCCATCATCCAGAATTCCACATATTCTATATTGGAGGTGATAAAGTTCGGCACACTGATCGGTCTCATAATCCCTGCCCATCTGCTGGCCGGAGCTTCTGCATTAGGGTTCACGTTATACGGACCTTTTTCCTGCGGGAAGTAAGAAATATCCAGGGTATTGGTGAAGGTCTGCTCTCCGGCCACAAAATCCCTGTTATTATAAATTTCAGAATACTGAACCCTTCTGGATGCGTGGTTGGACATGGACTGTGCCGTGATCCCCGCCGGAGCCCTTCCTCCTACTCCCCAGAACCTCGGATCGATATTATACCAGGATAAGAGTCCTCTGCCGTACCCGGCAGATATATCATCACTGGCCGGAACCCCGTTAAAAGGAGGCAGTAAATTTTTCTCCGGCTTAGAGGCAAGGCTCCATGCTCCGGGTTCTTTTAAAGATATTTTGGAGGTAGTCTGTTCAAAATCGTCGATATACGACTGGTCGTTCGTTCCTTTATTTAATCCCGGAAGCAAATAGGCGGCTTCCATTTTGAAGTTAAGATTGGATGGGGCTTCGGTATTTACCAATGGGATCTTATCCGTTAATCTTGTAAGGAAAGGTACCTGATTGTTATACATCATATTGATACCTGCCATTGTATTATTAACAGCCTCCTGCCCGTAGTTGACCTTCTGGGTAAGCGGAGATTCCGAATAATTGACAATCGTTCCGCCCAGGATGAAATTCTCACTGAATCTTCTTTCTAAATTTAATCCCAAAAATCTTTTTCTCTGGGTATTAAAGGTAAGCTGGTTTTCTAATGAAATATTGATTGCCTGCCCGGACTGTTTCACATTTTCATTAATGATGGTTACGGTACCGAGCATATAGTCTACGGTGTAATCTACCCCTTCTGTAAGCTGTACTCCGTTGGCAGAAACTTTTACAGATCCCTGTGGAACATTTACTGCTCCAAGAGAGATTCCCTGCCCCTGGGTTCCTTTATAACGACCTTCCATAGTATAACGCTGTGCAAGATTACTTGCAGTGGCAGTCTGTTTCTGTTGCTTATACAGGTCTGTGAAAACAAATTGCGGATCATTCCCGACCTGGCTCTGCATAAAACTTCCGAAAGGCTGTACTTTGGTAAAGATAATTCTTCCGTTTTCAGGTCTGATGGTAATTCCGCTGACAAAGTCAAAAATACCGTCTCCCAAAACTCCGCCGCTGTTCTGAAGGTCACCATTCATATTGAGGCGATCCCAGTTTAGCAACTTTAACAAGTTTTTGTCTGCTACCGGTGTTCCCGGAAGGTAATTTACTTTACCTCCTGTTTTTGGATCTCTGTATAAAACGTTAAGAATAAATCCATCCTGTGCCACCTGTCCTGCATCAAGTGAATAAATATTCTTCATCATCAGGTCCCACATTGGAGAATTTACATTCACCCTGTTATTTACTCTCAGTACTTTAGTTACCAGAACGGGACTTTCTTCTGAAAATTCCCCTACTTTATATACTTTATTAGAACCGTCTGTATAGGAATAGGAAACCGCTAAAAGCTGGTTGTCGTTTAGTTTCTGATTTAATGAAATGTATCCCAGCTGAGGCTGCAGTGTATATTCGTTGGAATTAAGTCTTCTCGCTTTGGTATTGAAGATAAAATGTTCGCCATTGTCGTAAGCTTCTGTACTTCCCGGAAAAACCTGTCCCTGAAAGGTGGGAGCATAATTTTTCCCGGGATCTCTTGGAGTTCCGATGGCTGTGTTAATGTTTGTATACAATCCGTTTTGAGAATTGTCCGGTAAGCCTGGTCCATCTCCAAGATCCCTGATCCCAATGATACTTTTCTGATATGCCAGATTGCTGTTCCCCTGGTCAAGTACCCAGACCTCAAGTCTGGTAATATTCACCGTGGAATTGATCTGCGGATAGTTCATCAGGGCATCATCGTAACGGTTTAAGAAATAGTGTCCGAGGAAAAAGTGCTGGTTGTCTTCATAATCAATGGCATTGACTTTAAAGTTATTCATGACACCACCACCCTGTACAACAATATTTCTGGCTTCTCCCTGCTGTTGGGAAAGCACAAGTGTTCCATAGGTTTTCCCAAGCTGGAACTCAGTTTTCATCCCGAAAAGAGACTGGGATCCTCTGATAAGACTTGTTGAAAGCGGCATGTTTACGTTACCGAATTCTACTCTTTTGATGATCTTATCTTCCCCTCCCGCACTTGGCTTGTCAACATCTCCCAGGCCTTTGGTCTGCAAATCTTTCCAGTTTCCTTTTGCCTGCCAGACAAGATTCATTCTGTTCTCGAATGCAAAACCGCTCTGGGTATCGTAATTGGCCTTCAGCTGAAGATTTTCTCCAACTTTTCCCAATAATCCGAGCTGTATTCTCTGATCAATATCAAAGGTAAAACTTGTCCTGTTCTGCGGTAAAATCAAAGGGTTGTCTATTTTCTGGTAGAGTCCTGCAAAATCCAGAGAAGCATATCCTGAAGGAATGATTTCAATCTTATTGCTTCCGAAAATAGTTTCAAAGAGCTTATTATTAATCAGCAGGGATGGAATGAGCCCTTTTCTTCGGGCATCAGTCCTGTCTTTGCGGAAAAGCAGGTTGTATTTATCCGATTTCTCCTTGTAATAAGCCCTAGTCTGGGTTGCCATCATAAATTCTTTATACTCTTCCGGGGACATGGCTGTGGGAGGACCGGTGATTATATTTCCGATTTTCGGATATATGAAATACATCCCTGTTTTTATATCGTAATAGGCTTCATACCTTGTAGGATCAGCCAGCTGATACTCCTTTTTTATAATTGCTGTATCCCGTACCTGCTGCGCAAAGCCACTTACTGACATGCACAGGAACGACAGGAACAAAAATATCTTAAGATGCTTGTTATTAGTCACCAAATGTTAAATGTTTTTTAAAATTTGTTTTACCAGTTCTTCCACAGAAACCTCCGGATTCTGCTTCAGGATTCTGTCTGCAATTTTTTCACTCATCCGCTTAGGAATCCCTAAAACTTCTAATGCAGATAACGATTCTTCCTTGATTTTATTATCTGCAGGAGCAGAAATGTTTTCTTCCGGAAGGCTGAATTTCTGGACTTTATCTTTAAGATCCACAATGATTCTCTCTGCTGTTTTGGCACCAATCCCTTTTGCTTTCTGGATCAGTGCACTGTTGCGGGAAAGGATGGCAGAGGCAATCTCTCCCAGACTTAAAGTAGAAAGCAGGATAAGTGCTGAAACAGCTCCTACTCCGTTAACGCTTATTAACAGGTTGAACATCTCTTTTTCTGAACGTGTGTTAAAACCAAAGAGAAGATGTGCATCTTCCCGGATGATCTGCTGGGTAAATAAGAAAGCCGGCTGATTCAGGGCCAGAGCCTGGGAGGTCATTAAACTGATACCGACATAGTAACCAACTCCCTGTACATTGATCACTGCGTAGGTAGGCGTAAGTTCTTGAACGCTGCCTTGTAAAGAAAATATCATTATTAATTTTTAAAACTCCCAAATATAGCAATTTAAACTAATTAATGTTTTTATTTCCAGTACGAATGAGTTTTAACTTAAATTTTGACTCTCTGTTCAATGAATTCACGTAAAGACAAAAAAACCCATCCGAACGGACAGGTCTTTATACTATAAATAAAATACTTAAACTGATTAAAGATTTAGTATATGTCAAGGCACATACTTCTGTAACATGCTCCGTTTACGCAGGTTGGTGTACAGCCTTCCAGACATAACTGCCCCTGAGACGGAAGACAGTAATAAGCTCCATCCGGAGACTGAAGAGGTTTATCTCTTACTCCTCCGCCACCGATCTGTTTTAAATTTTCTCTTGAAAGTTTTTTGATGTTTTTCATGGTATTTTTTTTAGTTCATGTAAATGTATTTATTTTTTTCATTAAATAAACATATTTTATATAAAAAATATTAAATAAAAATAAACATATATTGATTTTATTCAAAACCTAGCAATTGCATCTTTGATTAAGTCTGTTGTTCTTTTTCAAAGATAATTTAACTGTATTATTGTAATTCAAAATCAACTAACAGCTTTTTAATCTTAACTTTATCTGCCCACTTTCTTTCAGCAATAAAAAAGCAGCACACCGGATTGGCTGTACTGCTTTTTATATTCTAAAGACGTATCTCTGTTATTTTTTGTTTTCTCTTCTTTGGGCATCCAGTACCGCAATCGTTGCCAGATTTACGATTTCATCTACACTGGAACGCATCTGCAGCACATGTACCGGTTGTTTTAATCCCATCAGGATTGGGCCGATCACCTGTGCCACTTTCATTCCTCTGATGATCTTGTAAGACAGGTTCGCACTTTCAAGGTTCGGGAAAATGAATGTATTGGCCGGAGTTGTTTCTAATTTTGAGAACGGATAATCGCTCAAATGATCTGCATTCATAGCGAAATCAGGCTGAATTTCACCGTCTACGATCATTTTAGGATATTTTTCATGCAGAATGCTTACTGCTTTGGCAACTTTTTTAGAAGTATCCGAGATGGCTGCAAAGTTTTCGAAACCAAGCATTGCAATTCTAGGCTCAATAGCAAAAGATTTCACGGTAATTTCTGCCATTTTAGCAATATTCACCAGATCTTCAGCAGTAGGATTCTGGTTAATGGAAGTATCTGCGAAGAAAATAGGTTTCTTTTCAGACAGGATCATCATCATTGCGGCTACTTTATCTACTCCTTTGTCTTTTTCAATTACTTCTAAAACAGGACGAAGCACTGAGGTATAGTTTTTAGAGAACCCTACAATAAGTCCGTCCGTATCTCCGTGTCTCAGCATCAGAGGTCCGAAATAGTCTCTCTGACGTACGTATCTTTTTGCCTTGTACTCGTTCATTCCTTTTCTCTGGCGAAGTTTCCAAAGTGTTTCTCTGTATTTTTTTCTGTTTTCCTTCTGATCGTCATCACTTGGATCAATGATCGGCACATCGAGATTGATTCCGTAACGTACCATCTGCTCCTGGATATATTTTTTATCCCCCAACAGGCTCGGGAAGGCAATTCCTTCTTCGTAAAGGATCTGGGCTGCTTTCAGAACGTTGTATTCTTCAGCATTTCCCAGTGTAATTCTTTTCGGATTGGATCTTGCACGGCTCTGCATCATTCTTACCAGCTTCTCGTCACGTCCCATTCTGTCCAGCAGCTGGTTTTCATATTCTTCGAAATCCGTGATTATTTTCCCGGCAACTCCGCTTTCGATCGCCGCTTTCGCCACGGCACTTGAAACTTTGGTAATCAACCTGTTATCAAAGGGCTTAGGAATAAAATATTCTCTTCCAAACTGCAGATTCTGTACATTATAAGCTAATATTACAGCCTCAGGAACGGGTTCTTTTGCCAGATCTGCAATAGCATGTACAGCCGCCAGCTTCATTTCTTCGTTGATTCCTTTTGCCTGCACATCCAATGCTCCACGGAAAATATAAGGGAATCCCAGTACATTATTTACCTGGTTAGGATAGTCGCTTCTTCCTGTTGCCATGATTACATCCTTACGGGTTTCCACAGCCAGGTCATAAGCGATCTCAGGATCCGGGTTGGCCAAAGCAAAAACAATAGGATTTTCGTTCATGCTCTTCAGCATTTCCGGAGTCATTACATTTCCCTTGGATAAACCGATGAAAATATCCGATCCTTTTACAGCATCTTCCAGGGTTTCAATATCGGTATGAGCGATGAAGTCTAATTTTTCAGGGGTAAGGTTTTCTCTTTTATGATTGATTACTCCTTTGCTGTCGCACATCAGGACGTTTTCTTTTTTCAGTCCCAGCGCAATGTAAAGTTTAGTACAGGCAATAGCGGCAGCTCCTGCTCCGTTTACGACCATCTTTACTTCGGCAATATCTTTATTGGCAATCTGAAGTGAATTAATTAATGCGGCAGCAGAAATAATTGCTGTTCCGTGCTGATCATCGTGCATCAAAGGAATATCCAGCTCTTCTTTGAGTCTCTGTTCGATATAGAATGCTTCAGGAGCTTTAATATCTTCAAGATTAATTCCTCCGAACGTAGGAGCAATTCCTTTTACTATCTGAATGAATTTATCCGGATCTTTTTCATTGATCTCAATATCAAATACATTAATGTCTGCAAAGATCTTGAAAAGAAGTCCTTTCCCTTCCATGACCGGCTTTGAGGCTTCTGCCCCGATATCCCCCAATCCGAGAACAGCAGTTCCGTTTGAAATTACGGCAACAAGGTTTCCTTTTCCTGTATAATCGTAAACAGTTTCCGGTTTATCGTGGATCTCCATACATGGAACAGCCACTCCCGGTGAATAAGCCAGGGAAAGATCTCTCTGGGAGGAATGCGGCTTTGAAGGAATTACTTCAATCTTTCCTTTAGGTTCTGTTTTATGATAATCTAACGCGGCCTGATTAAAGTTCTTTTCGTCGCGATGGGTTTTACTTGACATAGAATTTTGTTTTTTATTAAAGTATATATTTAATATGGTAGTCTACTAAACTTTCAATAGGTTTCTGTACGACATGGCCCACATTTAAATGAAGTTCTGCCGCAACAGAACGTAGAATATTTTCGTAATAATAGGCAATGGAACCGATAAAATTGATCTCGGCATCTTTTGCTTCGGCATAAGGAATAACCTGGTATTCGAAAAAATTCTTCATTTCTTCGAAAACCATTTCCTTAAGATAAGGATGATCTTTTCGTTCAATCACAAATTTGTTGAAGTCTGCCAGATAGGCATTAGGCCTGGGGCTGTGATACATCTTTTTCAGAGCCTCTTCTACTGTAAGCTGATAGGTCTGTTCAAATTCGGAATGAAGATCTGCGGGAAGTTTTTTCATGAAGTATCTGCGCACCAGCTGTTTTCCGATTGCGCTTCCGCTTCCTTCATCTCCTATAAGGAAACCGAGGGAAGGCAGTTCTATCTTCAGGTTTTCACCATCAAAATAACATGAGTTTGATCCTGTCCCCAGAATACATACCACAGCCGGCTTTCCGCTGTACGCGGCATAAGCTGCAGCCATAAGATCTTCCTTTACCACCATTTCAGCTCTGGTAAAGACTCTTTTAAGCTCTTCTTCTATTGTTTCGCAGTTCTTTTTCACACCACATCCTGATCCATAGAAGAAGATCTTGGTAACAGAGTTTTTGATTAATGTAAGGTTGCTGTTTTTTTCTATTTCGGGAACAATAAGTTCTCTGCTGATAAAGTTCGGATTGAAGCCGATTGTTTCTGTTTTTAGAAAAACTTTTTTGAAATCATCCAGAATCACCCAGTCCGACTTAGTAGAACCACTGTCAACGATAGCAACCATATTTTACATTTTAGTTTAAGGGTGCTAAAATATGAATTTATCTTTAATTAGCGTTTAAAAACACACTGGAAGCTGTTTAAAATCACTAATGTTTTATATCAGTTTTTTCGTTGTTAAACCGGATCAGCCAGTCTTCAATTTCATCTTCCAGATAAGAGGTCTGAAGAACCATGGCATTGATAAAATCATCAGGCACAGGTTCTCCGGTAGAGTTTTCAAGATTCCAGAGTTCATCTGCCATATTTTCATATTCGGAATACACTCGTTTGAAGCGGGAATTTTCTCTTTCAAGAGCTTCAATATTTTTTTGCTGAAGCTGGAATTTTCTGTATTTGTTTTGACGTTTCATACAAATATTATTATTAATTGAGGGTCATAAAAAATGGGGAAGTATGCTTTCAATCACGCATTACAAGATAGAAAAAACCATCAACACAAGAAGTTGAAAATGAATTTATTATCAGGTTATAATTACATCATTCAGAGGAATAAATTTAGAAATAATTTTGATTCAAAAAAATTTTTTAACAACTTTTTTCAGTGTTTAACATATAATTATCAAATGTCTAATCCCTGATCGCACATCTGTTATTTATTGTATTAAATTCAGCAGAATATGGGCAGTAAATATTATTTCTGCTCATAAGTTCATCCGCTCCTGTCCAGCTCACAGGTATTGTTTTCATTCCCTCTGATTCTCACTCTCCGGTCACCGATGAAGCAGAATCCGGTTCTGGCAGTTCCGGGAACGAAATCCTCAAGTGTGGAAATTTTTATTTCTCATATGTTAATATATAGTCCTAAATTTGCAGATCATATATTTTGAATGAAAGAGTTACTCATACGCCAGAAGCAGGTTCTGTTCTTCATTATTGCCGGAGGGCTGAGCGCCGTAGTAGAGATCGGAAGTTTTAAGGCATTCAGTACCTATCTTCCCCACATCTTTGCCAGGGAGGTTAATTTTCATGGTGTACACTATCCTTTAAGTAATATTTTCTCTACCAGCTGCGGAATCATCAGCAATTATTTTCTGAGTATCTGGTTTGTTTTTGAAAGAGGAAAGCATTCCAAAAAAAGGGAGTTTGCTTATTTTATGGCGGTTTCATTTGTTTCAACTCTGTTAAGTCTCGGTTTTTTCCAGATATTTTACAGTTTTATATTTAAGGATAATATCAATTTAATTTTTTATACCTTAAGCCCGGAAATGATCAGTAAGGTGGCAGCGATCCTGCTGGTCTCCATTCTTAATTATTCGGTAAAAAAGAAAGTAATTTTTAACGGCTAAACTGTGACAAAGATTTTAAATTACCTGTGGAGATTCTGGCTTCTTCTGCTGGCTTTTGTACTGACAGTTATTCTGGGAATTCCTGTTTATATTTTATCCTTCAGCAAAAAGCATTATAAATATGCTTATAAATTTGTAAGGCTCTGGTGTTTCGGCATGTTTTACGGCATGGGATTAAGGTATGACCTGATTAAACTTTCGGACCAGAAGAAGGATAAAAACACCCAGTATGTTTTTATTTCGAATCATACTTCCATTATGGATATTATGCTTACCTGTATTTTATTTCCGGACAATCCCATCTGTTTCGTAGGTAAAAAGGAGCTGGTAAAAATTCCGATCTTCGGAACCATTTACAAAAGAATATGTGTTATGGTAGACCGGAACAGTGCCAGGAGCCGTGCCGATGTTTACAGAAGATGTGCCGAAAAAATGGAGGAAGGCAACAGCATTGCCATATTTCCCGAAGGAGGTGTTCCGGATGACACTTCTGTTATTCTGGATGATTTTAAAGACGGGGCCTTCACTTTATCGTCCAAGCATCACTCTCCTATTGCCGTGTATACATTTATCGGACTGAAAGAAATTTTTCCTTTCGACAACTCAAAAGGATACCCGGGACGGGTGAAAGTATATTTTAATGGAATTATGGAGCCTTCAGATTCTCCAAAAGACTTAAAAACAGAAGCTTACAGAGAGATAAAAAAAACACTGCTGGAGCATTCTATTTAAAAGAAATAGTTATATTTGTTTGCGAAATTTCTAACAAATATGTCAAATTATTCTAAACAAACCAATTGGGGACAATTCATTCCTCTGGTTACTGTGTTTTTTTTCTGGGGATTTGTAGCGGCAAGTAATGACATTCTGATCCCGGTCTTCCAAAAAGCCTTTAAGCTGACCCAAACCGAAAGTATGCTCGTACAGATCTGCTTTTATGTGGCTTACACCGTGGGTTCTCTGATTTATATGGCTGTTTCAAAGAGTCTGAGACAGGACCTGATCAATAAAATAGGATACAAAAACGGCTTAATTTTAGGCCTTCTTATTTCCGCAGCCGGGACTTTACTGTTCTATCCTGCGGCCAATATGGGATCTTTCCCGTTAATGATTTCAGGACTTTTCATTGTAGGGCTCGGGTTCTCATTACAGCAGATTGTAGCCAATCCGCTGGCCATTGAAGTAGGACCGGTGGAAACAGGTTCCCAAAGGCTGACGATGGCCGGGGGAATTAATAATCTGGGTACAACCATAGGTCCCCTGATTGTTTCGTTCGCTATTTTCGGCTCTGCTTCTGCAGCCAATACAGAAGCGAGTATTGAAAGTGTAAAGATTCCTTACCTGATCCTGGGAGCAGCATTTGCTTTGGTAGCCGTAATGCTGAAGTTCTCTTCTCTTCCGGCAGTAACTCCTACCAATACAAAGGATACTGATGACATTGTTCCCGGTGATCACAAAACATCGGCCTTCCAATATCCTCAGCTGGTAATGGGAATGATTGCCATTTTTGTTTATGTAGGTGTAGAGGTTTCCACAGCAAGTAACCTTCCCGCTTATATGGAAAAGAGTTTAGGTTTCGAAACGAAAGAAGTTGCGCCTTATATTTCCCTGTACTGGGCATCCTTAATGATCGGCCGTTGGACCGGGGCGGTAGAAGCCTTTGACCTGAGCGCCGGATTCAAAAAGATATTAAGATTCCTTGCTCCTTATCTTGCATTCGGGGTATTCTTATTGGTGAATGCTATTGCCAAGCATGACCTTTCTCCATTCTATGTATATGCTGCGGTTATTATTGTAATGATTATCTGCGATATTATGAGTAAAGGAAATCCTGCCAGAATGCTTCTTATCTTTTCCGTAGCAGGTATTGCTGCATTATTAATAGGAATGTTTACTACCGGAATGACCTCCGTATATGCATTTACCAGTGTAGGACTGTTCTGCTCTACTCTATGGCCGTGTATTTTTGCACTTGCCATCAATGGTCTCGGAAAGCACACCAATCAGGGATCAGGCTATCTGATCATGATGATCATGGGAGGAGGTATTGTAAGTATGGTTCAGGGTTATATTGCTGATTTAACGAATATTCACTTCAGTTATATCGTAGGTGTTATCTGTTTTGCTTATCTTGCGTTCTATGCAGTGCGTGTAACAGGAATACTGAAGGCACAGGGTATTGATCTTGATAAAATCTCTAAAGGCAGTGGTCATTAACAGTAAAAAAATTATCCATAAAAAACGATTTTGGGCAGGTGTATTACTTGCCCAATTTCTTTTGTTCTATGGATTTTCGAAATCGAAGATAATGATCTCTTTTTTTGAACATTTCTTTGAAATTCAGAAAGGGATGCATCAGGGGCTTTTCAGCTGGATTCCTTTTTCTTTAGGAGATGTAATCTATATTATTCTTGGGGCTTTGCTTTTGTATTGTGTTATCAGATGTTTCAAAAAGGAAAGCCGGAATAATGCATTTCTTAAAATCCTGACGGGAATCAATATTTTTTATTTTACCTACCAGATCTTCTGGGGAATGCTGTATTTTCAGACTCCGGTCATCAAGAAGCTGGCTTCTCAGAAAGAACCTGATACTGACAAAGCAAAGGCATTAGCACTCCGATACCTTGAAAAATGTAAAGCGACCCGGACACTGGTTCATGAAGATCAGAACGGTATCTTCGTCATAACTGATCTGAAATCGGTACAGAATGAAATTCTTAAACAGCAGCAACGGCTTCCGAAATTTATTTCAGACAAAAAAGCTACGGGGATCCATGCTTTTAAACCGAGCCTTTTTAAAAAGATCATGAACTTTACCGGAATTCTGGGATATTATAATCCTTTTACCGCAGAAGCCCAGTACAACGGAGAACTTCCTCACACCTTCATACCGTTTACGTCAGCACACGAAAGCTCTCATCAGCTCGGTTTTGCACGGGAGCAGGAAGCCAATTTTATAGGTTACCTGACAGGTGTTCATTCAGACAACACTGATCTGAGATACAGCACGGAATATTTTACCCTTAAAAGCCTTTTAAGATTTATTGCTGAGAAGGATCCTGAATTTGTAAAAACGGTTCTTAATAATTACTCTCCCGCCATGAAAAGAGACAGAGCCTATGAAAGAGCTTTTATTTTCAGACACCAGGGCTGGCTGGATGATTTTTTCGGATTTACCAATAACCTTTTTCTGAAAAGCAACCAACAGGAGGGTTCTGTGACTTATTCCTACTTTATAGACCTTCTTTTGAACTATGAGAAACAGGACTAACATTCCTAAGCAGTATTCGGATACTTTAAGTTCCGGAGCTTATCCGTTCATCTCATTATAACCTTAATTTTTTTAATAGGCATAGCATAAAAAAAGAATCGTATCAGGCGATACGATTCTAAAAACACAAATGATGAAAAAAAATTTATTACCTTGACTTGTTCCCTCATTCAAGGCGATGTAAAAGTACAATATATTTCATAAATACAAAAACATTTCCCTCCTTTTTTTAAACTTTATGAAAACTTTATGATTTTTTAAGTTTTTTTGAGTTCACTCCCCGAAATAAATATTATGTTAAAATAACATTTTATCCAATCAAATTTCATTAAAAAAGCAATTAAAAATACGGAAAAAATATAAAAATCAATAATTAACCAAAGATATAATATTGCATATTTTTCTCATTTTTAAGAAATAAAAAAATTAGAGTTATTGTAAGAAACAGGAGAAAAACAGCACTTCGTTTTTCAGTGTTATTCCAAACGATCATTTTAATATATAAAGAACCGGAACCCCGGAATACCTTCCGCTTTTGTAAAAACGGAAAAACATAAAAGATTCCCCGGAACAGAATATTTTTTTTCACGACTCAAGGATTTTTAGCAGACAGAACCGATGACCTGGAGCATTGCAGAACACTAAAAAATATGCTGAACAATAGCCTGCCAACCATAAAAACATCCCGAAAAAGAGTCTGTAAAATCTTTAAAAATGCAGATTTACAATACAATAAAGTTATGCGAAAGCAATATATCACTCTGAAAAGAAAAAAAATTTGTTTATTTGAAATCTCTGCGTATTTTAGTTAAAAATATTAATATGATTTTTGATAAACTAATAAACTACCTGAAATTAGACAAACAGGAATTCACATTCCAGTTCAATTCACATCCGAATTATCCCTCGGCTCTTGCATTTAGTGATACGCTGAATTTTATGGGTGTAAAAAATGATGCCTATGAACTGGATAAGGAATATTGGGATGAACTTCCGGAAGAATTTATTGCCATTGTAGACAATTCTTTCTCTCTGGTAAAGAAATCAGGAAACAGCTATTCGGTTTATTCGGAAAAAGCCAAAACACTTAACAAGGAAGAACTCCATCAGAAATCTACGGATTTTGTATTGCTGTTTGAAAAAACGGAAAATGCAGAAAACAAACTGGCTTTCAATTTCAAGCCTGTTTTATATGCAATTTTTGCAGTTATTCTTATTTATTCTTTTCTGAGTCTGAGTATCTATGAAGCTATTTTCAATCTGCTGTCTCTTGCAGGTGTTTATATCTCACTGGAAATTTTCAATCAGAAATTCGGAAACACGTCTACTGTTATCGGAAGTATATGTGGTGATACTACGGCCAGCCAGGCTGCCAATTCATGTGATAAAATCATTAAACAGGATAAAACAAGTATTCTGGGGCTAAAGTTTTCAGACTTTTCCCTGATCTATTTTACCGGAATTGCCATCATGGGACTGTTCCAGCCTGCTTCTGCCTATCTTATTAAAGGATTCACCTTTGTTTCTGTAATTGCCATTGCTTATTCTCTGTATATTCAGGCTTTTGTAGAAAAAACATTCTGCAGGGTCTGTCTGTTGATCATTTCAATTCTTGCCGGGCAGCTGGTCATCAGCATTCTGTTTTTTCAGAATACAGCTTTCAGTATAGGAATGCTCTTACTGACGGCTGTTTTATGGTTGCTTATTTTCTCAGCCGTTCTGTATTCCAGCAATCTACTTACCCAAAAAGAAAATCTTCAGAAGTCCAATGCCAAAAATCTCAGATTTAAAAGAAACTATGAGCTTTTCAAAAGCCAGCTTTTAGAAAATGAAAAAATAACGTTCCAGGATACGCATACATTCTCTCTTGGAAGTAAAGAAGCCAGACTCCGCATCGCTATCGTTTCCAATCCTTACTGCGGTTTCTGTAAAGATGCCCATAAGATCATGGAGGAGCTCCTGGAAAAATATCCGGAAGATATTTCCGTACAAATCCGTTTCAATTATTTCCCGGACAGAGCTCCTGAAAAGTATACCCAGCTTCTTTCCGCGTTCAGCTATCTATACCACAACAAACCACAGAAGGAATTCCTGCACGCAGTAGAAGAATGGTTTGAAACAAAAGACGAAAGCAAAGCTGTGGCAAGAGCGGGTTCTGCTACCGCGGAAGATCTTTCGCCATTTACGGCAATGTCTTCTGATAACAGTAATGCGGGGCTTAACTTTACCCCTATATTTATTCTGAACGGCTATCAGTTCCCTGATAAATATGATCGTGAAGATATATGGTATTTCGTTGATGAATTAATGGAAGATGAAGACTTTCAATAAGATTTTCCAAAAGAAAAAACATTATTGAATATAAAAATTCACTATCTTAGGAAAAAATAAAAAGCGGATTCTGAAAAGCTTTAATAGAGTAAGAAAAACAAACTAAAACTAATTACTATGAAAAATTTGAAAAAAGTTTCACGTACAAACATGAAAACAATCGTTGGTGGAGACAGCGCTCCTATAAGTGACGGCATGGGAGGATGGTATTGCTCTCAGCGTTATGAGGTAATTTGTCTTGTAGGCTGCACCCCAATGTGTATGACCGGCAATAAGTGTAAACCATCATTCTGCCTTGATCCGCAATTTTAAATCAAGACCGGAATAACAACAACCAAAACAAAGACTACTATGAAGAATTTAAAAAAGCTTTCAAGAGAAAACCTCAGAACACTTAAAGGGGGCATTACCCAGGAGTGTGCACGTATTCAGGCTGTATCCGTATGCTATCCCATTGGCGGCTGTCCCATAGATGAAATCTGTACGAGGGTATGCAATAAGGTATGTATTCTGTAATAAGCCTTAAATCCCAATATTAAAAATAGTAGATAAATTAAAAATGTCGCCATTTCCCGGCGGCATTTTACAATGAGAAAAAGTTTTGAAGAAATTTCCTTTTTATAAACAGCCGGATGCCAAAGACTGCGGGCCTACCTGCCTTAGAATAGTAAGCAAATATTATGGCAAAAGCATTTCACTTCAGCAGATCCGGACACTTTCTGAAACAACCCGTGAAGGAAGCAGCCTTTTGGGGCTCAGTGATGCTGCAGAAAACCTGGGATTCCGCTCCCTCGGAGTTCAGATTGATTTCAATACCCTTACAGAAGAAGTCCCTTTTCCCTGTATTGTACACTGGAACAAAAATCACTTCGTAGTTGTTTATAAAATTGACAAAAACAATAAAGTTTATATTTCAGACCCCAGTTATGGACTCATTACCTATACACGGGAAGAATTCATTAAACTCTGGATCGGAGAAAATGCCAATGAAAATACGGAAGAAGGAATCGCCCTAATTCTGGAAACCACTCCTGCTTTTTTCCAGACGGAGTTTGATGCTGAAGAAAGTAAAGCCAGCTTTTCCTTTCTCTCCAAATATCTTTTCAAGTATAAATCACTTGTTATCCAGCTTGCTGTGGGACTTTTGGCAGGAAGCTTACTTTCGCTTATTTTCCCGTTCCTTACCCAGAGTATTGTAGATGTCGGGATACAGAATCAGGATCTTAACTTCATTTATGTTGTTCTTCTTGCACAGATCATGCTGTTTATGGGAAGAATGGGAATTGAAGTAATCCGAAGCTGGATCTTACTGCATTTGTCAGCAAGAATCAATATCTCTATTATCTCGGATTTCTTTATTAAACTGATGAGACTTCCTATCAGTTTCTTCGATACGAGAATGACGGGAGATATTATGCAGAGAATCAATGACCACCACAGAATTGAGCAGCTACTTACAAGTTCATCTTTAAATACCCTGTTCTCTCTGGTCAATCTTATTATTTTCAGTATCGTTCTTCTGTTTTATGATTACAGGCTGTTTCTTGTTTATCTGGTAGGAGCCGTGTTATATGTAGGATGGATCAGCTTTTTCCTCAAAAAGAGGAAAGAACTGGATTACAAAAGATTCTCTCAGGTTTCTCAGGAGCAAAGCAAAGTGATTGAACTGATCAACGGTATGCAGGAGATTAAAATGCACAATGCCGAAAAGCAGAAACGCTGGGACTGGGAATTTCTTCAGGTAAAATTATTTAAAATAAGAATTCAGTCACTCTCTCTGGAACAATGGCAGTCTGTGGGAGGAAATTTCATCAACCAGATGAAAGATATTCTGGTGAGCTTTCTTTCGGCCAAGCTTGTTCTGAGTGGTAATCTTACCTTAGGAATGATGCTTTCCGTACAGTATATCATCGGGCAGCTTAACAGTCCGCTGCTTCAGCTTATCGATTTTATCAAACAAACCCAGGATGCCAAAATCTCCCTTGAAAGACTTGGCGAAATTCATGATAAAGAAGATGAAGAAGACAGGGATGAGCAGTATGCAACTGAAGTACCACCGAAAGACATTGAGATCAGCAATATGTCATTCAGATATATAGGATCGGATGTTCCGGTATTTGAAGGCCTGAATCTCAGCATTCCTTATCAGAAAACCACGGCTATTGTAGGAGCCAGCGGAAGCGGTAAAACAACCCTTTTAAAACTGCTGATGAAATTTTATGATCCTTCGGAAGGAGACATTAAAATAGGGAATACAAAACTGAAAAATGTATCTCCGAGATTCTGGAGGGATCACTGTGGTGTAGTTATGCAGGAAGGCTACGTTTTCAATGATACGATCGCCAACAATATTGCCGTAGGTGAAGACCATATCGACAAACAGAAATTAAGACGAGCCGTGGAAATTGCCAATATCAAAGAATTCATTGAAGGTTTACCTTTAAGTTATAATACCAAAATCGGAAATGAAGGCGTAGGAGTAAGCGGCGGGCAGAAACAAAGACTTTTCATCGCCAGAGCCGTCTATAAATCTCCGGAATATATCTTTTTCGATGAAGCTACTTCCGCATTGGATGCCAACAATGAGAAGATTATTATGGAAAATCTCGAACAGTTCTTTAAAGGAAAGACTGCTATTGTCATCGCACACCGGTTATCCACCGTAAAACATGCTGACAAGATCATTGTGCTGGATAAAGGCCAGGTAGTGGAAGAAGGCAGCCACAGTGAACTTGTTGCTTTAAAGGGCGAATATTACAGACTGGTGAAGAATCAGCTTGAACTGGGGAATTAATATCAATTCAAATGATTATACAGCGGAATCCGAAAAGCTTACAGAGTAGGAAAATTAAAACAAACTATTATCATGAAAAATTTAAAAAAGCTTTCAAGAAAAGAGCTTAGAACTTTGAACGGAGGAGGATTAGGAGACTGTGGTGCTTATTTCCCGGAAGAACCACCACTTCCAGGTGAGCCTTATACCTGTAACTGTAACCTGTACTGGTGTGAAAAAAAAGGAGCATGTGTTCACAAAAACATGATGACTCCTAAGAATTGCGATCCTCTGTAAAAGGCAATAGTTATAGTTTTTTAACTTAAATATTTCGGTTATGAAAAATGTAAAAAAATTAGCAAGACAGCATTTGAGAGAAGTTTACGGAGCCGGACCTATCCCTCCGTATCCCTGCAACTGCTTCTGCTACGTGGGCAGCACCAAAATCCGGAATGCCTGCAATCAGTATTGTCCGGGAGGCCAGGTTATTCCAGGAGTTGAACCGGGTAATGATCCGAAATGTGATTACAAACTGCCTTTGTAATAATTTATTTTAAAATGAAAAAATGAATCAGGGTCCTCTTATGAGGATCTTGATTTTCAACAGACTGCTTATATGGAAAAGGAAATTTTAGATACCATTGAACTTCGTTCGGAGAGTGTTCAGGACATTCTTACCCAGCCGCCGCATTGGATGATACGCTGGGGAAATACGCTTATATTTGTTATACTTCTGCTTATTCTCCTGATGAGCTACATTATAAAGTATCCGGAATTTGTTCCTGCTCCCATTATTGTTACTTCACAAAATCCACCTGAAAAAATAGAGGCCCGAACCAGTTCAAAAATTGAAAAAATATTCATTAAAAACCATCAGGAGGTTAAAAAGAATGATGTTCTTATGGTGATGCAGTCTGCAGCCAACTATAAAGATGTTCTGGAACTGAAAAAGCTTGTGGATTCTATTACACCTAATCAGCTACTCTCCTTTCCTATTGCTCAGGCTTCAAGATTTAAACTGGGAGAGCTTCAGGGGGATTATAATAATTTCGCAAAAGCATTCCAGGATGAAGAACTCTTCATCAGGCTCCAGCCTTATGCTCCGGAAAATATTGCCGCCAATCAGAGCCTTTCGGAATACCGTGTCAGAATGGCTACAACAAAACAGCAGAAAAACCTGGAACAGGCTAAATATGAACTGACGAAAAAAAACTATCAAAGATCACAGGAATTATTCAACCAGGGCGTTATCTCTTCCATGGAACTGGAAAACGAAAAAATAAAATATATTCAGGCCCAGCAGAATCTTGAAAATATTACCATTTCTTTATCTCAAATGGAAGAAGGAATATCCAACCTGAATAAAACCAAAAGCGGCACAGCCATTAATACTGAAAAAGATAAAATTAACTATTCATCGCAGACGCTGCAGCTTTTCGAACAGCTAAGGAAATCTTTAAAACAATGGGAACAGACGTATCTTATCATCTCTTCTACGGATGGTATGGCCAGCTTTCAGCAGTTCTTCGGCGAAAACCAGTTTGTAAAAACCGGGGAACCTATTCTTTCCATTCTTCCTGCCAATAAAGAGAAGCTTGTAGGCAGGATGTCTGTACCTACTGTTAACTCCGGTAAAATCATTCCCGGGGAAAAAGTACTGATCAAGTTGGACAATTACCGCTTCCAGGAATACGGCATTGTAGAAGGAAAAGTACAGAATATCTCTCTTATTCCCGATGATAAAGGAAATTATTATGTGGATGTAGTCCTTCCCAAAGGACTGAAGACCAGCTATAACAAAAATCTTACATTCGATAAAGAGCTCAGAGGAAATGCAGAGATTGTCACTCAGGACCTCAGACTGATCGAAAGGTTCTTCTATCAGATCAGAAAATTACTGGGTTATCAGAGCTGATAACCGTTTAAAAATATAAAAACCGCAATCTGAGTCAGGCTGCGGTTTTATTTTATGTTTCAGGTTTCTAAAGGAGTTTCTCCGTTATATTTAAACGAACCGGATGCTGAATTTCTTCTTTTCTTTTAGCCCGCATTTTCATTCTGGCTATCAGGATCCGGATGAGTTTCAAACGAACATCAAAATACCACCGCGGATATCTCGGATGCTCCATATGCTCGCTGATCATGATAACCGTAACCAGAACCATTGCCAGGTTATGCCCTTCCGGGAGCAGCATCGGAAACAGCATTAAGGCCCATCCTGAGCCGATACACCATAGTCCGTGGACAGCTCCGAACCTCAGTACATCCCGGTCGGCTGCCCATCCGAAAGCCGCAACAGAGCGGTGATCATGCCCGCGGTTCAGACAGCGTTGTTTTACCGGTGAAAACTGCCATATCAAAGCTATAATCCCTACTATCAAAGCCGGAATATACGAACCGCCGGGAAACAGCAGATTAAAGCCGAGGATAACGGCATTCATCATAACTCCCATTACTGTCCAGACGATGGTATAGCTTAATACAAAAAGCAGGCACAGCCATAAGCGGCGTCTTTTAAGACTTCTTGCATAAATGTACTGAACAGGCGAGATCAGTTTGGGAAGCATCATCGCCAATACCATAAGAATCCAGCCTGTCATCATATCTGAAAACGGATTCATCTGGAGCAGCATCCGCAGGGAAACATCCGAGGAACCGTCTGTTACCATATGACAGTGCTTTATTGCCATGATTCCTCCCGGATTCAGTAATAATACAATCCAGAATACAATACTTATGATGAGAATGGCGGCAGTGATGTAGCTGTCATCTCTTACTGAAGTTTTCATAATTTCTGCTGTTCACGGTATATGCTTACCCGGCCCACTGTAATTGCTTCGTCATCAGGAATTGCATTATCCGGTAGAATACTTACTTCCAGTGAATCTATATTAAGATGATCGCTCACAAACAGGTTGTCGATAATATCTGTAATATTCAGGATAAAAGTAAGTCCGGAGCCGCCGCTGTGTCCGTCTTTTTCAGAAGCTTTCCGCAATCCGAAAAGAGAAACATATCCTGCCAGCTGGTGATTCACCGAAACACTCAGCGTATTGGAATCGGCAGTTCCTTTCACGTTTTCCAGCTGAAGATAAACCTGGTCCGGCAGATTGCTTACTGAAGCTTTCATCAGGCTGCCGGATACATTTTTCCATGAACTTCCTTCCAGTCTTACACTGGTTTTTGTTCCCGATCCGTCTAATTGAACCTGTCCTGCATTGGCCCCCACAAGTTCTGAGTTACTTCCAAGATCCATATTTTTTTCCTGTATATTTTCAATAGGCAGTACACCTAATTTATTTAATCTCTGCGCAAGTGTCTTCTGAGGCAACGGTACCGTTGTCAGTGCAAGATCATCATAAGTATAATCCAGTGTATCTAAGTTACTCATTTCTTCCGGAGTATATACCCATCCTTTATTATTACCCGGCAAAGGCATGATAAACTCTCTTTCGCCTGATGCAGCAGGTCCGTTTAACCAATCCGGATCCGTAGGATTATCATTGCTTGTATTCCATGCCGCCCACATTCTGTCTATATTGCAATGATGCAGATAAAAAACAGGATCCAGTCCGGCAGAATCAGGATCCGACATCCATCCGTCCTTACCGCCAACCTTTACGTGCACCAGATTGTGTGGATTGCTTTCCAGATTTCCGCTCACATTACCGTCATGCGAGAATTTTGTTTTCGGGCCGCCATATCCGGGATGGGGCGTTGAAGTATTACTTCCTGTATAAATGGTATTTCCCTGGCAGACTTCTGAGATAGGAGGAATAGGAACATATACATTCCCATCACTGTTAGGCCCGTATCTCGCAGTAACATATAAAGGATTGGGAGTGCCGTCCGGCATTTTTTCCTGTGTAAAGGCAGGTGGAATCTTATACTCATCTCCCGGACCTAAATAATTCCAGTATGGAAGCGCCCAGTCTGCCGGCCCGTTCAAACTGATGATTGCCTGGCGTACCTGCTCTTCCAAAGCAATAAGGTAACCACGGTGCCACGGTGTAAAATACCAGCTTTGATGCTGACACTGGTTCCAGAATTTCTTTATAACATCCGGTGAAGGAAGCGGGCTTGTAGGAACTTTCGGAAACCCGGTAAGTATGTTCCAGTCGGGAAATTTCTTTCCGCCCATCTTTTCACCATGAATAGCGGCAAAGAACCACCAACTGTTTTCATCACTCAGAAGTCTTGAATGCAGAACTCCTACTCCTTTTGCATACCAGAAAAGATCAGGATTATCAAAGGTTCCTCCCTTTTCCCATGCATTTTTTCTTAAGAATTTAGCCATAGAATTAGTTTTTGTTTGATACATTTTATGTTAAACACAAATCTAAGCACCCTTCCTAAGAACAGATTACGTATTTATACCTAATTTATCCCTGCACCGTGATAATTTAACGCCGTAAAAACTGATTTTGAAAAACTATTACTGTAAATAAAAGCTGTACGAAGGATCCTGCAACGTAATTTATCTAACGTAGGTTCGGAATAACGTTTGAAGCCGGAAGAAGGAAAAGGGGAATTATAAAATTAATGGAACAACCTTTCGTTTTAAATTTTATAATAAAGATAATACCTTAAAGTAAGTTCAGCTTTCAGTCTTTTTATTTTTAAATCCCTTAATCCGAACTCAGTTTTTTTTAAGTAAATAAAGATATGATAAAAACAACCTGATGAAAGTAAATAAAAAAAGTCCCTAAAATTAGGGACTTTGTAGCGAAGACGGGAATTGAACCCGTGACCTCAGGGTTATGAATCCTGCGCTCTAACCAACTGAGCTACCTCGCCGTTTTGGTGGTGCAAATATAGAAAATATTTATTTACTACCAAAATTATTTTACCTTAAAATATTCCAAAACATCGCCTACATGGTCTGGTTTGCTGATTATCTTATTGTTAGCATCTAAAATAAAATAGGTAGGAGTTGCATGAACATTGTAAGTTTCGGTGTAACTGCTGTTCCATCCTCTTAATTCAGAGTCGTTGATCCATGGAAATGCGGCAATTCTTTTGGTATAGGAATTCTTGTCTGTATCAAGAGACAGACCTACAATCTGGATATTTTTTCCTTTCAGATCATTATACTTCTCCAGAAGTTTAGGCAGTTCTGTTTCACAGTGGGAACAGGTAGACGACCAGAATACCACAACTTTTTTATCTGCTTTTACATCGTGAAGTGATTTTACCGTTGTATTTACAGGCGACTGGAACTTATAATTCGGGAATACCGCTCCTATTTCCACATTGGCATTGGATTTTAATGTAGAGGCCAATCTGTCTGTGATTGTACATTTAAGGTTTTTTGCCAGGCTCAGGTATTTATTCTTAAACTCATCCATTTCATAGGCATCAAAAATATCGATAAGCTCAGAGAGAACAGCCTGTCCTCTTGGAGTTTCCACCTTCAGGCGGTCTAAAAGCTTATCCACAGAGCCTGTAACATTGGTGTTACCACCTCCATTAAGGTATGCCACCAGAACGGGTCTCAATAAGGATGAAGATTCAAGCATATCATTAGACTTGTCCAGGAAATCTATGATATCATCCTGAGAAGCCTTTTTAGAAGAATCCGGCGAGTTACCCAGAAATTTGCTGTAATTGGTATTGTAGAAAGAAATAAACGGATGTTTTGCCGCATCTATGCTACCTGCGTTGCCTGAAAGTCTTTCGATTTCTATCTTCAGGGCTTTTCCAAAGTCCGTGTTATCTTTATAATATTCTTTAATTTGTGCCAAAGCCGGAAGAATAAGTTCTTTTTTCTGTGAACCTTCCTGCTGCTTACTCATCAGATCGTTCGCTTCATCCAGATAGGCTACATCTTTAACTTTATTATTCTGAGTTTCCAGTCTGATATTAACGTTTTTATTTTCAGAAATAAAGCTGACTGTATTGTTGGATGCCGGGAAATAAACTTTCATCATCCCCATATAATGATTGGGGTTTTTGAAAGTCCATGTATTGTTCTTATTCTGTTCTTTAGTGACAATAACGTCCTTTGAACCGTTTAATGTATATAGAATGGCATCCTGATCTTTAAAATCTGCAGGAGCCTGAATAGTTACTGTGAACTGAGCCTGCAAAGAAAATGCAGCCAACACTGCAGATACTATATAAATCTTTTTCATAGGGTAAAAATAAAAAAACTCTCTGATTAATCAGAGAGTTTAATGTTATTTTAATAAAATTTTAGGCTTTTACGCTCTTATATTTTTTAGTATAATATACAATGAAGATGATGGCTACTACGGACAGTGCATAAATGTACATATCGATAGGAGAAGCCGGTTTTCCAGGACCTACGGTTCCTGACCCGCCGTCACCAGGTATTGGCATATCATCAGGGTCTGCTGCCCTGACCAGTAATACGGCGAATAAAAAAAGAGCTGATACTAGTTTATTTATAATTTTCATAATGTTTATTTTAAGATTTTAGTACTAACAGTTATTCCTTTTTCTGAAACAATTTTTACAACATAAGAGTTTTTAAGAGCGCTGTTAAGCTCAATTACAAAATCTCTTGATGTGTCAACTGCTTTTTTAGAAATAACCAGTTTACCACTCATATCATAAACTTCAATATCTGCTTTTTTCCAGTCCGGATCAAATCTCACAATATAGTTGGTAATATCAGGATTATAAATTACCATTGTTCTTGATTGTGTAGCTTCAGTATCTTTTGTTCCTAGTGAACCTCTGTTTGGCTCACCATAATATAAATTATAAGATTTAGAGGTAAGAGAAACTATATCTCCCTGTTTTGCCTGCTGTACTGTACCGTTGGAAGCTTTATAATAGAAACCGATTCCTGAAGAAAGCTGGTGAGTTCCTGTCGGAACAAGTTCAGCATCTTCTCTGATTTCAAACTTATAGGATACAATCTTTCTGTTTGGCTTGTCATAGTCATAGTTCCAAAGTAAAATATCTTTCCCGAGGAAGTTATTTTCATTGGCTTCATTAATGTACAGCCAGTATTTGGCATTGTAGTTCGGATCATAACCTCCGCTTGGCAATTCTTCAAATGTTCCGATCAGATTGGAACTTGTATTCGTTGCCTGAACGGTAGTGGCAATTGAAGACTGAAACCCAGTAGTAGCAGTATTGGAAACCACATAATATGCTCTTGAAACTTCATCCCCGTTAGCATCCAGACCAATTACTCCAAGCTGTTTCATTGTTCCGGCAGTAGCTCCGTTTTTAGCAGCTGTTACACTGTAATCTAAATTCGCAGCTCTGGTTGTGGAATTAAATCGTCTAAGGGTATTAAAGTTTAAAGTCTGAGGGTTATTGTTTCTCAGTTTCAAAACAAATGCCTGCATCGGTTTGATGATAAGACCTACATCCCCTGCCGGAACTCCCGTTACAGGATTATAAGTCTGGATCTGAGCTCCCATACTGTATGCATTACCCGCAGAGGTAACTACAACAGTTCCGGGATCATACCTTACTCCCCAGATATTGGTAATATTATTTCCGTCGGTAACTCCTCCGTTTTCAACATATCCGATTCTTGAAAGGTCAAGATTGGTTAGGAAAGGATTTCCGAACTGATAGAAGTTTTTACCATATGTGGATGATACCCATGCTCCTGTTGAAAATTCAAACTGATCCTGAATATGAGAGTTATACATTTCCCCATATGGGTTCAGGTTCGTACCGCCTGTCCCGAAATTTACATTTCCTCCATTCTGCAGTGTAGCATTAGGCAATGTCGCATTAGGACGTCCGTTAATAGTATAAACAGAACCTTGAGGGGTTGGGGCAATTGTTGGCATTGTAGCCGGCGGTGTACTGGTATTCAGGTTGTCGTTGCTTGATCCCAGCATGTAATATCCGGACGGATCGCTGGTTGTTGTCGCAAGACTGGTAATTGTTTCTGCAACATTGTTGGTATTGTTCAGTTTCAGGATTTCATTTTTACTGTATCGCTGCGTATTGAATACTTTACCGAATTCTGTGGATAAAGAACTTAAAGTCTTACCAAAAAACGGCATTGCCAATTGCTGGTAGAAATTACCGTTACCATGCTTTTTGCTTCTGAATTCTTTACTTACGATACCTGTGATGTCGCCCTGGTTTAACCCATTGATATATAACTGACCGTAAGTAGAAGTATCATAGCTGCCTGAATTATTGAGCCTTAATACAATATTACCACCATCGGTTTTATCTGACCCGGTGCCGGTAATTGTTTTTAAAGCATCTCCTGCGGCTCCTACAATCATAACGTTTCCGTGAACATCCAGAAGGCCACTGCCTTTTGTCTGTACACCTCCACCGCTATAAACCAGGGTGCCTTCGCTTACAAACATATTAGCGTTAGTGTCTATGTGACATAAAACATTCTGCGCCTGAACAGAATAGCTAACGGCTAAAAGACCTATAGCAAATAAACTTTTTCTCATTGTATAAATTATTTGTGTGTTAATACAATCTCACCCGCAAAGGTATGATTTTTATTTCTTAGAAAAAAATATATTTTATTTATTAACAAAAATATTATCTTCTGTCAATGTGATTTCCTTCTCTTCCCCTATTGAAAACATATAGTCTTCCAGAACCTTTTCGGTAGTTCCTCTTAACCCTCTGGCTCCTAAACCTTTTTCAATGGTTTCTTCTACAATCTTTTCAATAGCACCGTCTGTAAATACCAGATGGGTACCGTCCATTTTGAAAAGCTCCACAAACTGATTGACGATAGAGTTTTTAGGTTCCTTCATAATTCTTACCATTGTTTCCTTTGTGAGTTTATCAAGGTAAGTGATGATCGGAAATCTTCCCAAAAGTTCCGGAATTAATCCGAAAGAGCGAAGGTCAATCGCATTAATATTTGTTAATACATACTCATCTTCATCCACTTTATTGATTTTTTCAGAGCTGAATCCGATGGCCTGCTTGTTCATTCTTCTTTCAATAATCTCCTTGATTCCGTCAAAAGCACCTCCCGCAATGAACAGGATATTCTGGGTATTCACCTGAATGTATTTCTGGTCCGGATGCTTTCTTCCTCCCTGAGGCGGAACATTTACAATACTTCCTTCCAGCAGTTTCAGAAGTCCCTGCTGTACTCCTTCCCCGGAAACGTCCCTTGTAATGCTCGGATTATCTGATTTTCTTGCGATCTTATCGATTTCATCAATAAATACGATTCCTCTTTCTGCTTTTTCCACATCATAATCAGCCACCATTAAAAGCCTTGAAAGGATACTCTCTACATCTTCTCCCACGTAACCGGCTTCTGTGAGAATGGTAGCGTCCACGATGCAGAAAGGTACGTTCAGTTCTCTTGCAATGGTTTTTGCCAGCAGGGTTTTCCCGGTTCCGGTTTCCCCGATCATGATGATATTTGATTTTTCCAGCTCTACTTCCCTGTTTTCATCCTTAGCATGAAGAAGTCTTTTGTAATGGTTGTATACGGCGATCGAAAGCTGTTTTTTTGCCTGATCCTGACCGATCACGTACTGATCAAGAAATTCCTTGATCTCTTTAGGTTTTTTTAATTCGTCTATATTTTCTGCCGGTGAATATCCTGTTTTGGCTACACTGTCTTTTACGATCACATGTGCCTGTTCTATACAGTTTTCACAGATAAAGCCGTTCTGCCCGGAAATCAGCATCTGTACTTCATTTCTTTTTCTGCCGCAGAAAGAACATTGGTTTGGGTTCATACTATATAATCTGTTGTATATGTTAAAGAAAATCGTAAAAAATTACTTTTTTACGATTGATGTTTTTTAAGAATTAATAATCGAGTTTTTAATCTCTGTATATTCTTCGTCCGTTAATTTTAATCTTTCATTTCTGAAATTCATATCTTCCATCTTATTCAAAGGAATGAGATGGATATGGGCATGCGGAACTTCGAGTCCCACTACTGCCACCCCTACTCTTACGCAGGGAACGGCATTTTTAATCTTCTTCGCTACTTTCTGTGCAAATCCCCAAAGGTTTTTGTATTCCTCACTTTCCAGATCAAAGATCAGATCTACTTCTTTTTTCGGAACAACCAGTGTATGTCCTTTCACCAGGGGCATTGCGTCAAGGAATGCGATAAAATCCTCATCCTCTGCAATTGTATAGGAGGGAATTTCGCCATTGATGATTTTTGTGAATATACTGCTCATATCTTAGAAGTTAGGGTTAAATAATATAGTGTTTGGAATAAGAAATTGAGGAATAAGAATAAGAAGAGGTATCGGATTATAGAGAAATATCCAATACTTCGAAAGACAGTTTGTTTCCGTTTGGCAGAACGATATCTGCGGTTTCGCCGATAGCTTTTCCAAGCAGTCCTTTGGCGATTGGCGTGTTTACAGAAATTTTTCCTGCTTTAAGGTCGCTTTCATTATCCGGCACCAATGTAAAAACCTGCTCCTGCTTGGTAGCATTGTTCATGAGTTTTACCGTAGTAAGGATAGAAACCT
This sequence comes from Chryseobacterium indologenes, assembly GCA_002439165.1. GTDB lineage: Bacteria > Bacteroidota > Bacteroidia > Flavobacteriales > Weeksellaceae > Chryseobacterium > Chryseobacterium indologenes_E. Next base: position 33,380 of record DJTE01000026.1, read on the forward strand.
TTGAAGTATCTAATTGACTTTCATCTATGATTTTAGAACCAGCGATAGTATCTTTCAGCTTGGAAATCCTCATTTCAAGCATCCCCTGAGCCTCTTTGGCCGCATCGTATTCTGCATTTTCAGACAGATCTCCTTTGTCTCTTGCTTCTGCGATCTGCTGAGTAATTTTTGGTCTTTCCACAGTTTCCAACTGTTCCAGCTCAGCTTTCATTTTCTCTAGTCCCTCCTTGGTTACATAGCTTGCCATAATTTTCAAAATTTAGTTTTAGTATAAAAAAATAATCCGACATTTGCCGGACAATGTTTTCGTGTTATAATCGTTTAATTTTTACAAATATATAAAAATTTAAATTGAAATGAAAAAAACTTTTTCAATACTATTTATTTTCACCTTATTGATTTTCAGCAATTTAACCATAAACTCCTGTGGAAGCAGAGAAGATACGGTAAGCTGCTTTCCCAACAACCCTATTAATGTTACCCTGAATCTTAACCTTCCAGCCTACTACTCGATTACGAACAATGGAGGCTGGGTTTATGTGAACGAACAGCAATCCGGAACCAACGGACTAATCATTTATCGAACGGGAGATACTTTTAAGGTTTATGACAGGAATGCTCCTCACTTATGCCCAGATACGGGAACTGTTCTTGAAGTGAAAGACAATACCAATATTTTGTGTCCGAAAGACAACACAAGATGGATGATTACAAATGGACAACCTCTGGAAGGAGCGAAAACCGGTCTTCCCCCAAAGACTTATCCGTATAATTATGATCCGGTATCCCGAATCCTGAATATTTATTATTAGGCCAAAATAAAAACCGCAATTGACTTTCATTGCGGTTTTGTTATTAATGATCGGGATATTGAACAGCTTTATCCAGTTCTATCGGGTTATTAAAAGCCCTGATCTTTTTTCTCTCATTTTTTTCAGCAGGTTTCAATTCTTCCCTGGTCAGGATGGTACCGTCATCAAGCTGGAGTCTTTTACCTTCAGGGATACTCAGTTTTCCGTTAAAAACATATTTAAAAGGGCTCTGATACAGTTCAAGTTTCAGATCATTCAGTTTTTTCTGATTGATTTTTATGGCTTTGCTTCTGCGTTCTTTAAGGCTGTAACTCTCATAATCTCCGGGAATCTTTTCGCTTTTAATGAGCGTAAATACATAATCCTTCCGGCTGTCGTAGATTTCGGCAATCAGTCCCGGCAACCCATTGAATTTATAAGGTCCGTATGATAACGGAATTTCCTGGGTAAACCATGCGGTCCACTTTCTTCCTCCAAAATCGGTTTCTGCCTTCTGTACTTTTAGTTCACCCATCATCTTTGTGACGTCTGAGATCTTCCAGACAAGGCTCGCGGGGGTTTCCAGTTTATAAAAATTTACATCCCCGATATATTCATAATTTTCATAGAAAGAATTTCCCTTATTCTTTGTTAAAAAAGAGGTCAGCCGGTATCCTTTAAAACCTTCTTTTCCTGTCTTGGCCCATACAGAATCGTTAATGTAATAAATCCTGTTATAATAGGTTACGTCTTCTTTTGTAATATCCAGATGGAAATTTTCTCTCGTTATCTCAGTGGAAGTTGAGTCTTTTTTGAAACTGACCTCATAAATGAACCGGTCATTCTGGGAATACAGTAAACAGCCCGCCAGCATTAAAAATATTGCCGTTATTTTCTTCATTGCCATTAGTTTTTTAAATTTTTACAATTTTGAATATAAAAGACCGGCAATATATAAAATTATGTCTTTCCGTTCCACAAAATCTTTCTGAATTGTTGCCGCTTTCCTTTGAGTTTTCTATATTGGAAGTCTAAAGTAAAATCAGTAATATGAAAATTGTTATACAGAGAGTCTCCGAAGCCGGTGTGAAAGTAGATGGAAAAATTGTGGGCGAGATCAGTACGGGCTTAATGCTGCTGACAGGAATAGAAGAAAATGATGAAAAAGCAGATGCAGACTGGCTGGTTCAAAAGGTATTGAACCTCCGGATCTTTGGTGATGAAGAAGGGAAGCTTAATCTTTCCGTAAAAGATATTTCCGGTGAAATTCTCTGCATCAGTCAGTTTACACTGATCGCTGATTACAAAAAAGGCAACCGCCCTTCCTTCATAAAAGCGGCAAAACCGGATAAAGCAGTCCCTCTTTTCGATTATTTTAAAGAAGAAATAGCCAGATCCGGATTAAAGACCGAAAGCGGAATCTTTGGCGCAGATATGAAAGTTTCCCTGATCAATGACGGGCCGGTAACCATCGTTATGGATTCAAAAACGAAAAGCTGATCCGGGAATTAATCAGACTCATAGAAATGGATAGCTCAGGAGAAAGAATCCCGTAACCCAGTTCATTTAACATTTTATAAAAAGCATCTTTCAGTGATCCTGAAAGATGCTTTTTATTTCAGCCCTTCAAATACTGTTCTCATCAGGATGCCAGAAGTCACGGATTTAAAAAATTCACAAAAAAGTGATTTGTATTTATTTTATTCTTATTTTTGATAGGGATCAGCCAGTAATATAGAAAGAGCGGATTCATTTATTTTTTTATCTCATTGAGCATTAAAAACACCCAATTATATATATGTTTCACAACCACTTAATACAATATTATGAGAACAAAAATTTCACTTTTCGCGTTACTTATTGTATGTTTTTTCCTTTCCTTCGGGCAAAACACAAGCAACAAAGCAGAATTTCAGAAAGATCACATTTATGTCTGCTTTTCAAAAGGCATTCTTTCGGAAAAAGCAGCATTCAGTAAAAACCCTGAGCTGGAAAGATTTGCCAGAGCCAACCAGATTTCATTTGCGTATGATCTAGGGTTCAGTGATCAGAAACTTGAAGAAATGATGAGAGACAGCAAAGCCAACGGACATTCGGGTGAATCTGTTGAAAAACTGAAACGGATATTCAGAGCTGAACTTCCTCTGCAAAATGAAGTAAACACGAAAAAGCTGATCCGGACGCTTGAAAAATTTCCGGAAATAGAATACGTTTCTGTGATGAGCGGTACTCCTGTTGAGCCGCCTTTGATAAAAATATACACTGTTACCCCCGATCTGGAAAGCCAGCAGACGTACCTCAACGATAATCCGGGAATTAATGCAAGATATGCATGGTCCAGAGGGATTACCGGGCAGAACATCCGCATCCGTGATGTAGAATACGGTTTTCATAAAACCCACGAAATGCTTTCCGCCCAGGCCTTCATACAGCTGGAGCCGGGATATACCCCAAACTCAGGGCTATCAGGTAATAATTATATGGATCACGGAACTGCCGTAGTAAGCATTATGGGTTCTGCAAAAGACAATATCGGTCTATCCGGAGCAGCATACGGCGCTTCCGAAATAAAAGGTTACCTGGAATGGACGACTTTGGGGTACAACAGAGCTTCGGCGGTAAGCAGGTCTATCAGTGCCTCCCAGGCAGGCGACATTATACTGTACGAAATGCAGACCGGCGGAAAAGACGGTTACTGTCCGGCAGAATACGACAGCGTTATCTGGGATATGACAAAAGCAGCCACAGATTCCGGCATCATTATCATTGCAGCAGCAGGAAACGGAAACCAGGATCTGGATGATCCTTTTTATGCCGCTTACCGGGCCAGAGGAAACAGCGGGGCGATTATTGTAGGGGCAGGTTCTCCCAATACCACTCATTCCAAACTCAGCTTCAGTACTTATGGAAGCAGGGTAGATGTGCAGGGCTGGGGAAGCAATGTACTGGCAGCGGGATACGGCTCTTACCAGAAATATGACAATGATAACAACAGAACTTATACCTGGTTCAACGGAACAAGTTCTGCAACGCCTACCGTAGCCTCGGCCGCTGTTTTAATACAGTCTTTTTACCGCCAGAATACAGGGCAGTATTTAAGCCCGGCAGCCATGAAAAATCTATTGGTTTCCACAGGAATCCCTCAGGGCGGAACAGATACCAACAAGAAAATAGGGCCGCTTCCCAATGTAAAAAATGCTATATTACAGCTAGAAGGAAGTCTGGCTGCTTCTGTGAAAAGTCCTCTTCCGCTGGAGGTAAAGATCTACCCTAATCCTGCCGGCAGCTATATTGCACTAAAAAGTAATGAAAGCAAAAAGCTTGATATAGAAATTATCAATATGCAGGGACGGTCTGTGATAAAAACTTCAGCCATGCAGGATGACAGAATTGATATTTCCGGTCTTCAGCCGGGGCAGTACATCATCAACATTAACGACGGGCAACGACGGGTGATTGAGAAGCTCACAAAATTATAGGGTTATACAAAAAACTCCTTTCAGGCATTCTGAAAGGAGTTTTTTAATCAGTGTGTATGATAAACTAATTCGCAGGAACACTGCTGAAATTAAGTGCAATTTTAATGTTCATATCAGAGCTGGTCTGATTTTTCAGTTCATAAACTGTTCTTACGGTAAGCCCTGAACTTTTTACAACCTCATCTAAGAATCCTGTATCATTGAGATCGAGATTCAGGCTGGAAGAATTCGCTGATATGTTGGAACGGGAAGCTACCAGTCTCTCTCCGGTTCCTCCTGATGATATATATACTTTGATGGTTTTGAAAGCACTCAGATTTCCTCCTGATGGAGAAACCACAGAAACTTTGGCATCAGAAATTCTTACGTCCTTGATTTTGGCATTGTTATTTCCTCCAAACCATGTCTGCACATTGGTCGCAGTAGAGGTTGAAGAAACTTCTTTATCAGCAGGTACTCCCGTAGAAACCAAAACATTGGCCGTATAAGGGAATGTATTCTGAACCAACGACTGCACTGTACCACAACTTACTGCTATCACAGAAACAGCTGCTGTCATTAAAAAGATATTTTTCATAATTTTAAACTTTAATGTTCAGGTTGCAGAAATTATACCAAAATGATTACAGCTACTCCACAGTTACGGTAAAACTGCCTTTGGTATTTCCTGAGGCCATATTACTTTTGCCAATGATGAGCCATACTTCACCTTTTTCCGGAATTTTATAGGTGATCTCTCTACCGAAAGGGCCGTCATAATCTCCGTTCGGCAGTCTGATCTGGTTAAAACGGACGTTAAAGTCCTTTTCATTGGTGGTGATCGTAGCCTTCAGATCTGATTTTTCATAATGTTTGAGTTTGAGGATAAGCTCCTGCCCTTCTTTTGTAAACTCCTCACCCAATGCAAAAGGAAGCTGTGACGTTTCGGCTGTTCTTATGATCTGACCGTTTTTCTCTTCTCTCATCATCCCTTTTCTGCCTCCAACTCCTGTAACCGGAACATGATTCGCTCCCGAATCTTTATTTTTCATCACTGCGGAATCTGATTTCATCACAGAATCCGGCATTTCTGTAACCACGGCAGAATCTTTATCCTGTACAGTGGTTATTTTCGCTTCTTTTTTACACGAAAGAATGATCATTGGAATTAATAGCAGGCTCTTTTTCATAGTACTTTATTTTTGGCTGATGTATAAACTGCAGTTTAAACCCGGAAAAACAAACGTTCAATAATCTAGTTCTCCGGTCTGTATGATCTTTTCAATGCTAAAATTATTCCAATGATTTTTTAATGTATTATTTTTCAGGCTGCATGATTATTTCATCATCATTTTTTACCAGCTTAAATGTGAAATACATAAAATTAAGCAATATCCCCATTAAAACAGTGACTCCCCATGTCTTTGTATATTCAATAGGATAAATAAATCTTACGGCAATATCATTGAAAAGCCCAAACGGATTATTGAGTACATCCCAGCTGTTCCATCTTAGAAACCGTCCGAGATAAACCCCAAAACTGCTTATAAAAAGAAAGAAGACAACAATAGCATTGATTATATTCCTGCTGTAATACCGGGAAAGTCTTTTTTCTATATCACCAAGACTTATAAAGCCACAGACCAGCCCTGTCCACGCATAAGAAAGAATCACAATCAGGTCATACCAGACGGGAATAGTATTTCTTGCCTTCAGATGGAATAAATCTGTAAGGATATACGGTGAATTGGGAAAGAATAAAATCCATACTGCCACAATAAGAAACAAGGATATTTTACTTTTAATCCTGAAAGCCAAAATAAAGGTGGTAAGCAATAAAGGAATCCAGGCCAGGAACAGATTCCAGTTGAGAAATAAAAACACTTTTGTTTCGCTGATATAATACCGGAAAGCGGAAAGGCTGAAACAGAATAATGTCATGAATATAAGCAGCAGATTTATCCTGAAACGCGGAGATTCTATAAGTCTTTTCATGAGTTTATTATTTCAGGGTCTCGTAATACACGATTTTCGAAAGGAAAGGTCTTGATTTGCTATCCCTGATTTTATCCAGTACTTTCTTTCTGAGCTCAGGGTTATTTTTTTCATCCGCATATTTCAGCAGGGGTCTTTCACTGAAATTGATATTCCTGAAATGATAGTCCACAACAAAGTCTTTACGTTTCATATTCTGCGAGGTAATAAAACCACCCCAGTTGATGTAGCTGCAGACCAGGATTGCTCCATAGAAATACCAGGCCATAGTATTGAAGAGGAATACATTTCTTTTTTGCATCCGGATTTTAATGAAAGTCATCGTAAGACCTGCCAGAGACAGCATCAGGAAAGCGAAAACACCCAGTCTTTTATAAGTGAATCCGTAACTGGCTATATATTCGTAGTTTTTCAGGGCGGCGGAGAGTACGAGAACCGCATTCAGAAATATCCAGACTTTGGCCAGAATCTTCATGAGTCTTGCTTTGGGATCAAAATTGAAACCGGATTTAAAGTAAAACATGATCACCAGAATCGCCATGATAATAGACATGATCACTGCATTCACCCTTTCATGGGTCTCTTCCGAAAGCTGTGAAGGGCTCTTTGACACTTCATAAAACTGTTCGTAATTGTAGGTGATGATAAAAAAGACCAGTAAGATATTCAGTGAAAAGAAAGAAACTACTCCGCTGATCCTCTCGGCATCAAGATCCAGGAAAGAATAGGTGGATTTCTGGGGTTTCCTGTTCTCATCAAAATCATTGTCCAGCAGGTGATTCATCTTATAAACAGGTCTTTCTACCGTATAGTTCCAGTAATTGAATGCAATAAAAAAGCCTATGGCAGACAGGCACATAACCTGCCAGATATTCAGATCGAGTTCATAATCCCTGAAAAGTGCAGCAAAGTGATCACTTCCCACTGAATAGATCGCGAAAAAAACGGATAAAAATATCAAAGGGATAAGAACAAAAGCCAGGGTCTTCTGCCATGCGCCGGAAATATTTCTTTTCGGAAGCCATGCATCAAAGCTGAAGAACCGGAAAAAAAAGGTGATACAGTTGATGATAAAAACCGGAACCAGGAACAGCATCTTCAGTTTTCTGTTCCGAGACCGGAAATCGAGCATGAGAAGTGAACTTACAACCGCCAGAAACGAAGGAAAGTCTCCGTACCAGATAAAAGCAATACCGGACAGAATACCGGTAACAAAAAGTATCATGAATATCCTCGTTCTGTTCCGTTCCGGCGTTCTGAACAAAGTAAGTAAGGCATAGATAATACCGAGAATCCCCAGGTTCAGCCCGATATCCTGATCATAAAACAGGACAACAAACAAAGCGGCTGTAAGAAATATATAGTGATGTGTTTTCATTGTTGAAAAATTTAGAGATTAAAAGTTACCAGTTAAAGATCAGTTTAGTCAGTAAAGTACAACCGTTTCTTTCTGTTGGATATAATCTTTGAGGTGATCAAAATCCTGCCACAGCAGGCTTTCGAAATCCCAGTTGTAAAACGGCCTCATCCTCTGGCCTTTCCGGTAGGCTCTGAGGTACATTTTCAGATACTCCGGAAGGATCAGTGTTCCCAATACTACTGCGGCAAGAAGATGGGCATTAAGCTTTCCGTTTCCGAGGAGCAGGTACTGCATGGCAATTTCATCTTCAAAATGGGTTCCGCAGCCTGTGATCAGATGGTGTACATCATGATTTTCCATTTTCGGGATCATGGAGAATCCGTGTTTTTTATAGAACTCCCCCAGTTTCCTGCCTAAAGAGTCTTCTTTGAATTCCAGCAGCTGTTTTTCATTGAATTGCCACTGTCTTTTTTTCTTTTTAAAATAGGTTCTGTAAAGTTTCTGGGTTTTATCGTAGACAAAAAGCAAAAAAGCAACACGTATTTTTTTCATAGCTGATTATTTTAAATGATATTAATTCCGATAAAAGCATACACTACTGCAAGAGGAATATTGATGAGGAGTATTCCGATGGCCAGCAGGCAGGCTTTGATTTTTGAATGACAGATAAGCCCGTATACCAGCAGTGCGGATATTACTGCCAGGTTCAGTATGGATCCGAAAACAAGCAACATATAACCACCGGCCATAAAACGGTCATCCCTTGTGAACACATATCCGAAGAGGCATATATTTCCCAGCAGGAAGCACAGTCCGAACAGTACTCTGCCTATATTTATAATTTCATGGTTTTTCATAGTTTTATTTTAAATTTTATTGAAAAGTCAGCTGAATTCCGAGTATGATATACAGAAAAGCAAGCGGAACGTTGAGCAGAATCAAGCCGGCAGCTTTCAGACAGGCGTTCATTTTCCGTCTGTCGGCCGCTCCGTAAACCAGAAGCCCCGATATGATCAGCAGACTGATGAATACACTATAAAAGAAAATAATGATCCATGCTTCCATAAACCAGGTGCTTCCTGTGATAAAAAATCCGAAAAAGAACAGGCTTCCCAACAGGAAAAAAAGTCCAAAAACGGATTTTCCTATATTGATAATGTGATTATCTTTCATCCTGTCTTAAGCCTGGGTTAAGGTAAAAACCGTTATTTCCGGACGGACCATAAAACGGATCTGGAAAGAATGCCCTATTGCCCGGTTGATGTAAAGTCTTCTTCCATCCTGAAGATCGATCTCGCCGGAAACATACCTTCTGTTCTTTACCGGAAGAAGCGGGGTAATCACACCGGGAATCCGGCATTGCCCTCCATGAGTGTGTCCGCTCAAAATCCAGCCCTGATAGCCGTTCCAGATATTCATATCACAGGCATCGGGATTATGACAGAGCACGATGTAAGCCTGGGAAGGGTCATAATTTTTCATCACCTCAGAAAATCCGAAATTGGGGGACCACAGATCTTCAAAACCGATAAAATTCAGTCCGTGGTTTTGTTCACTTCTGTTTTTCAGCATGGTGATTCCGGAGTTTTCAAGAATTCCGCAGATACTTTCTGAGCATGGTATATCTTTCCAGTCTGTTCCGTAATCGTGATTTCCCAATATCCCGAAAGTGGCAAGGTTGCCGAGTACGGCATGTGCCATCACTTTTTTCAGATCCTCCTGTTCTTCTGCATTTCCGTGATTGACAAAATCTCCGGTATAAACTACAAAGTCAGGGTTGAAATGTTTAGCCTTCTGAAAAGACTCAATGAGAAAATTCCAGTCGAAACGGTTTCCGACATGAAGATCGGAGATCTGCATCAGTATTTTACCTTCCAGCGACTCCGGAAGGTGTTTAACCGGAAGCTTTCTTTGCACAAACTCTAACCAGAAAGGTTCTATCTGCCATGAGTACAGGGCAGGAAATGCTCCGATCACTGAAAGCTGCATCAGTCTTTTTATGAATTTTTTCCTTGTCATTGAGATCTGTAATATTTGAATGATATTTTCCGGTTTCTGAAGAGCGAATGCCATCAGAGAATCAGTTTCCTGCAAACGGGCTTCCGAAAATTCCCACGGCCAATTCACCCCAGATCAATGCAAGAGCCAATAAAATAGAAATGCAGATCAGGATTTTCCGGCCCTTATTTCTGATTTTGCTTCTTACAATGTTGATCAGGAAAGCTGTGATAAAAAGTAAAATTCCCGCTATCATAAAATCTGAGGGCGACCAGTGAACCTCATCAGAAATGATATTCCCGAATAGCGGAATGCACAGCAAAGCCGGCGGAAGGGCATAGATCGCAAATGTTGTTTGTTTTTGTGTCATCATATTATTTAATTTTATTTTATAAAGTACTTTGAATTACAAAGTATAATTTCAAAAAAAATACAGGAATTATCTCCCCAATAATTTTTCCAGGGCATTCAGGTGCTCTGTGAAAGCCAGTCGCCCGCTCTGGGTTACCCTATAAGACGTTTTGGGCTTTTTGCCAACGAATTCTTTTTTCACTTCAATATATCCTGCTTTTTCCAGGGCGTTGCTATGGCTTGCCATATTCCCGTCTGTGATTTCCAGCAGGGCCTTCATTTCAGAGAAATCAACCCAGTCATTCACCATCAGAACGGACATGATGCCCAATCTTACACGGCTTTCGAATTCTTTATTGAGCTGATTTATTTTGATCATTTTAATTTTATCTTATCTATTCTGAAATAGTCGTATAATGCGGGATCTACGGCTATTAATTCTTTTGTTTTCCTGTTTTTAATGATCACAAAATCATGATCTTTAAAAAACTCTGAGGTGAAATACTGATTGATATTTTCATTCAGAAAATAAATCTTTCCAACCACATGAACTGCTTCCCAATCATCACTTAATCCGCTTTTTTTAAGCTTTTCCCGAACTGAAGATGCCATAAAAGCTGAATATCCTATACAATTGGCCTTTTTTGTTTTCAAAAGCAGACTGGGATCATTTTCACAGGGACCAAAACTGAATGCCAGTACGGATGAGGTCTGTTTCAGGCTGTTCTTAATCATCTCTTCTGCTTCCCCGGCATCTTCATCATCTTTAAAGTTTTCACTTTCAAAGGGATGAAGTTTTCTCTCTTTGATCACTTCATAACTGAATAAACTGCTGAACAGAAAATTCCTGCCAAAAACAGCTGCAAAAATAACAATTAAAAACAGGATCCATTTCTTCACGATTATAATTTCTATTTTCCAGCTTATTTTTTTCTGAAAACCTTAAAAACAATCTTCTTCAAAAGGGATACTGCGCCTACACTTCCCATGAAAGACAAAATCCCTATGCAGATTGGCCACGTACCCATTATTTTACTTTTCCTGGCTGAATAGAAATCATAAGCATTTGTAAGCTCAGGTTTCTTATTTCCAATTGAAGTGCTCAGTTCTTTTTCGGTACTGAATTCTTTAACTTCACCGGTCTTTGTATCGTAAGAAAAATACTTGCCGTCAAGCATCTTTCCCAAGATCAGATTTCCGCTTTCTTCAATTTCTGATATTTCCGAAACCGGTAATTCCCCGTTTTCTTTTGCAACAGATGCCTGCTCGGGAATATCAATGAATAACAGCTGATGCTCATTTTTTAATGGTACGTACCATGCATCTCCGATTCCAACATCTACCTTCTTTTTATCTGCCACAATAGACATTCCAATAAAGCCACAGATAAAAAAAGTATAAAAACCTGCAAAAGGGGCTATTATCGCCAATATCGTATTTCTGCTTTTTCCCTCCCTACTTGCAAAATAAGTAATGACACCTCCTATTACTGCACAAATCAAGCTTAAAATAAAGAGTATGAAAAGATATATGAGTATGACAAAGCCTATTCCCATTATTTATACTTCTTATGCATGATTAATCCATATACAATATGCAGTACTCCAAAGCCAAATGCCCAGAATACCAATCCCCAGCCCAGGAAGAATAATGAAAACAGTCCTAAAATAATTTCAAGATATCCTAAATATTTTATGTCTGTGAGGGTATATCGCTCTGCGCTTACCAGTGCAATCCCGTAAAAGATCAGGGTAGCCGGAGCAATCCACACATACAGGTGATGGAAGATGAGTGCCAGACAAAAAATACCGCCAGCCACCAAAGGAACAGCAAAGGTTACCAACAGGCGTTTTGCTGTCGCATCCCAGATTTTAAGTCCTTTCTTTTTACTTTTATTGGCTGTAAAAACAGATCCGCTAACCACCGCTACTATCAGGATGACAAATCCGGTTATCACCAGTTCTTTCACCAGTTCCGGGCTGAAAAAATTCCTTTCGCCCTCAAAATAATCGATTCCTTCACGCTGAAGTACAAAAAATACATATCCAGCCCCGATTAAGGCTGCTAGTCCTGCAAATACACCGGACAAACCGCTCAGTGAAATAAACCGGGAAGACCGCTCCATCATGGAACGGATATGGGACAGGTCTTCGTGATAATTTTTCGAATCCATAAAAAGAACTTTGAATTACAAAGTTATAATTTATTTTGATCCTGCAAAATATTTTTTAGAAAAAGTGTAAAGAGTAAATCTGTTCGACAATACATAACCAATAAAAAAGCCGCTGAATACATCAACGGCCGTATTTTTGGAAAAGCTGATTTTTACTTAGCTCTTAGTCTTTCCTTAATGGCTTCAATATTTTTCTTGGCAGAATCTTCCAGAATAAGGCTCGCGCTCATATGAATTCTGGCGGGCATCAGTTCACTGAAATGATCTGTTCCTTCCCATGATACTTTTTTGATGAGTGCTAAAGCATCACTGCTTCTGGAAGCCAGAGTCTGCAGGAATTTCTCAAGTTTCTCGTCCATTTCTGCAATGCTGTCTGAAACGGAGTGGTAAACATTATGCTGTTCTGCCCATGCTGCCGATCTGAAATCCGCATCAATAGCCATTGCTGAAAACTGTGATTTCCCGATCTTTCTTTCCACATAAGGGCCGATGACAAAAGGTCCGATTCCCAGGTTGATCTCCGTTAATGCTAACGCAGAATCTTTTGTAGCAAAACAATAATCAGCTCCACACGCTATTCCTACTCCTCCACCGGTTGTTTTTCCCTGAACTCTTACTACGACAATCTTTCCGCAGTTTCTCATCGCATTAAGCACTTTGGCAAATCCTCCGAAAAATTTTGTGGAAGCTTCCAGTTCTTCAATAGCCAGAAGTTCATCAAAGCTTGCTCCTGCACAGAACGCTTTTTCGCCTTCGCTTTTTACCAAAATAGCTTTTACTTCATCTTTTGCGCCTTCATCCAGAATGGTCTGGGCCAGTTTTTCAAGAATGGCTCCCGGAAGTGAATTGCTTTTAGGGGTTCCAAAAGTAATTTCGGCGATATTATTTTTAATTTCTGATGCTACAAATTCGTTCATTTTTATTTTAAATTGGATTCTTACAAAAATACTAAATACTGGTCTTTCAGAGAAAATAATCCTTTACAAATTGTTGTTTTTGTTACCGCTCCGGAACAATATAAATTCTTTTCTTATTCAAAAAATTACGTATAAATACGTAGTCCTCAATTTGGTATTTTCTACGCTAGTCTTGCTTTCCGGGAAATCGTTCCTTTGGCCTATCAAAACAACTGATCAACTGAGGCGGAATCCGAAAAGCCCTATACGAGTAGGAAATTTAATCACTGAAAACTATTTATTATGGACGAGTACATTGGAATCGTAAAATTATTTGCCGGAAATTTCGCACCCAGAGGCTGGATGTTCTGTGACGGGAGCTTATTGAGAATCTCACAAAACAGTGCTTTGTTTTCAATTTTGGGAACCACTTACGGAGGAAACGGAATTGATACTTTCGCTTTACCTAATCTGAAAGGACGTATGGCCATCGGAGCAGGAACGGTGAACTCTAATGAAAATTATCCTTTGGGAGTTCAGGCAGGAACGACTCAGAATACACTTTTATCAGCCAATCTTCCAAGCATAGGAGGAGGTTTTCAGCTGAGAGTAAAAAATCAGAATGCCAACAGTGCAACTCCTACGGCCACCTCTGCACTTGCTATTTCAGGAATTCCAAACGGGAGAAACTTTGACCCGGTACCAAGTTTTATTGATGCTGATCCGGATACGACTATTAATACAAAGTCTATTATGTTCACCGGGCAGAATATTCCTGTGAATAATATGCCTCCATATCTCGGACTGAACTATATCATCTGTGTTGAAGGAATATACCCTTCCCGCAGTTAATATTCAATCAAAAATCTAATATTTAATACAAAAATCATGAAAAGCACTACCTTTTTAACAATATGTAGCCTGCTCATTTCAATTCTTTCATTTGGGCAGACCAGTACAGAATCTTTTGAAACGGAATCTTCTGGAAGCACTACTTTTACAGATAATGGCGTAGTTTTTAAAATTAACTCGCATGTATCTATTTTTAATGTTGTAAATTTCCCCAATACGGGATGGTCTGGTACAGCTAATGATAACAGATACATTGATAATACGTCTAATGTAAGCCCGGCCAATCCGTCATTCAGTATCAAGACAACCTCCAATCTGTTTAAAGTAAACAGGTTTTGGGTATATACTGCTGATAAGTTAAGCAATCAGAATGCCACAGGAACACTCACTGTAACCGGAAAACTAAGTGGTGTCACTAAATTTTCCACCATAAAAAACGGGAATTTTGCCACATCACTGGGTACAACGAACGGATATACCCTGATTGATATGACCAATCTGAACGGCCAGAACTATTCCAATATTGTTATTGATGAACTGCAACTCACACTTGGCGGAAACTATTACTACATGGGGGTTGATGCATTCACCTGGGTAAAAGACAGCAATATTGTCCTGGCCACCAATGAAACCAAAGCCACCCAGAAAGGGATCAGTATTTCCCCTAACCCAACCGACGGACAGGTTTCTATTGAAACGGAAAAGGATATGAAAGCTGAGGTTTACAGTATGGAAGGAAAACTGATGAAGACTATGGATATTAAGAAAGGTACTCAAAAAGCTGATCTTTCAGAATTTCCAAGCGGAACATATATCATTAAAACTCCGTCCGGATCTTCTAAGGTCATCAAAAAATAACATTTTTTCATAAGCCGTTGGGCTATAAAGATTCTAATTCATAAGTGATAAATCCCCTGGAATGTCCGGGGGAATTTTTTATCTGGTCCATTTATGAAGGTGCTCTATTCTTGCATCCGTTTTCAGGAGAGCCTTAAATCTTAACTTTAAGAGAATCTTACGCCCTTCGATGGTTCTGGTAAAAAGCAGTTCTGATTTTCCAATTTTCACGCTCCATATTCTGGCAAAAAAATCTGCACTCTTTTTATTTTTCGCGAAAACTTCGGGTACAGGATAGTACATTTCTTTTTTTGTGAAGAAAAACCGGGTTTGCTGTTTCAGCAGGTACTTTGGATTATCCACTTTTGAAAGCACCTCCTGAAGCACCTGAATGAATTGTGATTTTTCATAATAAGTGCCTCCTTTCAGATAACAGAACACATCTTTATCTTTATTTCCGGAACTTATCACCTTCATCTTTTCAGGATCTGTGGTAATAATCCTTTCATGCACTAAGCCCTCCAAAACGGTTTCCCCGATAAGACCTATCTGCTTCCCCGTGTTTCTATATTTCATGTACTGCTGCAAGGCACGATAAAACTTTCTGCCATACCTTATGATTCCCCCCACTCCCAATATAAAAGTAATCCAGAGAAAGGCTTTCATAGAATTGATGGAATCTGCATTTTCAAGTATTCCCAGCAGAAGATCTTTTCCAAAAAGCAAAACGGATGAAATCAGAACCCCGGAAAGATCACTTATCATGGTTTTTACATAGTTCATTTTCATATCCTGAATTTCCTTCATATCCGCAGATGGAACTTTGATTTCTTCAATGAGGATATTTCCCTTATCTAAAGCTTCTTTCCAACGTGCCGACTGTTCTTTTCTGTTTCCGGCTCTCGAAAATATTTCTTCATTAACCGCTGAGATGTATTCCGGCCTTTCAATAGATCCCAGATGAAGCCTGTCAAAATTATTTTCAATGGTGGGTTCTTCTTTACTGGAAATTCCCACAAAGGTTTTAAATCTCTTTTTCACGATATTCAGATCCTGTCCTCCATCTTCGCTTTGAGGGTCAAAACATATAAGATGCCATATATTTCCGCTTTTACCGGGATTATCTTTATCCACTCTTATTACCCGTCCTCTCATCTGATTAGACAGAACGAAAGAACTCACAAAACTGGCCAGGATTAAAGTATTCATTTTAGGGGCATCCCAGCCTTCTCCCAGCAAAGATTTGGTCCCGATAAGAATATGGATCCCACCTGACTGAAAAACCTCAGTCACGATGTGTACAATATCGTGTTTGACCTGTTCGCTAAGATTGATCCGGATATATTCCGGGTCATAGGTAATTTGTGAAAATGAGATTCCGGAGATTCCTTTCTTAAGGCACAAAGTATCTATCTGATCTTTTGCAGAAACCGGAATGATAACCAGGCTTCCTGTAAGAACACCTATTTTTTTATTCTGAATATTTTCTCTTCTCAGTTTCTCAAAAATGGGCACTGCTCCAATTTTGTCCAGCAGAAGATTGTTTTCCGCGCCGCTGCTAAGGTATTCCTTTTTTATAAAATCGGTAAGGATAACCATTCGCAGCTCTTCTTTCAGGATTGAAAACTCAAAGTCCGCTATATCTTTAATACCCTGAAGTTTTCCGATACTGGAATTCAGGATCTGGCTTAACTGTTTATTGTTATTAAAAAAACTTATAGTCTTTTTCTCAAAAAATCCCTGCCGTTTGAGTCTGTTTCCAAGTGTCGTGCGGTGTTCTTCTTCCTTTTTAAAATTAATTTCATCTACAATTAAATAAAAATCGAGCAGTTCTTCGAGCCAGAAAAAGTCAAATTCCGGAATATATTTCTGGTGATCTCCTATGATTTCAAAATGGATTTCAGGGATTTCTTTCTGTCTGAAATGCATATATACAAGTCCGGAAGTATAGGACGATATATTGTCATAGATCCAGTCCAGATATTTCAGCGGATTCAGATAAACAGGGTGATGCTCCAAAGCATTCAAAAGAATATCATCAGTACTGATTTCTTTAAAAAAAGCGGCTGCCCGGGTATGATAATGTTCTATTTCCTGCTGTTCTTCATAAGACGGCAGTGTAAAACAGACCAGATCCTGATGCGGACAGAGATCTCCTTCTATCATCAGTTCAGGAACAGAAATTTCCGCATCAACAGGCCCGTTCAGCTGGATATATTTCTGCCATTCGAGACCCGAAACATCAAAAGGCGGTGTTGCAGTAAGGGAAACTATGGCAGGCTCAATCTTCGATTTCAGCTCCATTAAGCTTCTCCACCAGGCACTTTTCAGATGGTGGGCTTCATCAAAAATAAAGGTTTCCACGTTCTGTTTTTTTAGTTTTTCAATGATCTCTGCCAATGAAACTCTTGATGATTTTTTACCGGTATCCTCTTCATCATCTACATAGCCGGATGCGGCATGAATTCCCTGGTAGGTGGTTACAGTGATAAGTCCCGGGTTTTTAATATCTCCGGATATCCAGTCCGGAACCGTTTCCGTATCCAGGAAAAGTTCGCAGAATCTCTGTATCCATTGATTTTTCACAGCTAAAGTGGGGGCAACGATCAGAGTGGGTCTGTTAAGTCTCAGCATAATTTCCAGCCCCAGCACCGTTTTGCCTGAGCCGGGTGGTGCAGTCACGTGAAGGTGGCCGTTATGAAGATATTCCTCCATATTATTGAGAAAATTCTTCTGATAGGTACGCCAGGTGTACTTAAATTTTGCTTCCGCAGGAAAAATGGTCATAGGTTATTAGATTTAGCAGAAAATCATAAAGCCGGCATTTAGTTTTTTAACGCCAGAATATATTTGTCGATGTACAGTTGTTTTTCTTTGGATTTATACTGCTGGATATAGCGGGGATGCTCCAGAACGGTCATTTTCCCGAACAGTCCGGCTTCTTTATTGAGTTTTGAAATGAACTCCGCATTTTTTTTGCCCAGGATAAACACCTCTGAAGTATCCAGATGAAGACTGATATGTTTTTGCAATGAATCGATCATAAAATCTTTTACTGACTCAAACAGGGCTTTGTCGTCATAATAATTGGCATTCAGCCAGCCATTTTTGGTCTTCCGGACGATTGCCAGCGGAAACGGTGAGTTGATATAAATATCTTTGTAAAACAGTTCCGGACCGCCATAATCTGCAATCATGTCATAAATAAAAACAGAGGACACCTCATGGGTATTTGCCGACTTCATGGTTATACCGCAGACTGATTCCAGCCGTTTGGTATCGGTAAACGGCACTCCCGTAACGCCCGCTCCATGCCTGCCCGGATTGATCCCGATGATGAATTTCCTTTGCAATGAATCGTTGTAATATTTATGGTAAAACTCTTTCATCACCACCATAGTTTCCGGGTTATCCAGGTACGGATTCAATACCTGAAATCCCTCGGGAAGCTTTCCGGAAAACTTCAGATTTTCATTAAATTCAATAACCTTACCGGCAAAAGTCTTACTCATAAATTTATTTCAAAAACACTAAATTATCCGGCGGCACATCAGAATCGTCATCCTCCTCTTCATCTTCTCCGGAGAATTCCAGTTCAATATCTATAAAATGAATATAAAGTCCACAGATTTTTTCCTGAGCATCATAAGCAAAATAAACAGGATATAGGCCATCTCCAAAACCGCTTGCAAACATCGGAATCTGATAGTCTGTTCCCGGAACCGTCCAGTTGATCCAGTCTCCCAGCTCTCTCTGATTCTCAGGATGATCATGATGGCTTTTTGCAAACAGCCCGGCAAAATAATCGTCATAAATATTATCTACATCGAGTTCTTCAATAAACTTATCCACAAAAGGAACCACTTCCGCATCGGTAATACACCCCAATCCTGCATCTACTGCAAATCCGAAATAATCTCCTTCATGAATTCCCTCAAGATTTTCTGATCCGGTTAACGCTTCCCTGTAAATCACAGGCTCTTCTTTTGTAAACGCCACTTTTACGACCGCATAACGGTCTCCCCATTCTTCCAGTTTGGCTACCGCTATTTTTACGGGAAAATCTCCTTTCGGAACTTCAACAGTATAAGGGCTTTCATTTCCGTTTAAATAAACCAATGGATCTCTTACGATTACTTTTCCGGAAGGTAATGATACATTTCCTATATCCATCACTTCTATTTTCCGTTCCATTATTTCGCCTGAAGTAAAATACCTTTCAATATCTACGGGAGATACAAGGATATTTTTTACCTGCTCCCATTGTTGCATCCAGCTTTCATTCATTATTTTGGTGTTGTTTGGGTTTGAAATCTAAAAATACAATTTATTTGGCCGAACGCCAATTCCCCGCAGATTTTTAATCTGTTAGCTGCGTATATAATTTTATAAAAATGATTTTGAAGTCTTATTTTTCATTAATTTTGTTTTTATCAGAATGCAACGTTCTGATATTAAAACAAATAACCTATGATCGGAATCATTGCTGAATTAATTATTTCCTGGCTTTTGCTTTGGTTTATTGTGAAAAAAAATCTGAGTGTTCTGGGATTTAAACCTTCCCGAAACAGGATTATCCAGCTATTTGCAGGAATACTCCTGGCGGCCATCTGTTGTATTATTTATCACGTAACGTCTAAAATCTCAGCCAATAACAGCTGGGAGCTGAATCAACAGATTTCATTCCGGGCACTACTGCCGGGATTATGGTGGGTTTTAAAGTCGGTGTTGTTTGAAGAACTTATTTTCAGGGGCGCTCTGCTGTATATTGCCATAGAGAAATTAGGAATAAAGAAAGCATGCTTGTTCTCCGCAATCTGTTTTGGAGTTTATCACTGGTTTTCTTACAATGCTTTCGGCAATCCTTTTCAAATGGCTATTATTTTTGTAATGACTGCTGTTTTCGGGTATATGCTCGCTTATGCTTTTGCCGTAACAAAATCACTTTATCTGCCAATCGGACTTCATCTCGGATGGAACCTTTTCAATATCATCGTGTTTTCCAATGGGCCGCTGGGGAATCAGATCCTGATAAAAGCCAATGAAAATAAACCTGAAGGGATTTTATCTTTGGTTATTTTCCTGTTTCAGATTTTTGGGCTGCCTCTTCTGGCTTTCTGGTATCTGCGATATTTAAAAGCAAAAGATGAAATGGAGCATAAAAAGTTGTAATAACTAGCTTAGATGTTTTATATTTTTTTGAAACGCAAAGACTTCAATTTTGAAACTGTTGATTTTAGGGTGCAAAGAGTGGAATCAACGGAGTTGATTCGATGAAGCGGACGTATAATTAGCCAGGAAGTGGCATAACTTTGTGGTTTAAAGAAATATAAAAATCTGCTGAATCTGCCAGATCAGCGAGCAAAATAAAATACATCTGTAAAATTTTCTTCAACGCAAAAAATACGCAAAAGAATGCATAAAACAAAACAGCAGCCCGAGAGGAACGAACTGCTGTTTTTATCAGATATTCTGTTGGAATTAAATCAATCCAAACTGTTCAAAATGATGGGTAAAATGTTTTTTGTGCATCAGTTCCCACATTTCCTTGTTGAGTTTTCCGAAGACAAAATTCATATGTTCAGCCTGAGGATTTTCTCTGTAATAAACAGTAAATCTCTTCATTGTTTCGATGAAAGATTCTTTTGCTTTTTCCAGGCTCTTATGAGCAGGTTCCGGAAGGGAGCCGTCCTGCGGAAGGAAAGGAGCGGTAAAATCTTTCGGCATTTTTCTATGGGTGTATAGTGAATCCTGCCATTTTTCAAGATGTTCTTCCGGAGTGAAACATTTTTCGGCTTCCGGTTCTCCCAAGCTTACCAAAACACCCTGTTCCAGATGCTCGATCATCTGCTGTGGAGACATTTTACCCCATAATGCCGGAGTATTTTCCGTTAAACCGTTCAGGATTTTCTGAAGACTCTTCACATTCAGATCGATGAAAGGAGACTGTTTCGCCACCAATGTAAGAATGGTTGCCAGGCAAACGAGCTCGTCTCTCTGGTTCACGACTTCTACCAGCCATTTAACGACTCCTGAAGGGATATTTCTTCCTTTTACCCCTCTGTTGATTTTTTCTTTTGCCGTAAGGTATACGGTGATGGTATCTCCGGCATATACCGGTTTGAAGAAACTGCAGTCTTCCAGTCCGTAGTTGGCAATAACCGGACCTTTTTTACCGGAAACAAACAGTCCTGCCGCCGCGGAAAGGATGAAATATCCGTGGGCTACGGTTTTATCGAAAATAGTTCCTGTTAAACTTGTAGCATCGGTATGGGCATAGAAATGATCCCATGAAACGTTGGAGAAGTTCACAATGTCGGCTTCTGTAACTGTTCTTCCAGCTGTTTCCAGGGAGTCTCCTACTTCTACTTCTTCAAAGTATTTCCGGAACGGATGTTTGTCTGAGAATTTCTTTTCTGCTCCCTGCTGATAAATTTTGGTAATGGCTTTCAGTACGTCCGGAGACCCCTGAATGGCTGTTTTCTGTAAGAAGAAGTGAAGCCCGTTCAGTCCGCCCATTTCTTCGCCTCCACCGGCTCTTCCCGGACCTCCATGCATAAGTGTAGGAAGTGGCGAGCCGTGACCGGTACTTTCTTTGGCACTGTCTCTGTTCAGTACAAAGATTCTGCCGTGCTGGGAAGCCATTTTCCATGAAGTTTCTGCAATAAAGTTCTCATCGTGAGAGATGATAGATCCTACCAGACTTCCTTTGCCTCTTTTTGCCAGGGCTGCCGCTTCTTCTGCATCTCTGTACGGCATCAGCGTGGAAACAGGTCCGAAAGCTTCTACATCATGAGAGATATTTTTCTCAAACGGCTTATCGTTCAGGAAGAGTTTCGGGCTCATGAATGCTCCTTTTTCGTAATCGGCATCTACCAGCTCATGTTTTCCATCGTATACCAGTTCTGTTTCTGCTTTCAGCATATTTACTTTTCTCAGTACCTCATCATACTGTTGTTTTCCTACTAATGAACCCATTCTGGTTTCTCTGCTCAGCGGGCTTCCGATTTTGGTCTGATCCAGGGCTTTAGATAAAGCATTCTGAACGTCTCCGATCAAATGTTCAGGAACGATAATTCTTCTGATTGCCGTACATTTCTGTCCTGCTTTGGTGGTCATTTCGTTGCGTACTTCCTTGATGAACAGGTCGAATTCAGGAGTTCCCGGCTTTGCATCCAATCCGAGGATGGAACAGTTCAGAGAATCTGCTTCCATATTGAAACGGACTGCATTTCCTGCCACTGAAGGCAGTGATTTCAGTTTTCTACCTGTGGATGCAGATCCTGTAAACAAAACGGAATCTCCGTCCTGAACATAATCAAGGATATTTCCCGGTTCTCCGCACACCAGCTGTATGGCTCCTTCCGGAAGAATACCGCTTTCGATCATATCCTGGAATACTGCATTGGTAAGGTATGAACCGAATGGGGAAGGCTTAACGATGGAAGGAACTCCTGCCAGCAATGAAGTGGACAGTTTTTCCAGCATTCCCCACACGGGAAAGTTGTAAGCGTTGATCTGTACGGATACTCCTTCACTCGGTGTAAGGATATGGGTTCCCAGGAAAGTTCCGTTAGCAGAAATTTTCTGAGTATCTCCATCCACCCAGAACGGTGTATTCGGAAGCATTCTCTTGGCCAGCCCTGAATAGGTGAAGAAAGTTCCGAAACCTCCTTCAATATCCACCCATGAATCTACATGAGTAGCTCCTGTTTTGTAGGAAAGGTCATAATATTTTTTCTTTCTTTCTAAAAGGTAAAGGGCGACTTTCTTCAGCATTTCTCCTCTGTCGTAGAAGGTCATGGAAGAAAGGTTTCTGTATCCTACTGTTCTTCCATAGTCCAGGGCCTGTTCAAAATTAAGTCCTTCGGTATCTGAAACAGCTACCTGCTCACCGGTAACGGCATTGTATAAGGGAACTCCGTTTCCGGCACCTTCTATCCATTCGCCGTAGATATAGTTTTTCAGTTTTTCCATATGATTTTTTACTTATTATATTTTCTGTTTTTATTTTTAATCAGATTCCTGATCACCAGATAAGGAATAAAAAGGATAAGTGAGAAGTCCAGGATCAGGATGGCATCTAACAAAAGGGTATAGAAAAAATCTTTCTGTTTTAATTTTTGTATAACCTTCTCCGAATCTACATGCTCCAATGCATCCGAAATACCTATTGATTCTTTAATCAGGTAAAAACCTAAAAAATTGACTGCAACCGCTGCAACCAATATCAGAACCCAATATTTTTTCAGGAAATTTCTCATTGACCTTTCGTAAGCTTCAGGGCTTCTTTTAATGTATATTTTTTATATTCTCCTCCTGTAAGATCTTTTGCATATTCCTCTACTGTTCCGCCAATTCCGGCTTCCTTTCTGAGTTTATTAACTTTGTCTGGATTTTTTATTGGCCAGATTAACCATACGAATTCCTCTTTTCCATCTTTGGTTACAGTATAGGAGCGGGCCTGTGTTCCGTAGATCTGTTCTTTATTTTCCTGCATCAGTTTTCTGTCCAGCATCATGGCATACAGTCTGAAGGGCAGTTCTTTTTCTTCAGCCGCTTTTTTGATCATCGGGAAGAATTTTTCAATTTCCGTCGAATGCTGTATCACATACCAGGCGGCTTTATTTTCAGGCTCTCCTACTAATGATTTTCCCGGATAACCATATTCTCTGATGATCTTTTCCACCTTAGCAAGGTTCTCACGGTCCTGCTCATCCATAAGTTTGGGCAGTGCTGCTCCCATATCAGCCTGGGTAAGATTTTTCTCCGCCATAATTTCTTTTCGTCGTTCAGGAGTAATCGGAGTCATCAGTTCACGGTAGATCTGGTCATCTTTATAGATTTGTGCCAGTTCTTTTTTAAGTTCTGTATTAATAGGTTTTACTTCAGTTTTCTGACCGGTTAATCCTATTGAAATAAAAGCTGCAATGAAAAGGTATCTCATATCTGAGGATTGTTATTTAGGCTCTTTATACGGAAACATCTTTACCAGCCCTTCATACAGGCTTCTATGTAAAATCGTAGCGTGATTATCCGTTTCCATTAATTTGTATTCCACTGTCCAGTTTTTCTTTCCTGTTTTTTTCAGAATATCATAGAGATCTCCTGCGTCTTTTACCATCACAGGGTGTTCATCTTTTCCTACTGAAACATAGACAAATTTCTTTTTATCACCCGATTTTGCCAACATTAGGGGAGCCAATTTCAGAAGACTCTGGTCATCCCACCATAAGCTCGGGCTGATGATAAAATAATGATCAAACATTTCCGGTTTCTTTATCAGAATTTCCGTAGCCAGAAGACCTCCCAAGGACTGTCCGAAGAGATATTTATCTGTTGTTTTATACTGACTTTCGATATAAGGTTTCAGTTCTTTTTCCAGAAAACTGATGAACTGATCCGAATGTCCTGTTGTAGGATAATCTTTCTGAAGATCTTTTAAATCCGTGTGAAAGGTAAAATCTCTCTTTCTATCTATGTTTGCGATCCCAACAACAATGGTTTCGGGCATGGCATACATCAGGTTGAAAAACTGAACCAATCCTGAAACGTGCATAAAATCCTCATTCATTGAGCCATCCAAAAGATAGATCACCGGATATGATTTTGTTTTATCAAAATTCTGAGGAAGGTAGATATTTAAGATCCTGTCTTCGTTTAAGACTTTAGATTTTAATGTTCTTACTTCTCCTATGGTGAGCGGTTTTACTGTTGCAGTCTGCCCCAACATCATAAAATTTACAGCCCAAAGAATACTGCAAAAAATAAAAGCTTTTTTTATCATATATAAAATTTATAAATCCAATACATTGTTTACTACTACTCTACATCCATAAAAAGTGCCCCTTTTCTGTTATACATCTTATTATAAGCTTTTGCATAAGCATTCAGCAAATCACTGAAAGGTTTCATTAAAAACTGGTGTTCATTTTCATTATTCATATCATCAAAGTTTTTAAATCTTAATAATAAATGAAAATGATTGGGCAAAAGACAGTAAGCATAGATATCAGCTAGAGGAAGAATATATTTCTCTAATTTTTCAAGAAAATATCGATAGTTTGAAGTTTCACGAAAAATATTTTCCGCCCCATTAACATGGGAAAAAATATGATAGACTCCTTCAAATTCAAAATTTTCTGTATTGATCATTTTTTATCTGATTCTTTATTTGTTGAAACCTGACAGGTTTAGATTTTACATCCAGCTACTTCACATATTCCCTATTTGAAGGTCCATGAAAGTTAGTTTTGGACTCTTCAGCCGGGGAAAAAATATGACGGATTCCTTCAAATTTAAAATTTTCTGATCATTTTTTTCCGGTGCTTTATTTTTTGAAACCTAACAAGTTTTGGAAACCTGTTAGGTTTAGATTTACACCCAGCTACTTCACATATTCCCTATTTGAAGGTCCATGAAAGTTAGTTTTGGACTCTTCAGCCGGAGAAAAAATATGACGGATTCCTTCAAATTTAAAATTTTCTGATCATTTTTTTCCGGTGCTTTATTTTTTGAAACCTAACAGGTTTTGGAAACCTGTCAGGTTTAGATTTACATCCAGCTACTTCACATCATCCCAAATGCTGTAATCAACAACTTTTGTAGGGATCTGCTGCACATATTCTGTAAAAGGTTCACATGGAAGTATGGCTTCTCTGCCCTCTCTTGCCAGTTCCTGATACAGTTTTGTACCTTCTGTTTTCCAGCGGATCATTTCATCAGAAACGTCACGGATGATCTTTGCCGGGCTTCCTACGATCAGTTTTCTAGGCTCACATTTAAAATTAGCGGGAACAAAGGCCAGGGCACCGATGATACATTCGTCTCCGATAACCGCTTTATCCATCACTACGGAATTCATCCCTACGAGGCAGTTCTTTCCGATATGTCCGGAATGAATAATGGCTCCGTGGCCGATATGCGCGGATTCTTCAAGAATGGTTTCTATATTCGGAAATACATGAAGGGTACAGTTTTCCTGAACATTGGCTCCGTCTTTAATGATAATCTTTCCCCAGTCTCCGCGAATCACTGCGTTAGGCCCGATATAGACCTCTTCACCAATTTCTACATTTCCGATGATTACAGCCTGCGGATGGATGTAGGCTGATGGTTTTATAACGGGGCGTATGCCGTGGTATGAATAGATGTTCATAAAATTTAAATTAATGTACCTATTTAACAATGTAACATTCTAGCAATAGATGAATATTGTTATATTGGTAAACTGTTATATTGTTACATTATTGAAAAAAATTATACTTTTTCAATCACCATTGCATATCCCTGCCCTACACCGATACAAAGGGTACACAATGCGTATTTTTTATCCTGTTTCTGAAGTTCTATGGCGGCAGAACCTACAATTCTTGCTCCTGAAACACCCAGAGGATGTCCGATGGCAATAGCTCCTCCGTTCGGGTTTATCCTTGCGTCGTCATCTTTTAAACCTAAGCTTCTTGTTACGGCTAATGCCTGGGCAGCAAACGCTTCGTTCAGTTCGATGATATCCATATCTTCTAAAGACAGGTTGAGTTTTTTCAGTAATTTCTGTGTGGCTTCCACAGGTCCTATCCCCATAATTCTTGGCTCTACACCGGCTACGGATGATCCAAGAATCTTAGCTTTTGGTTTTAATCCGTATTTTTTCACGGCCTCTTCGCTTGCAAGGATTAGCGCTGCTGCTCCGTCATTCATTCCAGAAGCATTTCCGGCAGTTACAGTTCCGTCTTTTCTGAATGCCGGACGAAGTTTTGCCAGACCTTCCATAGATGATGAAGGTTTGATAAATTCGTCTTTCTCAAAAATTACAGGATCTCCTTTTCTCTGTGGAATTTCCACTTTAACAATTTCTTCTGCCAGTCTTCCGCTTTCCTGAGCTTTTGATGCTTTCTGCTGAGACCAAAGGGCAAACTGATCCTGATCTTCTCTGCTGATCTGATGAATATCTGCAAGGTTTTCCGCAGTTTCTCCCATTCCGTCAACTCCGTACATTTCTTTCATTTTCGGATTGATGAAACGCCACCCGAACGTGGTATCGAACATCTGGCTGTCTCTTCCGAAAGCTGCACTTGGTTTTGACATTACATACGGCGAACGTGTCATATGCTCTACTCCTCCTGCAATATAAAGTTCTCCTTCTCCGGCTGCAACAGAACGGAATGCATTGGCTACGGCCGACATTCCGGAAGCGCAGAGCCTGTTAACAGTTTCACCTCCTATCTTATAAGGAAGACCAGCCAGTAAAAGTCCCATTCTGGCTACGTTTCTGTTATCTTCTCCTGCCTGGTTGGCACATCCGAAGATCACATCTTCAATTTCTTCAGCAGGAACTTCGGGATTTCTGGCTACGATTTCTTTAATTACAATGGCCGCGAGGTCATCGGCCCTTATTTCTGATAAACCTCCCTGCAGTTTTGAGATGGGAGTTCTGACATAGTCTATGATGTATACGTTGTTCATAATTATTTTAATATAACAATTTAGCAATGTAACAGGGTAACAATACTAGATTGATTGATTTTTATTTAAACTTGTACTTAATATTTTATATATTATCTTTCCAATCTCTGTAATTTGAACTTCTAATTTTTCTTCAAAAGGATAAGTTTTAGAATTCTTACACAGATATAGCCAATATTTGGTTTCTTCTAATTCTTTAGCTGCAATTTTAATTTTATTTACAAAATCATTCTTACTGTGAGGATTTTGTGCCTCAAAAGCATTTGCACCTATACTTGTTCCGGAACGTAATAGTTGTTTGCTATAACAAATTTTCTTTTATTATTGGTACATTGTTATACTGGTATATTATTACATTGAACTTATAGTTCAGTTACTTTTTTTCCTATTTTATATACTGTTCCTACGAATTTTGCGATCAACTCATTATTCTGGTTGGTGATCTTAATATCGTAAACAGCTGTTTTTCTGGTATCATTTACCAGAACACTTTCTGCCCTGAAGATATCACCTTCTTTTCCGGCTTTGGTAAAATTGATGATACAGTTTAATGCAACCGCTGCATCTCCGGTATTGTTGGAGGAAAAGGCCAGAGCAGAATCTGCAAAAGCAAAAGTTACCCCTCCGTGTACTGTTTTCAGCCCGTTGATCATTTCTTTTTTGACGGGCATTTCTATCAGACAGTAATTTTCTTTCACTTCAATCAGGCTGATATTCATCCACTGGGAAAAATAGTCCTGATTGAGCATATAATCTGCCACCTGTCTTGGGTTCATTTCTGTCATACGTTTGTTATTTCTTCATATAATTCATCAGATAATCTATCGTAAACACTCATGGTTTTGCCGAGAATAATCTGTTCGTAGGTAAGG
The DNA here is from genome assembly GCA_002439165.1 of Chryseobacterium indologenes. Classification (GTDB taxonomy): domain Bacteria; phylum Bacteroidota; class Bacteroidia; order Flavobacteriales; family Weeksellaceae; genus Chryseobacterium; species Chryseobacterium indologenes_E. The sequence goes on from DJTE01000026.1 coordinate 61,428, forward strand.
TTTTCCGATTCAGACGGGACTTCAGACTGGAAAGGAGCATTCAGGTCGATACCTTCCTCACCTGCCAGTCTTCTGATCAGGTCCCTGTATTTTCCGTTAAATATTCCTAATAATTCAAGCTTTTCCTCATGATCTACTGAAGATATCTCCTGAATCAGGTACTCTTTTTCGATGATAAGCCTTGCTTCCAGTTCAGTTTTGAATTCTTCTATATTCATGAAAATATTGATCTCTTAACCTTTTACTTCCTTAAATCCTTTTTATCCGGGGCTTTCAGGAACTTTTTACCATCCTTGTCAAATCCCCAGACATCCGATATTTCTCTTAACTGAAAGAAATCATACTCTTTCTTATGAATTTTGATCCTGTTCAGTCTTCTCAATTTCCGGTTAGCTTCTCTTTTATTCTCTTTTTCTGTCACAGCAGTAGTAGTTCCCGTTATGGGTGTTTTCTTTCTTGACCTGCTCATTTCAAATAAATCAGCTAACAGTATTTATAATTTCCTCAATAAAGGGCTTTGTCTGTATCTTTCTTCCTGATATTCTCCGTAAAGATTCTGCAGTGTTTCTGAAATTTTTGCGTATCCGATCTCTTTTCCCCAATCTAATAATCCTTTCGGATAGTTGACTCCTTTCTGCATGGCCAGTTCGATATCCTCATCATTAGCTACCCCTAATCTTTTAGCTTCAACGGCTTCATTAATCAGCATTGAAATAATTCTCAGAAAGATCTGCTGGTATAATGCATCATTTTTCTCTGCAACCGAATTTTGACTCTCTCTGGCCGTCGAACCTCCTTCACTGTAATCATAAAAGCCTTTTCCGGTTTTCCTGCCGTGAAGTTTGGCTTCAGACATTCTCTGCTGAAGCAAAGACGGCTTATACTTAGGATCATAGAAATAATCTTTGTAAACTGTGGTAGTTACTGCAAAATTGACATCAACCCCGATAAGATCCATTAATTCAAACGGCCCCATTTTGAAGTTCCCGAGGGTTTTCATAGCTTCATCTACCTGTTCAGGAGTGGCAATATTTTCCTCCACAATTCTTAATGCTTCTCCATAGTATGGACGGGCGATCCTGTTCACGATGAATCCCGGAATATCTTTAGCAATAACCGGTGTTTTCCCCCAATCTTTCATAAGGGTATACATTTTTTCCGCTAATGTTTTTTCGGTCAGTAAGGATGGGATAATTTCCACTAAAGGCATCAGAGGTGCCGGATTGAAAAAGTGAATTCCGATGAAACGCTCCGGCTTCTTTAGTTCTGCACCCAGAGAGGTGATAGAGATGGAAGAGGTATTGGAACTGATGACACAGCTTTCTGAAACATAGGTTTCAAGTTCTGTGAATACTTTGGTTTTGATTTCTTTGTTTTCGATGATGGCTTCAATAACAAGATCTGAATCTTTTAAATCCTGAAGCGCCTCACCTTTAACGATATTATTTCTGATTTCTGCGGCTTTTTCCCGGGAGATTTTACCTTTTTCAGACAGTTTCTGAAGGGTCTTTTCCAGGCCTGCTAGCGCTTTATCAATCTGCGGGGCATTGGCATCAAATAACACAACTCTGCATCCCGCTGTTGCAGCTACCTGGGCAATTCCTACACCCATAGTTCCTGCACCGATAATTCCGATATTCATATTTTAAAAATAATGTAACAATGCATCAGTTTACCAATGTAACAATTTTGTCAAAAATTGGATTTCTGCCGAAGCATTTATGATTATTGGTAAATTGTTACATTGATCAATTGTTATATTAATTTAATTTTATTTTCCTTTATAATCAGGTTTTCTTTTCTGTAAAAATGCATTGACTCCTTCTATGAAGTCTTCTGTTTCTGCGGCTTCCTGCTGAAGATCTCCTTCTAATTCAAGCTGCTCTTTCAGGGTATTGGTGTAAGAGTTTGCAAACGCTTTCTTAGTTAATTTGATCGCTGCAGTTGGCATATTGGCCATCTTTTCAAGGATCTCCATTGATTTCGGAGCAAATTCTTCTTCTGTAAACACCTCTGCCACAAGACCATACGATCTGGATTCTTCCGCTGATAGTTTCTTTCCTGTAAAAGCCAGATAATTAGCCAATTGTCTACCTAAAAGTTTCGGTAAGAAATAGGTTCCTCCTGTATCAGGGATTAATCCGATATTGGAGAATGCCTGTGAAAAATACGCTTTGTTGTTTGCCAGTACAAAATCACAGATCAGGGCCAGCATAGCTCCTGCTCCTACCGCAGGACCGTTTACCAGAGCAACTACCGGTTTTTTACAACGGGTGACTTCCATCACTAAAGGATTGTAGTAGTCTACTACGATTTTTCTGATAATATCATTGTCCCGATGCTCGTTTCCTTGTACAAAAGCATCATCCAGGTTCTGTCCTGAGCAGAAAGCTCTTCCTCTTCCTGAAATGGCAACACATCTTACGGTTTCATCTTCGCTGCATTCTTTAATAAAATCTTTCAGATCTGATAAAGACGGCTTTGTAAGAGCATTCATTGTTTCAGGCTGATTGAGATAGGCTATTTTGAGCTTCCCGTCAAAATGCGTTTCGATATCGAGTTGTGTATACATAGTTTTTAATTTTATTATTTAACAACGTACTAATTTACTTATAATGTAACAATTTACCATTCTAACAATGCAAGAATTATAATGTCATACTGAACATATTGGTAAACTGCTACATTGATACGTTGCTAAATTAATTTTAATGACATTTAAAATAATCAAACGGCTCCAGGCAGTCTAAACACTGATAAGATGCCTTACACAGAGTAGACCCGAACCTGCTGATCTGTTTGGTATGTTCTGAACCGCATCTCGGGCACTTCTTAGGTTTCCCGATGTGATGTTCATCCGCTCCTTTTTCCGGAGGTGTAATTCCGTAGGCACGGAGTTTTTCTCTTGCTTCATCCGTTAACCAGTCTGTTGTCCAGATGGGAAACATTTTGGTTACCACCTTCGCATCCCAGCCGTTTTCCTTCATCATTTTGATAATGTCCTCTTCAATGGTGAACATAGCAGGACACGCAGAATAGGTAGGCGTAATGATCACTTCACAGGTGTTTTCTCCTGTAATATGAGCTTCTCTTACGATTCCCAATTCCACAATATCGATGACCGGGATTTCCGGATCCGGGATTGTTTTTAATAAATCTAGTAAGCTGTTCAATTTCTTCGATTTAACAATTCAGCAGTATAACAGGTACCAATGATTGCTACATTGTTATACTGATACATCAATCTGATATTTTCTACCACGTACACCCCGGATATGCTCTCTGCATATACTGAAGCTCACAAAGAATATATCCAAAATATTCTGTATGGTATCCTGTTCTGGATTTTGGCTGCATGAACGGATTGGTTGGATATTCTAATCCGAAATTCTGGAAATCTTTTTCTGTAATGGCAATAAATTCTTTGTATAGTTCATCAACATTCGGAACGATATTCAATACAGCAAGATCGTCTTCACCTTCTGATTTGGCAAAAAGTCCTTTGGTGTACTCCCAGATATTTTCAATAGCATTCTCTAAACGGGTACGGCTTTCTTCTGTTCCCTGAGCAAAGATCTTCATCCAGGAAGAAGCGTGGGTATAGTGGTATTTTACTTCTTTCAGTGATTTCTGGGCAATTGCAGAAAGTTCTTCGTTCGCAGAATTTGACAATGCTTCATACATCAGTTTCTGATATACGGAAAACACATATACTTTAAGGATGGTCTGTGCATAATCTTCATTGGGAAGCTCTGTCCAGTGAGCATTAATATATTCGTGCTCATATCTTAAAAAGGCAATATCATCTTCACTTTTACCATTATCAATGACTCTTGAAGCATACACGTAGAAGTTATTAGCCTGTCCCAATTCATCCAACGCAATATTGGTCAATGCAATATCTTCTTCCAGGTAAGGACCTTCACCGCACCACGCAGACAAACGCTGCCCCATAATGAAGCTGTCGTCTGCCAGTTTTAATAAATAATTATATAATGGGTTCATTGTTTTTCAATTTAAAGACGGATAGATAATAGATGGATAGAAAATAGATAGGCGGACCTTAAAGTCTTTTATCTATTTGTCTATTATCTCCAGGTCTTATTCTTATTACATATTTTTTACGTCGTTAGGAATTTCGTAGAAAGTGGGGTGACGGTATAGTTTATCGTCAGCAGGATCGAAGAATGCCTCTTTATCCACTCCCTCTGAAGTCACAATATATTTACTTGGAACTACCCAAACAGAAGTTCCTTCTTTTCTTCTTGTATAAACGTCTCTTGCGTTCTGTAAAGCCATTTCTGCTGTTGGCGCCTGTACAATTCCAACATGTTTGTGGGATAATCCCGGTTTAGTCTGAATAAACACTTCCCACATATCTAAATTTGCCATAGTCAAATTAATTTAACAATGTATCAATGTACCATTTTACCAATGAAATGCTTCGGCAAGCTCAGCATGACAATGATTGTTACATTTTTACATTGGTATATTGTTACATTATTATATTACTTCTTTTTGTTGTTTTTCTGCAAAAGCTATCGCCGCTTCTTTTACCCAGGAATTTTCTCTTTGAGCTTTTCTCTTCGTTTCAATACGCTTTTTATTACAGGGACCGTTTCCTTTTAAGATTGCCATGAATTCATCCCACGGAAGCTCTCCGAAATCATAATGCTGTCTTTCTTCATTCCATTTCAGATCTTTATCAGGAATGGTTAATCCTAAGAATTCAGCCTGAGAAACGGTAACATCAATAAATCTCTGACGAAGACTGTCATTACTTTCTCTTTTAACTCTGTAATTCATAGAGATTTTAGAGTTGGGCGAACTGTCATCATTCGGGCCAAACATCATCAAAGCCGGCCACCAGAAACGGTTCAATGAAGCCTGGGCCATTTCTTTCTGCTGTTTGGTACCACGGCAAAGCGCCATCAGAATTTCATATCCCTGTCTCTGGTGAAATGATTCTTCTTTACAGATCTTCACCATTGCTCTTGAATACGGTCCATAAGAGTTCCCCATCAGCATTACCTGGTTCATAATAGCAGCACCGTCTACCAGCCAGCCTATCGCTCCTATATCTGCCCAGCTCAAGGTAGGGTAATTGAAAATACTTGAGTATTTTGCTTTTCCTTCCAGCATATCGTCATAGGTAGCATCTCTGTCTGCTCTGATGCTTCCGTCTCCTAATGTTTCTGTTGCAGAATAAAGGTATAGACCATGTCCTGCTTCATCCTGAACTTTAGCCAAAAGCGCCATTTTTCTCCTCAATGAAGGGGCTCTTGAAATCCAGTTGGCTTCCGGCAGCATCCCGACAATTTCAGAATGGGCGTGCTGTGAAATCTGACGAACCAATAATTTCCTGTAATCATCAGGCATTACATCTTTTGGTTCTACTTTATTTTCTTCGTGAACGTATTGAACAAATTTTTCTAAGTCCATAATTTTTTCAATTTAGCAATGTATCAGTCTAACAATGTACCAATGATTGTTACACTGGTAAATTGTTACATTGTTACATTAATTTTTAAACATCATAATTAAGCATCACCACATTCGTTGTCGGGTGACACTGACAGGTCAGAACATAACCTCTGGCCACTTCTTCTTCGGTAAGCGCGTAGTTTTTCTCCATGAATACTTCTCCTTCCAGAACCTGCGCTTTACACGTACAGCACACGCCTCCTTTACATGCGAAAGGAACCGGAAGCTGGTCTTTCAATGCCTTATCTAAGATACTCTCTTTTTTGGAATTTAAGTGGAACGAATATTCATCATCATCGATGATAACCGTTACCATACTTTCAATATTGGCAATCGCCTTAAACTCTTCACTCATTTCCTCAGAATTTTCTTCATCAGGAGCGGTGAAGTATTCAAACAAGACCTGAATGGCAGGTACTTTTTTATCTTTCTTTAAATAATCGGCGATTCCTTTGATCATTTCTGCAGGTCCGCAGATGAAATAAGTTGCTTCTTTAACATCAATATCTGCGTATCTTTCAAACAGCTGCTCCAGTTTTTCCGCAGAAATACGTCCTTCAAATACAGGATCTTCGTGCTTCTCGCGGCTTACCAGATAGATTACTTTAAGCCTTCCGTTGAAGTGTTCTACCAGCTTATCGATCTCTGCTCTTTTCATCACATGATTCATGCTTCTGTTGCTGTAAAAAAGATAAGCGTTGCTGTTAGGCTCCTGATAAAGACTTTCTTTAATATTTGATAAAACCGGACTGATTCCGCTTCCCGCTGCCAAACCAACATAGGTTTTTACGTTCGTAGGATGATAAGAGGTATTGAAACCTCCCATCGGAGGCATTACTTCCAGAAGCTCATCCATATGAAGATGTTCGTTGAAATATCCTGAAACTTTACCGCCTTCCAGGAGCTTCACCAATACTTCCAGTGTATTGCTTTTCTCGCTCGGAGCATTGCAGATGGAATAAGAACGTCTTTCTTCATTCCCGTTGATCATCATCCGGAAATTAAGATACTGCCCCTGCTTGAACCTGAATTTATCTTTCAGCTCTTCAGGGATTTCTACCGCTACATTTACTGCCTCGGGAGTATCTTTCTGAACTTTTACAGTCTTAAGTTTATAAAATGAATTCATTATTTTTTAAGTATTCTATTAATTTTTCCGCCTTCACACTTGGGTAAGCTGTCCTGTGTGTGAATTTTTACTTTTGTGGTGATTCCTACGCGTTTTTTTATTTCGTTTTCTATGGTTTTTCCAAAGTTTCCGACAAAATTAAAATAATCATCGGTACCGGCCAGTATTTTCTGTTCTTTCACCCATTCATCTCCTATTTCCACATCAATATCCAGGGCTACACACATCTGTTCTTTTTCAATGGGTGTCAGGTAATAATTCGGAACCACTCCTTTTACATGGGAAAAGGCTTCTTCAATCTGGCTCGGATAAACATTTACCCCTCTTACGATCAGCATATCGTCTGCTCTTCCTTTGATCGGTCTCATTTTCACCATGCTTCTTCTACCGTTTTCATCGTAATACAGGCTGGTGATATCATTGGTCCAGTAACGTAAAAGCGGCATTGCTTTTTTCGTTAATGTAGTAATTACCAAAACCCCTTCTTCCCCGAAAGGAACCGGCTGCTTGGTAACCGGATCTAAAATTTCCGGATAGAAATGATCTTCCCAGATATAGGAACCTCCTTTTTCCTCAAAGTCTTCCATAGAAACCCCGGGACCGATAATTTCGCTTAACCCGTAAATATTCGTGGCGTGAAGACCCAACCTTTCTTCAATATGTCCTCTGATAATTTCCGTCCACGGCTCAGAGCCTAAAACCGCATATTTCAGACTGATTTCTTCCGCAGAAATACCTCTGTTGGCGAATTCATCGGCAATCGTCAGTGCATAGGATGGTGAACAGCAGATCACTTCCGGTTTGAAATCCATGATCAGATCTACCTGTCTTGCTGTCATTCCTCCGGAAATCGGAAGAACGCTCATTCCTAATTTTTCAGCTCCGTAATGAAGTCCCAGTCCTCCGGTAAAAATTCCGTATCCGTAGGCATTGTGCAGCTGCATTCCAGGTCTGGCACCGGCAGCACTCAATGATCTTGCCACGACTTCACTGAAAAGATCTACATCTTCTTTGGTGTAGCCTACCACCGTTGGTTTTCCGGTTGTTCCGCTTGAACAGTGAATTCTCTGCAGCTCGTTTTTCGGAACGGTAAACAGTCCGAACGGATAGTGATCTCTCAGATCCTGTTTGTAAGTAATCGGAAGTTTCGCAATATCTTCTACCGACCTTATCTCTTCCGGAGCAATTCCCGATTCATTAAACTTTCTTCTATAAAATTCTGATCGCTCTGCAAGATAGGTGACTAAAGCCGCCAACCGGTCAGACTGAAGCTGTCTCAACTGGTCGAGCTTCAAATATTCAACTGAAAAATCCATACCTTAACTAACTAACATTTGTTAGGTGTAAATTTAAAAAGATTTTGCCATCTGACAAAATTTTTATGACTTTCGTCATATTTTGAACAATTCTAAATAACTGAAATTCTGATGAGATAAGGATGGAAGCCGGGAGCAAGAAGATGGAAAGTATAATTGTACTGAATTATAACGGTTCTCCTTATTTTTAACATAACGAGATCAGACCTTCTAAAAAATCTGCTCAATCTGCCGGATCCGCGAGAATTAAAATCATAAAATCGGTGAAATCCGTACAATCTGTGGGAAATTTGTATTTATGTTTTTTTTAAACGCAAAGTTCGTTGACAGGTAATGCTGATTTAGAGGGAGCAAAGAGGTAGAATCAACTCCGTTGATTCGATGAAGCGGTCCTATAACGATGTGTTTACTATCTGCAGGTATTATAAAAGCTATTCTGTGAAAATTACTGTTCAAAAATGCACTCCATCAATATTTCTGGTTTCCGAGCAGACCAAAAAGGATTTTATCTCTGATTTCCTCAGTAATTTCATCCGTGGAATCGCTGTTTCTTTTGAACCAGAAGTAAGAGTTATTTAAAGTATGAAGGATGAATCTTGTGGTAAAAGATGGTGATTTAAGTTCCCATTCCTCAGCCCGATAAATCTCAGAAATCAGTTCTTCCACTTCCTGCTGATAATTTTTCCGGAGTTCTACAAATTCCGGCAACCTGTCTTCAAGGTGCTTCCATTCATTGGAATAAATGTGGGTAACATCACGGTTTTTAAGTACTACGGACAGATGTTTATCAATAAACAGGTTCAGCTTTTCCTTTGGGGCAGCTTCCGTATTTTTCACTTTCTGAAGTTCATCAAAAAATTCCCGGGCAATACCAAAACATATCCATTCCAGAATTTCTTCTTTGGAACGGATATGGGCATATAAAGATGCCGCTTTAATATTGAGTTTCGTAGCCAGATCTCTTACCGAGCTTCCCATATACCCTTTCTCCTTGAAAAGTTCTACGGCTACGTCTAGTATTTTTTTCTGTTTTTCTTTAAGTTCCATATTTCTCAGTTACCCGGAAGTGCTTTTCGGCTGCGTACCCATCTTAATAAAAGAAGCATCACAATCCCTGTCAAAATAAGATTTCCTGCTGCTGCATCACTAAAAAAACGGTCTAACGTATAGGATTCACTTTCAGTATAAAAACCAAACTGGTGTGACCGCATACTCCAAAATGCATTGCGAAACACAGCTATTACGGAGGGGATTATGAAAGTAAAGCCTAAAATAATTACATTTAATGCTATTGATGACAGGTTTTTCCTGTATCTGCTCATTAAAGCAAGCAACAGGAAAACAATTAATTCCGCGAGCAAAGCTATCAAAAAAATCTGAAAACCTACAACACGGTCGCTAATAAATCCCAGCAAAGCGGTATTGATGATGATCAGTAAAATAAACGTTACAACAGAAATAAACCATTGCAGAAGAGAAGATACCCTGAATGTAATCACAACCATTGATAGGGCAACCGCCAGATACAGCAATGCCAGAAAAACATCATCATCCAATACTTTAACATCTCTCGCTATTATCAGGTTGCCATAATACTCTTTCAGGATATAGGAGTCTGCATAGAGTCCTTTTTTATCGTGAGGGTATTCAGGAAGATCATAGGCATTCCCTCTTCTGTCGCCAATGAAAACATCAGAAACAAATTCCTTATTATAAAAATATTTAAACCACAATGCAGGGGTTACATTGGTTTCTAAATGATGTTCTTTAAGCAGATCAGAATATTGATCCAGGATTTTTCGCAGCCGGACAGAATCATTTTTATAAAAGAGCTGTCTGACCTCATCTGTATATACAGAATCTAATTTGTTATCATAGTAAAATGTTTCCCTGTCCTGATTGGCTATCATACTTTTCCAGGGATACTCTTTGTCTTTATATTTAAAAAACTCACTGTCAATAGTATGATATACAGAATCAACAGGATCTATATAGGAACTTTCGGGCTGCCTTTCCTTATTGTATTCGTCATTAAGCATCAGTAGTCTGCCTTTATAGGTAATTTCAGCATTCCGGTTCAGCTTCTCTGTCGAAAAAACAGTTCTTGCCGCGTATCTGCTCCCATAATTTACAGAGAAAAAGGCCATTGAAAAAAACACGAGAATTCCCAGTACAATCAGCCATTCTTTAAAAAGACCGTCTTTCTTTTTAGGGTAAAATGATTTGAAACCATTATTCCTGATATAAAACAGAAACCATACAAGAAGAATAACACTTCCTGTAATCCCAATTCCCAACGCTGTAAGATCTCTGTTTTTATAAAAATAAACCTCTTTATGATAAAGATCTTTTCCAAAATCATTAAACCAGAAGCCAGCCAGAAATGCCAGTATATGAAACAGTATTCCCACAATCATCATATAAGGAAATCTGGTATTCCACAACAATGGAAACCGAAGCAGTAATTGAGTATCAAATTTTTTCAACATAAGATCTATTTTAAAAAGAAAACCCGGCTTGATTTTGAAATATCACGGAAATAAACCAGATTGATTTCCTGGTCCAAAGAAAATTTTATAAAATCTTCTCTTTTCATATCTCCGTTAAAAGTGGCTATAAATGTACTTCCGTTCTGCTCAAGAGAATGCATCGGCAGCATAGAGAGCTTACGCTTAAGTTCTGCAATCCCTTCATCAGTTTCGAATTCTATAATAAGAGATCCGGCTTCGTGCGCATCCAGATTCTGCTGTCTTCCTTTTTTCAGAAAGATAATCTGACCGGAATTTTTCTCTACTTCATACAGCTGCTGTGAACTGAGAACTACTGCCAAAGGACGGAACGGTGAATCTGCAATCTGTCTGAGATCCTCCAGAACGGTTTGCTGGGCAATAATATCCAGATTGGCGAGCGGCTCATCAATGAGCAGAATTTTAGGCCTCCTTAACAGCATTCTGGCAAGTTCAAACCTCATTTTATATCCTGAGCTGAGATTTTTCCAGGCATAATCCCTGAATTCCCTTAATCCCAGTCTTGCAATAACCAGTTCTGTAATCTCAACTGCTTCTTCAGGAGAATACCCGTATGATACTGCCGTAAACAGAAGGTTCTGAATAAGACTTCCCCTCCATGAAGGAGTCCGCTGCGGAATATAAATAAGTTTGGAGCGGAGATCATAGGTATCTGTATACGGGAACAGATAATAAAGCTCTCCTTTATCTGATTTCAGTTCTCCGCACAGAGAGCGCAGAAGAGTGGTTTTTCCGTTTCCGTTTTCCCCTACCAGACCTGTTATTTCTCCAGTCCTGAGTTCAAGGCTGACAGGTCCTAATGTAAAAGATTGGGAATATTTTTTCTCCCACCCTATCATCTTGGTAAGAATATGCCGGTCCACAGGCTCCTTATGCTGAAGCTCTTCTGTAATTTCAGAAAGCAGGACATTCAGTTTTTCAGGAACTTCTTCCGAATGCTGCCGGCCGTAGAACCACTTCAAAAACAGGTTGACCTTCCTGTATAATCTGACCTGTTCAGTATCCAGCGTAAAATCTATGATCCGTTTCAGTGCCTGATCATAGTTTCCGGAACTGATCTGCTCTGCTGTTTCCTCTTTCTGTTTCTGAAAAGTATTCATGGTTTTTTATTTCGTCCTAAAAGGTATTAAATATTTTGTTTTCTCCGGATAAAATTAAAACCGGAAATTTTGTCAAGTTAATTTTACGTTAAAAATAACAAATCCGGAAATTTTGTCCATATTTTTTATAAATTTAATAATTGAACAGTTTTTGCGATAAGGTAATCGATTAAATGATTAAATAACTGATGGCATTAAGAAACTAAGCCTTAAAATTTAGTTTCTTGATGTTTTTAAAAAATTAAACCTGAACTTATCATTACAAAAAATATAAAAATATGAACTTAAACCAATATACTGTAAAATCACAGGAAGCCATCCAGGCTGCACAACAGACTGCCATGGAATTTGGCAACCAGAGTATTGAACCTCAACACATTCTGGAAGGAATTTTCCAGGTGGATGAAAATATATCACCTTTCTTACTGAAAAAATCTGAAGCAGATGCCAATCTGGTAAGAGAACGCAACCGTGAAAATTTGGAAAAACTTCCTAAAGTACAGGGAGGAAATATTTACTTATCACAATCTGCCAACAAAGTATTATTAGATGCTCCCAACATCGCTAAAAAAATGGGTGACGAATATGTAACGATTGAGCATTTATGGCTTTCTCTTTTAGAAACATCTTCGGAAGTTTCCAAAATGCTTAAAGACATGGGAGTAACCAAAAATCTCTTAGAAGGTGCGATCAAAGAATTAAGAAAAGGAAATAAGGCTACTTCTGCAAGCTCGGAAGAAACTTATCAATCCTTGAATAAATATGCAAAAAACTTCAACGAGTTAGCAGCAGAAGGAAAACTGGATCCTGTAATCGGACGTGATGAAGAGATCAGAAGAGTACTTCAGATCCTTTCCAGAAGAACAAAGAACAACCCTATCCTTATCGGGGAACCGGGTGTTGGTAAAACAGCAATTGCAGAAGGAATTGCACACCGTATCATCAGTGGAGACGTACCGGAAAACCTGATGGACAAAACCCTGTACTCACTGGATATGGGAGCCCTGATTGCCGGAGCCAAATACAAAGGCGAATTTGAAGAGCGTCTGAAATCCGTAGTCAATGAAGTAATCAAATCAGACGGACAGATCATTCTTTTTATTGATGAGATCCACACCCTTGTAGGAGCAGGGGGCGGAGAAGGTGCCATGGATGCTGCCAACATCCTTAAACCCGCTTTGGCAAGAGGTGAACTGAGAGCTATCGGTGCCACTACCCTGAATGAATATCAAAAATATTTTGAAAAGGACAAAGCACTGGAAAGACGTTTCCAGAAAGTAATGGTGGAAGAGCCGGATACAGAATCCGCCATTTCCATCCTTCGCGGAATCAAAGACAAATATGAAGCCCACCACAAGGTAAGAATCAAGGATGAAGCTATTATTGCGGCTGTGGAAATGTCACAGAGATATATTTCGGACCGTTTTTTACCGGACAAAGCGATCGACCTTATTGACGAGGCTTCTGCCAAACTGAGAATGGAAATCAATTCAAAGCCTGAGGAGCTTGATGTACTGGACAGAAGACTGATGCAGCTTGAAATTGAGCTGGCAGCTATTTCCAGAGAAGGCAACCAGACCAAGATTGATCATCTGAAAGAAGATATCGCCAAAATCTCCGAAGAGAGAAACGAGATCAATGCCAAATGGCTGAAAGAAAAACAGAAAAGTGAGGATCTTACCCAGATCAAAAAAGATATTGAATCTCTGAAACACGAAGCAGAGAGAGCTTCAAGAGCGGGAGATTATGCAAAAGTAGCAGAGATCCAGTACGGAAAACTCCGCGAGAAAGAAGAAGAACTCAGTACGATGGAACTTGAAATGCAGAACCATCAGAACGAGCTGATCAAGGAAGAGGTTACTTCTGAAAACATTTCTGAAGTGATTGCAAAATGGACAGGAATTCCTGTTACCAAGCTGTTACAGTCAGAAAGAGAGAAACTTCTTAACCTGGAAACCGAACTTCATCACAGGGTTGTAGGTCAGGACGAGGCTATCCAGGCGGTTGCAGATGCTATCCGCAGAAACAGAGCCGGCCTGAGTGACGAGAAAAAACCTATCGGATCATTCCTGTTCCTGGGTACAACCGGAGTTGGTAAAACTGAGCTGGCAAAAGCTTTAGCCGAGTTCCTGTTTGATGATGAAAACAATATGACGAGGATTGATATGAGTGAATATCAGGAACGCCACAGTGTTTCCAGATTAGTGGGAGCTCCTCCGGGATATGTAGGATATGATGAAGGCGGCCAGCTTACTGAAGCGGTAAGAAGAAGACCATATTCCGTGGTTCTTCTGGATGAAATTGAAAAGGCACATCCGGATGTATTCAATACCCTGCTTCAGGTTCTGGATGACGGACGTTTAACTGATAATAAAGGACGTGTGGTGAATTTCAAAAACTCCATCATTATCATGACCTCGAATTTAGGTTCACACCTGATCCAGGAGAATTTTGAAAATATCACAGATGAAAACCAGGATGAAATTGTAGATAAAACCAAAGACCAGGTTTTTGATCTGCTGAAACAGACGCTCCGTCCGGAATTCCTGAACAGAATTGACGAAGTGGTACTGTTCCAGCCTTTAAGAAAAAAAGAGATTGGAAAAATCGTTCAGTATCAGCTGAGAGGCTTCAACGATATGTTGGCAAAACGCAACATCATTATGACCGCCACTCAGGATGCCGTGGATTATCTGATGAACAAAGGTTATGATCCTGCTTTCGGAGCCAGACCTTTAAAAAGGGTGATCCAGCAGGAAGTTCTCAACAAACTGTCCAGAGAAATTCTCGCAGGAAACGTGAATGACGGAGACCGGATCACTTTGGATTATTTTGACGAAACAGGTCTTGTTTTCAGACCGTCTGAACAATAAAGTAGTTTTTTTCATATATATTATTTTTGTAAGTAAGTGCTGCAGCCCAATCTGCAGCACTTATTTTTTTCACCACACATTTATCAAAATAATGTGAAATATTACTATATTTACCATACAGACAAATTATTAACTCAAACAAAATCAGTATGAAAAAATTAAAAAGAAATGAATTAAAGAAAATCAGTGGCGGTGCACCAATTACAGAATGTGATATCGACATGAACTGCCCGCAGGGACTTTGCTGTTCAACCGGAAATATCTGCAGAGACCCCAGAAGATATCCATGTATCTAAACTGAAACGGAGAAAAATAATTCTCCGTTTTTTATTCTCTTTTCCGTTGAAGTTTTCCATTCCGTTTTTAGAATAATTCAAATCGACAATCCGTAAAAACCCGGTAAATAAACAGGGAAAACCCCATGTGTTTAACCTGTTTTTTTACGAGATTTGCAGTAACAACTAACATTCTACTATAAAACTACGTTATGAAAACAAAAACTACTCTGGAAGACGGAGCTTTAGAAGCCGCCCGTGGGACCAATACCATTGCTTCAGATCTGATTCAAAAACTTATTGACAATTACAGAAACAACCAGATGAATGCGGTTAACAAAGAATTAGGCATTACCGATTCCAATTCAATCTGGTTTGATCTTCCCAAGCTGAAAAACTTCATCGCTGCCATAGAAGACGAAGCAAGAAATATCAATCCCGATGTTTCGGATAAAGATATGGGCATCAGGTTTTATTACGCTGCCTATCCAAAAGCGGAGGACTGGGATATCATGGCAGATCATCCCGTAGAAAGGGAATATGCAGAGAGACATACGCTGGTTATGATTCCTACCCTGAAAAAGGCTGATGAAAACGGTGAAATGCTTGATTACGATTTTGATCCTTCCAGCGGTACTTCCGGAAAATCAACGGCCTTACTGTCCAGATCAAAAGGCGGCGCGATTCCTGATCCAACACTTGCAGAAAATCATGGAACCCTGGCTCCTCCGTCGGATCCTAAAGTACAAAATTATTAATTGAGCTACATTTTCCTCAACATCACATATGACTGACTTTCAGAAAATACTTCAGGAATCTTTAATCTGGACAGAAGGATTTGCTGCCCTTATTTCTCTTTTTTACTACAACCGCGGAAAAGAACGTTACTGGAGATTCTTCTCTTTGTACCTTATTATGATGTTCCTCTGTGAGGTGATGGGAAAATGGGGGCATTATCTGATAGAATATGATAAACCAAAGTTTTTCAACTATTTTGTCATCCCTCTGGAATTCATCTTTTTCTACTGGCTGTATGCAGCAAAGTCTTTTGGAAAACCCAGGCTGTTTTATGTTTTATCACTTCTGTATCTGTTCTCTTTTTTACCCAGTGAATTTTTCTTTACCAGTAAAAAAATAATTTTCTCATTCAATTATACTTTCGGCTGCCTTATTCTTATGGTATTGGTAATTATGGAATATTATAAACAGGTCAACTCCTCTGAAATTTTAAATTTCAGCAGAAATAAAATGTTCTATATTAATCTGGGAGTCACTTTATTCTATATCGGAACATTGCCATTCTGGACTTTTTTCAGCCTTATCAGCGAGTACAAGGAACTCTGGAGTCTCTATTTTAATTATTTTCTGATTACGGGAATTATTATGTACCTTTTATTTTCAATTTCTTTCATATGGGGAAAACAGAGCTCATCATAACTATTATTCTTTTTAATATCTTTTTTGTGTTGTTTGTTGTGGCTGTGATTATTTACATCCGAAAATACAAACAGCGCAAAAGAGAATATATAAATGAAATTGAAATAAAAAACGAAATCCACAAACGTGAACTTCTGGCTACCCAGCTGGAAATTCAGCAGGCCACGATGCAGCAGATCGGGCGAGAGCTTCACGATAATATCGGACAGAAGCTGACCCTTGTAAGTCTGTACACCCAGCAGCTTCTTTATGAAAACAAAGTACCTGAAGTAAGTGAAAGAATTGACCAGGTTTCCCAGATTGTCAACCAATCGCTCCAGGACCTCAGAAGCCTTTCAAAAACCCTGACAGATGACAATATAAATCAAAAGGAAATTGTTACTCTGATTCAGGAAGAAGTAGATAATACCAATGCTTTTAAAAGATGTCTCATCACGTTTGAACATAATTTCGAACATCTGGATCTGGGATTTGTGCATAAAAACGTATTGCTGAGAATTACCCAGGAATTTATCCAGAACAGTATAAAGCATGCCGGCTGCAAAAATATTTTCATCAATCTGAATACTTCCGAAGATAATCTCTGGGAACTCAACCTGAGAGACGACGGCATCGGGTTCGACAGTACTCAGGTGACATCAAACGGTATTGGCCTTACCAATATGAAAAACAGGGCAGCTATCATTGGAGCAGATTTTAAATTTGAAAGCCACGAAAATAACGGCACTTCTCTCAACATTATTTTAAAGAAAAAGTCATGAAAAAAAATATAGTGATCGTTGACGACCATATTCTTATTGCTAAAGCCCTGGAAGGAATTATAGGCAATTTCAGCGAATTTGAAGTAATCTATGTATGCGAAAACGGCAAGGATCTGATTCAGAAGCTGGAAAATAACAGCCAGGTTCCGGATATCATTCTGCTGGATATCAGCATGCCGATCATGGACGGCTTCGAAACAGCATCATGGCTCACCAGGCATCATCCCGATATCAAGGTAATGGCTCTCAGTATGCAGGGTGACGACAACAGCGTGATCAAAATGATCAGAAACGGAGCAAAAGGATATTTACTGAAAAACACTCATCCGAAAGACCTGGAAACAGCTCTGATAAAATTAAACTCCGAAGGCTTTTTTTATCCTGAATGGGCCTCTAAAATCATTTTCTCCAATATCGGAAAAGAAACGGATACTGAAAATTCAGTACGAATTTCAGACCGTGAAAAAGAATTCCTGAAATACACTGTAACAGAACTGAGCTATAAAGAGATTGCAGATAAAATGTGCTGCAGTCCCAGAACAGTAGAAACCTACCGTGACCAGCTCTGTGATAAATTAGATCTTAAAACCCGGGTTGGACTTGCTGTTTTTGCTATTAAGAATGGTTTCGCCAATTAACCTAAAAATATATTCCAAAAAAAAACATTTCTTTTTTTATACAATCAACAATATATCACTCTATAAAGATAAATTTTTGGTTAAAAAATTCAGTTATTATTATTTAAAATGAATTTAAATCAATAAAAAACCGGATTAAATAAATAAAACTCAATAAAAAAGGCGATAATATGCAATATATACAAATATTTATAAATTTATTTTGTATATTAATTTTTTATAATATAATTTAGCAGTTCAAACCACTTAAAAATATATTATGAAAAAAGTTCTATTAGGAGCCGGAATATGCTTTCTGGCCTCCTGCAGCAACGACATGAATTCAACAGGCGGATCTCCTGAAGCTGAACCGCAAACCACACAAGCCACCGGCAAAAGAACCTGCCCTTCCGACAGAATGAGGGATGAAATTTTAAGCAAAGACCCTTCAGCCCGCGCCAGGGTAAATGCCATTGAAAAATATACCGAAGACCACATCAACGACATTAAAGTGGGCAAGGTACTGGCAGACGGTACCGTAGAAATTCCCGTTGTATTCAATGTTGTCTATAAAACAGCCTCCGAAAATGTTTCCGATGCCAGACTTCAGACTCAGATTGATGTCCTGAATAAAGATTACGGAGCAACAAACTCGGATATTAACAATACACCCGCTGAATTTGTTCCCGTAAAAGCAGGAGATACAAAGATCAGGTTCAGACTGGCAAAAGTGGTCAGAAAACAGAGCAACACTACCCTATGGAATCCGGACCAGAATAAAATGAAAGCAGCAAGCACAGGAATTGCAGCCACATCTCCGGACAATTATCTGAACATCTGGATCGTTAATCAGATGACTGACGGTACACTTGGATACGCTTATTATCCGGGAACTATTTCTTCATCCCTGGATGGAGTTGTAATTGCCGCTCCTTATATCGGAACCGGATCAGGAACCTCCGCACCGTTCAATCTGGGAAGAACCGCCACTCATGAAGTGGGACATTACCTGAACCTTCCTCATCTCTGGGGCTCTTCCAATACAGGATGTCAGACAGATTACTCCAACGACACCCCGGTTTCCCCCGGCCCGAATTACGGAATTCCATCCTACCCTCTCAACCGTGTATGCAGCGGGGTAAGCCGTTCACAGATGTTCATGAACTATATGGACTATGTGGATGATAAAGTAATGCATATGTTCACAGCCAATCAGAAGCAGAGAATGCAGGCTGTTGTAGCAGCTTCCGGCCCAAGATCAGGATTAAGACTCTATTAAAATCACTAATCCCAATAATTTGCTTCAAAAACATTCTGAAGCAAAAGCATGAAAAAGCCGTTTCCTTATTGTGAAACGGCTTTATTCATTGTTTTAAAGATTAATTATGAAACAACCACTCCTTTAAACGTAAGTACTTTAGGAGTTTTGCTGTCGCTTGTCGTTACAGTCACATTTTTTACAAATGGTCCCACCGCTGCTGCATTATAACTGGCTTCTACAAATCCTTTCTTACCAGGCGCAATAGCTTTTTTGGAATAATCCGCAGTGGTACATCCACATGATGGTGCTACATTTTCAATAATGATCGGTTCTGAGGAGGTATTGGTAAATTCAAACCTGATCAGTTTTGGTTTTCCCTGAGGAATATTTCCCACATCAACAGATTCTGATTTCCACTTAATGGCAGCTTTGATCGTTTTTACTACGACCGGATTCTCAGTAGCCGATACATTAGCATAAAACGGAGAGAAGGCAAAAACAGCCAGAAGTGCAGAGATAGTCAATTTTTTCATGAGTATAAATTTTAACAGTTAAAAGATGAAAGAAAATCGTTATTCTTTTTTTTGATATGACAAATGTAAAGGGGAACATCCGCATAAGTTGTTAACCGTTATCAAACATTTGTTAACGAGTTGTTAATGATAAAAGATTAATAAATATTTTTGGATAATATTGTTTCAGGAAATGGAAATAAAAAGACTTAATATTATTATAACGCTCGGGTTTGTAGCTATTATCGGAATTCTGATAGCCCAGCTCCTCTGGACCCGCCAGGCGTATAACCTTGAAGACAAAAAATTTAATCAAAAAGTAAATATTGCCTTACTGGAGGTTGTGGAGAAATTATCCGGAGGAAAAAACTCTTTCACAGAGAATCCGGTACAG
This sequence comes from Chryseobacterium indologenes, assembly GCA_002439165.1. Lineage (GTDB taxonomy): Bacteria > Bacteroidota > Bacteroidia > Flavobacteriales > Weeksellaceae > Chryseobacterium > Chryseobacterium indologenes_E. Next base: position 81,115 of record DJTE01000026.1, read on the forward strand.
AACATTGCCAACGACTATTATGTCGTGAATATTAACAATGAATTTCACCCTGTGGTTCTTGAACATTACCTGAAGACAGAATTCAACCGATTTCAGATCAATACCGATTACGTATACGCCCTATACAACTGTCATAGTGATAAAATGATCTACGGAAAATACATTCCCAAAAACCAGGAGGACACCCATAACAAAGCAATTAATTTCCCGAAACACAAAAACCTGACCTATTATTTTTCGATCCGTTTTCCTGACAAAACCACCTACCTGATCAGTTCTTTAAGATTCTGGTATTTACTCACATTTGCCCTTATCATCATTCTTCTGGTGTATGTTTATTCTATCTACACCATTATTCAGCAAAAAAAATTCTCTGAGCTTCAGCGGGATTTTATCAATAATATGACCCATGAGTTCAAAACTCCGCTATCATCGATCCTCCTGGCTTCCGAAGCGCTTGACAAACAGGCCGCCATACAGGAAAATTCCAAACTTCAGACCTATACTTCCATTATCATCAACCAAAGCCACAAACTCAACAGCCATATTGAAAAAATACTGAATATTGCCAGAACCGACACCTCCGGACTGTCATTAAAACCCCAGAAGATCATGCTGCTTCCGTTCATACGGGAAATTGCCGACACCCTGCTTCAGAAAAACGAAAACCTCAGCATTCATATAGATATTGAAAACAACACCTCTGTAATGGCAGATGAATTTCACTTTACCAATATCGTTTACAACATTTTAGACAATTCTGTCAAGTATTGTGAAACCCACCCTGAAATTTTCATTTCTTCCGCTAAAGATTCAAAAGGCTTATATTTAAAGTTCAAAGACAACGGAATGGGAATCCCTGTTAAAAATATTCCTCATATTTTTGATAAATTTTACAGGATCAACACACAAAAAAGCGATGAAGTTACCGGGTTCGGGTTAGGATTATTTTATGTAAAAAAAATCGTTCAGCAGCATGGCTGGAAAATTTCAGTTGAAAACAATGCAGACCGGGGAATTACAGTCACGATCTTTTTCCCTTTTTAAATTAATATAAGCAGGAATAATGGAGAAATCTAAAATTTTATATGCCGAAGATGACAAAACGATCGCTTTCCTGATTCAGGACAGCCTGGAAAGTTATTATGATATCCACTGTTATCCGGACGGTAAATCTGCACTGGATGCATTCAACAGCCAGAGTTTTGATATTTGTCTTCTGGATATTATGATGCCGGAACTCAGCGGATTCGAGCTGGCTCAGTATATCCGCAGCAAAAACTCGGATATTCCTATTATTTTCATTTCTGCAAAAGCTTTAAAAGAAGACAGAATCAAAGGACTGAAGATTGGTGCGGATGATTATCTCGTAAAGCCATTCAGTATTGAGGAATTAATCCTGAAGATTGAAGTTTTCCTGAAGCGTACAAAGAAAACAGAACATTATCCCCTGAAATACAGGGTCGGAAAATACGACTTCGATCCCAGAAATTACACTTTACAGCATTATGACAGCAGCATCACCCTTACCCAAAGAGAATCTGAACTGCTGCTATACTTTATCCGCCACAAAAATACGGTTGTAAAAAGACAGGATATTCTGAAAGCGATCTGGGGGGATGATGATTATTTTATGGGACGAAGCCTGGATGTATTTATTTCCAGATTAAGGAAAGTTCTTGCAGACGAGCAGAATATCCTGATTGAAAACCTCCACGGAATAGGCTTCCGCTTTTCCGAAAAGATATAACCGGAGAAACCCGCAGAGGAAAATAATGAATCTTCTGGAACCTTCATCCGGCTTAAATGATCATACATCCCGCAACTTCCGGCTTTCTTATGGCGGCTCCTGCCCTATTCATTCTAATTTTAAAACAGTTATTCTCTGTTTTTTAATTAATTTTAATCTCTGAAAATTTGTTATTAATGAAAAACCACAGAATCATCACACCTTCTTTAATATTTCTTGTATTGCTCAGTGTAAACCTGACTGCCCAAAAATTTGAAAAACTAACCCAATATGTCAACCCGCTCATCGGTACTGAAAAAATGGGACACACCTATCCCGGTGCCACCGTGCCTTTCGGAGCTGTACAGCTGAGCCCTGAAACAGATACCATTTCTTATGAACTGAATGGGAAATATAACGGGGAGGTTTATAAATACTGTGCAGGATACCGGTATGAAGACAAAACCATTACAGGCTTCAGCTCTACCCATTTCAGCGGAACCGGGCACTCTGATCTCGGAGATTTCCTGATTATGCCAACGGTTGGAAAACTTCAGCTGAATCCCGGTACCGCTTCAAACCCTGAAAGCGGATACAGAAGCAGATTTTCCCATCAGAATGAAAAGGCAGAAGCCGGCTATTATAAAGTAAAACTGGATGATTACAATATTCTGGCGGAACTGACGGCCGCCGCAAGAACCGGAGTTCACCGCTATACTTTCCCACAATCTGACCAGGCACACATTATTTTAGACCTTACAGCCGGAATTTATAATTATGACGGTAAAAATATATGGACGTATGTACGGGTAGAAAAGGACGGCACGGTAACCGGCTACCGCCAGACCAACGGCTGGGCCAGAACCAGAACCGTTTATTTTGCCATGAAGTTTTCAAAACCTTTTAAATCTTACGGACAGAAAAATTATGACGGAAAACAGCCGTATAACGGATTCTGGAGAAAATTTGACCAAACCAGAAATTTTCCGGAAATCGCAGGAAAAAACCTGAAAATGTATTTTGATTTTGATACCCGGGAGCAGGAATCCATCGAAATCAAACTGGCTATCTCACCGGTAAGCCAGGCCAATGCCCTGGAAAACCTGGAAAAAGAAACCGGAACATTATCCTTTGACCAGGTGAAATCCAAAGCACAGGACGAATGGAACAGGGAACTGAATAAAATCATCATCAAAGGCTCCGAAACGGAAAAAGTCAATTTTTATACAGCCATGTACCACACTTTCATCAGCCCTACCACCTATATGGACATCAATGGAGAGTATAAAGGACTGGACCAGAACATTCACCAAGCAGAAGGATTTACCAACTACACGACTTTCTCCATCTGGGATACGTACCGTGCCCTCCATCCTTTATTCAATATTGTACAGCCAAAACGGAACAACGACATGGTAAAATCCATGATGGCCCATTACAATCAGTTTTCTATGAAAATGCTGCCGATATGGTCGCATTATGCCAACGATAACTGGTGTATGAGCGGCTATCACAGTGTAAGCGTTGTTGCAGATGCCATTATCAAGGGAAATTACAGCGGCGATCCCAAAGAAGCATTAAAAGCCTGTGTTGCCACGGCCAGCAAAAGAGACTATGAAGGAATAGGCTTTTATATAGATAAGGGATATATTCCTGCTGAAAAGAACGGAACATCAGTTTCCAATACACTGGAATATGCCTATGACGACTGGGCCATTGCACAACTGGCAAAACATCTGGGAGAGACCGAAATTTACAATCAGTTCATCAGACGGTCTGAAAACTGGAAAAATAATTTTGATTCCGGTGTAGGATTCATGAGGCCCCGCCTGGCAGACGGAAGTTTCAAAAAAGATTTTGATGTACTGAGCACACACGGCCAGGGCTTTATTGAAGGAAATTCGTGGAATTACAGTTTCTTTGTCCCTCAAAATCCCGATGAGCTGATCACTGCTATGGGTGGAAAGAAAAAATTTGCCTCAAAACTGGATGAGCTGTTTACCATGCATCTTCCTGACGAGTTTTTTGCAGATACGGAAGATATTACCCGCGAAGGAATCATCGGCGGTTATGTTCACGGCAATGAACCGGCTCATCACGTAGCTTATCTTTATAACTGGGCAGGACAGCCGTGGAAAACGCAGGCCCAGATCAGACGTATCCTGGAAATGCAGTATAAAGCAACTCCTGACGGCCTCGGCGGGAACGATGATGCAGGACAGATGAGCGCCTGGTATATCCTGAGTTCGCTTGGTTTTTATCCCGTAGCTCCGGGTTCGGAAAATTATTCAATCGGGAGTCCGGCAGTGGATCATGCTGTGCTTAACCTGGAAAATGGAAAGACCTTTGAAATTGAAGCCATCAATCAGAACAAAAAAAATGTATATGTTCAGAAGATCCTTTTGAATGGCAAGGAAATCAAAGATTTTACGCTCAGACATTCAGACATCATGAATGGCGGAAAACTTATATTTTATATGAGTTCCAAACCAAAGAAATAATTTTACAGCAAAACATGAAAAGGCCGGTCTGCAATATACAGACCGGCCTTTGTTATACTTTTAACTTCTTGATATTATTCCACTTCAAAAAGAAGTCTTTCTCCGAATTTCTCTTCGGCTATCTTTCCATTCTCATAAACAGGATGGCCATTCACAAAGGTATGGGTTACTTCAGAATGAAGATTCATTCCTTCAAGCGGGCTCCAGCCGCACTTATACAGGAGATTGTCCTTAGCTACCGTCCAGTCTGCATTTAAATCTACCAGAACAAGGTCTGCCTTATAGCCTTCCTTAATAAATCCTCTTTTTTCAATCCGGAAGAGAATAGCCGGATTGTGGCACATCTTTTCAACGATTTTCTCCAGAGATATTTTACCGTTTCTGTAATTCTCCAGCATCACAGGCAGAGAATGCTGTACCAGAGGGGCTCCGGACGGACATTTTAAATATTTGTTCTGCTTTTCTTCTGCTGTGTGTGGCGCATGATCGGTTGCAATTACATCAATTCTTCCGTCCAGAAGCGCTTCCCAAAGACCATCCCTGTCCTGTTGGGTTTTTACAGCCGGATTCCATTTGATTAAACTGCCTTTCGTTTCATAATCCTCATTGGTAAATGTTAAATGATGAACACAAACCTCTGCCGTGATCTTTTTATCTTTCAACGGGATATCATTTCTGAAAAGAGCGGTCTCTTTCGCTGTTGAAAGATGGAAAACGTGAAGTCTTGCGCCCGTTTTCCGTGCCAGCTCTATTGCTTTTGAAGATGATTTATAGCAGGCTTCCTCACTTCTGATCAGGTGATGGAATTTTACAGGGATATCTTCTCCGTATTCGTCAATATATTTTTGGGTATTCGCTTTAATGGTTGCCTCATCTTCGCAGTGAACAGCAATCAGCATTTTCGTACTGCTGAAAATATTCTCGAGGGTTTCAGGATTATCAACCAGCATATTTCCTGTGGAAGAGCCTAAAAATAATTTAATCCCCGGAACGTTTCGCGGGTTGGTCTTTAACACCTCTTCAAGATTATCATTGGTTCCTCCCATCATAAAACCATAATTGGCATAGGCCTTTTGGGAAGCAATTACGTATTTATCTGCCAATAATTCCTGGGTAACAGCATTAGGAACGGTATTCGGCTGGTCGATAAAACTGGTTATCCCTCCGGCAATGGCAGCTTTTGATTCGCTTTCGATATCTCCTTTATGAGTCAGTCCCGGCTCTCTGAAATGTACCTGGTCATCAATAACACCCGGGAGAAGGTATTTTCCGGAACCGTCAATAATCCGGTCTGCATCTTCGGAAATAGCTGAATCTATTTTGAAGATGAGGTCGTTTTCTATTAAAACATCGCCATCGGAGATCCGGCCCTCGTTAACGATCTTTACATTTTTAATTAGGATTTTCATTATACTTTTAGAAATTAGATATTACATAAAGGAAGCAGGAAAAGTCTTGTACTGACAATATCAATGATGCATCAACAGTAAATACGGATTTCCAGTCTCAACAATTCAGCTTCTATAAAAAACAAAATTAAGATTTATGAATGAATTTAAGGGCAGCCGGTAAAAATCAATTTCTAAATATTTACATTTGCATAAAAATTTCACATTTGTATAAGAAACTTTTAGGGCAGACTGCGTTATACGGTTTGACAACGGTGGTCATCCGTTTATTCCCTTTTATTATCAATCCCTATATCACACAAGCTTTTGGCCCTGAAGCTTATTCTCCATTTGCAGATTTCTATTCCGTAGCCGGTGTTATTGCCGTACTTCTGACTCATGGAATGGAAACCACATTCTTCCGTTTTGCATTAGATGAAAAGGATGATAAAAAACTCATTTCCACGACATTTTTCAGTGTCCTGATGGCTACTCTGGCTTTCCTTATTTTTTCTCTTGGCTTCAAAGAAGAACTGGCCATTGCATTTAAAACCCCAACACAGGTAAACCTTCTTACCATCCTGGTCATTGTTCTGTCTCTGGATGCTTTCTGTGCAATGCCTTTCGTATTATTAAGGAAAAATGAAAGACCCATAAAATATGCCTCTGTAAAAATTGCGAACGGGGTGGTCAATTTTTTGCTTGTGATCTTCTTTTTACAGATATTGCCTCGGTTCCCGAACGGAATTCTGGGTTTAAAATACAGTCCCGAATTTGGTATAGGCTATGTTTTCGTAGCGAATCTGGCCGCAAGTGCTTTAACATTTGTTCTTTTATTCAAGGAAATCTTCATTGCCAAAATAAGATATTTCTCCTGGGAATTATGGAAAAAAATGATGAAATATTCCTGGCCGATCACCATTGCCGGGCTGGCTGGAATCATCAATGAAACTTTCGACCGCCAGTTTCTTAAATTCCTTCTCCCTGATGAACTCGGCAGGCATGAGCTGGGAGTATACGGTGCAGTCGCCAAGATCGTTACTTTCGTTGTTCTCTTCAGACAGGCTTACGTTCTCGGAATTGAACCTTTCTTTTTCAGCCATTCCAAAAATGAAAATGCAAAGAAAACCTACGCCAAGCTTTTAGACGTATTTATTACGGTAAACTGCCTGATCGTTCTTTTTCTTTGTGCCAATTTAGGCTGGATTTCCAAATTTTATCTTAAAAATCCGGAATATTATGAGGGAATTGCCATCCTTCCGGTATTGTTCTTCGCAAGTTTATTTCTGGGCATCTATCTTAATCTCTCTATCTGGTATAAGCTTTCGGATAAAACCGTAGTGGGGGCTTATATTTCTGCTATCGGAGCGGTCATTACAATCGGAATCAATTATTATTTCATTCCCCGATATGGTTACTGGGCTTCTACGTGGGCTACAATCAGTTCTTATTTTGTAATGATGGTGGTGTCCTATATCTGGGGGCAGATCAAGTATCCCATTCCTTATAATCTCTACAAAAATCTGATAGTAATACTTGTTACCATCATATTCTCGCTGGTAAGTTATCAGTATCTGGGAGAAAATTATCTGCTTACCAATATTGTGTTCATTATTCTGGCCCTTATTTTGATTAAAACACAAAATATTATTCCTCAACGTTTATTGCAAAAATTAAAACTTAAATAAAACATTAAAGATATAAATCATATTCCTTGGAGTATTTTAATTGCTATCTTTAACCTTATCAAACGAACTAACATAAAAAACATTCTTACATAGTCTATGAAAATAATTGTTCCTATGGCTGGACGCGGTTCCAGATTACGTCCACATACCCTTACCGTTCCCAAACCTCTTATTCCGATTGCCGGAAAACCGATTGTACAGAGACTTGTGGAAGACATTGCCAAAGTAGCGGGAGAACCGATTGAAGAGGTCGCATTTATCATTGGAGATTTCGGGCCTGAAATAGAAAAATCTTTAATCCATATTGCAGAAAAACTGGGAGCCAAAGGAAGCATATACTATCAGAATGATCCGCTGGGAACGGCTCACGCTATCAAGTGTGCAGAAGAATCCATGCAGGGAGATGTGGTGATTGCTTTTGCAGATACGCTGTTCCGTGCAGATTTCCAGCTTGATAAAAATTCGGATGGGGTGATCTGGGTGAAAAGTGTAGAAGATCCGTCCGCTTTCGGTGTCGTAAAACTGGACAATTACGGTTTTATTACCGATTTTGTAGAGAAGCCTCAGACTTTTGTTTCCGATCTTGCCATCATCGGGATCTATTATTTCAACAGTGCCGAAAAACTGATGGACGAGATCAATCATATTATTGATAACGATATTAAAAACGGAGGTGAATACCAACTGACTATGGCTTTGGAAAATTTAAGAGCCAAAGGAGCCAAATTCACTTTAGGAAAGGTAAACGACTGGATGGATTGCGGAAATAAAAATGCCACCGTAGAAACCAACAGCAAGATTCTAGCCTACGAAAAAGAAGAAATGATGAATTATCCGGCTTCTGCGGTCATCGAAAACTCTCTGATCATCCAGCCATGCTTTATCGGAGAAAATGTAAAAATATCCAACTCAAAAATTGGCCCGGGTGTTTCGCTGGGAAACAATACGGTAATTGTGAATTCCAATATTGAAAATTCCCTGATCCAGGAAAATACCAGAATCAATCACGGAAATCTTTCCAATTCTATGATCGGAAATTCTGCACAGTATTTTGGTGTTGCCAGAGAGATTTCTTTAGGAGACTATTCCGTACTGGATTTTTTATCCAAATAAGCTAAAAACTATTATTCCTGAACAGGATAATCAAACCACACAAAAGATTTTGTGTGGTTTGGCGTTAATATTGCAAAGTATTCTTTAATTTGAAAGATAAACACATGAAAAACTGTATCCTCATACTTTTAGTACTTCTTACTTTATCATCGTGCAAAACAAGAAATGCCGCAAAAAACAGCAACGGTAATGTGCAGGACAGCACAGCAGTTTCGGAAGACGGTGGAAAATCCAAAGAAGACGGTGAATATGTGAGAGATAAATATACCTTTTTTGAACATGTGATTATCCCTCCGAAATTTGACCAGATCAAAATCAACAGTAAAGTAAACGTACAGACCGGAAGCTTTATTCCTACCCTTGATGCCACCATTTATATTGAGAACAATAAGAAAGTATGGATGAATCTGCAGGCTCTTTTATTTAATGTAGCCAGAGGGATTGCCACCCCGGAGGGTATTAAAGGACTGGACAAAACAAGTAAAACCTACATCGATTCAGATTTCGATTATCTGAATAATCTGCTGAATGTAAACTTTATTGATTACAAATCCCTGGAAAAGATTCTGATGGGCAGAACTTTTGTGAAAATCAACGATTCTAATTTTACCCTGACTCAGAATTCACAGGGCTTTAAAATGGTCTCCAATGCCAATCAGAAGATTGTTACCGACGAGAAAACAAGGGAATATAAAATTGTTCTGCTGTATGATACCAACTATGATTTGCTGAGTGTTAATCTGAAAGATGTCCTGTCTTCCGATGAACTGGAAATTTCTTACAGCAACTGGAATGAATACAGCGGAATCCGTCTTCCGAAAAATGTTAAAATAATTATAAAAGGCTCAAAATCTAGTCAGATTTTACTGGAAAACACGAAATTTGACTTTTCGAGGATGGAAACACCTTATTCTGTACCATCCAGTTACAAGAAAATTGAGATTAAATGATTAGAAAATTTAGCTTTTTAATAGGTATTTTCATGTTCGGACTGCATCAGGGGCAGCAGAACAAAGAACAGCTTCAGAAGCAGAATGCCGAACTTAAAAAACAAATTGCACAAATAAATACGGATTTAGCTAAAACAAGAAGCGAATCCAAACTTTCAGTAGCCTATCTTACCAATGTCAATAAAAAATTATCTTTAAGAGAAAAGGTATATACCAATACTCAGAAGGAAAAAAGATTTATTGAGGACGAGATCTATCTCCGACAGCTGGAAATCAACCGGCAGAACAAAGAGCTGGCCGTTCTCAGAAAGAATTATGCAGAAGTTCTGGTGAACGCCTATAAAAATAAAGGGGTACAGAATAAAGTAACCTTCATTCTTTCTGCAAAAAACTTAGGGGAAGCCATCAGAAGAGTACAGTACCTGAAACAATACTCTGATTACCAGGACAAAAAAGCAGCTGAAATTACTAACGCTGCCAATCAGATCAAAAAATCAATTGCCCAGAAGCAGACTTCTGTTAAAGAAAAAGAAAACCTTCTGGTAAACCAGCAGAAAGATCTTACGACGATTAATGCGGAAAGAGCCCAAAAAGAACAGCTGGTAGAAGAATTTAAGAAAAACGAATCAAAACTTACCGCTGAGCTGAAACAGAAACAGGCTCAGAATAAAGTGATTGAAGGCCAGATCAGAGCTATTATTGCAGAAGAGATCCGCATCGCAAAAGCGGAAGAGGAAGCCAGAAAGAAGGCAGAAGCAGAGAAAATACGTCTGGCTAAAATTGCTGCTGAAAGAGAAAAAGCAAGAATTGAAGCTGAGGCCAAAGCAAAAGCGGAAGCACTTGAACGAGAAAGAAAACTGGCAGAAGCAGAAGCGAAAAAAGCAGCCGAACTTGCCGCCAGAAGAGCTGAAGAAGAGAAAAAACGAAGCGAAGAAGCTGCAAGAGCAGAAGCCAATGCCAAAGACGAGGCCAGAAGGGTTGCTGCTAAAAAAGCATATGATGAAGCCAATGCCAAAGCGAAAGAAGCAGCCGAAAAATTAGCCGCAGCTAAAGCAGCGGAAACAGCCCTTGCCAAAAGAAAAGAAGAGGAGAAAAAAGCCGCTGAAACTAAGGCTATGACCAATTATGGTGTTTCTGCAGCTCCTGCCGGAAGTAATTTCGCAGAGAGTAAAGGCAGGCTGGGATATCCCGCAGACAGAGCAGGACAGATTACCCACAGATTCGGAAGACAGCCACACCCGGTTTTCAAAAATATCACAGAAGAAAATAACGGTGTTAAGATTTCTGTTCCTTCAGGAACACGTGCAAAATCGGTATACCCGGGATCTGTTTCTTCTGTAATGGCTAACAGCGACGGGACAAAAACCGTTATTGTGAAACACGGAACCTATTTTACCATCTATTCCAACTTAGGAAGTGTAAGCGTCTCCAAAGGACAGCAGGTTTCAGCCGGTACGCCGGTGGGTACCGTTGCCCAGGATTTTGATGGTGCCTACACCCTTGATTTCCAGGTATGGAGCGGAAGTACACCAGTTGATCCATTAGGTTGGATTTCATATTAAAAAAAGCGTAACTTTGCAAAAATTTTAAGAGATGAATACACTAACAATACTTGCCTTATCTTGGCAGCACATTCTGATCGTAGCCATACTTCTGGTTTTACTTTTCGGAGGAAAGAAAATTCCGGAATTAATGAGAGGAGTAGGTTCAGGGATCAAAGAATTTAAAGATGCGGTAAAGGAAGAAGACAAACCTGGTTCAGAAAAAACGTCTTCCAACACAAACAATAATTCTTCCAGCAACTAAAAAGCCCAGAATTAATGAATTTTACTGAGACTGCATGGAAAGTCTTCAATCAATCTATTGAAGACTATCACGTGTCTGATGACGTTAACGCTCTAATTAATAACCCGTTTGAAAAAGACAGTTTGGAACGGATTTTGTATGCAAAGAACTGGATTGATACCGTTCAATGGCATTTAGAAGATATTATTAGAGATGAAAATATTGATCCTGCTGAAGCTCTTCAACTGAAGAGAACAATTGATGCTTCCAACCAGAAAAGAACTGATCTGGTAGAATTTATCGACAGCTGGTTCCTTAGAAAGTTTGAAAATATAACTCCTGAACCTGATGCAAAAATCAATACGGAAACTCCCGCTTGGGCAGTAGACAGGCTATCAATTCTTGCATTAAAGGTTTATCATATGTCATTAGAAGCCAATAGAGATTCTGCTTCTGAAGAGCACCGTGCAAACTGCCAGGCCAAACTGGATGTACTGCTTACCCAGAAAGAAGACCTATCCACTTCTATAGATCAGTTGCTTGCTGATATTGAAAACGGTAACGTTAAGATGAAGGTATACAAACAAATGAAAATGTATAACGATGAAAGTCTTAACCCAATCCTTTATCAAAAGGGGCAACAGAAATGAAAAAACTATTTTTTTTTGGAGTACTAATCATCATCACTTCCTGTGCAACGGAAAAGCTTAATCTTTCTCCGCTGTCTAATAATTTTTATAGCGAAACCAAAGGATCTGATTCAGACAGAGGCTCTAAGAAGAGCTTTGATATCAACATCAAAGAAAACGTTAATGCCTCTGAAATCTCAAACCTTATTTCTACCTTTCCAAAGTTTAAGAATAATGGTCTGAATGAAGAGATTACGAGCCTGAAATACAGCCTTCAGAATTATCTGTATGCTATTGATGCCAATAATTTAAACGGGAAGAAAAGAGCGATTAAAAGCTTCGAAAAATCATATAAAAAAATTCAGAAACTCAGACAGAATATTGATAAAGACGACAATGAAGTCCTGAATAGGTATCTGGTCCGTCTGAAAACCAATATTTCTGTGATCGAAGATTCTTTGAAAAATTAATAATTAACTGCAGTATTAATGATTAAAATTCAGGCGGAAGCCAATGTTCCCACAGAACACGGTACTTTCCGAATGATTGCTTTCTCTGAAAACGAAAACGACTGGATGCCTCACATGGCCATCATAGCAGAAAATACAGATTTCACAAAACCGGTGAACGTACGTTTTCATTCTGAATGCATTACCGGAGAAGTTTTTCACTCTAAAAAATGCGAATGCGGGCAACAGCTGGATGCCGCTATGAAATACATCCATGAGAACGGAGGAATCATTATTTATCTCCGTCAGGAAGGAAGAAATATAGGAATCATCAATAAGCTGAAGGCTTATTCACTTCAGGAAAAAGGACTGGACACTGTACAGGCTAACCTGGAACTGGGACTTCCTGCCGATGACAGAAACTTTGGGGTAGCTATTGAGATTCTTAATCTGTTGGACGTTAAAGATGTCAATCTGCTGACTAACAACCCTGAAAAGGTAAAATATGTTACAGACAGCAATGTTCATCTCAACTCAAGAATTCCTTTACAGATCCCGGCCAACGAAATAAGCAAAGGCTATCTGAAAACAAAAAAAGATTTCTTCGGGCATCTTTTGGATGATAATGATAATTAAATAAAAATAAATACAAGCTTCAGAAATCTGAAGCTTTTTTTGTGGCCATTTCTAAAAGCTGTATTTCAAAAGGTAAATTAACAACCGTCAGGGGTTAAAGAGTTGAAGTATACAAGGCGGGAAGAGAGCCTGAAAACCATTGTAAAATCAAATCACCGTAACCTTTCCTTGTCACGGCTTCAAACCAGTCTGAATCGGATATTTTTGTCCCAAACTTGGTTATTCAGGATACTGTAAAATTGTTTTCAAATTTTATCCGTATTAAAGTTCTATCAGAACAATATATTAATCATTTTCTATTTCCTCCGGCCTCCTAAATTCATTCAAAAAAAATAATCTGCTGTATTATCTTACATGCATGCTGCGCTCTGTTCATTCAATAGGATCAAAAAATCAAAAGCCCCGGAATCGCTCCCGGGGCTTTTTTAATTATAAAAAACTGAAAAGATATTCTTAATTAATTCGCTTTAGTGCTTGTAACTTTAGATTCATCTAAATTATAATATTTAACTACTGCATTGTAATCACTATAATCGATATTCGCTTTTTTATTTTTAGCTCCTCCAATACCTGTTCCGTTAGCAGGAATAAGTACGATTCTGAAAGTCTGGTTATTTAAGTAAGCCGCAATTTCTGCTGATGTAAGATCCCCAGGTACATTAAAATTCGGATCATCAATTCTGATCTCTACGTTTTGAGAATTGAAAACGAAATTGTAGTCAAATACCCTGTTGGTAGGTTTACCTGATACATCCGGCAAATAAATTGATTTCGGGATCTGCTGCCAAACGTTACCAACTCCCAGTCTGTAAACTAAAACAACATCTGTGCTTGGAATATTAAGCCCCTGAGAGATCGTATAATTGCCCGTACTTGAAAAGCTACCTGTAACATCCTTCATTTGAGCAATCGTATCGTAATCTACTGTCTGAACAGAGTCATCATTATCACAACTGTAAGCAGTAAAACCGATAACGCCCAGGAATAAGAAGAGAAGTATTTTTTTCATTTTTATAAAAGTTTAGTTATTATTTATATAGCGTATTCAAATCATATACCAAAAATTTCAAAAACTTTGTTTTTCATCATTTTTTTAATTGTATTTTTGTTCTTATAGAAAAGATCATGAAGAAATTAATATATACTTCCCTCTTTATTTGTGCATTAATAGGTTCTTCTGCCAAAGCACAGTACCAACCTAAAAATCTTTCCAAAGATGATCTGAAAAAGGCTCAAAACTGGGTAGACAAGACTTACAGATCACTCTCCCAGGACGAAAAGCTGGGACAGCTGTTTATTGTAGCATTATACACCAATAAAGGCGAAGATTATATTGAACAGGTAAGAAATATTGTTGTTAAAGATAAGATCGGCGGTCTGATCCTGATGCAGGATGATGCGGCAAGAGAGATCAGTCTGGTGAATGAATTTCAGCAGAAATCCAAAGTTCCCATGATGATCGGAATGGATGCTGAATGGGGATTGTTCCAGAGGATTGCTACGGCCCATAAATTTCCGTGGGCGATGACTCTTGGGGCTATTCAGGATAAGAGCCTTATTTACCGGATGTCTGCCAAAATTGCAGAAGACTGTCACAGAATGGGGATTAACTGGGATTTTGCTCCTGTTGTAGACGTGAATACCAATCCGAACAATCCAATTATCGGAAACAGAAGCTTCGGGTCGGAAGTAGAAAATGTCATCAGCTCTGCCCTATCCTATTCCAACGGCCTTCAGGACAATACTATTCTTGCAGCCATCAAACATTTTCCGGGGCATGGTGATACCAGTACAGACTCTCACCTTGATCTGCCTCTTGTTTCCCACAATTTAGACAGGCTTAATACGGTTGAACTGGCACCTTTTAAAGCTTTAATGGATAAAGGAATCGGTGGAGTAATGGTTGCCCATCTGTATGTTCCGAGCCTGGAATCCGGAAAAGGAATTCCTGCTTCGGTTTCTAAAAATATCATTACCGGATTACTTAAAGAAAAATTGGGATATAAAGGCTTAATTATTACTGATGCCTTAAATATGGGCGCTGTGGCCAACAAATACAAACCCGGTGAGCTGGATGCGCTGGCTTTTAAGGCTGGAAATGACATTATGTTATTCTCCCAGGGCGTTGCCGAAGGAAAAAAATTGATCCAGAAAGCGATTGACAAACGGGAAATTTCACAATCCAGAGTGGAAGAGAGTGTAAAGAAAATATTAATGACAAAATATTTCCTCGGCCTGGATCAATACACCCCAAAAAATCCTGAAAATATCAACAGCGACCTGAATAACGATTCACATAAAACCCTTGTTCAGAATCTTTATGCCAATGCACTGACTTTATTAAAAGACGACAAAAAACTACTTCCTGTTACAGGAAAACAGATATATTATGTACCTCTGGAGGAAGCTCCGTACCAGACTTTTGCCAGCCAGCTGGGATCAAATGTAATCATTAAGAAATCCGGTGAAATCAATACAATTCCTGAAGGTTCAACGGTAATCGCAGGTTTCCATAAGGATAATTCAACGGCATATAAATCTTATAAGATTTCAGCAGAATCAAAAAAAGTACTTGCTGAACTTACCAAAAAACAGAATGTTATTTTAAATGTGTTCGGAAGTGCCTACGCCCTTAAGGACATTGATATCTCCAATATTTCTACTGTTCTTGTAGCTTACGAAAACAATGACGACTCAATGACAGCTGCGGCAAATGCCCTGAACGGAAAGACCAGAATCTGGGGCAGACTTCCTGTTCTGGTGAACGACCAGCTTAAAGCAGGCATGGGTATGGATCTCAACACCGGAACATCCGGTATGAACACAGCAGTTTCATCAACATCAAAACAACAATAATCCAATGAAAATAGGCATACTTTGCTATCCCACCTACGGAGGAAGCGGAATTGTAGCAACAGAACTCGGAATGTCTCTTGCCAACAAAGGCTATGAAGTACATTTCATCAGCTCCGCACTTCCCGCCAGATTAGATATTACCAATCCCAATATTTTCTTTCACAGGGTAAATGTTCAGACTTATCCGCTTTTCCAGTATCAGCCTTATGATATTGCATTAAGTTCGATGATCTACCGCGTTGTGAATCTTTATAAACTGGATCTGCTTCATGCCCATTACGCGATTCCCTATGCATATGCTGCATTCACGGCCAAACAGATGCTGAAGGAAGACTGCAATGATATTCCTCTGGTGACTACGCTCCACGGAACGGATATTACCCTGGTAGGACAGCACCCAAGCTATAAACATGCGGTGGAATTTTCGATTAACCAGTCTGATGCTATTACTTCGGTTTCTGAAAGTCTGAAAAAAGATACCCTTCAGTTCTTCAACATCAAAAAAGAAATCCAGGTTATTACCAATTTTATTGATAATTCTGAATTTGATGACTGTTCGGAATGCCAGAGAACCCAATTTGCCAATCCTGATGAAAAAATTCTGATCCATGTTTCCAATCTGCGTCCGGTAAAGCGCGTGGAAGAGGTACTTCAGATCTTCAAAAATGTAGAGAAAAAGGTAAAATCAAAGCTCATTATCATTGGTGAAGGCCCGGATATGGAAAAGGTCAACCAGTTTCTGGAGGAAAACCCTGAACTGATCTCAAAGATCCGTCTTTTAGGAAAAGTAAATGACCTGTATAAAATTCTGCAGCTTTCCGATGTGTTTCTTCTTCCTTCGGAGCAGGAAAGTTTCGGTCTGGCTGCTTTGGAAGCGATGGCAGCCTATACTCCGGTCATCAGTTCCAATGCCGGCGGGATTCCTGAAGTAAATATTCAGGGAGAAACCGGATTCCTGGCAGAGATCGGTAATGTGGAAGCGATGAGCAATTATACGATCAAGCTCTTGAGCAATGACGAGCTTTTAACCCAGATGAAACAGAATGCCAAAGATCAGGCGATCAAGTTTGACCTGAAAAATATTCTTCCGATCTATGAGGAAATGTACAGAACAACGATAGAAAATTTTAAAAATAAAACGGTGGCAGATATCAGCTGATGATCTGATAATATCCCCCCATGACTATCTCCTGCTTTCACAGGAGATTTTTTTTGCTCCATTGTATAATTTTCATTTAAAACCTGAATATGGCGAAAGAATAAACTGAAAAATAAAATCCGGAAAACATTCCTGCTACTTATAGAACAATATTCAGAACAGTTCCTGAAAACTTTAAAGATCAGTCATGAAATATCTTTTATTTATTGTACTTTTAAGAGTAACACTTATGACAGAAAAACTCCTTCAATATCTTTGGAACTATAAAATTTTCCGGCATTTTGACTTCAGGGACACTGAGGGTAATCCTGTTGAGATCATCCATTTCGGAAAATGGAATACCGATGCAGGACCCGATTTTTCAGATGCCCGGATCAGAACCAAAGAACTGCTGATCTCCGGGAATATAGAACTTCATGTAAAAACATCAGACTGGATCTTCCACAATCACTCCGTGGATCCCAATTACCGGAATATTATTCTTCATGTAGTTTTCCATCACGATACCGAAATTGACGACCTCAGCTACCGGAATGTTCCCACCCTGGAGTTAAAAAATTATATTGATGAAAATATCCTGTGGAAATACGAAAAGCTGGTAAGCGGCAAAACCTTCATTGCCTGTGAAAACATTTTCAATCCCGCTCAAATACCGCTGATGTTTCATGAAGAAAATCTTCTGAAAAAACTGGATGAAAAATCCCTGGAACTGGAAAGAAGCCTGGACCTCCATAAAAATAATTTTGAAGCGGTACTTTTTCACAGCCTTGCTTACTCTTTCGGGCTTAAAGTAAATGCACAGATCTTCAGGCAGATCGCAGAAAGCATTGATTTCAGCATCATCAATAAGATACGGCAGAATGAAGCACAGCTTGAATCCTTGTTTTTCGGAATCTCAGGATGGCTTGACAAACCTTTAGACGGGCAGATGATTATCTGGAAAAGGGAATTTGAATTTATCAGGAAAAAATTCAACCTGACCGGGCTGACATTCCATCCGAAGTTTTTACGGCTCCGCCCTCCTAATTTCCCCACCATCCGTCTTTCTCAGCTGGCTGATCTTTATTACCGCCATCAGAATTTATTTTCCAAACTCATTAAAGCAGAAAGTGCAGAAAAACTTTACCAGGTATTCTCCCCTGTCAAAGCATCAGAATACTGGGACTGTCATTTCAATTTCGGAACAATCTCTAAGGTTATGCCCAAAAGTCTTAGCAGGGATTTCATCGAGCTGGTTATCCTGAATACTATTTTACCTTTAAAATATACCTATCACAAATACCATAAAGAAGAAGCGGCAGAGGAAGTTCTCCAGTTTTACCGGAATATAGCCGCTGAAAAAAATACAGTAACTTCAGGATGGAAAAAATTAGGAGCAGACTGCAAGAACGCCCTGGAAAGCCAGAGCCTGATTTATCACCATAAAAGCTCGTGTACCGAAAAAAATTGCTTAAATTGCAGTATTGGATTTAAACTTTTAAAAGACTCTTCAAATGTTTGATAATATCCGCCATAAGATGGAAAGAGAATGGTTCGGAGTTCTTACGAGAACCGGGGCCAAATTGGGAATTCCTGTATCCAAACTAAGGATATTCTTCATCTATTCCACTTTTGCCACTGCCGGTTTTTTCTTTCTGATCTATCTTGGGCTGGCTTTCACCCTTTGGATCAAAGATATTTTTATTACCAGAAGACCAAGCGTTTTTGACTTATAATTATGGAATTTTTACCGATTACCACTGCTGATGATTACAGGGTTCAGGAAATCTATACTTCCTATACCTCAACTTTTCCTGAAGATGAAAGAAGAGACCGGGAACAGTTTACCGCTCTTTTTTCCAATCCACATGTAAAAGTAATATCTGTACTGCACGATTCGCAGGCTATTGGCTACCTGATTATCTGGGAGCTGAGTTCTTATACTTTTGTAGAACATTTTGAAGTTTTTGAGGCGTTCAGAAGCCAGAAACTGGGTTCGCACATTACAGGCTATCTGTTTAAGACTTACCCCAGAATAGTTTTGGAAATAGAACCGGACCATCTGGGCGATGATGCTAAAAGACGCTATGCTTTTTACCAGAGAAACGGATTTACCCTCATCGATGAAATGTATGTACAGCCCAGCTACGGGGAAGGGAAGAATTCCCTGGATCTGTGGCTGCTCGCCAACTACTCCCCTGAAAGCCTGAAAGAGGTAAAAGAGGAAATTTATGATGTAGTATATCATTAAAATATAAAAACGCCGGATTTCTCCGGCGTTTTCAGTGTATGTCCTTTTAAGTTCTTTTGTGATCTTTTTAATTTATTTTCCGGATTGGAGTTCTAATTCACCTGATATTCAAGCTTGATCGTGATACTGGCCTCTTTTTCTTTGGATGAAGTATTGAAAGTTCCGCCATAGGAATAGTCTTCATTAGAATTCGGTGCGGTAATCTGAATCACTCCCATTGTTGCTTTTTTAAGGCTTCCAAGACTGCTTCCTGAATTTTCTGCAATCTTTTCGGCTCTCTCTTTTGCATCTTTTGTAGCGCTTGCGATCATTTCCTGCTTTACTGTTGCCAGCTTGGTGTAAAAATAAGAAGGTGAAGATGAAGTGAACTCAATGCCGCGGTTGATGATCTCGGTAATATTCCTGGAAAGATTTTCAATATTGGCCACATCTTTACTTTCAATAGAGACTTTCTGCGTCAGGTTATAGCCTGAGAATTCCCCCTGTACATAATTCCCGTTGGAATCGTTATAGCTTCTGAACTGTTTCTGGATATCCACAGAAGAAAACACGATCTCGTTCTCTTTTACTCCTTTTGAAAGAAGATAATCATGGATCACCTTACGGTCCAGTGCCAGTTCGTCATATGCTGATTTTAAATCCATATTGTTTTTGGAAAAACTTCCGGACCATGTGATAAGGTCGGATACGAACTGTTTGGTACCCAGTCCTGTTACAGAAATCGTATTTTCAGATTTATTCCTGTTTTTTACAGCGTTGCCTAAGAAAGCAAGCCCGATAACAAAGCCAAGAGCCGCTATTGCTACCGCGATAATGTTCTTATTCATAAAATATTGATTTGATGCATCTTTAAAGAATATTCACATCAATTTTCATTCCTTTTTTAAGAATCTTTAACATTATTCCTGATTTTTACGCTGCCTGAGACGTTCAACATAAACAGGAACCAACTCTTCCATTTTCAGCAGCGTTCCGGATATATTTCCGGCTCTTACGTACGTACGGATTAAAGGCTGTGCGGCAAATGAGAATTCTATAAATTCCGGGATTTTATCCGGAGGAATTCCCACATTCGAAAAATAATCTTTATCCACCCTGTCCCTTACCCAGGTAATATCCGCCTGAAGATCATCATACCGGTACTTTCTTTTCTGTCGCCTTGCTTTACCGCTGATCAGATCAAAGGCCCCCTGCACATCCAGCGATCCCAAAAGTATCGGCAGCAAAACTTTCTTTACTTCGGCAGGTTTTTCCCTCATTTTCCCCACGGGTTCAGGAAGTCCCACTGCCCGTTTAACCTTTTCCGCCTTATTTTCTCTGGCTGCCATTCTGGAATCTACTGAAAGGTCCCCTGTTGGCTTTCTCACTACTTTTACCTCTCCAACATCTGTGGGTATGGGAATAAGGGTAATCATGAGCTGTGAATTAACCCCGTCAGTAAGTACTTTTTTTGAAACCCTGTTGAAACCTTCTTTTACAAACCTCAGCTCATCACCGGGAAAAGCTTCAATAGCAAACATTCCGGCTGCATTGGAAAAAACCTTCCGGTCAGTAGACATATTGATCACAATCACAGAGCTAATACTCTCACCGTCGTTATCTGTGATACGGCCTGTAACCGTCTGCTGGGAAAAGAAATTATTGAACAGAAAAATAATGAAAAGAAAAACCTTCTTTCCTCTGAAAAATTCAATATTCCTGTATACATACTCCACTCTTTTTTCAAATATAATAAACTCAGAATTGTTATTGGCTATCCAGTTTGTTTAATTTACTGTATTCGCTAAAAGCCACCTGCAATTCCATTAGGATCACATCTTTTCTAAAATCTTTTCTGTATTTCTTTGCCATTGTTCTCGTATCATTGGCATAAATGAGAAAACGATCTATCTGTTCATCTTCCATTCCATATTTTCTGAGAAACCCTAAATCGATATCCGTTTTAATTCTTCTGATAAAATCCTGTGTTTCCGTAAAATTGGCTTTGGTAATTTTGGGATTCTTTGATTTCTTAATGAAATTGGCCGCCACTTTAAGAACACTGAAAACATTGACGTAACCTGCTTTAAAATCATGACCGGTAAAGCTCTTTGAAACAGAATGATCCGGCAAAGGCTCTTTCAGCGGGCTTTTTATATAATCTCCCAATTCCGATTTCAGAGCACCGATTTTTCTTGATTCATTGAGATATTTGTTGTCCTTTTCCAGATTTCCTGTGGGAGTATAGGTAATTTTCACTTCAGGAATCTCTATTTCTGTTCTTGTAAGGTTTACGGATAAAGGAGTATTGAAATCTCCTTTTGAAACCTTTTTATCAAAGCGGTAATATCCTTCTTTTACAAACCTTATTTCATCATTTTCCGAGGCATCAATGGTAAAATCTCCTGAAGTACTGCTTAAAGTACTTTTCTGACTGGAAATATTGATAACCAGAACAGGGTTGATCTCTGTACTGCCGCTATCCGTAATTCTTCCTGTCACTTTTTGCTGTGAAAAGACCGTAGCAGACATTAGAATCAGAATACCACAGAAGTATTGTCCGGTATACGTTTTCATAAAGGTTATCGTTGCGTTTGCGGAGCCCTGTAAGAAGAGACTCTCATCATTACAGCCCGTTTAAAACGGTTCAGGTCTGCATCGCTGCAGAATCCGTATTTCAGAATTGTTTTTCTTTCGAAACCGCCGGCCAGAACATAGCTTATAAAATGGTCAATCTGGGCTGGTTCTATTTTAAGATCAGAAAAATATTCTGCGCCAAGAGCTGTTTTCAGATAACTACCCAGATCAATATCATCCCATTTGTTTTTTATTTTTCCAATGGAGAATCCCTCACCTTTAGGCTGTACAAACTCTCCTGGTTTTGCCGCAAGTATTCTCGGATCAGATTTCTGGGCAATATAACGGTCTATATCTTTCACCAGCTTCTCTACCTTTTTGGGTCTGTTGAGATTTTTGGAATCAATCTTCAGATCTCCGGTAATTCCCTGCTTAACTTCAACTTCGGCAATCTGGATTGTTTCCCTTTCCAGAATGACATTGATGGGAGCTTCGATGTTTTCTTTGGTTACTTTCTTTACAAGCCGTACATATCCGGATCTTATAAACCGCAGCTCATCTCCTCCCCTTCCGGAAATCATGAAATGCCCGTCTCTGTTGGTGACCACTCTTTCGTCCGTTCTTATGTTGATAACTGTTACATCCTGCATTTCGGTTCCTTCTTCAGAAGATACTTTACCAAAGATGTAGTTCTGGGCATGCGCATAAATGGAGAAAAGAGTGAATAAAATAAAGAATAGTTTAATTTTCACGGGCAGTTTTTTATGCAACAAATCTAAAATTATTTTTAAAGCAAACTACAAGTTTAACCACAGTTAACGTGTTTTAGGATTTCTTTTTAAATTTTGCCTCTAAAAGTGTTAAAGACCTCATTATAATTGTTAAAATTTCACTTAAATTTTAGCTAACTTGCAGTCTCAATTCTAAAATCAGTAATGCACAATTCTTATACGGTTATCAATGCTTCTGCCGGCTCGGGAAAAACGTATGCCCTTGTCCAGCGGCTTCTGATGATCTGTCTCCGGTATCCTAATCAGC
Organism: Chryseobacterium indologenes; assembly: GCA_002439165.1. Lineage (GTDB taxonomy): Bacteria > Bacteroidota > Bacteroidia > Flavobacteriales > Weeksellaceae > Chryseobacterium > Chryseobacterium indologenes_E. The sequence goes on from DJTE01000026.1 coordinate 103,822, forward strand.
AGCAGTCGATCAGGAATATTCTGGCACTCACCTTTACCAACAAGGCAGCCAACGAGATGAAAGAAAGAATTCTGTCCTGGCTGGGGAATTTTACTGCGGATAATTTTGCAGACAACGCAGATCTTAAGAATATCCAGCGGGCATTTGAAGCGGAAGGCCTGAAAATTACCATTGATGAACTTCATGTGCGCTCCAAAAGATTACTGGATTATGTGCTTCACAATTATTCAACCCTGAACATCGGAACGATAGACCGTTTCAACTCCAGGCTGGTAAGAAGTTTTTCTTATGAACTGGGGCTGGCGAAAAATTTTAATCTTGAAATAGAGGCTGAACCGTTCCTTATTGAAGCTGTTGATAAAATGCTGGATCAGATCGGAGAAAATGATGCCATCTCCAGTTCTTTCATGGATTATGTGGATTACAGCCTTGAAAACAATGAGAGGATCAATCTCAACAAAAACCTTTACGATTCGGCCAAAGAGTTTGTAAAAGACATTCATTACGAGCATCTGAAAAGCAACAGGGATTTTGATGATACCAATTATGAAAACATCAAAAATACGCTTCGGAAAGAAATTGTTCAGAACAAAAAAAAATCTGCTGAACTGGCTGCAAAATCGGTGGAACTCTTCCGTTCCAGAAATATAGAAGTTGAAGATTTTGCTCAGGGTAAAAACGGAATCGGAGGTTTTTTCACCAAAGTCATTGATTTTTACCAGCAGAAAAGACCCGGATTTCCGTTTCCTACGACCCAGGAAGAGTCTGTTGTTAATAATTACAGAAAAGGGGCTTCCTCCAAATCAAAGAATAAGGAATCTGAGATTTTTGAGATCCTCGATCAGCTTCTTGAAAACCGTATGCAGCTGATTCTTTTGTATATTGAGACTCAAAAGAAAGAAAAGATTCTCTCTGCCCTGCTTCCTTTAAAGGTTAATAAAGATATTCAGGATGAGCTGAGGAAAATTGAAGAGGAAAATGACCTGGTGCTGCTATCCAAATTCAATATTCTGATCAACGAAAATCTAAGGAATGAGCCGTCCGCTTTTATTTATGAGAAAGTGGGTTCCCAGTTTCAGCATTATTTCTTTGATGAGTTTCAGGATACCTCGGAACTTCAGTGGCAGAATTTTGTTCCCCTGCGTGATCACAGTGTTTCCACGGAATATACTTCCTTTACGCTGGTAGGAGATCCCAAGCAGAGTATTTACAGGTTCCGTGGCGGGGAAAGTAAGCTGATGCTGGATATCATCAACAAAAAAGAATTTTCTCCGAGACAGGCAGATCTTCTGGTACTGAAAGACAACTGGCGGAGTGCTAAAAATATTGTTCAGTTCAACAACGAACTTTACCGCTATCATTCTGAGGGACTGGAAGAGGAACACCGGAATATTTTCGGTACGGATGCGGAACAGAATCCGAAATCCAGGATCGACGGCCGGGTGAAGGTAAGCCTTATTGAAAATCTTACCAATGAGGATTTCTACAATGATACTTCCGAAAGGATGCAAAAAGATATCCAGGAATGTCTTGATAACGGTTTTAAGTTTTCTGATATCACTATTTTATGCCGTGGGAATTTTGATATTTTCAGCTATTCACAGAAGCTGGGAAATCTGAAGGTATATTATCACGGCGAAGAAACCAATATCAAAACCATTTCGGATAAAGGCCTCACCCTTGAACTTTCCAATACCCTGAAGGCTGTTATTGAATTCCTGAGATGGGAGATCAATCCCAAAAACCGGACTAACCTGATCATGCTGATGTATTACCTGAATACTCTGGGCAGGATTCATATGGCTGATTTCACTCTGGAAATGAAAGAAATCCTGGAAATTGAAAAACATGAGGACATTCTTCAGTTTATCCAGGCAAAATACACCCTTAAACTGAAGCAGGATCATTTTCCCAGATTCAACCTGTATAATTTTGTGGAATATTACATCAATGAATTTTCTGTTGAAAATAAAGAAACCGATTTTCTGATGAATTTCCTTGAAATGCTTTTCAATTTTACACAGAATGCCGGAGCCAGCACAAAAGAGTTTCTGAAATACTGGGATGAGGAAGCTTCTGCCTACACCATTCAGGCTTCAGAAAATATCGATGCTGTGCAGATCATGACCATCCATAAGTCTAAGGGACTGGAATTCCCGGTTGTATTTATTCCGATGATGAATAAGAACCGGGACGGTGAGTTTACCAACTGGTTTGATACACAGAATGATGATACTCTAAAATCCGTTAATATCAATCAGTTCAGTAAGACGCTGGAAGTCTACGATGAAGAAATTGAAAAATTCAACAAAAAGAATTCTTACAAAAATCTTATAGACAGGCTGTGTCTGCAGTATGTAGCCACAACCCGTCCTGTTGAACAGCTGTTCTTTTATCTTCAGAAAGCCAACAAAACATCCAACAATCTTGAGCTTCTGGAATTTTTCAATGGTAAAAATACTGATCAGGCAGATGAATTTGATCTGTATGAAACCTCTCCTGAAAGTCTCAGAAAGCATTCAAAGGATAAGGCATCTTCTTTTAAGACCAAAGATATCCAGCATCTGAAAAATGTGAATGAAAAGACGACTTCCATCAGGATCGCAACGCCTTCCAAAAACTATCAGGTACGGAATGAAAAGGTAAGAATCGGGCTTTTCGTTCACGAACTGCTCTCAAAGATCAATACAAAAAAAGATACCGCCAAAGTACTGGAACGTTACGTAATGGAGGGACAGATTACGCTGGAAGAAAAAAACAAAATTGAGGAAACGCTGCTTCATATTATCGAAAAATACGCTGAATTCTTTGATGAAAGCTGGCAGGTCATCAATGAAAAAGATATTATGATCTCTGAAAACGGCGAAAGCCATCTGTTCAGGCCCGACCGTATTTTAAAAAATGATGAAGGCTATATAATTGTAGACTTCAAAACCGGAGAACCCACAGAAAAAGATCAGCTTCAGATTGAAGGATACAGAAATATTCTGGAAAAACTGGGAAGAAATGTTTTGAAAATACAGCTGATCTATCTTTAATTTTTTTATATTAGCTCTTATCGTAAAAATACGACATCAAATCGTAGAAGTACTACAAAATGTGAAAGTTACTGTGAAAAATTTTCTAGATAATTTAAAGTATTTTACATTTGCCGTACAATCACTGATGCAAATATTATTAACCATTAAAAATTTATTATCATGGCAGCAAACTCAAGAGGAATTTTAAAATTCAATGGCGGTGAAGGTCAGAAATTATTAAAACTGAATTACAGCGTATCCAGAACCACAGATGTTTCAGGACGTGTAGCTTCGGATCCCTCTAATGCACTTATCAAAATTACAGTAGAAGCAACTGAAAAATCAGATATCCTGGAAAGCTTACTGAACGGAAAGTATAAGCCTACAACAGGAGAAATCACCTTTAATAAATCTCACGAAGAAGGTACTCTTATTACTTTAAGCTGGGAAAACGGCTATGTAATCCAGCATCAGGTAGAATTTGATGCAGTGGATGAGAACAGTATGCTGATCAGTTTTATCGTGAGTGCAGAAACTATTGATTACGGTAACTCCAAATACTACGGTTTCTGGCCGTCTTAATTCCTGCTTACTACCTTATATGAAGATCATCTTATAAAGGTGGTCTTTTTTATTTTAAAAGTTTAAATAATCCGTCATCCCTTTTTTATTTCTAATCCGGATAACATTCTTATTTTTAAGGGATAAACATGAAAACATTATTCCATGAAAATTTATCTTATTTCATTTCTGATAAGCATTGCCATTCTGATTGCCGCGATCCTTGCCGTTTATGAAATTGCAGATTATACCAATCCGCCTGTAACAGCAGAAGGAAAGCAGTATATGCCCACAGAAAATGTTTTTATTGCTCTGATATATGGGTTTTTCTCTGCTATTTTATCTTTTTTCATTTCGGTAAGAATACTGAGACGAAGACTGGAAAAGTAAGACTGATCCATATCAACCGTTTCTTTTTTTAACTTTTCACAACAAAATTTAATACAATTTTATATCCGGATTTTTTTAATGATGATATTTTTGATTTTGTTTTGCCGGACAAAAATATACCATGAAAAAATATCATTACAGAGCTGTTCTTAGTCTCCTTACTTTTCTAGTGTTCTTTAATATCCCGGCACAGAAAAAAAATCTTACGGAAGACGAGAAAACTTATCTTAAAAAATTTATTTATCCCCTACAATCCGTTGAACCCGGTTATCCTGAAACTTCTGATCTGAAAATACTGGACAGATTAATTGGAGATTCTAAAATTGTTGCATTGGGAGAGGTTTCTCATGGTTCCGGCGAGATTTACAAAATGAAAGACCGTGTGCTGAGATACCTGGCTGCCCATAAAAATTTCAGTATTTTTTCGCTCGAAGCTTCTATGCCGGAATCCTACATGATGAACGAATATACTATGAACGGAAAAGGAGATCCTAAAATTTTCCTGGATAAAATGGGGTTCTGGACATGGCAGACCGAGGAAATGCTGTCAATCATCAACTGGATCAAAAAATATAACGAGACAGCTCTCCATAAAGTACAGTTTGCAGGATTTGATATGCTGTACACCGGAGGTGCAGCAGAAGAAATAAAGAAAATCTGTACGGCCGGCAGTATTTCACAAAATGAAGCCGTACAGCTTTCTGAAATACTTGCACAAGGTAACGGAAAACCTGGAAAGAATGACATTACCGGCAGCGAAAAGGCAACTCTGAAGACCCTTCTTGAAAAACTTAAAATATCTTCCCAGTCGATAAAGGATGAGAAAGAAAAGAACTGGTTTCTCCAGAATCTCCGTATCATCGAGCAGAATATTGATAAATCGGCTGCGAAGAGAGATCTTTATATGGCCCAAAATATTGAGTGGATCATCTCACAGAATCCGGATGCCGGAATGATTGTTTCAGCCCATAACGGACATATCAGCAGCCACCGGGCAAAGATGGGAGAATATTTAAGGCGGGATCTGAAAAATGATTATGTTACTTTCGGTTTTGCCTTTTACAGCGGAAGTTATACTGCATTTGAGCGGAAGTCTAAAGTAACCGGGCCTTTTCCGGCACAGACGGCCTATGAAGGTACAGCGGAGCACCTGCTGAATTCACTGGATATCCCGATTTTTATTCTGGATCTTAAAAGCCTCAGAAAGGAAAACAATGATGCGGCAAAGTGGATTACAAAGGATGAAATAAAATTCAGAAGAACAGGTTCTACGGTAGTTCCGGAAGAATTTAAGGAAACCAATATCTCTGCTGATTTTGATTATCTGATCTTCATTAAAGAATCTACCCATTCCAGGCTTTTAGAATAATAAAATAACCCCGCCGTTCGTGGAGAACGGCGGGGTTTATCTTTTTAGCGTATTATAGAGATTAAGCGGTAGTATCGGGTGTAAAAACTCTCTGAGCCAGCTCCTGATCAAAAAGATACAATGCAGAAGGATTATCGCATACCATCTTGATCTTCGTTACATACTGTGAAGCACTTGCTTCTTCTTCTACCTGTTCATTGATGAACCACTGCATAAAGGATGTTGTTGCAAAATCTCCTTCGTCATTAGCATTCTTTACAATATTGAAGATACTTTTCGTTACTTTTTTCTCGTGTTCCAATGCTTTCTCGAAAATATCCGTTGCATTTTCAAACTGATGGGGAGGTTTTGCAATTTCCCCGATAATGATCTCTCCTCCTACATCGTTCAGATAATCGAACATTTTATCTGCGTGCATCAATTCTTCTTTGCTCTGAACTCTGAAATAGTTGGCAATTCCGTCCAGGTCTTTTCCTGAAAACCAGGCAGACATGGAAAGATAGTATTGAGCGGCATATTGTTCGTGAGCGATCTGCTCGTTAATTAATTTTGCAATTTTTTCGCTGATCATAAGTATAAATTTATATTCAAAAATAGGGAATAAAAGCCCGAAATCAAAAGTTTTAATGAAAATTAATACGAAAAGGATGGGAAAAATCCCATCCTTCACACATTAAAAAATCAAAATTATGAACGTTTATTTTGCATCGGGAACAGCCGTGTTCATCGGCTTTTTCATCATTTTTCTATCCTTCATAGCCATTCGTCTTTGTTCCATTTTCGCTTTTCTGTCGGCCTGCCATTTATCATATTGTTCAGGCGTAAGGATTTTTTTCATATCTGCATCCATCTGAGCTCTTTTAGCCTTCATTTCTTCCATTTTAGCCATTCTCTCTTCTTTATTTTTTTCAAAATTGGCCTTCATTTCAGCTTTTCTCTGTTCCTGAAGAGCTTTAATCTGAGCGACCTGAGATTGGTTTAGGTTAAGATCTTTCTGCATCTGTGCCAGACGTTCCTGTTCTTTCTGCTGCATTTTCTGTTTCATTTCAGCGGCTCTTGCCTGTCTGTCCTGAGGAGTAGTCTGTTGTGCCATTGCCAAGCCACTCATTCCCACTATTGCTATTGCTAAAACTAATTTTTTCATCTTAAAAAATATTTAATTAATTGTTATACATCTTTTTGATTATAAGTTAAAACAGAAGTTAAATGAAAATATTCATAAAAATTGTTAAATTATATTATTAAAATAATAATTAAACAAAAAAAAGGACAGATCCTAAAATCTGCCCTTCACACCACTTAAATATAATATATGAAAATTAATTATTCGCCAGTCTGCTTCGGAAACCTCCGGTATTACTATTGTTGTTGTTCTGTGGTCTCGGTGCTGAGTTTTCAGATCTGAAACCACTGTTATTCCCTCTGAATCCACCGCTATTTTCTCTTCTCGGAGCTTCTCTTTTTATTTCACTGTTTCCTCTGAAACCGCCATTATTACCAAATCCGCCTCTGGTTCCGCTATTGTTGTCGGATTCTCTCCGGAACCCTCCGTTGTTTCTCACACCGTTATTATCGTTACGGAAACCGTTGGAGCTCTCCGATCTGCTTCTGTTGTCTGCCCGGAAACCTCCGGTATTGCTGCCGTCTCTCACAGAACCTCTGAATCCGCTATTCGGTCTGGCACTTGCCCGGAATCCGTTAAAGCTTGGATTATCCATTCTGTGGAATCTTGACCGGTCCACACGGTAAATATTGATATTAACATTTCTGTATCGGGGCATTACCGCATATCTAGGAGCATAATAGGTTCTTCTGTAATTCTGGAAATAAACAACCGGGCTTGCTCCGTGATAGTAATTATTCTGGAATACCACAAATACTCTTGGTCCTAAAATTCTTTCCAGTGCATAGAATCTGTCATAATACCATCGATCCGGATTGTAGCGGTAGAAATTATCCCAGGCTGAAAAACTTACATACAGGTTATTCAGTCTCAGAATCTGATCGATCTGCCAGCGGTTTAATCCGTTTTGCCTGAAGAAAACATTCCAGTTTACATTGACGATGCTGTTCCGGTAGTCGTTGTAATAATTCTGGTAGTAATCGCTTGGATAGTAATCCTGAGGATAGTTGTAATAATAATCATCCGGGAAATAGTTTCTGTCATCTTCATCAGAATAATAGCCATTTCCGTTCTGATAATTTCCATCGTCTCCCCAGCCGTTATTTGGATATTGCTGGGCGGAAGTCAAAGCTGCCAGTCCCAAAGCCAATCCAAAAAGTATTTTTTTCATCTCTATAATCGTTAATTGGTTAATATATAGTAGAATATCCCTATTCTACTTCTTTGATATAAATAAAAAAAAGAAGTTAAATCCTGAGATAAAACTTCTTTTCAACTTATCATTAATCAACTGATAATCAGATGTTAAATTTATACTCTTCCACTGTCTATGATCCAGTGTTTTATCTTTTCATTGAAGTATTTCTTCTTTTTCAGATCCTCCAGTTTCAGATGCATTCTGTAACGCCAGTAGTGTGGAAATACAGCGGGATCATTGATTCTCTCATGATCCATATTTTTATTGGTAAGCTCCGGATCCGTTGCTAGGAACTCCTGAATCGGGAAAATAGCAAGCATTGCATCATTATAAAGATGCTGTTTCATGATTATTTCCGCCAGGTGAGCATCCATTTCCTCAGGAGCTTTTCCGTACTGGATCAGCTGCTGATTAAAGTATTTCTGTGTAAGTGCAGGATCTTCCTTCCACCATTGCCGTAAAGTAGAGCTGTCATGGGAAGAAGCCGTTACTACGTTCATATATCCTGCATTTTTAGGATTATAGAACGGAATATTCTCCGAAGGCATACGCTGTACTTTAAGGGCTACAATAGCCAGTTCATCCATGACAACAGGCACGCAGGCGGGAACCATTCCCAGATCTTCACCACAGATCAGCATTTTGGTTGCATTCAGGATCACCGGAAGTTTTTCCATTGCTTTTTCCTGCCAAAGATGATCCTGTCTCCTGAAGAAATAATCATGATAAAGATCGTAGATCGCTTTCTGATCCCATTCGGACAGGTATTGATAAGATTCTGTATGATAAACATTGAATCTCGGATGATAAACCGTTTCCCCGTTTCTCTCTTCTGTAAGGAACAGTACGTTGGCACACAGTGAAATGAGCTTTTCTTCTATGAAACATCCCGGATTCTTTTTAAAGAAGTCGGACAGTTTTCTCTGGGTGTCAAATTCTTCTTTAAATGAGTAGGTTCCGTCACTGTTATGGTCTATATATTTTAATGCTTCGGTTGTATTTTCACCAAAATAATCCCACAAGATCTTCTCATTGATAAATGGCTTACAGTATCTGTTAAAGTCAAACGATATGTTCCATGCTTTAAATTCTTCTGCCACAACAGGAACTGCCGGATAAAAATAGCCTAAGATCCCCTGTACGGCAGAAACCGGCATTCTCCAGATTCTGAAGAACCCCAGGATATGATCAATTCTCATCGCATCAAAATACTGTTCCAATGCTTTGAACCGGTTTTTCCACCATCTGTAATCGTCCGCCTTCATGGCTTCCCAGTTATACGTCGGGAATTCCCAGTTCTGTCCTAATTCTGTAAACTGATCAGGAGGTGCCCCTGCCTGGAAATCCATTCCAAACAGTTCGGGTTCCGTCCATGCTTCCACAGAATACCTGTAAATCCCGATCGGAAGGTCACCTTTTAAAGAGATCCCCAGACTGTGTGCATAATCAACAGCATCTTTCAGCTGCAGATGAAGCTGGTACTGTACCCACGCGTGAAGCATTGAAGCATCATAATCTTTGCTTTTGGCGGTAAAAAACGGGGCTATTTTCCCTGCGATGTATTTTTTATGGGTTTTCCACTCGTTGAAATTCGGAGTTTTATATTTATCCCGTAACACACAAAAGGCAGCATAGGGAACCAGCCAGTGATTATTTTCTTTTATAAACTTCTTAAAGCCTCTGTCTTTATAAATCTTATCTTTCTCTGCATTGAAAACGGCTTTCAGATACTTCCACTTTCCCTCGATCATTTTTTCATAATCAATCAGATCAAGTGCATTTAATGCCTCTTTATCAGACTGATATTCTGAAACTAAATCTTTCGGTATAGAAAAATCAAGATTCTCCAGTGAGATATATTGCGGATGAAGTGCATATACGGAAACTGCAGCATAAGGATATGAATCTGTCCATGAATAATTTGCGGTAGTATCATTAACAGGCAAAATCTGTATAATACCCAGATTGGTTTCCTTATTCCAGTCTGCCAGTTCTTTGATATCAGAGAATTCTCCTACACCGAACCCGTTTTCACTTCTCAAGGAAAACACGGGAACTGCCACTCCTGCATCATGATACATCTGGTATGCCTTGAATCTGAAATAATGATTGGAAACCACCTGAAGAACATCTTCCTGAGGATTGGAAAGTGTAAATCTGTTCTCACCCGTTTCCACATCAATGATCTTTCCTTCCTTAGTATCATAAATACAGTATTTGAACTGAATAAATTCATTTTCCGGAATTTCAACAGAGGTTTCCCAGACTCCGAAATCGGTCTGCAGAAGATGGATAGCCTTATTATAATTCCAGTTGCCGAGTGATGCGGTGTTTCCGAATAATACTATTTTCCAGTCGGGATGATAAACAGGCGCTTCAATTCTGAAAAGATGGGTATGCTTTTTCAGGACCGTTACTTTTTCAGGAACAAACTGATTGAGCTTATTGTAAAGAATTTTGTTGTTTAAATAGTTTTCCGGAAAGTTTTTGTTATTCCATTCATCAAAAATCACAAACTCTTTATAATTGTGAGGGAAATTAAGATGATGCTGAACAAATTCTTTTCTCAGAATATTGCCTTTTCCATCGATAAGCTGATATTTATACGAAATGGTTCTTGAGAAATAATCCACTTCACATTTCCACAATCCGTTTTCAGCGTAAAACATCGTATAGGACTGTACGTCTGCTCCTTCCTGATCTACGGTTACCAGCTGAAGATTTTCTCCCGCTCTGGCATTATATCCTACATTAAAGTATAGCTTCATCCTAGATTTTTTTATAAAAATACATTTTAATATCGAAAAATAAAACTTATTGAATATCAAATAATCATTAAAAACCCTCTTCAAAAATTAATTGAAAAGGGTCTTAATTTTTCCGCAAAGTTAACCAGAATTCTGCGTACTACAATTGTGACTTATTCTGTCACGAGAATTTTTTTGTTCAGTAATATTTTTCCTTCCTCATTGGTTATATTGACCATATAAGCTCCGCTGACCAGATTTTTCAGATCAACCTGCTGATTCATAGAGCCGTCTTTTACAATAAGGTCCTGTTTCATTACACTTTTACCTGAGAAATCAAAGACGGTAAGTTTAATTTTTCCTTTTACTGTTTTATCATTCACATTAATATGGATAAAATGTTCATCTACTCTTGTTGGATAAACATCAATTCCGGCTAATGTACCTGATGATGTAATTCTGTCATTAGCAAAATATTTACTGGCCAGATCATAGATATGCGGCTTTTCTTCACCAGGAAGAAGTTTTGCCTGAAGAGACTTTAAATCTACTTCGTATAATCCTGCTCCTTTTGCACTTGCAACCACAACTTTACCCTTTACATTCACAGCAGAGCCGTTTACTGAATAGTTTTCAGGAAGACCTGCAATCTTACCTACAAATCTCGCTTTCAGCTCTTTCGTTGTAATTTTAAAGACATTTCCGGAGGCTGAGAATACGTAGAAATTATTATCCGAATCAGCGATCATATCTCCTCCAAAACCTGTTTCCATCACTGTAAATGAGTTTTTCCCATTGGAAGCGTCATCTTTTACGATCCCAAGATCACTTACTGTGTATTGACCATTCTTTTTACTGATCTGAAGAAATTGTGTTCCTGCATTATTCATTGCATAGATATTTCCGTCATATCCGGCAGACATTCTTGTTATATGAGAATTAATGTCACAGGAAGTCACTCTTACAGCCGCATTTTCCACTAAAGTAATTTCCTGGGTGTTTGGATTCAGAATATAAATATTGGAAGAAAACATCGGCATATATACCAGATTATTATTGGAAGCATCATATGCCAGAGCCGCCATAGTAACCGCCTGTGAATGGGCATATGTACTTTTATCTTCCGTTACCGGGCCTTTTCTTGACTGAGAAAATACTTTCGCCTGAGAATCCACAGTAAAGACTTTCTGTCCGGAGGTTCCGTTTGTTGCATCAATCGTTCGTAAATCACTGAAGACAATACCTGGAGTCTCTTTTCCTGCAATGGCAAAAATATCCTGCTGTGCCTGGATATGTACACCTGATAACAGCAGAAATAGAGGGAATAAATGTTTTTTCATAATCGGTAGAATTTAGATTCGTAAGCGTTTTAGTATGACTAAGTTACGTAATTTACCAATTAAAATCACAAAAAATATCATTCATTTCAATAATATTTACAATAAAACAACCAAAACTATGATGTTATGATAAATGAGAATTACAGAAAAGCTATATCTTATTGTAAGGCTTATAATCAATTATCAATAATCTTTTTCCGGAGCTTTATCCCGCTATCCGCTCTTACTCCTCGCGCCCTGCTTCGCCATAGCCAAATCCTTCTTCTTTTCCTTTTATGCTGTGGGGTAACCGCTGCTATCGGGGCTAGGGACAATAGTAATGAGTAATGAGTGATGAGTAATAAGGGATGAATAACCCAAATAGTAAATAACGGTTGATTCATCAATAGTGTAGAAAATTATTGCTGGATTTTATTAAGCGCAAAGCCAGAAAAATATGAATAAAAGCATGTGTGTTTTTAAGGTAAACAAAGACGTAAACTTTAGCAAGGTAAGACAAAGGCTTACTTCTCAGAATAA
>DJTE01000004.1:0-23457 GCA_002439165.1 Chryseobacterium indologenes
CACAACTTTTGCGCTTGATCCTGATTCACGTCTTTGCGTGGTAAGTCTGCAATAAATTAAAAAGAACTAATTTCAAATCTGTTCATTATTTCCTCATCATGTATTTTTTCAGAATATCCACAGTGGCTTCCAGTTCTTTTTCATCCATTGAGGCAAAACCAAAACGGAAAGCATTCTGTTCTTCGTCTGTACGGATGATATTCAGACCGGGAACCTCTGTCAGTTTTCGCACCGGGTAACCGGAATCCAGTTTTATCCAAATGGCCATTCCCCCGGAAGGGAGTGTATAGGAAATGCTGCTGCCCAGTTTTTCTTTTAACAGTGTATCTAAAAAATCCCTGCGCTGATGGTAGATCTTTTTTGCTTTTTTAAGATGTCTTTTAAGTTCTCCCTGCCTGATAAGTGATGCCAGGGCATTCTGCATATAGCCGTCACCTCCAACGTCAATGGATTTTCTGAGTATCGTACATTGGGTTATAAAATTGGAAGGGGCTACCATAAAACCTATGCGGAGCGAAGGGTCCAGTATTTTGGAGAAAGAACCTATATAGATAATATTCCCGTTATGACTGCCGCTTGCCAGAGGAAGATAGGGAGAGGAGGTATAATGATAATCATAATCGTAATCATCTTCTATAACGGCAAATGAATACCGGATAGAAAGTTCCAGCAGCTTCATTCTTCGGTCTACACCGAGTGTTACGGTAGTTGGATAATGATGGTGGGGAATAACGTATACAGCACATATTTTTTTCTTTTTACAGATTGTTTCAAGGAGATCCGTATCTATTCCGTTTTCATCCACAGGAATTTCAATAACGGATGCACCGGTATTTCTGAATACCTCGTTGGCTGCAGGATAATTGGGCTTTCCTACGATAATGGCAGATCCGGGGGCTGAAAGAAGCTGTGCGGAGAGATAGATGCTCATCTGGGCACCATGAGTGATCAGAAGGTTTTCCGTACTGATATTAAGGCCTCTTGTTTCAGAAAGATAGCGGCATAGCTCTTCTCTCAGTTTTAAGGTACCCTGTCCGGTTCCGGAGCCTGCATTTTTAATGGTATGGCGTTTTGAGGTATAAGAACGGTAGGTTTTCAGGAGTTCATCAATAGGCGATAATCTTACATCCGGATGGCCGTCGTCAATAATAATATCCGGAACAGCATTATACAGGTCCTGTTTTTCTGTCTCACCAATATTTTTGAACGGAAGGCTGAAACTGTTTTCATAAGGAGGAGAAACCGTTGTATTCCATTCTTTAGGCTGGAGTATAGGAATCCGGTCCGATACGACTGTATATTTTCTTGGAATCACTGTGATCCAGTCCTGTGCATGAAGCTCATCATAGGCAGCAATAACCGTTTTCCGGTGTACTCCAAGTTTCTGAGCCAGTTCTCGGGTGCCCGGAAGAGGAGTGCCGGCCTTTAAAGAACCATTTCTTATAGCATTGATCACAGAAACTGCAATTTGTCTGTAAATGGGAGAAGTATTTTCTTTATTAATGATGATAATGTGTTCAAACGGAAACATACTGGACTACTTAATTGTTACAATCTGGAATACAAATGTAGTCCTATTTGGAAATATTTTTGTCCCGTTAATTAAAAAATAATCACGACAATGAATTACACCATTAAAAAAGCAGGTCTTGAAGATCTGAATGACGCAGCGGAACTTTTTAACCTGTATCGTATTTTTTACCGCCAGGAATCTGATCTTGAAAAAGGGAAAGCATTTCTGAAAGAACGATTTCTGAACAATGAGTCGGATATTTTTCTGGCTTTTGAAGGAGGAAAGGCAGTTGGGTTTGTACAGCTTTACAAATTATTCCATTACACAAAATTACAGAAGCAATGGCTTCTAAGCGATCTTTTTGTGCATCCCGACCACAGGGGTAAAGGAATTTCAGTAGGTCTTATAGACCGGAGCAAGCAATGGTGCAGAGAAACTGAAGCCTGTGGGCTGATGCTTGAAACCGAAAAAACCAACGACATTGGAAACGCACTCTATCCACGTTGTGGTTTTGAATATGACGGACTGCATAATTATTATCACTGGTGGATTGAAAACCGGAAATAATCTCAACCGGGATTTGCAGGAAACATGCATTACAAGGGGGTATTGGTTATTTCTACGTAATGAGATGTAGAATTACTTCTACATGAAATGTTATTTAATTCTACATTTTTTTTTGATAAGTACAGCCCCGGAATCCTACTTTTGTACCGCTCTTGTGAATCAGAGGAAGACTGGCTTACAGAGTTTTATTTATGTTTAATGGTCTCCGCCATCATTTTCTACTTTTTTCCGAATGTTTTTATGATTAGTACCCATAACTGCTTTCAGGCGGAGATCTCTTTTTAACTCAGCCCTTTAAACGATAACCAGGTTTCGCAGAAGTACAAAAGGAATTCTATTGACGGAAGCAGGTCATACAATGAATTTTGTGACCTGCTTTTTTCATCATAAAAAGATGCGGGTTCTGCCACGGGCAGTCATTACTGCGGCCGGAACCGCGGTATCAGTTTTTGGGCAGATGAATTGGATTTTATAGATTTTTCAGGGGAAGGATAACGGAAAAATCTCACTTTCTATTCATCATCTGTTTCCAAAATTTATTTTAAGCTGAAAAGAAAAACGAAGACCTGTCCCAATAAAAAAATCCCGCTTAACAGCAGGATTTTGGTATATTTTTATGTAATGATTATTGAGCTAACTGGGAAAAAGAAGTCAGTTTATTATCATCAGACATGGTTTGTCCTAAAAAATCTTTTTTCTGTTCACCTTTCATTCTTCCGGCAGCATCATTGGCATTGAAATAAGCTTCACTTAATTTTGTCGCAATTTCCGCAGGTTTGAAGTCGAATTTTGTATCACCTTCTACCCCCAGATATCCGTTCTTTCTGGTAAGGTTGCTGATGTAGTTGCCGTAGTTGATGAAGGTATTTCTCAGATACTGGGTATGGTATTCCATACATTTCTTAGCTTTTTTGGAAGAGTTATTCAGGATGCAGTTCTTCATATTATTTCTGTACAGAAACCATTCAGATTCCAGAATACCGTATTCTTTGCTGAGTGCTTTCTTTCCGTTGGTTACAATATTGCTGTCGCCTTCCTTATCTGCAATGGTCTGTAAATGGGTAATGACCAGTGGAACAGTATTTTCAATCTTTGATCTGGTTTCTTTCAGAATGCTGAGATCCGCAGCAGGAGAGTTCTTCTTTTGAGCGGTAGTAACGTTAAAAATAAGCAGTAATAGTACAATCAGTAAATTATATCTTTTCATGAGAAATTTTTAAAGCACTAAAATAAATATAATTTCCCGGTTTAAACAAATTCATTTTAATTTTATTTAATAAAAATTAACAAGTTTTAAGAATTTAGAGCCTGATTTCATGTTTTTCTGCCGATTAAACAGGTGGTAAATTCAGTCTGTTAAAAATTTAACATATTTTAATAAAATTTATTCCGCTGGTTATCAGTTAATTATATTAATTTTGTTTTTATCACTAGAAAAATAGTTGTTAGCGTAAGATTTATTTCTACATTTGTATAACTAATTTCTTAGTGATATAGATTTTAAGGGTAATAAAAAGTATATCACATTAATGATTTAAATGAACAGGATATGAAAATTCAGACTTTAACAAAAGCAGAAGAACAGGTAATGCAGTACTTATGGAAAATAGAAAAAGGCTTTTTAAAAGATGTTCTTGATCTTTTTCCAGAGCCTAAACCGCATACCAATACTGTTTCTACCATTTTAAAAGTATTGAAAGACAAAGAATTCGTAGACTATCATGTACATGGAAGACAGCATGAGTATTTCCCGTTGGTTTCCAAAGAACAGTATTCCGGGAAAACCATGAAAAGTCTTGTAAAAAACTATTTTAAAGGATCTTATAAAAGTGCCGTTTCTTTTCTTGTCGAAAAAAATGAAATGACGGTAGAAGATCTGGAAATGCTTTTGGACGAGCTTAAAAAGAAAGATTAAATCAACAGATTATGGAAACGGTATTTCTGTATTTCGGAAAAGTTATCATATGCTCCGGTGTAACGTTTTTGTATTATCAGTTGTCTTTAAAAGACAGGACGTTCCATCATTATAACAGATTTTATCTGTTGTCTGCTATACTGGTATCATTGTTTTTGCCAATGATCAGAACAGAAGACTTTACTATGGAAGTAAATAATAGTGTATATATGCTTCTTGACAGAATACCGGATTTTAATGCTAATAAAAACATCAACAATGATCACACTTATTTTAGAATTATTTTTTCAGCTCTGGGACTGGTTACTCTCTGTTTTCTAGGAAGGCTGTTCTATGGGATCATCAGAATCCGGCAGCTGAAAAATAAGTTTCATAAAGAAAATTTTAACGGAATTCATTTTTACCGTACAGATTTACCCGAAGCACCGTTTTCTTACTTTAAGAATCTTTTCTGGAAGGAAGGTATCCTGCTGGATTCAGAGGCAGGAAAGCAGATTCTGAAGCACGAAATGGTACATATTGAACAGAGACATACCTACGATAAAATCTTTGCAGAGATCATTACCTCTGTGTTCTGGTTCAATCCGTTCTTTCATATCATAAAAAAAGAAATCAGTTTGATCCACGAATATCTGGCTGATAAAAAAGCCATACAACAATCGGACACGAAGGCATTTGCGCAGATGCTTTTGGCAGGGCATTTTTCCGGAACACAATTGCCTGCTGCCAGCCCGTTTTTAAGTTCAAACCTAAAAAAACGACTTAAGATGTTACAAAAACCAAAAACCAGATTCGGATATGCGCGCAGAATTTTTGCCCTTCCGGTAGTATTTTCAGTAGCTTTTACCTATTTGGTAAGCTGTAAAAACGAAGAAATAAAGCATTTAAATGCATCCGTAGAAAAAAATAAAAAGGTTTCGGCCTCCGTTAACAATTTTGATGAAAAACTGGCCTCTGCCTCAGAAAATGCATTGTTTATCATCAATTCCGAAAGAAAAACCAAAGAAGAATTTGTGAACTGGCTTCAAAGCCATGACCGCAATCAGATTATAGCAGGTTATAAAGGACCTGAAATGAATAATGATGAACATCTGGTTTTCGGGGAGATTGAAAAGAAATACGGTGTTTTCACCATCGATGAACCTGGTAAAATGGGCATTGAAAACAGTGAAAAATACCATCAGCTGATCAAAGAGATCAATCCTAAATGGTATAATGATCAGATTGTCGGCAAGAAGTATAATGTGAAAAAATCTGCTGAAGCAAGAAGAGTTTCCAAATCGTAAAAGAATCCGGCAAAACATTTCTGAAGCAGTACTATTTGAAAAATAAAAACCTAAAGCATGGAAGCGTTGTTTATCTATTTAATCAAAGTCATTATTTGTTCCGGTGTGATGTTGGGATATTATTACCTGTCGCTTAAAGACAAAACATTTCACCACTACAACAGGTTTTACCTGCTGTCCGCAGTGCTGATCTCTTTACTGATCCCGCTTATCAGGATCGAAGATTTTACCATTGAGGTGAATAGTGATATCTATAAACTGATCGACAGGGTGCAGAATTTCAGAACTTCTGAACATGCAGATACCCATGAAAACGTGTATTATACCATTGCTTTTTCAGTTTTAGGACTGGTTGCCTTTTATTTTTCAGCGAAGCTGATGTACGGAATTTTTAAAATCTATGAACTGAAAAAACAGTTCAAGAGAGAGAATATTGAAGGAATCAATTTTTATCATACCGACCTTACCGAAGCACCGTTTTCTTATTTTAAAAATCTTTTCTGGAAGAATTCAATTACCCTGAATTCTGATATTGGAAAACAGATTTTAAAACATGAAATGGTACACATTGAACAGAAACATTCATTTGACAGGATTTTTATCGAGATTATTACCTCAGTGTTCTGGTTCAATCCTTTCTTTCATATCATCAAAAGAGAAATCAGTTTAATACATGAATACCTTGCCGATAAAAAGGCGGTAAAACAATCGGACACCAAAGCATTTGCGCAGATGCTTTTAGCAAGCCATTTCTCCGGAACACAATTGCCTGCTGCCAGTCCGTTTTTAAGTTCAAATCTAAAAAAACGACTCAAAATGTTACAGACATCAAAAACAAAATTCGGATATGCGCGCAGAATTTTTGCCCTTCCGGTTTTATTTTCAGTAGCTTTTGCCTATATGGTAAATGCAAAGAATAAAGAAATTAAAGAAACCAATATAGCGATTGAGAAAGCTGTTGCCCAGATTAAAAAAGATACCGTTGCTCCTCAGGCATCAACAGAAGCAGTAAAGTCCGGAGTTTTCAGAGAACCTCAGAGCCGGAAAGAAATTAAGGCTCTCGGAGAGAAAATACAGGAGAAAAGCAAAGCTTTGAAAGCAATGAAACCTGACAGCAAAGAATTTGAGAAAAACCTTGAAGAGATCGGAGAACTTTCAGGAGAAATAGGAAGAATTGCAAGTTCCGGTGATTTTAAAATGGGCTATGCTATCGATGCTTCGGAATTAAAAAAAGTGAACGAGTATTTCAAATCCAGTGAATGGAAAAATAAAACGAAGGCACTGAAAGATATGGGAGTGGAAATCCCGGATCTGTCCAATCTGAACTTTGACTTCCCGGATACTCCTCCGGTACCTCCGAGAGCTCCCGGAACACCGCCGGCACCCCCTTCGCCGCCCGGAGCACCTAAAGTGAGGTTCTTCAAATCCAATGACTATGTATATGAAAACTGGAGTCCAAAAGCAGAAGCAGCTCCCGCAGATGCAAAAAGAGCAGCCAAAGTGGCAAAGGTAAAAGCTGAAATCGCAAGAAAGAAAGCTAAGCTGGATATAGAACGTGCAAAGCTGGAAGGTGAAAGAGCCAAACTGGATGCCCAACGTAGAGCTTTGGATGCCAGTGAAAGAAATGTTATTGTTTTAAAGTCTTTCAATTTTGATAAGATGGCAGACATGCCAAGAATGATGGAAATGCAGGCAGACTTTATCAGGAAAACCCCGAAAGGAGGAATTGAACTGAACGGAGTAAAGAAATTCAAAGTGGGCGACGACAGCGAGATGAAAATATATATAGACGGAAAAGAGGCTTCCAAAGCCGAACTGGATGCCCTGAAGCCTGGAACAATTACCAGTATAAACGTTAATAAACAAAATACAGACAATGTGAAAAGTGGCGAAATAAGAATTCAGACAAAGAAATAAAGTTCCATTAGCTTTGTCAGTCCCCGATTGACAAAGCTTTTTATTTAAAAATAAATTATGAAAACCCAGATTTTACTTTTAATGCTTCTTGGTATCCTTACCGGAGCACAGACCAACAGATTCTTTTATGAGTACAAATTCATTCCGGATTCCAATAACAAAGAAGAGGTGAAAAAAGAAATGATGCTGCTTGATATTAATAAAGACGGCTCAACCTATTACAGCCATGATAAATTTGTTGCAGATTCCACTTCCAGAGCAGATCTGGAGAAACAGCTGAAATCAGGCTCAGGAAACATCAGTGTAAGCAGAAGAGATAAAATGGGGCAGGTTTCCTATAAAGTAACAAAGCAGTATCCTGACTTTAAAACGTATCTTTTTACCAATATTTCTACGGATAAATATAAAGTACTGGAAGATAAAAAACCGGTTTGGAAAATTCTCTCAGAAAAACAGAAGATCGGAGAATATAATGCCCAGAAAGCAACTGCAAGTTTCGGAGGCAGAGAATGGACCGCCTGGTTTACCTCAGATATTCCTTTTCAGGACGGACCGTATAAATTTTACGGGCTTCCGGGGTTGATCGTAAAAATTGAAGATGCCACAGGTTCCCATATCATGACTCTGGTAGGAAACAAAACCATACAGACTCCTGAACAGGAAAAAGAACTTACACTTCCGGGCAATGTGAAATTATTGGGATTAGACGGGAAAGAGCTTGAAATATCCAAAGAACAGTATAAAAAAGTATGGAAAGCCTATGTGAACGATCCTTCTAAAAATATGAGAGAAATGATGAACCGTAGCGGTGGAAGTGATAATGCCAGAGTGGCTTTTAAAGTAAAAACGGCAGACGGAAAAGAAATGTCTGACCCAAATGAGGTGTTCAGGGAAATAGAAAAAAGAACTAAGGAAAGCCTTAAGAAAAATAATAATCCGATCGAACCGGATCTGATGAATTAAAGTTATTTCATTTTTTAATCTTAAAAAAAAACAGGATATCGTATAGCGGTTATCCTGTTTTCTTTTTTATTGTTATACCTTTAGCCCTGAACCAAAGCCGTAAACTTAAAATTTTGAATTCCTTATGACAGAAAAAGAAAAATGTGCCGCCGGGCTTCTGTACGATGCCAATTACGATGAAGAACTGATCCGCGATAGAATGACCTGCAAAGACCTGTGCCTGGAATATAATCAGTTAAAAAACTCCGATACCCAGCAAAGGAATGAAAAGATCAGAAAGATCATTAAAAGTACCGGGATAAACATTTGTATAGAACCTTCTTTCTGGTGTGATTACGGATATAATATCGAGGTTGGGGAAAATTTTTATGCCAATCATAATCTTACCATACTGGACTGTGCGAAAGTACGTTTTGGAGACAATGTTTTCATCGGCCCGAACTGCAGCTTTTATACCGCGGGACATCCTTTAGATGCTGAACAGAGAAATAAAGGCCTGGAGTACGCTTATCCTGTTACCATAGGAAATAATGTATGGCTGGGGGGAAATGTTGTCGTGCTGCCGGGTGTTTCTATCGGTGATAATTCCGTGATAGGAGCGGGAAGTGTTGTAACCAAAGATATTCCGGATCATGTGGTGGCTGTCGGAAACCCATGCAGGGTGATAAAAAGTATCGAAAAAAACATAATTTAAAATATGATGAATACTAAAAAAATGTTTTTTTTCTTCTGTCTGTTATCCGGATTGTTTTTTTACGGACAGAACCGCCGTTTTATCTACGAATATAAATATTCCATTGATTCTACGGCTAAAGATAAACAGGAAACAGAAATGATGTTGTTGGATATTTCTCCAAAAGGATCAAAATTTTACAGTAAAGATTATTTTGAATCTGATTCCATCATGAAAGCAACTTTTGAAAAACAGATAAAAAGCGGAACAACGGATTTTAACATTAACCTCACGGGAGTAAAATTCAGAGGAAAAGTGAGATACAGTGTTGAAAAATCCTATCCCGGCTATTCCGTTAATTACTATATGACTTTAGCTGCTGACGAATATCAGGTACAGGACGGAAGAACACAGAACTGGAAGATTCTTCCCGATAAAGCCAAAGTAGGGGAGTTTGCGGCACAGAAGGCAACCTGTGAATTTGCAGGAAGGAAATGGACCGCATGGTTTACTCCAGATCTGCCCATTCAGGACGGTCCTTACAAATTTCATGGCCTGCCAGGGCTGATTGTTAAACTGGAAGATACTTCAAACACACATGTATTTGAATTAAAAGGAGTCAGGAAACTTCCGGAAGGATATGAATGGGAAAGCGTTAAAGATAAAGAACGGTATGACCCTCTGATTGTAGTGAATGAAAAAAAATATAAAAAAGCTTTTAAAGACTTTTTGAATGATCCTATGAAAGGGCACCGTAAAATGATGGGGCAGGGAGTAACGATCGAAATGAGAGACAGTACGGGAAAAATTATAGATCCTGAAATAGCAAGAAGAGATCAGGAAAAAAGAATGAAAGATCAATTAAAAAAACAGAATAATATCCTCGAACTTGATCTGCTGAAATAAAATAAGATCCCGGAATCAGAAGATTCCGGGATCTTTTATATCTGAATAACCTTCAGGTTTACGCTAATTTCTGGGAATCAGCAATGAACTGGGCAAGTCCGCTGTCAGTTAAAGGATGCTTCAGTAAGCTCAGTATCGGAGGAAGCGGAGATGTGATTACATCAGCACCGATCTTGGCGCAGTCGATAATGTGCATAGAGTGACGGATGGAAGCTGCAAGGATCTCTGTTTCATACATATAGTTATCAAAGATCAGTCTGATTTCCTGGATAAGGTTAAGACCGTCAGTAGAAATGTCATCTAATCTTCCTAAGAAAGGAGAAACATAGGTAGCTCCTGCTTTGGCTGCCAAAAGAGCCTGTCCCGGAGAGAAAATCAGGGTACAGTTGGTTTTGATCCCTTTATCGGAGAAATACTTCAGCGCTTTGATACCGTCTTTAATCATCGGGATCTTTACCACAATATTTTCATGGATGGCCGCCAGTTCTTCCCCTTCTTTGATCATTTCTTCGTAAGTAGTAGAAAGTACTTCAGCAGAAATATCACCATCTACAAGCTCACAGATTGCTTTATAATGATTTTTGATCGCTTCAGCTCCCTGGATTCCTTCTTTTGCCATTAAGGAAGGGTTGGTAGTAACACCATCTAAAATTCCGAGGTCTCTTGCTTCTTTGATCTGCTCTAAATTGGCTGTGTCAATAAAAAATTTCATTTTGTTTGATCGATTTATTTGCTGCAAAGATAAGCATTCCTGCGTGAGTGGAAAATTTTAATTTGAGTGATCATAATGATCACACTGTTTGAATCAGCCTCAGAATTTCTATACAGGTTTGAAGCCGGGAAGTTATGAAGGTCTTCTGCTATAAATGCAGACCTGTCTCTGGTCTTTTATAATATTAAAGTTTTACAGTAGTTTTCAATACCTATAACTGAAAGGAGCTTCCATCTTTTAAAATAAAATTTAGCTGTACATTTGTTTATCATGAAAAACAGCAGCTTTACTGCCGAACTGCAGATCATCGGCATCAATCCCTTTGTTTTCCTTCCGGAAGACATTTTGAATGAAATATTTGAAACATCCGGGAGGATGAAAAGCCCGATTCCGGTACGGGGAACCGTAAACGGTAAAGAATTTCAGCAAAACCTGATGAAATACCTCGGAGAATGGAGACTTTATGTAAACATGATGATGTTGAAAGATTCTCCCAAAAGAATCGGGGAAACCATTGAAGTTTCGGTAGAATATGATGAGACAGACAGAAGTATTTCCATTCATCCCCAACTGGATGAAGCAATAAAATCAAGCCCCGTTGCTGTTAAAAATTTTGAAAACCTGACTCCCTCCAGAAGGAATGAACTGATCCGGTATATCAACAATCTGAAAACAGAAGCCGGTATCCTGAGGAATATTGAGAAAATCATCAGTCACCTGCATGGTGAGACCGATTTTTTTGGAAAAACGATTGAGTAAAAATAAAGAGAGACCCTAACCATAAAAAAATCCGGAAAATATTTTCCGGACCTATTTATTTCTATGAATTTAAAGCTTTACTCAGCTTTACAGCGTCCTGGTTGGTAGGATCATACTGTAAGGATTTGGCAATATGTTCTTTAGCTTTGCCGGGATCACTCTGTTGTTCGGCAAAAGCAATATAAAAGTAAGCGTAAGCCAGATTTTTCTTATTTTGTTCCACCTCTTCAGGTTTTACAGTGGCAATATACTTTTCATAAGCCATTTTTGCATTTACATCATCTTTGGCAGACTGGTAAGCATAGGCCTGGCTGTAATAGGAAGGAGCCCAGTCCGGCAACAGAACGGATATTTTTTTCCAGGTATCAATAGCATTGGTCCAGTCGGAAGCTTCCTGGTAGGCATTAGCCAGCTTAGCCAATACTTCTGCATCCTTTGGATTGGCTTCAGCCTGTTTTTTAAGTCCCTCAATAACCGGATTAGTAGATTGCTGAACGGTGGCTGCTGCGGCACTGTCCCCGTGAGTGGTCTGTGCGTTTACAAGACCTGCACTTCCTGCAAGTATTAAACCTAAAAATAGATTTTTAATATTAACTTTAACCATTTTCATAATCTTATATTTAAAAATTCTAATATTTCGAAGTTCAAGAATAATTCCATAAAAACTAAGATTTTAGAAGCTTTAAGCTTTTTTAGAAAATATTAACGGGATTTCTGTTTTTTTTAATTTAATTTTTGATTCGTTCGGGTCTGGGGTCTATCTTTGTAATCCAACTATTTTTTAATCAATATCATTTTCTTGTATGAACATCATATTAGCCTCAACATCCACACTTTTCGGTGGAGAATATCTGGAATACCTGAGAGAAGAATTAATTCAGCTGTATAAAGGAATCGATGAAATTGTATTTATCCCTTTTGCCAGACCCGGCGGAATTTCTCATGATGAATATACAGCTAAAGCCCGTTCTTTTTTTGAAACCATTCATATCAACGTCAAAGGGCTGCACGAATTTGAAGATAAGACCGAAGCTTTAAATAATGCCCGGGGATATTTTACAGGAGGCGGAAACACATTCTTATTGGTTAAAACACTACATGAAGAAGGGCTGATGTCCGTTTTAAAGGAAAATACAGAAAAAGGGAAAGCATATCTGGGCTGCAGTGCCGGAAGCAATATCGGAGGACAGAATATGAAAACCACGAATGATATGCCGATTGTTTATCCGCCAAGCTTTGACTGTATGGGACTGGTTCCTTTCAATATCAACCCACATTATCTTGATCCGAATCCCGATCTTAAACATAACGGAGAAACCAGGGAAACCCGTATTAAGGAATTTCTGACCCAGAATGACATTAAAGTGGTAGGGCTGAGAGAAGGAAACTGGATCAGAAGGATTAACGATACCATTACGGTAGAGGGAAGTGAACTGACAAGAATTTTCGAAAAAAATAAAGAACCCTATGAAATAGAAGCAGGGAATGCTGTGTAAGTGGAAAAATAAACTTTCCATGTAAAATCCATAACGGTTATCCCATAACTAAAAATAAATGAATGGAAGTTCCGGGATATAAAAGGGATTTTTTTTAATTATATTTGAATAAACAACCTCAGAATGAAAAGAACGATTGCGGTTTTTACGCTTTCTACACAGCTGTTTTTTGCCCAGGATATCACCCGGAAACTGGATAAAGCCACCAAAGACCTGATGGATTCCTCCGGTGCTGTTTCATCCGGTCTGTCGTTTTATGTTTCCGATGAAAGCGGTAATCTGATCTATGAATATCAGGGGAATAAAGGGCTTTCAACGGCTTCCACCCAGAAGATATTTACGGCAGGAGCTGCACTTGAAACACTGGGCCGGGATTATACCTTTAAAACAACGGCAGGCTACTCCGGAACCTTATTAGGAGGTACACTGAACGGAAACCTTTTCATCAGCTCAAACGGAGATCCTACGTTGGGAAGCTGGCGCTATGAGGCCTATAAGCCTGAAGCCTTTAAAAAGAAATTCATCGAAGCCGTTAAAAACTCAGGAATTATAAAAATTTCAGGTGATCTGGTGATTGACGATTCTTATTTTGACCACCAGACAATTCCGGGGGGATGGCCGTGGGATGATCTCGGAAATTATTACGGAGCCGGAGTGTGGGGAGTCAACTGGCGTGAAAACCAGTTCGATATCAACATCAACGGGACCGAATTTAAAGGATTTTCCTATCCTCTGGAAAATGTAAAATGGCTGAATGACCTGAAAACAGGCGGAAGCTCTGATCAAAGTTTGATCTTCACAGCTCCGCATTCCGGTGTTGCCCTGATCAACGGAACACTCCCGGCCGGGAAAACAATTACCGTTTCAGGTTCAGTTCCTGATCCTCCCCTGCAGTTGGGAACAGAAGCCCGTGAATGGCTTAAAGAAGCAGGGGTAGAACTTTCAGGAA
Organism: Chryseobacterium indologenes; assembly: GCA_002439165.1. GTDB lineage: Bacteria > Bacteroidota > Bacteroidia > Flavobacteriales > Weeksellaceae > Chryseobacterium > Chryseobacterium indologenes_E. The sequence goes on from DJTE01000004.1 coordinate 13,657, forward strand.
AAGTGACCACCTCTTCACAGCTCGAACTGGAAGGGAAAAAACCGGAATCTCCCAAAAATACGATCCTTACCTATCAGTCGCCGTCTCTGGATAAGATTGTATACTGGTTTCTGAGAAAAAGTGTAAACATGTACGGGGAAACACTGATCAAAACTATGGGCAGGGAGAAAAAAGGAAATTCCGGCTTTAAAAGTGGTGTTGCCTATTTGAAGGAGTTCTGGAAATCGAAAGGGATCAATCCGAATATGATTAATTTTGCCGATGGAAGCGGGCTTTCCCCTCAGAATTATGTCGCTGCCAAAGCTGAAGTACAGGCTCTTTTGTACGCAAAAAAACAGCCCTGGTTTGAAGCTTATTATGATGGCTTTCCGGTGCAGGACAACGGGATGAAGATGAAAAGCGGAACCATGAGGGATACCAAATCTTTTGCAGGCTATCATACCGCCAAAGACGGTAAAAAATATGTATTTTCGATCATTATTAACAATTATCAGGGAAGCGGAAGTGCAGAACTGCAGAAAATCCTGAATGTTTTAAAATAAACACACCGTGAGGAAATCCATACTGACCCGACTGAATAACTGGATTATTTTTGTTGTGATGACTGCCCTGGTGGTGGCCATCGTGGTGGCATCTACATCACTGATTAATTTCCTCAGAAAAGAAGAGATTAAAAGGATAAACCTTCTTTCAAAAGCTATAAGAATCCAGCAGGAAGTAAAAGCTCCGGATACGGATGTTCTTGATCTTCTTCCGGAGATTCTTAATATTAATAATACGATTCCGTTCATTGTAACAGACAGAGACAAAAAGCCGATTATAGATCTTGGGTATTACCGGAATATCCCTGAAGCCACGATAAAAGATCCTGAAAAGCTTCAGGCTCTTATAAGCCGGATGGAAAAGAATTATGCTCCGATAGAAATCAAAGTGCCGGACGGTAACAATCAGTTTGTGTATTATGACAATTCCAGGCTGTTGAACAACTTAAGGTACTCACCTTATATTCTGGGACTGTTCATTCTTTTATATTTTGGTTTTTCATTCTGGTTTTTCAGGACGATAAAAAAGACGGATGAAGGTTACCTCTGGGCAGGGCTGGCGAAAGAAACGGCCCACCAGATCGGAACTCCTCTGTCTTCAATGATTGGCTGGATGGAGATTATGAAACTGGAAACCCCGGAATCTGAAGGCGTTTATGAAATTGAAAAAGATATTGAAAGGCTGAGGACGATTTCAGAACGTTTTTCAAAGATCGGGTCTGTTCCTGAGCTGAACGATATAAATTTCAATGAAACCATTCTGGAAAATTACGACTACCTGAAAACGAGAATTTCCAAAAAAATAAAATTCAGCCTGCATCTTCCTACCTATACCATTGAGGTTCCACATAATAAGATCCTGATGAGCTGGGTGATTGAAAACCTTGTTAAAAATGCCGTAGATGCCATGAAAGGGGAAGGTATTCTGGATATGTATGTTTTTGAAAGAAATAAAAATATCCTGGTCGAAGTAAAAGATACCGGAAGCGGAATGACCAAACAGCAGGCAAGAAATGCTTTCAAACCGGGTTATTCTACTAAAAAACGGGGCTGGGGACTGGGGCTTTCATTAGCCAGGAGGGTTATTCATGAATACCATAACGGGGATATTAAGATCTCCCAGACTGAAGTAGGTAAAGGAACAACCTTCAGAATTACTGTTAAAAAGGCATCATAAGATATGAATACGTTCAAACCTTATAGATTTAACAATTTATATTTTTTAAAACTAAGGTTTTTACAATTAAGCCTGCAGCCGGACCGGAAAATTATCTGAAACCTACGGAAATAAAAAATTTTTCCTGCGAAAAAAAATTAAATAATGAACTCTACAATACAGTTGCTGAAAGAAAAGCAATCTCAACTGATAGAACAGTTGCGGAACGAAAATGCAGGTATACCTGAAACATTGCAACAAAAGAAAGATATAGACAAAGCCATTGCATGGCTGGAAAATATTGAAAAACATAATCTTGAACATCCTGCACACTACGAATGGGTAGAACTTCCGTGGATGGAAACCGGCTACTATACCGATTATCGCATTATGAATGATTGTGAGACCGACGACCGCCGGTATTGGGTGGAGTTTAAACCGCCATTTACTGTGACGCCCTTTGATTTTCTGCTTATCAAAAAACCAAAATAAAAAAGCGGAGAACCACCTCCGCTTTTTATTGACGTTTAATTTTGCTTTTATTTCTTTCCCGTCAGCCACTGATCCTGCAGCTTCTGTTCAGCCGGTGTAGGATTGGATTTAAACTGAAGCATTTCTATGCTTATCTTATCCAGCACGGCCTTTCCTTTAAGAGCCATTTTTTCACTTTTACCCCCATTATTTCTAAGGATAGTAACCGTAACCTCCTGTCCTTCTCTGATAGATCTCGCATAGCCTACAAAATCCTGCATCTTTTTAATATCGACAGATCTTCCGTCCAGGGCCAAAATTTCGTCGGTACTTTTTAAGCCGATATTTTTCGAAAATGTAGAAAGAGCGGCTGTTTCTTCAAAAACAAGGGTCTTGTTTTTTTCGTTGTATCCGGTAAGATTAGGATCTTTAATAAACCAGAAGATAGGAGGGATTTCCTGTTTTTGGACGGTTACTCCTGCCATATTCAGGTATTCCGTGTAAGGGGTAGGCTGGTTTCCGGCAATATATTTATTATAGAAATCTTTTACCTGCGGATATCCGGTTACGGCTACCAGCTCATCAATCAGCTTGTCATCTTTGAAAGGCTTATTCTCTCCGAATCTTTGAGACAGCTTTCTGATCATGTCGCGATAGCCCATTTCTCCGTTAGACAGTTTTCTCAGTTCAATATCCAGGCACATCGCAAGCAGGGCTCCTTTTTCGTAAACATTTCTGTACTGATCCTTGTAGGGCTCTTTCAGAACATTTTTACTCATCACCGTAAACGGCATGGTATCATCGTAATTCTTGGAATTGGCGATCTTTTCTCCGATTCTTTCAAGGAATTCTTCTTTATTGATCAGGCCTTCCTGGATCTGGAAAAGGTTGGCGAAATATTCTGTTCCCCCTTCGTACATCCAAAGGTGCTGAGACATTTTCGGGTCTGCATAATCGAAATAGTGAATCTCTTCAGAGTGGGCCTTCAGAGGATTTACAGTATGGAAGAACTCATGCGAAACTACATCCGTAAGCGTTTTATCAATGGCATCTTTCGGCATGGCTTCCGGGAGGACCACACTCGTTGATTCATGGTGCTCCAAAGCCCCGAAACCTTTGATGTTGGGTCCGTTACCTCCGGAAAGGTAAAGCATAATCGCATATTTTTTATTGGTATTCATGTCGCCTAAGAATTTCTTCTGGGCCACTACCATTTTTTCTATATTGTCTTTAAAGTCAGCTGCTTTGTATTTCCCTGTTGCAGAATAAACCCCCAATACCAGATCCATTCCTCCTGCATTGAAGGTAATATAATCCGGTTTGCTGTACATAAGCGGAGAATCTGTCACCTTAGCATAATTGGCCAGCGTGTAGGTATCCGTAACGTCCGATTTGTCCTGATCTACCAGTGCCGTAGTACCGTAGAAATCTGCCGGCTTCTGAACCACCAGCTGGTAGGGAACATCCTGCATATTATCGATGTAGCCAATGAAGCCGTGGGTGTTGATCAGATAAATTTTACCCTCCTCAATATTCGTTCCTGAAGGGGAAAATACAGCCTTATGTTTGGACGTATCCATTTCCTCATCAAAGCTGTCATTCACCAGGTAGGTTACTTTCGTTAAATTCTGGGCGTTTTTTAGTGAATAGGTATTGTCGTTTACTTTCGTATAGGTAAGTTCTTTGCCTTTATTGTCGTAAAATTTAATGCCTTCTACAAATCTTCCGTAATCATCTTCAGAGTAGGTACCCGGAACGGTTTTGGGGAAATGGAATTTTACGTCTCCGGATTTCATTTTCGGAAACTCCATCGTAACAGCTACTTTATCGTCTTTTACATTAACAAGGTCAATTGTTGTTTTTATAGACTGGGCATTGGCCATTAAAGCGGCAAAAAGCCCCAGGCTGATCGCTATTTTTTTCATTAAGTCTGAATTTTATAGTTAAGTAGTTGATTTTTTCCTCATATTGTTACGAAACAGGGTCTTAAACTTTTCTTAAATTTTTTTTTAAATGAACTTATCCCGGAAACCAAAAGGCAGACCACCTGAAATGATCTGCCTTTCAGCGGTTATTATTTACTGGACTTTTATATAATGTATGTAATAATTCTTATTCAGCTCAACCGGGGTACTTTTCTTCAGCTTTACAGTCTGCCACTGTTCAGTTGGATTAATCGTCTGATCTCCGTTGATTCTGATTGGCAGTTTAAGATTCTTGATTACGTTGGTGTAACGGAATTTCAAAGTTTCGCCATCCTGTGAATATTCCAGAGCCGGGATTTTGGTGGTTCTCAGATACTGGTCGAAAACACTTGAAAAATCAATTCCTGCTTTTGATGAAATATAGTCTTCAATCTGTTTGGTAGTAACGGTCTGATGGTAAAAATCCTTATTCATCCCCCTTAAAATCTGTCTGAACTTTTCATCATTACTGATGATCTGTCTTATGGTATGGATCATGCTGGCTCCTTTAGGATACATATCTCCGCTTCCTTCACTTTTTACTCCGTAATGGCCGATGATCGGGGTATCGTTCATAATGATGTTATGAAGCCCCTGTGCATAGATATCGGCCGATTTTTTATCCATATATTTTTCAGTGAAAAGAACCTCGGAATACATGGTAAAACTTTCGTGTATCCACATATCCGCCATATCTTTCGCTGTAATATTATTGGCAAACCATTCGTGGCCGCTTTCATGGATGATGATATAATCCCAGTTCAGCCCCACTCCGGTTCCGGAAAGATCTCTTCCCAGGTATCCGTTCTGGTATCCGTTTCCGTAAGCTACATTGCTCTGATGTTCCATTCCAAGATAGGGAGAATCTACCAGTTTGTAGGAATCCTCATAAAAAGGATAAGGTCCGAACCAGTATTCAAAAGCCGAAAGCATAGGCTTTACCTGCTGAAACTGTTTCTTTGCTTTTTCCAGGTTATAGTCGATTACCCAGTAATCCAGGTCCAGCTTTCCTTTTTCACCATTGAAAGTGTCTTTGAAATTGACGTATTTTCCGATGTTCGGAATGATGGAATAATCGTTGATCGGGTTTTTAACTTCCCAGGTATAGGCAGTTTTGCTGCCTTCCGTTTTTTTACCGGTCAGTCTGCCGTTTCCAACTCCCACAAGATCATTGGGAGTGATGATTTTCATGATGATGCCGTTATCCGGCTCGTCACTCCAGATATCTTTGGTAGGCAGCCACAGCGAAGACCCCTCCGCCTGGTCGGCAACACTCATCCACGGATTTCCGTTTTTATCTTTAGTGAAGACCCAGCCTCCGTCCCAGGGGGCATTTTTAGCAATCACAGGGTGTCCGGAATAGGCAATATTCAGGGTGTATTTTTCGCCTTTTCTGAATTTCTTTTTAGAGGTAATAAAAATAAAATCGCCATCCTGTTTATAACCGGCAATCGGGAAATCGCCATCTATCTTATCTGCCTTCATGGGCTGCTGCAGGTCGATCTGGAAAACAGGATCGGTAGCATCCTTTGTGATTTCAAAGCTGATCTTATTATAACCTTTTATACTTTTCTGTTCAAAATCCGGTTCCACAGAAAGATCATATTTCTTTACATCCCAGAAATTACGGAATGGGGTATCAGATCCTTTTAAAGTATCCTGTTTGGTGAAAACCTTGTTTTTTTCGAAGAACTGCCCGAAAGCAAGACCTGAAGCAAAAAGAAGGGGAAGTGCCAGCTTTTTCATATTGGATTGCATTAATAATCTTTCAAAAATAGAAAAATTAATGCCAACCGGGAGATGTTTTTTCAGGATTAATTATCCGGATTCTCAATAATATTTTGATTTTAGTGTTATTTTATTCATCGGATGTGGAATTTTTTCATCCCAGATTAACATTTGTTAATGAAACTTATGGAAAATGTAAATATTTTTGAGAAAAGTAACTCCGAAAATGATAATAAAAAATACTTATGGAATCTGAAGCATTACTTTTATTTTTAAAAGAAAACCTGAAGCTGAGTGAAGAAGAAATCGGGATGTCAAAACATTTATGGAAAAAAGTGACCTATGAAAAAGGTTCCTACTTTAATCAGCGTGGGGATATCTGTTTACAGCTTGGTTTTATAGAAAAAGGGATTTTCAGGACTTATTTTATTGATGATCATGCCAAAGAGCATATTCTTTTCCTGAGCGGTAAGGGTGAACTGGTAACAGCCTTGAGAAGTATGACCAAAAAGATCCAGTGTACTTATTATATCGAAGCCATTATAGAATCTTCCATATGGGTGATCAATGTGGATGATCTTGAAAATCTGTACGAGGTTTCCAAAGGATGGGAAAGAGCAGGGCGTATCATTGCTGAAGAATCTTTCTTTGCCCTTCTTCACAGAATGGAAACCATTTCTTTTCTATGTGCCCGGGACCGTTATATGCAGTTTCTTAAAGAATTCCCGGAGCTGCCGTCTCATATCCCCCAGTATTATATCGCTTCATTCCTGGGAATGGAAAACCCTTCGCTCAGCCGCCTGAAACGCGGTATGGCTGCGAATGAACAGGATTGATAAAATTAAAAATATTCAGTAGCTACGAATAGAGGCCGTAACCTTCTCCGGCCAGAGAAAAAAGAGAAGAAACCGCTGAAACACTCCGGCGGAAGGGAGTGTATTAACCAAAAACGATCAAAATTATGCAACTTGAAAATTTAAACTCAGACAAATTTAAAACCTTAACAAGACCTCAGCTGGGAACGGTAAAAGGAGGGGAAAGATACGCCACTAAAGGTGGAACTTATACAGCTAAGGGACTTGATGTCCTTAAAGACGGTACGTATACCTATTCTGAAGACCGTGAAGAGCGTAACAGTGAAGGTATGACTCTGCATATGGAATATTGTATTGAAGGCAGATGGTATACCATACGTGCCTGATAAAAGATATCCGGTGTGACAGACTGAAGAAACCGTTGAAAACACCCGGCGGAAAATAGGGTGTACTAACCAAAAATAGCAAAATCATGAAACTTGAAAATTTAAAGTCAGACAGATTCAGAACGTTAACAAAAGTTCAGCTGGGAACTGTGAATGGAGGTTCCGAAACAATCAAAACACAGGGCGGCTCCGGGCACTTTGGTGGTATTAAAGGTTTGGACCCGGGGAAAGAATATAGTTTTTCATCAGACTGCCAGGAATTTGATGCCAGAGGAAATATGGTCCACCAGGAGTTTTTAATTGATGGAGTATGGTATATGACTAATTATTAAATTTATAATCAGAAGTTGTTCCCGAAAACGGAACAACTTCTTTTAAAAACAGGATATTTAATATGATGAATATAAAGATCAACTCCATTCATCAGGATTATTCCACCAATGACGTTCTGGACTGGATCTATTTTGAATATCCTTCTGCTGTATGTGACCGGAATGAAGATTTTGAAGTGGAAAGTATGTTGATTTCCAGTCATAAAGATGATGCGAATGAGCATTCATATTGGTATAGAAGGGGATATTTAAAAGAGCATGGCTACAATCCGGCTCCTGTATTGAACCAATATGGTAACCCGTCAGTCAGAAAGATATTCCTGGATGTTTACGGGAAATATAATTTTGAAGAACAGGCAATTCATGAAGCGTATATTGAATGGTATCACAGGCTTTTCAGAAAATGCTTAAATAAAAAGAGTGATAATAATATCAACAAATTGAAAGTTCTTCAGGAAGCTAAAAAAACGGGCCTTATGATCCCTGAGACACTCGTTTCTTCCAATATATCCGCGATAGAAAATTTTTACAGATCCCACAGAAAGATTATCGTTAAAGATGTAATGCTTGATACGATAAGGATGGATTGGGACGAAGAATTTGAGATAATGGTAAAAGTTCCTCCGGCTATTGTGACAGAGGGTCATATCCGGAAGTTAAGGGAAACGGAAAGCAGTATTTCACAGGGATATATTTTTTTGCAGGAATATATTGAAAAAGAATATGAACTGCGTATTTTTTACCTCAGTGGGCAACTGTATTCTATGGCTATTTTTTCCCAGGCCAATGAAAGGACCAAAGTAGATTTCAGAAATTATGATACACAACGCCCGAACCGCTGTGTGCCATACAGGCTACCCCGAAAGGAAACTCTGAAACTGAAAAAACTGATGAAAAACCTGGACATCAGCTGTGCTTCCATAGATATGATCTATACGGATAAAAAAGAATATGTTTTCCTGGAAGTAAATCCCATAGGGCAGTTCCAATGGCTTTCCGACCTCTGTAATTATGATATTGAACGCAGTATAGCTCGGTTTTTAAACCAACAATAATAATGAATCAAAAAAGCAAAAAGGTCCGTAAAGATTTTATAACCTGGACCGAAGAAAACAGACGGCATCTGCCCCTGAATTCTACATTCTGGGAGTTCCGGATAGTCCATAAAAAAAAGCAGGACGATGTTCAGCATGATTTTGTTGAATTGGGAAAATATCATACCCGGCTGCAAAGAGGAATCCCTTTTTATAAACCCTATTCAAAACTGGTGATATGGAATCTGAATGGTTAAAGCTGTACAGCAACTGTGTGTTGGTAAAAGGTGCCGCAAGAGCATCAGTATGTGACTTGCAGCGGGGCGAAATTCATCTTATTCCACTGTCTTTGGCCGAACTGTTCAATAAAAATGACTGCTTTAATACCGCAGCTGTCAGAAAGAAATTAAACGGAGATTCTCAGGAAATTCTTGATGACTATATCGGGTTTCTTCTTGAACATGAATTATGTTTTTTCTGTACTTCAAAAGAAATCAGCCGCTTTCCCAAAATGCCGGAAGAATGGCTGTTTCCTGCTCATATTTCCCATGCCGTCCTTGATACGTACTCCAGTTTTGATTATTTCGATGATGCTTTTATGTCCCAGCTGGAAAAACTCTGCTGTAATCATCTTCAGTTCAGATTTTTTAATGAAATATCTATTCATCAGCTGAACGGTTTGCTCGGAATAATAAAGCCGTCGCAGATTAAATCCATAGAAGTGATCCTGCCTGAAAACAAGAATGAAACAGAGTTTTACGACAGGATAGCAGATCTGGTAAACAGGCATAAAAAAATAAGCACTCTGATCATAACCAATGCCGGCGATAACAAAGTGCTGCAGGATGAAAATGGAGGGGTGGGAATGATCGTGAGGGTTACAGAAAAAATCAGCAGTTCTTTACATTGCGGTTTGATGAGCCCGAAATTATTCAATGTTAATATTCCTACGTATACAGAATCTCTCCATCACAATTCCTGCCTGAACCGTAAGCTCTCCATTGATGCTGATGGTCATATCAAAAACTGCCCGGCAATGAAAGAATCTTTTGGAAATATCCGGGATACGGCTTTAGAAGAAGCTGTCACCCAGTCAGAATTTCAAAAATATTGGAATATCACCAAAGATCAGATCACCAAATGTAGGGATTGTGAATTCCGTCATGTCTGTATCGATTGCAGAGCCTACATAGAAAATCCGGAAGATCAATACTCAGCACCCCTTAAATGTGGCTACGATCCACAAACCTGTGAATGGGAAGACTGGAGCACACACCCTTTAAAACAGAAGGCGATAGACCATTATGGAATGAGAAAAATTCTTTAAAAATGAATCAAAGCTTCAGAAACTTGTTGAAAATCTTTGATTTTCT
>DJTE01000004.1:23721-23850 GCA_002439165.1 Chryseobacterium indologenes
TGTTGAAAATCTTTGATTTTCTGGCACCATAAAAACAGCATAATGGTTCAAAAAATATTGAATATAATCCATTCAAACAAAATATAACATCATACCTGGAGTTAGGCCAATAAGCAATAAGCAATAAGC
>DJTE01000023.1 GCA_002439165.1 Chryseobacterium indologenes
TATAAGTACAATGGAAAGGAGCTTCAGGAGACGGGTATGTATGATTATGGAGCGAGGTTTTATATGCCGGATATTGGACGTTGGGGTGTGGTGGATGAACTTGCTGAGAAATTCAATCGCCATACACCGTATGCCTATGTTGTAAGTGATCCTATCAATGGTATTGATCCTGATGGTAGAGATGTAATATTTATTGCAGATTCTAAAGCAGTACCTATTGTAGGGCATGGTGCTATTATTGTTGGAAATGAAAGAGATGGTTGGTATTATTATTCAATGAATGGAACGGGGGAAGGAAGTAGGCCGTTTGGAGACTCTAAGAATCCTGATATTGGAACATTTTTAGGTAAAGGATTAAGCCCCAAACAGGCTATGTTAAAAGCCAATATAGTTAATCCTAGTGAAAAACATCATTACGACAAATTTGTGACTGTAAAAACAACCAAAACAGAAGATGAAAAAATAAAGACAAAAGCTTCTAAAGCAGCATGTGCAACAAAATATAAATTCATAGGTCAATCTTGTGCAAATGTAATGCTGGATTCTCTTAATGAGCTTATAGATATAAGATCAAATAATGCATGGTATATTCCGAATTATATAAATCCAGCCCCTAATAATATTATGGAATTTTTTAATGAAGAAAAAGTAGGAGGAATTAATCATTTAAATAGATTCTATCTTCCTGCTGATAAAGAAATTAAAACTCGTAAAATAGGAAAGCTTGAAATTGGCCCTGTAACTGATGAAAAAGGAGTTGAACATTATTAACAATATATCTAATGAAAAAAGTACTTTTTATTTTAATAGGTATTGTTCTATTTAGCATACTCTTATATTATGCTTTTGGTATATTTTCTTCGTCAGTTGGATGGTATGGTTATCAAAAGTGGAAATATAGAGGAGGAACCACAACTATTATAGAATCAAAACAAAGAAAGGTTTTTGTAAAGAAATTAGAATATAAAATTGTTGATTCTGCCAATTTAAAAGGATTTTATTTTAAACCATATATTGAGAAAGGGTTTAGATACGGTTATCATTCTATGGAAGAGACAAGAATTGATCAATATACTAAATACCCATATAATTTGAGTTATGAAAGAAGTAAAAATAATTCTATTTCATTAGATATTTTTCCGGAAGATATGAAAAAAATAGACAGTTGTGAAGTAGTATGGGGCTATTTAAAGCAACCTTATTTACAGGATACTATTAGATTTAAAATAAATGGAGCAGGAAATGAAAAAGGGATAATCAAAGTATGGTAAAACCCTTACCACAGTACGAATTCTTTCGTATAATAGATAAAAACTTTCCCCGCTGGTGCGAGCGTCTCGCTCGTACCGATAGATAAAAATAATAAATAATAGTTACCGATAGATAAAAAACTTGCTCTCCGAAGTTTCAAACTTCGGAGTAAGATAAATAAGTAGCCAAAGTTGTAAATTATCTTAACTTTGCGCCAATAAACATAAAAACCACTGCATCAGTAGTGGTTTTTATGTATAGGTTTAGGAAAACCGCTATATTTACCAGTACAGAGATCACCTGGGCAATGCTAGGATGAGCTATGCCAGAAACAGCGAAGGCGCAATTGAAATAACGGATGTCAACAATTATTATCCTTTTGGATTGAACCATATTGAAGGGATCTCCAGAGGACAGTTGGGCAGTTATTTTAATTATAAGTACAATGGAAAGGAGCTTCAGGAGACAGGAATGTATGATTACGGGGCAAGGTTTTATATGCCAGACTTAGGAAGATGGGGTGTACATGATCCCTTAGCAGAAATGTACCAGCCAATGTCAACATATAATTACGGAGGAAATAATCCAATTCGCTTTATTGATCCTAATGGAATGAATTTGGACATATATGAGCTAGATAGAAATGGTAGTTTAAAATGGAAAGATACATCAGATAGAGATGTTATTTATGCTTCTAAAAACTTTGATAGCAATGGAAAACTTAAAGCTAAAAATGATGGCGGTGTAGATGTTGGAGAGGCTGGTTATATTAAAAAACATACAGAAACAGGAAATGTAGAATATTCTAATGATAGTAATCAGACATATAGCTTAATTGATTTTGGAAATGAAAATAAAGCTTTAGCAGTACATGAATATATATCTAATAATTCTGATGCAGAGTTTATAGTAGCAACAGGTTTAAAAGATGGTAGTGAAAAATCAATAATAGGAAAAAATGGGGTATTAGAGGATCCAGCTACTTCCGGATCCGTTATAATATACCCTTTCATAAATTATTTTGATAGTAATTCAATTACTCTGTTTGGACATAACCATCCTAATAATGTATATGAAATTGGTCCTAGTGGATATGATATAATTATGACAGGACGGAATGGAAACCACTTTGAAAAATCAAGATTACCCGGGAATAGTCCAAGTCAAGGAGATAAAATTAGTAGTTCTAGTTTTCCAAGAACAACAACATTATTTATTTATACTCCTAAATATCACGCAGGGCCTAAAACTGTTTATTACAATCAAGAAGAAGTTACTTTAATAAAGAATGGTTATCATAAAAAGTAATAAAAATGGAAAAATTAATAATTTTAATATCCTTTTTGATATTTTCTCAATATTCAGCACAAAATAAAGTTGAAAAATTAGGCGAAATAACTAAGGAAGCAATGAAGCTTTATATGAAAGACACTTTAAAAAGACCTTTTAAATATGGAGATTATATTGCCATAAGCATATTTTCAGATTCGACTTCTAATAAAATTGGTTTATATATAGAAACATTAGATAAAGACTTCAAACTTTATAAAAATACCATTAATTATAAATGGTTTATATATCAAAACAAGAATATTATTGTTTTTTGTGGCTTTAATCCATCAATTAAATGCCAGGAATATTTTGAATCATTAAATTTTAAAACTGATGAAAAAAATAGTATGGAAATATCAGATCAGCAAACTTATTCTGGTAAATTGGACGAAAATACTAGACTTTGGACTATTGGTATAAATAAAGACTATAAAATTACCTACATTAGTGGTAAAATGATTGAAGCTGAAATTGCTAATCCCAAAGGATTTAAAATGTTTTTAAGTAAATTTTCTTCATTGAAATTGTATCAACTTTATGAAGGTGGGGAAATAATAAATATTAAAAAATGACAGGTATGTTAATATTACCCTGCTGTGCAAAGTCTTTGACTTTGAGCGGATAAAAAAGAAGAGAGGCTGCCCAAACTTTTAGGACAGCCTCTCTGAAATTGATTATGAAAGATATTTTCATTTATTTTTTGATGAACTTCATCGATTTAACAAAATCTTTGTTGTTGTAAGTTCTTACATAATATACTCCGTTGGCAAAATCTTTTACATCAATCTTATCGGTTTCATTTTTAATGACCGCTTTTTTTACCAGTCGTCCTTCAGCATTAAAAATTTCAACTTCATTGATAGGAGCTAAAGGTGATGCAATAGAAATATACTGAGTAGTCGGGTTAGGGAAAAGATTGATAGAGTTGGCTTTTTCCACTTCATTGACTGATAAGAATGAGCAGGCATTGGAATTTAAAAGACTCGCTCTTGGGCCTGACATTGTATTAGACGCAATTGTCTTCTGATCATTGGTAAACATAGCCATTTCAAAATCGGATACATAATCCATATAGTTCATAAACATTGCTCCGTTGGCAGACGGTGTACAGGTATACTGATTATCCGGGAAAGAAGGATAATCCTCTGTAAAGTAAGGTCCGCTTGTAGCTGGTGTATCAGCACATCCGTCATCATTATCAGGTGTACCACAAATACTGTCATCTTCGCCCCACGGGTGTAACAACCCAAAATAGTGCCCTATTTCATGAGTAGCTGTTCTACCTCCACTAAAAAGAGGTGCAACTGTTCCCGTAGTTCCAAAATATTTATACCCTATTGCAAGACCGTCAAATGGCTGGCCGGCAGCGTCCGGCAAATAAGCCCATCCTAGATAAGGGTTCGGCATATCCCCTACCCAGATATTGAGATACTTTGTAGGATCCCAGGCCACAAGGCCTGCCGAAGTATAATAATTATTACTGAAGTTAAAAGTTGAAGCAACAGACTTTCTTTCAATACCAGTAGTAGTCGCTCCAGTAGGTGTTTTTGTCGCCATACAGAATGCCAGTTCCATATCTGCTGCAAAAGGCTTGAATGCATCCGGAACTACTGAGTTAAAATCAGCATTCATCTTTCTGAAGTCATTGTTAAGCACAGCAATCTGAGATGCTATCTGTTCATCAGTAATATTCTGAGTTTGATTTTTATACAGAACATGAACTACAACAGGAATGGTGACAACAGTCTGTCCGTTCTTTCCTACCGTCGTATTTTTGGTGGTAAGATAATTTCTTAAATCTGCTTTTTTTGCCAAAGCTTCCGGGTTTTGAGCAAAAAATTCCTTCATTTTCATGCTGGTTGCACACCCCCTCTGAGCATATACGTTAGCCATTAAAATACTGGCTGACAAGAGTAAAAATCGTTTCATGTAATTTTTATATATAATGAGCAAATATATACTTTTAACAGAAAAACAACAATAAAACATTAAAATAATCACATAAAAATATAGATAACCAGCGTAAGCTTTATTGATAGCGTCATAATTAATAGAATGTATTTTGCTCCTGACTTTTATTCTGAAGCCGTTTCACCTTTATCCCGGAGGTATACCAGTAAAATAATGAAAGTAAAAAAACTGTCTAAGGTTTCACAACAGGCATATAAACAGAACACTGCGCTCCATCCTGAACCATTATCTTATCACCTTCAACTTTTACTTCCTGTTTATAGCTTCCATAGCCCCCTCCCATCTTAAAAGCCTGTACAACTTCAATAATAAGCTGTGATCTCCGCTGATAAAATACACCATAGAGACTTGGGCCGGTCTGTCTTTCCAGCAATTGTCCGGCTTTCGTTTCATTCTCAGCATAAAATTTGTCTACGGTGCCATTACTGTTAAATACAATATAATCTTCATAATGTTGATCATCTGAGCCTCTGCTTATTTCAAGCTTTGGGGGAATGATGTTGAATTTGCCTTTTGTCATATAAGTCCCTTCCATGATATACAGCCTGTCAAAATAGATCCCTGGAAAATTGGTAGTCCGGAAACCTTCCACCTTTTTTAGAAGCCTATGGTTAATCCGTTCTGATGATTGACAGGAAAAAAGAGAAAAGAAGACAAGAAATACAATTACGGAATGTTTTATCATGATATTAATGATTTAAATTTCAATGCATGTTCTGCTATATCTTTTGTGTGAGAAGAAAGAAGAACCTCCTCCACGATTATATCGTTTTTATAATTTTTCCGGGAACCAAAACTTTCGGCCTGTACATACTTCAGCTTCAGAGGTCATTATTCCGTTTTTCATTATTGATACGGTAAATCCCCCTAGCTACTATATTCAGTAAAACAGCTGTCTTTATAAAATTTCAGTCCTTTCCCATAGAGTTTATCCATACTAATATACAAATAACACTGATAATCAGCACAATCATTATAGACGGTAAGATTCATTCATCAGCCGGTAAAATTTAACCAAAGTTTAATCTAATACATAGGGACTGAAACTTGATGATTTACTATTTTTGATAAAATATACACATTCAGAATGTCAGTACACTTTAATCCACGGGATATTACATGGCTTGCCTTTAATGAAAGGGTTTTACAGGAAGCTATGGACGAAAAGGTTCCTTTACATCTAAGAATACGTTTTCTCGGAATTTTTTCCAACAATCTGGATGAGTTCTTCAGGGTACGGGTTGCCGGGCTGAAACGGGCTATGGATTTCAAGGAAAAAGTGATCGCCGAATCATTTTACCAGCCGCCATCCAAAATTCTGCAGAGAATCAATGATATTGTAATCCGTCAGCAACAGAATTTTGATAATACCTGGAAAAAAATCCAGGCTGAAATGGCTGACCATAAAGTGTATATTAAAAATGCCAGAAATCTTACAGCCAAACAAAAGGAATTTGTCAGAACTTACTTTGATGAGGTTGTAGAATCCAATGTAATCCCGATCCTTCTTCATGAAAATACCCCAATGCCTTATTTAAGAGATAAAAGTCTCTATCTTGGCGTTGCAATGAGGAAAAAAGACTGGCAGTATTCCAGTAATTATGCCATTATTGAAATTCCATCCCGTTTTGTAGGAAGGTTTGTGCTTCTGCCAACAGAAGATCCTGAAGAAAAAAACGTCATGCTTCTTGAAGATGTTATTACCTTCAATCTTCCGCATATTTTCTCCTATTTCGGTTACGATGAATTTTCGGCCAACGCATTTAAGGTAACCAAAGATGCCGAACTGGATCTGGATAATGATATCCGTACCAATTTTGCAGAAAAAATAGAAAAAGGACTGAAAAACAGAAGAAAAGGAAAACCTACCCGTTTTGTCTTCGATAAGGATATGGATAAAGCCCTGCTGGAACTCCTGATCCGTAAACTGAATCTCACAAAAAAGGACAGCATCATTCCGGGAGGAAAAATTCACAACTTCAAACATTTCATGGATTTTCCCGATGTTTTTGAAAAATATGAAAAACCGGAAGAAAGAACCTCATTTACCCATCAGGCTTTTGAACACGGTGAAAGGGTTACCGATGTTATTTTAAAACAGGATATTCTCCTTACCTTTCCGTACCATAAATACAATCCGGTCATTGATCTGCTGAGAGAAGCAGCTATGGATCCCGATGTAAAATCTATACAGATTACCGCATACCGTCTGGCCAGCAGCTCAAAAATTATCAATGCACTGATCTATGCGGCAAGAAACGGTAAAGAAGTTACTGTAATGCTGGAACTTCAGGCAAGATTTGATGAAGAATCCAACCTGGAATGGAAAGATATGCTGGAACCGGAAGGAATTACCGTCCTGGTAGGCCTTCCCAATAAAAAGGTACATGCCAAACTCTGTGTAATCAAGAAAAGAGCACACAACAAAACAATACAGTACGGATTTGTAAGCACCGGAAATTTCAACGAAAAAACAGCCAGGATCTATGGAGATCACCTGCTGCTGACCTCCGACCGTGGTATCATGGCTGATATTAACAAAGTCTTCAATGTTCTGAAAAAACCGAAAGAAGATTATCTTCCCGTTTTAAAAACCTGTAAAAATCTGCTGGTCTGCCCACAGTTTATGCGGGAAAAAATTGTACACCATATCGACCGGGAAATTGAAGAGGCCAAAGCCGGAAGACACGCCGTGATCGTCGTGAAAGCCAACTCGGTAAGCGACCGCTTTTTAATTGAAAAACTCTACGATGCCGCAAAAGCAGGCGTTGTGATCAGAATGATCGTAAGAGGAATCTACTGTGCCGTTAACCAAAAAGATTTTAAAGAAAAAATAAAGGCAATAAGCATCGTAGACGAATATCTGGAACACGCCAGAGTGATGTACTTCTATAACAAAGGAATGGAAGATATCTATATTTCCTCCGCCGACTGGATGACCCGGAACCTCGACTACCGTATAGAAGCCGCCGCAAAGATCACAGACAAAGCCTTAAAGAAAGAAGTGAAAGATATTCTGGACATTCAGTTGAGAGATAACGTAAAAGCTCGTATTTTAGACAAAAAATTGAGCAACGAGTATGTAAGGAATGATAAAAAAGAATGCCGTTCTCAAATAGAAACCTATAAATATTTAAAAGCTAAAACAAGCAAAAAATGAAGATCGCCGCGATAGACATAGGAAGTAACGCCGCAAGACTTTTGATCAATGAAGTAAAGATCAACAACAGAAAACCTGAATTTATTAAATTAAACCTCCTCAGAATTCCTCTAAGACTGGGAATGGATGTTTTCACCCTGGGAAAAATCGGAACCGAAAGAGAAAAAATGGTCATCGATTCCATGAAAATTTTCAGCGATCTGATGAAAATTTATAAAGTTGACCATTACAGGGCATGTGCCACCAGTGCAATGCGCGATGCCGCAAACGGCAACGAAATCATCAGGCAGGTTAAGGAAACTTCAGGAATCAATATAGAAATTATTTCCGGAGACGAAGAAGCTACTCTTGTCTATGAAAATCATGTGGCTGAAGGTCTCGACAAAGAATTTGCCTATCTGTATATCGACGTAGGAGGAGGTTCCACAGAACTTACCTTTTACGAAAACGGCAAAATGATTTATGAAAGATCTTTCAATATCGGTACCATCCGCCTTCTCAACAATCTGGTTACTGCTGATAACTGGAAAGAAATGAAAGAAGCGATCAAAGAAAATATTACCAGTAAAAAGCCAATTGTAGCTATCGGTTCCGGTGGAAATATCAATAAAGTTTTCTCAATGAGTAAAACCAAAGACGGAAAACCGATGTCTCTTGCCCACCTGAAAAAAACCTACAAAGAATTCAACGAGCTTTCAGTAGATGAGAGAATGACGAAATACAACCTCAGGGAAGACCGTGCCGATGTGCTTGTTCATGCATTAAGAATCTTCAACAATGTGATGTCATGGGCTGACATTAACCGGATATTTGTTCCTAAAATATCTGTCGCAGATGGTCTTATTCACAACATTTACAGCAAACTGCACGATAAAAAATAATCTTTATTCAAGAAAACCAGTCTATTTGGGCTGGTTTTTACTTTTATACCAATAAAAAAACTACATAATCATCTGTTCAATCAGTATATTCTGTGGGAAATTTAGTTTGTAGTGAACCCTGTCATTTTTTACACACAAAATGTTTTTGCAGGCTCTCAGATTTTGAAGATGCCGCAGATCTTTTTAATCCATTCAATAAAAACCGTAGATTTTTTAAGAACTTAGGTAAACTTCTATGTGCAGAATATTTAAGCTTAAGCATAACTTTAATGTAAAAAATTTTGAGCTGTTGTGGTTAAAAATGTTCCCACAGGTCCCTCAGAGAACACAGATTCTTTTAGGGGAATAAACCTGCTGAAAATCTTTGATTTTCTTGCGCCTTAAAAACAGCATAATTGTTTAAAACCCTTATGTCCTTTAGCATAAAACCAACAAAAAATCTGCTCAATCCGTAAAATCTGCGGGAGAAAAACATCAACAAACATCTCATATGCAGAATTTATTCAATAAAATTGTTTAAACTTAAAAATCAAAGTGTTTAAAATAAAACTTTTGTGACTTTTATAGTTTAATAAAAAGTTTAAACAGCTTTAATAATAAAAACAGTCATATTCCATGAAAAACATTTAAAACAGTATAATTTTTGATATTCTTTAAAGTAAAAACAGACTTTAAAACGTCAACATAATATCAACAGTTAAAAATGGAGCCGATCAAAATAATTCTCACAGGTGCAACAGGAATGGTAGGCGAAGGGGTTTTAATGGAATGTCTTGAAAACCCGAATGTTTCTGAAATTTTAAGTGTAAGCAGAAAACCTTCCGGTAAAAAACATGCAAAACTTAAAGAATACATCATCCCGGACTTTCTGGCAATCAGTCTTCACGACGAAACCCTGAAAGGTTATGATGCCTGTTTTTTCTGTGCCGGAATAAGCAGCGTAGGAATGAATGAAGAAGATTATACCGGAATTACCTATGACACTACCCTTCACTTTGCTCAGGCTCTGCTGAACCAGAATCCTGAAATGGTTTTCAATTATGTCTCAGGAGCCGGTACCGACCGGACGGAAAGCGGAAAGATGATGTGGGCACGCGTAAAAGGCAGAACCGAAAATGCATTAAAAAAACTTGGATTCAGAAACGAATTCAACTTCCGTCCCGGATTTATGAAGCCCGTTCAGGGACAAATTAACGTAAAATGGTTTTTTAAGCCTTTTATTTGGTTTTTTCCTATTTTTTTACCGTCAAAATCATTAACTTTACACGAAGTAGGTAGAGCAATGATCAATGCCGTATACAGAGGCTATCCTACGTCAACTTTGGAAATTAGGGACATTAAAAATTTAGCAATATGAGAGAAATGTTAAAAAGAATAGTTCTGGTTATTTTTGTACTCTTGGTTCTGACAGCAGTTTCAGGATTCTTCTATATGCAGAAACATCCATTAGAGGGCAAAACACCAGCACAGAAAACTTTTAATTTCTCCGGAAAGCAAACGAAATAACCCTGCCATTGGGAAAGCAAAATAATGGTTTCATTTTTTGCAATTCAGGAAACCATTTATTAAACATTTCTTAAAATTCCCTTAAAACAACTGCAGCCGATAAAGTTCATTTTTGCATACATCTAATGTAAGTAAAAAATGATCAACAACTACCTATTAAAAGGGTCTGTTATTGCCGCATTCTTCATACAGAGCGGACTTTCCGGGCAGACACTTGTCCATTACTGGAATTTTAACAGCAGTACCTCCGAAGCATCCATCACAGCTCCGTCTTCCACTTTAACGGGCGGTTCGCTCACAGCCATTGCCGGAGGAACCAGCCTGATAGACTTTGCCAACGGAACCGGGCAGAACTTCAATACAGAAAACCTCAATGCCAGAAACGGAGACCCGGCCGGAAGCCATCTCAGATTCAACAATCCGATCGGAGGGGCATTACAGTTTAATCTTCCTACCACAGGATACAATAATGTTCTTGTAAAATTTACAACCAGAAGATCCGGACAGGGAGCAGGTACACAGATATGGTCTTACTCAACAGACGGAAATACTTTCATCCCGTATCAGAATATCAGCCCCCAGGATGCTAATCCGCAGCTCATTACTTTTGATTTTTCTGCGGTTTCAGGCGTATCCAACAACCCCAATTTTAAATTAAAAGTGGAATTCTCTGCCACCGGAGGCGGAACCGGAGGAAATAACCGCTTTGACAACTTTACCGTAGATGCATCTCCGGCCGGAGGTATTGACACCACGCCGCCAACGGTAACCTTTCTGCCCGTAAATAATACCAACAATGCTTCAACAGCAGTGAACCCTACCCTGTCTTTCAACGAAAATGTAAGACTGAAAGATAATTCCGCAATCAACGATTCTAATGCACAAAACCTGATTGAATTCCGCATAGGAAATGCAGCAGGTACTCCCGTTCCCTTCACAACAGCTTTCAGTAATAACATCATTACGGTCATCCCTTCATCCGGGCTTGTACCGGGGCAGACCTATTATCTGGCCCTTAAACCTGATACTGTGGAAGATTTCAGTGATAATGCCATAACAGCAGCTGCTTCCAGCACTTTTACAACTGCCGGAACCTCTGTTTCATTGGATAAAAACTTTATAAAAGTTAATGAAAATGCAGGAAATCTTGCTTTCAAAATCAATATTGCCAATCCTTCGGTATCAACTGTAAATCTTGTTGTGAAGCCGGCTCCTTTCAGTACCGCAGACAGCAATGATTTCACACTGGCCAGCCAGATCATCCATATTACACCGGGAATGACAAGCTATACCGTTAATATTCCTGTCATTGACGACACGATGGAAGAACAGCAGGCAGAATATTTTGTTGTAAGCCTTGAAAACCCTTCCGGCACTGTGATTTCGGGAGATCCCTCTGCAACGGTTTATATTGTGGATAATGATAAACCCGCTCCGGTTCCTTCCGGACAGATTCAGCTGAACTATATCGGAAGCTTTGATCCTTCCGGGAACAATAACAGCTCTACGGAAATTGTTGTTCACGATCCAGCCACACAGAGACTGTTTACCATCAGTTCCATCACAGATGTTTTTGATATTCTCGATTTCAGTACCCCGACTGCCCCTTCAGTAGTCAGAACAGTGAATATGGCTCCTTATGGCGGTATTACCAGTATCGCTGTAAAAAACGGGATCATTGCCGCTGCTTCTCCCAATACCAACCCTCAGCAGAACGGTTCTGTTGTTTTCTTCGATATCAACGGAAATTTCCTGAAACAGGTTACAGTAGGTGCACTTCCTGATATGGTAACTTTCACTCCCGATGGCACAAAAGTAATCACAGCCAATGAAGGTGAACCTAACGATGCTTACACAACAGATCCGGAAGGAACCATCAGCATCATTGACATTTCCGCCGGTATAGCCAATCTTACACAAAGCAATGTAACCACACTCAATTTTAACAGCTTTGATTCCCAGGTAGCCGCTTTAACAGCAACCGGACTGAGAAAAGTAAGAACCAACAACACACTTTCCCAGGATCTGGAACCGGAATATGTAACGGTGAGCAGCGACAGCCAGAAAGCCTGGGTGTCCCTCCAGGAAAACAATGCAATGGCTGAGGTTGATCTTATCACAAAAACCATCACCGGAATCTGGGGACTGGGCAAAAAAGATATGAGCCTGCCGGGTAACGGCTTTGATGCTTCCGATAATAACGGAGAGATCCTGATCGCCAACTGGCCTGTGAAAGCTTATTACACCCCTGATGCCATTCAGAATTACAAAGTAGGAAACACCCATTATATTGTCACCGCCAATGAAGGCGATGAAAAAGACCTTTCAGGGTATAGTGAGAGAACAACAGTAGGGGCTAATAATTATACGTTAGACCCGGTACTTTACCCACAGGCATCCATATTAAAAGCTTCCCATAACTTAGGAAGATTCAGGGTATCCAGTGCTACGGGAAATACAGACGGCAATCCTGATTTTGAAGAAATGGCGGCATTGGGCGCACGTTCTTTCTCTATTTTCAATGCAGACAGCAAGCAATTGGTATATGACAGTGGCGACCAGTTCGAAAGGTATATTGCCGCCAATCATCCGTTAATCTTTAATGCAGACAACGAATCCAACAGCACCAAGAACAGAAGCCGGGCCAAAGGTCCTGAACCGGAAGGTGTAGCATTGGGAACGATCAACGGACAGACTTATGCTTTCATTACCCTGGAAAGAACCGGAGGAGTAATGGTATATAATATCACGAATCCTGCCGGCCCGGTATTTACAGATTATAAACATTCACGAACGACCTCTGCCTACGGTGGAGACAACGGTCCTGAAGGCATCATTTATATTGCCCCGGAAAATACCACAACAGGAAAAGGGTATGTTATTATTGCCAATGAAATCAGCGGAACCCTGTCTATGTACGAAGTGGCTTCCTCTCCTACTCTGGGAACGGGAGAAATTAAAACCGAAAAAGCAACCTTCAATATATTCCCGAACCCTGTGAATAAAGGGAATACCTTATATTTCAACAGAAAACAGGATTATGAGCTGTTTGATATGTCCGGAAAAATGATCAGCAGTGAAAAAAATGCACTGAGTATAGAGACAGCTACGCTTTCTTCAGGAGTTTATCTGATAAAAACCGGGGAAGGCTATGTGAAAAGAGTTATTGTAAAGTAAGCTGAAAAACGAAAGAAGGAAGATTAAGGCAAAACCAGTTACTCCTGATTCTTCAATCACACTGAGACAGACTATGTGCTTATCAGATACCCTAAAGTCCCGGAATATCCGGGATTTTTTTATGACTACTAAATTCATTAGTTTTAGACTTTTATTATTTCCATGAAAGAACAGTTAGAAAGTATCATTCATCAGTCTTATCATAAAGAAAAGCGCAACCTTTTCACCTTTCTTACCGGGGCTGGAATTTCTTCCGGAAGCGGCATTCCCACCTACCGTGGAACCGACGGAATTTGGGTAAAGGGAACACAGTTTCATAAGCCGGAAGAATTCGGGACCCTGAGGTATTTCAGGCAAAATCCGGAAGAGGTACTTCAGTATTGCCTGTTCAGAAAAAAGATGTTTGAAAATGTAGAACCCAATGAAAGTCATTTTGAGCTTGCCGCCATAGAAAATATGCTTCAGGACAGGTTTCATCTGATTACCCAGAATATTGACAATCTTCACCGCCGTGCCGGAAGCCGGAGAATTTACGAGATTCATGGAAATAACAGGGAGATCAAATGTTCCGACGGATGTAAAAAGATTGTGAATCTTCCTGAAGAAATCAAAGGTAAAAATATTGATGAAGATCTTACAGAAAGGGATAAAGAATTGTTGACCTGCCCGGAATGCGGCCACTGGATGCGCCCCAATATCCTGTGGTTTGACGAATATTATGATGAAAAAACCAATAAAAGATTCAGTGCCCTGAAAAAAGCAAAGAACAGTGCCATCCTTTTTATCGTGGGAACTTCAGGGGCAACCAATCTCCCGATAGCCATTGCCGGAACAGCTTTGAAGTACGGAGCCTTTATTGTAGATATCAATACCGAAGACAACAATTTCACTGAACTGATCCGGAATAAGAAAAATGCAGTGATCATCAGGGAAAAATCCACTGATGCCTTAAAAGCCATCAGAGAGATCATTGAACACATCAACCCGGCAACTGTATAAAATTTAACTTTTCTTTGACATTGGTAAGATAATTTAATTCTTATATTTACCCGTACCAAATTCAAAATGAAAATGAAAAATATGAAAACATTAAGTGTTCTGGCCTTTTTACTGATAGGCACAGGAACCGCTTTTTCTCAGTCCAGAAAAACAGAATCCTCAAAAGGAGTGGAACAGTCGGACAATAATAAAAAAATCCAGGTAGAGGGTGTAGGCCATAAACTCAACTATACGCTTAACGGCGGAACGGTAGAGGTAGCGGGAGGTGACAATACCGTAACAGTAAAAGGAAGTGCCAAAAAGATCTCCGTTTCCGGAACAGGAAATACCATATACATCGACAGGGTAGATAAAGTGGTCATGGAAGGAGGCGGTAATACCGTTTATTATAAGACCTCAGGAACAAAATCAGGCAAGCCGGATGCCTCACTTACAGGTGTAGGCAACAGAGTTTCCAGGAAATAGTTACTGAGAAAACCGAAGTACACCTTTACCCGTCACAGAAATGATGATTAAACTAACGGGGTTCCAAAGAAAAAGACAGGCTTTTAAAGGCCTGTCTTAAAAATATATCAGATATAATTTTTACTCTACATTGATTACTTTTTCAATTTCCGGAGCATGTTGTTTGATGGTATTTTCCACTCCCAGTTTCAGGGTTGAAAAATTCAGTGAACATCCGGAACAGTTACCTAAAAGTTTTACAAAAACCTGATTATCCTTCACGTCAATAAGCTCAATATCACCTCCGTCTTTATTCAAAAACGGCCTGATGCTTTCCAGAGCTTCCATTACTCTTGTTACTGTATCTTCGTGTGTTATGTTTGTTTCCATATTTTTTGATTCAATTCGGTTCTTCAGATGTCCTGAAAATAATTAATTTTTTGCTTTCGGTGAGCAACCTGCCATTGTCGTGATTTTCACGGCTTCCGTAGGAGGAAGGTTTTTATTTCTTTCTACCAGGCTTTCTACCATTTTTCTTGCTGTTTCCGTATAGATATCGGCAATTCTGGAACCTTCCTGAAGCGCGGCCGGTCTTCCTACATCTCCGGCTTCTCTGATGCTCTGGATCAGTGGAATTTCTCCCAATACGGGAATTCCAAGATCTTCTGCCAGATATTGTGCTCCCTGGTTTCCAAAGATATAATATTTATTGTCAGGAAGTTCTTCCGGTGTAAAATACGCCATATTTTCGATTAATCCAAGCACAGGAATGTTAATACTTTCCATCTGGAACATTGCAATTCCTTTTCTTACATCTGCAAGAGCCACGTGCTGAGGTGTACTTACAATCACGGCTCCGGTTACAGGTACTTCCTGAATGATGGACAGGTGAATATCTCCGGTTCCCGGCGGAAGGTCGATCAGCAAAAAGTCAAGTTCTCCCCAGGCCGCATCTCTGATCATCTGATTCAGAGCTTTGGAAGCCATCGGGCCTCTCCATACCACTGCCTGGTTGGCTCCTGAAAAATATCCGATAGAAAGCATTTTTACGCCATAGTTTTCTACGGGTTTCATCAGATTCTTTCCATTTACTTCTACAGATATAGGCTTTTCTCCCTCTGTATCAAACATGGTAGGAACAGACGGACCATAGATATCGGCATCCAATAATCCTACTTTGAAGCCCATTTTAGCTAAAGTGACTGCCATATTAGCAGAAACCGTAGATTTACCCACACCACCTTTTCCGGAAGCAATTGCAATAATATTCTGAATTCCGGGAATCTGTTTCCCTTTGATCTGGCTTTGCTGAATTTCACTCGGCTCGGGAGAAACAATTTTAAGTTTTAAATGAATT
Organism: Chryseobacterium indologenes; assembly: GCA_002439165.1. Lineage (GTDB taxonomy): Bacteria > Bacteroidota > Bacteroidia > Flavobacteriales > Weeksellaceae > Chryseobacterium > Chryseobacterium indologenes_E. The sequence continues at coordinate 16,079 of DJTE01000023.1, forward strand.
TCTTCTCCGAATTCGCTGGCAAAAGCCTGTTTCATGGCTGCTTCCAGCTTCTTCTTTTCATGCATTGCCGGTGAATGAGCCGTCATGTCGATATATACATCGTTACCCATGATCTGAAGGTTATTCACCAAATCGTCTACTTCTATCTCTTTAAGGAAATCTTGAACCTTTTCTTTCGTCAACATACTAAATATAAATTGTTCACAAATTTACGCATTTTTTTGATAATTTAGAATCAATAAAATCTATAACCCAATGTGATAAATAAGATAAGGATCCCGTGATTCCGTTATATTTTGCTATCTTCATTCTGAAAACAAAAACCTCATCACATAAAATCACAACGTATGTCTTCATCCTCCTATCCTTCCAAATATGCGGTTCATAAAGGACTTTTTACAGTCGGGAATACCCGCTTCAAATGGTATGATCTTGCCACCGATCCCACAGAAATTTCCCAACAGGACATCCGGAATGCCCAAAGATGCATTGAAAATGCCGGTGAGAATTTTCAGGATATAGAGGACCTCGGATTTGTCATCATGCATCGCTGTGGACAAAACTACCTGCTGCTCGTCTGTACCTGGAGAAATGAAAACGAGCTCTGGGAAAGCGTTTATTATGACGGATCGGGAAAATTTGAGATCTGGGACCGTAACAAAACCCATCTTCCTACTTACTGTGTTTGGGAAATGGGCATCGTCTACCATGAATCCCGGGCCTGGAAAAGATTCCTGGGAACAGAACGGAATGAAAAGAGCAGACAGGACTATTTACATGGTTTTTTTGAAGGAGAGGTATAAATTCCCTCGTATTCACAGATGATCATTAAAACACAATTTTTTAAGACAAGAAACTAGGGTCTGTTTAATGACAGATAAAAAGATCCTTTATGTTGGACAACGCGAAGCTCACAAAGGATTTTCAGCAAGTTAAATTCCATATTTACAATAAAAAAGTCTGTGCTATCTGAAGGATCTGTGGAAAGCTTTTTAAACCACAAATCGAAGGTTCTACATAGTCAAAAGCGCATAGAAGTTCACATAAGTTTACCTGGGCAGACATAGGAGATTTTAAAAAAATACGGTTTTTATTTAGTCATCAATAAAAAATCTGCAAAATCCGCGATAAAAAAACAAAAAAGAGTTCTTAGTAAAACCCTTTAATGCAGCCCGCAGAATTTATTCAATAGGACTTTAGTCCATCTGAATAAGCAGAAACCATCCACGGGCTTTAGCCAAAATCCAAATTTAATCTATTTTAATTTGCCCTGTATTTCTCATCAAATTTCACATTCCGGTCCGCCCCCTTCACTTTTTTATTTCCGAAGGTATAAGTGGCTGATAAAGTAAGCCTTCTTGCGTCATAATAGTTGTTATAATAATGCGTTCCCGTCGTATAATAGATTTCCCCTCTGCTCCACGACTGTCTGAAAATATCCGAAACAAACAGATTCATCTGGAGACTTTTTTCCATGAGACTTAACTTGATTCCTGAAGTGAAGTTCCCGGCAAAATCCATATACACGTTTCCTGAATTGGAAGGCAGACGGAACCAGTAATTGAAAATGAGCTGTATCGTTTTGCTCTTATTAAGCGAGAGGTTGTTCTGAGCATTAAAATTATAGCTGGTTCCTTTCCGGGATGCAGCATCAGTAGCAAAAACCTCCGTATTCATATAAGAAAGATCTGCCGAATAGTTGGCTTCCCAGAATTTAAAGAAGGTATCAGAATAATTTAATGACACTCCCATACTGTTCTGGTTATAAAAATTGGCAAAAGTACTGATCCTGTTTTCTCCCTGAAGATTTGCAAGCTGGTCAAACTCCCCAACTGACCTCTGATAGTACGCAGATGCAGACAGTTTTCCTTTATAGATATAGGAAAGTTCAAAATTGTGATTGATCGACGGTTTCAGAAGAGGGTTCCCTGTAAAGTAGGAATTCACATTAATATACCACCGATATGGGTTGATAGCACGGAATCCCGGTCTGTTGATCCTTTTTGAATAATTCAGGCTGAAGGTATTATTTTCGTTGCTCTTATACGTTACATAAGCAGTAGGAAAGAATTTGCCATAGGAATTTTCAGTCTGCTGTCCGGAAGTCAGGGAATTTCCGTTGACCGTGGAATACTCATAACGGATTCCTGCTTTAGCCGACCATTTTTCGCTGAACTCTTTTTCAAAGCTGAGGTATGCGGCATAGTTTTTCTCGTTATACTGAAATATATTACTTTTCACAGGGTCTGCGACGTAGTTTCCGTTGATCAGGTCCATGTAGGCAATGTCAGAATTGTTATCAAAATTGGTGAATTTTACTCCTGCTTCCGTTTTTGCAAACTTATAAGGCAATGTAAGATCAGCCTGTCCTGAGTAAATCTTATAATCCACCGTGGAAGGTGTTCTCACCACAAAACTGTTCCCGGAATTTCCTGCTGTGGTAAAATCAATCATATTTTCAGGATTGTTGGAAAAATAATTCCCGGTAATACTCAGCTTATGATCCTGCTTCCCGAATTTAAGATCATAATAGGCGCTTATGGTTTGCTGTTTCCCCGTAGAACGGTGTTCTGCGTATGTTTTCAATGTATTGGTATAGGTTCCATTCTGAAAATAATCCGAATTGTTACTGATATCCATATTGGAATGTCCAAACCCGTAATCATAGATAAGACCGATATTGGATCTGGTATTAAGCTGGTAGTCCAGGCTCAGGTTCGCTCCCAGCCCATCTCCGAAATCTCTCCGGTCATCAGAACTTTTAACACCGTCTGCCCCTTCAATCGTATAATTTTCGAAGGAATGCTTTTCATATCTGAACTGTCTTAATTTCAGCGAAGAACGGAGTTTTTCATTCTGGTAATTGATGGTGCCGCTATTGGAAGTTCCGGTATACGTCTGCTGCTGAAGAGCGGTAGTGAAGTTTCCGCTCCATCCCAGATTCTGGTTTTTCTTCAGTACAATATTGATGAGCCCGCTGTTTCCCTGTGCTTCATATTTGGCCGGAGGACTTGTAATAACTTCTATCTTCTCAATATTTTCAGACCGCAGGCTTTTAAGATAAGTAACCAGTTCGCTTCCTGATAGATTCAGCATTCTTTCATTAATCATTACTGCTACTCCGCTTTTCCCTACAATGGAGATCCCCGAATTGTCGTCTACTTTCAACAAAGGTGTTGTGGCGAGAGCTTCTGCCCCATCCATTCCCTGTGAAGCCACAGAATTCGATACATTAAAGATCAGGCGGTCCGGCTTTCTTTCTATCATTTTCTTTCTGGCTGTGAGGGTAACCCCTTCAATCTGTTTTTCCTCTTTTTTATCAATAGAAAAATTCTGCTTCATGTCACCGTTTACGATAATATCAGATGATGACATTTGCGATCCGTCCTGTATAAGCCTGATGGTATAATTTCCATTTTCCGGCAGTTTCAGTTTATAATTTCCTTTTTCATCTGAAATAGCGGTGTGCTTCTGCTCTCCTTTTGAAGCAATGATTTCAATATATGAAACGGTATTTCCTGCCTGGGTAATTTTTCCTGTGATCTGCTGCGAAAAAGCAAAGGCCGGCAAAAGCATAACAGCCGAAAGTAGTGTTTTCTTCATGTATTCTATGAGTGATCGTTTTCAGTAAGACAATTCTTATCTGTCTTTTATTACATTCCGTTCTGCCGTTTTTTCAATATATTCGCTGACATAAAATTATGATATGAAAAAAAGTCTTGCTGCATTCTCTTTATTTATTGCACAGATCATTTATTCCCAGAATTACGCACAGTATGTCAACCCTTTCATCGGTACGGGCGGGCATGGGCACACCTTTCCCGGGGCTACGGTTCCTTTCGGCATGGTACAGCTCTCCCCGGATACCCGGATAGACGGAAGCTGGGACGGATGCAGCGGTTATCATTACTCCGATTCGGTGATTTACGGCTTTTCCCATACTCATCTCAACGGGACCGGAGTTTCTGATTATGGTGATATTATGCTGATGCCGACGATGGGAAATCCAGTTCTGAATAATAAAGACTATTCATCAAAATTTTCTCATAAAAATGAAAAAGCCACAGCAGGATTCTATTCCGTTAAACTGGATAAAAACAATATCGATGTGCGCCTTACCGCCACACAGAGAGTCGGCTATCATGAATATACCTTCAATAATGCAGGAAAAGCCAATATTATTCTGGACCTCAACCATCGTGACAAGCTTCTGGAAGGAGAGGTAAAAATCATAGACGACAGAACCATTGAAGTCTTCAGAAGAAGTGAAGCCTGGGCGGTTAATCAGTATGTTTATGCAAGAATTGAGTTTTCAAAACCCTTGAAAGTTTCAAAAAAAGAGGTGAACGGGAAGCAGGAAGACCGGCTTTTCACAGGAACAAAACTGGCGCTCGCCTTTTCTGCTGATGTAAAAAAAGGGGAAAAAATCAGTGTAAAAGTTGCCCTTTCCCCGACCGGGTATGAAGGAGCAGGAAAAAATATGCTGGCGGAGGGTCAGTCTTCAGATTTTGAAGCTGTAAAGAAACAGGCGGAAACGGGCTGGAACAGGGAACTTTCAAAAATTGAAGTTAAATCTGAAGATAAAGATAAACTGTCGGTATTCTACACCGCGATGTATCATGTTTTCACCCAGCCTAATATCAATATGGATGTGGATGGGAAATACAGGGGCAGAGACCATAAACTGTATACTGCAAAAGGGTTTGACTATTACACGGTATTTTCACTTTGGGATACCTTCAGAAGTGCACATCCGCTGATGACTTTAATCGACAGAAAAAGAACAGCAGATTTCATCAATACATTTATTAAGCAGTATGAGCAGGGCGGAAAACTTCCGGTATGGGAACTGGCTTCCAATGAAACGGAATGCATGATCGGCTATCATGCGGTTTCTGTAATTGCCGATGCTATGGCTAAGGGAATTAAAGGATTCGATTATGAAAAAGCATTCGAAGCTTCTAAAAATTCCGCCATGCAGGATATTTTCGGGCTTAATGCCTATAAACAGAACAATTATATCAGTATAGACGATGAGCATGAAAGTGTTTCCAAAACGGTAGAATATGCTTATGACGACTGGTGTATTGCCCAGATGGCTAAAATTTTAGGAAAAAAAGAAGATTACCAGTATTTCATGAAACGTTCCCAGAACTGGAAAAACCTTTACAACCCCAAAAACGGCTTTATGCAGCCCAGAAAGAACGGAAACTGGCTGGAACCGTTTGACCCTAGAGAAGTCAATAACAATTATACGGAAGGAAATTCCTGGCATTATTCCTATTCGGTACAGCAGGATATTCCGGGACTGATTGCTGCCCACGGCGGAAAAGAAAAATTTGAAAGCTTCATTGATGCTATTTTTGAAGCACCGGACAAAACAACAGGCAGAGAGCAGGTTGATATTACGGGACTGATGGGGCAATATGCCCAGGGAAATGAGCCGAGCCATCATATCGCTTATTTATACAATTACGTAGATAAACCGGAAAAAACCGATGCCAAAATCCGCTATATCCTCGATCATTTTTACAAAAACACTCCCGACGGCCTGATCGGAAACGAAGACTGCGGCCAGATGAGTGCCTGGTATATTTTAAGTTCGCTGGGTATTTATTCTGTAACTCCCGGGCTTCTGGAATGGCAGACCACAACTCCCTATTTTGATGAGGTTACCATTCATCTGGAAGACGGTACGAAAAGACTTATTACAAAAAATATGGGCAAAGCGGAGCTTAAAAAGCTGGGATTTGAAAATATTCAGCCCTCGAAAGATTTTAAATATGTTCAGCAGACAGCTTCTCCTGTAATATCTTCAGACAGGATCTTTGATTTTTCAGCAAAAGTAGAGATCACTCCGCTAAGTCCGGAAGATAAAGTATATTATATGACCCTTGACGAAAGTGATGCCAACAAAAGAAAAACATTCACCGCCTACAAAGGACCTTTTACCATCAGCAAAACCACCCGGGTTCAGGCTTATGCTGAAAGAAAAGGAGAGAAAAGCTCGGTAACAACTGCTGTTTTTAACAGAAGACCTAATTACTGGGATATTTCCATCAATTCCACCCCTACTCCTCAATATGCTGCCGGCGGAAAACTGGCACTGATCGACGGTATCCGGGGAGACATCAACTGGAGAAAAGGCGAATGGCACGGGTATCAGGGACAGAACTTTGAAGCCATTATCGATATGAAATCACCCCAGCAGATCACCAGCCTGTCCTCTACCTATCTTCAGGACAGCAGATCATGGATCCTGATGCCTGAAAAAGTAGAATATTACGCTTCTATGAACAATAAAGACTTTATTCTCCTGAAAACCATAGATAATACCATTGATCCAAAGGACGAAAAGGTACAGGCCAAAGATTTTGAAACGGAGATTCTTCCAACTGAAGCGAGATACATCAAGGTAAAGGCTTATTATTTCGGGAAACTTCCGGAGTGGCACCAGGGAGCAGGCGGCGAAGCTTATATTTTTATTGATGAGATTTCGGTAAAATAATACCATTACATATAAACACATGAAAAAATTATCATTATTTCTTTTTTTATTTGTAAGCATTGTAAGAATATCCGCCTGCAGCTGCATAAGCCCGACGCTATCACAAAAATATCAGTATGCAGATGTCATAGGGGTAATGAAGATCGTAAAAGTATATGGTCAGGATAAAGAGCACAGAATGTATAAAGCTGATATTGAATTCGAAACAGTTTATAAGGGCACGGCCGTCAAAACCATCATAGTGAGCGGGAGGATCGGAAAGTCCGAATCTGCAGCATGTGAAATAGAGGTAAAACCTGAGGAAAGATATCTGATCTATTTGGACGACAAATCCGGTAATGATTATTTCGTGTCATATTGTACACCCAAAGCCAGGCTATCCAATAATGCGGCAGATGACAATACATCATATTTTGAATATCTGGATAAGGCTTTTTCTTTTTTGGAAACCCATAAATCTAAATTTAACGGTCTGCTGTTTGCGAACTCTTATGTGGAAACTCCAACCGAAAAAAAATCTGATCTATCTACAATCAGTGATTTCAGCCCAAAACAGCAATTTGCGGTCTATAAAATAAAAGTGAATGATTTGTCTGAAATTCAGGAAGTCACAACTGTTGCAGGTTTTGACAGTAAGGACGAAATTTCGGAACTATTCTGAAAACGAAATTTAAGGTTAATATACCACAAGTTCCATCAGGACCCGGACCGAAAGAATTTCTATTGTTTTTCTGCTACGATAAGGAAAGTATAGAAGATCCTGAAACTGAGGTACTATATTCTAATTAGAGCTAAAATAAACCCTTCTTCAGATTTTGAGAAGAAGGGTTTATCTTTTTATGTCAATTCATTCTTTCCGACCATTTCAGACCTTCGGGAAGTTCCATATCAGAAAATTCTATATGAATCACTCTTCTTCTCCTTCCATCGGTTGTCCGGTTGGAACCGTGAAGTATCAGAGGTTTCATAATCATAATCCCGCCCTTTTCCACATTACAGATTTCCTCAGTTTCGGTGCTCCAGTCGATGGTTTCCGGCCGGTAGATTCCTTTGGCGTGTGATCGGGGAATCACTTTCAGTGCTCCGTTATTTTCATCGGTATCATCCAGATGGATTCTGATGGTATATATATTTTCCAGGATCGCCGGAGGAGGCTGTACCGCAAACTGGTTCTTTTTCGTGGTCCAGGGTCCGAAGCCATGAAGTTCCAGCTTTTTATCCACCGAAATAGTCAGATCCTGATGATAGGCTACATACCAGTTTGATGTTTCAGGTTTATCAAAATAGATACTTTTTACCGTTACATAACGGTCTCCGAAAATTTCACTGATAACGGTTTTAATAGCGTCGTTAAAGACCAGATTCTTTACCTCAGGAATTTCTTTTAAAAACTGGCGTACTGCAAAAAGGTCGTCCGATTTCCTGAAATTGGAGTTGGAAGTATCTGTATTTTCAATTACTTCACTGATCTTTTTTACCTCTTCTTCAGAAAATATATTATTGATTGTGGTAAAACCTTTTTCAAGAACACATTCTTTATGCTGCTGAAGATCTGTCTTATTCATTATACTTCCTGCGGTGTATTTTCAAGCTGCCCTTCCCATTTGGAAACAGCAGAAGTGGCCAGTGCATTTCCCAATACGTTGGTCATACTTCTTCCCATATCACAGAAGTGGTCAATGGGCAGGATAAGAGCAATTCCTTCAGGCGGAATTCCAAACATGGAGCATGTTGCCACAATAATAACCAGGGAAGCTCTCGGAACTCCGGCAATTCCTTTTGAAGTAAGCATTAATACTAAAAGCATGGTGATCTGCTGTCCCAGTTCCATTTCAATTCCATAGATCTGAGCAATGAAAATGGAGGCAAAGGTCATATACATCATACTTCCGTCCAGGTTAAACGAATATCCTAACGGCAGGATGAAAGATACCACCCTGTTATTACATCCGAATTTTTCAAGCTCTTCCACCAGTTTCGGGAAAACAGCTTCTGAACTCGTTGTAGAGAAAGCGATCAGCAGCGGGGCTTTAATTCTTTTAAGCAAATCGAAAAGACGGTTTCCGAGAATCAAATACCCTACCAGCAAAAGTACGAGCCAAAGAACAGCTAATGCGAAGAAAAAGTCTCTGAGGTAGATGGCATACACCTTGAATATCTCGAAACCGTTCACCGCGACTACGGCAGCAATGGCTCCCAGTACTCCAAGCGGAGCAAACCACATGATATATCCCACCATTTTAAGAATGGCATGGGCAATGATATCAAAAAGTTTTACCACCGGCTTTGAATATTCTTCTCCCAGATTGGCAAGTGCCACTCCGAACATAATAGAGAACACTACAATCTGAAGAACTTCATTGGTAGCAAAGGCTTCAAACAAACTTTTAGGGATCATATGCTTTACAAAGTCTTCCATAGAAAAACTTTTACTGCTTTTCAGAAGATCTTCTGCAGCTGCGGCATCCTGAATCGGCAGTTTGGTTACGTGTCCCGGCTCCAGCCAGTTCACCAGCACCAGCCCTATGAAAAGAGAAACCAGTGAAGCTGAGATAAACCACAGCATAGCTTTCGTTCCTACTCTTCCGATCATTTTTATATCGCTCATCTTGGCAATCCCTACCACAAGCGTAGTGAATACCAGCGGAGCAATGATCATCTGTACCAGCCTGATGAATACCGTTCCCAGCAGTTTTATATTTTTGGAAAAAGGTTCGGCACTTTCAGGATACTGTAAGTGTACCAGACCTCCGATTCCCACTCCCAGGATAAGCGCAATGATAATGCCTATAAAAAGTTTATTCTGTCCTTTCATATATATTGTTCAATTGCCACAAATATAATAGTTTTTGAATTGACATAAGATTTTGTTCTGTACGGGTTAAGTTTACATTAATTATACGATCCGTTAAAATTAAATTCCTGGTTTAGAAAATATTGCAAAAAATTAATAAAACATTTATTGAGTTTTTATTCTTTTGGTACAAATTTTATTATTACATTTGATTGTATTAACAACATTAATAAATATACAATATGAAAAAAACTATCGCAATGGCTGCATTGGCTGTAGCTGTATCTTTTGGATCAGTTTCATGTAAAAAGAAAGTCTCTGATGCTGATCTTCAGACTCAGGCTACAACAGTGGTAACTTCTAATCCCAATGCTTCTGTGGAAGTAAAAGAAGGTGTAGCCCACTTAAGCGGAACTTTCGCAGACCCACAGTCTAAAGATGCCATGATTGCCAAGTTAAAAGCCATCAACGGAATCAAGGAAGTAATGGATATGGCGACAGTAGCAGCACCTCCTGCACCGGTTGAAACAACAACTGCCGTAGATCCTGCTGTTCAGAAAAAAGTTCAGGATGCTGTTAAAGATTTCCCTTCTGTAAAAGTAGAGGTTGTAAACGGAGAACTTACCCTTACAGGAAATGTTTCCGGTCTGCAGGCCAGAAAGATCAAAGAATCTATCGATGCTTTGAAAATCGGAAAGTATAACAATAATCTAGTCGTAAAATAATTTAAGATGAGTACATTACAAGATAAATATTCAAGTGTTGTTTCAGCAGCTCAGTCTGCAGGAATTTCAAACCTTCAGGTTCAGGAGCAGGACGGTATCCTTTATGTTTCAGGAAGTGCATCCAGTACTTCTGCAAAAGATGCCGTATGGAATGCTTTAGGAGCTATTGATTCTACTTATTCCGCTTCAGATATCAATATCGACGTACAGGTTGCCGGGCTGGCTTCCGGTGCTTCTTTAACGGTAGCTACGGAAGAATCTAATCTGAATATCAGACAGGAGCCTTCAACGGAAGCTGCTGTTGTAGGTAAAGCGGCAAAAGGTTCTGCGGTAACATTAATTGAGCAGACTTCTGACGACTGGTGGAAAGTAAAGACTGCTGACGGCCAGGAAGGCTATGCTTATTCAAGATATTTAAGAGCTTAATTTAAAAAAAAGTTAAACTTTAACAAATATTTGCCAAACATCTCCGAAAGGGGATGTTTTTTTATATTTTTACGCCTTTAAAAAAAACGATTATCCATGAAGAAACTATTATCGGTGCTGATGCTGGCATGTACGGTTCTGATTTTGCATGCCCAAAGCCTGCATATTGACGGAAAAGTATCAGATCCCGAGAAAAAAGCCGTAGAAAACGCAACGGTTTATCTCCTGAAAGAAAAAGACTCATCCATCATTAATTATACGGCAACCAATAAAGAAGGTAAGTTTTCCCTGAAAACCGATGCTGTGAATGAACCTTCTTTCCTGAAAGTTGATGCAGACAAGCTTCAGTCTTACTCCAAAAAGATCGAAAAGATCAGCCAGTCTATGACTTTGGGAGATATAGAGCTGGAAAAGGGTAAGGTGACCAGCATTGACGAGGTGAAAATTACCGTTTCTCCGGTAAAGATCAAGAAAGACACGATAGAATTCAATGCCTCCGCCATCAAGGTGCGCCCTGACAGCAAAATTGAGGAACTTCTGAAACAGATTCCCGGTGTAGAGATCAGTAACGAAGGAAAGATCACCGTAAACGGGAAGGAAGTAGACCAGATCATGATCAACGGAAAGCCTTTCTTTGATAAAGACGGTAAAATTGCCCTTCAGAATCTTCCGGCAGATATTATTAAAAATATCCAGTTTACCACCACCAAATCCAAAGAAGAGGAACTGAGCGGCAAGCCGGCGAAATCGAACAATACCACCATCAACTTCAATATCGACGAGAAAAAGAATAAAGGACTGATCTCCAGACTTACGGTGGGATACGGCTCTGATAAACGGTACGAAGGCAGCGCTCTTTTAAGCTATTTCAAAAAAGATACTAAAATAAGCTTACTTGCCGCCTCCAATAACATCAATTCCCAGGGATTTTCGAATGATGAGGTTTTCGACAGTATGGGACACGGCCGTAATTCATGGCTGATGCAGGGAGGATCTGTTTCCACCGTGGGAAATACCACCTATTATACTTCCGGTGGGAATAATAAAGGGATACAAAGATCTACAACGGTAGGATTCAATTACAGTGACAAGCTTGGAAAGGATGCTGATCTGGATACATTCAGCTTAATGTATGGAGACTCTGATCTGGAAACACGCTCTAAGGTTTCAAGAACCACCCTGCTTCCCCAGTTTACGCTGAAAACCAATTCTGAAAACAGTGGTGAAAGTGAAAATAAGCAGTACAGTTTCGATACTTCGGCAAAGATTAAACTGGATTCTCTGACCAGTATTTACATTTCACCGAGATTTAACACCTCCAGAAGCTTCAGTTCCAACAATTCAAGATCATCCACTTTCCAGGACAACAGCCTTCTGAACGAAAGTAACGCCTACTCCAGTACGGAATCTCTAAATAACTCCTTCAATCCTTATATCTATTTTTCTAAAAGCTTCAGGAAAAAAGGACGTTCAGTAAATGCCAAAATGAGCAGCTCCATCTCTGAATCCAGAAGGGACAACCTTAACCGCTCCGAAACTGTATTTTACGAGAACAGCAACGCGACCACTCCTGTGAGTGACAACAGAAACCAGCTGGCCAAAAACAAAAACCAAAACAACGAATATAATTTCGGGCTGGGATATGCTGAACCGATTTCAGATTCTGCATCCGTTAATTTTGAACTGAATTACAGCTCAAAAATAACCCGTGACCTGAGAGATGTGAACGATTTTGATACTGCTACCGGACTGTATAATGACTATAACACCCTGCTTTCCAACAGCATGAGACAGAAGATCAACAAGATCACACCTGAACTTACTTTCAGCCTCAATAAAAAGAAAGTAAATATCTGGGCTTCTCTGGACCTTGATATTTCGGATATGAATGTTAATTCTGTTTTCAACGGACAGCAGTACAGCCTTCAGAAAAGTTTTGTGCTTCCGGGGTATAATGTGAATCTTAATTACGAGATCGCTCAAAACAAGAGGTTAAGCTTCTATCATTATGCAGACTTTACCATTCCCGGCGCAGAGCAGCTGACTCCTTATGAAGATACTTCCAATCCGCTTGTAACCTATACGGGTAATCCGGACCTGAAAAATACCTGGACCAATAACAGCTACCTGTATTTCAATAATTACAATATGGTAAAAAATATGAGTTATTATCTGAATATCGGGTTTACGTACAGGGATAATGATATCATTAATTATTCCAGGTATGACAGTGCAGGGAAACAGCTTGTTACGTATGATAATATAAGCGGAAACAAGAGTCTCAATGCGGGAGCCGGCTTCAGCAAAACTTTTAAATGGAAAGAAAACAAGATAACGATCGGCCCGAGATTCAATATGCTGTACAATTTCAATAAAGGGTTTATCAACGGGCAGTTCTTTACCAGTGATTCATACAGCATCAATCCGGGACTGAACCTTACTTATGAAATTAAAGACAAGGTGACGATAAAACCGTCTTACAGACTTGGATACAATTTTTCAAAATACACCAATTACAGTATTGACCAGGTGAATACCACCACCCAGGCCCTGAAGCTGGAACTCACGAATTACCTTTTCAAAAGCAGACTGGTTTTCGGGAATGATTTCGAATACAATACCAACTCCAATATCGCTCCCGGTTTTAAAAGGGATTTCTATTTCTGGAATACGAGTTTAGGATATTCTTTCTTCAACAAACAGTTTACGGCAAAGGTGAAAATTTACGATGTCCTGAACCAGAACCAAAGTGTGAGAAGAACGATTTCCAATGCTTATTTTGAGGACCGTGAAGACCTTATCCTGAAGCGTTATGTAATGTTCTCGATCAGTATGAAACTTAATAAATTTGCAGGAAAGAAAGCACAGGGAAAATAACCCTCTTACCATATTCATTCAACAGCCGGAAGTTCTCCGGCTGTTTTTTTTTGAATGGAAATGCTGTATTATTTTAATCACAAACATCTGGAAAATCTGTGGGAAAGTATTTTAAAAACCATAACAGACACAAAAAATTTTGACACCTGAGTGATCTTTAAATTTAAATACTTTGCATATAGAAGTTCTCTTAAAATTAAAACATACGATTTTAATCGAGCATCAAATAAAAAATCCCGTTAGATTATCTTTTTTCAGGGAAGAATTATAAGAGAAGATATCAGAAACGTATTTTTATTTCTAAATTAGCCGCAAATTTTATGTATGAAGATCCATGTTTCAATTTTATTCATTTTTCTTTTCATTTTTGGGAATGCCCAGAACGGAAATCAGAAAGATACTTTTGTAAAAGATAATTTCACCAAAAAGGAATTTTATATCCCGATGCGCGACGGAACGAAGCTTTTCACCGCAATCTATGTACCGAAAGATATTTCCGGCAAAAACAGATATCCGTTTCTTATTCAGAGAACCTGTTATAGTATTGCTCCTTACGGGGAAAATGAATATAAAACCAAATTGGGTCCTAACTCCTACCTGATGAAGGACAAATACATTTTTGTGTATCAGGATGTCCGCGGAAGATATATGAGTGAGGGAACATTCACAAATATGACCCCACAGACAGATCATAAGACCAAAAAGGATGTAGATGAAAGCACAGATACCTATGACACCATCGAATGGCTCCTGAAAAATGTAAAAGACAATAACGGAAAAGCAGGACAATACGGAACTTCCTATCCCGGTTTTTATACTGCCGTAGGTACATTGGCCCGGCACCCTGCTTTGGTAGCTTCTTCCCCCCAGGCTCCGATTTCCGATTTCTGGAATGATGATTTTCTTCATAACGGAAGGTTTATGCTGGGATATTTCAAAACATTCCCTGTTTTCGGGGTACAAAAAACCAAAGCTGAAAATAAAGCGTGGTATACCGGTTCCATGATTAAAGCCACCTCTGAAGACGGCCTGAAATTTTACAGGGATATGGGAACTCTGAAGGACGGGTATGAAAAATATTATAAAGACAACTTCTTCATGACCGAGATTATGAATCACCCCAATTACGATGAATTCTGGCAGAAGAGAGGACTTCTCCAGCATTTAAAAGACATAAAACATGCGGTAATGACTGTTGGAGGCTGGTTTGATGCTGAAGATCTTGCGGGACCTTTAAATATCTATAAAACGATTGAAAAGACGAGTCCGAAAGCCAGAAATACAATTGTAATGGGACCTTTCTCTCATGGAGGCTGGTCGCAGGAACAGGGAAAACATTTCCATAATCAGACCTATTTCGGAGACAGTATTGCTACCTATTACCAGAAAAATGTGGAAACGAAATTCTTCAGCCATTACCTGAAAGGAAACACGAAAGAAGATGCAGGACTTCCGGAAGCTCTCATGTATGATACCGGCTCCAAAGAATGGAGGGAGTTTGCATCTTATCCGCCTAAAAATGCTCAGAAAGTTAATTTCTATTTAGCGGATAAAACACTAAAGACAGCAGCCGGACAGGGCTATTCAGAATATTACAGCGATCCTGATAATCCGGTTTTGAGCTCTGACAATTTGAAAGACTTCAATGGCTTTACGCCGAGAAATTATATGTCGGAAGATCAGAGATTTGCAGTGGGAAGACCTGATGTACTGACTTTCACCACAGATGTTTTAACGGAAGACATTACTTTCGGAGGAGAGATCATGGCTAAACTGAATATCGCCTCTACCTCTACCGATGCAGATTTTGCGGTAAAACTGATCGATGTTTATCCTGAAGATTTCAAACCGAAAGAAAAGAAAGACGGGGTGATCTACGGAAATTATCACCAGATGGTAAGAAGTGAAATTATGCCTGCCCGATTCAGAAATTCAAAAGAAAAAGGGGAAGCACTGGTTCCGAATCAGAAAACAGCGGTGAATTTCAGACTGCAGGATGTAATGCATACCTTTAAAAAAGGCCATAAAATCCAGATCCAGATCAGCAGCACGTGGTTCCCTCTGTTTGCACTGAATCCACAGAAGTTTCTTGAAAATCCAAATTTTGCAACAAAGGAGGATTATACAAAAGCATTTATTAAAATTTATGATGACAGTTCTATTGAAGCTGACATCCTGAAATAAAGAATCAAAAAGGTGGCTGAGGTTTTCAAAGCCACCTTTTTTATTCACGGATTCCGTTGATTATGTGGAAATGTTATTAAATTTTGGCTAAAGTCGTGGAATTGTTTCCGTTTATTCACGTGGATTAAAGTCCACCCCTATTGAATAAATCCTGCGGGCTGCATTAAAGGGTTTTACTAAGAACTCTTTTTTGTTTTTTTCTCGCGGATTTTGCAGATTGAGCAGATTTTTTTATTGATGGCTAAATAAAAATCTTAAGTGACCTTCTATGCGCAAAGTTTTTAACTTAAAAAAATCACTAAAGTGTAAATCTTTTGTGCCTTTTGACTACGTTGAAGCTTCGGTTTGTGGTTAAGAAAGCTTCCCTCAGATAACACAGCTGCCTGCAGGCATTCCTTCCTGAGTTCCCTTATATCAGGCAGGAGTATTATTCTTCAATAGTTCTGAAGGTAAGATTTACTCTTGGTGTTTTTATTTTTGTGGTGGGAGGAAGTCGGTGAAGCCAGTTTTCCTGGGTTGTTCCTTTCATCACCAGCAGGCTTCCGTTTTCAAGGAATATTTCTACTTTTTCTTTTGAGGTCTTATGTTTAAAGAGAAACTTTCTCTCGGCTCCGAATGTCAGGGAAGCAATGGCACCGTGTTTCCTGAGGTCTTTCTCTCCATCGCTGTGATAGGCCATTCCTTCACTTCCGTCATGGTACAGATTCAGAAGGCAGGAATTGTAGGTTTCTCCTGATATTTCCTCACACTTGCGTTTTAATTCTAACAATTCAGGAGTCCAGGGTTTTGCATATTTTGTCCGTTTGGAATAGGTATATTCGAATGCTTTTTCGCCGAACCAGGCTACTTTCCTTTTGGTTAAAATCAATTTTCCCATAATAACAGCTTCATCATGTTCCCACGGAATCCGGTGAAACAGATAATCATAAAATACATCTGACTGTTCTCCGGAAAACACCTTTCCATAATAATGAACCGTTCCGTCATGCGGAAGGATACTGAGCGGGTAATCTGATATTTCTTCGAACAGGCTCATCATAATTCAGAAAATTTAATAATGGGTAATGTATACATAATTTTTATACAGTCATTCATATTTAGCTACAAAAAATAAATAATAATGAGTACAACAACAATAGCCAGCAGCAATAGTTTTAGCAGGTCATATAATTTTTCTCTTCTCTTCGTTTGGGATAACAACGTTTCCTGCTGCTCTTTTTCCGATATTCTTTTTTGTTCCCTGCTTTCTTTGTTTCTCACCGGATTCCTGTATCTTTCAGTAGAATATTTCAGAATCAGGTCTTCTGTTAAAGGAAAACTGACGCTGTTAAAGTCCGGAATATAATAAGTTATCCCTGTTATTTTCCCTTCTTCGTTCCAGCTTTTATGAACCAGCATATTTCCGTCTTTATAAATATATTCTTCTTTACAGTTTTCTTCATTTATATCAGCAGATTCATTGCCGGTTTTGTGTTTTTCGTAATAATAAGTCCACTTCCCGGTTCTTTTACCCAGCGAATAGGTTCCCTGAGCATGCAGCTCACCGTTTTTATGCCAGCTTTTATATTCTCCGTCATGTACATTGCTGATATACGATCCCTCAGCATTTAATGTATCATCATCAAAAAGCAGAGTCATTTTACCGTTCTTAATGTATCTTTTTAAAAAACTATCAGGATTAGCTTTTAAATAATGCTGCATATGATGTCTGCTCCAGGTATTGAAATAATGAATAAACTGCCACGGGTACATCAGTTGGGAAATCCGTTCCAGATCCTGTGTGATCTCCTGTGCCGATTCCGGTAAGAGTCTGATGACAGCCAAAAGCGGCTCCATTTTCAGATTTTTATAAGCGCACAGCTTATGATGACCGTCCAGAATATAGTCATGAAAATAATCTTTTTCCGAATACTTTCCTGTCAGAATTATGGCAAACGGCCTTGCTCCTGACAAAATAAGGCTTTCATAATGCTTTACGAGATTGATATTGATTTCTTCTTTCGATTTCCAGGCGATAAAAGGATATTCATATCTATAAAAATCATGGGTATTCGTATAGCCCCCATAAACATTATAATCGTAGATGAGATTTTGAAGCAGTTTCTCATCGTATTTTTTAATTTCTTCTACTACATCATCCTGATCAAGCCTTTCATCTCCGAATACTGCTGCATTACTATAAATCTCCCATGTTTTATTTGTGGAAAAACTGAGCTGGTAATTCCCATTTTTTAATAAAATTAAAAGAGACTGCAGAACGTGAAACAGGTCTTCTGCTCTTTCGGTATAATCCACATCAAAATCAATTCCCTCAAGGGCATGATTAATAAGATGTTTATTTTCCGGGCTCATGGAGAACAATACCATATTTTCATCCCCGGCATCATCGCAGTCATCCCATAAAAAAAGAGCAGGATCTTTTCCTATCAACAGACATTCACTTTGATGATGAATATCATACTCAATAGAAATCAAGGCTTTACCGTTTGTAATTTTAAAATTCATTGATCTTTGCTGCAATACGGAATTTTTATTCATTCCCGGAAATCCAAAGGTAAGATAAAACACAGATAAACGGCTCCTCTTTCATAAATGAATCATCGTCAGTAAGATTTAGCCAGGTCTGTTAAGAAAAAGAATGGCCTTTACGAATACATAAGTGCGCTTTCCCAGCCTACGATCAGCTGTTTTCTCTCACTTCCCCATTTGTACCCGCCGATATTTCCGGTAGACTGAATCACCCGGTGACAAGGGATAAGAAAAGCTACCGGATTGCTTCCGATGGCTGTTCCCACTGCTCTTGAAGCCTTAGGATTTCCTATTTTCCCGGCCAGACTGCCATAGGTAGACAGCTTTCCCATAGGAATAGTCAGTAAACTTTCCCAGACTTTCAGCTGAAAATCGGTGCCCTTTAAGTGTAATTTAATGGTATTGAGCTTCGTCCAGTCTTTGTGAAAGATAGACAGTGCATTCTGCTGGAGCGCGTCCTGCTTTTCAAAAAAGGAAGCATTGGGAAATGTCTGTTTCAAATTTCCCAATGCTGTTTCTTTATCGTCTTCAAAAGCCATATAGCAAATTCCTTTTGCCGTAGAGGCGGTTATTACATTTCCAAAAGGGCTTTCGGAGAAACTGTAATTGATGCTAAGGCTTTTTCCGCCGTTTTTATATTCTGCCGGAGACATTCCTTCCACTTTCACAAAAAGGTCATGAAGCCTGCTTGTGCTGGAAAATCCTGTCTCGTATGCGGTATCAAATAAACTTGCTTTTTCTTCCTTCAATAAATTTTTAGCGTGTTCAAGACTGATGAACTGCAAAAATTTTTTCGGACTTGTTCCTGCCCATTCTGTAAATATCTTCTGAAAATGAGCCGGGCTCAGATGAACTTTCTCTGCCACTTCATCCAAATTAGGCTGAAGCCTGAAATTACCCCGGATATATTCTATCGCTTTGGCAATCCTGTTATAATCGATCTGATTTTGTGTGGACATAATATTCTGTTTTTATTACCTCACAAATTTCCAAAGAATATACGGCTGAAAAAATCCGATTCCTGCGGAATTTTAGTTGTTATTATAGATATCGTTGTAAGCAAGCATTTTGTAATATAGCTTTGCTGCCAGGAAAGCCGTTGGTTTAGCCATCGGAGAATCCATTAATTCTACAATATCAAAAGCCACGACGTTACACTTTTCAAATACTTTTCTCAGCAGCTCCAATGTTGGATACCACGCCAGGCCTCCGGGTTCAGGGGTTCCCGTAGAAAGGGCAATAGAAGGATCGAAAGCATCAAGGTCTATGGTGATGTATACATTTCCCGATACTTTTTCCAGAACATCATTGATCCAGTTTTCATTGTTGGCAATCTCATGGGCAAAGAATACTCTTCCTTCCGGCAGGTACTGGGCCTCTTCCGCATCCATAGAACGGATTCCCACCTGCACCAGATTATGCTTCTGGTTGGCTTCAAAAACAGCACAGGCGTGATTGGAAGTGGAACCATGAAACTCGGGACGTAAGTCTGTATGAGCATCCAGCTGAAGAACCGTTAAATTTTCAAATTTTTCACCTACTGCACGGATAGAACCGATAGAAACAGAATGTTCTCCGCCAAAAAGGGTAAATATCTTTCCTTCATTCTTCAAAAGCTCTTTTGTCTTCTGATAAACGGCTTCTGTCATGGCTTCAGGAGTAGAATTTTCAGAAACTTCTCCGGCCAGATATACTCCCTGAAGATAAGGCTCTGTCTGTGTTTCTATATCATAAAGCTCCATATTTTCAGAAGCGTTCAGGAATAGCTCAGGGCCTTTATCGGCTCCTTTTCCCCATGTGGAGGTTCCGTCATAAGGAACGGTAACCAGCATAATCTTCGAGTTTTCTAACGTTGCGTTTTCTTCAGGAATTCCTGCGTATGTTCTCATGTTTTATTTAAAAATTTAAATGATGATAAGATTGAAATATTTACCGCAAAGATACAAAGAAAAGTGATGAGTTGAAGTTCAGAGTTCAAGGTTGGTATTCAATGTGAGGTGTTCAATGCTTAAAGTTCAATGCTTTTAAGGCTGCCCCCATTATTATTACCTGTCTGTCATCTATCCGTCTATTATCTATCCATCTGCTATCTATCCGTCTCTCCCTTTCCTCCCATCAAATAAATACCTATTTTTGTAAAAAACTTCAGAATATGTCCTTAAAAGCTGTTCTTTTTGATATGGATGGGGTGATCGTAGATACAGAACCCCTGCATAGAAAAGCTTATTTCAAAACATTTGACGAACTGGAAATCGCTGTTTCCGAAGATCTTTACACTTCTTTTACAGGAGCTTCTACCAAGAGAGTCTGCGAAACGCTGATCCGGCAGTATAACTTATCTCATACCCACGAAGCCATTGCCGGCATCAAACGGGCTCATTTCAAAGATTACTTTGATAACGATGAAGAATTCGACCTAATTTCCGGGGTAAGAGAACTGATTATGCATTATCATGAGAACGGAATTAAACTTATTCTTGCTTCTTCTGCAACAATGACTACAATCAATATGGTTTTTGAGAAATTCGGGCTTGAAAAATACTTCAGCGGAAAAATAAGCGGTGCCGATCTTAAAGAATCAAAACCTCATCCCGAAGTTTTCTTATTAGCTGCTGAAATGGCTGGGGAGCCTACTGAAAACTGTATGGTTATAGAAGATTCCACGAACGGAATTCTTGCGGCGCACAGGGCAAAAATCTTCTGTTCGGCATACAGAAGCCCGCATTCTAAAAATCAGGATTACACGTTGGCTGATGTTGTTGTTTCTGATTATGAAGACCTCCGGATCGATAAAATTTCAAAATATTTTTAAACAGCAAAAGCTCTCAGAGATTGAGAGCTTTTTTGTATTTTATACGTTTTGGCTGAAGCCAATGCATTATTTATATCCAAGAAGTCTTAAAACATCTTCAGGCTCCTGTTTTTCACGGAAAATTTCATACTGAAGTTCTCCGTTTTCATCTTTCTGGATCAGGACGTGTCTTGGCTGAGGCATCAGACAGTGGTGTACCCCTCCGTACCCTCCGATGGTTTCCTGGTACGCTCCTGTATGGAAAAATCCGATATAAAGAGGTTTGGTATCACTGAAAACAGGAAGATAGATGGCATTGGTATGCTGTTCAGAGTTGTAATAATCATCAGAATCACACGTAAGCCCGCCTAAAAACACTCTTTCATAAGTATCTTCCCATCTGTTGAGCGGAAGCATGATAAAGTGTCTTGAAATGGCCCACGTATCAGGAAGTGTGGTCATGAATGAAGAATCGATCATATTCCACTTCTCTCTGTCGTTCTGGCGTTTCTGGGAGATGATTTTATAAAGGTTGGCACCACTTTCTCCAACGGTAAAGCTTCCGAATTCCGTATAAATATTCGGTTCTTCCACCCCTTCTTCTTCACAGAATTTCTTGATCTGGGAAACGATCTCTTCCACCATGTACTGATAGTCGTAATCGAAGTTCAGGGAAGTTTTGATCGGGAAACCGCCGCCGATATTCAGGGAATCCACTTCCGGAGCGATTTTCTTCAGACGTGCATACACACGGAGACATTTATACAGTTCGTTCCAGTAGTATGAAGTATCCTTGATTCCCGTATTGATGAAGAAGTGAAGCATCTTCAGTCTTGCGTTCGGATGTTCCGCAATCTTCTGGCTGTAATACGGAATAATATCTTTATATCCTATTCCCAGTCTTGAAGTATAAAATTCAAATTTCGGCTCTTCTTCCGAGGCTATCCTGATCCCGATATTGAATGTGGAATCAATGCTTTCCGTAAGTTTATCCAGCTCGCGGTAATTATCCAGGATCGGGGTAATGTTTTCAAAACCACTGTTGATCATATCCGAAATTTTGGTCAGATAATCATCTGTTTTAAAGCCGTTACAGATCACTTCAATATCTTTATCTACTTTCCCTTTATCGTAAAGAGATTTTACGATATCCATATCGTAGGCGGAAGAGGTCTCAATAGAGATTTCATTTTTCAGGGCTTCCTCAAGAACAAAATTGAAATGACTGGACTTGGTACAGTAACAGTAGGTATAATTCTTTTTATATTCGGTTTTCTCAAAAGCTTCCTTAAACCAGCCTTTCGCTTTCTGGATATTTTGAGAAATTCTCGGCAGGTAGCTTATCTTAAGCGGAGTGCCAAATTTTTCAACGACTTCCATCAAAGGAATATCGTGAAATAACAAATTGTTCTCAGAAACATTAAATTCCTCCGTAGGAAAATATAATGTCTGATCAATAAGTTCCGAGTACTTTATTTTCATTTCTAAACAAGTGAATTAAGAAATGCAAAATTGCTAAAAAAGTTTGATTTCTGAGCGTTAAATTTATTATAATTTTCTTCAGAAATTCAGATACATCCTTTTACCTGCTTTTGCCGGAATATCTTATGCTGCCATCTTCAGTATCCATATAAAATGGAATAATACGGAGATTGAAAAGTAAATAATTTCAAGACACTGTTTTTCATCAGCGGAACAAAAAACACACAAAACCCTTTATATCAGACAGTTTTAATGATTTTGAATGAAAATTATAAACCTTTTTCAACTCAAAAACGAAATATATTTACATTTCACATTATTATCAGTTAAATTATAAAAACAACACAACAAATTGATTAAATAAATGAATTTAATTCAATTTTTAGTGATTTTATTTTGCATATTCATTTTTTTTATTCGTTATTTACAATTCAAAAAAAACAAAATTTTATGAAAAAAAACCTACTTTTAGCCGCCATGTTATTTTCGGTGGGTGCTGTTGCACAAAACCGTCTTGAAGTGGTAAGTAATTTTCTGAAAACAACAGCAGTGAATCAGAAAATAATCAGCTCTCCGGTTGAATACAATGTCATCAATGATCATGAAACAATTAACGGGGCCGAGTATGTAAAAGTGCAGCAAAAAATCAATGGAATTCCTGTTTACCAGACTTTTGGAACATTTTCATTAAGAAACGGAAAGGTACAGAATTTCAACAATAATTTTGTTGCTTTTCCGAAAGGCAAAATGTTAGCATCATCTCCGGAACTACAAGCTGCCGAAGCTGTTGAAAGATTTGCACGGAAATCAGGGAAAAATTTCATTCTTATTAAAAACACCGATGATCTCGAAAAAAACACAGAACAATTAAAACAGAAAATTACAGGTAATGATGTTATTTTCATTGAAAATTCTCCTTCCTACCTTGTATATTATAATCAAAACAATCAGCTGAAACTGGCCTGGCTTTTACTTACAGATATTAAAACACCAGGATCAGCCGATGATCACGGCCATCAGATTTCTGCTTTTGAAACGATAATCGATGCCCAAACCGGAGACTTATTATCAAAAAATTCCATCATCAATTCCTGTACATTCGAACCTGGTTTTCAGAATAAGAATGTTTACCAAAACGATCCGAAGGATTTCGAATGGATCACTAAAGAATATCAGACCGCACCTTATTCGGGGGATGGCTCTTACCGGGTGGTTCCCGCTAACTTTAACAGTCCACTTGATCATGCCTATACCTTACTGAGCAATGTTACAGATCCAGCAGCTTCCGTTGAAGGCTGGCATAAAAAACTTACTTATGCCACCAATCCCGTAGTGACTGATGAATATACTATAGGTAACAACTCACATGTCGGATATGATCAAAACGGAGAATATAGCGATATTATATCTCTCTTCGGAGGAGTAGCTCTTGTTATCAATAAATCATCTATTAAAAACGAAACAAAAGGGAATAATTATGTATTCGATTTCCAGAATCCCGGAAATTCAACGAACTATGACCCTCTTGCATACACTGATCTTGCCAGTACCCAGATGTTTTATTCTACTAATTTTATTCATGATGTACTCTATTATCATGGTTTTACTCCTGCGGCAGGAAGTTTTCAGGCTAATACGGGAGAAGGCAATAATTTAATAGGATTTACAACATCAGGCTTAGGGCAGTTCAGATCTGTAAATAATGCAATTATGGGATACTCTGGTACGCTGGTACAAAATCCCACTACACTCTTCTATACTTTTGAAACGCCCAATAATGCCGGAGTAATGAGTATTGCCCAGGGACCTATGGCCGGACATTATCAGGGAATAATGGGAAGTAACAACTACCCATATACCACATCCAATGTTACAGGAGATTTTGTTTTATACAATGACGGAGCCGGCGGGGACCCGAATGACGGATGTGAGGCAGCTGTCAATTCTTCCGCATTTGCCAATAAAATTGTTGCGGTTAACAGAGGCACCTGTAATTTCTCTGATAAAATAAATAATATTAAAGATTTTAATCCCAAAGGTATTGTAATTCTCAATAACTCAACGGTTGATATGTCCGGTGCTATTAATACAGGAACCCAAACTTTAATGATACCGGTAGTTGCGGTGAATAAAGGAATCGGCGACCAGATCCGGACTGCATTAGGAAACAGTCAGACCATTACGGCTACTGTTCCGGCTGAAGGTTTTGCTATTACCAAAAGAAACGGCGGTTTAGACAGCCAGGTCATCCTGCATGAATACACCCATGCCGTAAGTAAGCGCCTGATGAACGATGCCCAGACCGGAGAAGAACAGATGGGAGAAGGATGGAGCGATTATTTTGCCATTAATCTCACCCAGCAGCCAAGCCAGACAGCCACTGATCAGATCAATATGGGTTCCTATGCATTCGGCGGCGGAGGTATGCGTATACTTCCCTATACTACGAATATGTCTGTAAATCCTCACACTTATGATTATCTGAAAGTAATAGGTCCCGGTAGCAGTCTGATGCATCCAACAGGTTATTTATGGGCATTGATGCTGTGGGAAATGCATTGGGCACTGGTTAACAAATACGGTTTCAATCCGGATATTAAAGGATCAACCGGAGGAAATAATATTGCACTCAATCTGGTTATCCAGGGTATGAAAACCGGAGTACCAAATCCAGGATTCGTAGATGGAAGAAACGCCATTCTGCAGGCCGATGACGCTTTATACGGAGGACAGAACAAATGTGACATCTGGAGAGCCTTCGCCAAAAGAGGATTAGGATACAGTGCCATACAGGGAACTTCAGCTTCACGTACAGACGGCACCGAAGCATTTGATATGCCTCCTGCCAATGTTCTGAACTGCCCTACACTGGCTGTGAACGAAGTTATCAAAAATGAACTGTCTATATTCCCTAATCCGGCCAAAGACGTTGTATACATCAATACCAAAGATAAATTAAGCAAAGCAGAATTTATTGATATGGCCGGACGTGTGATCTCAAGACAAAATCTTCAGCAGGAAGGAAATAAAGCACAGGTTAACACTTCTGATTTACTTAAAGGAACCTATATCCTGAAGATTTATACTGAAAAAGGTGAGATCACTAAAAAAGTGATTAAAAATTAGATCACCCAAATACTTATAAGGCGCTTATTCATCCGATTATACTGAAGCCGGGGCAGAAAATATTCTGTTCCGGCTTTTTACAGCCTGTCAATCCGTAAACTTTCTGATATATTCTTCCCTCTGACGGTCGGAAATTCCCAGAACCACTCTTATATACTCATCTGTTGAACCGTACTTTTTATGGATCTCATCAAATGCAGCATCTAAATATCTCTTTTCTACCCAGCTCAATTTTTCCAGCACCTGAATATCCATTTTCGGATAGAGAAAGTGGAGCGTGTTCGCAAGACCCAACCTCTTCTTTACAAGCGCTTCCCTGTAATTATTAGACAAAAGATATTCATTGTAAACAGTTGCCCTGTCGAATTTCAGGATGGTAAGAATCAGTGCTGTAATCAGTCCTGTTCTGTCTTTACCTGCTGTACAGTGATAGAGAACAGGATGATCCGATTCAAGAATTTCAGTAATGATCTTCTTGATTATTTCAGGATTTTCTGTGACATATTCACGGTAAAAATCTATCATTTTCTGATCTGCATCAGAACCATTTACTTTCCCTTTCAATACAAGCTTTTTAGCCTGATCCAGCTGATCTCCCTCATCTTCAAAAGCAGAATAATTCCTGTATACAATACCTTCCGGAAGATGATCCGGTTTCTGAGCAATTTCTTTTGAGTTTCTGAGATCAATAATCTCTTTGATTCCCAGATTCCGGAGTTTATCAAATGATTTCTTTTGAAGCTGATGAAGATGACCGCTTCTGTAAAACAAACCCGGTTTTAAAGTTCTTCCGTCGGTATTTCTGATATTTCCAGTCGTTCTGAAATTAACAACTTTCTTTATTACAGATTCTTTTTCTACTCCATTAACTCCATATTCAGGTTTCTCAAAATGCTGTGATGTACAGGAGAGAGCACTGTATAATGAAATACACACGGCTGATATTCTGACAAGTTTTTTCATTATTCAATTCGGACCTGAAAATAACAGGCTTTTGATGCTTTTATTGGGTACGCTTCATACAAATTTACGGAAACAGAATTTGCCAGGCTTTGGGATGATATTATATAGGCGGATTAAAGTCTGTCTCTATTGAATAGATTCTATATACCAGAAGATCTTTACCGGTATTCTGAACTCTCAGTTCAGCATATTGAACAGATTTTTTGATTATTCTGTGTTGAATATTTTAAACCATTATGGTATTTTAAACATGGAAAGATCAAAGATTTCCAGCAGGCATCACACCGATCTTTGTGTGTATCTTTAGTATACCTGATTTCCTGCTGTTATTGAGACTTCAGATAAGTATTGCCTACAAAAATGAGCAGATCTCCTTTTTCGTATTCAATAGAAACCTCATCCTCTATGGCAAAATTGCGGGTCAGCAGATTGGCGGTTACATTTGCATTTCCGTTATTCAAAGGCCAGTTCAGCCCTCTTGTGGTGATGTTTTCTACAAACGGAAAGGGATAGAGTGAAATCAGCCTGCCTTTCACTCCTTTAATCACAAAGTTTTTCGGAATGAAATAATATTCTGAAAATTCATCATAAAATTTAATATTCATGCGGTCTTTAAAACGGTAAGCTACCGTAAGATTTCCTAAAAAATGATCCTGCTCTCCTCCGCTTCCTCCCAATACATCTACATGGGTACAACCCCGCCCCAGAATAATATCCAGTGCTTTATGAAAATCTGTTCTTTCCTGATCGGGAGTATGGATAAATTTACCTTCATAGATATTTTCATCTGATCCGATATGGGAATCAAAATCGCCGGAGATAAAATCCAGCTTATCTAAAGGGAAATTCAGATCTTTCAGATAATGAAAAGCACCGTCTGTACAGGCAATAAGATTATAATTTTCCGGATCGGGAAAAGATGCCGGAGCTTTTCCGTTGATGAACAGTAATGCTTTATCTTTCATTCGGATTCCAGTATTCCTCCGGTTCACTGTTCAGTTTGGATACATATCTGGCCAGTACGAAAAGATAATCTGAAAGACGGTTCAGGTATTTGATCAGTTCCGGACGCACCTCTTCGGATTCATTTAAAAATACAAGAGAGCGTTCTGCCCTTCTGCAGATAGTTCTTGCCGCATGTAAAAATGTTGCCGGTTTTCCTCCTCCCGGAAGAATAAAATACTGAAGAGGTTCCAGTTTTTCATCAAAGGCATCCATCCACTGCTCCAGTTCTTCAATTTCTGTTTCTGAAATCACCAATGGCAGACGGGATTTTCCGTTGGCCAACATGAGTTTATCCACCGGAGTTGCCGCTTCAGAACCTACCGTAAAGAGATCAAACTGAATTTTCTTTAACTGCTTCAATACTTCTTCATCCTCAATGTGGCTTTTAGCAATCCCGATAAAGGAATTAAGTTCGTCAATATTTCCGTAACTGTCCACTCTTGCACTGGCTTTGGATACTCTCGTTCCTCCATACAATGCAGTCTGTCCTTTATCTCCTGTTTTTGTATAAATTTTCATAGGCACTAAAATACCTATTTTTTATACAATCTGCAATGTACTTCTGATTTTAATCGTACACCGGTAAGGAAATTAAAATGCCCTCCAAACTTCAAATGTACAGGGTTCCCAATATAAAATATTTCATTCCGGAACAGTCTTTTAACTTTTAAAAGAATTTGACGGCATATAAAAGGCAGGCTGTGATAAAAGATAAGATGCAATAAATAAAATACATCATGATGTAATAAGAGAATTTCTGTTCCTTACCGGTAAAAAAGTTAATCACCACCAAAGCTATGGTAAGCAAAAATCCGGCACCCACGGAACAAATACCTAAAAGAAGGTAAACATCACTTTCATTAAATATACTAATATCAGACATAATTCAAATTGGCATCAGGAGTTTAAATGTAGAAGGCCGGAAATTGTTTTCAGTTACAGATATTTTTATCCCGAACCGAGATAATTATATTAAATGTAACCAGATCTCCTGTCATCATTATTTACTGATTTCTACGTATTGTATGACGGTCCGGTTTTTGGGATTATAGATGATCGTACTGTTGTGAGGAAACCTTTTCAGCTTGTAATATTCTATATTTTTATCGTTTTTAATGTCTTCCAGGAAGCTGGTATCAAAGGTATTTTCGGGAAGGAATTTAGAGATAAAGCTTATTTTATCAATGATGCTCTGCCCGTCAATTTTACGGGCTGTTTTATCAGATTTGCTTTCATCCGTGGAAGGTCTGCTTTCAAGAAAAGGGAGCAATACTGAAATATCTGATTTATACTTTAGAACATACCCTTCAGAACCGTTGGGAAATTTGAATTTCTTTCCGGTGTCTTCCGTTACAATTGCTTTTTCTGCCCCGGGAAATACTTCACTGAACTTTACATCCTGCGAGTTGGTTAAAGAATTGATGGATTCGTTTACCGTTTTCTTCACGGTTTCCTCTACAGCCTGCTGTGCCTTCTGCTGCACGGCTTCTGTTGTTTTCTGAACAGTCTGGTCTATTTTTTCTTCTATCTTGTTACAGGATGCCAGTAAAAACACAGGAATAACGGACAAAATATACTTCTTCATCTTTAATGATTTCTTTATGATATACTTTCCTGTTAACGCAAAAACCGGTCCGTAAATTTCAACGGAATAAAAATATTTTCAATCTCAAAAATCCTGCTGACAAACTGTTGTCATAACCCCGGCTTACCTTTGTATCAACAATAACAAACAAAAACGATACAATTATGACAACTACCGCAACAATCACAAAACAATTCATGACATCCGGACAGTTATTAGAGCACTGGCAGGGGCACAGAAACCTGACAAGAAGAGTTATTGAAGCTTTTCCTGAAAAAGAATTATTTGAATTTTCCGTAGGCGGCATGAGACCTTTTGCCAAACTGGCCGTAGAACTGATCAGCATCGGAGGACCTGCTCTGAAAGGAATCATTGAAAAAAATATGGAAGCCTATAACGAAGAAGGCTTCAACCCTAAAACCAAAGAAGACATCTTAAAGAAATGGGATGAAGAGACGGAAGTAATCAATCATTATTTCAGTCAGATCACGGAAGAGCGTTTCCAGGAAACATTCAATCTGTTCGGGCAGTATGAATTCCCGGTATATCAGAACATTCTTTATTTTGTAGACAACGAAATCCATCACCGTGGGCAGGGTTATGTTTACCTCAGAGCTTTGGGAATTGAGCCGCCGTTCTTCTGGGAAAGATTCTAGTATAGCAAAATAAAGGCGAAAAGTGAACCGGCCGGTAAAACTTTTTATTCTTCAATAATAATCATATCAAATTAAACTGCAACAAAACTCATTTTACAGTTTTTGCTACCGGTTTGCAATTTTGCCTTTTCATTTTTTATCACAATATTATTCAGCTAAATCATTATTGCCTTAACCTCAGCACAGCAGTGCTGGGGTTTTTACTGATGTTTATCTGAGATTCTTGAAATGAGATCATTTAATTTCAGCCTGAGACTTTCCGGTTCCAGAACCGTTGCATAATCGGCAAAGGTAATCAGCCAGCGGGGAAAGCCTTCCTTGATCCATTCTGTTTCAAAAGTCAGTTCCACTCCATCCTCTCTTTCCGTTTCTTCAGTTAAACCATAGTATTTTTTTGAATTGACCAGGTGCCCCATAATTTTTTTATCTACCAGCAGCTTCACTTTGGTCTTATTGCCATTTCCGCTTTTCCTGTAATCATTGATCTGGCCGTATTCCTGCAGAAATGGAGTCTGGGTTTTCATAATCTGAAGAATTCTGTCTACCCGGAACTGCCTGAAATCTTTTCTCAGGGTACAGAATGCCATAATATACCAGTAATTGAATTCAAAAAATACGCCTACCGCTTCAATAGTCCTGTCTGTAACCCTGGAATCTACTGTTTTATACTCAATCATCAGCTGGGTTTTATCGGCAATGCTTTCCAGGATTGTCGGCAGGACATTTTTAACATGATCTTCCGGTCCGGCATGATGACTGAAGACATCAATCTGTTTCTCGATATTCCGGATCAGGTTTTTATCCGAATGTCTCAGTACGGAACGCACCTTTTCCATCGCTGTCTGATAATGGTTTCCCAAGCTCTGATGGGAGAATTTCTGCATCAGTTTTTCAGCGGTAATAAAGCTTAACACCTCTTCTTTGGTAAACATCACCGGCGGAAGTTTATAGCCATCCATCAGGGAATAGCCGTTTCCGGCCTCTCCAATAATCGGAATCCCTGCATTTTCAAGCGTTTTCACATCACGGTAGATCGTTCTGATACTGACATCGAATTTTTCTGCCAGGTCCTGTGCTCTGACTGTCGGTTTCGACTGCAGTTGCGTGAGAATAGCCGTTACCCTGTCCAGTTTTTTAAGATAGTGATCGTTCATAATTGCTCAGGCAAATCTATTATTCTTTTTTGATCTTCCGAAGATAAAATCAGCAGTTTTTTAATTTTCTAATTCTCTTTAAAGGTATTGACCAGCTTATCCAGATTCAGACTTCTGGCGGATGCATCAAAAATCTCCCGGTAGGTTCCGTTAGCCAGTACCAGCTCATCATGAGTACCGCTTTCCACCACTCTTCCTTTTTTCATCACATAAATTTTATCAGAATCCAGGATCTGGGAAAGGGAGTGGGAAATAATGATCACGGTACGTCCTTCCTTAATGGCATCCAGTGAATTTTTGATCTGCTCGGTAGCAATAGCATCCAGACTGGCGGTTGGCTCATCGAGGAAAATAACCGGAGGATTCTTCAGGAATAACCGGGCAATGGCAATTCTCTGCTGCTGCCCTCCTGAAAGCTGTGTCGCATCATGCTGATAACCGTCCGGAAGATCCAGGATCTGATCATGCAGATAAGCTTTTCTCGCTGCTTCCTGAATTTCGTCAAAACCCGCATTCATATCCCCATATCTGATATTATCTTCTATACTTCCCTGGAAAATATGGTTTCTCTGAAGCACCAGGCCGAGGTCATTCCTCAGAAAGGTATTGTTATATTCATTTAAATTCACACCATCCAAAGATATTTCCCCGGAATCAGGAAGATAAAATTTACACAGAAGATTGATCACCGTTGATTTTCCGGCTCCGCTCAGTCCTACCAGTGCTGTGGTTTTTCCGTTTTCGAATTTCATGGAAACATCATGCAGGGCCTGTGTTCCGTTCGGATAGCTAAAATTCACATTCTTCAATTCGAAGGTTCCTTTGATCTGTTTTTCTACAAAAGTTCCGTTCTGCTCGGTTTCATCGTCAGCGTTCAGGATGTCAAAATAACCTTCCGCATAGATCATGGCATCGTTCATATCATCATAGATCCTGTGCAGCTGGCGGATAGGTGCCGAAACGTTGTTGAACAGCATGATATGAAGCATAATAGCTCCGATCGTCATCTGCTGATCCAGCACAAGATACACCGTCAGAAGAATAATCAGAACCACTCCAAACTGTTCGATAAAAGTTTTTAATCCGTCGTAAATAAAGTTTGTTTTCCGGGTAAACATCTGGCTTTCCATGAGCTCCATCTGAAGATCATACTGCTTTTTTCCTTCAAATTTTTCCCGGACAAAACTTTTGATGACCATGATCGAATTGATCAGGTTCAGCAGGCCGGAAGTTTTTCTTTCTCTCTGATTTCTCAGCTGCCGTCTTACTCCGCTCAGTTTTTTAGCCTGTAAAGAGCTGATGTAAAAATAGATCGGAACAATGATCGTGGAAACCATGCCCACATATACATTCTGCATATACATAATGATAAGTGCTATGATCGCGTTGGAAAAAAGCGGAAGAATGTCAATGAAAAAATTCTGTACCAGCTTTGTCAGGCTTTCAATTCCGCGGTCTATCCTGATCTGCAGTTTTCCGGACTCGTGATTTTCATCGTTAAAATAAGCCACCTTATACGTAAGAATCTTATCAATTGCCGACTGTGCCAGAACGGAACTCACATTGATCCTTATTTTTTCCCCATAAAATTTCTGTCCGAAATTGATGAAGATATTAAGGAGCTCTTTTCCGAGTAAAATAACAGAGATCACAACAAGAATATGAATTCCTTCTGACATCGGATGCGGAAGATGGGTAAGCTTTGTGACCTCATCTACTGTATATTTCAGCACAATCGGATTGACCTGTGCAGCGAGGGCTCCCAAAAAAGTAAGGAATAAGGTCCCATAGATCATTAACCGGTAAGGTCTGATAAAAGGAACAAGCTGTTTATAAATTCCGAATAAAGTAACTGTTCTGTTAAAAGGTTTTGCCATAGAATTTATTTTAACTGAAAAACGTACCGTTTCTGAAGAGAAGGTACGTTTTATTCTATTTTTCAGCAAATATTTATTTTCTTTTTGCTTTAGTTTCAGGAGATGTGTAGGCCGGTATCAGTTTTTGCATCTTTTTCCGGGCATAGTTTTTTAGCTGTAAAAGTTAAAAAAGCGATATAAAACCAATATTTCAACACCATTGCGGTAAAAATAAAGAGTTATCCCTCGTAGAAATACGTTGTCAGGTAATGCAGTTCAGGTTTGCCGGCCGCTTTGGATTCTGCTTCAGCCTGTTCAAGGGAATACATGGCGGTCAGTTCTTTTTTTTGGAAAACAAAGGAGTTGTTGGCATTTTTATCAACTACATCGTTGAAGATATGTTCAATCTCTGAATTGCCTAATGAAGCAAAACCGATGTCTTCGAAACCATACATTAATCTCAGGTCGTCAAACTGGCTGAAATGATTGTCTACAAACCCCTGAAGCTGGGATTTGGAATCAAAATTCCCTGCCCAGATATTGTAGACGTATTTTTTCTTTTTCGGTTTGTCCAGAATACTCTGGTATACGAAGTTTTCCCCCAGATAAGCTTCTCTTACCTGCGGATCATTGGCCAGGTCTTCAGGAAGTCCTTCTTTCAGGATCTTTCCTTCAAACATAATGTATGTTTTGTTGGTGATCGCCAGGGTTTGCTGTACGTTGTGGTCGGTAATAAGGATCCCGATATTTTTGTCCACAAGGCTTCTTACGATCTTCTGGATATCTTCTACCGCAATCGGGTCAACTCCTGCGAAAGGCTCATCAAGAAGGATAAAGTTCGGGCTTGTAGCCAGACATCTTGCGATCTCGGTACGTCTTCTTTCTCCTCCTGAAAGAAGATCTCCCCGGTTTTTACGGACGTGCTGCAATGAAAACTCTTCGATCAGCTCATCGCATTTGATCTGCTGTTCACGCTTTGAGAGCTTGGTAAGCTGTAAAACGCCCATGATATTTTCTTCCACGGACAGTTTTCTGAAAACGGAGGCTTCCTGAGCCAGATATCCGATACCCTTTTGGGCACGCCGGTACATGGCATCGGTAGTGATTTCCTGTTTATCAAGGAAAATTTTTCCTGAAGTAGGCTTTACCAGTCCTACGATCATATAAAATGAAGTGGTTTTTCCGGCTCCGTTCGGGCCCAGCAAACCAACAATTTCGCCCTGTTGAACCTGTACAGAAACGCCTTTTACCACTTTTTTAGGACCGTATTCCTTGATCAAATTTTCTCCTCGTAAAATCATAGCGCAAATATAGAAAAGTAAACGAATAAAGTAAACCTTTTTATTAACATTTAACTTGTTTCCACGTCTGAAAAATCAGGTGATAAACATCGGAAAATTACCAGACTTTACTTAATTTTAACCCACCAAACCAAGAATTTAATTATGATGCAAAGCAACCAAGAACTTACAGACCTGCTGGCGCTGGACCTCGGCATTAATATCGTCAACAGACGGCCTTATGCCAAAGAAGTTTTCAAATGGCAGGATATGGACCTTCTTCCCCACTCTTCAGCAGATACCTTATTATGTGAAATCTTTGAGTGGAACGGAAGAAACTGGCGGACAACGGGAAATAACCTCATCGGTTATCTATTTTCAGACGGAATGCTGAATACAGTGAAAGAACAGCTCATCCATACCCCAAAACATCCTGCCCTGATTCCCGATTTTGAATTCACAAAAGACAGCATGATCGAATACGGACTTTCGTTACCTTCTTTATTCAATATCGGTGTGAACGGAAATATCAGAAATGCAAAAAGTTTTTCAGTACGGGTAAACGGGGTTACCAGATCCAGAGTCACCAATATTGATTCTCCCGGAATTGAAATTCTGAAGAGCTATTCTTCATTCACTCAAAGCAAATCCAAGACCTACCGGAAAAATATTAAGTTTAATTATTTGAGTACCTCTCTTTTCTATGCCGAAAGTGTGGAAATTTACCTGGAAAAAGAATCTGCGGTTGGACTGGATGTAAGTTTTCAGACCCAGAATGTGGAAGTAGATGCTAAAATCGATACGGATACTACAAAACATTTTGTCCTGAAATATTCCGGAAACCAGGCTCCTTTTGCCGCAAAATTCACCAAAGGAAAAGATTTCAACATCATGTGATAAAATTTTATTATTTTAGACTTACCAAAAGTCTAAAAAAAATTGATTATGAAAAAACTCACGAAAAAAGATCTGAAAAAGATCAACGGCGGAGACATAAGACCGCCTGATCGTAATGGAAACTGTCCTGCAGGATGGTATTTGTGCCCTACGAATATCTGTGTGGATGATGACGGAGGCAATAATCCGATTTATCCGGGCCATCCCCATTATCACGCCTGTTTCGGCTATTAAAGAACAAAACACCTCAATTTCTGAGGTGTTTCTTTTTTATAAAGGACAATATATTTATTTATTTAAAAGCATTGCCGCTTCTTTGGCAAAATAGGTAAAGATCATATCTGCTCCGGCTCTTTTGAAGCAGGTAAGGCTTTCAATGATTGTTTTATCGTTATCCAGCCAGCCGTTCTGGGCTGCCGCTTTTACCATCGCATATTCTCCACTTACGTTATAAACAGCAATCGGAAGCTCAATAGCTTCGCGCACTTTGGAAACGATATCCAGGTAAGGAAGTCCGGGTTTGATCATGATGATGTCTGCTCCTTCTTCGATATCTTTATAGACTTCATTCAATGCTTCACGGGAGTTGTGGAAATCCATCTGATATGTCTTTTTATCTTTCGGAATCTCCATATTGTCTTTCGGAGCGCTGTCCAGAGCACTTCTGAACGGTCCGTAGAATGAACTTGCATATTTCGCGGAATAGCTCAGGATTCCTACATCTGTAAATCCGCTTTCTTCCAAAGCTTCACGGATAACCTGTACTCTTCCGTCCATCATATCGCTTGGTGCCACAATGTCAGCTCCTGCTTCTGCATGTGACACAGACATTCTGGCCAATGCATCATTGGTAGCATCATTGATGATTTTTCCGTTTTCTATGATTCCGTCATGTCCGTAAATGGAATAAGGATCCAGTGCCACATCAGGCATTACGATCATTTCCGGAACGGCATCTTTAATCGCTCTGATGGTTTTCTGCATCAGTCCGTCTCTGTTCCACGCTTCTTTTCCTGTATTGTCTTTCAGATGTTCAGACACTTTCATGTAAAGATTGACCGATTTTATGCCCAAAGAAAATAATTCCTTACATTCTTTCACTGTCAGATCGATGCTCCTTCTGAAAATTCCCGGCATCGACGGGATTGCTTCCTGCTGGTTTTCGCCCTCCATTACGAAGATAGGCATTACAAAATCATCCGTTGTAAGCACATTTTCTCTTACCAAACTTCTGATGGATCCGTTCACTCTAAGCCTTCTATTTCTTGAATGTATCATTTTGGAATACTTTTTGAATAAGTTTATGCAAATTTACTACAAGTTCAATAAAAAACTATTGCATGGAATTGTAGAATTTGTTATTTTTGTTTTAATACATTCGAGAAATTATAATTTTGATGAAAAAACTTTTACTTTTATTTATATTTATAGGCACTTTTGTTGGTTTTTCCACCAATTTAAAAGCTCAGTTGAGAGAGCCTGGTTCCCTGTCACAGAAGGCTGATGACGGTGTTCTGGTTGCTTATCCGAATCCTGCGAAGGATTATCTGCTGATTAAAGCTAAAGATTCTTCCCTGAAAATCAAAAGTGTTACCTTCTATTCTATTTTAGGAATGCAGGTGGCCAGTTACAGTGTCAATATGAATTCCGGAGAGATCAATATTGAGAAACTGAAACCCGGAAAATATCTGATTCGCTATATTTTAAGCGATAATACCCAAAAGGTAACTCAAATTGTAAAACAATAAATTTAAATCCTGATAATCATCAGGATTTTTTCTTTTGCATTCATTCTGTTTCAATAATTCCGTAACTTACGGAACTTTTGTAGAATAAGGAATACAAATTGGAACAGGCACAGCGTTTAATCCGGAACCGGATTAAAATATAAAGCCAGGACGAAGGGTAAATCTGAAAATGTATCAACAGACATTCTTTATCTGTATTTATCCTTGTGATATATATTTCTTCCAATTTTTGCTATTTCCTTCTTTTACAGACTCACTGTAAAAAACAATTTAATGCTAAAAGCTGAACATATCAGAAAGACCTATAATGCAGGAAAAAAAGTAGCATTGGATGATTTCAGCATCCATGTTCCGAAAGGCAGCATTTATGGTCTTCTAGGTCCGAACGGAGCCGGAAAAACTTCTTTTATCCGTATCATTAATCAGATTACCCAGGCCGATTCCGGAGATATATGGATCAACGGGGACAAACTTAATCCAGATCACATCAGAGACATCGGTTATATGCCTGAAGAAAGAGGGCTGTATAAAAATATGACGGTGGGAGACCAGCTTCTTTATTTCGGAGAACTGAAAGGAATGAGCAAAAATGATGCACTGAATGAGGCAAAAAAATGGTTTGACAAACTGCATATCGACCAATGGTGGAAAAAGAAACTTTCTGAACTCTCCAAAGGGATGGCACAAAAGATCCAGTTTGTGGTAACGGTTCTTCACAGACCTCATCTTCTGATTCTGGATGAACCTTTTTCAGGTTTTGACCCGGTAAACGCGAATCTCATCAAAGATCAGATCATTGATCTTAAAAACAACGGAACGACGATTATTCTTTCTACCCACAGAATGGAAAGTGTGGAAGAAATGTGTGACTATGTCGCGCTGATCAATAATTCTAAAAAGATTATTGACGGAAGGGTTTTTGATGTCAGAGAAAAATTCAAAAAGAATATTTTCGGGGTTACGCTTTCGGAAGTAGACGAGACCAGGTTTGATCATTTCAAGACTCAATATGAGATTTTCAATTTCTCCAATGAAAACAATCTGGTTTCTTTTGAACTGAAAAATGAAAGCGGGCAAAATGATATTCTGATGGATCTGGTACACATTGGTAAAGTAAGATCTTTCGACGAAAGAATTCCGAGTATGAATGAAGTGTTTATTAATGCTGTAAGTAACCATTCTTAATTTTATGAACAATATTTTTTTAATTACAAAAAGGGAATTTCTTACACAGGTTAAGAAAAAATCCTTCATTATACTGACACTTCTGGCTCCCCTGCTACTGGTTGCTTTCGGTGGAGTGATCGGGCTTATGTTTAAAGCGAATGAATCTCATAGTGTGATTGAGGTGGTGGATAAAAGCGGGCTGTTTAAGGACCGGCTGAAGTCTAATGACAAACTCAATTATGTATTTGTTTCTGCGGCAGACGAGAAGTCAAAGATCAATAATCTGAAAGAGAATGAATCTCTGGACGGGATCCTGATACTTCCGGAACTTGCAGGACAGGATTACGAAGGTCTTCAGAACAGCACAAGACTGGTAGTCAACAGCAAAATAGGTTTTGATACCAAACAGAAAATTGTTTCCGATATTACGGATGTTATTAAAAAGGAAAAGATAAAACAACTGGGTATTCAGGAGAAGCAACTGAATGACCTGGACAAAGGCTTTACTTTAAAGACGATTAATGTTTCTGAAAATAATAAGGAAGATTCGGATCTTGCTTTCGGGGTAAAAAGCGGATTAAGTATTCTTCTGATGTATGTAACCTTCATGTTTATTATTATTTACGGAGTAAGGGTAATGAGAAGTGTTCTTGAGGAGAAGAACAACCGTGTGGTGGAAATCATCATCTCATCGGTAAAGCCATTTGAGCTGATGATGGGAAAAATTCTTGGGGTAACGCTTGTAGCCCTGACACAGTTTGTGATCTGGATCACGATGTCCGTTATCGGAGCTTTGGTCCTTAATACAGGATTTTCTTCGATTCAGAAAAACATTCCCGGCGGCAGTGAGGAAATGGGCAGTAAACTGGATTTTGCACAGATTGCCACACAGGTTTCCCACAGTCTTCTGGAACTGAATTTTCCGCTGATCATCTTCGTATTTATTGTATTTTTCCTTCTTGGATATATTTTTTACAGCTCTATTTATGCTGCTATCGGTTCTGCCGTGGATAATGAAACGGAAACCCAGCAGTTTACTTTATTTGCGATTTTACCACTTTCCTTAGGAATGTACGGAAGTTTTTCCTTAATGAACAATCCTGACGGACCTCTTGGGTTCTGGCTGTCTATTATTCCGTTTACTTCTCCGGTAGCAATGATTGCAAGAATACCGTTTGGTGTTCCGGCCTGGCAGATTGCCCTGTCTATCGTGTTATTGCTGGGAACAACAGTTTTCATGATCTTTTTAGCCGGAAAAATTTACCGTGTGGGGATTCTGATGTATGGTAATAAAGCTACGCTGAAGGAGATCTGGAAGTGGATCAAGGGATAAAGATCAGTCTCGAAAGAATATTTTGGATTTAAGGCAAAGATTTCTATGTATAGGCCATGTTGATTTCAGGGAGCAAAGGATAGCATCAACTTCGTTGATTCGATGAAGCGGATGGATAAGCATACTGCTTTATTTCCTTTTTGATTTTCATATTTTTGTCTTTTAAAAAACTTCAGAATAATAAAAAAGATGAATTAACCAACTTCTTATATCGAAATAAAAACTCCCGGAAAAGTCCGGGAGTTTTTTTATGATGAATAATAATTATTCTATTTGAAGATATAGCTTAAGCTTATGCCCAGAACCTGTTCAGATTTCTTTTTGCTGGTACCTCCTTTTTCTTTGGCAAGGTCAGGATAGGTATCTGAAAGACCTAAGTCGTATTTCAGGGTCAGTTCAAGCTGTCTCTTGTAGCTGTAACCGATTCCCAATCCCAGAGCGAAATTGAAGCTTGACGCTTTTCCGCTTACTGCCGGGTAAAGAGGATCTGTTACATCCGGATCATAGTAAGGTCTGCTTACCGGTGCATTTTTAACGTTCTGGTTTAAGAGAAAGTTAAATCTTGGACCAATCATTCCGAAGAATTCCGATTCAGCTTCTGAAAAGTATCCTTTGAAATAGACCGGTACGCTCAGGTAATTGTTGGCGTATACCGCATCATAACCGTCTTTTCCTTTAGCATCTTTATCTTTTCCGGTTTCTCCTGCACCATAGTACGTTACTTCCGGCTGTAAAAAGAACTGGTTGGCCTTTCCGATCGGGATGAGAGCCAAAGCTCCGCCCTGAAATGTATATCTGGCACCGGAAGGGTTATGGGCATTCCTTACACGGGAATAATTACCGCCGGCAGTGACCCCGAATCTTGTGCTTCCAAAATCGATCTGGGCAAAAGAAAGGGTAGAAACAGCCAATGCTGAGGCTAATAAAAGTTTTTTCATATTGTATTGGTTTTGTAGCTTATTATCCAAGGATTTTTGCAACAGTGGCACCGATGTCAGCAGGAGAATCTACAACGTTGATTCCGTTTTCTCTCATGATTTCCATTTTAGCCTGAGCTGTATCTTCAGCACCGCCTACGATAGCACCGGCGTGTCCCATTGTTCTTCCTTTAGGAGCAGTCTGTCCTGCGATAAATCCTACAACCGGCTTGTTAGATCCGCTTGCTTTGTACCATCTTGCCGCTTCTGCTTCAAGACCACCACCGATTTCACCAATCATTACGACTGCTTCAGTTTCAGGGTCGTTGATGAATAGTTCAAGAGCTTCTCTGGTTGTAGTTCCGATGATCGGGTCACCACCGATACCGATAGCAGTAGAGATCCCGTATCCGGCTCTTACTACCTGATCAGCTGCTTCATAGGTAAGGGTACCTGATTTTGAAACGATACCTACTTTACCTTTTTTGAAAACGAATCCCGGCATGATACCAATTTTAGCTTCTTCAGAAGTAATGATTCCCGGACAGTTCGGACCGATTAATCTGCAGTCTCTGTCAGCGATATAAGATTTTACTTTTACCATATCTGCTACGGGGATACCTTCAGTAATACATACGATTACTTTGATACCTGCTTCAGCAGCTTCCATAATTGCATCGGCAGCAAATGCAGGCGGTACGAAAATGATACTTACGTTGGCACCTGCTTTTTCAACAGCATCAGCTACTGTATTGAATACCGGCTTTCCTAAGTGCTCGCTTCCTCCTTTTCCCGGAGTAACACCACCTACAACGTTTGTTCCGTATTCAATCATCTGACCAGCGTGGAAAGTACCTTCGTTCCCTGTAAATCCTTGTACAATTACTTTAGAATCTTTGTTTACTAAAATTGACATTTTATTGTTGTTTTAATTTATTTAAATATTTTATTAATGCTCACAAATTTACTTAAATTTCTTTGATTTTGGATAAAACCTTCGGAATTGTTTATTTGAGATTTCTCAGTTTTACTTCTTTTTTGAGGTAGCCTTTAAAATCTTCTGCGAACATCCCGATATAGGTTCCTTTTTTAAGGTCCCGGTTTACTCCGGTCTTGCCTAGCAGGACGGATCCGCTTTCGATGGTATTGCCGGAAGCAATGCCCACCTGACCCCAAAGTGTAACCTCATCACCGATGATACAGCAGCCGGCCACTCCTACCTGTGAAGCGATAAGACATCTTTTTCCGATCACGGTATCATGCCCTATCTGAATCTGGTTATCCAGAACCGATCCTTCACCTATAATTGTGGAATCCGTAACTCCGCGGTCGATGGTACATCCATTTCCGATTTCCACATTGTTTTCAATAATCACATTTCCTACGGAGATCAGACGGTCGAAATTACCATTCAGTTTTCTGTAATAGAAGGCATCTCCTCCCAATACGGTATTGGACTGAATGATTACGTTGTCGCCGATTACGGTTCTGTCTCCTATAACCACATTTGGGAATATAAGTACGTTTTTACCGATCTTTACATTATTTCCGATGACTGCTGAGGGGTGGATCTTTGTTCCCTCCCCTATTTCGGCATCATGGAGCTGCTCTGTAAAGTTGTATATCCGGGTAAAGTGGGTGTTGATCTTATTAAAGTCTCTGAAAGGATCATCCGATACCAAAAGAGCCTTTCCTTCCGGGCATTCCACTTCTTTATCGATCAGAATGATGGTAGCGGCCGAATTCAGGGCTTTATCGTAATATTTAGGATGGTTCACAAAAACAATGTCTCCCGGTTTTACTCTGTGAATTTCGTTGGTTCCTAAAACTTCAAAGTCTTCCGGCCCAATGAATTTTGAACCTATTAAATCTGCGATAGTTTTAAGTTTCTGTGGAGAATGGAATCTCATAAAAGAATAGATTTTATTATTTGAACCGGATTTTATCCGGTTCTTTTATAAATCGTCCCTTCGGGACTCTTCAAGTTTTCTTATAAAGCAAAATTCGGAATGCAAGTGCAAACCGAATCTTGTAAATTTTATTATTTAACTCTTTCCAGATAAGAACCGTCTTCTGTGCTTACCTTAATTTTGTCACCCGGCTCGATGAATAACGGAACCATTACTCTTGCTCCTGTTTCAACGATTGCATTTTTAAGGGCGTTGGTAGCTGTATTTCCTTTTACTCCCGGATCAGCTTCTATAACATCCAGATATACCGACTGTGGAAGTTCAGCGGAAAGAGGGGTTTCATCAACTTCTTTCAGAATGATCGTCACTTCTTCACCTGCTTTCATAAACTGGGAGTTTTCAATCATTTCCTTGTTCAGGTATAATTGAGAGAAATCGTCATTGTTCATGAAGTGGAATCCGTTTTCATCATCATAAAGATACTGGAACTTTCTGGTGATTACTTTTACTTCTTCAATTTTGTGTCCCGCAGAGAAAGTATTATCAATTACTTTACCGTTGGTTACCGACTTTAGTTTTGTTCTTACGAAAGCGGGTCCTTTTCCCGGTTTTACGTGAAGAAATTCAATTACTTTATAAATATCATTGCTGTACTCAATGCAAAGCCCTTTTCTGATATCGTTACTTGTTGCCATTAATAATATATTATTCTTTATTTTGTTTTAAAAGTAAGTACCCGTACATGAATATTGTCTGCCAGCTGCTGGCCCAACCTGCCTACAACTTTGCCAGTCGGCGAAATATGTAAACTATTGGTTGGATTGTTAAACATTGCGTTATACCGGTTCAGCTGATCCACATTATTCTGAATCTCTGAATTGTTCTCATGTTTTTTAAAGAATGATTCTTTCTTCATGATTTTCCGCAAAGTATTATTGACATTATTTTTAGCAATACTGTCATTCTGCAGTGTATAGCTTTTCTCTATTGTCTGCTTCTTAGAATTGGACGGTTCAGTTTGCTGCCCGGCTATGATAGCTGAGAACAAAAAGGATAGTGCTAAAAATAAATTTTTCATAAGTGTGCGGGATTTTATTGTTTTATTTTAGCTGCTTTCTTTACCGGTTCCGTATCCTTTTACAATTCCTCTCGGAGAGTTTTGGATAAACTGAAGAATTTCGTCTCTTTCGGCTGTCGGAAGCATTTCTTTTTCAATATGGGAAATGGCCTGGGAAACGTTCATTTTCATTTGAAAAATAGCTCTGTATATTTTCTGAATTTCAAAGATTTTTTCATTGGTAAATCCTCTTCTTCTAAGTCCCACAGAGTTGATA
Organism: Chryseobacterium indologenes; assembly: GCA_002439165.1. GTDB lineage: Bacteria > Bacteroidota > Bacteroidia > Flavobacteriales > Weeksellaceae > Chryseobacterium > Chryseobacterium indologenes_E. Next base: position 59,326 of record DJTE01000023.1, read on the forward strand.
CCTGCATAAGACATAGGTTCCCTTGCTACTTTTACATAAGGAGGGATGTCTTTTCTTACGAGAGTACCACCGGAAATCATCACATGTTTCCCGATTTTACCAAATTGGTGTACAGCCGATAAACCTCCCATTACCGTATAATCTCCGATTTCAACATGTCCTGCAATACCGCAACCGTTTACAATGATGACGTGATCCCCGATCACACAGTCGTGTGCGATATGGGAGGTAGCCATAATAAGGCAATTTGCTCCTATCTTAGTGTATCCTAAGGCTTTTGTCCCTCTGTTTACAGTCACACATTCCCGGATTGTGGTATCATCTCCTATGATTACCTGTGTATCTTCACCATCAAATTTCAGATCCTGGGGGATCGCGGAGATTACCGTCCCGGGAAAAATTCTGCAATTCTTCCCTATTCTTGCTCCATCCATGATGGTTACATTAGGACCAATCCAGGTTCCTTCTCCGATTTCCACGTCCCCTGCAATTGTAGTAAAAGGCTCTACAATAACATTTTTGCTGATTTTTGCACGTTTATCTACGGCTGCTAATTGATGGATCATTTAATCAACTTTATTTTTTGCAACTTGAGCCATAAGCTCTGCTTCTACTGCCACTGTATCTCCTACATATCCGTACCCCTGCATATGAACGATACCTCTTCTGATAGGTTCTATCAATTCAATTTTGAAAATAATAGTATCTCCCGGAACTACTTTTCTCTTGAATTTCACTTTATCAATTTTAATGAAATAGGTAGAGTAATTTTCGGGATCCGGAACGCTAGCCAGTACAAGGATACCTCCTGTCTGTGCTAAGGCTTCTACCTGAAGAACGCCCGGCATTACAGGCTCTTTAGGGAAATGCCCTACGAAGAACGGTTCGTTCATCGTCACATTTTTCAATCCTACAACATGAGAATCTGAAAGCTCAAGGACCTTATCGATCAGTAGGAACGGAGGTCTGTGTGGCATAAGCTTCATGATTCCGTTGATATCGAAAACAGGTTCTTTGGTCAGGTCAAAATCAGGAACATTTTTCTTTTTCTGAAGTTTCCACTGGCGGTTCAGTTTTTTGGCAAACTGGGTATTTACGTAATGTCCCGGTTTGTTGGCAATTACCTTTCCTTTGATTTTTACTCCGGCTAAAGCAAGGTCTCCAATTACATCAAGCAATTTGTGTCTCGCGGCCTCGTTAGGATAATTCAGGGTAAGGTTATCAAGAATACCGTTCGGTCTGATAGAGACATTGTCTTTACCGAAGGCTTTTTTCAGTTTTTCTGTGGTTTCAGGAGTAAGATCTTTGTCTACGTATACAATAGCGTTGGAGATATCTCCGCCTCTGATCAGCCCGTGATCGAGAAGCATTTCCAGCTCATGCAGGAAGCTGAACGTTCTTGCAGAAGAGATCTCGTCTTTGAATTCTGAAATATTTTTAAGGGTAGCATTCTGGGTTCCCAGTACTTTGGTTCCAAAATCTACCATAGTTGTCACTTCATAAGTATCTGAAGGAATAATGGTAATTTCTGACCCGGATGCAGGATCTGCATAGCTCAGTACTTCTTTGATCACCAGATATTCTCTTGCGACACTCTGTTCTGTCACACCTACACTTTCAATCGCTTCCACAAAGAATTTTGAAGATCCGTCCAGAATAGGCGGCTCGGAAGCATCCATTTCCATAATGGCATTGTCTATATCACATCCTACCAAAGCTGCCAGCAGGTGTTCGCAGGTTGTAATTTTAACACCTAATTTTTCTAATGTTGTTCCTCTTTCTGTTGCCACAACATAATTAACATCAGCTTCAACCTGAGGGTGCCCCTCCAGATCTGTTCTCACAAAAACAAAACCTGTATTTTCTTTGGCAGGCTTAATGGTAAGTTTTACTTCTTTACCTGTATGAAGACCAATTCCGGAAAGGGTTACTTCTTCCCGGAGTGTTTTTTGCATATCACTCATTAGTATTATCTTTTGAGGTATTCTCAAGATTATTTATTCTCTTTACAATTTCAGTGAAATTTCTGAAATGAACATAGTTTCTAAGGTAGTCATTATAACTGATCGCCGGAGATCCGTATAACGTTTCTTTATCATTAACACTGGAGTTCACCCCGCTCTGGGCCTGAATTTTAACCTGATTTCCGATTTTGATATGGCCTACAATGCCAACCTGTCCTCCGATCTGGTTCCAGTCTCCAATAGTTGTAGATCCTGCAATACCCGCCTGAGCTGCAATCACATTGTTCTGACCGATCTTCACATTATGGGCAATCTGGATAAGATTGTCGATCTTTGTTCCTTTTCCGATGATGGTAGAACCGATAGTTGCCCTGTCTATACTGCAGTTTGAACCAATCTCCACATCATCTTCAATAATTACATTCCCCAGCTGAGGTATCTTTTTAAACCCTTCCGGTGTCGGCTGAAAACCGAATCCGTCTCCTCCGATTACCGTATTGGAATGAATCACACAGTTATCGCCGATAATACAGTAGTCATAAATTCTGGCACCACTGTCTATTTTACAGTTTTTACCGATTTTCACCCCCTTACCGATATATACGTGCGGATAGATCTGCGAACCTTCACCTATTTTTGCTTTTTCCGAAACATAGGTAAATGCCCCGATATAGGCTTTATCTCCAATTACAGCAGTATTGTGGATAGAGGAACCGTTTTCAATTCCCTCTTTTCGTCCCTGCATTTCCTGGTACAGGTTCATCAGGATCTGAAAAGACAGATAAGCATCCTTTACCACGATCAGGGTAGGATTATAAGTATTGTCAGCCAAAAGCTTTTCCGAAACAATGATAACGGAACATTTTGAGGTATCCAAGAAATGAGAAAACCGATCTTGTGCTATAAAAGAAAGATGTCCCGATTCCCCGTTTTCTATTGGTGAAACCCCTGTAATAACCGCGCTTTCGTCGCCTATTATTTTTCCGTCGATAAAACTTGCAATTTGCGAAGCTGTAAATTCCATATTCTGCAAAGATAAGAAATTCTGTAATTCGCAAACATTTTTTGGTTTTCTGAACGTGAATTTTAATAATATTTATGAAATTATTTGTGAAATATCTCTTGGGAAGTTTAAAATATACCGGGTAGTCTTATGTACCATCAGGCCTGATAAAAGCTGATCCTGGGATTCTTCCAGCCTTATTTTTTTTCCGTTTTTCTGGAGCAGATAAATAGGCTGTTTTTCGGTATCATAAGGCAGTAATTTCCGTTTAATTTCATGTACCAGTTCTTTTCCATTATCAATTCCGAAAAATTCATTGGTATTTTTCACTTTTTCCTCAATGAATTTCTGTTCACACGGATGAGATGAGATAATGGTTTTCGGGAGGTTTCTCTGGGTTACACATTTACACCAGTATGAAAGGATAAAATCATCGGAATCCTGCCACAGTTTCATTGCCTGGATCACATCATTGTCATCAAGCTGCGTGAATCTGTAAATATCTTCATCTGTTGCTGAACTTTTTCCACGGTAAAGAAAGTACTTCAGATTTTCACCTGCCGGGAGTTCCACACCTTGTGAAACCAGATATTTGGCGCGCTCCAGAATCTTCACCAAAAGGAATTCCGCCAAAGCCGACGTTTTATGATAATACACCTGCCAGTACATGAACATTCTTGCCGTGAGAAAGTTTTCAATGGAATAAACGCCTTTTGCATCAATTACCAATTCACCTTCACCACAGACGTTCATCATAGAAATGATCCTTTGGGTATTAATATTTCCTTCGGAAACTCCTGTAAAAAAGCTGTCCCTTTTCAGATAATCAAGACGGTCTACATCCAGTTGGGATGAAATCAGCTGATTGAAAAATTTTCTGTGATATTTTCCCCGGAACATTTCAATTGCAACCGATAGCTGCCCGTTGAATACTTCATTCAGTTTATTCATCAGCAACAGTGACAGTTTCTCGTGATGCCAGTCGTCCATCAGCATACTTTCCAGCGCATGGGAAAACGGACCGTGGCCAATATCATGCATCAGAATAGCCAGCATCGCGCCTTTTTCTTCTTCATCTGAGATTTCCACTCCTTTCTGTTTCAGTGTTTCCAAAGCTGTAAACATCAGGTGCATCGCTCCCAATGCATGGTGAAATCTTGTATGGGTAGCTCCCGGAAAGATCAGATTCAGAAGCCCGGTCTGCCCGATCCTTCTCAGTCTCTGAAAATATGGATGTTCAATAACGTCAAATAAGATTTCGTAAGGGATTTTGATGAAGCCGTGAACCGGATCGTTGATGATTTTAAGCTTGTTCTGCATTGGAAACGTCGATATTAGTAAACAAAGTTAGGGATTTTAATTTTTAGGTATCATTAATTCAGCATTAAAAACCTTTTTGGCTGACTAAAGTCCACCTCTATTGAATAAATTCTACCAATTACATTAAAAGCTTTTTAAATAAAACATTACACTTAAAAAATGATTAAGTGTCAAAAAAACTTTTGTATCTGTTGTTGTTAACAATTATCTTTATAGTTTAATAATCTATTAGTCTTTCATGAGAAAACATCTGTTTTTCATCCTGCTTTTTACAGCACATTTCTTTTCTGCACAGATGTTATCTGAAACTCAAAAACTGGAATCGCTCTGCCGGGTATGGGGATTTTTAAAATACTATCATCCTCATGTTGCGAAAGGCAGTTTCGACTGGGACCGGCAGTTGCTCGAAAAAATAGATGAGCTGGAAACCGTTCAGAATAAAGCCCAGCTGAACCAGCTGTATTTTAACTGGATTAACAGTCTCGGAAAGGTTGATGAATGCCGGGAATGTATGAAAACAGGAAAGGGAAAAACCTATTTTCTCAAAAATTTCGATTTAAGCTGGATCAGAAACTCTGTCATTTTTAATGAACAGGTAAGCCTGCAACTGGCTTTTATTGAAAACAACCGGAATACCGGAAGCAATCATTATATAGGTCGGTACGGGAGAAAAGGATTCTTCAGACATGAGAATTCTTACGGATCGGAATATACTTCAAAACAGGTGAGCCTGCTGGAACTTTTCAGATACTGGAATTTTGTGGAATACTTTTTCCCTTATAAATATGAGACCGACCAGAACTGGAATGATGTTTTAACGGAAATGATTCCCAAACTGATCCGGGTAAATAATGACACTGACTACCATCTCACCCTTGCGGAACTCGTTACAAAAGTTGATGATTCCCATGCTTTTTTATTTTCACCGCTGATTACTGCGAATTTACACGGAAGAAAAAAGATCCCTGTACAATACAGATATGCAGAAGGGAAGCTGGTCGTAACGAAGATCAGTCAGAATTCTTTTCATGAAGAAGTTCCCCTGAAGCCTGGTGATGTCATCTATGATGTTAACGGGATGACGATTCCACAGATGATCAATAGTTTCGGAAAATATATTCCGGCATCCAATTCCTGGGGCAAAATCACCAAAATAAGAAATGTTTTTCTTTTCAGCAATAAAGATTCCATCCGGATTAAAATTGAAAGAAACGGACAAAATATGGAGATCGCTGCAAAAACTTACCTCTTCAAAGATATAATCCAGGAAAAGCCCGATGTTCCGGAAAAATGGAAGTTTCTGGATCCGGATAAGAAAACAGGATATATACATATGGGCACCATCGAAAAAAAAGATCTTGATGAGATGTACCGAGAACTGAAAACCGGTTCTTCCATTATTTTTGACCTCAGAAATTATCCGAAACAGACCATTATCCCCTTAAGCCGGATGATTCTGCCCAAAAGAACACCTTATTGCCGGTTCAATTTTCCTGAAACAGACTACCCGGGAAAGTTTTATACGGCGGTCAACAGCATTGGCAAAAAAAATTCTGATTATTATAAAGGAAATGTCGTAGTTTTAGTAGATGAAAATACCCAAAGCCAGGCCGAGACCACAGTGATGATGTTGAAGCAGCATCCGAAGGCAAAAGTGATCGGAAGCAATACGTCAGGAGCCAACGGAGATGTTATCATGTTTAAAATTGCCGGGCTGGACACCTGTTTTTCGGGGCTGGGAGCCTATTATCCTGACGGAAGAGAAACCCAGAGGATAGGCATCGTACCTGAAATCATCATAAAACCTACGGTAAAAGGGATTCAGGAAGGAAGAGATGAAGTGCTGGAAAGGGCTCTGGAATATATTAGAACCGGCCGTTAGGCTGGAAGGAAACCGGCCGTTACCGGCGTTATTTTCATTTAACTAATATTTAACTTTTAATCTTTTGTTTTTGGAAAATTTTAAAAGGATTTGGTCAACATTTTGATACAATAATCATGTAAAAAATAAATTATGTCGGAAAAGATATTATGGATAGATGATGAAATAGATTTACTAAAGCCCCATATCGTATTTTTAGAAAAGAAAGGTTATCAGGTAACGCCTGTTAATAATGTAAATGAGGCTCTGGAACTTATGGATTCAGAAAAATTCGCTTTAACGTTAATTGATGAAAATATGCCCGGAATTTCCGGACTGGAAGCTATTCCTATGATCAAGGAGAAAGACAATGCCCTGAAGATCGTTATGGTGACCAAAAGTGAAGAGGAACATATTATGGAAGAGGCTATCGGGTCTCAGATTGCAGATTATATTCTGAAACCGGTAAATCCCAATCAGATTCTGCTGTCATTAAAAAAGAACCTTCAGCAGGACAATCTGGTGGAGCAGAAAACCATTTTACAGTACCAGCAGGAATTCAGAAACCTTTCTATGGAACTTTCCTATCTGAGAACCTACCAGGACTGGGCAGAGTATTATAAAAAGATCCTGAGCTGGGAAATCAAGTTCGATAAAGTTACGGATAACGAGTTTGCCGATCTTCTGCAGTCTCAGAAAGAAGAAGCCAACATTCAGTTTGCAAAGTTTATTGAAAACAATTACACAGGCTGGCTTACCGATCCGGACAAGCCGATTATGAGCCATACGCTTTTCAAAGAAAAAGTAAAGCCTGAAGTAGAGAAGGAAAAGGTATTGCTGCTCATGATAGACAATCTCCGCTATGACCAGTGGAAGGTTATTGAACCTCTTTTTACAAAATATTACAATAAGGTATCAGAAGATTATTATTACAGTATTCTTCCTACTGCCACCCAATATGCAAGAAATTCATTTTTCGCGGGACTGATGCCGTCGGAGATTGAAAAACGTTTTCCTGATAAGTGGTTCAATGATAATGAGGAAGGGAATAAAAACGAATTTGAGCGTGATTTCCTTGAAGACCAGATGAAGCGTGTCGGGCTGGGTTCTAAATCGATGAAGTATCTTAAAGTTCTGAACGCCGATTTTGAAAGAAAGATCTACGATGATTTCAACCAGCATAAAAACAACGATCTTCTGGTAATCGTTTATAATTTCATTGATATTCTTTCGCACGCCAAAACAGACAATCATATTGTAGACCAGCTGATCCGTGATGATAAAACATTCAGATCCCTTACCTATAACTGGTTTGAGAATTCCTCTCTGCTGAAAATCATTAAAGCAGCCGCTGAAAACGGTTATAAACTGGTGATTACTACTGACCACGGAACTGTTTATGTAAAGAAACCGAGTAAGGTGGTGGGAGACCGGGAAACCTCTACCAACATCCGTTACAAAACCGGAAAGAGTTTAACGTATGACGACAGTGACGTATGGGCTATCACTAATCCGGAAAAGCTATTCCTTCCCAAAGGAAATTTAAGTTCGAAGTACATTTTTGCCAAAAACAATATTTTCCTGGCTTATCCTAAGAATTATAATCACTTTGTGAATTATTATAAAGAAACCTACCAGCATGGCGGGATTTCACTTGAAGAGTGTATTATTCCGATCAGCATTTTAGAACCCAAATAGTTTTTTTCATAGTTTATTTAATTTTGGGTCTGAGGGCGGAAAAAAATCGAATGATTTTTTTCCGCCCTCATTTTTTATATTTTGTAAATTACCAAAATAATATTCGCAAAATGACCAGTTACGAAATTTTATTACAAAATCACAATATTCTCACATCAGTACAGGAATTGATACAGAGAAACGAAATTATTTCCGCAATAAAATTAGTAAAGGACAAAACAGGATTAAGTCTCAAAGAATCCAAAGATATCGTAGAAAACATCAGCAAATTTCCTTTTACTAAAACTTTTGATAATAAAGCTAGTCTTTTTAAAGACGAAATATCTGAAAATAATATCGGAGAAGAACTGAGCACACTTCTACATCAAAACAAAAAATTAGAAGCCATAAAACTGGTTATCGACAACACCGGAATGGGTTTGCGAGATGCCAAAAACTTTGTGGAAAGCATCCAGAAGAAAGAAACTATTTTCAACCAGGAATCAATCGAAAGATTTTCTGATATCAGTATAAAAATGACCAACACCAATGGGAATATTATCGTTAAGATAAAAGAAGGAAATCATCCCGAAAAAGTCGTTTATCCCAATGACCAGGATTGGAAAAAGGTAAAACAAATGCTTGGAAACAAACCTGAACTGATTCAATACGAAAATGAATTTCTTAATGGAAAACATCCTGTTCCGCAGAAAAAAAGCAATCTTTTCGTAGAAACAAATTCTTTTGGAAAATGGATTTTATTTCTTGTTTTATTTTGCCTTATTATGCTCTTTATTTATTTTTACGGCTCTTAAAAACTGACTAATAAATCTTCTATTATTAATTTAAATTCAAAACGATCTATAATCATTAACTTATAAAGAGTACAATCTAAATATGAAATTAATTACATACAACGTCAACGGAATAAGAGCCGCATTTACTAAGGATTTTCTGGGCTGGCTGAAAACCGCTGATCCCGATATCATCTGCATTCAGGAAAGCAAAGCCGGAAACGATCAGATTGATATTGAAAGTCTTGAAAAGCTGGGTTATCACAGTTACTGGCATTCAGCAGTAAGAAAAGGTTACAGCGGAGTTGGTATTGCCTCCAAAACAAAACCTTCCCATGTGGAATACGGATGTGGAATAGAAAGCTATGATAATGAAGGCAGAATCATCCGTGCAGATTTTGACGGTTACTCTGTTATTTCCGTTTATGTACCTTCTGCCAGCAATATTGAAAGGCTGGATTTCAAAATGCAGTTTTGCCACGATTTTCTGGCTTATATCAAAGAATTGAAAAAGACCATTCCCAATCTCATTATTTCAGGGGATTTTAATATCTGTCACCAGGCAATTGATATTCACGATCCGGTTCGCTTAAAGAATGTTTCCGGCTTTCTTCCTATGGAAAGAGAATGGATGACCAGTTTTATTGAGGAGTGTGAGCTTATAGACAGTTTCAGGTTTTTCAATAATGAGCCGGATAATTACACATGGTGGAGTTACAGGCAGAATGCAAGAGCCAATAATAAAGGATGGAGACTGGATTATAATTTCGCTACCTATTCCCTGAAAGACAAACTTTCCCGGGCGGTTATTTTAAAAGAAGCTGTACACTCGGACCACTGCCCTGCTCTTCTGGAGCTTGATGTGTAAAATGGTAATAACGATATACAAAAAGCCAGCTGAATCAGCTGGCTTTCTTAATTTAAATCATAAATTTAATCGACAATTTCATATTCCACCGGAATAGTACCGTGATCGGTATCTCCGATTTCATCGAACGCAGCTTTAGAAATATCTAAGGCTCTTGATGCATGGAAAGGCCCTCTATCATTGATCTTCACTATCACCTGTTTTCCATTGTTCAGATTGGTCACTCTAACATTGGTGCCAAAAGGAAGCGTTCTGTTTGCCGCAGTAAACTTTGAATTATCAAAGATCTCTCCGCTGGCTGTTTTTCTACCATTAAATTTATCGTGGTAGTACGATGCATAACTTGTTTTTTTCGCATCTAAGGTATTATTCGTAAATGAATAAATTCCTAAGGTTGAAATCATCATTATGATTACGAGAATGAATCTTTTCATCATTTTGAATTTTATTGGTTTTGACGGAGCAAAAGTATCAGGAATCTTTTAAAGTCCATAAGCGATTTGTTAAAAACCGTTAATTAAAACCAAATATTATGTTAACAACCACTGTAACTTCCTATTATTAGGTGTTTTAAAGAACATCGTTAAAAAGTGTTAAAAAAAATAGCAAAACGTTAATTTAATTAACTAATTTGTGCATAATTTCAAAAATAACAAAATATAAAATACTGTAAATCAACATATTAAAAAATCATCAAAAAAGTAAAATAAAAATTTACATTGACTTGTGAAGATGATAATGTTAAATTTTCTGCCCACCGGTAAGTTACTTATACCCTGTACTAAATAGCTTTAGAAAAGGGAATCAGAGCAGGACAGGCTTTAAAAAATAAAATTTTTCCGGCCGACCCGTATAGAAATTTAACAGGTTAAAAACCTTCAGTTTTACTATCCGATTCTTTTTCAGGAATATATTTGATTTAGGTATCAAAATTAGTACCAGAATGACAACCGGCTCAGTCATTCATCAATTCCATTTAAACTGACCCCGAATCCTATAAAGCATTATTATATCCCATCAGGGTTACAATATACTTACTTTTCGCCGGGTTTAAAGAATGATTTCAGAAAGATTAGCCGTACCATGCAATAATTCCTGTTTTCCCGTTGATTTTATAGGTTTACTGATATATTCAGGCTAAAGCCGACGGATTGTTTTTTTATTATTTCAGGCGGACTAAAGTTTCACCTCTGTTGAATATATTCTGCACATCATATATTCCCGAAGGCCAGACAAATGGTACATATTTCTTTGGTAAATAAAATTATGGACTTTTAGAAAGCTATTTGAAAAAGTATTTAACTTAAAGATTATTAAAGTGGCTGAAAACTTTTGTGCCTGCTGACTTCGTTGAACCTTCGGTTTATGATTGAAAAGAAATCATAGCTACGGGTATGCACGAATTTTTCTCAGATTTTACAGATTTACTGTATAAGCTTTGGCTAAAGTCGGTGGATTTTATTTTATTATTCAGGTGGACTAAAGCCCACCTCTGTTGAATATATTCTGCACATCATATACTCTCGCAAATCAGGCAAATAATGGAGATTTCTTTGATGTTGCAGTTAAAATTATTTCCCGCAGACTTTCAAAAATTATACTGATTAAGAGTGTGAATACAGATCCGGAAGGTTGATCTTCTTACAAAAATAAAAAACCAGTGAGGAATCTCACTGGTTTTATATATTTATTAATGCTGATTATTTTGTGTACTCTACAATATAATCATAATTTCCTGAAGGATATACTACAGAAATACTAGGAGATCCTGTAATGAAGTTTCCGGTAGCTTTGTCATAAGAAAAAACGCTGTTTGCATAAACGTTATTGGTTCCTGCCTGGAAAATAGTTATTCTGTATAAACTTCCGCTAGAAGGAATTACAATAGCTCCTGAAGGGAAAGTTGGCGCTGTTGATGATCCACTGGCATTAAACGTACCTTTTCTTGCATATATGGGAGCTGAAGCAATTGAAGTATTAGTTAAAGTTTCAGCACTTGTAATATTTACTTTAGAAGACTCTCCTATTGGAAGCCATCTTCCTGTTGAGGTAGCATATCCATTAGCTGCCCCCCCCGTAGGATTAGAGAAATAATAATATCCAGGGGTAACAGCCTGTCCTCCTACACCGGAACCGGTAGCAGGTGTATTACCGGCAGTAGAGTTAAATACAATCATACCATCATAAGCAGTAGGGAAAACTCCTGCATTTGTTGTTTGGGTAGTAAATACAAAAGTGGTAAGGTTTGTTCTTGGGAAAACAATTCCTTTACCGTTACTTGTAGAGCCGTTAAACAATGGGGCAGATGCATCAAGGAATGCAGATTGTCCCGGAATCGTATTGCTTATTACGTTATTGGATTTAATCTGAGCAAAAGAACTTGCAGATGCAACCACTGCTGAGAACAAGATCGTTTTAATATATAGTTTCATAATGTGTCCTTATTTAAATTAATTATAATGAATTTAAGCTATACCAGTTAGTTCCATCACAAATATACTCCATAGCAACTCCGTTACCAAGAGGAGCTCCTGCAGATGTAGAATGGATTCCGGTTACACTAAATCCGGTGCCATCAGACACAGCATTGATAAACATAATACTTTTTCCATTTGTCTTTGTAAGGGTAGAAAGATCAAATGTAGTATTGCTGGTTACTACAATAGCATTACCTAAGTCAGCATCAGAGATTGCAGAACCTGTCTGAGTTCTCACTGTTCTACCTGTCGGGACAACAGCTCCACCACCGATAGGCTTCCATTCAGGGGAAGCAGGAATAGTAGCATCGAAATAATAGAATCCCGGACCGGTAATTTTTGCTTTTCTCGCACCAGATCCTGTTCCGGAAGTAATGTAAACAATTGCTCCGTTTTGAGCCGAACCGTAAGTACCTGCTGTATCATCTTTCGAAGTCAGCTCCGCAGCAGTCATTCGGGGAACGAGTAAAGCGTCAGGTCTTGCATTATCGGTAGTATTGGCTACTACATCCAGTGTTGACGCAGGTGCGGTAGTATTAATACCTACACGTCCTTGCTGTGCTTGGGAAAATGCCGAAAGGCAAACGAGCATTGTCGCTGTTAATAAAAATTTTTTCATAAGTTTTTAAAGATTTTAATTACATTATTTTTTCACCAATATTTCCAAATGGAAAATGTATCCCAACTTGCGCCCAAATTTCAGATTACAAAACACCTGATAACTCACTGTTTATTAACCTATATCATGGGTTGCCGTATGAAAGCATTTGATTTTAAAACATTGCTTATTGTGCAAATTTAAGATATAATTTTATAATTTATACATTTTATAGAAAAAAAATAGACTACACCTATTCAAAACCAACACAACAGTATAACAATCAATAAATTACAAAAATTAAGTATAAATTCAGGTGTGTTAAATTTTATTAATCCTGTAATTTATTGAACGATTTATTAATTTTTTAAATTTTTCTTTAAGAATTGATTAAATTAATTCACCATAAAGATCAAACTCTTCCGCAGAAGTTATTTTTACCATAGCAAATTCTCCAATGGAAATGTAGGTTTCTTCTGCAGGTACCAGAACTGTATTGTCTACATCAGGTGAATCATATTCTGTTCTTCCAATGAAATAATTACCTTCTTTTCTGTCAAAAATACATCGGAAAGTTTTTCCTACTTTTTCCTGGTTTTTTTCCCAGGAAATCTGCGACTGCAGTTCCATGATTTCTTCAACGCGGGCTTCTTTTACTTCCTGCGGAATATCATCTTCCAGCACATAAGCTCCGGTATTTTCTTCATGGGAATAGGTGAAGCAGCCTAATCTGTCGAATTTCTGCTCTTTAACCCAATCTTTCAGCTCCTGGAATCTTTCTTCGGTTTCTCCCGGATACCCTACAATTAAAGTGGTTCTGATGGCCATATCCGGAACTTTTTCTCTGAATTTTGCCAAAAGAGCATCGGTTTTCTCGTGGGTGGTTCCTCTTTTCATGGATTTTAAAAGATCGGAATTGATATGCTGAAGAGGAATATCTATATAGTTGCATACTTTAGGCTCTTCACGGATAATATCCAGCACATCTTCCGGGAATCCGCTAGGGAAAGCATAATGCAGACGGATCCATTCGATACCTTCTACTTTCACGAGTTCTTTCAGAAGATCCCCCAGTGCCCGTTTTTTGTAGATATCCAGACCGTAATAGGTAAGATCCTGAGCAATAAGAATCAGTTCTTTCGTTCCTTTTTTAGCCAGTTTCTGAGCTTCTGTCACGAGTTTTTCTATCGGTGTGGAAACGTGGCCGCCCCTCATCAGAGGAATGGCACAGAATGAACACGGTCTGTCACAACCTTCTGAAATTTTAAGGTAAGCGTAATGTTTCGGAGTGGTGGTAAGCCTCTCTCCTACCAGCTCATGTTTGTAATCTGCTCCAAGATGCTTAAGCAGTACAGGAAGATCCCTTGTTCCGAAATACTGGTCTACATCAGGAATTTCCCTTACCAGATCCGGTTTGTATCTTTCGGAAAGACACCCTGTCACAAAAACCTTTTCTACTTCTCCTCTGTTTTTGGCCTCCACATAATCAAGAATGGTATTGATGGATTCTTCTTTTGCATTATCGATAAAACCACATGTGTTGATCACCACGATATCTCCGCGGTCTTCATGTACCACTTCTTTCCCGTTGGCTTTCAGCTGGCTCATTAAAACTTCAGAATCATATACATTCTTGGAACATCCAAGTGTAACCACATTGATTTTCTTCTTCCCTACAGATTTTGTGCGCATCTTTTTGATTTTGAGTGTGCAAAGATACGAAATATTAAAAGAGTATGGATTAAAAAATAAAAACCACCTCACAAAGATGGTTTTCAATACTATATCTAGAAGTTACCTTCCGCGAACAGTGGTAAAGTTTTATCTTTTTCAGAAAGCTGTACTGCATCTGAAGGTAATTTCCAGTCGATATTCAGTTCCGGATCGTTCCAGATGACACTTCCTTCCGATTCTTTATGATAGAAATTATCACATTTGTAAGAGAAGATGGCGGTTTCGCTTAATACCGAGAAACCGTGGGCAAAGCCTCTCGGAACATACAGTTGAAGTTTATTTTCAGGGGTAAGCTCTATTCCGAACCACTTCCCGAATGTAGGAGATTCCCTGCGAAGATCCACGGCTACATCAAAAACTTTTCCTTCAAGGCAGGATACCAGTTTAGCCTGGGCATGTTCTCCTTTCTGCAAATGCAGACCTCTCAGCACTCCATAAGAGGATTTTGAAATATTATCCTGAACAAAATGACCGTTCATTCCCGTCAGTTCTTCAAATCTTTTTTCGTTATATTTTTCAAAGAAATAACCTCTTTCGTCTTCAAAAACCGTAGGTTCAATAATGTAACAATCTTTTAAGGGAGTTTCTTTTATTTTCATTTTTTATATCTATAAATTATATTCTTTTTTCAGGCTCCATTTTAATCCCAGATAGAGTGCTCCTGCCGGGATAAATATAATCAAAATAACCGTCCAAAGCGGAAATTGTGAATGAATTAAAAATAAATTAACCACTAGCTGAGCCAGAGCATATACAGTGCTTATCACCAAATGGGAAACTTTTTTCTCATTCGCAAAAAGCTGGTAGAGATGTCTTCTGTGCGCTTCAAAAATATTTTCTTTTAAGAGGATTCTTTCAATAATCGTTAAAACCACTTCCATTCCGTAGATGGCCAGCAGCAGGATAAATTTATATTCCCCGGTTCTCATGATCAGCAGGGTAATCAGTCCTATCACCCAGAAACCGATTCCCATACTTCCTACATCACCGGCAAAACATTTGGCTTTTTTCCTGAAATTAAAGAACAGAAATACCAGACATGCCAGTACAGGATACAGGATAAAATCGCGATCTGTAAACTGGATGACCTCCTGGTTGATGTAGGCTAAGGAAGCCAGTGTAACCAGACTGTACATTCCGGTCATTCCGTTGATTCCATCCATAAAATTGTAGGCATTCAGGGTACCGATGATAAGGATAAACAGTATCGGCCACACCCAGAAAGGCATTAAAGTAAAGGCACCTGTGAAATACAGCAGCAGGACAACTGAAATCAGATGAACAGCCAGTCTTATCTTATTGGAAAGAGTACGGATGTCATCAATAAAACTTATGGTACATATGGCAAGAAGCCCAAGACCGAATGACCAGTAGTTTTCAACGGCTGAATTGAAGTTGAACAGAGTAAAAACAATGAATGCCACGGGAAAAATAATCCCTCCGCCTCTTAGGGTAATCTGCGTATGGGCACTTCTGTGATTGGGTTTATCTATGATATTGTATTTATCGGCTATTCTGAAATAGATCAGAATTGAAATAAATAATATCAGAGTGACGAGTATATATTCCATTATTTTTTGAAACTTTTAATAGTAAGTTCTAAACCTTCTTTTGCTGTTGAAGGCAATTGATCAATCTGTAAGGCCGTTTTTATCTTCTGATTGGATACAAGCAGGTTATTGGTGAGTTTTTTTAATTTTTTTGTATTTAAAGGAAGCGGCAGGAAATCTCCACATTTTGCAATTCCTTTCACCAGAAATTTCGGAAGGCTGATATTGGGAATCTTCAGATTTTCCACTTTTTTTATGACTTCAATAATTTCGCCGGTGGCAACAGTTTCATCATCTGCAATATGATAAATACCATTGCTTAAATTATGGTATTTCAGAATGATCTGCTTTATATAAAAGATAAAGTTACCGATAGAGATAAACGATCTTTCATTGTTGAACGAAGCCAGCGGATAGGGAATTCCTTTTGAAATGATCTTATACAGCAGTCCTAAGTTTCCTTTATCTCCCGGCCCGTGAACCATTGGCGGACGAATGATAATAAGCTTCTTATCATCCGGTAAGGTCTGTTTCAACAGCCACTCTTCGGCTTCTCTTTTACTTTTCCCGTAAAGTGAAACAGGATGACAGGAGTCTGTTTCCACTAATGGTTTAGCGGATTCAAATTCTTCCAGTGCGGCCAGTGAACTGATATGAATAAACAGTTCGGCATCTGATTTTATGAAAGCATCAAAGAGGTTCTTAGCCAGTTCTACATTGGCAAAATAATAATCTTTTTCAGTTGCAGTGCCCTGATGATCATGTGCTTTTCCTACAAGATTAATAAAAACCTCTGTTTCTTTATCCAGATTTTTTTCCCATTCAGGATTCCGTAAAGAAATTTCCCGGACACTAAAATCCTGCTGTAAAGCGCTTACCAGATTTTTGCCGATAAAGCCGGAACTTCCAAAAACAGCTATTTTCATTTACCCAGAGCTTTAAGGGTTTCTTTATTGATTTTCTTTCTGCCGCTGTCAAAGAACCACCCCCATTTGTTAAAATAATAAATGGCAGACTGCATTCCGATTTTTGTAAGTCTCCAGGATTTATGGGAACCTTTTTCAAAATGGTGATAGATATGAACTTCGGGATAGTAAACGGTTCTGTACCCTCCGCTTATCAGCCTTCTGCACAGGTCTGTTTCTTCTCCGTACATAAAGATCCCTTCGTCAAAAAGTCCGATCTGGTGTAAGGCATCAAGTTTTAAAAACATAAAGCATCCTGAAAGATAAGGAACATCCATCACTTTATCGTAGCCGGTAAATCTCATTTCAAAGATTTCATTTCTTTTTTCAACCATTCCTTTGAAAGGGTTGAATCTTCGCCCGATCCAGTCGTAAGGGGTGGGTAATAATTTACACAGACGCTGTATTTTTCCGTCAGGATAAAGCACCTTAGGCATTATATTTCCTATTTCAGGATTGTTTTTCAGGTAATCGACAAGTTTTTGCAGGGTTTTCTCATCAAAGTAAGCATCAGGATTAAGTACCAAATGATACCGGCTGTTTTTCTCCATTGCTTTTTTGATCGCAATATTATGTGCTGCACCAAATCCCGGATTGGAAGGATTAAAAATATATTCCACATTCGGATGGCTGGTAATGGTCTTCAGCTCATCCGTGGGAGAATTGTCTACCAGGTATAAAAACAGGGGAAAATCTGTTTCTGAATTGAGGAAACTGTCAATAGCTTCCAGAAGGATTTTCCGGTCATTTCTGTAGCAAACTATGCTGGCGGTTACAAACATTTAACTGGTTTAAAATTAAATAGATTTAAATACATCCAAGTATTTCCAGATTTTTCAATCTACTTTTCCCTTCTGTATTTTGGGCATAAGTTATTTATTCTTCAAATAATATGGGTTACCTGGATATAACAAAATCAAATCCATTAAAAAATTCTAACAGATTTGATTTGAGTTTTTAAGATGAAAACTTCAAAGCTACTTTTCTATGGCTTTAAATACTTACAATTAATCATTCAGGAGTACAAGAGACTGATTAATCTTTATTTTCATTATCATCTTTTTTCTTGTAAATGTGCTGTGTCTTTACAATACGCTTTCCTGTTACACTGCGAACAGTCTGGCGCAGCAGGGCATCAGCTCTCAGCAGAACATTTTTAACAGGCTCTTCCGGTCTTCCATAGAATGAAGTTACATGGAAATATTCTTCTTTTTCAGCCGGTTTCTGCGAGAAATAATAATTTGACACACAACATCTTTTATGATCAACAATCACTTTACTTACAGAATGGATTGATGTTTTATTGGTAATCATTAAAGCCAGACGGTTGAACTTTGAATGAATGGTTCTTTGCGGATGATCCATACCGTTATCCCACAGTTCCAGATTTCCTCCGTTTTTCACATCCCAATCCGGTGTTACGTAATATAACAGATTAAGAACTCTGTAATTTTCGCGGTCGTTATCATGCGAATTATCCAGGTGCGGGTTAAGGAAATTTCCTTTAGCCATCAGACTGATTCCTCCTGCGTATAAATTGGAATCGGGTGTCATTTCTTTAAGTCCTGTAATTTCTTCAACGATATCAATTACTCGTTGGTCCTGGAAAGCAAATACAATTTCTTCCAGCAGCGGATTGTATAAATCCATTTGTGCTGCAATTCTTTTATTTTCTCTCAAAGATTTATATGTCGTCATTTCTTCCGGTGTAGGAAAGGCATCATAAATTTCTTTCGCTACATCTTCCGGCAACAGATCGTCTATAACACATGAATTGATACGATCCGGTAAATTAAATTCTTTCTTGTATTCTTCTTTTTTTTCGGCTAACTTTTTTACGATCAGGTCAGCATATTCATTTCTTTTCATGCTTATTTTTTTTAAAATTCTTTTGATAAAATTAATCAAAAATATTATTCCTTTTGTTGACATTCTGATAAATCAAACCAGAGATTTATCATTACCAAAATAAAAAATAAAACTTCGATGTATGTTAAAATAATAATAAGTATTCAGGTAAAGACGAAAATGTCTTTATTCATTGACAATTTACAGGGATTTAAATACCTCCAGATATCTTTGGGCTCTTGTTCTGGCATTTCCAAAAACCTTCAGTCTTTCTTTTCCATTTTCAACCAGTTGTTCGGAGAGTTTTTCATCACTAGCTATTTGTATTAATTTTGATGCAATATCTTCCGGATCGAGAGGGTCAAAATAAAGGGCTGCATTTTCACAGATGGTTGTAGCAAATGAGTAGTTTGATGTCACAACCGGAATTTCCATTTTCATAGCCTCCGGATAATTCGCAGAAAAAGCCTCAATGAGTGTTGGTAAAAAGAGAGCATCAGATTCTGAATATAACTGCGGACAATCCTTTACTTCTATTCTTCCCAGATTGATTATCCTTTTCCTGGCTTCTTCAGTAAAGTTCTGTTCGTATATGGCAGGATCAACTGTAAGGATAAATTTAAAATCCTTTGGGAGATCTTTTTTATTCAGAATAGGGATTACTTCATTCAGTACCGTAAGGTTTTTATGGATCTGAAAAGAGGCTAAAGTCAAGAACCTGTATTCATTTTCTCCCGGTTCCGGCAACAGCTTCTTATTTCCCAAAGCACTTTCTGTTTCAAAATATTTATTGTATGTATTGCTTACGGTAAAGACTTTTGACCGGTCAACCTTTAAAAACCCGGAGAGTCTTTCGGACATATCTTCAGTTTCACAGACAAAATACTTTCCATTTCTTTTCAGGAAGAAACGGTGCATGATTTTGGTGAATTTTATCTGTAATACATTTTTAAACGGTATTTTTTTAAACAGAGGAGACTCCGGATAAACGAGATCCGACTTGGCAAATCCAGAAATATTTTTAGTTTTGGGTGTCCAGCATGCAGGTCCGAAAACCGTGAACATCACATCAGGACTGATCTCATTTTCCAGCTGTCTGAGCCTTTTTCTGATCGACCAGCCTTTTAATCCGTAGATGGGATGACCTTCAAATTCATAGAAGTGAAAATTATCCGGAAAGTCTTTTACATTAATTTCCTTTGAAACGGCCTGACCTAAAAAAACGTGATAGGTGTTTTCTGGAAAGGCAATACATTCATAAATAAATGAAACAGCTACCTGTGTAACTCCGGTCCCGCTTAATGTGGTTGTGTTAATAATTAAATTCATCTGGTGTGGTGATAGGGAAAGCCTTTAAAATTCTTCCAAAACTGATTTAATAATTGTTTTATTGTCTACCGCATTAAACAGAACATGGGAATTCCTGGAATACTGATCAAAGTTCTGATCAATATCAAGAATGATCTGTTTTATCTCTGCGGTATCATTGCTAGTACCAAAGATCTTGCCACAACTGAATTTCTGAAACGGAACAGACAGTCCGGGAATGTTGTTACCGATCATGGGCACGCCATATCCTGAATATTCAAAAATTTTATTGGGGGCACAGAAGATCTGGTTCAGCGAGATAGGATCATACATCAGGATCCCGATTCTTGCCAGTGAAGTGATATACAAATGCTGTGGCGAAGGGATAAAGGATATATGTACCAGACGCGGGCATATCTTTTTGTAATGGTCCAGCATCCCAAAATCACGTCCCATAATTACCGGAATAAAGTCATCTCCGAGTTCGTTTACCGCTTTAAGAATAAAGGTAAGGTCTCTTTCCGGGGAAATCAGTCCCTGGTAGAGTATTATTTTACGGTTGCTTTTTATCAGGCTGTCATACAGATCGGGATAATTGTCTTTCAGAAACTGTCCTGATGCTTTATTATCCAGCAGTTTATAAGGTTTATTAGGAAGAACGACAGGATATTGCGGAGGCTTAAACCACAGGTTGAAAATGGCCGCTCTGTTTTCTTCACAGACAATCAGCCTTTTTGAAGCCGGAATATATTTATTCAGGACATACCGGTAGAATGATGAATGGTCATACATCTCCAGGATATGCATTACATATTTGATCTGACTGAAAATATTACTGAAAAGTAATGGAGCCATACTGTCTGCGTCTACAAACCATACGATGCTGTCTTTATTTTCAGGCAGGGACAGTTCTTTCAGAACTTCTTTTCTGTATTTCAGCCAGGTTCCTAATTTTTGTGTTAAAGATCTTTTCTTCAGAGTAACAAAAGAACCGAGTCCCAAATCTTTAAATTCAACGCCTTTATTTTCAAAATCCTTCTTCCAATAATCATTTACGCCTAATGTTACCAGTTTAACAGAAACGCCCAGATCTACCAGATGCTGAATAACCATCTGAGTAGGCGGTTCATTTTCGATCGTATTTTTGTGAATGATTAAAACCTTTTTCATATGTATTCTTTTGTCATTTTTATGTTTCAGGATCTATTCTATAAAGAAATAGCCTCTTCTCATTTATCTGAATCTGAATCTGTATTTTACGAACGGCTGAAGTATAAACAGGATGACTAGGAAAAAAAGTATAGGATAAAGCCCCTGTGTAATCCCGGCCAGAATATCTCCCCTAATGGTAAGCAGGGATCCCAGGAAACACAAAAGCGCAATCAGTAATGACACATAATTGTCGGATAATAAAAAGGTATCCACAACCTTTGTGAGTAATCCTGCATACAGTCCCATCAGCAAAGAATATAAAATAAGGCCCAGGATTCCCCCGTTTGCCCAGCCTTCTCCGGCTACCCCTGCTGCATTCGACCATTTGTGTTCTGCCAGATGCTGATAATCAAAATTCTGTCCTCCGAATTTCACTTCCGTTAAAGCGACCCCGAAACCAACAGGCTTATCTTTCCATAAACTTCGTGGGATGGGATTGAAGAGTACGGCTCTTAAAGTATAATCAAGAGGTAAAAAATCAACGGTTGAGCCGAAAGTATCTATACATTTGTTGTAATCCGTTAATAGCAGATCTCCCTCCACGGAATTGTATTCTTTCTGAGACTGTGAAAAATCCATCTCAGAAATGGTGGTCTGAAGCATTTCAAGGTTATCAATTCTTTTGTTCCGTATTGACGATAACGCCAAGAACATCAGTAAGACAATACCCGCCGGGAACAGAAACTTTATATTGAGAAATAATTTTTTAAAACCAAAACTATTATTCCGGATGCTTACAATGATATTGGCCAGAATAATAATAATCAGCAATGAGATAATGGCCCCTCTTGTTCCTCTTGGAAAGGCAGCAAGTGCTAAGGCAAAAAAGCTGAGGTTGAGGTATAAAGAAGAGGTTTTAAATCTTGCGTTATTATAACTTAAAACGAACAGTATAAGGGACGACAGCGAGTATAACGAAAAAAGAATAATGGTAAGGAATGAGGGCACATCTTCTTTCTCCGGCAACCTGGAATAAAACCGCGTAGCCGCCTTATCAAATGACCCGTAGAGCCATGTATTGAATGAAAAATCCAGAACAACATACAGCAGTACGATCAGAAACAGATAGAACTGCTGCCTGGGCAGCAGGGGTTTTATTGCAAATTTATGAAAGGCTGCATTCTTGTTATTAATAAAATTAACGATCTTTTTATGCGGTCTTCTCCGGACGATAAAAACTGTTGTCATGAAAATAATAAATGAAAGCAACAGCAAGAGTTCCTGATTTTCATCAAGTTCCAGGTCCTGTTTTATTCCGAAAAAGAACAGGAATATCATATTCATGCAAAAAAAAGGATCGGTAATTGCTTTAAATCCTTTGTTTACAACCGTTGCCAGCAAGAAAAATATTGCAAAATATCCTGCAAATGTCATTATTAATTTTTTAGTTTTTTAAGAAGAAATTCTATGATCCTGTCGCTGGATTTACCGTCACCATACGGATTATTGGCCTTTGACATAGAGTTGTAGTGATTCTCATCATCCAATAGCTGGGAAACTCCTTTAACAATCTTATCATACTGTGTTCCTACAAGCTGAACGGTACCTGCTTCCACAGCTTCCGGACGTTCGGTATTGTCCCGCATTACCAGAACAGGTTTTCCTAACCCCGGCGCTTCTTCCTGGATTCCCCCGCTGTCTGTAAGGACCAGATAGCTCTGCTTCATCAGATAGATAAAGGGCAGGTAGTCCAGAGGTTCAATGAAAAATATATTGTCCGGTTTGTCTTCTCCAAAAACCTCGTTAATAGGCTTTCTGACATTGGGGTTTAGGTGCATCGGATAAATAAAATCCACTGAAGGATACAGATTGGCCAAAGCTTTTAATGCCTTACAGATATTGATAAATCCTTCGCCGAAGTTTTCACGGCGGTGGCCTGTAATCAGAACGAGGCGTTTACCGTCTTTCAGACGAAGATAATCATAGCCTAAGTTATTCAGCATTTCACCGATTTCCGCTGACAGCTGCCTGTTGTTTTCTATTTTCTGAACCACCCACTGCAGTGCATCAATCACCGTATTTCCTGTTATTGCAATGTTATCATCCGACACATTTTCATTCAGAAGGTTCCGGCGGCTAAGCTGGGTGGGTGCAAAATGATATTCTGCAATCCTTCCGGTCAACTGTCGGTTGATCTCTTCAGGCCACGGGCTGTAAATATTATGAGTTCTTAAACCGGCTTCTACGTGAGCTACGGGTATTTTCTGATAGAAAGAAGCCAGTGCAACGGCCATAGAAGTGGTTGTATCTCCGTGTACAAGAACCACATCCGGCTTTACTTCACTAAGTACATCACGCATTTTAACCAGCACAGTGGACGTTACGTCATATAAATCCTGTCCTTCTTTCATAATGGAAAGATCAAAATCCGGCACGATTTCGAATAATCTCAATACCTGGTCAAGCATTTCCCGGTGTTGCCCGGTAACACAAACAGAAGTTTCAAAGGTATCGCGGTACTGCTGGAATTTATTGACCAGCGGTGCCATTTTTATTGCTTCCGGACGCGTACCGAATACGATAAGAACTTTTTTCATATTAAATTATAATTTTAAAGGTGATAACCCCCTGTACAACTGAATGGATGAGGTAGCTCAGCAAAAATGCATAACTTAATCCCAACGCACCCAGATGCATATATTCTACAAATATATAAGCTATTGTAAGAAAACAGATTCCCCAGAACAGATTTACACCAAATCCGAGCCACATTTTGGCTTTACTGGCTATAACCTGCCCCAATACACTGTTAATCGTCTGAAGTATGGCAGCCACAAGCAGAATCCGTAGCGGAAGATAGCTGGTAAAACTGCTTCCGTACAGTTTAAGGATAAACGGTGCCAGAACTATAATAATCAGCGTTAAAACAGTTACTACAACACAGTTTACTAAAAGATTCAGCTTCAGCAGTTTATTATACTGTGTTCCGGAGTCTTCTGATAAGGTATTGGAAAGCATCGGTAAAATAATCGCTCCTATTGAATTGGGAATAAACAGCACCATCAGATACCATTGTTCCGAAACATCGAAAATAGCCATTTCTCCAAATCCGTTGGTTCTTACCAGTAAAGCTTTGCCCAGCCATATGACAGGCATTGCTACAAAGGTTGACAACATGGCGGGAAGAGAGAATTTTATAAAAATATTTTTTATTTCCGGGGTGAATGCTTTGATATTTTTAAATACGGAACCAAAATGCCTGTTGATGGAAATCTGATTAAGCCCTACGAATATAGCCGCTGAAATTCCCAGAAAAATAATGACTCCGTCTGCTCCCCAGAAATAGGCTCCGAGTATGATTAAAAAAAACTGGGCGACACCGTAAATTAAATTATTGATTCCTAATCTTTTGAAATCCTCAAATCCGGTTAAAGTTCCGCTCTGTGCGCTGGAAATCGTACTGAAGAAGAGGGCGATAACCGTCAGTTTCAATGAGTATGATAATTCCGGTGAACCAAAGGATGAATCGGAGATCTGCCTGTTAAAAAGAAGAACAACAACTGATATGACCAGTCCGAAAATTAAGGCTACCTGATTAGAAGCCTTATGGATCTGATACGCTTTTTCTCTGTTACTGTTCCTGTAATACGCCACATAGCGTGCCGCGGTAAGCCCCATTCCCATACTGGAAAAAACCATAAACATGGTAATGGTAGAGCGCAATACCCCTATTTTACCATATTCTTCTTTCCCGATAATCCTGGCTACAATGATAAAAGCGACCAGCATTAAAGTCTTACCGGATACTGTCCCGATCAAAGACCACGAAGCACTTTTAACAAACCTCTGAATATGTGGTAAAGCCAGTATATTATTTATTTTATTCTTCAATGTGTTCTGTTTGATTAACAAAGAGTGATAGATCTGTCTTAAAAATTATTAAAATGTTTTCCGCTTTATATTTCTATTCTAAATAAAAGTGTTTCTTTACAAATATAGATTACTTAATAGCCGGTTATCAGAATATTAAGTAATCTATGTTTATAGTTTTTTCCGTTATTATTTTGGAACTGCTGCCAGCTTCAGAGTTTAAAACCGGTCTTTTAATCTATCGAACCAGCTTTTTTCTTCAGCAGCGTATCCGTAGCCGTATTTATTACCATAACCAAAATAATCTCGGTCTACATCGTTCAGAACAAATCCGACATTTTTGATTTTTCCGCTTTCAATATTGCTGTTGGCAAATTCAACGAGTGCTTTTTCTGTATACTGAGAACGTGTTACGTAAAGGGTAGCATCGGCCATTTCCGCGAACAGGAATGTATCTGTTACCAGCATCAGCGGAGCTGTATCCAGGATGATATAGTCATACTGGGTTTTCAGCTGTTCCAGTAGTATTTCGTATCGGCCGTTAGTTAAAAGCTCAGTAGGGTTTGGCGGAATACTTCCTGAATAGATTACATCCAGATAAGGATTAAATGTAGAGACATGAATAATATCCTGCAGTGAGGTCTGGCTGTCATATAAAAACTCTGTAAGCCCTCTCAGTCCTTTTCTTGCAGGATTGTATCTCTGCAGCTGAGGATTTCTGATATCGGATCCGATGATGATTACCTTCTTATTCGGTGTGGCCATAGCCAACGCTAAATTAACCGATATAAAGGTTTTTCCTTCTCCTTTTACCGTAGAGGTAACAAATACCACCTTAGCCTTCTTTTTAGGAAGCATGAAATTCATATTCGTGATCAGGATTCTGAATGCTTCTGCCATTGGAGACAGGTCATTCATCTGTATCAGCTCAGGCTGTCCTTTTACCAGTCTTGGAATTTCGCCGATAACCGGTTTTTCATCAGCCAGTGTTTCAAGATCGTGTTTTGTTTTAACTTTATTGTTTAGTAATTCTCTAAAATAAATGATCAGGAATGGCAGTAATAATCCACATACAAGAGCTCCGAGGAACACCATCATCTTCTTAGGCGCTACCGGCTTTGGTGAAGCGTAGGCATAATCAACAATTCTTGCTTTATCCGCAGTTACGGCTAATGAGATAGCAGTTTCTTCTCTTTTCTGAAGCAACAGAAGGTACAGGCTTTCTTTGATCTGCTGCTGTCTTTCTATATCTCTGAAAAGTTTTTCCTGAGTAGGGATCTTCTGTATTCTTGAAGATACTTTATTTTGTTCCGAAAGATATTGGTTTTTAGCAAACTGAAGTCCTGTTCTGCTTTTATTAAGGCTTTCCATCACGGAAGACCGCATGGCGGAGATCTGATTATTCAGGTCTATCACCAATGGGTTCTGAGGGGTTGCATTTTCCAGCAATCTGTTACGCTCGATCACCAGCTGGTTGTATGTTGCGATCCCATTGGCCGCTTCCTGGCTCTGAAGGCCTACATTGGTAGGAAGTACCTGCCCGTTCCCCTGCTTGGTCATAAATCCGATCAGGGCATTGGTAAGATCCAGCTGAGAGTCTACCTCAATCTGTTTTGCACGGGCTTCGGCTGAACTTTCCAGTCCTATTTTGGCTTCAGTGGCAAGATCCGTGATCTGATTGGAGCTTTTAAATCGTTCTTTACGGTTTTCCACCTCACCTAAATCGTTGGCAATGATATTGATTCTCTCATCAATAAACCGGCGTGTAATCTCAGACTCTGAGTTCTTATCTTTTATTGCGTCATTATTGTAAACCTTTACCAGGTTATTAAGGATGTCTTTGGCTTTATCTGTATTCTGATAGTTCATAGACAGGCCGATAACGGTTGCATCTTTATTGACCAGACTTACGGCCAGTATTTTCTGAAGTCTGTTTACGGTTCCTTCTTTATTGGAATAGCTGAATGTAAAGTCTTCAAGCTTACCTGCTTTTGCTTTGTTGAACTTCGGGTTCTTTACAATCATGATATTAGCATACGGCAGACTGATGGTTTTACCGTATTCGGAGGTAATATCTTTGTGCAGTTCTTCCGATTTTAAGGTAAAACTGTTTTGTGAAAGCTTGATATGAAACGGTTCATTAGGAAGATCTACAAATGGTTTTTCATTAATTACCCTGATCTCAAAAGGAGCTGTATCATTATATAATTCTACTACTTTCACTCCCTGCTTGGCAAAGATGGTGGTCTGAAGATTCAGGGTATTCACCACATCCTGAATCAGTTTTTTGGATCTGAAAATTTCTATTTCATTTTCGATACTGTTGGTACCCATTCCCTTCAATCCGGAAAGATCCTGCAAAACCGAAAAATCTCCTCCAACTGAAGGTGTACTTTTGGCATCTTTAATAAGAACTGTTGACTTTATATTGAAAACGGGAGTTGTAAATTTTAAATAGACATAAGCAAGAAACAGGGTAATAACGGGCATAATGATAAACCATACCCAGTATTTAAAGTAAGGTTTAATGGTTTCCCGTATATTGATTTCTTTATTTAATGATTCGTCTGTTGTTGAATTATTCATTTAAAATAATATTGTATTATGGATATGAAAATAGCAATTGATGTAAAGATAATTTATTTTAAATTATAATCTGGCATCCACCATATTTCGGTCTAGGCATGATTTGGTGTCAAATACTATTGTATTTTCATTCTTTAAATTTTCCAGATTCATGGTAAGGAATTCTTTATGAGAAACAGCAATAATAATTGAATCGTATGGGGTACGATTACTCAGATCATTCAGTAGATTAATCCCATATTCTTTTTTCACTTCGTCACTGTTGGCCCACGGGTCGTAAAGTTCTACCTCAATGCCATAATCAAGAAGTTCTCTGTATATATCGAAAACTTTTGTATTCCGGATATCCGGGCAGTTTTCTTTAAAAGTAACTCCCAGAATCAGTGCTCTGGAGTTTTTGATTATTCCTCCCTTTGCAATCAATAGTTTTACTACTTTGGAAGCAATAAATTTGGCAATAGAATCGTTGACACGGCGACCGGATAAAATGACATCCGGATGATACCCCAGCTGTTCTGCTTTATGAGCCAGGTAATAGGGATCCACAGATATGCAGTGACCGCCTACCAGCCCCGGTTTGTATTTCAGGAAGTTGTATTTTGTACCGGCAGCCTCTAATACATCAGTGGTATCAATTCCTATTCTGTCGAATATCAGAGCGAGTTCATTTACAAATGAAATATTAACATCTCTCTGTGCATTTTCTATGGCTTTTGAAGCTTCTGCAACTTTAATATTCGGAGCAAGGTGTGTTCCTGCGGTAATTATTTTTTTGTATAAGTTATCAACTTCTGTCGCAATTTCAGGGGTAGAACCGGAGGTTACCTTCATTACGGAAGTCAGGGTATTGATTTTATCTCCGGGATTGATTCTTTCAGGAGAATAGCCTACGAAAAAATCTTCGTTGAATTTCAGACTGGAGTACTGTTCTAGTACAGGTACGCATTCTTCTTCCGTACAACCAGGGAAAACCGTAGATTCATAAATGACGATATCTCCTTTTTTTATAATTCCGCCCAGCATTTTTGATGCGGAAAGCAGTGGTTTAAGATCGGGAGCATTATATTGATCGATAGGCGTAGGAACAGTTACAATATAGATATTGGAATCTGATATTTCAGCCAGGTCGTCAGTGGCTTTATACCCGGTTTTTCCGGATGATGTCTTATAGGCATTCAGCTTTCCGGTAAGTTTCCCGCTATCAGCTTCACAGGTAATATCAAAGCCTTCATTAAGCTGTTTAATTCTCTCCGAATTGATATCAAAACCCAGTACCGGGAACTGATCTGCAAATTCGAGTGCCAATGGAAGACCTACATATCCCTGACCAATAATTGCTATTTTATA
The DNA here is from genome assembly GCA_002439165.1 of Chryseobacterium indologenes. GTDB lineage: Bacteria > Bacteroidota > Bacteroidia > Flavobacteriales > Weeksellaceae > Chryseobacterium > Chryseobacterium indologenes_E. The sequence goes on from DJTE01000023.1 coordinate 88,248, forward strand.
AGACTTCATTATTTTTTATTGATATTATTGATTGCAACTTTGGCAAAAAGTTTCATGTTAGTTTTTATTTTTTGATCAGGCTTACAACTACTGCTGCTGCTGTAATTGCGATAGATGCCGCCGTTAAATACAGAGTGGTATTCGGGTTTTGTTTTGACTGTATATCTTTGGTGTTGTTGGCAGGCACAATAATGGCATCTCCCTGTTTAAGATTATAAAATGGAGAATTGATAAGGTTAGCATCCTGCAGGTTTACTTTCCCGTGAGTAACAGTACCGTTTTCTGTTCTTATTACCAGAACATCTTCTCTTTTTCCATACATGGTAAGATCTCCTGCCAGACCTAAAGCGTTCCAAATTGTTCCCTGGCCATTGGCAATGGTATAATCCCCCTGTCTGTTTACTTCTCCAAGAACGGTTACTTTAAAGTTGGCCAGCCTGATATTTACTGTCGGATTAATGACATATTTTTCCATTCTCTCCTTAAGTTCAGCCTTTAGGTCTATTAAAGTTTTTCCGGTTGTATTGATGGCTCCCAGAATCGGAAAGTCGATATTTGAATTGGAATCTACAATATAAGTAGGGCCTGCTATTGAAGTCATTCCCTGGTTCGGTGTATTTCCTCCGGCAGTAATGTTGCTCTGAATCATCTCTGATGACGAATAATTCTGATTGAATGGTTTTACCACATCCATATCTTTTGCCGTAATAAGAATTACCAGCTGGTCTCCAACCTGAATGGTGGAATTGGAGTTTTTTGCAGATGACTCTATTGCTACATTTTCTATATTCTGCATATAGTTCAGATCATTGTGAGTTTTCTGGTTGGTTTTACAGGAAACCAGTACCAATGCGCAAAATATAGTTAAAACTTTACCCTTCATATCTTAAAAATTGTACAAATATACATTTATATTTTTTTATTTATCCAAAATCTCATAGATCGAATTATTGCTTCTGAATTCAGGAACAATGGACTTCAGAATCTTTACCACTTCTACTTTATCTTTCATTACGGAAGCTTCTGTAATGAGGTTGGTCAGGCTCTCTATTTCTATAAATTCCATTGTAGGATCTTTAGAGATCATAATCTTTTCATTATGGGTAGGCAGTGTTTTTGCATTGTCGCTCAACAGTTCCTCATAGAGTTTTTCACCCGGCCTTAATCCGGTATAGATGATTTTAATATCAATATTAGGTTCAAACCCTGACAGCTTAATCATTCTTCTTGCCAGATCCAGGATTTTCACAGGTTCTCCCATATCAAAGACAAAGATCTCTCCACCCTGCCCCATTGTTCCTGCCTGAAGAACAAGTTCGCATGCTTCCGGTATGGTCATGAAATACCTTACAATATCCGGATGGGTGATGGTAACCGGCCCGCCGGCTTCAATCTGTTTTTTGAAATGAGGAATAACCGATCCGTTTGATCCCAGCACGTTTCCGAACCTTGTCGTAATAAATTTGGTTGTGTTTCCTTCCACATGCTGTAAAGACTGTACGAAAAGTTCAGCTGCTCTTTTGGAAGCTCCCATCACATTAGTAGGATTCACCGCCTTATCGGTAGAAATCATAACAAACCTGTTGACTTTATAACGGCTGGACAGCACGGCTATATTTTTGGATCCCAGAACATTGACACGGATCGCCTCATTAGGATTTTCTTCAACCAAAGGAACATGCTTGTAAGCCGCCGCATGGTACACCATAGAAAAGTTATAGGTCTGGAACAGCGGTTCCACTCTATGGATATTGGAAACATCGGCCAGAACAAATTTGAACCTGATGTGGGGAAATTTCTCTTTCATTTCCAGTTCTATATCATACAGTGGTGTTTCTGCCTGATCCAGAACAACAATTAATGCCGGACTAAACTGGGCAACCTGTCTTACGATCTCACTGCCGATAGAACCGGCCCCGCCTGTTACCAGTACATTTTTATTGAAATGCCTGCTTTTTACCTCTTCATTTTCTATTTTGATCGGTTTTCTGTTAAGAAGATCTTCAATCTGAAGATTCCTGATGGATCCTCCCAGATCGCTGTCCCTCAGTTTCTGTACAGAAGGCGCTTTGAATATATTGAGGTCTTTTTCTAAAAATAAGTTCACCCAGGAATTCATCTCGTCTTTAGACATCATTTCTTTAACGATGATCACCCCGTCTATGATAAGATCTTCTTTTGTCGCTTCTTCTATCTTTCTTTTTTCGTAGATAGGTTTTCCCAATAAGGATGCTCTTTTGGAGTCTGTTCTCTGAGTCAAAAAGCCTACCACCTGATAAGGAAGGCTTGGGTTATCCAGAATGGCACGGGCAATGGCAATAGACTGCTCATCGATTCCCAACACCAGAATTCTTTTTTTCAGAGTACTTCTCCTGTATTCTCTTACGATATGGAAAAATTCTTTTACATAAAGCCTGAAAAGAAAAAGCCCCATAAAAGAGATAATGAAATACAGAACCAGAAAAGGAGTCAAAATAAATTTTCCTCCTGTGATCCAGAAATAAATAAGATTGACCACTCCCACCACTGTCATGGTACAAAAACATGAGATCAGGAGTTTAAAAAGATCAATAAAAGTAGAGTGTCTTATAATTCCTGCATAGGTCTTGAAAAAGTACATAAACATAGTGTTTATCACAATAATAAAGGTAAAAACTACACTTTTATCTTCGTGATAAACAAATTCTTTCTGGGTAATTTTCTCTATGGTATAAGTAGAAAGAAACAGGGATATTACCAGAACAATAATATCTATTACAAGTATTATCCATCTGGGGAGATATCTTACATCCGAGAGATTGACAACATTGTCTCCTCCAAATATTTTTTTCCTAAAAGAGCTGTACATTGTCTGTATTTGTGTTCATATTTAAAACGGCTAAAACCAATTTTTTAATTAATATTAATTCTTAAGCATGGTTACAAAATTAAAATAAAATCCCATCTTTATTCAATTTTAACAAATAAATTTAGGGAATTTCATATTCTGAAGATTTCAGCAATTCTTTCTCTGCAACCGTCCGTTAAATTGGTTCCTGACGGCAGGCACAATCCACGGTCAAAAAGTGTACCAGAAAGATTATTTCCAAAAAACTCATATCCTTTATAGAGAGGCTGAAGATGCATAGGTTTCCATAGGTACCTGGTTTCTATATTATTCCGGGAAAACTGCTCTCTAAGCTTTTCTTTCGTAAAATCATTTCTCAGGATAACCGTATTGAGCCAGTAGTTGGAAAAAAAATCCCTGCCAGGTTCGGAAAACAGTTCTATATTTTCATGATCCTTCAGACAGGACTGATAAAAATCATGGTTTTCTCTCCTTCCTGTGATCTTTTCATCAAGCGTTTCCATCTGCCCCCTTCCTATTCCGGCTGAAATATTATCCATCCTGTAATTATATCCTATTTCAGAGTGAGAATAATAGTCTTTATCATCTTTGGCCTGTGTCGCCAGAAAAAGGGCTTTCTTTTTATCTGCTTCACTCCTGGAAATCAAGATTCCTCCGCTTCCCGTGGTGATAATTTTATTTCCGTTAAAACTGATAACGGAAAGATCTCCGAAAGTTCCGCACAGCTGTCCTTTATACCTGCTGCCCAACGCCTCTGCACTGTCTTCAATGAGCGGAATTTCATATTTCCGGGAAATGCTGAGTATTTCATCTGCCTTGAAGGGCATTCCATATAAAGAAACAGCAATGATTGCCTTCGGTTTTTTGCCTCTCTGAATACAGGATTTCACAGTGTCTTCCAGTGTATCGGGACATATATTCCATGTCTCTTTTTCACTGTCTACAAATACGGGAACAGCTTTCAGATACAGGACGGGATTGGCAGAAGCCACAAAAGTAAATGACTGGCAGATCACAAAATCTCCTTCTTCCACATTCAGTAATCTCAGGGCAAGATGAATAGCAGCTGTTCCGGAAGACAAAGCTGTAACGTGGGAATGATTCCCTAAATATTTCTCCAGACCGTTTTCAAACTCATCTATATTCGAGCCGTATTGGGAGATCCAGTTGGTATCAAATGCATTTTGTATATATTGAAGCTCGTTCCCTCCCATATGGGGCGGTGAGAGCCAAATTTTCTGTTTTTCCAATATCTATTTATGTTTCTCCAAAAGTATCATTTATTTTTTCATATTCAAAGCCTCTGCTCATCAAATATTTTATGGTTTTCACTTTTTTTTGATATTCTTTTAATCCTTTTTGCTTTGAAGCATAATCTTCGTAAATTTTCCTGATCATTTTTTCATAATCCTCTTCATCTATTTCATCGAAACAGGTATTGATAAGTCTTTCGGAAATCTGCTTCTGTTTCAGATTCATTCTGATCTTATTCCGGCCCCAGTGTTTGATATAAAATTTACCTCTGATATAGCTGCGTGTGAAACGTTCTTCGTTCAGAAAGTTTTCCTTCAGAAGATACAGCATGATCTCTTCTTTTGCTTCATCAATCAGTAAAAACTCTTTCATTTTCTGTTCCACTTCGGCATGGCAGCGGTCCTGGTAAACACAATAGTTCACCACCTTCTGCCTGATTTCCTCAAATGTGAAAGATTTCTTCTCCATAATAATGAAAAAAGAATGGACAGGTGCCCATTCTTTATATTGTATTTCAAATGATCATTAATAGTTGAACAAAGCCTTTCCTTCCATCAGTTCATTCACTTTCTTTTTAACGGAAGCAAGAACTTCTTCATTTTTGATATGGTCTACTACCTCAGAAATCAATCCGGCAATAGTATCCATATCATTTTCTTTAAGACCTCTTGTGGTGATAGCGGCTGTTCCCAGTCTGATACCGGATGTGGTAAACGGTGACTTGTCATCGAAAGGAACCATATTTTTGTTACATGTAATATCAGCAAGAACTAAAGCCTTTTCGGTTTCTTTACCGTTTACGCCTTTATTTCTAAGGTCTACAAGCATTAAGTGGTTATCCGTACCTCCGCTCACGATATCAAATCCTCTGTCGATCATTGCTTTTGAAAGGGCCTGGGCATTGGCTTTAACCTGTTTAGCATAGGTTTCAAACTGCCCGTCCAGCGCTTCACCAAAAGCAACTGCTTTACCGGCAATAACATGCTCCAGCGGACCTCCCTGAATTCCCGGGAAAACTGCTCCGTCCAGTACCTGGCTCATCATTTTGGTTTCTCCTTTCGGGGTTTTGTGGCCGTATGTATTTTCGAAATCCTTCCCCATCATGATCATTCCTCCTCTTGGCCCTCTTAAAGTCTTATGAGTTGTAGTGGTCACTACATGGCAGTGCTCAAATGGAGAGTTTAGCAGTCCTTTTGCCACTAAACCTGCAGGGTGAGCAATATCCGCCCAAAGTGTCGCCCCGATCTCGTCGGCAATTTCTCTGAATTTAGCATAATCCAGATCTCTTGAATACGCTGAGAAACCGGCAATAAGCATTTTCGGTCTTTCTCTAAGGGCTACTTCTCTCATCTGGTTGTAATCAATAAGTCCTGTTTCTCTTTCTACTCCGTAAGAAACCACCTGATACTGGATTCCGGAGAAGTTTACTCCTGAACCGTGAGTAAGGTGTCCTCCCATAGAAAGATCCATTCCCATGATTTTGTCTCCGGGTTTCAAAACCGCAAGATAAATGGCAGCATTGGCCTGAGATCCGGAATGCGGCTGAACATTTACATAGTCCACCCCGAAAAGTTCCTTCGCTCTGTTGATCGCCAGTGTTTCAACCTCATCTACTACTTCACAGCCCCCGTAATATCTTTTACCCGGGTACCCTTCCGCATATTTGTTTGTCAGTACGCTTCCCATTGCTTTCATTACGTTTTCAGAAACAAAGTTTTCTGACGCAATAAGTTCTAATCCATGGGATTGTCTTTGTCTTTCCTTTTCAATCAGGTCGAAAATAATATCCATTATACTTTTAGTTTTTGAAATTTTCCACCCCAAATGTACGGAATTTCCGTTGAGATTTCAACATCAGAAAATATGATTTTACACTTGATTCTTTTACAGATTATGGGATTATGCCATCAGATTAAAGGTTTTCTTTAACAAACTTCTCACAATAGCTTTTAATCCTGTTGCGGACCTTCTCAAACTGCTGTTTGATTTCCGTCTCTGTTCCGGAGGCTTTTGCAGGGTCCGGAAAATTCTGATGGAAAACTTCTGCACTGCCGGGAAGATACGGACAATTTTCTTTCGCATGGTCGCAGACTGTAATTACAAAATCAAAGGCTATATCTTTGTACCGGTCTATTGCATCAGAAGTCTGCTGTGAAATATCCAGACCGTCATTTTTCATGGTTTCTATGGCTGCAGGATTTACTCCGTGTGCTTCAATTCCGGCACTGTATATTTCAGCCTTACCTTTGGAGAAATGTTTTAAATATCCTTCTGCCATCTGGCTTCTGCAACTGTTTCCTGTACAGAGTACGAGAATCTTTTTTTTCATTTTTATTCAATGGTATCAGGAATTAGCAGCAGCCTGATTCCGGAGAACAGCACGAATTCCCCCTGTTGTTTAACGTATTGAGATCCAGCTTTTGCTTCTGTGGCGGAATCCCGCACGAATCTTCTGCCAGGCAGGCGGTAAGTTTATTTTTCAGAACAAAATTTTTCCCGTTGAATTCCAGATCAAATCTGCCAATGGTATTTTCCTGATATTCGACTTCAATTTCAAAATCCCCTATTCCCAGTTTATCTTCAGAAAGACGGATAATATCCAGCAATTTTCCAGGTTTAAGCCTGTGCTCATAATCATCGGCATCCCAAAGCTGAAAATTTACCCGTTCTTCTTTTCTGATGGTTCCGCCGCAGTCGATAAATCTTTTTGTAACGATCCCCACTTCTGTCACATGAAAATGTCCGGGTACAAATGTTCCGTTTTCCAGTTGGAATTCTACATTTTCCAACGCCGGCAAAATCTTTTTAATCTCTGATAATTTCATACAGTATTTATTTTAATTGTTATAATGCAATATTACGATAGTTGGATATAAAAAATTTTAGCAGCAGTTCTGCTCCTTAACTGCTGCGATGATGTTTGAAAAATAAGTATTCAGGATTTCAAAAGATTTTTCATCAATACAGTAGCATATTGAATTTCCTTCAATACTTCCTTTAATCAGTCCGGCATTTTTCAATTCCTTCAGATGCTGGGAAACAGTAGGCTGGGCAAGAGGCAGCTCATTAACGATATCTCCGCAGATGCATTCGTTTACTTTGAGAAGGTATTCAATAATGGCTATTCTTGCCGGATGTCCGAGTGCCTTTGCAATAACGGCCAGTTTATTTTGTTCGTCGGTAAAGAAATCTGTTTTGGTAGCTCCCATAGCCTATAATTATATCGCAATATTACGATATTAAAATTATCCAGCAAAATTTTTTATGAATATTAATCATTCGAAGCTTATGTAAAACATATGAATAAGATGAAACAGAAGCAAAACAGGTTTTCAGATTTATATTCACCTGATCAGTTCTTCCATCCTGCATCCGGTTAAAACTCTTCTTCAGTAAGTTCCTTATTCACCATTGCTCCTGTAAAATTTCCCTGTGCAATGGCATTGGCCACAGACCTCATCATGGTAACATTATCTCCGCAGGCAAAAAGCCCGGGAATATTGGTCTTCTGCAGAAAATCAACCTTAATAAATCCCTGTTCTGTCAGTTCACAGCCAAGCTCCGAAACATCAACGTTCTGTATAAAAGGTATTTTGGCATACAGGGCGTTCAGGGAAATCTCTTTACCGGTTTTAAAGATTATTTTTCTGATATATCCGTTTTCATGGGCAATGCTTTCAACCTGATCTTCAATCAGGGAAATCTTATTCTCAGCCAGTTTTTCCTTTTGCTCTCCTGAAAGTACAGACTTCCCGTTGGTGAATAAAGAAAGATCTTTCGTAAGATTGTATACTAGTTTTGTAAAGTCGTAAGCCATGTCTCCGTCTGCAAGAATTCCGGTAGCTTTATTTCTCACTTCATACCCGTGGCAGTACGGACAGTGCAGAACAGAAATTCCCCAGCACTCTGCAAAACCGGGAATATCCGGCATCATATCTTTTATCCCTGATGCAAGAATCAGTTTTTTAGCATGAAAGTTCTTCCCTTCCCGGGTCTCAATACTGAAATCTCCGTTTCTGCTGATCTTTATGACCGTTCCTTCATGAAATTTTACCGTGCTGTACTTCTCAACCTGCTCCCTGGCCAATGCAGCTATTTCTTTCGGTGTCTTACCATCATGGGTTATGAAGTTGTGTGAGTGCGGAGTCTGTCTGTTGCAGGGTTTACCGTTATCTATGATCAGTATATTTCTCAGTGATCTTCCTAATGCCATTCCGGCTGACAATCCGGCGTAGCTCCCTCCTATAATGATAACATCAAAGATTTTATTCTCCATTGTAATTGAGTTTTAATAGTGATTTAAGTATCTGTTTGTCTGTACAAAGTTAAATCAAAATTCCATTAATGCAACAATGTCGCAATAAAATTTCATATCTTTGTCTTATGAATAAGCGGAATACCAAAACAAAACAACTGATCCTGAATTCATTAAAAGATTCAAAATCAGCGGTAAGCCATGATATTTTACAGAAAGAATTAGGGAGTGAAATAGACCGGGCTACGATTTACAGGATCCTGAACAGTTTCTGTGAAGACGGTATCGTGCATAAAGTAGTAAGCGATGACGGAAAATCTTATTTTGCGCCCTGCCGCGGGTGTTCGGGAAAGCATCATAAACACAGTCATTTTCATTTCAGATGCCTCCAGTGCGGAACGATAGAATGTATGCCGGAAGAGGTGGATATTAAAATGCCGGAAGGTTATCAGCCTGTGAATTTTAATGGGATTATCTCCGGCTACTGCCCGGAATGTTCTTTATCAAAATAATCTTTATGCCTGAATTTATTGTTTCTGAAGCTTTAAGATCTGTTTAAGCTTTAAGATGGGCTAAAGAAAAACAGAAGCTGGACTAAAGTTTTATAAGACTTTCAAAAGTCATTATCTGAGAGCAGCCTGCACCTTTCAGTTTCTGCTTTCTGAATACTCTCCTTTTACTTCATTTATTTCATCACGGAGCCTGTCTCTGATATCTGTTTTTGCATTTTCAAAACTGAAAATCACGGTTCCTTTTTCTCTTGCAAACGGGTTAACAATGGAATCTGCTTTTCCGGAAATTTCAAAGTAAGGTCCTGTTTCTTTAAGTTCGTCATTATCTGAAGACTGATTTTTGATCCTGATCAGATGATCATACCGCTTACTGAGATCGAACCAGTTGACATAATCTGCATTAAAGGAAACCGCCTGTATGTTCTGTTTTGAATAATAATTAACAGCTCCGGCCTGCCCGTAATTGTCACAGAGAACAAGGGTTTTCCCGGATTCCGAAAGCCGTGCATATTCTTTATCTGTTTTCTCTGCCAGTTCTTTCCAGCCCAGCATATCGGCAAAATCCTGTGGCAGCGGATGATCTTTTCCGTCTTCCCAGCGAAGAAGCCCCAGTTTTTTATACCGGTCCGGATGATGAATGATATATTCCGGACTTTTATTGGGAAAGGCTACCTGGTATAAAGGGATAAACAGCAAAACAGGAATCAGCACGCTGACAGGTTTGAGTGCTTTTTTCCAGCCATCTGCAAGAAGGTAAGCCAGATAAACAGCCCCGAATGCTATAAATGCAGGATAAAGCCCGGCTGCATAATAATCTTTTGCCCTGAAAAACAGAAACAATCCAATTGTGAATACATAGGCCCAGAAGAAGAATCTGAATTTTTCAAACGGTTTATAAAACAGCAAAGCATACAGCCCGGCCAGGATCACAAAAACAGATCCGATGAAGAAAAGCAGCTGGGATTTTAAAAACTCCATGCGGCTTACATTCACCAGCTGTGTTTCTGAAAGTTCCTTCATATGGTGGATGACAGGAAAGTTATTATGATACTGCCACAACAGGTTGGGAGTGATGACAGCAAGGGACAGCAGTGCAGCTCCGTAGAGATGAGGCTGAAGAAAAACGGTTCTCTGCCGGGTCAGCAGTAAAGCCGGAATAATCCCCAGCACGGAAAAGGCAATATTATATTTATTCAGGAAGCCAATTCCGAAAATCACTGCGCCGATGTATAGCCATTTTACTTTTTCAGAATTAAAATACCTGATCAGGACGTAATAAAGCATTGTCCATAACAGCACTTCAAGGGACGTCGGCTGAAAAAGCATATTCATCCGGAGAAATACAGACAGTAAGATCCCCGTGGAGGCTAATATTCCGGCATACAGGTTTCCCTTCAGCTCCTCTATGATTTTCCACACGACAGCGATCGTCAGGGCTCCGAATAAAGCCGGAAAAAATTTCACCCAGAAAAAAGATCCTCCCAATATTTTGATCAGCCAGGCCAGCCATGAATTCACAGGGGGTACGGAAAGGTATCCCCATGCCAGATGATTTCCCTGGTCAATGTGTAGATATTCGTCCCGGTGCAGTTCATATTCAGGACTGATTAATGTATACTGCAGGATGAATTTGACAATGATAAATAAGCAGAGAACAGGGTAATTTTTCTTCATGGGCGGTTATTTAAAATATTTCAAATCTCTGAAGGTTCATTTCTGCCTTTATATCAGCAATCTTTTCACTCCAATACTTAACTGCATCTGATTTATCAGGACATTCTTCAACCGTTCTGTCCTGACATGCGGTCATCTGTTGTTGGTATTCACTCAGGATATTCCTTAAATACTGTTCGTAATCTTTCGGATTCTTTGGAATATAGCCGATCCCGTAGCAACCGCAGGTATGGAATATTTTCCCTGTCCTGAAAAGACCTTCTATGATTTCCCATTCTTTGACCGCTGCTTTTTTAGGGGCTTTAAATTCTCTCCCCAGATCCGCCATGATGCTGCCGCATTCCGGGCATTTTACAGGCCTTGATTCTATTTCCTCTATCAGTAAATCCAGCTCTTCTTTTTTAGCTTTCATAAAAAGATGCCCGATTTTTCTCACACTGCCGTCAGGAGCATGATATAGATTTTCTTTTTTTATTCTTTTAAAAATATCATAAAAATCCGGCCGTTTAAATGATTTTCTGCATTTAAAACAAGCGTAATGAATTTTATAGCCTTTTCCTGCGTACCTGCACATGGTTTTAATTTTGAATTCAAATATATTGATTAGTTTTCAGAAAAACAGCCTGTTGGAAACGGTTAAAAAACTCTTTCCAATAAAAAAATCCTGAGAAAGTTTCCCAGGATTTCATTGTGTAACTATATAATGTCGTTTACTATTTTTTCTTCTCTTTAAGCTCTTCTTTGTCTTTATCGGAAGGGTTCCATACTTTCACTTCGGCATTTTTGTCGATTCCGGAAAGGATCTGTACGTTGATTCCGTCACTGGCTCCCAGCTTTACATAGACTTTTTTGAATTTGCCGTCTTTCTGCTTCACTTCTACAAAAGGAGAATCTTTCCCTTTGATCTTCTCATACTGAATAAGGGATTCATCCAGTAAAAGGGCATTTTTCTCAGATTTCAGTACAATTTCTCCGTTGGCAGAGAATCCGGCTCTGATATATTCGTTATTCGGGTTTCTTACATCTCCTTCCACCGGGAACTTGATGGTTCCGCTGTTGTCTTTTCCTTTTGGGGCAATCATGGTAAGCTTACCCGGAAATGTTTTGTTCTGCAATGCACCGATCACGATCTTCATATCCATTCCCTGCTTCAATTTTCCGGCCTGTGCTTCATCTATATCTCCCTGGAAGATCAGTGAATTCAGGTCTGCAATGGAGCAGATGGTAGTCCCTGCGTTGAATGAGTTAGCCTCAATTACCTGGCTTCCTACTTTTACAGGAACTTCAAGTACGGTTCCTGAAGCTTTGGAACGGATCTGGGTAGTTGCCAGCCCCTGAAGCTCAGGAGTAGCACCGGTTTTTACGATCTGTAATCTCTTTTCAGCGGTTACAAGCTGCTGTTGGGCATTTTTCAGAGTCTGCTGCTGGGAATAAAGCTGCTGCTGGGAATTCAGATATTCCTGCTTTGAGGCAACTCCCTGTTTGTACAGCTTTTCCTGCATCGCAAACTGTTTCTGCATATTGTCAACATTCAACCTGGCATTATTGATCTGAAGCTGAGAATTAACGACTTCCTGCTGTGCGTTGTTCACATCAGCGATATTAGGGATAATTCTAACGGTAGCGATCAGCTGTCCTGCCACTACTTTATCGCCTTCATCTACCAGAATTTTATCGATGATCCCTGCAATATTCGGTTTGATCTCAATTTCTTCTTTCGGAACAATTTTACCTGTCGCCATTACCTTGTCTTCCATATCCTGAATGACAGGTTTCCTGGTAAGGAAGGCTTCAGCCTGCTGGGAATTGGATTTTACAAGATACCCGATCCCTGAGAACAATGCCACTGCAAATAAAAGCCCCAGTACAATATAAATGGCTTTTTTCAAAGTGAATTTCTTTTTCATATACCTAGTTTATTTTTTACTATTTAATGGTTTAAAAGGTTGAAAATTAAAATATCTGATTAGCATTTAAAATTTTCATTTTTTATTTTCAAATGATGATTACTCCGTCCTCAATGCTTCAATCGGTCTGATTTTTACCGCTCTCTGTGCCGGGATCATTCCGATAATCAATCCCAGGATCACCATTACGGTCATGGCACTGAATACGTTTCCATAATTAACCGTCGGGTTATAGAACGGGAAGGTATCCTGGTTCTGGGTTGCCATATTAAGAATGATGAGAACAAAAATCCCGAACATGAATCCCAGCAGCCCCGATGACAGGGTAATGACAACACTTTCCAGCAGGATCTGGTTTCTTACTTCAGCGGGTTTTGCACCTAAGGCTCTCCGTATTCCGATTTCTTTGGTTCTTTCTTTTACCGTGATCAGAAGGATATTGGAGATCGCAATCACTCCTGCCAGGATGGTAAGAGTTCCCACGATAATAGTGAGAAGCTGCATTCCGGTAAGGAAGCCCGTCAGTTTTTTAAATTCTTTCCCGATATTGAAGCTCATAAAGGCATTGGTATCTTCGGGAGATACTTTATTTTTATCTTTCAATACCTGTTTCACTTCTTCCTCCACAATACCCAGGTCTGCCGTTGGCTTGCCTACAATAGCAAACAGATCGATCTGTTCTCCGGCATTATACATTTTGGTATAGGTAGAAAGTGGAATATATGCACTCTGATCGCTTTCAAAACCTCCTCCTTTTTTCACACGGAACACCCCGATCACATTAAAGAACATTCCTTTTATATTAATCGGTTTCCCGATAGGATTCTCATTTTTCTTGGAATCGAATAGATTTTTATAGATTTCTTCCCCGATTACCACAACATTTTTATTACCCATCACATCGGCATCGTTAATGTAACGTCCGAAAATAAGTTTCTTTTCAGAAATTTTATTTCCTACCGGATAGTCTCCCGTAAGGCCATAGGTTGCTTTTTTCCCGTTTCTTGACATCAGCTCTCCCGGAGTTCCGGTAAAACTTCCCCTGGAATTCTGCGGCGAAATGTAATCTATTGCGGGAACTTTCTGCTTCAGCATATCCATATCAGACAGCTTCAGGTGAAGTTGCCGTCCTTTCGGAAATCCATCATAGGGAATGGAGGTATTTCCTGCAAACAGGAAAATGGAATTGGTAGCAAATCCTGAGAACAGTTTGTCAAAACCGTTTTCCATTCCTTTTGCCGCTCCAAGAAGGCTCACATATAAAAACATTCCCCAACCCACACCAATCATGGTAAGGAAGGTCCGGAGCTTATTATTTCTCAATGAATAATAAATTTCCTGCCAGGTGTCTTTTTTAAATAAAATATTCACTTCTCTGAGTTGTATTTTTATATTTTCTTTACTATCCCAATTACTTTTACTCGGTTCTCAATGCTTCGATCGGTTTGATCTTTGAAGCTCTGTACGCCGGCACAAATCCTGCAACAAATCCGGAGAAAACCAGTGCTATAAAAGCCATAATAATTTCTGCCATACCTACACTCGGATTTACAATGAAGAATTCTTCCAGACTGTCTCCCAGCAAGCTAAGGGTCAGAACCCCCACACCAACTCCTACAATACCTGAAATTACGGTAATCACAACACTTTCCTGCACGATCAGTCCTACAATGCTTCCCGGTTTGGCTCCGATCGCTTTACGTACACCGATCTCTTTGGTTCTTTCCTTCACGATATACACCATGATATTACTGATCCCGATGATCCCGGCAAGCAGTGTTCCCATTCCGATGAATCCTACAATGACTGTAAGTACAAACATAAACTGGAAAGTTCCTTCCATATTCTTGGCATTATTCCATACGCCCACTCCGTTTTCATCATCAGGAGAGACATTTTTCCTTGATTTCAGCTTGTCTTTCAGTTCATCTCCGTATTTAATCGCTTCCTGAGGAGTCAGCTTTTCGTTGTAGGCAATATATATCGTATTGACGGTATCTGAGCCTTTCTTCATCTGCTGAAGGGTGGTAATAGGAACCGTAATATGTCTTTCGTCCCTGTCCCCGCCATCATCAGAAAATACACCTACCACTTTGAACATGGTTCCGTTGATATCGAGATCTTTCCCCACCGGACTTCCGTTTTTGATAAGGTCTCTCTGCACCATTCTTCCGATTACTGCAATATTCTGTTTCCTGTTCAGATCCATCGGAGTCAGATAACGTCCTTCTATAACTTTTCTGTTTTCAATGATCTGTTCTCCCGGCTCCGCACCGTTTATCTGGTACATTCCGCTTTCTTTACCGTACTTCACCATCATACTGGCCGTATATCTCGGGCTGGCATCCTCTACTTTATCTTTATCGGTATTAACCAGGAAGTCGTAATCGTCATTATCCATCGTTACATTTCTGTCCGACTGAAGGCCTCTATAAGCCACTGTGGTTTTTCCTGTGTAAATAGTAATCAGGTTTTGGGCATCCCTCGCAAATCCCTGTGTAAAGGCATTCTGCAATCCTTTTCCAATTCCGAACAGTACGATAAAGATAAACAGTCCCAAAGCTACCGTAAACCCCGAAAGCACCGTCCGGAGTACATTACTTCGGATAGAACTGAATATTTCCTGCCAACGATCTAGGTCAAACATTTTTTATAAGTATTAAAGATTGAAAATTCAAAGAATTGAAAGACTGTCTTTCAATTTTCAAATTATCTCATTTTCAAATTTTCAAATCAGCCCACTCTATAAAACGATCTGCTTTATAAACTCATCACTCTCTATAATTCCGTCTTTCAGTACAACGTTTCTTTTGGTTTGTGCCGCTACGTCAGGTTCGTGGGTTACCACAATAATGGTTTTCCCTTCATTATTAATATCCTGAAGCAGTTTCATGATATCGTGGGTCGTTTTGGAATCCAGTGCTCCGGTAGGCTCATCTGCCAGAACAACTTTAGGATCTGTAATCAAAGCCCGGGCGATCGCTACCCTTTGCTTCTGTCCTCCGGAAAGTTCATTGGGAAGGTGATTGGCCCATTGGGCAAGACCTACTTTTTCCAGATATTCCAGAGCCTTCTGATTGCGTTCTTTTCTGGGAACATTCTGATAATACAGCGGAAGCGCTACATTTTCCAAAGCGGTCTTATAGCCGATCAGGTTGAAAGACTGGAAAATAAAACCCAGGAATTTACTTCTGTATTCCGCGGCTTTTACTTCAGATAAATGTTCGATCGGAACACCATCCAGCTCATAGGTGCCTGAATCTTTCTCATCCAGAATTCCGATGATATTAAGAAGTGTGGACTTCCCGGAACCGGAACTTCCCATAATAGAAACAAATTCGCCTTCAGAAATATTGAGATTGATTCCCTTGAGAACATGAAGCTTACTTTTTCCGGTGTCGTATGATTTATGTAAATCCTGAATTACTAACATTGAGTGATCTATGATTTTATACCCAATAAGTAGATGATATTTTCAATTTGTTACAAGAACCTGAATTTATTCAAATATTTTATTGTTTAATAAATTAAACCTTTATTCATAGATAATTACAAAATATTGTTTAACTGTAACTTCAGATTTCCATATATTTTTTGGTGATAACCCTGTCTAAGCCATTATCTGTGCTACTTTCATGTAAATGTGGAAAACTTTTAGGGTTAAAAGTCAGCCAATTAGTATTTAGGGCTTTCAGAATCAGTTCTTTTTTTCGAACTTTGTACTTAGTTCTTTACAAGAAACTGACGCTTATTAAAGTGAATAACTTTAAAACATAAGCACCAAATACACAGAAAGTTAACTGTTGTATCAACGTTATCCACAGTGATGTAAATTATTTAATTTTAAAGATATTTTAATATGGGAATTTTTGATAAAAGAGTAAGTTACAAGCCATTTGAATACCCTGAGGTTCTTCAATTTGTAGAAGCGATCAACAAATCGTTCTGGGTACATTCGGAAGTAGATTTTACTGCAGATGTTCAGGATTTTCATTCGCAACTTGAACCGCACGAAAAAAATGCTGTGAAAAACGCTCTTTTAGCTATTGCACAGATCGAGGTGTCTGTAAAGACATTCTGGGGAAACCTGTACAATCACCTTCCGAAACCTGAATTCAACGGACTTGGAGCTACTTTTGCAGAATGCGAATTCCGCCATTCCGAAGCATATTCCCGTTTGCTGGAAGTGTTGGGCTACAATGAAGAGTTCCTTAACGTTATCGAGATCCCGGCTGTAAAAAAGAGAATCGACTTCCTGTCGAATGTTCTGAAACATGCCAACTCTACCACTCCGAAAGAATACGTATCGTCTCTTTTACTCTTCAGTATCCTGATAGAAAACGTATCGCTTTTCTCACAGTTTGCCATCATCCTTTCTTTCACAAGATTCAAAGGATACATGAAAAACGTTTCCAATATCATTGCATGGACTTCCGTAGACGAGCAGATCCACGCCAATGCAGGAATCTATCTGATCAACAAGATCCGCGAAGAACAGCCGGACCTTCTTACCGACTCAGATATTGAAGACATCTATACTCTGGTAGACCAGTCTATCGAACTGGAAGGAGAAATCCTGGACTGGATCTTTGAACTTGGAGAACTAAGCGTTTTCTCAAGAGAAGATCTTCTGAACTTCATGAAATACCGTGTAGACGACAGTCTGAAGAAAATCAACATGGATACCCGCTACAACGTTTCTCCTGAACAGTACCGCCCGATGAAATGGTTCGAAGAAGAGGTTTTTGCCAATTCTATGGACGATTTCTTCGCCAAAAGACCGGTTGATTACACAAAACACGATAAGAGTATCACCGCCAACGATCTGTTTTAAGGAATACAATGAGGCGCGAGCGAAGCGAGCGTCGGAACAGTTAGTATCAGCGACATTATTCTGGGAATCCTTTTTCTCAAAATAAAAGCACAACATCCAAACGCACAGCAGATGATCAATGTAATGGTAACCTACACCGTAAATCCTGAATTTGTTTCAGAAAATAAAGCCAACATCCGGAAGTTCCTGGATGATTTTCAGAATCTGAACCAGGAAACATTTGAATATAAGGTGTATGTAAAACAAGACGGTGTTACCTTTGTACACTATTCCAATTACATCAATGAAGAGGTTCAGCATGAGGTTTTAAACATCCCGTCTTTTAAAGAATTTCAGAGATTAAGGGATGAAAGCGGACTGAACGGGTCCCATAAAGTAGAAATTTTACAATCAATATAACAACAAAATTCCGGAGTATACACCGTACTCCGGAATTCGAAAATATAACATCTATGGAAGAGCAAAATTCAAATATCTGGTGGCTCAACGAAGAGTCTGAGCAGATGCTGAACAGAGGATACCTGCTGAAAGGAGAAACAGTAGAAGGAGCTATTGACAGAATTACCACTGCAGCTGCTAAAAAACTATATAAGCCGGAATTACAGCCAGCTTTCAAAGAAATGATCACGAAAGGATGGATCAGTTTCTCCTCTCCTGTATGGGCCAATATGGGAACACAGAGAGGTCTTCCTATTTCATGTTTCAACGTTCACATTCCGGACAGCATTGAAGGCATTACCCACAAAATGGGTGAAGTGATCATGCAGACGAAAATCGGAGGAGGAACTTCAGGATATTTCGGAGAACTTCGTAACCGAGGTACCGCAGTAACGGATAACGGTAAGTCTTCCGGGGCTGTTTCTTTCATGAAATTATTTGATACCGCTATGGATGTAGTCTCCCAGGGCGGTGTAAGAAGAGGGGCTTTTGCTGCCTATCTTGATATTGATCACGGGGATATTGAAGAATTTTTATCCATCAAAGATATCGGAAGCCCGATCCAGAACCTGTTCACAGGAATCTGTGTTCCGGATTACTGGATGCAGGACATGATTGATGGGGATATGGATAAACGTAAAATCTGGGCACGGGTTCTGGAAAGCCGTCAGCAGAAAGGTCTTCCTTATATTTTCTTTACCGATAACGTCAACAGAAATAAACCACAGGTTTATAAAGATCTGGGCATGCCGGTGAACGCAAGTAACCTTTGTTCTGAGATCATGCTTCCTTCTACCAGAGAAGAATCTTTCATCTGCTGTCTGTCTTCTATGAACCTAGAACTCTATGACGAGTGGAAAGATACGGATGCGGTGAAGCTTGCCGTGTACTTCCTGGATGCTGTTTTAACTGAATTTATCGAAAAAACAGAAGGAAACTATTACCTGCAGGGAGCCAGAAACTTTGCTTTACGTCACAGAGCACTTGGGCTGGGGGTACTGGGATACCACTCCTATTTACAGAAAAATATGATCCCGTTTGAGAGTTTTGAAGCGACCCAATTCAATGCAAGAGCTTTCAGACACATCAAAGAACAGGCAGAGCAGGCTTCAAGAGAATTGGCCAACATATACGGTGAACCGGAATTGCTGAAAGGATACGGTTTAAGAAACACCACAACTATGGCTATTGCTCCTACCACTTCAAGTTCTGCAATCTTGGGACAGACTTCTCCGGGAATCGAACCTTTTGCTTCCAATTATTATAAAGCAGGTCTCGCGAAAGGAAACTTTATGCGTAAGAACAAATACCTGGCAAAATTACTGGAAGAAAAAGGTCTGGATAACGAAGAAACATGGAGAACCATCATGCTGAACCATGGTTCTGTACAGCACCTGTCTGAACTTACTGACGAAGAAAAAGCAGTATTCAAAACATTCAAGGAAATCTCTCCGATGGAGATCATCTCCCAGGCTGCACAAAGACAGCAATACATAGACCAGGCACAGTCTCTGAACCTTCAGATTCCGTCTACAATGCCGGTAAAAGATGTTAACTATCTTTATATCGAGGCATGGAAAAAAGGAGTAAAGACACTTTACTACCAGAGAAGTTCTTCCGTTTCGAAAGAAATGATGGTGAACTTCGTATCCTGTTCTTCCTGTGAAGCATAATTCACAATACCAAACATTTACATAAAAAAGCACGCTGTTCAGCGTGCTTTTTTACGATATATAAAATTTAACACATTTTAACATATTTTATATTTTTATTAAATAAATCTTCAACCATGTACCAATACTGAGAATAATCAACGTCCATTCTCTGACAGGTGAATCAAATTTTCCTATTTCAGGAATAATACTATCGCGATATCATAATTTTATTTACATTTGCCTATCATCACAATAATTTAATTATAGAAAAAAATAATAAAATTTCTGAACCGGAATAATATTAAAATCAATTATTTAACATAATTAAATATTAGTTAATCATAAAAAATAAACACAAATAAAATTTAAATCCCGTATTATACTTACAAGAGAAGACATAACACAATCTTCAGATCATTAATATCTTATCGGTTCCTGATTACCGTTAAGATCAAAACACAAAAAAAATATTTCGACATGCACAAAATTATTACCTTAGTTTTGGTAATGGCCTTTTATTCCATTACTGCCCAGGTGGGTATTAACACCTCTACACCTGACCAAAGTGCGGCTTTAGATGTTAACAGCACTTCAAAAGGAATTCTTCTTCCCAGAATCGTTTCCCTTACATCAGTGACCAATCCCGCAACAGGACTTGTCATTTTTGACAATAATAAAAAGTGTCTCAGCCAGAATGTGGGAACACCCACAACCCCTGACTGGGTATGCCTTTCTCCTTATGCGTCCAGATTTTTCTATATGCCCAGCGTAGTTTTTGATACCACAACAGCAGCTACCGGGCAGACAAAAGACCTGTATAACTTATACAAAAATCAGTTTTCAAATGTTGCAGCCAATGCCAGAAGTACTTCAGCCCCGGCTTCGATCCCTTTCTTTCCGGATGCTGCTGATCTTTATTACTATGTAACCGGCTACGATCCGGCCGTATTCAAAATCAACAGCATCAGCAGCACCGGCGTGCTGAACTATGATATCCTGTCTAATGCTACCCCGGCCTCTTTCATCAATATTGTTTTTGTTGTAAAATAAACAGCCATGGAAAAGAATTGTAAAAGACTGTTCCTGATAAGTCTGTTCTTCACACTGCTGCCCCATTTCACCTACGCACAGGCAGACAGCACGGAAGTAGCCAGCATCTATGGATTCTATTCATACTCAAATTCGCTGATGAATGCTTCTGCGGCATCTGAACTCAGCATCCAGGGCAATGCATCACATACTTCAACAGGAATACGGCTCACTCCGGCCAGTATAGGACAGTTCGGGGGATTATTTATTAATGGAAGAACCTTCACATCGGTCAACGGACTTCATGTTGAATTTGAATATGATATGAAAAACGGGACATCATTAAACGGAGTTTATGGAGACGGTCTCTCATTCTTTCTTTATGACGGCTCTGTAACCAACCCGGTTATCGGATCACCGGGTGCCGGACTTGGATATGCTTACAACAGAGCAAGAGAGTTATTTGCTTCCCGACGTAAAGCCGGTCTTACAGGAGCTTACCTGGGTATTGCTTTGGATGAATTCGGAAACTTCAAATCCAAACGTTTTCAGGGAGATGCCAGAGTAAACGGAATCACGGGAGTAACCTGGGCAACGGGAGCTAGCCATATAACATTGAGAGGAGCAAAAGGAGCTGCTATAAATACTACCGGTTTAGGAGACGGATATACAGGCTATCCGGTTCTGACAACCCGCACAACTTTAAGTAATTCAGGAAATGTAGGCAGAATACTTCGGACAGACAGAAGTTATGCAGCCACTACCAATACACTTTCATCTCTTTTCGAGCTCAGAAACAACAACGGAGAATTCAGGAAAGTATACCTTGATCTGATCCCACATTTCACAAGTCCTGCCACTACGGACGGGTTTGACATAAAAGTGGATATCCAGACGGCACAGAACGGAATACCCGTTAATGTGATTAATTATTACCATTACCCCTCTTCAGTGCCTTACACCGAGAATGCCAATCCGCAGACAAGTGATTTTAATAACTCAGATACAGAGGGAGCCGCAACTAATCAGACCCTGAATGCAACTGTTCCGGCATTCCTGAAGTTAGGTTTTGCTGCTTCAACAGGGGCCGCGTACCAGGAACATGTTATCAGGAATGTAAAACTTACACTTCCCTATTCGGCAGTAGCCAGTGATGATGTTGCATCAACCTGTAAATCCCAGCCGGTTTCTATTCCGGTTTTTGATAACGATATAGCATACAAAGGTCCGATCAGCATTGTGACACCACCCGTAGGAAGCAAAAACAATATCGATTATTCCACCTTCAGTTTTACTAAAAACAATGAAACAGATCTCACGCTGTACCGGAAAAAAGTAACACCGGAGGGAACATGGAGCTATAACAAATCCACAGGTATAGTCACATTCAGTCCTTCAGGCGGATTTACCGGAACTGCTACAATGACTTATTCCATTAAAGGAAAAACCTTAAAAGACAGCAACGGAAATATCGTGGAACCTTACGGAGATACCGCATACAGATCTATTCCTGCAACTATTACGGTTAACCTGAAAACATCGGGATGCATCTATTCTGTTATTTCAAACAAAATGGTAACACAGGGTATCAAATAAAACACAAATTCACCATAAAAAAGGCTGCAGATTTTGTCCGCAGCTTTATTTTGTTCTATAATGTAAAACAAACTTTACATTTTGTAAAATATTCTTTACATTTGTAATCAATAAAAAAACTAATTTATATGAAAACATTACCTCTTTTACCTAACAGATTCAAAAAAACAGGGTGGCTGATCTTTATTCCATCCCTGGTATTGGGCATATTATCACTTACCCATATTTTCAGCTTTCCTGAAGTTTCCTTACCTGTTTTCTATAATTCAGGGTTTCCTTTAAGCAATGAGGATGCAGGTCTTTTTAAAAACACAGAGATAGCGCTCTTTCCCAATCTGTTTGGAATATTAATTATCATTGGTGGTATACTGATTGGATTTTCAGAAGAAAAGACCGAAGATGAATACATATCCAGCCTGCGTTTGAGATCGGTATTCTGGAGCCTCATCACCACGTACTCCCTTATCCTGATCTTATTTCTGACTGTCTTTGGAAGTGCTTTCCTTACTGTGATGATCCTCATTATATTCCTGCCGTTGATTCTTTACATTTTCAGGTTTAATTATTTACTGATTAAAGGATGAAAAATACCATTAAGATAGAAAGAGCCTTAAAGAATGTTACTCAGGAAGAACTGGCCAGAGAAATAGGCGTATCCAGGCAGACCATTAATGCAATGGAATCCGGAAAATACAGCCCCTCAACAGTTCTTGCTTTGAAAATCGCAAGATACTTCAACAAAAAAGTAGAAGATATTTTTGAACTGGAAAATGATGACTGATCTTTAATTAGCCCCAGTCAGGCTTAAGAAATTATAAATAAAAAGGCGAAGAAGGAGACCGGAAAATCAAATTAAATAAAATCTGATCCATATTTACTCTTAATGACTTTCATTCTTTCCCTCTTCCATCTTCAAACCTGCATCTATCAGATATTCTTATCCTGAACTGAAGTCAAATTATATTGTTGAAACAAAATCACAGATCCTTGTTCTGTGGTTTTGTAATTGAAAGCTGGTAAAAAAGCCCGGCGAAAAAAATCCGGGCTATGAATAAATTATAAGTAAAAAATGAAAGATTAATTATTAAAAATTATATCGTACTCCCAGCTGAGCCTGGAATCTTGACGTGAACTGATCAATGGGGTAAGGAAATCCCGGTGTTTTGAAGTTATAGGTTTGGATCTCCCGCTAAAGGCTAACTGTTGTTTTTACCAATAAATAACAATCCAATTATTTCAACAAATGATTAAAAAATTTAACACAATACATCTTTTTCAGTTAAATTTTATATAGATTTTATTCTATAAACAGCTAAAAATCAATGGATTTAAAATAGAAACAGTATATTTACAGCATTAAATTACAGATGGTGAAAACCGGGATATAATCTGATAACTAATAATTAAAAAACTCAAATATGAAAAAGCTATTTCTTACCTTATCGGTAGGTGCATTCTCTGTCACTTACGCACAGAACCTGAACTTTTCTGATGTAAAATTCAAAGCCCTGCTTTTAAGTTCTTCTCCCGCCAACTCAATTGTAAAAGATTTTAACGGAAACTCCATAGCCATTGATGCTAACAGTGATGGTGAAATCCAGCTATCAGAAGCCCAGCAGGTAAAAATACTGAACTTAAGGATGGATCAGACCCAGATGTATATTGACCCGGCTGGAAACACTTATGATCCGGACAATATAAAGCAAAGCTATTATACCAGCCATCTACCGGGCGGGATTTCCGATGCCCTTCTTTTCCCTAATCTTGAAGAATTGTACTTCCGGGATGTAAAAACCGCCAATATCAGTTTTGCCAACAATACAAAGATCAGAAAAGTACAGGGAAGACCTTTTTATTACGATTTCACACAGCCCGTACCGCAAACTCCTGCTGCAATAAACCTTTCATTCGATAACTGTTCCGGGATCAGCGATATTGCTGACGTCATTGCTTTTCCTTCCAATTCCAGCCCGTGGATAGCCCCTGAAAATACCTTAACCCTTAAAAACTGTCAGCAGATTAACCCCGATGCGGTAATCAATTCGGCGGATCTTGAAGAAATATCTATTCAGAATTCAAATATCAGGACCCTTACATTCAATTCCTGCAGGTATCTGAAAAAAATAGCAGTCCCCAATCTGAATACGCTGACCAGAATTTCAGTTCTGGGAACAACCGAAATAACTCCCCAAAATATTCAGTTAATTGCCAATAACTGCACCGCCCTGGAGGAAATTAAAGCAGATACCGATCATTATCATTCTACAGGGTCCTATTTTACTTCAGTGAACCTCAACGGCTGTACTTCCTTAAAGAAAATCATG
This sequence comes from Chryseobacterium indologenes, assembly GCA_002439165.1. GTDB lineage: Bacteria > Bacteroidota > Bacteroidia > Flavobacteriales > Weeksellaceae > Chryseobacterium > Chryseobacterium indologenes_E. Next base: position 112,574 of record DJTE01000023.1, read on the forward strand.
GGACTGAACGCTCCTGTCATCGATTTTAGCTCCGCAGGATTAATCAACCTGGAAGAACTGGACTGTTCTTTTTATAACAGGTATGTTTACAGTACAACAACAGGGGTCTATTTCGGAAAAGTAACTTCTTTAAATCTTTCCGGGCTTCCCAGGCTCAGAATTTTAAAAGCCTCTAATCAGAAAATAGCCCATAACATCAATTTCAGTACCGCACAAACCCTGGAAAATATTGATATAACAAACTCCTGTGGTTATATGAATACGGTAAACGTAAGCAACCTCTCCCATCTCCATACTCTGAAAACAGACCGTACGGAAACCACAAACACTCAGGGTAATGCAGATCTTCAGAATATTATCGCTAAAAACTGTGTCGCCCTGACGAATTTCAAGTTTAAAAACAACAGTGATCTGAGAAAGCTGGATCTGGAGAACTGCCCCGGCCTGCAAAAACTGTCTATTAATTATAATTATGACGACGGTGCATTCCCGAATCTGGAGGAAATTAACCTTAAACAATGTACCGGATTTAAAGATATATCCATCAACTATACCAGGATATCGTCTCTGGATACCAAAGACTGTACAGCATTACAGTCACTGGAACTTACACAGCTCGATCTGCTGACATCTCTGAATATCACCAATAACAGCAATCTGGAATCCCTTTTCCTGGCCTCACTGCCTGTATTGACAGGAGTAGATACTTCAACGAATATCAATCTGAAAAATCCGGGCTTCGTGAATTGCCCAAAGATTACCCAGCTGAATTTTTCCGGCTCATCTCACCTGGAAGGGCTCAGTCTAATGAATATGCGCGACCTCACCCATGTGAATTTAAGAAACGGTTCCATAGAAGATTCTCACGATTACTCCGGCTACAACCCGAATCTTTCAATATGTGTGGATGATGCCCAGTTGAGTGAAGTACAGGCAATGTATCCGGACATTAATTTTACTACGAATTGCGGAAGCTTTTTAGCCAACAGAGAATCAAAAGCCACCGAGGGAACCGTAAAAATCTCTCCCAATCCGGCAAAAGACATAGTACAGATCAGATATGATGCTCCTGTAAAGAATGTAACGATCATCAGCTCACAGGGAGCGGTAATTTTTAACAGGAATTTCAATAAGGAACGCATCGACATTGACCTTTCAGCGTATCCGAGTGCTGTTTATCTTTTCAGAATAACCACAGAAACCGGACAGTTTTCGGAGAAAGTGATCAAAAACTAATCATTTGCAATCGTGTTTCAGCAAGAAAATCATAGAACCTTCTATGATTTTTTTGGTTTATATTTGTGTTTATTGTTTAATGTTTTAAAACTAAAGATATGAAATTCGGACAAGTAGAAGATCCTTCAAAAATAGATTTCACATTACCCAAAGACCATCCGAGAACCAAAGATATTTTAAGCCGCAATACCAACGGACTGGATACGGTTTCCGTGGGATGTGCCAAGTGGAATAAAACCGATCTGAAAGGATTTTATCCCAAAGGGACTAAAGATGAACTGACGTATTACGCCACTCAGTTCAACTCTATTGAACTGAATGCTACATTCTACGGAATGCCTACCCCGGAGCAGGTACAGACCTGGAAAGAAAAAACTCCCGAAAATTTTAAATTTTTCCCAAAAATCACCAATACTGTCTCTCATTTCAGAAGACTGATTGATGTAACTGAACCGGTAACCCATTTTGCCCAGGCCGTTATGAATTTCGATGAAAAACTGGGAATGGCATTTCTTCAGCTACATGATAATTTTAAACCGAAAGATTATGACAGGCTGGAAAGGTTCGTAAAAGACTGGCCGAAAGAAGTTCCTCTGGCTATTGAGCTCCGCAATACCGAATGGTTTACCGATGAAGAGATCTTAAATACCACCTGCGAGCTTTTTGAAGCCCACAACATCACCAACATCATTGTAGATACCGCAGGAAGAAGAGATATGCTCCATATGCGCCTGACGACTCCGAACGCTTTCATCCGCTATGTGGGAGCCAATGCCGAAAGTGATTATAACCGGCTGGATGACTGGATGGAACACTTAACCCGGTGGAAAAAAGAGGGTCTTCAGAACCTGTATTTTTTCGTTCATCAGAATGTGGAAAAAGCCTCCCCTCTGCTGTCTGCTTACTTCATCAAAAAAATGAATGAAGCCTGGAAAACAGATCTGCATATTCCCCATATGGCCGCTGAAGGTACGGGTACGCTTTTTTAATAAATAAAATTTACATCAGAAAACAATCTGATAAAAATAAAATATCCCAAAAACACCTATTTATATTAAAAAAATTAGTATTTTAGGGTATACCGATGTTCCCCATAGAACGGAGTATATTTTAAAATACGAAATGTCATGGAAAAAAAAATTTGCACCATCAGCATTGCCAGCAATTGGCTGGGCGATGAATACACTTTCTACGAAGATCATAAAATAAAAAGGGTTTTTGATAATCACAGTTTGAGTTCAAACCAGACCGAGTGGCTGGAAGCCCGGCAGATCAGCAAGCAGAATAAAGATAAACTGATCAGGAGCTGTCCTGAAGAACACAAGGAACAGGTTATGCTTATTCTAGACTATCCCTGATTCTATATGAGTAATAAAGTAATGAGCAACAGGCAATAGGTAATAGATAGCTGATATATATTACTTATTGCTTATTTTTTCTCAGCAGAAGCACCAGATTCAGGAACAGGAGAAGAAAATCCAGGGTAACCCAGATTCCCAGTTTTGCATTTTCATAATTATAGGCATCTACCTGCTTTTTGGCCATATCGGAAAGTTTCACACTCTGATTGATGTAATTCTGTACTTCCACGATCTGATCCATGTTTTTGTTGGGAACGGAATGTTGGGAAAAATACACCATATTTTTTTTGCCCAGATATCCTATGATCCAGTATTCATCAGACTTATCCATTTTCAGGTATTCGATCCTGTAATATTCCGGACGGATTTTTCCGATGTGTTTGGGGAGCAGTTCCCCGTTGACACCATGATCTACACTGATGAGATAAAAATCCAGTGTCTGAGGAAGTTTATTGATAACCTGCAGTCCTACGGAATTATCTACAAACCCTACTGCACTTTTCTTGATAAACCAATACGTAAAAACGGAAATAGAGGAAACTACCGTAAGAACACGGAAGAGTTTTGCCCATTTTGCCATCCTTCCCGATTTTATTTTAAACAAAACCAGGGAAAGCACACAAGCCCAAAAGATCACAAAAATGATAAATTCCATACTGCAAAGATACAGATTTCGCCTGAGTCTGGTAAAAGAGAAGATAAAGACCGGATAAAAGGAAGCTTATGAAGTCTGAAACAAAGAAAATTCAGTAATCAGACTTATACCGTTGGAACATTATAGTACGACGGATAATAACAGCGGTACCTTCCTTCTTCCGGCCTTGATCTAAAATATTATATTAGTCAACATTCCATTCTTTATAGAACTGATCCAGAAATGCCTGCATAAAATCATGTCTTTCCTGAGCCAGTTCTTTACCTTTTTCTGTATTCATCATATCCTTTAAAAGCAGTAATTTTTCATAGAAATGATTGATGGTGGTTCCGTTCGATTTTTTGTACTGATCTTTGGTCATTTCCAGATTGGGTTTAATTTCCGGATCATATATCGGATTGTTCTTATAGCCTCCGAAGTTGAATGTTCTCCCGATCCCGATGGCTCCAATGGCATCAATACGGTCTGCATCCTGAACTATTTTAAGCTCAACGGGAGGATTTGCAGGAATTTCGGCCCTGTTTTTAAACGAAATATTTTTAATAATAAATAGAACCTGTTCTATCACGTCTTCAGGAACCTGCTGTTCTTCTAAAAATGCTCTCGAAATTTTCGGGGCAATAGTTTCATCTCCGTTATGAAATTTAGGATCTGCAATATCGTGCAGTAATGCAGACAGCTCTACAACATCCCGGTTGCAGTTCTCTGCTTCCGCTATTTTTTTTGAAAGTTTCCATACTCTTTCGATGTGATACCAGTCATGCCCGGCTTCCGCTCCTTCCAGTTTTTCTTTTACAAATGCTACGGTGTTTTCAATTACGCTTTTCATGAGTTTCTTAATTCGTTTAAAATAATACTCCAGAGTTTCTGATTATAGCTTCTGAAAAAATTAACATGTCCGATTTCTTTTTTATCAGATTCGGAGACCTTTATCAGTCGGTAAGTAGGCTTAAGATTGGGATAGGTATCGTTTAAAAGGCTCAGAACACCTTTTTCCGTGAGCCACGCATCATCTTCAGCCCGGATCACGAATGTTTTCTGGGTTAATTTTTTAGAATGATCATCAGTTTTCTCCAGCAGTCTGTTGGTTGATTTCCTGTTTAAAATTAAGGTTCTCCAGTCAAATGCGCAATTTTTCGGAAGACTTTCTCCCAAACCGAACCAATGGGCTGGAAAATACCCAAGCAATCCGGTGGTTACAGGCTGTGCGATCCCAAACCCGAGGTAGGCTTCAATTTTCGTTTTTCCTTTCAGATTTCCGACAAAGGCATTTTGCGTTCCTACAAAAACCAGTTCATCAAACATCACCGAATCTTCGTTCATTCCGAGGATCAGTGCCCCTACCGAATGGCCGAGACAATATTTTGTATAGTCAGGATATTCGGTTTTTATATATTGTGTTATTGTTTTATAGTCTACTGAACCCCATATTCTCATGGAAGCTTCGAAACCTTTCATTTCGGCAGGCTTGGAAAGACCTATCCCTCTGTAATCATAGGTAATCACCGTAAATCCATGTTCAGCAAAATACCGGGCAAAAGAAAAATATACCTGCTGCTTCACTCCCGTTGCCGAATTGATAAGAAGAAGGTTTCCGTTACTTTTTCCGGGCCGGAAAAGGTGTGCAGTAAGGCGTATGTGATCTTTTGTGGTAAGTGAAAGTTTTTCCATAGACTAAAAAGAAAAAATCCACTATAAAAGTGGAAATTTTAGCGGTTATTTTATATAAAATATCAGATTTTCGATATGTGGCAAATAGCTTTACAGGAAATCCGACATTCTCGGCAGCCCTGTCTGGGAACCTTTTCCTCTGGAAACCCTCGAAGAAACTTCATTTCCGAACTTCACGCATTCTTCAATAGAATTCCCGTGACACAGAGCGATAGCGAATCCTGAAGTAAAGGCATCTCCCATTCCCATTTTGTATACGGTCTCGTCTTTATCATTACGGTAATACTTCATTTCCGTGCCGTCAAAATAGATTGTGGAATTTGTATCGTCTCTTACAAAAACTTTGTTGAAATACTTTTTAAGCACTTCCTCTCTCTGTTCTTCACCGAAAAGAATGTACAGTTCATTGCTTTTAGCCACAATGAAATCCACATTTTCAATAAGCTCATTACTGATCTTCATTGCCGGAGAAGCATAAAGACCAACTTTTTTACCATATTTTTTGGCTTTTCTTACCGTATATTCCACCGCTTCCATAGCTACTTCCAGCTGTACCAAAACAAGGTCTGCCGTATGAAAATAGCGGTCTGCTTCTTCTATATGTTCTATGCTCAGACACTTGTTGGCCGCAGGAACCACCACAATGGCAGCATTTCCGTTACAGGTTGTCACGTAGGCTGTTCCTGTTGCTTCACGGTCTGTTTCATGAACAAAACCTACGTTTACACTCTCACTTACCAGATTTCTCATGATCTGCTGTCCTAAAGGATCCATTCCCACGCAGCCTACAAAATACACACTTGCTCCGAGCCTTGCCGTTCCTACTGCCTGGTTGGCTCCTTTGCCTCCGAAATAGCTGTCTGAATTGACGGCGAGAACCGTTTCATTCGGCTGGGGAAGTTTTTCAGTTTCTAAAACCAGATCAATGGATGAGCTGCCTACAACAATAATTTTGGGTTGTTCTGATGAGAATTTCATTGGTGTTTTTTCATTAATTTAATAAAAATTTTTTCCGGAAATATGGTCTCAAAAATAGCTAATTTAATTAACTTATTTCAATAAATTCTGTAATTATCTTGACCGGTTTTCCAGCTTTGTCATACGCAATATAGCTGGCGTAAAAACCTTCTCCGTATCCTGTTTCAAAAGCAAAGATAGTGCCCGGATGCTGTTCGGCAGGTTTCAGGAATGCATACTGATCTATGGCTCCCTTTTCATCAAAAAAATGTTCATGGAAGAATTCTTCATAGATCCCCATGAAATCTGCACCTTTGCTGTGATAGAGTCTTTTTTCAAGGTCGTTAAGACTGTTCTGGGTATCTGCATCCATAAAGCATCCCATCCCGCTTTCCACGGGATAGCCGAAGACTTCCTCTTCTGTAAGATCCTTAACGTCCTGTCCGGATGTTACAGCCATTTTCCAATCGGCAACTGTTTCTTTACTGAAAATAATTTCCGCATAGGCTACACAGTTACTTTCCCTTTCTTTATGCAGCAGAACAGAGAAGTTTCCTTTGGGAAATCCGGTAGAAAAAGGCAGCATATCATTGGTGATCAGAGGATCACAGGCTATCAGTTTACCGCTGGAAAGGTAGATCTTTCCCACTTCAAAGCTTTCAAGCAGAGGACTTTCTACAAACTCCTTCGAGAAAAGCTTTTTTATATTTTCTATGTGTGTCATTTTTAATTCTTCTTTTTAAATTGTCAGGCTGAACACGTTTTGTGCCCAGCCTGACATTTTGATAAAGCTATGGTGTAAGTTACAAACTTTTCAGTTTCTCTTCCAAAATAGCTATTTTATCCTGAGCATCTTTCTGCTTCTTACGTTCTCCTTCCACTACTTCGGGCTTGGCATTGGCCACGAACTTTTCATTGGAAAGTTTCTTTTCCACAGAGATCAGGAATCCTTTCAGATATTTCAGTTCTTCTTCTGTCTTTGTTTTTTCTTCCCCTAAATCCAGGCTTTCGCTTAAAGGAATAGAAATTTCAGTAGCACCTACCAGGAAGGTAAAGCTTGGTTTATCTGTTTTGGTTCCGAAATGAATCTCAGAGACATTGGCCAGTTTCCTGATCACGGCTTCGTTCGCAAATTCTGATGCATTGGTATAGATTTCAGCCGCTTCTCTTGGAGAAATTCCTTTGGTCTGGCGGTAATTTCTAACTCCCGAGATCAGTTCTTCTGCCGTTTCAAACTTTCGGATCACTTCTTCACTGTATTCCCCTGCTTTTTTCTGCTGGGCAATAATTAGTGCGTCTTCCGTAGTCCTTTCTGCGATGATCTGCCATAATTCCTCTGTTAAGAAAGGCATGAACGGATGTAAAAGTTTCATCAGGTCTTCAAAGAATGCAATGGTTTTGTGATATACTTCTTTGGAAAGACTTTCTCCATAATTCGGTTTAACCGCTTCAAGGTATGAACCGCAAAAATCATCCCAGATCAGTTTATAAATCAGATGCAGTGCATCAGAAATTCTGAATTTCTCAAACTGGTCATCAATTTCAGCAATGGTTTTATTCAGTTTGTTTCCAAACCATTCTATGGCCTGATTATCTGCTGTATTGGCTGGCTTATCTTCTTTATTCAGATTATTGATCAGACGGAAAGCATTCCAGATCTTTGTCATAAAGTTTCTTCCCTGAATCATCAGATCTTCATCAAAAAGAAGGTCGTTTCCGGCTGCGGAACTCAATAAAATTCCTACACGAACTCCATCTGCCCCATATTTGTCAATCAATTCGATAGGATCCGGAGAGTTACCTAAAGATTTAGACATCTTTCTTCTCTGCTTATCCCTTACGATTCCTGTGAAATATACATTTTTGAAAGGAACTTCTTTTCTGTACTCCAGTCCTGCCATGATCATTCTGGCTACCCAGAAGAAAATAATATCCGGACCTGTTACCAGATCAGAGGTCGGGTAGTAATAATTGATGTCCTTATTTTCCGGATCAAGGAGCCCGTCGAATACAGACATCGGCCACAACCATGAGGAGAACCAGGTATCGAGTGCATCGTCATCCTGTTTAAGATTTTCCATAGACAATCCGGCATTCCCGGTTTTCTTTCTGGCCAGCTCCAGAGCTTCTTCTCTGGTTTCAGCCACTACAAAATCTTCATCTCCCGTTCCATAGTAATATGCAGGAATCTGCTGTCCCCACCAAAGCTGGCGGGAAATGTTCCAGTCGCGGATGTTTTCCATCCAGTGCCTGTATGTATTTTTGAACTTTTCAGGATAGAACTTTACCTCATCATCCATCACCACATCCAATGCCGGTTTGGCAATTTCAGACATTTTCAGGAACCATTGTACGGAAACTTTAGGTTCTATAACGGCTCCTGTTCTTTCGGATGTTCCTACTTTATTTACATAATCCTCGGCTTTCAGCAAAAGATCATTTTCCTGTAATTCTTTAGCAATCTGCTTTCTTACATCAAATCTGTTCTGACCTGCGTAATGAAGGCCGTATTCATTTAGGTTTCCGTCATCATCCAGCGCATCGATCATTTTCAGCTGGTGCTTCTGCCCGATTTCATAGTCGTTGGTATCGTGGGCAGGAGTAATTTTCAGCGCACCTGTTCCGAATTCAATATCCACATATTCATCTTCAATGATCGGGATCACTCGGTTAACGATCGGTACAATTACATTTTTACCTTTCAGGTGTGCGTATCTTTCATCATTCGGATTGATACAAACGGCAGTATCCCCGAAAATGGTTTCAGGACGTGTAGTAGCCACCGAAAGGAATTCTTCCGATCCTTCGATCTTATATTTAAGGAAATACAGTTTCCCGTTCTGCTCTTTAAAGATCACTTCTTCATCTGAGATGTTGGTCTTCGCTTCTGGGTCCCAGTTAATCATTCTGTATCCTCTATAAATCAGTCCTTTATTATAAAGATCTACAAAGCTTCTGATCACCTGTCGGGAAAGTTTGTCTTCCATTGTGAAACGGGTTCTGTCCCAGTCACATGAGCATCCCAGTTTTTTCAGCTGCTCCAGGATTGTCCCTCCGTATTTGTTGGTCCAGTCCCAGGCATGTTTTAAAAATTCTTCACGGGTAATATCAGACTTGCTGACCCCTTCAGACTTCAGTTTAGCAACAACTTTGGCTTCAGTAGCGATTGAAGCGTGATCTGTTCCCGGAATCCAGCAGGCATTGAAGCCCTGCATTCTTGCACGACGGACCAGAACATCCTGAATGGTATTGTTAAGCATATGCCCCATGTGCAAGATCCCCGTTACGTTTGGCGGAGGAATTACAACAGTATACGGCGGCCTGTCATTCGGTTCTGAATGGAAGTACTTGTTTTCCATCCAGTAATTGTACCACTTTTGTTCTGTTTCCTGTGGATTGTACTTTTCTGAAATCTGCATAAATTCTGTTTCTTTAATTTACAATTTGCAAAAATAGTCTAAAGAAAAAAAATTTTAAGTATGAATTAAAATAATTTTTAACTTTGTTTCTCAAAATTTATCTAACAAACATATTAACATTCAAGAATATGAAAAAATTAATTGCAGGAATTGCATTATTTGGAACATTTGCTTTGGCATCTGCACAGACAATTACGTTTGACAGAACTGTTTACGATTACGGTACTATCAAAACCAACGCTGACGGTACAAGATTCTTTACTGTAACGAATACTGGTGACAAGCCTCTGATCATTTCAAATGTAAAACCTTCTTGCGGATGTACGACTCCTGAGTTCAGCCAGGATCCGATTATGCCGGGAAAAACAGCTAAAATCAAAGTTGGATACAATACTTCGGCGAACGGACCTTTCAATAAAATGATCGAAGTTTTCTCTAACGACCCGGCTAACAGCAGAAGTGTAATCCACATTCAGGGTAATGTAGACCCCAATGCTCCTGAGCCTAAGCCATTAACAGCTGCTGAGCAAAAAGCTGCTGCAAAGGCAGAGAAAAAAGCTGCTAAACTTGCAAAAAAAGCTGCCGCAAAGTAATCTCTACTAAAAAAATACGGAAACCGTCTTCACTGGAGACGGTTTTTTTTATTACATTTATAGTACAACAGGCTTATTTAATCCTAATCTGTAAAAGTTCATAACCTTCTTTTAATCATTAATAATATATGGATACCAATTTCTCAGACGACTTCCTGGTAAACGGAAAATTTTCAATAAAAAAAGCTTCAACAGCCTATCAGGGAAAACTTACCAAAGACGAAGGCACACAAATGCTGATCAAAGAAAAAGAAAAGCTCCGCGAGCTTCAGGAAAAGCTATATGCTGACGGCAGCCAGTCTCTTCTGGTTGTTCTCCAGGCTATGGATGCCGCCGGTAAAGACAGCCTCATTGAACACGTTTTCGGAGGAGTGAATCCGCAGGGATGCAATGTAACCAGCTTCAAAACACCAAGTTCCAAAGAGTATTCCCATGATTTTTTGTGGAGACATTATCTGGCTCTCCCCCAGAAAGGAATGATCGGGATTTTCAACCGGTCGCATTATGAAAGTGTTCTGGTCTGTAAGGTACATCCTGAGTATAACCTCAGCGAAAAAACCTGGTCTTCGGTAAAAGATTTTGACGGTAAGTTCTGGGAAAACAGGTATGAAAGTATCCGGAATTTTGAAAAACATCTTTCCCAAAACGGAACAACGATCGTGAAGATATTCTTAAACGTTTCTAAAGACGAACAAAAGAAAAGACTCCTGGACAGAATTAACGAGCAGGAAAAGAACTGGAAATTTTCTACGGGAGATCTTCCCGAAAGAGCTTTATTCAGCCAGTATATGGAAGCTTATGAGACGGCTATCAATGAAACCTCAAAAGATCACGCTCCCTGGTATGTGCTTCCGGCAGACAATAAATGGTTTGCAAGAGTGGCCGCTATACAGATCATTATTGATACCCTGGAAAAAATGAATCTGAAATATCCCCAGCTGAATGAAAAAGAAAAAGCAGGACTGGAAGAAGCTAAAAAAACACTCGAAAGTGAATAATCTACAAATATAACATACTAATTCATAGTTAAATAAATTAGTTAAATTTTACATAAAAAAACTCTATTTAGTGAATAATATATTGTTTATGTCAGTTTTTTTTATAATTTTATCAAAAATTAAGAACACCAAATCTTATTAACTATTAACTATGAAAAAAATATTATTATCAGCAATCGCTGTAATATGCCTTGTTTCCTGTAACAATGAGAGTACCGCTGCGGATACCGTACAAAATATGAAAACCCCGCAGATGGAAAACTTCGACAAAGCTTTCAGAAGCCTGGGAGATCCACAAAACCGCCCTACCGAAGAAGAGAAAAAAAGAAACACCTCTGAACTGAGTGACAGAAGAAAAGCGCTTCTGGTTCCGGCTTCCAAAGAACTGATCCTTTCCACCGGAGTAACTGAAACCGAACTGATGAGAAAAACAGGCGGCGATATGGGACAGATCATTGTGTGGGCTACCCAGATCTATATGAAGAAAAGTGACGAAATCCGTAAGAATATCAAATCTGAAAAATAGGTCATGAAAAAGCTTTTATCACTATCTGGAATTCTGTTTATTTCTTTGATGTACGCACAGAACGGACCTCTCATCATCATGAATCAGTCTGTGAATTATGATTACCGGGGAACTATTTTCGCCAATAATTTTGCAGGAGCAGGCTGCAACCCGGTTGTAGCGTCCTATGATCCTTCCATGATCCTGGTACCGGCCGGGAATACGGTACAATACAACAATTACCGGGACCAGTACCTTCCGGGATCTCCCAGTTCCGTGACCACCTGGTCTGTTCTTCTGGCCACAGGAGGAACCCCGAGTTTACGCCCCTGGAACCATCCCAGTCTGATACCGGGAGGAGTTATTTCCAACAATACCAAATGGTCTATGTCTAAGTTTCAGATGTTTCATGCAGGAACACTTACCCCAGAGACCTATTTTTATGGAAATATCGGTGATGCTGCCAATCCATGTGTAAGCAATACAGATTACATCAATGCACTTCCTATGGGAGATGCATCGTGGTTTACCGTCACATCCGGCGGAACGGTATATACTTACCTGCTCATCAACTAATCTCCGGTATATATGAAAAAAATATCATTGCTTTTATCAGTAACGGCAGGAGTTCTCGTTTCTGCCCAGAGTACCCCACTGGTCATCCATAATTACAGTCAGTCTGATGCGGTGGGCAGACTCAGCACGGCACCACCGGGTGGAGGTCCGGGACCTTATATGTATGCTTCTCCTAATCCGCCTTACGGGAGCTATACCATTCCTGCAGGAGGTTTTACCCAATACAATTCTTTCAGTACTTCCGGAACGGTGCCTTTCCCTATCCTCAACTGGTACGTTTCAGATAATACCAATCCTTCCAACAATGGGACCTATGCCTATAATCACCCGTTTATTTCTACGGTGATGAATGCTGCCAATGAATGGGCAGGCTTTCATTTTGTACTTCATGATCCGGCAACAGGAAATACGGATGAATATAAACTGGGAGACCCATCCATTTATCCGGGATTCAGTAATTCGATTACGGGTTCTTTTTCCGGTGCTGACTGGTTTACCATTACCACACCCAGCGGCCCCACCACTTATCTAGAGATCTATTAAAAGAACGACAGTTTAGCGGTCTATTTTATCAACAATCATATGGAAAGCCTGATTACCGGCCTTCCCAGGGATCATATTACCCATTTTAAAAATAATATAGAGCTTATTACAATAAAAAGAATTATGAAAAAGTATTTTTTACCGGCATTATTTGCCACGTTAATGCTGATCTCGTGTAACAACGAAGGTAATGCTGTAAATACGGCAGAAAGCATGAAAACACCACAGATGGAAAGCTTCGACAAAGCTTTCAGAAGCCTGGGAGATCCACAAAACCGTCCTACGGAAGAGGAGAAAAAGAGAAACACCTCGGAACTGAGCGACAGGAGAAAAGCGCTTCTCGTGCCGGCTTCCAAAGAACTGATCCTTTCCACCGGAGTAACTGAAGCCGAACTGATGAGAAAAACAGGCGGCGATATGGGACAGATCATTGTATGGGCTACCCAGATCTATATGAAAAAAAGTGATGAAATCCGAAAAAATTTAAAATCCGAAAAATAAAATATCATGAAAAAAGTTTTAGCTTTATTAAGTTTGGCTGCCTGTTCTTTGGGGTATGCACAGGGAGGAACTCTTATTCTCAACAACTATTCCAAATTTGACTTTTACGGATACATTATTGCCAATAACCCCGCAGGAAACTGCTATCCTAATGTATCGTCCGCAAACCCTGACATGGTAAGGGTTCCTTATGATTCTCATATGGGGAATGGAAAAGAACTCAGATACGATAATTACAGGGACCAGTATCCTTCGTCGCTATATCCTATGGCCACATGGTCCGTAGCTTTAGCGAGCGGAAGTTCAAGCATTACCCCGAGACCGTGGAACCACCCTTCTTTAGCTCCGGGGCTTACGATTTCAAACAATACAAAATGGGCTACCACAAAGTTTGTTATGTATTATCCCGGAACAACGGATCTTGCTCCGGATAACTTCAACGGAGCCATAACCCTTTTCAATAATTGTTACAGTGCACCGAGCAGCTTTACCACCACCTCAGGAAACAGTGCAGAAATATTTACTGTAACCAGCGGAACAACTACAATAACCTATATTCAGATTTTCTGATGCTATGCGGATCTAAACAAAATATATCTTGATTATTATGAAAAAACATTTTTTATCGGCAGCATTTGCCGCTTTAACGCTGATTTCATGTAACAATGAAGGAAATGTCGTAAATACGGTGGAAAGCATGAAAACACCGCAGATGGAAAGCTTCGACAAAGCTTTCAGAAGCCTGGGAGATCCACAAAACCGTCCTACGGAAGAGGAGAAGAAGAGAAATACTTCCGAACTGAGCGACAGGAGAAAAGCGCTTCTCGTGCCGGCTTCCAAAGAACTGATCCTTTCCACCGGAGTAACTGAAACCGAACTGATGAGAAAAACAGGTGGCGATATGGGACAGATCATTGTATGGGCTACCCAGATCTATATGAAAAAAAGTGACGAAATCCGAAAAAATTTAAAATCCGAAAAATAAAATATCATGAAAAAAGTATTAGCCTTATTAGGTTTAGCTGCTTTTTCTTTGGGGTATGCACAGGGAGGAACCCTCATCATCAACAACTATTCCAAGTTTGATTTTTCCGGGTTTCTTATTGCCAATAACGCACTGGGAAACTGCTACCCTTATGTAACGTCTGAAAATCCCGACATGGTCTCCATTCCGGCTGATTCTCATATGGGAAATGGAAAAGCGCTTGTGTACAAAGATTACCAGAGTCAGTATAATACCTCTATGTATCCTATGACCAGATGGTCTGTGAGTACTTCAAGTACTTCCACTACATCACAGTTATGGAGCAGTATGCTGATAGCACCCGGAGGAGTGATCTCCAATAATACAAGATGGTCTGCTACAAAGTTTGTCATGTATTATCCCGGAACTACCAACCTTGCTCCGGATGGTTTCAGCGGTCCGATAGCCCTACCGAACAGCTGTTATAATGCACCAAGCAATTTTACTACCGCCTCGGGAAACAGTGCGGAAATATTTACCATAACCAGCGGAACAACTACGACCACTTACATTCAGCTTTTCTGACGCAGCAGAATCTTAAGCAAAATAACTCCTAATCAATAATTATGAAAAAATATTTTTTACCGGCAGCATTTGCCGCTTTAATGATGATCTCGTGTAACAACGAAGGAACCACAACCAATACAGTGGAAAACATGAAAACCCCGCAGATGGAAAACTTCGACAAAGCTTTCAGAAGCCTGGGAGATCCACAGAACAGACCTACGGAAGAGGAGAAAAAAAGAAATACTTCCGAACTAAGTGACAGGAGAAAAGCGCTTCTCGTACCGGCTTCCAAAGAACTGATCCTTTCCACCGGAGTAACTGAAACCGAACTGATGAGAAAAACAGGCGGAGATATGGGACAGATCATTGTGTGGGCTACCCAGATCTATATGAAAAAAAGTGACGAAATCCGTAAGAATATCAAATCGGAGAAATAATCATCTGCTTCTCATTAATGCTTATTCTCATCAATATTTTAACTCTAAAAAACATCTTTAGTTCTATGAAAAAATTAACCATTATACTTAGTATTGCAGCAGGAATCTCTGCTTCGGCACAATCAACTCCTTTACAGGTAAATAATTATAATCCCGACTATATTGCAGTGGGCAGACTAATGACCAAAAGTCCGACTCCTTACGGCCCTTATATGTATGCAATCGGTACCTATCCTTCTACCAACTACACCATTCCTATTAACGGAGACAGCTATTACGAACATTTTAATACTTCCGGAACGGCCAACATCCCGATCCTGTATTGGAATTACACAGATCCTTTAAACCCTGCCAATACAGGTACCCACCCTTACAATCACCCTCTCATTAATGCTGTCAACTCTACTAATGAATGGGAAGGTTATGCCTTCAGTCTCAGGGATAGCAACGGGCAGTCCGTAGATTCTTTTGAAGTAGGCGATCCGGTACTTTCAGGAGGGTTTTTACAATCAAGTCAGAGCGGATATAATACGCCGACTTTTGCAGAATGGTTCACGATAACCTCCGGTGCAGGCAATATCACTTATCTTCAGATTTATTAATCCCAATGATAAAATAAAAAAGTATGCCGTGGTATATAGGTTACCCTTACGGAAACTATGCAGAGATGTTCAGAATCGGAGATATAATCTATATCAGTCTTTATTAATAAATAAAATGAATCTTTTTCACAAATTGATCTTGTGACCATGTTGAAATAAGACGCAATTCTTTATTCAACATTAAAAAATAATTCTACAATAACTATGAAAAAACATTTTTTACTGGCAGCATTTGCCGCTTTAACGCTGATTTCGTGTAACAACGAAGGAAATGCCGTAAATACCGTAGAAAGTATGAAAACTCCACAAATGGAAAGCTTCGACAAAGCTTTCAGAAGCCTGGGAGATCCACAGAACAGACCTACGGAAGAAGAAAAAAAGAGAAATACTTCCGAACTGAGCGACAGGAGAAAAGCGCTTCTGGTGCCGGCTTCCAAAGAACTGATCCTTTCCACAGGAGTGACTGAAACCGAACTGATGAGAAAAACAGGCGGAGATATGGGACAGATCATTGTATGGGCTACCCAGATCTATATGAAGAAAAGTGACGAGATCCGCAAGAATATCAAATCTGAAAAATAAAATATCTTACTATGAAAAAGCTTTTAATATTATCAGGATTGATGATGGCTTCACTGGCCTATTCACAGGGAGCGATTATTGTCAATAATTATTCGAAATATGATTTTTACGGCAGTTTGATAGCAGGAGGCACTTCAGCGGCCAACGGATGCTACCCGCGTGTTGGAAATACAGGATCCATCAATATGCCCGCTGATGCCCATATGGGAAACGGACAGGAACTTATGTATAAGGATTACCAGTCTCAGTTTACCAATTCTCTCTATCCTATGGGCAGCTGGGAAGTTTATCCGAATTCTACGGGCCATACCGTCATGTCATGGGATGATCCGAATCTGGTACCCGGAGGTACAATTTCTACCACTACACAATGGTTTGCTACCAAATTCAGCACATCATTGCTGGAGTTCCGTGCTAATTTAGTATTGGCTACACCATGTAATCCTAATTCTATGGATACCTATGCTACACCTTCCGGCAACGAATTCGCGGAGATGTTTACCATTAACGGGGTAACTTACCTGCAGTTGTATTCTTTATAGAGTTTAAGTACATTATTTCTGGCTGTTATCAAAACGCGGACCAGTGAGTTTACCATAAGACCGGAGCCAGTCCGGTCTTTCTGTGTATGCTTATTTATCAACTTTCCTTCAGTAAAAGATACGATGGTAAAAAAAAGGACTGCTTCACCCGTAACAGGATTATTATTCAGAATTTCATCTGTATCGGAAAGGTTTCAGAATTGAGAAAAAAATACGAGAAAATCTATAAGCCGGATTCTGTACTTCCTGAGAAGTGCCTGTTATTTATCTGCGTCTTACATTGCTGCAAAACTTGAGCTGATTACCCCTCGGCTTTCAGGACGAGCCGCCCCTATTTTCATTGCTGAAAAGAACCGATATACTTATCATTGCACCACAAAGAGTTTACCTGGTTTCACTACAGCCGAACTGTACCTGCTTTCTGTTGCACTTGTCCTACCCTCACGGGTGACGGATGTTATCCGCTTTGCTGCTCTACGGTGTCCGGACTTTCCTACCTCCCGAAAACGGGAAATCAACAGGCCGATTTTCTCGCGGATGCAAAGATACAGGATAATTTGAAAATACAGCCATGCTCTGATTTGAAAATTAAACTAAAAAAAGGAAAGTATTCAGGGATTTCCCTGATTATTTCATGAATTTCAATAAAAATTCTCAAATTAACCCGTTTTCAAATTAATAAATTACTGCATTATTATTATCTTCGTGCCATTATAAATCTATGAGTTCGAGAGAAAAAGAATTTGCGCAGCTTATCAAAGATAATCAGGGTCTGATTATTAAAGTTTCGCGTCTTTATACCAATTCTCTCGAGGATGAAGAAGATCTTTTTCAGGAGATCGTCCTCCAGCTCTGGAGAAGCTATGATTCTTTTAAAGGAAATTCCAAGATTTCTACATGGATGTACCGTGTAGCCCTCAACACAGCCATTACCCTTTTCCGGAAAAAAAGCAAAAGCCTTCCCACCAATGAACTGGACATCAACCATAAAGATTTTGTGGAAGATGATGATGAAAAACAGCAGCAGATCTCTCTTCTGTACACAGTCATCAAAACACTTCCCAATGTAGAAAGAGCGATTGTAATGATGTATCTTGACGACCTGCCCTATAAGGATATTGCAGAAAACCTCGGAATTACCGAGGTGAATGCCCGTGTGAAAATGAACAGATTAAAGAAAACCCTTAAAGAACAGATGGAAAAATATGCCTGATTTTGATTTAGACAGCTTTAAAAAAACATGGCAGGAGCAACCTGTTCAACCGAAATACGACAGCGCTGAAATTCTTCAGATGCTGAACAGAAAATCACGCAATTATGTGAAATACATTTTCTGGATCAGTGTCGTGGAATTTTTATTCTTTTCCGTACTTGGACTGTTTTATTTTTTCCAGGGCGATGAATCTGACAGTTTCCGCAAAATTCTCGAAAAACTGGGAGCACAGGAATCCCCTGAGCTGGAGAGCAATTTCGACCTTGCCTATTTAGCTATAAAAGTCATCAGCCTCCTGATTACCGCCTATTTTGTTCTGAAGTTTTACCAGAATTACCGCAAAATAAAGATTGAAGAAAACCTGAAAGGACTGATTATCCGGATCATTAAATTTAAAAAGACCGTGAATGCTTTTATCCTGATCAGTATTGTCATTCTTGTGGCTTTCACCCTGGTTTTCTCCGCGTTTCTCTTCTACATTCTGAATTCCCAGAATATACAGCCTTCCAATTCCAACCTTACTATCGTGATTGTGGGGACTATTGTCAGTACGGTTTTATGTGTGCTGCTCATCTGGCTTTACTACCGGCTTGTCTACGGAATCATCATCCGGAAACTCGATAAGAATTTAAAACAGCTTAAAGACATAGATACTCAGGAAAATTAACGGATACAGGCCGTAGTTCAGGATTTATTCATTAATTTTATTCCACCAAATCTTGAACTATGTCATTATCTTACGTCAATGGAGCTTCCTCTATTCCTTTACTGGGACAAACCATTGGAGCTAATCTTAAAAATACCGTTGAAAAATATCCGCTTCAGGAAGCATTGGTGTGCGTTCATCAGGAGTACAGAGCCACTTACCAGGAGTTTTATAATCAAACCACCGCCGTTGCAAAAGCCCTTATTTTCCTGGGTGCAAAAGCCGGAGACAGGATCGGAATATGGTCTTCCAACCGTTATGAATGGGTACTTCTTCAGTATGCCACTGCACGTATCGGAACGATTCTGGTCAACATTAATCCTGCCTACCGAACACATGAGCTGACGTATGTCATCAACCAGTCTGAAATACGTTTTATTTTCTCTTCTTTAAACTTTAAAACCAGTAATTATAAAGAAATGGTAGAATATGCCAGAGAGGTTTGCCCTTCCCTGGAACACGAAATTTTCTTTGATGATAACTGGGATGATTTTCTCAATAACGGACAGGATATTTCCGATGATACCCTGCACAGCTTCGAAGAACACGTACAGTTTGATGATCCTGTGAACATTCAGTACACCTCCGGAACCACAGGGTTCCCGAAAGGCGTAACACTTTCCCATCACAATATTCTGAATAACGGCTATTTCATCGGTATACGCTTAAAATATTCATCTACGGACAGGGTTTGTATTCCAGTTCCTTTTTATCACTGCTTCGGAATGGTGATCGGCAATATCTGCTGTACCGCCCACGGTGCCTGTATGGTGGTTCCCAACGACAGCTTTGATCCCGATCTTACTTTAAAAGCTGTTTCTGATGAAAAATGTACATCTCTGTATGGGGTGCCTACTATGTTTATTGCAGAACTGGCGGTAAAAGATTTCGAAACGTACAACTTTTCAGATCTGAGAACGGGGGTAATGGCAGGATCGGTCTGCCCGCCGGAAATCATGAAAAAGGTAGAAAGCCTGATGAATATTAAAGAAATGAGCATCTGCTACGGTATGACAGAAACGTCTCCCGTTTCTACACAAACTCTGATCGGTACTCCTTTAGAAAAGCAGGTCAGTACCGTAGGAACCGTCCAGGATCATCTTGAAATAAAGATCATTGATGAAAACGGAAAGATCCTGAACCGTGGAGAACATGGAGAACTCTGTACCAGAGGTTATTCTGTTATGCTGAAATACTGGAATGATCCGGAAAACACCCGAAAAGTCCTTGATGATGCCCGTTGGATGCATACCGGAGACATGGCTGTAATGGATGAGGAAGGTTATATTACCATTTCCGGAAGAATCAAAGATCTGATCATCCGTGGCGGCGAAAATATTTCCCCTAAAGAAATTGAAGACTTCTTATACACCTATCCCAATATCCTCGACGTACAGATCATTGGCGTGCCCAGCGAAAAATTCGGGGAAGAGGTTATGGCATGGATCAAGGTCCGGAAAGGCAGTGAGGTCAACGAATCAGAACTTCTGAACTACTGTAAAGGAAGAATTGCCCATTATAAAATTCCCAAATACTGGAAATTTGTGGATGAATTCCCGATGACCATTTCCGGGAAAATACGGAAGGTTGAAATGCGGGAGATTTCGGTGAAAGAACTGGGCCTGGATAATTTTAAACGTTCGTAATGCCTTTGCGGATTTTTCATAGCTTTATGCTGAATGGATTGTTTTCTTTTATTTAGGCGGACTAAAGCCCACCTCTATTGAATAAATTCTACAAACGAACATAAAGGTTTTTATTAAGAACTCTTTTTTGTTTTTTTTATCTTGCAGATTCTGCAGATTTCTTATTCCTGAGTAAATAAAAATCGTAGATTTTTTAATCTTAAGTGAACTTCTATGCACAACGTTTTTAGCTTAAAAATCACTAAAGTGTACAATCTTTTGTGCCTCGTATGTTTGTATTATAAATTTAAGAGGTCCTGGAACACAATAATAAAGGCTGTCTTCTGAGGACAGCCTTATATATTTTAGAGTTCTTTTCTTAATCTCGCGACCGGAATATTGAGCTGTTCACGGTATTTGGCGATGGTTCTTCTGGCGATGTTGTAGCCCTGCTCTTTAAGGATTACTACCAGCGCATCATCGGTAAGTGGTTTTCTTTTATTCTCTTTATCGATCACCTCCTGAAGGTGGGTTTTAATTTCTTTGGTAGAAACCTCTTCCCCATCATCATTGGTAAGGCTGTCTGAGAAAAGATCTTTCAGGTAAACGATTCCGTTCGGGGTATCGGCATACTTGCTTTTTACCACCCTTGAAATGGTAGAAATATCGAATCCGGTAATATCTGCGACATCTTTCAGAATCATTGGCTTGAGGGACTTTTCGTCTCCTGTAATAAAATAATCCTTCTGAAATTTCACAATTGCCGTAATGGTCTGAAGCAGGGTATTCTGACGCTGGTTGATCGCATCAATATACCATTTGGCGGCATCCAGTTTCTGTTTGATAAACAATGCTGCCTGTTTGTGTTCCGAAGAGTTTTTATCGTGTGAATACGTTGTCAGAATGTCTTTGTATTCTTCAGAAACTCTTAAAGTAGGGGCATTTTTGCTGTTAAGCATCGGGATAACCTGTCCGTCTTTCACCTGGATCACAAAATCAGGGATGATCTCCTGATTGATCGTAATGGTTTGCGTATCAAAGTTTCCTCCCACTTTGGGTGAAAGTTTGGAGATTTCCTCTAAGGCATCTTTAAGATCCTCTTCTTCAATATCATATTTCTGAATGATCTTATTGTAATGTTTGTTGGTAAGGGCATCAAACTGATGTCTGAGTATATTGGCAGCTAAGGAAACGGCTTTATCAGAGCTTACTTTCTTCTCGATCTGAAGCAGAAGGCATTCCTGAAGTCCGCGCGCGCCTACGCCCGACGGATCCAGTTTCTGAACATAGTTTTCCAGAATATCGTCTACTTTTTCTTTGGTCGTATAGATTCCCTGTGAAAAAGCAAGGTCATCCACAATAGACTTGATCTCTCTTCTCAGATAACCGTCTGTATCCAGATTTCCGATGATATATTCCGCAATTTTCAGATCTTCTTCACTGATGTTTACCAGATGGATCTGCTCCATCAGGTAGTCATACAGGGACTGTCCTTCCGTCAGAAGGCTTTCGTTATCAAATTCCTCGTCATCCGGCGAATAGTTGCTGGATGCTGTTTTATAGCTTGGTTCGTCGTCGTACAGGTACTCGTTTACATCAAAATCCGTTTCAATGCTTTCCGTGCCTTCATCCTGATAGGCGTCTTCCAGAGAGGAATAATCATCTTCTTTGGAATCTTCCTTTACAATTTCCAAAGCAGGATTTTCTTCAAGCTCTCTTTCCAGCTCCTCTTCAAACTCCAGGGTATGCAGCTGAATAAGCTTCATCAACTGAATCTGCTGAGGGGCAAGTTTCTGTCCTAATTTGAGTTGTAAGTGTTGTTTAAGCATATTAGTATTTGTGTTTTAACATAACATATTCTACGAATTTAATAAATTTATTTGATAAAAAACACAATTAGCATGATTTTTGCATTATAGTTAACTACATAATAAACTATAAAAAAATAAAAAAGCCTTAATTTTTACGTTAAGGCTTTTTTTATTGTTCTAGAATTCAGCATTTTTCGGGGTTCTCGGGAAAGGAATCACGTCTCTGATGTTCGTCATTCCTGTTACGAAAAGAATAAGTCTTTCCAGTCCCAAGCCGAAGCCTGCATGCGGTACAGAACCGAATTTACGGGTATCAAGATACCACCAAAGTTCGTGCTCATCCACGTGCATATCTGCCATTTTCTGTTTTAATACGTCTAATCTGGCCTCTCTCTCGGAACCTCCGATGATTTCCCCGATTCCAGGGAAAAGAACGTCCATTGCGGCAACGGTCTTATTATCATCGTTCAGCTTCATGTAGAACGCCTTGATCTCCTTCGGATAGTCGAATAATACGACCGGGCACTCAAAATGCTTTTCTACAAGGTATCTTTCGTGCTCAGACTGAAGATCTGTTCCCCATTTTTCAACAGGATATGCAAATTTTCCTTTTTTATTTTCTTTAGAGTTTAATAAGATTTCAATAGCTTCTGTATAACTTACACGCTTGAAACGTTTAGTAATTACATTCTGAAGTTTTTCTATCAATCCTTCTTTCGCTCTTTCTTTTTCCGGTTTTGATTTTTGTTCTTCTTCAAAACGCTTGTCAAGGAATTCAAGATCGTCTTTACAGTTGTCAAGAACATACTGGATCACATATTTCAGGAAGTCTTCCGCCAGATCAATGTTATCTTCAAGGTTGTTGAAAGCAACTTCAGGCTCAATCATCCAGAATTCCGCAAGGTGTCTTGTCGTGTTTGAATTTTCTGCACGGAAAGTAGGTCCGAAAGTATAAATTCTTCCCAGTCCCATTGCTGCAGTTTCTCCTTCAAGTTGTCCGGAAACCGTTAAGTTGGTTTTTTTACCGAAAAAGTCCTGTGAGAAATCAATTTCACCGTCTTCCGTTCTTGGCATATGGTTAAGATCGAAGTTGGTAACCCCGAACATTTCTCCTGCTCCTTCTGCATCTGCTCCTGTAATAACCGGAGTGTTGATATAGAAGAACTGGTTCTTGTTAAAGAATGAATGGATGGCAAAACTTACCGCGTGACGGATTCTGAAAACAGCCCCGAATACATTGGTTCTGAATCTTAAATGCGCCTGCTCACGAAGTTTTTCCAGACTGTGCTTTTTAGGCTGCAAAATCGTACTCTGCAATTCTTCGGTAAAGTTATCTCCTAAAATAATGATCTTTTTAGCGATAATTTCCACAGACTGTCCGCCCCCCTGGCTTTCTACCACCTCTCCCACTACTTTAAGGGATGAAGCCGTGCTGATCTTTTTGATAAGTTCTTCGTCAAAATTTTCGAAATCAACAACAATCTGCAAATTATTAATCGTAGAACCATCATTTAGGGCAATAAAGCGGTTGGAACGGAATGCTCTTACCCATCCGTAAACTGTAATGTCATGATGTAATACTTTCTTGTAATCCTGTAGGATTTCTTTAATCGTTTGCTTTTTCATTAGTTGATAATAAATTTTTGTATAAAAATTAATGACTGCAAAGTTACAAAAAAACAGCGCAACTTGATGATTGCGCTGTCTTTAAAAAAATCATTTAAGAAGTATTTAAATTTTCAGTTCAGGAAAATCGCTTTTTTGATCTGTTAGTTTTGTTGATTTTCGGATTTAATTTCACTTTAATACCGGTCTGAACTGTTGTAAAACTCTCATTAATCTGAAGCCACATCACATCACTTTAAATAAATTTGTCTGAGTTTTCATGGAGTAGTTTTTAATAATAAATGGTTACCAGTTTTTGAATGTTCAGCTTAATGTTTAAACCATCATCCCAATTATTTTTACATTTCATTTCCACATTTAAAATGCATCAACGGGATTGAGCGGTTTCTGTTTTTTATTTAAGCTCCTTAAATGATTACGGTCTGCATATCAATCTTTAAACAATTATGTCATTACTTTCATTTTTATATTCTGTTCGCATCTTCAAAAAAAATATTTGTGTCTTTACCTGAAACAAAGATGCAGTAAAGCAGGGTGATTATGCAAGCAGATAGTTTATAGATTCATAAATTTATAGGGATAAAAACATGAATTTATAAATCATAAAACACTGAAAACAAAATAATTAACATTAATCCGAATTGATATTTTCAATTTCTTTCAGATAAATGGAAAGCGGGGTTCCTGTTCTTTTTTTAAAGGCTAAAGTGAAAGCCTGTTCATTATTGTATCCTAATTCTTCCGCAATAAAAGGAATTTTATAAGACCTGAATTTTTTATCATTGGCCAGCCTGCTGATCGCATAATCAATACGGAGATCGTTGAGGTAGGTGGCAAAATTCTTTCCTTTGTAGCTATTGATGATTTCCGATAAATACCTGGAATTGGTCTTTACTTTTTTGGCGAGACTTCCCAGGGTAATGCCTTTGTTCAGAAACTGTTCTTTATCTTCGAAAATTTCAAGCTCCTTTAATACCGCCCGGACAATATCCTCAGAAACGGTTTTGGCTGTTTTATGGTCTTCGGCTTCTTTATCCTGTTCTGAAAAATCTTCTGATATCATTTCATTTTTCGGTTCCGTTTCCCAGCTTTTTTTATTTTTATGGGCAGACTGGATCAGATCCTGTGCAATCTTTCTGTATTTCTTTCCCGTTTTTTTATACCTGAAATAAAAATTGATAAATAACAGATGGGAGACCACTAAAAGACTGAGCACTATATAAAAGAGATTTTTTCTGTCTCTAAAATCATTGGCGGCGGCGGCTTCCTGCTGCTGTTCAGGAACATCATACTTTCCGGGAAGCTCACGGGATATATCAAGGAATTGAGTATCCAGAGTGCGGTCAATTTCCAGAAAACGGTCTACGTAATACAGCTGCTTTTCCCTGTTGCCGGTTTCTTTATAATACCTGATAAGATAGGTGTACGCTTCTTTAAGTTCAGGATACACATAATCGGTTTTAAGAACCAGAGAATCTATCCCGGCAAAACATTCTGCGGCTTTCTCTTTTTCCTGAAGCCCGGCATAGGATTTCCCTAAATGTAAAAGGGTATAATTCTGATTTTTCCGGGTAGAATTCTCCGGGGCAAAGAAAAAGTTTCTGCACTGTAAGAGGTTATCTGCGGCGGTCCGGAATTTTTTTAAGTGTAAATGATAAAAGCCCAGCAGCCCCAGATACTGATGATAGCTGTAATCATTCTTATTTTTCCGGGCAGTCTGTAAGCCTTCCCGGATCAGCGTATAGGCGGAATCCATTTTACCGGTCGCTATGTAGGCATCCGCAAGACCGAGCCTGAGAAAGTTACGCTCGGCATCATTCATATCATCCGCTTCATACAGATAGTGTCTGAAAGTACCGGCTGTTTCCTGGTATTTCCCTGTATAATGACTCAAGGTGGCAATACCGATATGCGCCAGTGCCGTCTGTTTTTTATCTTCTTTTTCTTTGGAAGATTTCAGGATCAGGATATAATTATTCAGGGCAGTCTGAGGGGGGCCGTTAAAAAATTTTTCTTCCAGCTGCTGATCAATATTCTGTTTTCCCGTGATTTTTTTATCAGCTGTATTTGTCTGTGCATTAACGAAGACGCTACCTGCAATTAATAACAGTATCCAATATTTTACTTTCATTGCTCCTTCAGGGTATCTCACAAAAATATTATTTTATTCGGCAGATTCATGATATCTTTTTATTCTTCCTTTACGGACAGAGGATTTGTAAGAAGATTAATTCCCTGTCAAGTTACAAAAAACAGCGTAAAGTATGATTACGCTGTATCATTGATCAATTATTTAAAAGAAAAATCTATGCAGCCGCCGGGTCAGTTAAAGAAGATGGTCTTTTTTCTCTGTTTTCCGTTCCGGATTCTCCATGCATGATAAGAGCTGGGTACGTCATACTGCCATTTCGGGAGCAGCAGAACAATCAGGATGACATCTACATGGGAGATAAAACCCAATATTACGGTAAGATAAAACGCCCAGCCCGCCTGTTGGAATCCTATTAAATACGTAAAAGCGATCAGCAGGCTCAGTCCCCACATTTTTGACAAGAACGCATGTGTACAGGTTTCTTTTCCGAATTTCCAGAGACTCACGATATAGCAAAGAGCTTCCATCAAAAAGATGAGAAGAATCCCCTGCCATTCGTTTTTAATGATTTCCGGGTTCAGAAAATAAGCGGCGAATCCCAGTGAAAGCCAGAACACCAGATCGGTCTGGCTGTCCATTCTGCGTAATTTTTCGGAAGACACACCTGCTTTCCGGGCTATAATTCCATCGAAAATATCAGTGAATAATCCAACATACATCAAAATCAGGATCATCAGCCTGGCTTTTTCCCCTGCCGAATACGCTATGAAAAGAATAACAGGCGCAAGGAGAAATCTTATGGCAATTAAAATATAGGGTATTGTTTTCATGGTTTTAAAAATTAATGATAGGTAAGCTTCTTTTTCCGTTTTTGTTCCATAATCCCAGCTGAAGGCCTTTCATTTTCCTGGAAATATTAACGAGCCCGATCTGTATTCCGGTCATTTCTTCTGCTCTGTTGTATATTCCGGCCTGGAATCCTTTGAATAGTTCCGCATTGTTTACCGGAGCAACCGTTAATCCTTTAAAGTCTTTTTCATAATTATAGAATCCGGAAAACATCACACCGTTTCCTTTATCAATATAAGTACCCAGCCCCGTTACAATAATTCCGTTCATCGTGTTTCCAAAATTATAAACCGAAACCGAAACACCATTGTGATTCACTATGCTGCCATATCCGCTGCCGGAAACAGTAAGACCGTTGACAATAAGTTCGGGCTGCTCTTTTCTGTTTTTTGCAGGATCATAAAACATCCATACAACAGGTCCCAAAGGAACCGGTTCCAGATTGAGCCCGTTGATTTTCCGGGTATTGTTTTTATCCAGAACACCTCCCAAGCCTAAGGCAACACCGTTTACTTTATCAATTTTATTTAATGGGGTTAAGGCGGCAAAACTCGTTCTTTCCCTGCTTAAACTTTCCTGAGCCGGAGCCAGGCTGCCTAAGAAAAGACCTGTTATTAAAAGTATTGTTTTCATATTCTTTATGGTTTTATTTTTTATTCAAAACTATTGGCTTAATTTTTTCAGATATTCATAGTGGGAAATCACTGCCTGAAAGATGCTTTTTTCATGATAAGGAAGCCTGTTTCTTACAGCCGCTTTTTTAATAGCCGGAGTAATGATGGTATAGACCGTATGCGGAAGACCGGGAAAAAGATGATGGGCAGCATGGGAATTGAAACCTCCGAAAATCCAGTTGGCCAGCCGGTTTGCAGGATGGTAATCCAGAGAGACGGCTAACTGGTGTTCATAATAATCATACGGCAGATACCCGTTTTCATCCGCTTCGGGGAAATCTGTTTCAAGACTCAGATGAGAAATGATCAGGGTGAGCACAAAGAACAGGGAAATCGTAAGATGCATGATGATAAAAGACAGGATAACCGTCAGTACAGGAATAGAAGTAAAAAAAGCGGGAATTACCAGCATATAGCTGAAATAAGCAGCTTTCAGTACGATAACTTCTGTAACAGATATCCAGGAATGGCTCTGGTTTCTCAGATTGGCCAGGTCTTTTTTTCTGAGGTATATAAAATCTTTAATCAGGATCCAGTGTAAAGTATACAGACAATACAGTAAAGTAGCATATAAATGCTGATACTGATGCAGTTTTCTTTTGGGCTGTTTAGCAGAAAGCCTTATGAATATATTATCATCAATATCTGCATCGCAGCCGTCTACATTCGGAAAAACATGGTGTGAAGCAATATGTCTTTTTTTCCACAGTCTTGCATTGACTCCCTGGAGATTAAAGGTGATGTAATAAATAATCCCGTTCAGCTTTTTATACTTTGAAAAAGTATTATGCACACAGTCGTGGGAACAGTTGAAAGCAAGAAGTATCCCCGACAGTCCCAACAGGATATAATTGATGATGACTGCATAAGTCTTATTTCCCATATAAGGATTAAAAAGATTGGCATACAGCAGGATAAAAGTCATAGAATAGCATATGAATTTTATGATCATCAGCTGTTTCGCTTTGTTAACGGTTTCTTCGGTAAGCAATACTTTTACTTCTTCACGCAGTTCCGGGTAAAAAGCAGAGGTCGTTTTTCTGAATTTTATTTTTGTTTTCATGATGATCCGGTTTAAAAAACAATGTTGAATCCAAAGGAATATCTGAATCCTTTTACAGGAAAATGTTTATAAGTATTATATTCAAAATTATAGCCCGCTTCTCCGGTAAAGAAATGGCAGAATGTAACCCCGAATTTGGGTGATGCGGCATACGGAGAAACGCCTGCTCCTGCGTATAAACTGGTAATAAGATCTTCATCACCGAAAGCTTTGATTTTTCTGAAATAATCGAATTCCGGGATGATCAGCAGTTTTCTTTCATCCCACCAGTTGAAATGTCCTCTCAGGCTGTAATAGTTTCTGGTATCTTCAGACGGTAATTTCATTCCTACCGATAAAAAGGTTTTATCTCCTAATGACGTTCCTTCTATTCTGGTGCTGAGTATTACGGCTACAATTTTCCAGCCTTTATCATTTCCCAGCTGGGATTTCCCCCAACTGAAAAAAAGTAAAAATGCCCCCAAGACTATATTTTTCATCGCTGACTGTTTTAAATGATGTTTCAAAATTATCTGTGAAAAACACCAATCCGAATGCGAAAAAAAATTAAAATAAATACCTACATTTGTGAAAATCACAAAAACCATGCATCAGGAACTTTTACTCAGGGAAATACGAAGAAAAATAGGCGAAAAATCATTGAATGACGAAATCGCCAACATCCTCAATATAAGTTATGATGCCGCCCACAGAAGAACTTCACTGAAAGCCAAATTCAGCTTTGAAGAAGCGCTGGAACTGGCGAAATACTATCAGATTTCTCTGGATCAGTTTATGACATCGGATCATCAGATTCTGGTACAAAAAACCTCAGCGGTAACTGAAACGGGAGATCTGCAGTCTTTTTTTCAGAACAATCTCAGTGTTTTTGAGAATTTACCGCTTTCTGACGGGATTACAATTTACTATTCGGCAAAGGATATTCCTTTTTTCTACACGCTTTCCGATACCCTGCTTTCCCGTTTCAAAGTATACGTCTGGATGAATCTGCTGAATGCCAAGGAGGTTTTTGTTCCTTTCCTTCAGTTTTCTCCACCTTATTTCGAAGCAGATACCCAGGAGTTAAAGAAAAAATATGAAGCACAGAATGTGGTGGAACTGTGGAATGATATGACCGTTTCGAGTATTTTACAGCAGATTTCATTTTATTCCGATACCGGGCTTTTGCAGAAAAAGGAAGCACAGATCATTCTGGAGGAATTGAAGGAACTGATAGAATATATTGAACAGAAAACGGAAAGCAATCCCAAATTTCATCTGTACGAAAATGAGCTGATGCACCTTTCCAACGATATCTTCTTCCATCATCCGCAGCAGTCTCTTTTTGCCATTCCTACCAATATGTTTGGATACATCCTGATTAAAGATGCCAAAACCTGCAACGAAACCCTGAATTATTTTGAACATCAGATTAAAAATTCAAAATCCCTGAACACCTCGGGAAACCGTGACAGGAAGATATTTTTTAACAGGATGTACGAACAGATCAGCCGCCTTCAGACACAGCTGAGCGAATAAAACCGTATCTTCCTTCAAACTGATCTTATGAAAACCCGAATTATCCTTTTATGTTCACTTTTGCTGCTTCAGTCCTGCTATTCACCGAAAACAGATACTGAAGAAGATAAACATCCTGAAATCCCGGAATTTCCAAATTTTTCAGATCCGTCTGTGTATGCAGAAAAAGTAATGGAACTTCCTCTATCCCAAAGCAGCAATTGTTATTATCAGCAAAAAGGGGATTATTTTTTTGTCTACAACTTTCCCGGACTGGATTATGCCTCCAATAATCTCTGCCGGATCTTCATTATCAGAAACGGTAAGCCTGTTATTTCAGAAAAATGGAAAAATATTCCGGGGACCAATAACTTTGCATTTATCGGGGATCATGCAGACCTCTATGTGAATAACAGGAAATACCTGGCTCCCGATTATACACGGAAAGAAATTTTTCCTGTTTATAACCTTAATGATATTCAGGATAAGTATGATCACCTTTTACATCCGGGAGAAAATGAAAAAGATTCTGCCGTATTACATAAGATTGCTGCGGAACAGAAACAGTTTCAGGACAATATTTTAACCCGGATCAGGGAGATCCGCTATATAGATGATGAAGCCAGTCCGGGAATTATGAATTTCCCTTCCTCATCTGCGTCCTATTTCTGTAATCCTGATTCTGAAAATCCTTTTTATATCATGCCCAGTTTTCTGGAAGAACCGCGGGCTGCATTTGAAATGAGGGATATCGGCTACAAGGATTCCCTTTACGGCAAATTACGTCCGAAAATGGTATTGGTTCCGCGGAAAAACAGGCTTACCCGCGAGATCAGCAAACAGCATACAGATTCTACATCTTTTGAAACAAAAGACAGAATTGTGACCGGAAATGCCTGGTTCAGCCGTGGCAATCATTATGTAGCCAGCTTTGGCTATTATCCCGTTTATATGTATTACTATGATGTACAAATCAGGAATAAAACCGTCAAAACAAAGGAAGATAATACCAAAATGGCCATCTTATCCATTGCAAAAGCCAGTACAGGAAAATATTTTTTAGTGAAAAACCTGAAAGAAGGAAAGTTTCAGATCTATTTTTTGAAAAATTAAATTATTCGTCCTTTTTGGAAGGAACCAAAAACACATCAATCAGCCCTTCGGGGAGTTCGGTTTTAATGTATCTTTCTTCACGGTTGACTTCCATGATCCAGTCTTTGATGATCGGGATCACGACTTCTTTTCCGTCTAAATTGGTGATGAAATAGTTCTGTGCAGTCTGATCATTGACAGATCTTATCACTCCGCAGTTATGGTTATCCTGATCAAGGATATCAAAACCAATGATTTCGTGATAGTAGAACTGTTTTCCGGAAAGCTTAGGCAGCGTGGCAAGCGGCAGGTAAACACTTTTACCCAGTACCTGATCTACTATGGCTTCTGTGGAATTTTTAAGGAAAATATTAAGAGCATCGTTTTTGCTCCAGGATGATCTTTCAATAAAAAAAGGAACCAATAATCCGTTGATTTCAACGAATATTGATTCCAATTTATTGTAAAGCTCGGGCTGATCGGTATCCAGTTTAAGAATAACGTTACCCGCAAGTCCGTGTCTGCGTGTGATCTTACCTAATAAATAGCAGTCTTCTTTACGCATACAGCGGTTGTTTTTTAAGCTTCAGTGTTTTCTTCAGTTTCAGCAGCAGGAGCTTCTCCTTCTGCAGCTTCAGCAACTTCTTCAGCAGGTGCGTTAGCAGCTTCTTCAGCAGCCTTAGCATCAGCTTCAGCCTGTGCAGCCGCAGCAACTCTGGCTTCGTTCACTTTTGCTTCAGCTTCTAAAGCAGCTTTCTTAGCATCAGCTTTAGCAGTAGCCAAACCTTCTACTTTACCTTGTACTTTTGATTCTTTAGCTTCTAACCAAGCGTTGAATCTCTTTTCAGCTTCAGCTTCGTCAAAAGCACCTTTAGCTACCCCACCTTGTAAGTGTTTTTTGTAAAGGGCACCTTTGTAAGAAAGGATTGCTCTTGCAGTATCAGTTGGCTGAGCACCGTTGTTTAACCACTTTACAGCAGAATCAACGTTCAAATCGATAGTTGCAGGGTTAGTAATTGGGTTGTAAGTTCCTAGTTTCTCGATGAATCTACCATCTCTTCTAGCTCTAGAATCTGCAACCACGATGTGGAAGAAAGGCTTACCTTTTTTACCGTGTCTTTGTAATCTGATTTTTACTGACATAATGTTGTGAATTTTACGGGAACTCGTCCCAGTTAAATATTTAAGAGTGCAAAGATAAATAAAATTTCTGATGTAACAAGATAAAATCTTAAATTGTTATAGTATTAAACGGTCAGGCAGTCTGTTCATGAAAAATTTCTGTGATTTCCGTTCAAAGCATTTTAAATATTTTAGCAAAAATTTTACATTTAATGAAACATTTATTCCTCCTTATGTTAGTCTTCCTGGGCTGTAAAAATCTATACAGCCAGTCCAGAGAAGAAAAAATTGATAAACTCATCCGTTCTTATGAACATCTTTCCCGTTTTAGCGGAAGTGTTCTTGTGGCAGAAAAGGGAAAAATAATTTTTGAGAAAAGCTATGGCATCAAAAATTTCCAGACCGGGGAGAAAAACACCAATCAGAGTATTTACAGGATCTACTCTACGACCAAATCATTCACAGCTACTGTTGTTTTATTGCTGGATAAACAGGGAAAATTGTCTTTACAGGATAAATTATCCCAATATTTTCCTAAATTTCCCAAAGGAGACAGCATTACCATTGAACAGTTGCTGACCCATACCTCCGGTATTCAGAACAATACCAATCCTGCGCAGACCAAAGATGAAGAAACCTTTTTGAACTTTATTTCAGCTCAGCCTCTGGATTTCTCTCCCGGCAGCAAATGGAGTTACAGCAACTCCAATTACTACTTATTAGGATATATCATCAGCAAAACGGCAGGAATGTCTTATCAGCAGGCCATAAAAAAGTATATTCTCGGTCCTTTAAATATGACCAATACAGGTTTTGGGTTTAAAGATTTAAAAGATAAAAACAAAGCAACGGGCTATGAGTTTTTATCCGGAAACAATTTCAGGGAAGGGGTAAACTATGATTATGACCACCCTCACGCTGCGGGTGCCATGTATTCTACGGTAGAGGATCTTTACCGATATGAAGAAGGACTTAAGAATTTTAAAATCCTGGATAAGGAAACCTTAGAAAAAGCACAGGCATCTTTCCACAATTACGGATATGGATATGGCTGGACAGTTGAATCAATACAAGGCAAAACGGTGATCGGACATGGCGGTGCAGGTCCCGGTTTTTTATCCTTCTTTTCAAGAATTCCCCAGGATGACATTACGGTGATTGTATTAAGTAATATTTTCGACGGCGGTGTTCCGGAAGTATACAAAGGAATCATGTCTTTACTGTACAACCATCCTTATCATCTGCCTAAAAATGTAAAGATCAGCCCCGAACAGCAAAACCGGATAAAAGGTTTATACCGGTCTGCGGACAGGAATATCTATATTTCTGCAAAAGACGGATTAGTAAGTTATTTTGATTCTAAAGACAGTTCCGGAGACACCTTCTTTCCCGAAAATGAAAAAAAGTTTTACGTGATCAATTATGAGAATGATAGAATCTATTTTGAATTTGAAGCAGGCAAAAACGGAAAAATCAGTTCTTTAAAAATAACAAAAAACGGAAAGTTGATCCGGGAAGCTAAAAAAATAAACAATTCTTTTCTCTGGGGAGCAGTAGGAGATTCCACACCAAACGGGTGGAACGGACCGGATGTAAAATTAACACCCAATTCCAAAAATAAAAATATTCTGGAAGCCAGAAGTGTCATGCTAAAGCCAGGTGAGCTGAAATTCCGGGCCAATAACGAGTGGGCCCTGGAGCTGGGTATCAATGATACCAACCATCTGGTAAAATATGGAAATAATATTAAAATAACGGAAGCAGGAACTTATGACATTATTTTGGACATGACCAATGAAATTAATCCGGTTTATCAGGTGATTAAAAAGTAATGATAATTTCACAGGAACAATTCTCCGTCCGGCATTGATACAGGTTTGAAACCGCAAAATGGACGAAAACTTATGAAAGGAAACCCAACTATACATGTTGGTTTCCTTTTACTTTTTTATGATATTAAAAGCCCGGGGCTAATTTTATCACAGATTCTAAAACTTATAATGAGGTTCAATATCTATAACCAAAAGTAAATTCCGGCCTGCTTCACCGGCTACCCCTCCCTTTTATTTCAAAATTTCTTAACCCGGTTCCGGATTAATTAAGCTTTCCCATATAGAAAAGTCCCAGACATTTCTGGTTTTCCTCAATCGTCAGGGATTCTTTCAGATAGTCTACGATTTTCGGTGAACTCCAGTAGCAGCCTATTTCATTAGCTGTACAGCTCAGATACATATTCTGTACGGCCATTGAGACAGCTGCAATTTCTTCCCATTCAGGAACCATTCCGCTGAAATTAACGACAATGGATACTACGGTGTCTGCTTTATTGATCTTAAAACCTATATCGTTGTATTTCTTTTCCAGGAAAAGCTGTTCAGGCTGGGTGGCTTTATAAATGGCCTGCATTTCAGAAGCCAGTTTTGCTTTTTCCTCACCTCTGAAAACTTTGAACCTCCACGGTTTTGTCCGTTTATGATTGGGAGCAAATGTTGCTGAGCTGAGAATCTCATCAATCAGTTCCCTGGAAATTTCCGTATCGGTATAGTCTTTCGGGAATATGCTTTTTCTCTGCTCTATGATCTCTTTTAAAAATTCTGCTTTATTCATAGATACAAATTTACAACATGAAACCCAACGCCCCGCATTTATTTATATCTGATTTTTCAAAAGAAGGTCCGGATTTTTATATGCTTTATACCCGGTTGTTACAAAGGTCCCGGCTATCAGAATCCCCAACGCTGCTGAGATGCATTTTATATAGATATTTTCACCGGCAGGCCCCAACAGGTAAAGAATGACAAAACTGAAAATATAAATCATTCCTGCAGCGGCCCATCTCCTGTCCGGATCCGGAAAAGCTTTTACAGAAGTTGACCGGTTGTAACTGAACAGAGGCATCAGCTTATGTTTGTCCCATACAATCAGTACCAGTACGGCAATCATCATCAGAGAAGTAATCATCCAGGTTCCGGTAAATGCAAGGCTGATGGTAATGATCCATACATTGCTCAGAATAGCCAGGAACATAAGAGCCCCGGGCAGAGCGAAGCGTTGTGTCATGAGTAACACTCCTGCCACTACCTGTGCGAGTCCTAAAAAATTCCAGTAAAAACCGGACTGATATAATGCTTCGAAAAAATATCCGATGGGATGGTCCGTAGAAATACGGGTAAACCTCTCTCCCATCAGTTTTACCAGCCCTGAAGGCAGAAAGGCAAATCCTATGAGGTATCTTAAATGTATGATTATCCACTGATTGAATCGGTTGGTTCTGAGTGTTTCAAATTTCATAGCTCTAGTGTTTTGCAATGCAAGGTACTAAAATATTCTAAACACACAAATTTACGATCACTTTATATAAGCACTTTATATTTATTATTTTGATTTCGGCATATTTAAACTTAAAGCACCTCAATAATTTCCTGATGGATATTATTCAGAGTAAATGCATCACCGGATTTCATTCCCATCATCTTTCTGGCCATAGGACTTTCCGGGGAAATGGCATAAAAACGGTCGCCCTCAAAAAAGAACTCTCCTAAAGAAACCGAAATATAGAAACGGGCTTTATTGGTAATCACAAGGGAGCCAAGCTGCACTTTTTCCGTCGCGTTGTTCAGTACTTTCGCCATATTTTTTCTCAGGTCATTCAATGCCCCCATCTGGCGCTGCATCTGATAAATTTCTTCCTGCATTTCTTCCCGGATACTGTCATATTTAGGCGTTTTTTTTATATCACGGCTTGCTTCCAGTGTAAATTCGATGAAGTTTTTAAGCTTTTCAATTTTCTCTGTAATTACCGCTTTAACGTGGTTTCTGATATCACTTTTTTCAAATACGGTCTTCTCCATACATCTATTCTTTACATAAAGATATATTTTTTTACTGAAAGAATTAAGCCATTCTGATCTTAACGACTGATTATTTTAACAGGATAGGCTCTTTTCTTCCGGGAAAACTCAGATTTCGCCCGTATTATCGCATAAATTTCATATATTGGCCTAAAAAATATGAAGATAGGTTTAGTGATCTGGGCTTTTATTCTTATACTTCCGTTAAGCTCATGTACTTCTGATGAAGAATCCCAAAGACAGGTAAATTCGGCATTCAAAGGTGAATATTCCGGAACTTTCAGCGGAGATGAAAACGGAGGCATTTCTTTCACGGTATCCAAAGAAGGAACCATGAATGGCGAACTGGAATTTTCATCCGGCAGCACGAAAGAACCCATATCCGGCTATGTGAATTCCAGCGGAAAATTTGACATGAATACGAAGAATGATTTTCAGTTGTCCGGTTATCTGCAACAGACCCATACTACCGGAATATGGAAAAGAGGCCCGTTATCCGGAACGTTCGGTTTTAATAAAAAACAGCAATAAATACTTTTATTCTGTATACGTTACAATAAAAAAGAGACTGTAAAAGTCTCTTTTTATGATTACTGTTCAGACAGTTTCTTCAGGTCTCCAAGCCCCTGGTTAAACATTTTCTCCATATTCATATCAAACATCGGTTTCATCACCTTCATCATGGCATTCAGTTCATTGTCCATCGTCCAGGTCACTTTGGTTCCGTTTCCTTCAGGAGTTAAAATAAAAGCAGCTTTGGCATCTCCTTCAAAAGGCCGGATAAAATGTAATTTTGTGACTAATTTCTGATCCTGTACTGTTTCGGTAACAGACTGCTCTCCTTCACTTCCGTCTCCCTTCCAGTGATAGGAATCCCCCGTTTTGTCGCCTTCACCGGAATAGGTGATCTTAATGTTTTTAACTTCTTTGGAAAAAGGATCCCAGGTATTGTAGCCTTTCAGCGAACCTACATGCTGCCATACTTTCTCTTTCGGAGCATTAATGACCACAGATTTTTCAAAATGATAATCTTTACTGAAGGCCAGCATTGCAATCACGGCATATACAATAAATAACAGGATAAGCATGCCAAGAATTTTTAAGATTGTTTTCATAGCTGATGATATTTAAGTTTGTTTGTATCTGATAAGGATCAGTCCTGTCATCAAAATTAACTATTCTGTTTCTCCGGCAGCTTTCCATATGACAAGATTATTAAAGTTAAAGCATTTTTGTCATATCCGGATATCCGGGCATTATTTTTGTGCGTTTCAGCTGTGATTCACAGATGAATCCTTATTTTTACTTTAAATAAAATTGCAAAATGAATATTTTAACTGAAACTTTTAATACGCCATATCACGCAGCCCCATTCAATGAGATCAAAAATGAAGATTTTCTTCCCGCTTTCAACGAACTGATCAGGCGGTCTGAGCAGGAAATTGATGCCATCGTGAATAATCCTGAAGCCCCGACTTTTGAAAACGTTATTGAAGCCCTCGCCTACTCAGGTGAGCAGCTGGATGTGGTTTCCAATATATTTTTTAATTTAAATTCTGCCGAAACCAGCGATGAAATTCAGCAGATCGCCCAGGAAGTTTCCCCTGTACTGACGGAATACTCTTCCAAAATTTCCCAGAATGAAGCTCTTTTCAGCAAGATTAAAAAAGTATATGATGAAAAGGAAAAATATAATCTCAATGGTGAACAGGAGATGCTTTTAAATGAAACTTATAAAGGTTTTGTAAGGAGCGGTGCCCTGCTGAATGAGGAAGACAAAGAAAAATTAAAGAAAATCAGTATGGATCTGTCTCTGAAATCTCTTCAGTTCGGACAGAATGTGCTGGCTTCCACCAATGCCTATTTCAGACATATCACCGATAAAAACGACCTGGCCGGAATTCCTGATGCCATTATGGAACAGTTTGCCGAAGAAGCCAGAGAAAGAAATCTTGAAGGCTGGGTAGTTACTTTACAGTATCCAAGCTACATCCCGTTCATGACGTATGCCGAAAACCGTGAACTGAGAAAAGAACTTGCCCTGGCCAATGGTAAAAAATCCTTTGATGGCGGTGAGTTTGATAATCAGGATCTCATCAGGGAACTCCTTTCTCTAAAGCAGCAGAAAGCCGGACTTTTAGGCTATAAAGATTACGCCGATTATGTTCTTGAGGAAAGAATGGCCAAATCGCCGGTTAAGGTTTTTGATTTTTTAAATGAACTTTTAACGAAAGCTAAACCTTATGCCGATCAGGAAATCGAAGAACTGAAATCTCTGGCCAAAGCTGACGGAATTGAAGAAATGCAGAGTTATGACCATGCTTTCTACGCAGAGAAACTCCGCAAAGCCAAATTTGACCTGAACGACGAAGAACTGAAACCTTATTTTCCGCTGGATCAGGTACAGGAAGCCGTGTTCGGACTGGCAGGGAAACTTTTCGGATTGACCTTTGAGGAAAGAAATGATATTCCGAAATACCATGAAGAGGTAAAAGTGTACGAGGTAAAAGAAATTACAGCTGTTTCCGGTTCCGGGAAAATAGAATCTGAATACAAAGCATTGTTATACGTTGATTATTTTCCAAGAAAAGGAAAAAGAGCCGGAGCATGGATGACCAGTTATAAAAACCAGTATAAGAAAAACGGTGAAAATTCCCGTCCGCATATTTCCATTGTCTGCAATTTCAGTAAGCCGACGAAAAATGCACCAAGTTTACTTACCTTCCAGGAAGTGACTACCCTGTTTCACGAATTCGGGCATGCTCTTCACGGAATGATGGCTGATACCCAATACCCGAATCTTTCCGGAACTTCCGT
The DNA here is from genome assembly GCA_002439165.1 of Chryseobacterium indologenes. Taxonomy (GTDB): domain Bacteria; phylum Bacteroidota; class Bacteroidia; order Flavobacteriales; family Weeksellaceae; genus Chryseobacterium; species Chryseobacterium indologenes_E. The sequence continues at coordinate 151,321 of DJTE01000023.1, forward strand.
AAAATGGGATTTTGTGGAATTACCGTCACAGTTCCTCGAGAACTTCTGTTATGAACCTGAATTCTTAAAAACGTTCGCCAGACATTATAAAACCGGAGAAGTACTTCCTGATGAAAAGATGGAAAAGATCGAACAGTCCAAAAACTTTATGGAAGGTTACCAGACTCTCAGACAGCTTGGCTTCGGGCTGCTGGATATGAGCTATCATACAAAAACAGCAGAACTGGAATACGAAAGCGTAAAAGAATTTGAAGATAAATACACAAAGCCTACCACGCTTTATCCCATCAATCCTGAAACAGCCATGAGCCCAAGTTTCTCCCATATTTTCCAGGGCGGATATTCTGCCGGATACTACTCTTATAAATGGGCGGAAGTACTGGATGCCGATGCTTTCCAGTATTTCAAGGAAACGGGAATCTTCAATCCTGAAACGGCCGCAAAATATAAGATCCTGCTTTCTTCCGGAGGTACGAAAGATCCTATGGAGCTGTACAAGGATTTCAGGGGAAGTGAGCCTAAAGTGGAAAGTTTACTGAAAAGAGCATTCGGATAAGCCAACAGCAGGATCATGAAACAGGAACTTAATACCTTAGGAGAAGTTTTTATAAAGACTTTAAAGATCAGTCTCGACCAGCTGACTCCCGAAAGCATTGACGAAATTTTAAACAGCAGGGATGAGCCTGAGTTTTCATCTTTATGGATGCAGGCTTATGAAACCGTGGAAGAAAAAGAAATGGATGAAACACTGCGGGATCAGATCGACGAAATCAGGAAGGAAATCTTTTTATTCACCTTCAGAACAGCCAATTCTTCTGATCTTCCGGCCTATATTTCTGAAGATTTTGAACTGATCAGTTCTTATTATGTTCATCAAATTCAAAATCAATGGGTAACCGATCTGCTCTTTACGTATCTCAATCATCATATTCCGGGCAAAGAGTTCATAAAAACGGATAAAACAATGGAAGCCCTGATGCTTCAGGTATAAAAAGAAGAATACTTTAAACCGCACGGCATTATTGCTCTGTTCAGATAAAAATTACAGGCTGTTTCATTTGAAGCAGCCTGTTTTATTTTATAACAGAAGTATTGTTCTTTATCATTAATAGAAAGGAATCTGAATTTTGATACTATTGAAATATCTTTATCCAGGTTCTTTTACCTTACAAATAATTCGGAAAAACCTTTACTAGCCCTTAATTACGAACTATTCATTAAAAAACTGCTGAAAAATTTCATTATTAAAGGCAATGGTTTTTCACTCAGATCTCAATTTCATTATAAAGTTATTAAAAACACGACACGTTCTGTCGCTTTGAAGCCATAGCTTTGTCTGAAGAGGAGGATCTTTATTTCTGTGCCAAAAAAAGCATAAAATTGATAAAATAAATAACATTAAATCCCCGTTCAATTGTTATCACCGTCTTAAAAAGCGTTAAATTTATACAGGTATTATAAAGATTAATATTAACTTAAAAAAACATCAATACATGAGAAAAAGCTATGCAGGCGTTCTGGCTGTATGTGCTGTCCTTACTTTTCCTGCTCAGGAAGTAGTATGGCAGAAAGAGCTCAGATCCACTACCCAGGATTTCTTAAGCCAGATTACCACCACCATCGATCAGCAGTACCTGATCACCGGAAGTTCTATCCAGACCAAAAGCCAATCCCCATCTGC
>DJTE01000001.1 GCA_002439165.1 Chryseobacterium indologenes
ACAACTTTTGCGCTTGATCCATTATTTCCGTTCATAGAACATAATTAGATTAAGATACATTCAAATAGGTTAAAATATTTCAAGTCGGGAACAAAGTCGGGAGTAAAAAAATAAAAAACCTTGAAAATCAATCGATTAACAAGGTTTTATGTAGACCCACAGGGATTCGAACCCCAGATGACTGAACCAAAATCAGTAGTGTTACCGCTACACCATGGGTCTTTGTTTATTTCAGTGGTGCAAATTTACAGCTTTTTTCTTTAGATACAAGAACTTTTTAAACTTTTTTTTAAATTTACTGTTCTGTTTATTCAATGAAAATATGCTGATAGACTTCAATAATCTCAATATTAATAATTTATCCCCGGAAACGGAATTTGAACAAAAAGTCAAAAAATTTCTGGAAGAATGGTTTTCGGATAGGGAGACTGTCAATGTACAGACTTCCGGCTCTACGGGGCAACCTAAAATTTTCGGAATAGAAAAAAAGAGAATGCTCAGTTCTGCCGTGATGACCTGTAATTTCTTAGGATTAAAAAATGGGGATAAAGCTTTACTCTGCCTTCCTGTGGAATATATTTCCGGAAAAATGATGCTGGTACGTTCTTTAGAGAGAAAACTGAAACTGCTGACAGCAGCTCCGTCTTTAAATCCGGCTGAAAACTTAGCGCAGGAAATAGATTTCTGTGCCATGACTCCGCTCCAGGTGGAAAACTCTCTGGATAAGCTGCATCTGATCAAAAACCTGATCATAGGAGGGGCCGCTGTTTCGGAATCGCTGAAGAAGAAGATCCGTGAAAAAGCTGATACAGGCAGGATATTTGAAACCTATGGAATGTCTGAAACCCTTTCTCATATTGCTTTGAAACAGATTGTACCGGTTTCGGAAGATTATTTTACAGTCTTTGAAAAGGTATCAATATCAAAAGACGAAAGAGGATGCCTGAAGATCTCTGCTCCTGAACTGACTCCGGAGATTCTTCAGACCAATGATCTGGTAGACATTAAAAATGAAAAACAGTTTAAGTTTTTAGGAAGAATAGATTATGTCATCAATTCAGGAGGAGCAAAAATATTCCCGGAAATACTGGAAGCTTTAGTGAAAAAAGAAATTCCGAATGAATGTGTCTTTTTAGGGTTGAAAGATGAAAGTCTGGGACAGAAGCTGACCCTGGTGATAGAAGGTGAAGAATCGGAAGAACTGATCAGGAAAATTTCAGAAATTCCTTTTGAGAAAAATTTTCACAGACCCAAAGAAATTATTTTTATCAGGCAGATTCCCAGAACCCCGAATGGTAAGGTTAACAGGATTGAACTTCTGCAAATAACGGAGCAAAACAGTTAGTCTCTTTTAAAATCATGATCTCAGAAAAATGAAAGACTTTTCAAAAGAACTCAGTTTCAGAACCTCGCGCAGCAGCGGAGCCGGAGGGCAGAATGTAAATAAAGTGGAAACCGCGGTTACCGTTCTGTGGAACGTTGCAGATTCGGATCTTTTTAATGATGACCAGAAAGAAATGATTCAGCAAAAGCTCAGGAACAGGATCAATGCAGACGGTTTATTATTTCTTACGGTTTCTGAAAGCAGGACCCAGCTGATGAACAAAAATAAAGCGATCGGAAAAATAACAGATCTGGTAAATAAAGCCCTGATCGTTCCTAAAAAAAGAACGGCGACAAAGCCTTCCAGAGCTCAGAAGCAGAAAAGACTGGATACCAAGAAAAAGCTTTCGGATAAAAAAGAGAACAGACGCTTTAAATTTTAATTGCACCTGTGCCCGAAAGTATTATTTTTGTTGAAAACTTTTAATCATGATAAAAAAAATCATCCTGTCAGGAGTTATTTTGAGCTCTTTAATGTCTTTTGCCCAGGAAAAAATAACCATAATGCCTGCTCTGGGATTCGGATGGAGAGTGGCTGAAACGGCTTCCGGTCTTTCAAAAGAAGAAAAAGATTACATAAAAGGATTGAAAAGCGGAATGAATTTTGAAATTGCCGCCTATTATAATGCAAAAAATATCGGAATCGGGGCCAAATTTTCCAATTACAGTGCAACCAGCAATGGTATACTCCGCGGAAATAATATCAACGGGCAGCCCGTTTATGTATCGGTCAATACAAAAGATAATATCACATTCTTCGGTCCTTCCGTTATGTTTTCCAATCATACTAAACCTACAAAGCACAAAATTGCTGCCGATGTATCACTCGGGGTAATCAGTTACACTACAAAAACAGGTTCTGTAAAAGGTACAGGTTCTACTTTTGGGATGGAAGTAGGGGCAGGATATCAGTATGCTCTTACCAAAAACGTGATGATAGGACCTAAACTCAGTGCTACGGCAGGCACACTGAATAAAATGAGCTATAACGGGCAGACCGTTAAATTTGCAGATGACCAGAAAGAAGGGCTTGCCAGAGTTTCTCTAAGTGCGGTAGCCGTATTCCGATTTTAAGTCCTATATTTGTAAGGAAAGGATATTAAAACAATTATATAATGACAGCAACAGTCTTTTTATCTGCGATACGCCGGCAATCAGGATTGTTGCTGTCATTACTTTATCTGCATACCGATTCTTTTCTGAAAAGTTCCAAGGACTTTATCAGTTAGGCCCTGTCAGGATCCAGGACAGGGAAATATTTCAGAATTCAGTTTATTTACCATTTATTTTTGCGGTTTTCTACGGGAAAGGCTTTCGGGTTTGTATTCCTGCATTGGATCATAAAGAATAGCTGCATCATCTCATTTAAAAAAAGAATAAAAATGTCTGATCATATTACAGTGACCACCGGAATATACGATGCTATTAAAGATACCCTGAGAAGAAAGAAAGTAACAGCGGAAGAAGAAAAGAGGCTTTCAGGAGAATTAAGGAAAGCCAGGCAGGTTCTCAGAAGAGATCTGCCGGAAGATGTTGTGACCGTAGAAAGAAAAGTAACACTGAAAGACCATACCCTGGATTTTGAGCATGAATATATTTTCGTTTCTTCAGCTAAGGCAAAACCTGGAAAAAATAAGTATTCCATACTTTCGGATATTGCCCTTGCCGTAGTGGGGTATAAAGTAGGAGATATCATCAGCTGGCCTTTCAGAGACGGTGAACGGAAAATAGAAATCCTGAAAGTAGAGCCCTGGAACGGATAAACTTTCTGTTGATTAGTGCTAAAAGAGAATATTGGCAGAAGTGCAGCTCATTTCGGGCTGCACTTTTTATTTCTGTGGCTTCCGACTGTCTTTTACTTCAGGATCAACGTAAAATTCAGATTAAAAATCTATATCATTACCGGATTGAAAAGTTTTCACCGGTCAGAAAATATCATCCTTTATTTTGAAATCCGTTTTTTGAAATCATAAAAGCTGGCTGATGATTTGATTTTTCTTTCCCTCGTAAAAAGCATTTTCATATATCCTAAGAAAGACGGAATTAGAAGGGTGACAAAAAGACTGCAGATTCCCAATACCCAGATCGGAAGGTCATCTCTTTTTCCCTGAAAATACTCCCAGATTACCCAGGACAGAATACCTATGAAAAAAAGCATACCTCCCGGAAAAACTAAATAAACTACAAACCCAATTCCTGTACGGAGAACAACGGAAGTATCCCATCCTAAGGAATATAGGGTGATCCAGGCCATTGCCAGACCGAGAATAAACAGAAAGAGCGCCACAATAAAGACAATAAGTTTTTGGGTTCCGAAACTTAGGTTAGTTACATTGTGATCCCCGTTTTTATAGCTGATGGTAATGGTTTCCCCAATTTTTACAGGATGGCTGCTTCCATAGTTCAGAGGTTTTCTGATCAGTTGATTCCGGTCATTTTTAAACTCAACCACCGCGGTATAAGTATTATCCCCGTCACTGGAATCCATGATTTCATGGGCTATTACTTTAGCTTCATATTTCGGTCCGGAGAAAAAACGGATAACAGGTGAAACGGCAATTGATACCAACCCGAAAAACAGGGTAGAGACAACATACACTACAATCGCAGGATAAATAAAAGAAACAGCGGATACCGGTGTTCCTCCGTTTTGCGACCTCCTTTTTCTGTAATTGGCCAGAAGGATAAAAGCTGTAAAAATAAGGGGTGCCCACAGTATAAATTTTCCCATAGTCCTATTTTAATAATTTTGTCTGTCTTTTAATTGAGAAGCCTCTTTGATAAAATTAATGGTATCTTCTGTGTTGAATAAAGTAAAAACAGTTACACACATCAGAATCGCCAGATAAATCAATGCTAACTTCAGTTTTTCAAAATCTGCAAAAGCCGAGAAAAAGACAAAAGGAATCAGCAGAATTATGGAAAGTCCGAAAGTGAGAATGATAAACCTCAGGATTTTTCTGATGAATGTAATCTTTTTAAAAATACCGTAGAGTACAAACAGTCCTATTGTAAATACCGGAAAGCCGATCGCCAGGCTTCCGAAAAATTTCCGGGAGTTGATAAAATCTCCAAAAATTCCTAAGTCGATTTCCATAATTATAGTTTTGTAACGTTATTCTGTTTCTCCTCATCTGAAAACTCAAGCATTTCTTTTTTCCGGTAATTCATGATTTTCGCGAAAATAATGTCAGGAAAAGTTTCAATTCCGGTATTGTAAAGATTTACCGATTCATTGAAATAAACCCTCCGGTGTGCAATAATCTCCTCCAGATCGGTGAGTCTTTTCTGAAGCTCAAGATAAGACCGGTTTGACTTTATTTCAGGATAATTTTCAACAGTAAGCATCAATGATTTCAGTTTTCCGTCCATACGCTCTGCGGTCTTTATTTTTTCATGGACCTGATAGGTTCCGAGATATTGGGAACGCAGGCTGACAAGCTCTTTAAGAACTGTATTTTCATGCAGAGCTGTTGCTTTTACAACACGAACCAGATTGGGAATTTCATCTGCGCGCTGCTTCAGGATCACCTCTATATTGGCAAAAGCTTTTTGTGAATTGTTGTTCAGGATAACCAGCCGGTTGTAGGTATTGATTAAAAAAGTAACCAGACCCACAACGACAATAATGCTGATAAAAAGAGGGATAAGCGCAATCATAACCAGTCTGTTAAGGATTGAATATGTCTTTAAAAGGATTGGCCTGAAAAGCTTCTTTCCGGTTTTTCTGCTCGAAAATGATTTTACTTCCGCTTGTTCTGACGGGAGTAAAAATAATAATAGCCGCAAGAACGGCAATGCATGCCAGTGTGGTAAGTGCTCTTAGCTTTAAAGGTCTCCATTTATTAGCGAAATTAACCATATCCAAAGGAGCAATTCCGAAAACCTTTCTCCCTTCATCAAAACGGAAAATAGTATGGGAGTCTTCATAAAAAGCCTGCCCGATCAGAAGAAAATCCGTTTTTTCATCAATGATGAACTCCTGATACCGCCTGTTTCCCGCTTCCCGGGAATGAGCAGGTAAAAAGCTGATCCACTCCAACCGGTCGGGAACCACTTCTATTTTACCTGTTTTATCTTCAATATAAAATCTTTTGATCCTGGTTTCCCTTGAAATTTCGTGATATGAAGTGGAGGTCCTGCCATCGTCATCCCGTGTCGTACGGATTTCGTCAACGGTATAAATATAACCTACACATGAAGTATCTGTATCCGGAGAAATGACCGGCTCCATAGCTTTTGCTTTTCCCGAAATCTCAGTAAGTCCCATTGCAACACTTTTTACAGTGGAAGTCGGAAGAGTTCTCTGGTAAAAATAAAACCGGTTCTTGGTGTTGGGCAGAATGGAACTTAAAATAATCAGGAAAAAGATAAAGAACACAAAATAAACCCCGAAATAAAAGAAAGCAAGATAAGACAGGAGAATCAGAAATCCGCCGCCCACGATCTTCCACACCGGTTTATTCTTTTTTCTCTGCTCCCTGAAAGATTCAATTCCGGACTGTACACCGTTCTTAATCATTCCGATGATACCCAGAACGAAAACGGAAAGAAATAACCCGATGAAAATAATTCCGGATTCTTTCCGGAAAAACAGAAATGCGGCGCCTAAAATAACGGGATCTATGATAAACATGATCCAGCCCGGCCTTAATTTCAGATTAAAAATTCCCGATAAGATAAAAGTATGAAATAATGCAATCCCTAAACTGAACAGCAGCAAAAAGGGAAATATTTCAGCAGGTATTTCAAACATGATCTGATGTTTTTATCCAAATATAATAAACTCTTTTAAATCACAGAAAAACCGAAAAGTAAAAGATGGAAAAGTTTCAGGATCTGTTTAAATTTTTTGTCACGGATACACGAATGCTTTTACTCATATATCCGTGGCAAGATTTAAAAAAAATATCGGAGATAGAGTTCCATGAAACATACATTTGTACAACCGGGTTCTCCAATATCATAATAACCCACAAAAAAAAGACTGCTTCATATGAAACAGTCTCGTGTGTATTATTTTTCAAGTTGCTTATAGCTCCTCTGTATAAAATCTGTCAGGTCTTTTCCTTTCAGCAGGTTTTGTGAAAGTTTAGCGAGATCAAGGGCATATCTGATCAGGGTTTCCTTTTCTTCAGCGTTTTCGGTCTTTAAGATCTGGCTGGAAAGTTCACTGTTGGAGTTCACCACCAGGTTATACATTTCCGGGAAACCGCCCATTCCGAACATGCCGCCACCGCCTGTTGCCTGCATATCTTTCATTCTTCTCATGAATTCCGGCTGGGTAATGGTAAACGGAGCATCAGTACTGTCAAGGTCTTCAAGCTGAACCGTGAATTTCGCATCTTTTACAGCCTCTTCAATATTGGTCTTTAAAGTTTCTTTTTCAGTTTCGTTCAGTTTTGATATAACAGGTTCGTCTTTTTTGATGAGGTTGTTGATATGGTCTGCATCTACTCTGGCAAAAGAAATCTTCTCTTTCGAGGTTTCCAGTTTCTGGATTACGTGAGGAATAATCGGGGAATCCAGAAGGAGAACTTCATAGCCTTTATCTCTTGCAGACTGGATATAGCTGTGCTGTTCATCCGCATTGGTTGCATAAAGAATAACCAGTTTATCATCCTTATCAGTCTGTGAAGGTTTAATTTTTTCAACCAGTTCGTCCCACAGGAAGTATTTTCCGTCTGTTGTAGGATATAATGTGAATTTATCTGCTTTTTCGGAGAATTTTTCTTCTGTAATGATCCCGTACTCAATCACGATTTTAATGTCGTTCCATTTTTTCTCATAATCTTCGCGGTTTTCGTTGATCAGGGAAGCCATTTTATCGGCTACTTTTTTGGTAATGTAAGAAGAGATTTTCTTTACGGCACCATCTGCCTGAAGGTAAGAACGGGAAACATTCAGCGGGATATCCGGAGAATCGATAACTCCTCTCAGAAGCATCAGGAAGTCAGGAACAATACCTTTTACTTCGTCTGTTACAAATACCTGGTTCTGGTAAAGCTGGATCTTATCCTTTTCAATATTTAAATTGTTGCTCAGTTTTGGGAAAAACAGAACTCCGGTAAGGTTGAACGGATAATCTACATTCAGGTGAATATGAAATAATGGTTCTTCAAACTGCATAGGATACAGCTCGTGGTAGAACTTCATATAGTCCTCGTTGGTGAGTTCACTAGGAGCAATCGTCCAAGCCGGCGTAGGATTGTTGATGATATTATCTACCTCTTCTGTTTCTGCAACCGCATCTTCAGGAGCGTCTTCAGGTAACGGAAGGGTATGGGTTTTCGTTCCGAATTTGATAGGGACAGGCATGAATTTATTATACTTCAGCAGCAGTTCACGGATTTTTCCCTCTTCCAGAAACTCTACGGAATCTTCTGCAATGTGAAGAATGATTTCCGTTCCCCTTTCTGTTTTATCAGCCGTTTCTTCAAGAGTAAACTCAGGGCTTCCGTCACAGATCCATCTTACGGCAGGTTCATCTTTGTAGGATTTGGTAAGGATTTCTACTTTTTCAGCTACCATAAACGCAGAATAGAATCCAAGCCCGAAGTGTCCGATGATCCCTGAATCTTTTGCAGTGTCTTTATATTTTTCCAGAAACTCTTCTGCCCCGGAAAAAGCCACCTGATTGATGTATTTTTCAACCTCTTCTCCGGTCATCCCGATTCCCTGATCGATAATGTGTAATGTTTTACGGTCTTTATCGATCTTTACTTCAATCTTCGGACTTCCGTATTCTACTTTAGCTTCCCCGATACCTGTCAGGTGCTTTAATTTCAGCGTTGCATCCGTTGCATTGGAGATCAATTCTCTTAAGAATATTTCGTGGTCACTGTAAAGAAATTTTTTGATAAGCGGGAAAATGTTTTCCACAGATACATTGATATTTCCTTTAGTCATCATATTTTTTGATTTTGATTTTTCAAATCTTTCTCAAAAAAAATACCATGCAGAATAATGTGACAGAATGACATTTTTCAATACCGGATGAAACGGGTGAAACATGCAGATTTGTCAAAGAAATACCTTACTTTTAGCCCTTAAAATTATTAGAAATGAAGTTGAAATGTACAGTTTTTATTCTGTTCATCATGACCTGTTGGGTATATGGACAGAAAAAGCCTTTAGACCATTCTGTCTATGACAGCTGGCAAAATATGGGGGCGAGAAAAATTTCAAATGACGGAAAATGGATTTCCTATTCCGTGGATGTTCAGGAAGGAAACTCCAGTCTTTTTTTATATTCCGTTAAAAATAAAGTCTCAAAGCAGTTTGCAAGAGCTGCAAAAGTAGATTTTACGAATGATTCCAGGTTTGCGGTTTTTCAGATCCGTCCGTTTTATAAAGATATAAAAGCAGTAAAAGATAAAAAGCTTAAAAAAAATAAATTAACGAAAGACAGCCTTGCCATTGTTGACCTTTTAAGGGGCAGGACGGAAAAAATTCCTGATGTAAAAACATTTAAAATTCCCGAAAAAGCTGGCTCTTATGTTGCCTATCTTCTGGAAGATACAAAAGATAAATCCCATGATGCTTCTGATAAGGAAGATGGAGACGAAAATAAGGATGAAGATAAAAATGCAAAGCCACTCCAGCTGGTCGTACGAAATCTTTTGAATGGAAAAAGTACAGCCTATGATAACGTTATCCGCTATGAATTCAGTAAAAATGGTACGCAGCTCGCTTTTGTGACCAAAAAACCTGATGAAAAAAACAGCAGGGATAAAAAAGAACAAAAAGATTCAACGGATGAAAAATCCGGGGATAAAAAAGATAACGATAAATCAAAGCCAAAGAAATATGCTTTTCAGACGGTACAGGTAGTTGATCTGCAAAAAGGAACTGTGACTACAATTTCAGAAATGGAAGGTGATTTTTCACAGCTGTCTTTAGATGAAGAAGGAAATCAGCTGGCTTTTGTGGGAACCTCTTCTGCGCAGAATGATCTGGTGAAGCTCTATCAGCTGTATTACTTTAATTTTAAAGGAAACAAAAAGGAAATGGTAACCAATGAAAATGCCCATATGAAAAAGAATTGGGTGATTTCTGAAAACCGTATGCCTGTATTCAGCAAAAACGGGAAACAGCTGTATTTCGGTGTTGCCCCGAAACCCATAGCGAAAGATACCGCAATGATTGCGAACGATCATGCGGTTGTAGATATATGGAATTATAAGGATGATTATCTGCAGACGGTACAGCTGAAAGAGCTGAAAAATGATCTTAAAAAATCTTATGCCGCAGTAATGCAGACGGAGAAACCTGATTTCTTCACAAATATTGATGGTGTAGATCTGGATACTTTACGATTGGTAAATGAAGGAAATGCCGCCTATACACTGGGAATTACCAGTCTGAATAACCGTGTTGCCTCACAATGGGAAGGCTCAACAAAGAAAACCTATTTCGTGATCGATAACAAAACAGGAGACAGAACGGAAATTGTCCGGAATCTGGACGGGGCGGTTGCCGTATCTCCACTTGGAAAATTTATTGTAATTTTTGACAGCGAAAAAGGGAACTGGTTCAGTTATAATGTTAAAACAAAACAGACCCTGCCCCTCACCACCGGATTACCGGTTTCTTTTGTAGATGAAGAATTTGATATGCCGGATTTCCCGAGCTCTTACGGAATTGCTTCCTGGACGGATCATGATGAATCTGTAATTATCCGGGACCGTTACGATCTTTGGGAGTTCTTCCTTGACAGTTCAAAAAAGCCAAGAAATATCACCAATGGTTTTGGACGTAAAAATAAAATAACATTCGATACTTATAGTTTTGATAAAGATATTAAAAGCCTAAACAGAAAATCGCTTATCTATTTGTCGGCATTTGATAACTCCTCCAAAGCCAATGGTATTTTTAAAACATCCGTTCACTCGAATGCTGATCCCGTAAAAATTCAAATGGAAGATGTCTGGGGATACAGGAGTATTCAGAAAGCAAAAAATGCGGAAGAATATATTCTCGTAAAAGAATCATATACTGATTCTCCGGATATTTTTTCCACCTCGGATTTCTTACAACAGCATAAGCTAAGTGATACGAATCCACAGCAGAATCTTTATAACTGGGGAACCGATGAGCTGGTACACTGGACAACTCCAAAAGGAAATACCTCCACAGGAATTTTATACAAACCGGAAGATTTCAACCCTGCTAAAAAATATCCTGTGATCGTTTATTTCTATGAAAAACTTTCTGATAATCTGAACCGTTATGTAGCACCGGCTCCCACACCTTCAAGATTAAATATCTCTTATTTTGTAAGTAACGGCTATCTGGTTTTTACTCCTGATATTTCATATACAGACGGTTTTCCGGGAGAATCTGCGATGGAATACATTAATTCCGGAGTTGAAAAGCTAAAGCAGAATTCATGGGTAGATGGCAGCAAAATCGGAATTCAGGGGCAAAGCTGGGGCGGTTACCAGGTCGCCTACCTGATTGCACATACCGATATGTATGCAGCAGCGTGGAGTGGTGCCCCCGTTGTAAATATGACTTCCGCATACGGGGGAATCCGCTGGACTTCAGGGATGAACAGACAGTTTCAGTATGAAAAATCACAAAGCAGATTAGGAAAGAATCTTTGGGAAGCACCGGAACTTTATATTAAAAATTCACCGCTTTTTACTATTGATAGAGTAAAAACTCCGGTAGTTATTATGAGCAACGATCAGGATGGAGCCGTTCCGTGGTATCAGGGAATTGAAATGTTTACCGCTTTACGCCGCCTCGGAAAACCGGTATGGCTTCTGAATTATAACGGTGACGATCACAATCTGATAAAGCGCCAGAACAGAAAAGATATCCAGATCCGCGAACAGCAGTTTTTTGATTATTATCTTAAAGGGGCCAAAGCTCCGGTATGGATGACGAAAGGTATCCCGGCCACCCAGAAAGGAAGAGACTGGGGATTTGAGCTGACTGATGATAAGCCTTGATTAATAAAAATATTCTTAATAAAAAACTTCGGCGGAGCCCAAAGGGCTCCGCCGAAGTTTTTATACATATAAAAACAACTATTTTTTAGCTGTTATTTCTTCTTTCACTTTATTTTCCAGTTCCTCGGCAAGTTCAGGATTATCTCTTAAAACATCCTTCACTGCATCACGTCCCTGTCCTAATTTGGTCTCTTCATAGCTGAACCATGAACCGCTCTTCTTCACGATTCCCAGATCTACTGCGGTATCAAGAATTTCTCCTGCTTTGGAAACCCCTTCTCCGTACATAATGTCAAATTCAGCCTGTTTGAAAGGAGGAGCTACTTTGTTTTTCACGATCTTCACCTTCACACGGCTTCCGATAGCTTCGTCTCCCTGTTTGATCGGTGCACTTGCCTTTCTGATGTCAATTCTTACAGAAGCGTAGAATTTAAGGGCGTTACCTCCGGTTGTTGTTTCAGGATTTCCGAACATGACACCGATTTTTTCTCTCAGCTGGTTGATGAAGATAACGGTACATTTTGTTCTTGAAATAGTAGCTGTTAATTTTCTTAATGCCTGAGACATCAGCCTTGCGTGAAGACCCATTTTGGAATCTCCCATTTCACCTTCAATTTCCGCTTTTGGGGTAAGCGCAGCTACGGAGTCGATAACAACAATGTCAATAGCTCCTGAACGGATCAGGTTATCAGCAATTTCTAAAGCCTGTTCTCCGTTGTCCGGTTGGGAAATAATCAGGTTTTCAAGATCGATACCCAGTTTGGCAGCATAGGTTCTGTCGAACGCGTGCTCCGCATCAATAAATGCGGCAATACCTCCTGCTTTCTGAGCTTCGGCAATAGCGTGAAGGGTTAAAGTAGTCTTACCTGAAGATTCAGGACCGTAAATTTCAATAATTCTTCCTCTCGGATAACCGCCAACGCCTAAAGCGATGTCCAGCCCTAAAGATCCTGAAGGAATTACCTCTATGGTATTATCTACGGAATCATCCCCAAGTGTCATTACTGTTCCTTTTCCGTATGTTTTATCTAGCTTGTCAAGCACTAATGCGAGTGCTTTTTTCTTATCATCAATGTTACTCATCGTCTTTAAAATAATTTCTCAAAAATACATAATTTTAATATCAAATGCTAATATTATTTAGGTGGAAAAACAGTTTTTAAAGTTAAAAAATTATAAAATGAATGAGTGGATATGATGAACAGCAGAACAGCTTCAGCATATTTTTTCTGAATTTTGAATTATTGGTATGTATTTGATTTTTAAATACTTCTAATGGAAATTTGAATTCTTTGTAATCGCCAGATAATCCTCCAGTACCTTCATCTGATCTTTATTTCCTTTGGCTATTCTGGCTTTCCGGCTTATAAGTCTGTCATAGATTGTATTCACGAATATCTTCGACCAGGGAAATAATTTCTTTCCCCAGACTTCAGGAATTTTCAGCCTTCTGCATACTTCATCATCCAGAAGGAACCATGTGCAGCAGATGTGAAGATATCTCAGATTTTTACGTTCGAATTGATATTTCAGTATGGGATTTTCCAGTGATTCATTTAGTAAGGAGTGAGCCAGGAGAACCGAATCCTTATCAGAAGGCGGCTGCACAGAAGTCCACAGATAAAAATATTCAGTGGCCTGCTTTTTATCATCGGGAAGAAGATGCTCCGGAATTCCCAAAAGGTAACCTACATATTTCCAGAGGTGAAAAATACCCTGCTCTTCCTGTACGGAGAAGGTATTTCCCAACTTCTTAAGGCTGTGTAAAAAGACAAGACTGAACCCTATATAAGTAGCCATCATATCCCAGGAATTGATCGGCTCTCCCCAGTTTTCCGTATCCCAGCCCTTGTAATGTTTCTTTATTGAAAGCCTGGCATACGAATGAATCAGACGTGTTTTAACCGCAAACTCATATCCTTTCGCATGAATTTCCAGGGCGTTATAACGTGTAACGTTTACCCAGAAATCCAGTGTTTCCGAAAGGCGCTTTACCGCTCCTTTTTTCAGGGCTTCTGTAACGATCAGCGGCTTATTCAGGTAAGCATAATCATAGCCGCCTATTAAGCAGTAATCTCTCAGGGAGATCAGAGAATCCAGGTTGCTTCTCATGCAAAGCTCCGCACCTGCTTTCAGGAGATCATGATTCAGCCATTCCGGAACGCGCTGTGTTTGGCTGAATAGTTTTTTTACGCTTTCAGGAACATCATCCGTTTCAGAAACTCCTTTGCGGATGTAGTGTTCTATTTCTCCGGAAGCTTCGTGAAATTTTTTGGTAAAATAGACTTCTTTCACTACTTCATCACCCATTATATCGATATGATAAAAGCTGGGTGAAAAAGTATCGAAATCTTTAAAGCTTACTTCTGCTCCGGAAAATTCAATAAGCTGTCTTCCGTTGCCTCTTTCCCAGAAATTTTTGAAATGAGGAGCGTCTTTAAAACGGGGCTGTATTATCGTTGGTTCCATTACAGATAAAAATACAGGTTTTATACCAAAATTTCTCAGTGAGATTTGTCAGTTCCTGAGACCGTTTTTTTTAACAGGCTAAATAAGTCCCTTTTGAAAAGCTTTTTTTACCAGTTCCTTGCAGTTTCTGGAGTCTGTCTTTCTTAAAATATTTTTACGGTGAGTGCGAACCGTGTGTTCAGACAGGACAAGCATTTGGGCAATTTCGGGCCCGGAATACCCTTTGGCAATAAGCGAAAGAACCTCAGTTTCTCTCCGGGTAAGGTGCTCTGTGGAAGAAGAACATGAAGAATGATCCAGTCTGATCTGCTGGAAATCAGTTCTTGGCCCTACTCCGGAAATAAGAACCGTGTAGGGATTTTCTTTGGTGATATGGTGAATGTTGGTATGAATATTTATAGACTGTACCGGCTGTCTGGATTCATCTTCCATCGTAATAATGGCCTGATGGTGAAACAGCTCGTAATTTCCTTCCGCTGTCTTCATGCGGAAGCAGTAGCTTGATTTCAGATACAGCTGGTGTTCAAAACCAATTTCCAGTATTTTTTCAATAACAGTTTGTTCCGCTTTTAAAACAAATCCGAGATCATCAGGATGGGTAAGATCAATAATATCTTTTAAATTTTCTGGGAAAGAGTCCAGTCCGTGAAGTTTCAGAATATTTTTATGATGATGGGAGAGGGTACTGTTGGTTAGGTTCAGAACATAATAATAGAATTCACCAATGGCAAACATTTCACCGATAATGCGTTCCACAGGAGGGATATTAAGGATCTCCCGGTCCTTCCTGACGCCCGGATAGGTGTTCCAGACCTCTACCAGGGGATGATTTTGCTCTGAATTTTTCATGGCCATTTGTTTTCCAGGCTAAAATAACTAAAATACCGACAAAATACCACAAAAGGGGGATTTTTTTAGTCTGATAAAATTGCAAACTTTGCATTGGACAATCATCAGGAAAACTCAAATTTATTCAGCTCCGTCTTATCCCAGCTTTTCTTTTTATTGAAACTCATCATTTCAATTACCGGATGAACGGAAGCCTATCTCATCTGTTATCATGTAAGCTATTAATGGATAAATAAAACAGTTTACTCTTTTCTTTTTTAGTTGTTTGAAAATGATAAACTAATGGCCTCTCGTTGCTGGAGAGGCCTTTTATTCTTTTAATCCCTGTACTCAGATAAGCTTCTACAAATATCCCCATTCAAAGGACTTTTTAATGAGTTCTGAGCTATTCTTACAGCCGGCCTTTTTTAAAATATTCTTTCTGTGCGTACGTACTGTTTCTTCGGAAATACACAGAATACCGGAAACTTTTGCTGCGGAATATCCTTTAGCAATACAGGTAATAACTTCAACCTCCCTTTTGGTAAATACAACAGAAGGTTCGGATATCTTATCATTGCTGATCCATTGCATCTGATGAAAGTCTTTGCGCCCGTTGATGCCTGAAAGTAAAACAGTGTAGGAGTTCTGGCGGGTAATATGCTCAATATTTGTATGAATATTGATCGTCTGCAGAAGCTTGCCGTTTTCATCTTTATAGGTATGAAGCGCCTGATGATGAAACAGTTCGTAATTACCTTTGGCTGTTCTCATCCGGAAACAGTAGCTGGATTTCAGTTCCTGCTGGTAATCGAATCCGTTAATTTCCATCATTTTTTCTATACACATTCTTTCAGCATCCATTACAAATTCAAGGTCATCGGGATGGATCAGGTCTATGATTTCTTTAAGATGTGTGGGATATTTGTGGAAACCATGCATGGACAGGATGTTTTCATGATGGCTACATAAAGTGCTGTCAGCAAAGTTGATCACGTAATAATAAAACTGACCCGGAGCAAATATTTCTCCGATAATGCGTTCAATGGAGGGAGCCGGCAATATACCGGCATCATTATTCTGGAAAAAATCAGGATAACTGTTCCATACTTTTGCGAGGGGATGCTGCTTTTTGGGATGAGCCAGGTATTTTTTATCCATACTTAATGTTTTCATAAAAATATAAAAAAAACGATTTCAAAAAATCACCTTTTTGCGGTATTGTAAAAGACTTGCAGTTTAAGGAATTTTGTAGAAATAAAGCTATGACCGGCACAGGATTACTGGCTTTAGATTGACAGTATTATCTTGTAAAATAAAGAATATACAGATCGTAAACAATAAAACTGAGATTATGAAAAAATTACTCATCCTTTTCGCTGTATTCCTGGGATTGTGAATCGCGGATGCACAGGCCAGAAAAGCAAAAGATCCGGATGCAGGGTTCGGGAAATGGCTTTTTGTAAAAAGTGATAAACCTGTACAGGTACGCTATAAACAGGTAAAAGTAGAGAATAATATCGGCTACTTTCAGCTGCAGTTCCGCATCAACTTTGAAGACGAGATATATTGCGGTAAACCGCAGTGTCTGGGATACTTAATGAATTTCAGCTACCCGCAGGGAGACCTCAGTAAGCAAACTCATAAAAATTATAAACTGATGAACAGTTTTAAAGGAGCTTACACTTTACCTGATCTGATAAGTTTTCCTATGAGCTTTTCCGATGGATCGAAATTCATCTTTGAGGACGGACAGCTGTTTGCCGTTAACAGTCCCGGCGGATCACCGCAACAGGCTTACGTGACAACAGCCTGCGTAGATAATATTTTATCCAATTACACCCGGCATAATTGCCGTGATTTTGATGAAGCGTCAGCTATTGAGCTGAAATAATAGCCGGAAATACTTTAAACAGCTTAATATGAAAACCATATTTACTCTTTTTGTTTTATTCCTTGGATTAGGAATAGGGAAAGCCCAAACAACAGACGCAAAAAAAACGATTAACGAAGCTATACAAAAACTGAATGGTAAAAAGTTTGGAGATTTAAGGGTTGAAAAAGCCTCTTATGAAAATGATATTTTGAAATATACGGTCAATGTAACTGTGTTTAGCTTTGGCGGCAATGATGAGGAATCTTATAATGAATATTATTCTAATATAGAATGGTCGGAAATCAAAGAAGCCGGTATAACAAAAAAAGATGGAAATATTGATTATATCCACTTTTCTATTAATTCTAGCGGGTATACAAAAAAAGTAGGATTTTATGTGTTGGATAAAGAAACAAAAAGTGTAATGAAAGCCATTGAAATATTAAAAAACAGTAAATAAAACTTGCGGCTCAATTAAGTAAGAGAAATTCATAAAGACTGTCCTGCATGTGTATCCTGTAAAAAATAAACTTTATTACTATGAAAGCCCTGTTTGCGATTCTCATCATATTTTTCGGATTAGGAATTGTAAGTGCACAATCCGATACGAAAATTCTAAGTCAGCCTGTCAATGTTCTTACAAAACCTGGTGGCTGGTATAATATTCATTTTCCAACACCCATTCATTTTAAAGAGCATAATCAGTTTGAGGAAGGCATGAAGATGCTGGGATTTGATAAAAATCTGTGTTATGCCTACAAGGCAATGACTGATAACCATGATGATGACGATGATACAACAAATTATGAATATGAAGCCATAATTTTTAAAGCGGCAGGTATTGTCAATGGAGATCCTGAGAAGATAATAGGTGAAAAACTTCGCAGCTTTTGGGAAAAGAATGGGGATAAAATTGGCTGCGATGATGGGGTACATACCGTTTCTTTTTATAAATCGGGTCTGCGGAACTTCCGGAATCACTTTTTAGGAGAGGCATTGTATTTTAAGCTTCCCCGGTTTAATGATGTCGGTTTTGAAGATGGCGGCCGTACATTGCTGGATGCTGTGGCAGATGAATATCAGAAATATGATTATGATAAAGTCAATTTTTATCGTAAAGAGCTGGTTTCCCTATATGATAGGCTACGGTCTCAGGGAGCTAAACATAGGTTCGAGCTGGAAAAAGAGAAGATTGTTCCTACGGATAAAGAATTATATAAACAATTTATTCCGGCCTACTATGAAGCGGCTGAGAAGGGAGATGCCTGGGCAATGTTTTATATAGCCCATACTTATATCGTTGGGATGTATGTTCCTAAGGATTTGGCAAAAGCAAAAAAATGGCTGGACAAAGCCACTAAGGAAGCTTTAGATAAGAAAGATTATTGGGCATTAGGCTTTTTTGGCGTAACCTATGATGAAAAATTAAATGACCCGAAAACAACTTTTTCTATCTATAAAAAAATGGCTGAAGGGGGAGATAATAGCGGAAGGGTCCGGACAGCCAATTTTCTGTTTTCCGGTTATGGTACTGAACGGAATGTGGATGAAGCTTTTAAATATTATATGCTTGCCAAAAATGAATCAACTGCACAGGCGATGATAGGCAGAATATTAGTAGAAAGAGGTCAGAAGGAAGAAGGAGCAAAATGGCTCAGATGGGTTTCCCAGACCGGAGGTATGCAGATGCCAATCGGTGACGGATATACGGTGACCGAGTTTTGCAAAAAACATAATATCAAAGAAAGTGAACCGCGGATAGAGCCCAAAGATCTGGGGTTGTAGTTATTTTTCATTCCGCTAATGTTACAGTACTCAGTAGAGTATTATTTGAAACAGTTGCGAAATAAAATACCGAAGGGAAAAAATAGACAGACCTCATTAAGCAAAACAATAACAACTAAGATTATGAAAAAATCACTTCTCCTTTTCGTTGTATTCCTGGGACTGGGAATCGCGAACGCACAGAATAAAGAATACAAAGAATATTACGATAACGGAAAGCTCAAAAAGGAAGGCTATAAAAATGCGGATGGCGGGAGAGAAGGAGAAAATAAAGAATATTATGATACGGGAGAACTGAAATATCTCATGAGTTATAAAAACGGCCGGCTTGACGGTGAATCCAAAATGTATTATAAATCCGGGAAGCTGATGGGAGTTGAAAACTATAAAAATGGTAAGCCCGCAGATGGTGAACTGAAAAAATATTATGAAAACGGGCAGCTGGCATCCTTTATTAATGTCGTGGATGGAAAACCCAAAGGAGAATATGTTCAGTATTTCGATAACGGGCAGGTGGCCGTTAAAGGAAATTTCGTTAACGGACAGGTTGAAAATGAAGTTAAATATTATTACGCAAGCGGTAAACCCAAAAAAACTGAAAACTATAAAAGCGGAAAATTAAACGGCTTATCAAAAGAGTTCTATGAAAATGGGAATACAGAATCCGAATTTCATTACATCAATGGAGAGAAAGACGGTGAAGGTAAGTGGAATTATGATTCAGGAAAGCCCCGCAAAATTATAAATTATAATAATAAAGAGCTCAACGGAGAATATAAAGAATTTCATGAGAACGGGCAATTAGCTGTAACTAAAAATTTGGTGAATGACAAAGAGGAAGGTATGGTTAAAGAATATCATTCTAATGGAAAACCTAAAAGAACCTGCAATTATACCGGTGGGAATAGGGATGGTGAGTGTAAAGAATATTATGAAGACGGGCAGCTGAAAATGAAGGCAACTTATAAAAAAGGAAAACTTGAAGATGGATCAGAATACTTTAAGGAAGACGGCTCACCAGATCCGGAGTTAAAAAAGCTTGGTGATCTTCTTGATAACAAAGCTTATGAGGATAACAAAGTTTATGAGCAGAACAAACAAGCAGAAAAGAAATAATACAGTCGGGTACTTAGGTTTTTGCTACTATATTTAATAAATAAAATAAACAAAAAAACCTTCCATCAGGAAGGTTTTATATTACTCATTGCTTATCGCACATTACCGATTACAAAGAAGCAGCGTGTACAAGCATATCTACTAACTTGTTAGAGTATCCCATTTCATTGTCATACCATGAAACAAGTTTTACGAAGTTAGGAGAAAGCATGATACCGGCATCTTTATCGAAGATAGAAGTTCTCTTATCTCCTACGAAGTCCTGAGATACTACGGCATCTTCAGTGTATCCTAAAATTCCTTTCAATTCACCTTCAGAAGCTTCTTTGATGGCTGCACAGATCTCATCGTAAGAAGTAGCTTTTTCTAATCTTACAGTAAGGTCAACTACGGAAACGTCTACTGTTGGTACTCTGAAAGACATACCCGTTAATTTCCCGTTAAGAGAAGGGATTACCTTTCCTACCGCTTTAGCAGCACCGGTAGAAGAAGGGATAATGTTGTTTAGAGCAGCTCTGCCGCCTCTCCAGTCTTTCATTGAAGGACCGTCAACAGTTTTCTGAGTAGCCGTTGTAGCGTGTACAGTAGTCATCAACCCTTCAACAATTCCGAATTTATCGTGAATCACTTTAGCTAAAGGAGCTAAACAGTTGGTGGTACAAGAAGCATTTGATAAGATCTTGATATCGTCAGTCAGTTCCTTGTGGTTTACTCCCATTACGAACATTGGCGTATCATCTTTGGAAGGAGCGGAAAGGATTACTTTTTTTGCACCTGCATTGATGTGAGCCTGAGCTGAATCTTTAGATAAGAAAAGACCGGTAGATTCTACGATATAATCAGCACCGATTTCGTTCCACTTCAGGTTGTTAGGATCTTTTTCTGCAGTTACTCTGATTTTTTTCCCGTTTACCACAAGATCATTTCCTTCTACGGAAACTTCACCTGGGAAAATCCCGTGTACAGAGTCGTATTTTAACATGTAAGCCATGTATTCTGCGTTGATAAGGTCATTGATTCCTACCACTTCAATATTGTCTCTTTCAGTCATTGCTCTGAAAACAAGACGTCCAATTCTACCAAAACCGTTGATACCTACTTTAATTGTTGACATAATAGTTTGTTTTTATTAGATTATAAAAAATAATTAGATTGCTAAAATTTCTGAGATCAACAGAAGATCCTTGTTGATTTCGTTATGTTTTTTAATGGCCTCTTCAATAGGAGTGTATACCAGATCGTTGGAACGCATTCCGGCCATTACATTTGTTTTTCCGTCCATTAATCCTACTACGGCACCGTATCCGAGTCTGCTGGCAAGAACCCTGTCTGCACAGCTTGGAGAACCGCCTCTCTGGATGTGTCCCAAAATGGTTACACGAATGTCATAGTCCGGGAACTCTTCTTTGGTCTGGTTGGCAAGATCGTAAATGCTTCCCAGTTTTTCACCTTCCGCTACCACTACGATACTTGACGCTTTTCCTGTTTTTTCAGCTTTTCTGAAGTTGGCGAAAAGATCGGCCATGCTGTCTTTTTTCTCAGGAATAAGAATATCCAGGGCACCCGTTGCCAGTCCGCTGTTGAGGGCTATAAATCCCGCATCACGCCCCATTACCTCAACAAAGAAAACCCTGTTGTGGGAGGTTGCGGTATCACGGATTTTATCGATAGCTTCCATCGCAGTATTCAGGGCAGTATCATATCCGATGGTATTGTCTGTTCCGAAAATATCGTTGTCAATAGTTCCCGGTACACCAATTACCCGGATTCCGAATTCTTCGCTGAAGATTTTTGCCCCCGTAAAGGTTCCGTCCCCGCCAATGCATACCAGCCCTTCTATGCCAAGCTTTACACAGTTGTCATAAGCTTTCTGGCGGCCTTCTTTTGTCCTGAACTCCATAGATCGGGCAGATTTAAGAATAGTTCCGCCCTGGTTGATGATATTTTTTACGGAACGGGGACCCATTTTCAGGAAATCATCATGAATGAGCCCGTTGTAGCCTTCTCTTACTCCATAGCATTCGATATTATAATAATTGGCGGTTCTTACTACCGCTCTTAATGCCGCATTCATACCCGGAGAGTCACCTCCTGAAGTAAGAACTGCAATTTTTTTTACAGCACTCTCTTTCATCAAGTAAAAAATTTCGAACACAAATTTACAAAAACAAGTTCAGATAATGGCAGTAACTTCATAAGAGTTTTGAATATAAATAATTAAAAGCTTCTGAAATTTGTAGGTTTAAAAAAATACCTCGCCGTTCTTGTTTCCGGAGCATTCACGTCAAGGTCGTACCACGGCGTTGTATACCGATTAAAAGGATTTGAAAGAACATGCACCGATTGTGCCGGAGTGAAGCCTTCACTTAATAAAAATAACCTTTCTCCGTCCCTGTTTTCGCAGACACCGGAAATAAAAACAATATGGCCGGGGCTGCCCGGGGTGATCAGAATATCTCCCGTTTTCAGATCAGAATTTTTTATGACCGGTTTCGTCTCTTTATTTAATGAAATGGTTCCCGCATAATTAAAAATCAGATCCAGATAATTCCTGAAGCTCTGATAAGAACCATCAAATGCAGCTGTTTTTCTGAAACTGACCGAGTTTCCTTTAACCAAAGCCCTGGTTCCGTTCTTATAATCATTCCACGAAAGCAGATCTCCGCTGGTAAAATGAAACCTAATCTCGTCAAACCTTTTCGCCCGGTAAAGATATTCGGCTCTCATCCGGATGGCGGCATCGGCACACTGCTGAAGATCCTTATCTCCGGTATCAATATCAAAAACAGCTTCATGGAGATCCTGGGTAGTAACAGGAACTCCGTCATACCGCAGAATCTGGGCACCATAGGGTTTAAGCTTGAAATGCTCAATAAAATATCCGAATGAATCTGGTTTTTCCTCAACCCATACATAACCTTCAGGCGGAGAAAACCTTTCCCGGATTGTATTTTTATCTTTATTGATCTTTAAAGCATTTTTTGCAGCCGGCTGTTCATTTTTATCAGGATCATCCGGAAGGCGGTCTGAAGATTTTTCCTGTATACAGGCAGCAAAAAGGAGAGAAGCAGTGATTCCCGTAATAATTTTTTTCATGCGCTTTTCGATTCGGTACAAAGATCATTTTTTTTTGCTTATCTGCCAAGATAAGAATTTGAAAATCTGTATGATCCGATTGGTTTTCTGAAATCCTCTCAGGTTTCCGGCTATCATTTATGGTGAGACTGAAGAAATTTTTACGTCTCAGTATTTATGTTGGGAGAACTCCGTTCCAAGTTGAAAAAAAACCAGGAATTTTTTGGGGCAGAAAAATAAATTATGCTTTAACTGTTACTTGAAATACAGGCTCTTGTGCGACTGCCAGAGAAGAATTCCGGAGAAGGAACGGCTCCTGAAATTTTCTTATGCCTGATTTGTACAAAATATACATTTTTCGCATATTTGTATAAAATGTCGGTCATGCAAAAAGAAAAATTACGTCTTATCAGAAAACAGAAAGGCTACACACAGCAGCAGGTAGCTGATTTTATTGCAACAGATGTATCCAATTACAGCAGGAAAGAAAGCGGTGATGTAAGGATTATTCCTGATGAGTGGGAAAAACTTGCCCGTTTTCTTGAGGTGCCTATGGATGAAATTTACGAAGAAGAGGAGACAAAATTAGTCGTAAATAATGATCACCCTGTTTATAACGACAATTCAGGAACTTCTGCCGGCTCAATTAATAATCAAAATAATTATAGCAATATCCCCGGATCTATTATTGAAAACCTTCAGGGTTATATCGCCTTGCTGAAAGAGGAAAATGAAAGACTGAAGGAAGAACTGAAAAATACTCCGAAAGGTAGAAAATAATACGGTTTTTAAACGGTAAAAATATCATGTCACTTCAATAGGGAGTGACATTTTTTATTTAAGATATCATAAAATAAATTTATTTGCTGAAACCTGCTTAAAACCTTTGATGTTCCGGTATCTTAAAAACCTGGTAATAATTAAAATACCAGCGACTAGCCTTAGCGTACTCCAACAAAAATCTGCTCAATCTGCCAGATCAGCGGGAGAATAAAAAGAAATCCTTAGGTTGGAAAAACGCAATGACGCAAGGTTTTTTTCATTTTGCGACTGTTTTTTAGGGTGCAAGGGCGCTTCGCTCAGCAAAGGCCTGATGGAGAGATATGTTGAAGATTGAAGTGCGCTTAAGATTGTATTAGCAGTGTGAAATTTTATCGGAGATAAAATCTTTGCGCCTTATACCATGAATCAGGTAAAAAAATATCGTCCTTAGCGTTAAATCCAACAAAAATCTGCTCAATCTGCCAGATCAGCGGGAGAATAAAAAGAAATTTTTAGGTTGGAAAAACGCAATGACACAAGGTTTTTTCATTTTGCAACTGTTTTTTAGGGGGCAAAGGCGTTTCACTCAGCAAAGGCCTGATGGAGAGATATTTTGAAGATTGAAGTGCGCTTAAGGTTGTATTAGCAGTGTGAAATTTTATCGGAGATAAAATCTTTGCGCCTTATACCATGAATCAGGTAAAAAAATATCGTCCTTAGCGTATTCCAACAAAAATCTGCTCAATCTGCCAGATCAGCGGGAGAATAAAAAGAAATCTTTAGGTTGGAAAAACGCAATGACACAAGGTTTTTTCATTTTGCAACTGTTTTTTAGGGGGCAAAGGCGTTTCACTCAACAAAGGCTTGATGGAAAGATACCTTGAAGATTGAAGTGCGCTTAATATTGTATTATCAGTGTGAAATTTTATCGGAGATAAAATCTTTGCGCCTTATACCATGAAAAAAATAGCGTCCTTAGCGTATTCCAACAAAAATCTGCTCAATCTGCCAGATCAGCGGGAGAATAAAAAGAAATCTTTAGGTTGGAAAAACGCAATGACGCAAGGTTTTTTTCGTTTTGTGACTGTTTTTTAGGGGGCAAAGGCGTTTCACTCAGCAAAGGCTTGATGGAAAGATACTTTGAGGATTCAAGTCCGCTTAAGATTGTATTATCAGTGTGAAATTTTATCGGAGATAAAATCTTTGCGCCTTATACCATGAATCAGGTAAAAAAATAGCTTCCTTAGCGTTAAATCCAACAAAAATCTGCTCAATCTGCCAGATCAGCGGGAGAATAAAAAGAAATCTTTAGGTTGAAAAAATGTAATGGTGCAAGGTTTTTTCTCGAAACATAAAGTTGCTTTTTAAGACTCAAAGGCAGGCAACCCTGTCGCCAATGAAGCTGCATAATTATCCATACGCTTCAACGAATCAACGGAGTTGATTCCCGTCTTTGCCCCCTAAAATCAGCAGTATTTTATGTAAATCTTTGCGTTTAATTTCTTTTACATCACGAATAAACGAATGATTCTTATGATGAACAGTTATCCCTCAATTCAGAAAAAGAGAATAAAGAGTTTGCGGCGGCGAAGCCGCCGCAAACTCACTCCTATAATTGATCAATAGCTTTCAGAATTTCCTCTTTGTTATTGATCAATCCTTCCAGATGATCACCTTTTGATTCTATGAAGGTCTTATGGTCTCCCGGAACATTCCCGGAAACCAATTTTCCCTGCTCATAAGGAATGGTTTTATCATCTTTAGCATGAATAATCAGCACAGGCAGCTGCCCCAATCCTTTTACATCTTCTTTGGCTGAATAAGGGGAAACCATTGAATTCAGGATAAAATCTCTATACTGAGGTGTGAAATGGGCAGCAATATCGGTAAAGGAAGACATAGGGCAGTCCAGGATAAGTCCCGAGATTCTGGAAACATTATCTTTGGCAAGATGGGCGGCAATCTGTGTTCCCAGGGAGGCTCCGTAGATAAAGACTTTTGTGTTTTTTATGCCGGGCCTTTTCATGAGTGCATCAAAAAATTTCTGGGCGTCTTCTGCCACGTTCTTATGGGATGGTTTTCCGGTAGATAATCCATATCCTCTGAAATCGATCATTACAAGCTGATATCCTGCGTCTATTAAAGGTTTGGTCATAAACTGGTATGTTGTTACATTTCCTGCAGCGCCGTGAAAATAGAATATGGTCTTTTTGACTGTTTTTGTCTTTGGCCTGGCAATGAAAGCTGTGATTGTATCGTTTTCTACCGGGAAATTTACCTGTTCAGGGTTGCCAAATTCAAAAGGCTTCATGGTTTTGTGTGGCTGATAAAAGTTATCATCAGACTGGGCTTTTGCGAAAACAGTTAAAAAGACGAATAATAATGAGAGAGCTACAATTGGTTTCATAATAGTTTTTGTTTTATTAATGAACCAAAGGTATCCCGATTATCGGCTGTAAGAAAAAATAGATAACTGAACAGTAAATAATCCTGCCTGAATTGTATTTTTTTGTTTCTAAATAATAGTGAAGATGAAGCCGCGGGTAGGAGACTATAAAAAATTAAACGTTTCTTCCTTCAAATCCTATGTTCTGTCTTTAGCCGGAATTATTTTAAGCCATCGAAATAAATAGGATTTTTTAGAATATTAAGATGGATTTTGCTTTAAAACGCTCTGATTTTTCCTGAATTAAAATTAATGCTTCATGTAAAATACTGACTTAAAGTTCTTCCATCGGATTCCAGAAGAGTTTCTTAAAGTTTTTTATCCTGAAATTGTCTACGGTAATGCCTTCAGCTTCCAGTTTTGGCTGAAACTCAGGAACAGATAATATGCCTGAACTTGAAATAACGCGGTGGGCCGGTACATCTTCCGGGCAGCCTCCCATTGCTTTTCCCACATGGCGCGAATGATTGGGATAGCCTACGGCTTTTGCGATGGCTCCGTAGCTCGTTACTCTCCCTTTGGGAACTAATCGGGTGATTTCCCAAACCTGGTTTTTGAAAATTTCATCCATATTTATGAACTGATAAGAATCAAATGTAAGAAATATGTTGGGTTTTATCACTAAAAACTTCACCTGATTGTCATGTTAAAATACATTTATCTGCAGAAATGCAGGCAATTTTATTTTAACCTGAAATTACGGTTGCATAATTTTTGAATACAATATCTCAACCCCTAAAATCGGATATGATGAAAAAGGTATTTTTTAGATTGATAAACAGGATTAATAAAGCGGTTCTGCCCAAATTGAGTGATAAAGATCCTGACAGTTTAACGAAAATTCAGAAGGGAATTCTGGCGTACCGGTATTTTGTGCTGGTTAATTCGCTGGAATAAAATTTTTATCTGATCCTGGCAATTAAATTTCTGCAACCATTATAAAGCGGTTTTTCAATCAGCAAATAGATGATGATTGAACATATCCATAACAGTACAAAATTTCGGTCGGGAAGGTAAACGTAGGATCTTAATTTCATGTTGAAATAACTTAAATGTACCAGATAAAAAACAAATGAAGCATTTCCCAGGAGAATAAAGAACTTCGTTGAAAGTATTCCGGAAAGCCATGTTTTTTCCGTCATCAGTCCCCACAGAAATACTGCAATGGCAACAGGTAAAAAAAACTCGTGAATCAGTCTTCCCTCCCAACGTTCTACACCGTGCACAAAATTATTTCTTGCAAAAAAAGCAATTGCTATTGTTAAAATTACCATTGAAATTCCTCCGGAAAATGTTGGCTTTTTCAGCTTTTTTAAGAATGAAATCCCTTTTTCCGTTTTCATTAAATAAGCCAGCAACATCCCGAAAAAGAATTCAAGACTCCTTCCGAAAAAAGTGCTGCCTATAAGAAATTTAAACGGATACAAAAAGCCTTCAGGATTACCGTTATACCAATGCAGAGCATAACCTGTTCCCCAGCCTGACAGCAAAAAGCCCAGTAAAAATAAAATACAGTACTTCCAGTTTTTCTTTAACGAAAAAAATAAAAACGGAGCCAGAATGTAAAAGAAAAATTCAACGGTGAGCGACCAGGCCTGTACAATCCCGGAAACCGAATATTTTTCAAATAAAGAATAAAAAAGAGAGTATTGCAGAAAATAAGTATCTACATTTTTAGAATAGGGGGTATCCAGAAAATAAGCGGTCAGCAAAATCCAGTACAGCGGAAAAATCCTTGCTATACGGAGCAGAATGTATTTTAAATAAGATTTTTTTGATGTTAAAGGAGAATCTTCATACCGGTAAGCCAATAGAAAACCACTCAATACAAAAAAAACGGTAACCCCGGTATGCCATTCACTGATGAAACGCATGAACTCAAAAGATAAATCATTGCGCCAGTATTTACGGTTATGATACACAAAAACCATAATAGCTGCAATGGCACGCATTCCAGTAAGAGCATCGAATTTATTTTTGCTGAGCGTATTATCCAAAATCAAAAAAAATAAAAGGCTCATCATGTAAGCCTTTTATTTGAATTTTATAATATTTCTGTTAAGAATTTTCTAATATGTAAGAGAACATCAGTGGTGCGCAGATGGTAGCATCACTTTCAACGATGAATTTCGGTGTCGTAATATCCAGTTTTCCCCATGTAATTTTCTCGTTCGGAACTGCTCCGGAATAAGAACCGTAAGACGTTGTAGAATCCGAAATCTGACAGAAATAAGACCAGAAAGGAATGTCATGCATTTCCATATCCTGATACAGCATCGGCACAACACAGATCGGGAAATCTCCCGCAATACCTCCCCCAATCTGGAAGAATCCAACTCCTTTTCCACCTGAGTTCTTAGTGTACCAGTCTGCCAGGTACGTCATATATTCGATCCCCGATTTCATTGTTGTAGCCTTCAGCTCACCTTTGATGCAGTAAGAAGCGAAGATATTACCCATTGTAGAATCTTCCCATCCCGGTACTACGATCGGCAGGTTGGCCTCAGCAGCAGCAATCATCCATGAGTTTTCTCTCGGAATCTCATAATACTGCTCCAATACTCCTGAAAGGATCATTTTATACATGAATTCGTGTGGAAAATATCTTTCTCCTTTAGCTTCAGCATCTTTCCAGATCTCCACGATATGCTTCTGAAGTCTTCTGAAAGCTTCTTCTTCAGGAATACACGTATCGGTAACCCTGTTCAGACCTCTTTCCAGAAGATCCCATTCATCCTGAGCAGTCAGATCTCTGTAATGAGGAACTCTTTCGTAATGGGAATGCGCCACCAGATTCATTAAATCTTCTTCAAGGTTGGCACCTGTACAGGAAATGAAATCTACTTTACCCTGACGGATCATTTCAGCAAGGATCTTTCCCAGTTCGGCAGTAGACATTGCCCCTGCCAGAGTGATCATCATTTTTCCGCCATCTTTAAGATGGGCAACATATCCTTTAGAAGCATCCACCAATGCAGCTGCGTTGAAGTGCAGGTAATACTTTTCTATGAATTCAGTTATCGGTTTGCTCATTTTTTTAAATTTTTGCAAAGATAAAATTTAAAAATGGAATGAAGGCCAGGCACTTTAAGAAAGTCTGACTGAACAGTCTTTTTTTATCATTTGTTAAAAAAACAGCTTTTTATCATTGCAGTTCATCCACAGATAAAAACGCTCATAAATTAAAAAGAAATCAGCTGAAGAAAAATATCTGTGCTATCTGGATAATCCGTGGGAAACCATGAAATCAAGCTTTATCGGGTTAAAACCAATGTATTCATATAACACAAGGCCTGCTTCATATGAAAGGAAAAACTAAATCTTTTCTTCCCCGGGAATCAGCATCTTTCCCCAGTCATTCAGCTGCCACAGGATTTCAACGAGCTTTTCACCCAGCTCTGTAAGCGTGTATTCCACTCTGGGAGGAAGTTCATTAAAGGATTCTTTCATCAAGACTCCATCAGCAACCATTTCACTAAGCTGTTGGTTCAGTACCCTCCGGTCCACTTTGGCAATACCACGCAGAAACTCACTCGGGCGTCTCTTTCCTTCATTAATCTGCCAGACGATCGGAATCTTCCATTTTCCACTGATCGTATTGACTGCCACCTCTAGCGGACAGATTTTATTTTCCTCCACTTTCTCCTTTGTTTTCATAATATTGACTTTTTTATCCCTATGGGCGGAAAATATGCGGTATTGCCGGTATCATTCTGCTTTTGGACTTTTGTAAAAATAATAAATTTAAAAAGATGGACAGCCTTGCAGAACAGATTGAAAAATTAAACCATACCTTATCCTCTCAGCTTCCTGATGAAGTATTTGAAGCATTTGGAAAATCCATTGAAGAATTAAAAACAAAAAAGATAGAAGAAGGCAGCCTTAAAACAGGACAGAAAATGCCGGAATTTATGCTTCCCAATGTTCACGGGAAGTGGGTGTCTTCCAGAGAACTTCTTCCAAAAGGAAAAATGATACTGGCATTTTACAGAGGAAGCTGGTGCCCTTACTGTAATCTGGAGCTGAAGTTTCTGCAGGATCATCTTTCCGAGATAAAAAATAAAAATGCATTTCTGGTAGCCATATCTCCGCAAAGTCCTGATCATTCCCTGACTATGATTGAAAAAAATAATCTGGAATTTGAAGTTCTTACCGATACCGATAATAGATTGGCCGAAAAACTGGGAATAGTTTTTCAACTGCAGGATTTTGTACTGCCGTATTATAAAGCTCTGGGGATTAACCTGGAAGATTATAATAAAAATAATAGGAACACATTGCCGGTTCCTGCTGTTTTTGTTATTGATGAGAACGGATATGTTATTTTCCGGTTTTTAGATGTAAATTACATGAACAGAATTAATATTGAAGAACTCATCAACGTATTATGACCGAAAAACGAAAAGGAGCCCGCTCCATAAAAGATATTCCGCCTGCCATTCTGGAACAGTTGAACCGGGGAGAAACCGAAACCGTAAATCTTACGGAATGGCTGGCCGTAGATCAGAAGAAATTACTGGAAAATCTGCTGATGCAGAATAAACGTTCTGATTACCTGGATCCGGTTCTGAAACAGATTGATGAACTGAAAAAACAGACCGTCAATACCATAAATGAAGCAATAGGAACAGGGATTCTTAATGAAACGCTGAAAAATAATGATAAAGAATTCCTGACTGTTATTTCCGGTCATACTTCTGATCTGGTAAGATGCTGGGCCGCTTATATGACAGGAAGAAATGATGCTCTGAGTCTGAAAGAAAAACTGAACAGAATACAGGATTTTGCGGCAGACAGACATTTTGGAGTCCGGGAGATCTGCTGGATGGCTGTAAGACCTTCTATTACCGCAGAGCTTGAAGAAAGTTTATCTGTTCTTGCGGGCTGGACTGCTCATAAAGATCCCAATATCAGGCGTTTTGCCAGTGAGTCCACCAGGCCCCGCGGTGTGTGGTGTACCCATATTGAAGCATTGAAGCAGAGCCCTACGCCGGGACTTCAGATTTTAGAACCGCTGAGGTCGGATCCTTCCCGCTATGTACAGGACAGTGTAGGAAACTGGCTGAACGATGCAGGTAAATCCCAGCCGGAATTTGTGGTGGAAGTCTGTGATGAATGGCTGCGGGAAAGCCCGACGAAAGAAACCGCATATATTGTGAAAAAGGCAATGAGAACAATAGAGAAAAAGAAAATGTAAAATCCGGCGGATGAGTCTCAAAAATTATATGCTTAGTTTAAAAAGATTCTTTTTTCCCCTTAAAGCCTGAAGAAATCTGCTCTATCTGCAGCAGCTGCGGGAGATTTAATAAAAAATTCGTGGATTCGTGGCAATAAAATATTTTCAACCATAAAAAATCGTAACAATTTTCAAATCTTCAGATTATCTCTTCTCCGTCAGATATTTCCAATACCTTTTCGGGACATGCTGGATATGAAGCTTTAAATTTTTCCTTTCCACAATATTGGTTTTAGTAAAATACCGCTGCCACAGCACCTGGTAATTTTTCTCATCATCATGGAAGTTCTGCTGATACTGATTTAAATGTAACTGTTCCTCAGGGTAAAAGAACTCTGACGTTTCAAGGTCATAAAGAAGACCATAGTTTCTCCGCAGATCGAAGATCATCCACTTCTGATCCTGATAACGGTCTGTGAAATGTTTTCTGATTAATGGCAGTACATTAAAATCAGGATCTGTTTTGGCAAAGAACACTCCGTCCTGCATTTTTTCAAACCGGACAAAGGCAGTCATCCTATGACTTTCCCGGCCTACGGATTTACTGATCTTTGAGATTTTCAGCATATCCGGATCTCCATAATTCTGAAGAATATTTTCTCCGGGATGCTGCACCGATTGCTTAACGGCAGACAGGATCAGGTTTTCCAGTTCAGGATCTTCGGACAGATAGACTTTTAACAGCCCGTGAATCCCCTGTCTTCCGGTTTGTTTTTCCAGTCTGTTCAGTACCCGTTCTGCTTTTTCCCGCTGAGTGATCACTTCATGGATTTCCGCAAACATATTTTCCTGCCGGAAATTTTCCCAGCTGATGATTTCCACATCCTGGTATCGGTATTCAAAAACTTCAAATACAGCAGTGAAAAGTCCGTCGAAACTTCCGTCGTAGAGTAGGGTTGTCATTTATTTAGTAAATGTTGATGATGAAAAATAATAGGGTTTAAACTAAAACAAACTCAGCTGCTGTGAAAACTGGTTGTGAAATTTGGAAGCACTTCCTCCAATAAGAAGTTTCCTGAAATTTTTATCTGTTAAATATTTTAAATAGGCATTCCCTGCATTAAAGTCAATAAAATATCTGGCCCGGTTGACCGCTGCTCCCAGTTTTTTCAGATGCTCCATCGTTAAAATCTGGAAACGTCTTGCACTGACGATTTTCTGCGCGGTTTTTACTCCAATTCCCGGGATCCTTAAAATCATCTGGTAATCGGCAGTCTGGAGATTGACGGGAAACTGATCCAGATGCCGGAGAGCCCAGCTCAATTTAGGGTCTATTTCCAGATCAAGGAAAGGAACACCCGGATCTAAAATTTCTTCAGCTTTGAAACCGTAGAATCTCATCAGCCAGTCTGACTGGTACAGCCTGTTTTCACGAAGCATAGGGACTTCTGTTGTTAAAGAAGGAAGCCTCTTATCTTCCAGAACAGGAACATAACCGGAATAATAAACCCTTTTCAGGTTGAAATTTCTGTAAAAATGATCTGCTACTTTTATAATCTGCAGGTCGTTTTCATTCGTTGCTCCTACAATCATCTGGGTAGACTGTCCGGCCGGAGCGAACTTCGGAACCTTTCTGAAAATCTTCTTTTCATCCTTGTACTGGTCAATACCTTTCTGAATATAGCGCATCGGGCTGATCATATCCTGCCGGTTCTTTTCAGGCGCCAGTAATTTTAATCCGCTTTCTGTGGGAATTTCAAGGTTTACCGAAAGGCGGTCTGCATACAGGGCGGCTTCCTGCATCAGTTCGTCACTCGCTCCCGGAATAGATTTCAAATGAATATATCCGTTGAAGTTTTCTTCCAGACGCAGTTTTTTGGCTACCCTTACCAGGCGTTCCATAGTGGTGTCTGCATTTTTGAAAATTCCGGAACTCAGAAATAGTCCTTCAATATAATTTCTGCGGTAAAAGTTGATCGTAAGGTCAACGACTTCTTCCACGGTGAAGGCCGCTCTTTTGATATCATTGGAACTTCGGGATACACAGTAGGCACAATCGTAGATACAGTGATTCGTAAGAAGAATTTTAAGCAGCGAAACACATCGTCCGTCTTCAGTATAGGTATGACAGATCCCGCTTACGGAACTGTCGCCTAAAGCACCTTTTTTGTTTTTTCTCGTTCCTCCGCTGGATGAGCAGGAAACGTCGTATTTCGCGGCATCGGCAAGGATTTCAAGCTTTTCTTTAAGGCGTTCAAAATTCATGTTGCTGAAGATGTGTTATAATTTGTATCTGAATTGTGTTCAAAATTAGTTCCAAAATTGATAAATATCAATCTTTTTTCATAGAAGTTATCCACAAAACACTGTCTCAAAATCACTATATTTACGCTTCATTAAAATTAGATTATGAATCATCAACCAATTGAAGGTTTTTCCAAGCTGACCAAGCAGGGGAAGATCGACTGGCTCGTTAATGAATATCTTGAAGGAAACGAGGAATATCAAAATATACTGAAACAATACTGGAACGATAATGCAGAGCTTCAGAAACTTCACGAGGAGTTTTCTGAAAATACGATTTCCAATTTTTATATGCCTTACGGAATTGCTCCGAACTTTCTCATCGATGGCAAGCTGCTGGCTCTGCCAATGGCGGTGGAAGAAAGTTCAGTAGTGGCAGCCGCTTCCAAAGCTGCAAAATTCTGGATCGACAAAGGCGGTTTTAAAACAACCATCATCAACAACGAAAAATTAGGGCATACTCATTTCGTATTCAATGTAGAACCTCATAAGCTGCTTCATTTTTTTAATTTCAGCTTAAAGAAAAAATTATTTGAAACCACAGAAGATATTACCGCAAATATGAGAAAACGCGGCGGTGGTATTTTAGATATTAAACTGGTAGATAAAACCGCAGAAATGCCGAATTATTATCAGCTTAAAGCCAGCTTTGATACAGTTGATTCTATGGGAGCCAACTTTATCAATTCTTGTCTGGAGCAGTTTGGAAAAACCCTGAGACAGGAAGTGGCGGTAAGCGAAGACTTCACCAAAGAAGAAAAAGATTCTCTTCAGATCGTGATGAATATTCTTTCCAATTTCACACCCGACTGCCTGGTAAGAGCTGAGGTTTCATGTAAAATAGAAGATTTAAAAGATGACAGCGGAATTTCTCCGGAAGAATTTGCTTCAAAATTTAAGCAGGCTGTTACCATTGCCGAAATAGAACCTTTCCGTGCAACCACCCATAATAAAGGAGTAATGAATGGGGTAGATGCGGTAGTGATTGCCACAGGAAACGACTTCAGAGCCACAGAAGCCTGCGCTCATGCCTACGCCGCAAGAGACGGACAGTACAGGTCATTGACCCATTGTACAACAGATAACGGGATTTTCAGATTCTGGATTGATCTTCCGATTTCTGTAGGAGTGGTAGGCGGACTGACGAATCTCCACCCATTGGTAAAATTCTCTTTAGCACTTCTGGGAAAACCCTCCGCACAGGAGCTGATGAGTATTCTGGCAGTTTCAGGGCTGGCACAGAACTTCGGAGCGCTCCGCTCTTTAGTAACCACCGGAATTCAGAAAGGACATATGAAAATGCATCTGCTGAATATATTGAACCAACTGGGGGCTACGGAAGAAGAAAAACAGCATTTTGTAACTTATTTTAAAGATAAAACGGTAAGCCACCACGAAGTGATCAATGAGTTTAACCGAATGAGGGCACAATAATGGGGCAGCTCATTATACCCATACTATTAATTATACTCGGAACTGTTCTGAGAAAAATGTCGTGGGAAAGCCTCATCGATCCTAAAAAGGTTTCCAATGTACTGATTATATTGGGAATTTCCAGTCTGGTAAAAGGAATTTTTTTATACTATGTAAAAGCAGAATAATGAAAGGTAAAATATTGTTATTGACGCTGACCTCTGTTTTAAGTTTTTCACAGCAGAAGAATGTGAAAATATCCAATCTTCAGCCCGCCTCGGAAAACCGCTATTTCCCTGTTGTTGCCTATGCTGAAAAGCCTGTTGTAGCCAATAAAATTAATACACTTTTGCAGGTGGATCAGCTGGAATATGTTCCCGGAGCAGGAGGGAACCCTTTTAATATGGTTTCTGGAGGGGAAAATGCCAGCTATATTCATTTTTACAGCTGGGAAAAAATGGATAGCCCGAAAAATATCCTGAGCATCGCCATGGATGGTGAAAGTTCAGGGGCTTACCCGGAAAGTTTTTTTCTCTGGAAAAATTTTGATCTGCGGACAGGGAATCTTATCAATGCCAGGGATCTATTTAAGCCGGAGGCTGTAAAAACAATAGAAAACCTGATTCAGAAAAGAGTAAAAAAGGAAATTAACAACTATGTTACTCAGTTAAAAGCCGAGCCTAAACAGACTGATGAAATTCTGAGCCAGATTGGCCTGTATGAAGAATGTTATACAGACTATACATTGGCAGGTATCGGATATTATTTTAAAACAGATAAGATCAAATTTATTACAGAAAGGTGCTCCAATCATGCCATGAGAGCATTGGATGAACTGGCGGAGCACGTGGTGGAGTTTTCTTACAAAGAACTGGATAAATACCTGAGCCCTTATGCCAAAAACTTACTGAACGGGTCTGACTTGGTGGAAAAAACAGGTCTGCAGAACAAACTGTATAAAGGAAAAATTGACGGCAAATACCCGATAACCGTTTTGATTAAAGAAGTTTATGGTGATAAGGAAGACAGTTCCGTTGCAGCAGTGTACTGGTATGATAAAAATAAAAAACTGATCGAATGGAACGGGAAGCTGAAAGGTAGCCACCTCTCCCTCACAGAAAGCGATTATTACAGTGAAGAAGCAAGACAGTGGATGCTGAAGGGCTTTGTAGAGGCAGACATAATAGAGAATAAAATCTCCGGAACCTGGCAGGATTATAAAACGAAAAAATATTTAACCCTCGAATTAGAAGAATTATAAAATGAAAACAGTTACTTTAGTTTTTGGAGCAGTCTATGGAATGCTTTCTGTGATACTTGGAGCATTCGGAGCTCATGCCTTAAAGAAAATATTATCCGTGGAAAGGCTGGAAAGTTTTGAAACCGGAGTGAGATACCAGATGTATGCGGCGTTCTTTTTGCTGATCATCGGATACATCCTGAAATTTGAAACCTCTTCCGAAAAATGGACTTCCATTCTGATGATTGCAGGCACTTTCCTGTTTTCAGTAAGTATCTATTTCCTGAGTTTACAGGATTATTTGGGAGCAAACCTGAAATTTTTGGGACCTGTAACTCCGCTTGGCGGGCTCCTTATGATCTTAAGCTGGGGAATGCTTATCCTTTATTTTGCCAAAAATAAAATCTAAAAATGAAAATCAATAGAAGAAGGCGGCTAATACGTACATTCAATCTTCTGGATCAGCCTATAAGATTCAATCCTTTTGTATTCAGCCGTACTTTTTTTATGTGGGCTTTTACCGGTTTGATAGGCGGTATTATTGCCGGAGGTTACTGGATCATTCTGGAACATTTTACCGGATTTTTAGCTGAATTCCAGGGATGGATGGTCATTCCTGTCATGGCAGTCTGCGGGCTCCTTGCCGGGCTGGTCATTCATTTTATCGGAGATCCGGGAGAAATCCATCTGATCGTTAATAACATCAGATTCAACAAAGGAAAGCTGGATCCGAAGAATAACCCTTCTATGATTCTTTCTTCTCTTTTTTGCGTAGCATCAGGAGGAAGTCTCGGACCGGAAGCCCCTCTGGTACAGGTTACCGGCTCTACCGGAACATGGTTGGGGAAAATTTTCAGATTAAAAGGGGAAGAGCTGCGCTCATTGAGTATCGCCGGAATGGCTTCAGGATTTACGGCCCTGTTCGGAGCTCCGCTTGGAGGAAGCCTTTTCTCTCTTGAAATCCTGCACCATAAGCATGCGGTGGAATATTACAAAGCCATTATTCCTGCTCTGGTAGCCAGCTGCTTCAGCTACCTGATGTTTGCCCTGATCATTCACCTGGGAATCGGGGCAACCTGGGATCTGAAGGCTTATCACTATACCGGAGTATATGATTTTTTGTATGCTTCTTTATTTGGAATGGTGGCCACAGCCTTTGGATGGATCTTTATTTTTGTAGTAAAGTTTTTCAAAAAAGTTTTCGGGTACAGAAAATTCCCGATTTATATCAAAACACTGACAGGAGGAATTATTTTAGGAATTATTGCCTATTATTTTCCACTTACAAGATATTTCGGGCATAACGAGATCAATCAGCTGATCAACGGAAATTTTGCCCTGAATTTTCTGATCGTTATTCTGGTTTTTAAAATATTGGCAATTGCTATAACGGTAACCTCAGGATGGAGAGGTGGTTTTATTATTCCGCTGTTCTTTGTAGGAACAACATTAGGATTAATTATTCATAACCTGTTTCCGAATGTAAATACCACTCTGGCAATTGTGAGCTGTATGGCTGCCATCAATGCATGTGTGACCAGAACACCGATGAGCACCACCATTATCCTGGGAACCCTTACCGGATTTACCTATTTTGTACCCATCCTGTTTGCAAGTCTTACCGGATATTTCCTGGCTCCGAAAATTCCTTTTATCGGCTCCCAGTCAGAAAAACTGTCGGAAGAATAATAGTTTTCAGCCGATATGTTAAAAATCAAGTCCGATGTACTTTAATTTTTGAATGAAGAATCTTGAACTTCCGTCTCTTTTTAGTAAATTTGTCAACCTTTAAATTTTAAAATAAAATAATAAAAATAATATGAATCTTCACGAGTATCAATCAAAAGAGATTTTATCAAAGTACGGAGTAGCTATCCAACGTGGTTTCGTTGCAAACAACGTAGAAGAAGCCGTAGCTGCTGCTGAAAAACTAACTGCAGAAACAGGCGCTCAGGGATGGGTCGTAAAAGCACAGATCCACGCAGGGGGTCGTGGTAAAGGTGGTGGTGTAAAGTTCTCTCCTAACATGGATAAACTTAAGGAAAACGCTCAGAACATCATCGGAATGCAGCTGGTAACTCCACAAACTTCTGCTGAGGGTAAAAAAGTAAATTCTGTTTTGATTGCAGAGGATGTATATTATCCAGGTGAAACGGAAACTAAAGAATTTTACGTTTCTATTCTTTTAGACAGAGCTGAAGGTAAAAATACAGTAGTATATTCTACGGAAGGAGGTATGGATATTGAGCATGTTGCTGAAGTAACTCCTCACCTGATCCACAAAGAAATCATTGATCCTGCTTTAGGGCTTCAGGGATTCCAGGCCAGAAAAATTGCTTTCAACCTTGGTCTTGAAGGAAATGCTTTCAAAGAATTTACTAAATTCATTACTTCTCTATACAATGCTTATACAGGTATCGATGCTTCTCTTTTCGAGATCAACCCTGTATTGAAAACTTCCGATAACAAAATTATCGCGGTTGATGCTAAAGTAACTCTTGACGACAACTCATTGTTCCGTCACAAAGATTTAGCTGAACTTAGAGATACAAGAGAAGAAGATCCAATGGATGTAGAAGCTGGTGAAGCCGGTCTTAACTTCGTAAAACTTGATGGTAACGTTGCTTGTATGGTAAACGGTGCCGGTCTTGCAATGGCTACAATGGATATCATCAAATTATCAGGTGGTAACCCGGCTAACTTCCTTGACGTAGGAGGTACTGCTGATGCTCAGAGAGTACAGACTGCTTTCGGAATCATCCTTAGAGATCCAAACGTAAAAGCAATCCTTATCAACATCTTCGGAGGTATCGTAAGATGCGACAGAGTTGCTCAGGGAGTTGTAGATGCTTACAGAGCAATGGGTAGCCTTCCGGTTCCGTTGATCGTAAGATTACAGGGAACTAATGCAGTAGAAGCTAAGCAGCTGATCGACGAGTCAGGACTTCCTGTACATTCTGCGATTACGTTAGAAGAAGCAGCCAACAAAGTAAAAGAAGTTTTAGCATAATCTAAAATTTTCAGATAAATAAAACCGTTTCACTTGTGGAACGGTTTTTTTGTTGGATAATGAAATACAGAAAATGAAGGGTAATAAAAATCAGAACTGATGACTTTGGCTGATTTTCCAAAAAAACTTTTAGTGTGGCCACAGAATTTATTCAACAGAGGTGGACTTTAATCCGCCTGAATAATAAATAATAATCCATTGGCTTTAGCCAAAACCTATACAGTAAATTTTCAAAATCTGCATGATCTGACTAATCAGCGGGATAAAAATATCCATAAAGATCTTTGAAATCAATGAAATCTGTGGGGAATTATTTTTACCACAAAAGGCACAAAAGGTTTTGACACTTTAGAAATTTTTAAGTATAAATACTTTATGCATAAGAAGTTCACATAAGATAAAAATAGTAGATTTTTATGTATTTCAACGATGCGAAATTTTATCGGAGATGAAATCACCGCGCCTTTTTTATGGAATTGATCAAATTATTTTTGCGACCCTCCATATTCCAGCAAAAATCTGCATGATCTGCAAGAGATTTTAAAAATAAAAAATTATTTATCATGGCTCTCCTGCTGATTATTTTCTCCGGTAGTAATACTGATGCTTGTAGGGGTTACCAGCTGGATTTTATCCACATCAAATCGTTCTTTAATATTAAGATAGGCTTTACTTCTTACCTGAGCCAGGTTGGCACCTACCTTTATCCAGAATTTTACCTGAAGATTGAATGAACCCTGCTTCAGATCGGTGAAAATAACTTCTGCCGTATCGAGTTTATCAACATCATCAAGATTTTTTACCACATCCAGAATACCTTTCTGGGCTTTGCTGATATCTTCATCGGCAGGAATTTCAAAATTTAGAATAATTCTCCGTTGTGGGGACGCCGTAATATTGTAGAAAGGAGCATTGAAGACCACCTGATTGGGAATATAAGCCTTCTTCCCGTCATCCGTAAGAATCTTTGTCGTTAAAAAACCAATTTCCTGAACCGTCCCGGAATGAGCCCCGATGGTAATATAATCCCCGACTTTGAAAGCTTTGTCTATGCCGATAAGGGCTCCTGAAAAAATGCTGGAAACAAGATCCTTCAGTGCTACCCCGGCAATTACCCCGGCTACCCCTAAACTTCCGATAAATTTCCAGAGAAATCCGCTGAAACCCATAATTTCCAGAGAGATAAAGGTTCCCATCAGCATGATCAGAAACCGGAATACGCTGATAAGTGTGACCAGAGAACTTTCTTTCTGGCTTTTAGGGAAAAATTTATGGAATAACTTTACTGCAATCTGGCTTAAATATTTACTGGTAATAAGAAAGAAGGTAAACACCAGAATTCCGACAATCAGTTTCGGGGTAAGTTCGGCAAATGTTATATACCAGTTTTCCAGTACTTTGTAAACCATTTCTATATAACTGAGCCCTGTTTTCTCCATAGATGAATTATTTTTAATTAAATATATAAATTTTCAGCAAAAGTTTTGCCAGTTTCAAAAAGTCTACTAAATTTGTAGACTAATAAAGCGTAATAATATGTCAATTAAACTAGGAGATACAGCCCCGGACTTTCAGGCAGAGACCTCATCAGGTGATATTAATTTTTATGAATTCTTAGGAAACTCATGGGGAATTCTTTTTTCTCATCCTGCCGATTATACACCCGTTTGCACTACGGAATTAGGATATACATCGAAACTGAAATCCGAATTTGAGAAGCGGGATGCAAAAGTAATTGCTTTAAGTGTAGACGGAGTAGAGGACCATCAGAACTGGATCAGAGATATTAATGAAACCCAGAACACCGAAGTGCAGTTCCCCATTATTGCAGATAAAGACAGAAAGATTTCAGAACTTTATGATTTTATTCATCCTAATGCTTCCGCAACAGCTACGGTACGCTCCCTGCTGATTATTGATCCGGAAAAAAAGGTAAGGCTGATTATTACCTATCCGGCTTCCACAGGAAGAAACTTTAATGAAATTATCAGAGTGCTGGATTCTCTTCAGTTGGTTGATTCCCATAAAATAGCAACTCCCGTGAACTGGGAAAATGGCGATGATGTTATTATTCCTCCGGCAATTTCCACAGAAGATGCCCGGAAGCTGTTCCCGAAAGGAGTCACTGAAATAAAACCGTATCTGAGATATACGCCCCAACCGAATACATGATTTATTTGATTTTTTATAGTTTAGTTTTAATTTGTACGAAAAGCGGCCCGGAAAATATTTTCGGGCCGCTTTCAATGGATCAGTTGATGTAATTATTTTACATCTCTTGCGATATCTTTAGCTTTTGAAGTAGGCAGATAAATACTGAATCCTACGTTGAAAGTAATATTTGAATTTAAACCTTCGCTACCGAAACCGGCCTGACCCTGATATTTAACAAGACCTTCCAATCCGATATTCGGAGTAATGAAGTAAGAGTACCCTGGACCTACACCGAAATCAAGACCTGTTGTGGAATTACCGTTTTCAACAGATGATCCTCCGATACCTACGTTACCTTCAAAAAACCAACGTCCGTGGTTTAATAAATTGTCCACTCCTTTTTCACCCGGAGACAGATAATAACGTCCTAATCCACCGACTGCATAATCAAATCGGGTTGGGCTTCCGTTTGTAACTTTGCTTATTCCTAAATTAACATATCCTCCGACAGCAACATTATCCTGTATAAAATAAGCGCCTTTTGGCTGAAGAGCAACGCTGTACCCGCCACCTGTATTTAATCCGAAGTTACTTGTTAAAAGGCTGCTTCCTACCAACCAGTTGCCTTTTTGAATCTGAGCGTTAGCAGTTGTTGCCAAACCTGCTGCCAATATCCCTGCAAAAATTAGTTTTTTCATAATTTATTATTTTAATAATTAAATGTTATCATTTGTAGAATACAAGAAAAACAAGAAATGTGCCAAGTTTCTTAATTTTAGATAATTTTTCTGAATAAGTGTTAATTTCAGGATAGTGAAAAATAAAAATTATTTAGTTAAAATTTTGAAGATTTTATAATTTACAGATACAGGAGAATAATGGAAATCACCAGTCCGGCAATGGTAAATTTGATGCCTCTTTTGAAAGCTTTGGTTTTGGGATTAAACATCCAGAAGCTGGAAATGACAAAGAAAAATAAAGAGATTCCAAAGAAAGTGTTCAGAGGCGATAGCGGTTCCTTAGACTGGGATTTGTGAAGTTTTACCATCTTGTCCAGAACAAAGGGAAGTTCTTTTTTAGCATATTTTGCCTTTCCGGTAGAAGCATCATACGTTCCCTGTTTAAAATAAAGGATATTGCCTTCTGTCTTTTCCACTTCAAGGCCTTTGATCTTCAGTTCTTTTCCCAGTTCTTTTTCTGAAAGGTTGGTGGCTAACGTTTTATCATACTTTTTTTCTTTTTTCAGAAAATCAGTATCCCTGTAAACGAGCAATACACCGCTTACCGCATAAATTGCCATTATCCCGGCCAGGAAATAACCCAGATACCGGTGGGTGATTCTCATAAAAGTTCTCGTGTCTTTAATTTTGTCCATATCGTATTGTTTGTTTTTTAAATTCAAAAAGCGGAAGCTGCAAAAATGCAGTTTCCACTTGATTGATGAAATTACTGTCAGTATTTAATTCCTAAAGCTTGTATGTCAGCGTAAAATAGAAGTTTCTCGGTGTGATAGGATTCACCGAATAGTTTTCGTGAACATTATAGTTTACGACATCAAATAAATTACCCACTTTCCCCTGGATAGAGAATTTTTTCCATTCATAACCTGCGGAAAGAGTGACTGTCATATAATCTTTCAGCTCAAACATTCTGGTAACATTGTTTCTGCTGATATTGGTGGATTTTGAATCATTCCATCCGGCAAGTCTGTCCCCGATATAATAAATCCCGGCTCCTATTTTCAAACCTTTCACATAATTGGTGAATTTATAGAAAACAGATAGATTGGCCGTAGTAGCCGGAGTTCTTACGAGTCTCTGGTTTTCAACATAACCTTTTTCCGGAGTGCTGGTATAAACCGTGTTGTTGTATGAGAACCCTCCGATGATGGAAAGGTTTTCATTCGGGTTTCCGGTAATATCCAGTTCCACCCCGCGGCTTCTGGTTTTTCCGGCAAACTCTTTCAGGTTACTGTCCGGA
Source organism: Chryseobacterium indologenes (assembly GCA_002439165.1). Taxonomy (GTDB): domain Bacteria; phylum Bacteroidota; class Bacteroidia; order Flavobacteriales; family Weeksellaceae; genus Chryseobacterium; species Chryseobacterium indologenes_E. The sequence goes on from DJTE01000001.1 coordinate 42,977, forward strand.
GTCTGAGGACTTCCGGCTGCATCAAGATAGAAATAGTTTTGATAAGTATTATTGTTGTTGATCTGGTATACTGTTAAATTGACCGCCAAAGCATTCTTCCAGAAGTTTTTCTTGGCTCCGATCTCATACTGATCAATCGTGGTGGGTCTTATTGCCTGCTTAGACAGAAGCCTTACTCTGTTCACTACATCATTGGCAGTGCCCGATGTATCAAGGTTGTCAATTTCGTTGGACATATATCCCGCATTGGCAGCAAATGAATTGGTATAGGTTGCAAATACCGATAAGTTATCATCCGGCATATACACCAAACCGATTTTTGGAGATACCGCCTGATCTGAAGTGGCTGAATTGGGAGTTTCGGTTTTTAAGCCTGTTCTGAACTTGGTATTAAGAGTAGGCATATTCTCAATATAAGACCATCGTAAACCGGCAATCACTTTAAACTGCCTGGTCAGGCTGATAAAATCCTGAACATATACTCCGATTCTTCTGGTATTGATGCGGGTTTTATCTGATTTTTCAGCATCAGGAACAGCTCCGCCCATCCAGGTCGCAGGATTATCAAGATATAGGAGGCTTCCACTGTTTCCGTTAGTCCCGTAAATATAACTGGAGCCATAGGTAAGACCGTTGGAAGGGTTATAATAAGTGTAGGCATCAGCTGTGCCATAATCGGCATCAGCCCCCATCAGAATCTTATGACTGATCTTTCCGGTGTTGAACTCTCCATTGAGGTTAGCCTGCAGTGAAGTATAGTTCTGTTCGTTGTACGTTCTGTTAAGAGGTCTCTTCCACGCAAGTCTGCCGTCGGAAGCATATTCCCACTGCACTCTTTCTGTAGAAAAATAGTCTTTCGTATAATTCTGATAAGAAGCTACCGTGTTCAGAGACCATCTTTCATTAAACTGATGATTAAAGGTAACATTCGTAGAAACCTGTTCCACATTCTGGTATTGCCAGTCTGTTCCTAAAAATACATTTCTTGGAAGCTGGGTAACGAGTGAATAACTTTTATCTCTGTTGGTAATAGTTCCCAGACCAAAATCCGGAGTAAAATTATTCTTTAAATAATCAGCTTCTACAATTAATTGAGATTTCGGGCTGATATTGAACAGGAATGACGGGTTGAAATAATATTTTTCAGATTCTACCACATCTCTGAAACTTTCAGCATATTCGTAAGCTCCATTGATCCTGAAGGCTATGTTTTTAGACAGCGGACCGTAAATATCCACCGTAGGCTTATAAGAATTCCAGCTTCCCGCATTCAGACCGATGCTTCCTCCGAAATTAAACTTAGGTTTCTTGGTAATCATATTGATAATCCCTCCGGCAGCTGTATTCCCGTAAAGCATGGCATTAGCCCCCTTCAGAACTTCCACTCTCTCCAAACCGCTTACCTCAGGAAAAATACCGCTGTTGATTCTTGTTCCGTTCTTAAACATATTATCATTCCCCAGCATATAACCCCTTCCTCCAAAACTGTCCTGAGAGTTTCCTCTTGAAGAAGTAACATACATTCCGTTGACATTCTGAAGAACATCGCTCAACTGTTTGGCCTGCTGCTGCTCAATGATCTCGTGAGTAACGATAGCAATGGCCTGAGGATTTTCCATTACCGTCAGGTTAGACTTTGTAGATAGCGTTCTTGCCTGGTTCGGATTCCCTGTTTTATGAAGATTAATATCCTCAATAGTCTGAGTCCTGATGGTGTCTGCCTCAGCATTTTTTAGTTGTGCACCCAATGAAACAGCGGTGAACAGAAGGCCTAAAGAAAGTAGTTGTCTTTTCATTTTATTTTTATGTAGAACAGTTTTAAATAAGCGGCAAAAGTAATTATTTGTTTAGAATAATTAAAAATAATTTAATGATTTTTATCATGTGATGCAGAATTAATAAAAATCTCTATTGTTTTGATAGACTGATCATTTGAAGGATATTGAATATCTTTGTAAAAAATTATACATATGCAATTGGTAAAAGCTGGACTCTGTGCTTTCGGAATGAGCGGAAAAGTATTTCATGCCCCTTTTTTAAAGGAACATCCCGGATTTTTTATTTCAGGTGTTGTAGAAAGGAGTAAAGAAGATTCTAAAGAAAAATATCCGCAGGCAATAATTTATCGTTCTGTGGAAGAAATGCTTCTGAATCCGGAAATAGAACTGGTTATTATCAATACACCCGTCCAGACCCATTATGAATATGCAAAAAAAGCACTTGCAGCCGGGAAAAATATCATCGTAGAAAAACCATTCACCGTAAATGTTGATGAAGCGGAAGAACTTGTAAGCCTTGCAGATGAAAAAGGTCTGTTTTTAAGTGTATACCAGAACAGAAGATTCGACCGTGATTTTCTTCAGGTACAGCATATTTTGAACAGCGGAAAACTGGGTTCCGTTAAAGAAGCTGAAATCCGTTTCGACAGGTTCCGTACCACTCCGGGCGGGAAACAGCATAAAGAAAATCCAGACCAGGCAGGTTCTGGCTCACTGCATGATCTTGGTGCCCACCTGGTGGATCAGGCTGTACAGTATTTCGGGTATCCGGAGAAGCTGTTTGCAGATGTCTTTTCCATGAAAGGACCCGAATTTGCCAATGATTATTTTGAAATTCTGCTGTTCTATAAAAATGAACTGAGAGTAAGGCTGAAATCTTCGGTCTTCACTAAAGAAGCACATTATGCTTATGCTATACACGGTGGAAAAGGAAGTTTTCTTCAGGAGAGAACTGATAATCAGGAAAATGAACTGGCAGCGGGAGCAGTTCCTGTATACGGAGAAGAATGGACCATCGCATTAAAAGAAGAAGATGGAATTCTGAACTGCCTGAATGAAAACGGTGAAACCGAAAGGATATTAACTCTGAGCGAACCCGGAAATTATATGGATTACTATCAGCAGATTTATGAGCATATAGTGTTCGGATATCCACTGCCGTCCCCGGGAAAAGAAGTGGTACAGAATATGAAAATCATTGATGCCGCTCTGAAGAGTGCAGAAGAAGGCAGAATAGTTAAGCTATAAATAGAGGGGAAGATTGAAATGTCGGAGGATTTTACAGAAACAGTCCTCCGACATTTCAATTTATAAGATCTCCTGAAGTTCCAGCCATCTCATTTCATGATCCCCAAGTTTTCCGGAAACGGTTTCTAGTTCGTCAGATAGCCTGGCTACTTTTTCATAATCTGTTTCATTATTAAGCAGATCCAGAATTTTGGCACGCTGTTCTTCAAGCTCAGGCATTTCCTTTTCAATCGTTTCAAGCTCTCTCTGCTCCTTGAAAGTAAGTTTTCTTTTCTTGGTATTGGTAGCATCAGCAACAGGTGCGGTTTCTTTAACAGGTTCCGGTTTTGGAGCTGTATTCTTTTCCAAAGCTTCTTCACGGCTTCTGGCTTCCCTGTACTCTGAAAAATTCCCGACAAAATCCCTGATCTTTCCGTTTCCTTCAAAAGCAAGAATATGATCTACGATTCTGTCCATGAAATAACGGTCGTGAGATACAATGATCAGCGATCCCTGGAATTGCTGCAGGAAATTTTCCAACACGGTGAGTGTAGGAAGATCAAGATCGTTCGTAGGTTCATCAAAAATCAGAAAATTAGGATTCTGATAAAGGATATACATCAGGTGCAGTCTTCTTTTTTCACCACCGGAGAGCTTGGAAATAGGAGAGTACTGCGTCTGGTCATCAAACAGGAACAGTCTTAAAAACTGAGATGCGGAAAGGCTTTTTCCGTTGGCCAGAGGGTAGAATTCCGCAATTTCCTTAATGAAATCAATGACACGTTCATCCTCTTTATAAGTAAGTCCTTTTTGAGAAAAATATCCAAATGAGATTGTCTCACCGGTTTCTATTTCTCCTTTGTCGGTCTTTTCATATCCCTGGATAATATTCAGTAAGGTAGATTTTCCGGCTCCGTTTTTTCCTACAATCCCTATTTTTTCTCCACGCTGGAACTGGTAACTGAAATCTTTCAGCAGCAGCTTTTCACCGAAGCTCTTATCAATATGTTTAAGCTCAAGGACTTTTTTTCCCAGGCGTTTCATTTCAAAATCCAGCTCAAGGGCCTGTTTTCTGGTATCGGTCTTGGCTACTTTTTCAGTTTCGTAAAAAGAATCGATTCTGCTTTTAGATTTTGTAGTTCTGGCTTTAGGCTGTCTGCGCATCCATTCCAGTTCCTTCCGGTAAAGGTTGTTGGCCTTGTCGATCGTGGCATTCATATTTTCCTCACGGATCATTTTATTTTCCAGATACACTGCGTAGGAACCGTTGTGAAGGTAAAGGTTCTGATCTTCCATTTCCCAGATCATATCACAGACACTGTCCAGAAAGTAACGGTCGTGCGTTACAAGAAGAAGGGTGATTTTAGCTTTGTTCAGATAATTTTCAAGCCACTCCACCATTTTCACATCCAGGTGATTGGTAGGTTCGTCCATGATCAGCAGGGTATGTCTGTGCTCGGCTCTGGTTTCTGTAAGAAGCTTAGCCAGGGCAACACGCTTGATCTGTCCTCCGGATAATGTTCCCATTTTTGCTTCCAGATCTGTGATCTTCAGCTGGGAAAGAATCTGTTTCATTTCGTTTTCCAGATCCCAGGCTTTATGAACTTCCATATCAGCCAAAGCCTTTTCAATAAAAGCACTGTCGGTAGAATGAAGGGATTTGTGATAATTTTTAAGAGCCATAATCGGCTCCGAATCCAGAGTCATCATAAATTCTTCGATGGTCAGGTCCGGATTATAATCAATCTCCTGGTCGAATAAAACCACCTGAATATCTTTATTGATGATTACATTTCCGCTGTCTGCAATTTCTTTCCCCATCAGAATTTTAAGAAGGGTAGATTTTCCGCTTCCGTTTTTGGCAACAATAGCGATCTTGTCTCCCTCATTGATGTGGAAAGAGATGTTTTCAAACAAAACTTTGATGCCGTAAGATTTGGTTAGGTTTTCTGCAGAAACGTAATTCATTGGAATGTAATGGTTTGATTTTAAATTTCAGTTGAGCCGCAAAAATACGAAAATGTAGCTAGAAAACTTTTACATAAAGCAAAGTAAAATCTCCAGACTCAGCCTGTTTTAAAATTTATTTAACGGAGCTGTAACGCCTTTCTGCGAAATCATTTACTAAATTTGATATACGTAACATGGCCGGTTTCAGAAGCCCGCGCCAATTAATATAATAGAATTTTAAATAAAATGAAAAGAGTAATTGTTGACATGGATGGGGTGATGGCAGATGTTTATCATCAGCTTGTAAAATTTGAAAAAAGAGATTCAGGAAATGAAATTGAAATTCGCGGGCTGGCCGGCCTGCCAGAAGCTGAAGCGTTTCCAAACGGTAAAAAACACGTTAATGAAATTGGTTTTTTCAGGACACTTCCTTTGATGGAAGGAAGCCGTGAAGCTTTGGAGTATTTAAATGATAAATATGAACTGTATATTGTTTCTGCCGGAATGGAATTCCCCAACAGTTTGAGAGAGAAATTCGACTGGCTAGCAGAACATTTCCCATTTATCTCCTGGGAACAGATTGTTTTATGCGGAAGTAAAAAACCGGTTTCGGGGGATGTAATGATAGATGATTATCCTAAAAATCTTGACCATTTTTCCGGTGAAAAATTTATTTTTACCCAGCCTCATAATGAACTTATAGAAAATGAAAATTACCGGAGAGTGGGTTCCTGGAAAGAGATCATGAATATTTTATAGCAGTCCGGTTGATCTGTTTTTTAGAATAATGAGGGTAAACAGACTGTTTTTTAGAAAAAAATTAACTAAAAGATCTTTAAATTTAATAAGGTGTTATGAGTATTGCATCCCGGAAATAAGGAATTTTGCACCAAACTTTTAAACATGAAAAAATTAAACTCTTTATTTCTCCTTTTGGCTGCTTATGCTCTCCATGCGCAGGTGATCTCCGGAAGTATCATCTCTAAAAATGAGAATCAGCCGGTTCCTTATGTAAAGATCGGGGTGGAAAAGGAAAGTATAGGAACCGTTTCTGATCGGAAAGGCAACTTTTCCATTGATCTTTCCGGGATGGATCCGCTGCACAAAATACGAATAGAGGTTCCGGGTTACGAAACCTATGTAGAAACCGTACAGGATTTTAAAAAATATAACCCCCAAAAAATTCTGCTGAACGAAAAGGTTAAAACGATTAAAGAAGTTACCATTAAACCCAAAAAGCTGGTCGATAAAAACTGGGGCGTAAACACCAAGACCAAAAGTGTTTTATACTTTGTGAATCCGGCAGGAAACAAGGGTGATTTTCTCGGAGAAACAGCTTTGGAATTTAACGCAAAGAAAAGATCAAAAATAAAAAACATCAATCTGAATATTGCCCGGTACGTTTCCACAGAGCCAGTGGTGATGCGATACAGTATTTACAGCGAAAAAAACGGTTTTCCGGATAAAAATATCCTGGATGAGGAGATTACGGTGCTGCTTACTGAAGATATGATAAAAGACGGAACCTTTACACTGGATGTAAATGAGCATAATATCTGGGTGCAGGGAAAGTTTTTTGTGGGAATTCAGTTTTTAAAAGAATTTAACGGGAGTATTAAAATAAGTGCAGCCCTGTTCAGAACAGGGTTTATGAGGTCGTTTTATGGCGACTGGAAAAAAATGACGCTTGCTGCTCCTGCCATTAATATTGATGTGAAAATGGATAAAAGTGGAAAAGATACACAAGATGATGACGACGGCTATACAGATGATGGTATTGAACAAGGATGGCTTGCCGATAATTCAAAAAATATACAGGAAGCAGATCAGTCCATATACGGAAAGAATGAATCCGCTGGAAAATACCTGAAACTGAAGGATACCGATCTTTATTATGAAGTATACGGAGAAGGTGAACCTTTGATTCTTCTTCATGGAAACTCCGGAAGTATAAAGGATTATTATCAGCAGATCCCGGTTCTGTCCAAACAGTATAAAGTAATTGCAGTAGATACAAGAGGGCAGGGGAAAAGCAAAGATATTTCCAAAAAAGATTTTACCTATAAATTGTTTGCAGATGATGTAAAAGCATTGGCAGACGATCTGAAGCTCGATAAAATTAATATCGTAGGCTGGAGCGACGGGGGAAATACAGGACTGGAGTTTGCATTGAAATATCCTGACCGTCTTAATAAACTGGTAACCATCGGCGCCAATGCATTTCCGGGAGGTGTGGAAGGTAAACTTATTGAACGGTTCACCAGTCAGATGACACAGCTTAATCAGTTAGGTCCGGCGGAAACACTTAATGAACGCAGGCTTTTAAAAATCATGATTACAGAACCCAACATCAGTAAAAATGATTTGAATAAAATTAAAAGTCCGGTGCTGGTTATTGCGGGAGACAGAGATGTAATTAAAGCGGATCATACCGAATTTATGTCCAGACAAATTCCGAACGCAGAGAAAAAGATCTATAAAGATACTACCCATATGGTGCCTTATGAAAGACCGGACGAGCTGAATGCGGATATTCTGAATTTTCTCGGAAAAAGTAGATAAAGACTTGAAGTCTTTGAGCGGTCTTTGAACCTTTAAAAGTCTCTTTCATTTAATAGGGTAACATATTGATGAAAGAGACTTTATTGGTTATATACTTCTGTAACTTCCTGCTTCCTTTGTTTAATCCAGTGTGAGTCTCTTCAAAGACCATGAGCTGCCGTTGTAAATATCCAGGTCTACTTTGGAGTTGATCCCGTGAACGATCCCGTTTTCGGTAAACTGCCAGAAATCCCAGCTGCCTTCTGGAGTAGGAGACGGCACGTCATTGTAATTGGCCAGCCAGAGCGGATAATCATCAAACTCGCCTTTCAGGAAATCTTTGTAATAATGATAATAGGTGTAGATAATAGGTTTTTCACCATATGTTTCTTCTATAATCCTGCACCATACTTTCAGGTCCTCAACCAGCTTTTTATTGGTTTTGCGTTTGGGAATTTTTTCTATATCCAGAATAGGCGGCAGATCCCCGCTTTCCAGCTTTACATTATCCAGAAAATTATTGGCCTGGATTACGGGATCTTCATCAGCCCTGTAAAAGTGATAGGCACCCCGGATCAGATGATGTTTTTTGGCCTGTTCCCAGAAATCTCCGAAATGTTTATCAGCATTACGGTTTCCCATAGTAGCACGCATCACTACAAACTCCAGAGGAATTGTTTTGTTTCCGATACTCAGGCTGTCCCATCTGATATCTTCCCTGTTCTGATAATGGGAAATATCAAAACCGTACGTTTTATCCAGATTGGCAGTCAGGATTTTCTGGATTCTTAACGTTTCCCTTTCGCTGTTGTGAAGTTTCTTATGACTGAATTTATTAAAGTACAGAGCATAATAATAACTGACAGATTGTTTCAGGTAAAATCCGGTTCCTATTAAAGCAATGACCAGAATACCCAAAATAACTTTTCTGCGGAAAAAATAGCTCTTCCGCCTGTGTTCGTGTACCTTTTTGGCAGTTTTTTTGGTATACTTCTTTGGTGTCATAAAGTTTTGCAAAACTAACTTTTTTCACCTCTAAATGCTAAATAAAATCAGTAAATTTGTGTATTATGGAAACACGCGAAAAAATCATCATTATAGGAGGAGGATTTGCGGGGCTGCAGCTTGCAAAAACGTTGAATAACAAAAATAAAAAAGTAATGGTTCTGGACCGGGTGAATCATCATATGTTTCAGCCGCTTTTTTATCAGGTTGCTTCCGGGAGGATAGAGCCTTCCAATATTTCTTTTCCGTTCAGGAAGATTTTTCAGCGTTCCAGAAATACACAGTTCAGAATGACAGAGGTAAAAGAGATTGACCCTGTACACCATAAAGTGATCACCGATGAAGCAGAATTTACCTACGATAAGCTGATCATTGCAACAGGCTGTAAAACCAATTTTTTTGGAAACAAAGAACTGGAGGGAAAGGCTTTCGGAATGAAAAATACCCAGGAAGCCATCGGGATCAGGAATCATGTTCTGATGACCTTCGAAAAGCTGATCCTGGAGAAAAGCCGAAGTGATGACGGAAACTGGAATATTGTGATTGTCGGAAGCGGCCCAACCGGTGTAGAGCTGGCAGGAGCGTTTGCCGAAATGAAAAAAGAGATCCTTCCGAGAGATTATCCTTACATGAATTTTGACCAGCTGAAAATTATCCTGGTAAGTTCTACCGAAAAACCCCTTGCCGTGATGAGCGCCGAAGCCCAGGAAAAATCTGAGAAGTATCTTAAAGATCTCGGAGTAACTTTCATGAGCGGTGAAGTCGTAACGGATTATGACAGTGATAAAGTGCATTTAAAAAGCGGGAAATCAATTCCTTCCAATAATGTGATCTGGGCAGCAGGCGTTACAGGAAATGTAGTGGCCGGTTTTCCGGAAGATAAGCTTGTACGCAACAGGTATATTGTAGACCGCCACAATAAGATAAAAGGATATGATGATATTTATGCCATCGGAGACATTGCTTACATGGAAACCCCAAAATATCCGCAGGGACATCCGCAGGTTGCCAATGTGGCCATTAACCAGGCAAGAAATTTAGGTAAGAATATTTTAAAGAAAAATCAGGCTGACTGGAAAGAATATGAGTATGACGACAAAGGTTCCCTGGCTACGATAGGAAAACACAGAGCTGTTGTAGATCTTCCTTTTATAAAATTTCAGGGTTTTCTGGCGTGGTATTTCTGGATGTTTCTCCATTTAATGCTAATTTTGAGCGTCAGAAACAAGCTGGCCATATTCTTCAACTGGATGTGGAGCTATTTCAACAAAGATTCTTCTCTAAGATTAATTATTATACCTACTAAGAAAAACGGAACATTACAATGAGAATTGATATAATAAGCGTACTTCCTGAACTGATGGAAAGTCCGTTTAAGACTTCTATTTTAAGAAGAGCAATGGATAAAGGCCTGGCAGAAGTACACTTTCACCACCTCAGAGACTGGGCTGTCAATAAACACAGACAGATCGATGATGAGCCTTACGGCGGAGGAGCGGGAATGGTAATGATGGTAGAGCCATTGGATAAATGCATTTCCGAGCTTAAGTCCCAAAGAACCTATGATGAGGTGATCTACCTTACCCCGGACGGAGTAACCCTGAACCAGAAGATTGCCAATACCCTTTCCATAAAAAATAACCTGATCTTTCTCTGTGGCCATTATAAAGGCATCGACCAGAGAGTGAGGGATCTTCATATTACCAAAGAAATTTCAATCGGAGATTATGTACTTACCGGAGGAGAGCTGGCAGCATGTGTACTGGCTGATTCAGTGATCAGACTTCTTCCCGGAGTTTTAAATGATGAACAGAGTGCCCTGACAGATAGTTTTCAGGATGATCTTCTTTCACCTCCCATTTATACAAGACCCGAAGTGTATAAAGGACTTGAGGTGCCTAAAGTTCTTTTAAGCGGAAATTTTTCAAAGATCGAAGAATGGCGTCATGATGAAGCGGTAAGAATTACTCAGCAAAAGAGACCTGATTTACTTTAAAAAAGATCGTTAAATTCAGCAATTCAGTTCTTTTTTTTCACATTTTCAAAATCTTATATATGGAATGGAATAATAATTGATGTATTCTAAGAATTGTAGAATATTATTAATAAAAATATTAATTATTCGTTATTTTATTCTCGTTATTTTGAGGTGTGAATATTATTTTATTTTTGGTGTATTTGTCTGAAATAAAATAGTATTAATAGTTTACTTTTATTAATGTTTTTTTAATTTATTTTTTCAATTAAAATATGCTGTTTTATGCATTATATTAATATGAAAAATATTATAAATAAATTAATGGAATTTGAAAAAAAATAATAAATTTACATCTGAAAAGGATGTGACAATTTTAAAGACAGCAATTGATGCAGATGGAGGTGTTTTCTTTTTATAATGTCGAAAATTTGTTTTTGCCTGATCCCAAACCCGTTCATAAACTGGATCCTACCAGATCAGGATTAAGAAATTGGGATGAGAAAAGATACAGGAATAAGCTTTTTAAAATTTCACATGTCTTTCAACTGATGAAGGAGAAGAATGGTGTCCTGCCATTTATTATCGGTTTATCTGAAGTTTCCGGAAGGAAAGTTTTGGAAGACCTGGTGGAAATGGAACCTTTTAATTCTGAATATGGAATTGTACATTATAATTCTATGGATGAAAGAAAGGTAGACGTAGCCATGCTGTATGACAAAAAAAAAGTAGAAGTAATAGATTCAGAAACCATTACCTTCTTCTTTGAAATATTAAACAAAAACACACAGAATTACGACACAACCCGAGACGTACTTTTTTCAAAAGTAAAGTATAAAGGAACTGTTATTAATGTTTTTATCTCTCATCTTCCCTCTAAGCGAGAAAAAGACATCAATAAACCCAAAAGAGCCTTTATTCTGAACGAGGTCCGGCAACGGATCATGGAACTGGTACACAAAGAAAAAGAGCATGTAGTGTTGTGCGGTGATTTTAACGAAAACCCGGATGATGAAAATCTAGTGAAAATTCTCTATGACAACGATCATGAACAGGTATTGATAAACCCTTTTCAGGAGTTGTTCTCTACAAGAAATTATTCTACTTTTCATTACAAATCCGGACTGTTGTACGATCAGATCATAATATCGAAATCTCTTTTTGATAATGATGTTCTGGCTTTTCAGGATGCTCAGGTATTCAATTCTGAAAAAATCAGCAGCCGGACCAGAAATTTTGAAGGACGCCCCTTCCGAACCTATGCCGGTACACGGTATCTGGGTGGATACAGCGATCACTTCCCGGTTTTTGTCAGGTTCAGGAATTAAACAAAAACATAAATAATAAAAAAGTAGAAAATGAAAAATTCAAGCAACACAAGTTATCATTTAGATTCTATTGACAAAGAAATTATCTACATGCTGATGGACAATGCCAAGACATCCTTGGCACACATCTCCAAAAATGTAGGGATTTCTACAACTGCGGTCCACCAGAGAATCAAAAAACTTGAACACGCAGGCGTTATCGAAAACTCGATTTCGTTTCTGAATCCTAAGAAAATAGGATACAAGGTCATTTCATACATTGGAGTATTTCTTGACCAGCCCAGTCATTATTCGGAAGTGGTAAAGTCGCTTCAGGATGTCAACGAAGTGGTGGAAGCTCATTACACCACAGGGAACTATACCATCTTCCTGAAAGTTCTCTGTAAAGATAATGACCACCTGATGCAGATCCTCAGCAAACTTCAGAAACTAAAAGGTGTGACAAGAACAGAAACTTTCATATCTTTGGAGCAAGGTATTTACAGACAATTGAAAGTATAACGATATGAACATTGCACAATATTTGGATTCCACCTATTTGAAAACACCCGCTCAGTCCGGCAAATCAGATGAAGAAACATTACTTATAAACAGAGATCTTGCGCAAGTAGCGATTGATAACGGGATTTTTGCCGTAATGATCCGCCCGGATTATGTAGCGGAAATAAAAAAATATATTCAGGAACAAAATTCAGATGTTGTGGTGGGAACGGTAATCGGTTTCCACGAAGGAACATATTCTGTTGACGAAAAATTAGCTGAAGCTTCAAAAGCAATTGCAGACGGAGCAGATGAACTGGATTTTGTAATCAATTACAGTGCTTACCTTAAAGGTGATCTGGCACTGGTGAAAGATGAATTTGTAAGAGGTACACAACTTTGTCTGGAACATCATAAAACTGTAAAGTGGATTATTGAAATAGCCGCTTTAACAGATGAGCAGATTGCTGACCTTACCCGGAATATTGCTGGGTGGGCAGAAGAAAATTTCTCAGAAAGAGATCTCTCCCATATTTTTGTAAAATCCTCAACAGGATTTTATGAAACAACAGACGGAAAGCCTAACGGAGCCACATTTGAAGGGATTAAAATTATGCTCGATAATGCCGGAAAACTTCCTGTAAAAGCAGCCGGTGGGGTAAGAACCCCGGAAGATGCTGAAAAAATGATCAGTATGGGAGTGAAAAGAATCGGAACCTCTTCTGCACTGGCGCTGATTAAAAATCAGACTTCATCAGAAGGATATTAAAAGAATCTTTAGAAAAAAATAAACCATCAGAAAGCTGATGGTTTATTTTTTATATCTGTGGCTGATATTCTTCGTAAAACTGCTGGGTTTCCTTAATTAAAGCATCCATTTCTGCCAGGGTAAACACCTCAAGGAATTTTTTTCTGAATTCTTTGAAGTGGGGAACTCCGCGGAAATAATTACTGTAATGCTGTCTCATTTCTACAAGTCCCAGTCTTTCACCTTTCCATTCAGCGCTCCATTCGGCATGCTGTCGAACTGCTAAAAGCCGGTCTGAAATAGTTGGCTCAGCAAGATGTTCACCTGTTTTAAAGAAATGTTTGATCTCGTTGAATATCCACGGATATCCGATAGCAGCCCTTCCGATCATAATTCCGTCGCAGGCATACTTCTGCTTATATTCCAGGGCTTTTTCAGGAGAATCAATATCACCGTTACCGAAGATCGGAATTTCAATATTGGGATTCTGCTTTATTCTGGAAATATGTTCCCAGTCTGCTTCACCTTTGTACATCTGTGCACGCGTTCTGGCATGTATGGTCAAAGCTTTGATACCGGTTTCCTGCAGACGTTCTGCTACCTCATCAATATTGATGCTGGTGCTGTCCCATCCCAGACGGGTTTTTACGGTTACGGGAAGATGGGTGGAACTTACTACGGCTTTGGTGAGGCGTACCATAAGGTCAATATCCTTCAAAACCCCTGCTCCTGCTCCTTTACATACTACTTTTTTTACGGGGCATCCGAAGTTGATGTCTACCAGATCCGGATTTACCGTTTCCACTATCCTTGCAGACATGGCCATAGCTTCCTCATCTCCACCGAAAATCTGGATTCCGACAGGTCTCTCATAATCAAAAATATCCAGCTTTTTTCTGCTCTTGATGGCATCACGTATTAATCCTTCTGAAGAAATAAACTCCGAATACATCAAGTCTGCACCATGCATTTTGCATAATCTTCTAAACGGCGGATCGCTTACATCCTCCATCGGTGCAAGTAAAAGCGGAAATTCCGGCAGTTCTATATTGCCAATTTTTATCATGGTGCAAATTTACAAAATTCTGAACATCTGGAAATATGATAATATCTATCAGTATAAATGATGAGTCTGAATGGCTGGAACCATAAATGTCTGAGTTCTGAATGGCTGGAACCATAAATGTCTGAGTACCGTAAGAAGTAATTCCTGACGATATGAACCGTCTTAGAAACTGGCTTTCACCTGCATGCTTCCAATGTGAATGGTACGCTCTCCCGAATTTCTACCCTCATAATTTACATTGAGCTGGAGGAACGAATTGATGGCCTGCTGAATAAAGACGCTCCAGACCTGGTTTTTACCTGGTTTCAGACCGTCCAGCATCTGGTTTCCTACAATACTGAAATTATTTCCGGTGAAATTATTGTTGATAAAAGAAAAATTTGCTCTGATAGACGTTTTTTTGCGTTCCCATTGAATGGTTCCCGTAACATCGAAAGCTTTCAGGAGCTCTTCACCATCCACTCTCTTTTTCTGGCGGAAAGCAGAAGAAAGTTCAGCCTGAATGGCATCGGTGAATTTATAGGTTGCTTTAGGTTTGGTTTCAAAATTACTCAGACGGTAATCCCTTGTAGCAAAAAGCTGTGAAGAATTCTTGATATCATGAACAGAGTTTTCCCAGTCTACACGGAATTCTTTATTAAACCAATACCCTATATTCAGGAAATGTGAAGTCTGTTCTCTTTCTTCATTACTGAAATTCGCATTGATGAGATTGTCGTTGGTAATAAAACGGTAATTTCCGTTCCATCCTGATTTTTCAGTCGGATTAAACTGAACGGAAGTTAAAATATTCTGATTTTTAAGGATCTGATCACTGTTTTTTTCAAATGGATTCAGAACCAGAACCTTATCTTTTTTATAGAATGAATTCTGAGAATTTAATGAAATATTGAAATTCCATCGCTTTAAAAAAGCATTTTCCGAATTGAATATGATAGACGGATTGACAAATAGCGCCAGCTGTATTTTATTCTTATTGGAGGCAATATAACGTACGGAGTTTGTATACACCCTGATGTATTGTGCCAGATCAGAATATTCCGCAATTTCAAACTCATCAAGCTGCTGAATACCGTCACCGTTGTAGTCGGTCCATTTATAAATTCCCTGTCCGTCTGTTACCTTCAGATACTGAAATTCTCTTTGGGCTTCCTGTCCGTTTCCAAGCTCATAGAATGCCTGGAGACGCATCCCGTTTCTGAAAAGCTGTTGGTTGTAAAGAATATTTCCAACCACAAAATCATTATTCCGGGTCATATCGGCATCATCGGTCTGATAGAAAAATTTCCTGTAATGAACCAGAACATTCAATGTTGTTTTTTCTGTTTTAATCAACTGGCTTTCGGCCATGATTCCCAGGATATTATTCATATTTTCCAGCCTGTTGTTACGTACTGAGTCGTTATCTCTCATGTAGACTTTAGCAAGAAGCTTGGTTCTTGTACTGTCGCCGATTTTCTTTTGTACAAAAAGCTCTTTCCAGCTGAAACTGGTAAGGTCCATAAGCTGGGTGTCATTATACTTTTTCTCATTATGCTCCATGCTTCCTCCAATAGTCCAGCTGCCTTTTTTGCCTGTATACTCCGTGGATACGCCGCCTCTTATAAATTTGGTGTCCTGAAGGGTGGCATTCGTATTAAGATAAGACAGATTTCCTTTGGTAAAGAATTTATTTTTGATCCATCCGAAATCAAGATCATTTTTAATCCCTTTATAGGAGTCCTGTTCATTCAGGTAATTAATGCGGTAATTGAGAGTAGATTTATTGTTCCATTTATTTAAAAAGCTGAAGATAAACCGGTTCTGCGTTCTTTGGTTGAATTCCTGCGCAAGGTTGAAATCTCTTGAGAATTCCACATCATTAATACGGTCTAAGATATGAAACTGCCTGTCGATATACTGATATTCGAAACTTGGAGTACCTTTCCATGTATTTTTGGTAAAACTTTTGTTTCCGAAAACACGGTAAGCATACCCGATATTCTGATCGGAATCTTTTGATGAAAACAGGTTCACATCATAATTGCTGAGTGAAAAGTCAACCCCTATTTTTCCCTCGTTCAAAAGGTATTCCGAGTTCAGGGAAAATACCTGGGATTTCTGAGGGGCAGGCAGTTTTCTTACTGCTCTGTAATCTCCCAGATTAGGACCCACATACTCAAAAACACGACCGTTATTCGTGGTTTGGGTGATTTTATAATCTCCGAGATTAGCTCCGAAATAAGTAAAAGAAACCTGATAAAGCGTTTCATCCTGATTGGTTGAGAATTCGTAATAATTTCCGTTGGGGTTTAAACGGTACAGAATTTTGTTAACGTCGTATTCTGTAACTACTCCGGAAGGGGCATACATCAGGTTAGGATCGTTTCCTGCGTCAGCCAGGATCTGCTCATCCTCTTTAGACAGGTTTAAAGAAAGCGGAGCATTTTTATTGTCATTTTCCATGAACCAGTTCAGGCCAACCTTGAACTTTTCTCTCTGGTGTTCAAGTTTTCCGGTAAATAAATACCTGGAATAATTCCTGTTGGTATAGTTATAGGAAATCGTTATAAAGTTCTGTTGGAAAATAGGTCTGAAACTGGTAAACGTTACCTCACCCGTATTGTAATTGATGATGTAGTCCTGGTTTTCCCCGCGTTTCATCAAGATACCATCTATGAAAACCTGTTCGGAGCCTGAGATCAGTGTAATAAACTGTTCCCCGTTTTTTCCGGTAAGACGGTAAGGCCCCTGGTTGCCTTCAACCCCCTGGAAACGGACCCTGTGGAATTCACTTCGGGCAACTCCCATAGAAACATCCACCAATGTCTTGTTTTCTTTACCAATTTCTGTCTGAAACTGAAGTCCCATACTTCGCCTCTGGTATTTGGCAAAATAATTTTTGGACTCAACAAGATCTAAATGCCCGGCTCTCATGATCGATTTTTCCTTGATATTAAGCTGCATATAGATTTTGTCAAACTCCTCCAGAGTCTGTGTATATCCGTCAGCCTGTATAGGAAGATTATGATCCGAAATACTGGCTAAAATAGTGACATCCTTTGAAAGCCTTCCGGAAATCTGAAGATCCATGGAGCTTTGTACAGACTGTCCCTGGTTATTACCAAAAGTGATTCCCCGGATAATGGAACCTTTGGAATTGAGCTCTCCTAAAAATCTTTTTTTATCATTTTTGGCTAGTACTGCCTCGTCTACAATTATTTTGTTATTGGTCTTTATAAAGTCCAAAGTGTCCTTTGCAAAAATATCGCGTTCGAATCTTGCGGCAAGGATGCTGTCTTTTTTTACTGAATCCTGAGGAATGTTTGGGTTTTTCCATGAGAATACCTGTGCATTACCCGAAAATATGCCCAGGAAAAATAAAACAAATGGAAGAAAAAAATTCCGCAAATCCTTCAAAATAATTCGTAAAAATAATTAAAAAATGTTAACGGTAATCAGTTTGGTATTATTAACAGAAATTTAATGTAATTATTGTTGTATCCGTAAAAATGAGTCTAATTTTACAGGGTAAATTATTAAATATTAAATTTTACAATCATGAAGAAATTTTATTCGATAGTTGCTGCGGGATTATTTTCAGCAACTGTATGTGCACAAACTACTATTTATTCTGAAAGTATGGGATCCGGTACAGGGACATCCGACATTTCCACAAACACTTTCCAAAACGGAAGCCCTGTTACTTATGACGGTACAGGAGATGTAAGATCTACGAACCCTTCAACTACCGGGGCTTATGCACAGGCATCAGGAGGAGCTAATGTAATGATCAATGCCAACAATGAAACCTTTCTGATCTCCGGGATCAATACCACAGTTTATCAGAATATCCAGCTTTATTTTGGCCAGAGAAAAGGAACAACAGCAGCTAATAACGAACTGAAAGTAGAAGTAAGTGCAGACGGAAACAGCTGGACCTCTCTTTCTTATTCCAGAGCTACGGGAAGTAATACAGCCAATTGGTTATACATTAATCCTTCAGGAACGATCCCGGCAACATCAAATCTGAGAATCAGGTTTACAGGAACCAACAGTACGGAATGGAGAATAGATGATGTAAAGCTAACCGGCACAAGCGGGTCCTTAGCAACAGCAGATACCAAAAAAACAAAAAATGTATTTGTGAAAAATACTTCCGTAGATCAGGAAATTTATTTCGGAGAAAAAGCGGAAGTTAAAATTTTCAATATGAGCGGGCAGCTGGTAAAAGCAGCTTCTGTATCAGAAAACGGATCTTTAAATGTAGAAAATCTTCAGAGCGGCATTTATATGGTAACAGGAAATATTAATGGAAAAGGGGTTACTGAGAAAATTGTTAAAAAGTAATTTTAATTAATTGTTAAATATATACCATCATTTTTATAAAGTGATGGTTTTTTTGTACTTTTACACCAAATATTAAAACTTTATATAATGAAAAAAATCTTTACTGTTTTAGGAGTTGCGGCAAGCGTTGTTGCATTCTCCCAAAATTTAGTTCAAAACCCAGGTTTTGAAAGTGGAATTAGTAACTGGACAGCAGGTACGGTAAACACATACACATTACCTACCGTGGAAACAGATGCTCCTTATCAGGGTGCAAATTATGCTAAATATACAGCAACAGCAACTACCGGATTTTATCAGAATATCCCGATCAGTGCTAATACTCAATACACCGTAAGCTTCTGGTATAAATCATCAGGATCAGGAAACGGAGCCAGAATCTGGTCTTGCTTTTTAGATGCTGCAAACGCACCTATCTATTTAACCAGTGATGCTACAACAGATCCTTTGAGAAACAATAACGGTTTCCTGGCTAAAGTAAGCGCATGGACACTGAAAACCTTAACCTTTACTTCTCCTGCTGCTGCAACTCAGTTCCAATTACAGGTACGTGCCTATAACAATTCAGTAGCCAGCTTTGATGAGTTTTCTTTAGTACCTGCAGGGTCTCTTGCGGTAGGTGAAGTAGCTCCTTCCAAGTACAGAATCATCAAAAATACTTTCGTGAAAAACGACGGGATTACTTTCGGAGCAGATGTAAAAGACGTAAAAATTTACAACATGTTCGGACAGGTGGTGAAAACTGCTTCTGTTAAAAACAACGAAGTGTTAAACGTTGCTGAACTAGCAAAAGGAAACTATTTCGTAACAGGAACTGTAAATAACGAACCGGTATCTCAGAAAATCTTAAAAGACTAATCTAATAGCTCTTTTAACCATATAGTTCCGGCCGTTTCGAAGAAACGGCCGGAATTTTTTATAGCGGTTGTTGATAATGCGAACTTCTTCATGATAAACCTAAATGACTTTCATAACCTCCATCTTCCGGCTTTCTGTCTAAATTAATACCAGCCCCTTCTGGCGGCATTGATAATTGATCCCAGATTCAAAACCAGGGTATATCTGATCCTCTTTCCGTAATCTTTAAAAGATGGCTCAAAACCTAGTGAAGACTGTATAGGGAAATAAACTTCCAGGAAATCCGGAATTACCCGCACTTTAATTCCGCTGTCCCAGATAAACTGTGCAGGGCGGTTCTTGTTTTTATACATTCCGGCATCGGCATACACATGGAATATTTTCCATATACTGGAATCTACATTGAAAGAAGTGATCCACTGGTTAACCGATCCGGGAATAAAGGATTTGAATCCTCCGTCAGCCAGGATAAACTGCTGTGAAAGAATTCCGCTATTGGCACTTTCTCCCAAAAGATTATAGGAAAAAGAGTAGTTGGAGACTCTGGATATACCATAATTGAACGTACTGTTTCGGGTATCATTTCTTACAAAATATCCGGCAAATAGTCTTAAACTGAGCTTTTGTTTGGGAGCAAACTCCCATCTGTAAAAGCCTTCTGCCGTTATTTTATTGAAATCTTCCATACCCTGGGTACTTAAACTTAAACTTTTCTCATGAATCATCTGGCTGTCGCTGTATCCGTATCCGAAACTCCACAGGTTATACTTTCCGTAGTCTCTGTTGGCAACCATTTTTGGGCTGAGATCTCTTTCAAAATAATTGTATGAAACCCCTATACTCCGGCTTACCGTACTTCTTGGGTCTTTTCTGAAGCTGATCGTGGAAAATAATGATCCTTTTCTGTAAGCTAATCCGTAATCATAATGGAAATAAGCCCCGGAAACTCCGAAAGTAAGGCTTCTGATGATGCTCTCAGCCGGAAGAAAAGAGTAGGAGACCGCTCCGGAACCCGTCAGCTTTCCAGTCCCTGAACTGTACATCGGAGTGATGGAGTATAAAAACTTCTGGTCAAAAAAAGACTGATTCTTCAGGTTGATCCCAAACAGAAATTTGTCATAAGCATTGTTGAAACGTATTCTTGGGCTCACATATACTTCATTGTATTCAGGATTAGGAATATCTTTGATCAGTTTGAATTTTATTTTTTTAGTATTGGAAAAAATTCCTTTGGCATACAGGAAGTTATCCCGGTATTTAGATTCAGGGAAGATATAGCCGCTGTTTAGGGTCACCTTATGAATGTCATCTGATGCAGGAAGGCTTATATTTTTAATTCTTTCATTTTCATCCGTTTCAATCCAATAGGCTTTCTTTTCGCCTTCACTGGTCTGGGTTTCCAGTTTTACAGGAATAGGAGCATCTGTGTTTTTCCCGATTCTGATATTGAAAAGGTCTCCTTCTTTTCTTACACTTTTTAATCTGAAGTCAATCCTGTTTTTCTTTTTTAAAAAACCGGTAAGGTAGGAGGAGGTTTTATCTGCTTCGGTAAGTTCATTCAGAAAACCTTCGGGACTGATCTTTTTCCCGGTATTCTGCTGAATATAATCTTTCAATATCGTATTGAACCGGTCATAGCCCATTTTATCTGCCGTATAGCTGAAAAGACTTCCCGTTTCGAAACTGCTGACCGCCATATCGTTGAAATTACTCAGTGCTGAAAATTCCTCATCAATCTTCTGATCGAGATTCTGGGACATAATATACTGATAAGCCAGCCCATACCGGTCCAGAAGCTTTACATTGGAGGCATGGAAAAGTTTTAAAGGCTTCACTCCAAAGATTTTAGTCTCAGGAAGAGTGCCCAGCAATTTTGTGTCCTGATAAAATTTCTGGAGATACTGGATTTCAAGGTATGATTTCAGACCGTTTTTGAACCAGTGATCTTTTTCTTTGTCAGTAATGATCTTTTCATCAAGGATTTTTTTTGCGATGATCCCGAAATAATCAAGATCCGTCTTTTCCGCATCGGTAAACAGCTGAAATCTGAAGTTCCAGAAGGTAATATCATTATTTCCGAAAAAATCTTCCTTAGCTCTGAATTTATCGGAAATAAAAATACTCTGTGGGAGAAAACCGGTTTTCTCTTTAATGAATTTTAAATGCAGCGGCAGATAAAACTCAAGATTCTGTTTTTCTTCAGGCTTTAAAATATATCCGAATTTAATTTCAGTATCATTGCCATCCACATTGATTCTCATGGTGGGAAGACTGTTCTCTGAAACGATAAATTCAGGATCGGATTCAAGATAGCCTTTGAATGAATTCATCTGGATCTGTGGGAGATTACCTTCAACGAAACTATTCGGTGGAAGATCAAAATTCACAGTCCAGAAAGTATTGAAGCTTACAGATTCTTCAATATCATGGTAATTTTTTTTGGAAATATTGTCCGGATCAAAATGATCCGGAACAATAAAGAAATATTTTAATGCCGCGTACTTACCGTCTGTACCATATCCCGTAAACTTCTTATCGGGAAGCAGCATCCGGTAATGCAAATGTAATGTAACGCTTTCGCCGGGCTTCAGTGCTTTTTTCAGCGGAAGAAAAAGACTTTCGTCCGAAATAGAGTTTACAGGCACCGGCAGATTTTCAGAATTTTTAATGCTGAGATCCAAAAGCCTGCCCAATTGTTCAGGCTTGGCAAAATGAAGATCACTGTTCCGGTCTTCCAGTTTTCTGTAAACTAAGGCAGTTCTTCGCTTGTTATAAGCGGAAATCCAGTTCAGAAGTTTTACCGTATGAAGGTCTTTTTCTGAATTGTTGTGATAAACGATTTCCTGATTTACTTCCAGCGTTTTTCTGTCGGCGGAAAGTCGGGCCTCAATATAAATGCTGTCTTTCTGTGCAGAAACCTGTACAATTCCACAAAACAAAATAAGGCAAATGCTGATCTTTTTCAATATCCTTTGATAAAGCTCAAATATAAACTTATTTTGAATATATTTTACAGGATTTTAGCCCTGAATCTCTTTTTTTTGTAAAGAACTGATATAAGCATTCCAGCCTTCATTTTTATAAGTGACAGCCGCCGCCGCCGGATCATCAGACTTATAAATTCCTCTTCCTACAATAATGAAATCGGTATGAAGCATCTTGAATACGTGTTCAGGAGTATTGTACTGCTGGCCTTTTCCGTCTCCTGAATCGGCAAGATTTACTCCTGGTGTAAACAGCAGAAGCTCTTCAGGAACCGGGTTTTGTGATACACCTCCAATTACATTGGGGTGGGACAGAGCCACTTTAAGGGCTTCTTCACGATAAGCAGCAGTAGTCAGAGTTCCTTTGGAAGACATTCCTACAATCGCTACTACACCTACATTACTGAAGCAGTCCAGAGATTCAAACCCTCCGATTACCTGTGAAGTTACAAAATCTGCCCAGTCTGTAATTCTGAAAACCCCGCTTGTGAACTGAAGCTCCTGGGTATTTCCAATATCGGCAAACTTACGGTCTTCCATCAGGAGAAACCGGTGTTTGGAGGCCAGTGCTTTTAAAGGAAGTATGGTTTTTTCGTAATCGAAATCCGAAATAATATCAATATGGGTTTTTAAAGCGATCACATGAGGACCTACTTTTTCAGCAAGAGCCAGAAGTTCCTGAGTGGTGGTGACATCAGCTGAAGCAATCAGATTGGATTGTTTCGCCAAAGCTGTTTCTAATAATTTTTTTGAAACAGAATGCTGGGTCTGCTGTAATTTCTGTTCGTAAGAAGGTCTGGTTTTTTCTTCAAACTGAATATGGTTTCCCTGAAGAAAATCCTGAATTCTTGCCACTTCTTCATCAGATAGCTCTCCGTTTTCCTGAAGAATACTGCATACCTCGGAGATATTGAAAAGTGTATGTACTCTGTATCCTTTGCTTTCCAATAATTGTTTTCCGCCTTGCTCTCTGTCCAGAACCACAACAATATCTGCTACTTTAAGGTCTTCCTGTTCCACTTCGGCAATGGTCTCTACAAGAGATTTTCCGGAAGTGATCACATCTTCTACCAAAAGGCAGTTCTGGCCTTTCTGATAAATTCCTTCAATCAGTTTTTTGGTTCCGTAGCTCTTCGCTTCTTTTCTTTTAATGATTAATGGAATATAGCTTTCCAGCGACATGGCAGTTGCCATTGGAAGAGCAGCATAAGGAACTCCGCAGATCAGGTCAAAATTATCCAGAGGAAGCATTTCCAGTAAATAATTAGCCAGATTTTTTAAAATTTTAGGGTCTGAAGCCAGAGGTCTGAGATCTACATAAAACGGACTTTCGATACCGCTTTTCAGGGTAAACCTTCCGAACTTAATGATGCCCAGCTTGTAGCACTCTAAGAAGAATTCTTTTTTACTTTCCATTATTTTTTATTAGATACTGCAAATTTAAGGATTTGAAATAAGGCTTAAAAATTTCTCGCCGATTTGTCAACAAAAAACCATCCCCGCATCTTCAGGAATGGTTCATATTTTCTTTGTTAATGAGACTATTTTACAATTTCTGCATCAATAACTTTTGTGCCGTTCAGCCTCTGTTCGGCTTCCCAAAGCAGGAATTTGTCCACTTCCCTGATCAGTTTAGGAATCGTGAGCGATAAAACGGCCAGGTCGTCCATAACGCCCAATACCGGAATAGCAAACTCAGGAAGAAGATCAATAGGAGAGATTACATACAAAATTCCCAGTAAAGGCAGGATGATATCAATAGATTTCATGGGATAGGCTCCCTTTCTCCACATTTTTACCATTCTGAAAATATCAGGGATTTTTTTTACGAAACCTTTGTGGCTGATGGCTTCTTTTGCAAGATTCAATTTTGAATACTTCATTTTGTGTTTAGTTTTTAAATAAATTTTTTCAACAATGTAAATTTCGCAAATTTTGTACCAAGTAATTATAAAATTTAGTTAAAAAAAATTACCTGATAATATTATCGATGAACTGATGCACGGTTTCCGTATTCCAGTCTCTGTATGCATCTTCCTTAATGATGATTCTTCCTGTTTTATCCAATAGGAACGTAGTAGGGAAAGCTTTGGGAAGAATCTTTTCAGAAATGGGGCTTTGTGCAATGTATACAGGAACACTGTAATTATTTTCTGCAAGGAATTTTTTTACGGCTTCCTCTTTATCATTCATAGCGATAAGTACAAAATCTACATTTTCTTTCCGGGAGTTGTACAGTTTTTGAATAGAGGGCCATTCTTTTCTGCACGGAGGGCACCATGTTCCCCAGAAATTAAGGAAAACGGCTTTGTTTCTGAAATTTTTGAGATTGGTATCCGGAACATTGATTCCTTTCAGCTCAATATCATAATCCTCTTCATTTACATGTACTGCATTTTCGATGGTGGCCACCGGGAAAAACTGATCTTTCAGGTAGTTTCTTACTCCCGGAATAAAAGCAATGACACCAATAATGATGATCAGTACGAGGTAAATAATATTCTTTTTCATAGGCCGGTTTTTACCGTTATTTTTTTGAACAGATATAGGGTTACAGTAATTCTAAAATTTCCTGAACTGCATCTTTACCCCTGTTTTTGGCATAGTACAGCTGGAGGTCATTATAAAAATTATCCTTTGGATAGCCTTCAGGATCTGCTTTATGTTTTATCAGAAGCTGATGTCCGTATTGTGGACGTGGTCCCCAGGAATTCTTTACATGAAGATCGCTGTCCAGAATAAGTACCTTAGGAATAGATTCTGTTCCGTTGGTGAGAAACTGGCTGATAAGACTTTTATCACTGTCTCTCAGGAAAATCCTTACATCATTGTGTCCTTCAAAGAATTTAACAAGAGCGGGAACGGTAGCGCTGGCATCACCGCACCATGCTTCGGAAATAATAAGAATCTTTCCGTCAAAGTTTTTAGCAGCAAGCTCTTTCAGCTGATCTTCATCCGGAACATACTTCTTTAAAGTACGGTCCATTCTCTGCAGTCCCAGTTCATAATATTGTTTATATTCGGCTTCCTGTTCATTAACAGGATTTTCCAGTCTTTCTTTTCCAATGCGGATGTATTCTTCAAAAGAGATTCCGCTATCCCAGTAATTTTTCATTACCCAGTATTTATTAAAAATGATTGATATTTCTTGTTTTGTTGATGAGGAACAGATCTGCGAGTACAAAGGCGGCTAAACTTTCCACAACAGGAACAGCTCTTGGAAGCACACATGGATCATGACGTCCTTTCCCTTCTACGGTTACAGGATTTCCGTCTTTATCCACACTTTCCTGGGGTCTCAGAATAGTAGCCACGGGTTTGAATGCTACCCGGAAATAAATGTCCATTCCATTGGATATTCCACCCTGGATTCCTCCTGAGAGGTTGGATTTTGTAGTGAAATCTGTATTGAAAGCATCATTATGTTCTTTTCCTGTCATTTTCGCCCCGCAGAAACCGCTTCCGTATTCAAATCCTTTACAGGCATTGATATTAAGCATGGCTTTTGCCAGTTCTGCCTGAAGCTTGGAAAATACAGGTTCACCAATTCCTACGGGAACATTTTTGATCACGCAGGTGATGGTTCCGCCAATGGTATTGCCTTCTTTTTTGATCTCTTTGATTCTTTCGATCATTTTTTCGGCAGTTTCAGCATCCGGACAGCGAACCTCGTTGCTTTCTGTTTTTGAAAAATCCAAAGCCTGATAAGGTTTTTCACAGAAAATATCACCTACCGAGGAAACGTAAGCATTGATCTCGATATCTGATAAAAGCTGTTTGGCAAGCGCTCCGGCAACCACCCAGTTGATTGTTTCCCTGGCTGACGATTTTCCGCCTCCACGATAATCTCTTATTCCGAATTTCTGATCATAAGTGAAGTCTGCATGACTCGGACGGTATGCATTGGCAATATGATCGTAATCTTTTGATTTCTGATTTTCGTTTTCGATAATAAAACCGATAGGGGTTCCTGTTGTTTTCCCTTCAAAAATACCGGACAGGAATTTCACCGTATCACTTTCTTTTCTTTGGGTAACAATAGCAGACTGTCCGGGTTTTCTGCGGTGAAGCTCATACTGAACCTGATCGAGATCTACCGTTAAACCTGCCGGGAAATTATTGATAATGCCGCCATACGCAGCGCCGTGACTTTCTCCAAAAGTTGTAAGACTGAGAAGATTACCTAATGTATTGAACATGATACAAAATTACCTATTTTTCTTCAGATAATAAAGTTTCTGCATTAGTTCTGTTTATCAGTGTTTTTGATGGTATGAATAACCTTTTCGGCTTCTTTCTTTTCTTCAGGTGACAGCTTTTTCCAGATAAATCCCTTTTTTATATCTTTTTCATCAATGCATTGCGGGAAAATTCCTGAATCTGCATCGTCTGAAATATAGCTTTCTGAGATGGACGGAAGGGGAGTGTCGAAATTAAAAGGATAATTTCTGGAAACATTGAACTTCAGGTTGCCTACTTCAAAAGTGTTGTATTTTTTATACTGATAAACAGAAGGTTTGTATAACTGTTCTTTCTGAAAGCCGGCCATAAAACTTCCGGGCCTGAAACTGGGGATATACTGTTGAATAAAAGCGGGAAACGTAAGAATGAACATTAAGATCAGGCTGCCGGCCGCAAAGATCAATGCCGAACTTTTCCGGTTAAGATATTTAAACAGCAGCACAAAGAATATCACAAAAAATACATCAATAAAAAAACGATACTGAGCGGAAAAAGCTAAAACGAATATGCTTTTTATGAGCAGAGAGATACAGATCAGGCTGATGGTTCTGTTCTTTTTAACGAAAGCAAACGCTGTAAACAGGATAAGACTGATGATGAAAAGAAGGTTGATCTTTGATTTAATGCCTTTTAAGGTGAGCCAGTTTATGATATGATCTCCAAAACCGAATTTCCGGATTTCCTCATAAGAATACTGCATATCAAAAGTTTTTTGAACGGCATACTGTGAAGAGGTGTCCAGTATATCAGGGCTGGGTTTCCACCCGGTTCCGATATCGGCTATGGCAACCGGAAAAACCGGATAGCCAAACGTCCATATATTTTTAATAAAGAACAACAGGAGTATTGAAAATCCGAAGATCAGTTTGGTGAATCCGGTTTTAAGGCTAAAAACGGTAAAGAAGAAAGTAAGGACCGGGAGCCATATCATTGTTGGCTTTATGGCGAAAACAAAAACAGAAAAGGCAAAAAGAAGATTGGTATTCTTATTTCCGGCCAGTATTTCATTCAGGATTATTAATGAGATGGCGATCACGGGCAGATCGGGTGACGGTGACTGTGAAAAAAGAAGCAGTACGGGCAGAAAACATAGCAATATCCAGCTTTTTCTCTCAAAAATATACAGGGTATATATGATAAGGAGAACAGCATTTATCCTTAAGAACGGATCGGAGAAACCTGAAAATCCTGCCTGAAAAATATGCCACAGAGACATCTGTCCCAGGGTGAGATCCAGATTGGAAATGCCTTTCACCAGACCATATTCTGTAAGCCATTGTATAGAAGGTACATAGTATCCGAAATGGTCCAGTATGTAGGGATAGAAAGCGCTGCAATAGAGAATGACCGCCGAGATTACTGCCATTGAAACGGTGTCTTTCTTTGAAAATGTATAAAAATACAGGTATAATTTATCTTTGAAAAAAAAGAAAAGCCCAGCCAGTATTACAGGGATTTCCATATAAATGTTGACAGGAATAAAAAAGGCGGAAATAGTCCAGATAAGACTTAATCCCAATATTCCGGACAGGATCTTTCCTGAGATTCCTTCATATAAAGATCCGGAAAAAAAATCCATGATCTTTCCCCAGCCTGCGAGAACCGGGATAATGAGAATACAGGAAAATAAAAGTAGAATCATAAAAAAAGATTGCTTAAAAATAAGCAATCTTTACATGTTATCGTGAAAATATTAATTACGCGGCTGTACTCTTCCGTCTTTTCTGTCCTGCGATCTACCGATCGTATATCCGGTTGCTCCACCTACTACACCACCAATCACGGCACCCAGACCTCTGTTTTTCTTGGCAATAATGGCACCTGCGGCAGCTCCGCCTACGGTACCGATAATGGTTCCTTTGGCAGCTTTACTCATGCCTTTCTTTTGAGTGGTTCCCTGTGAGGCCGTGCTTCCGTTATCTGCATAACTTCCTCCCCCTGAATTGGAATTGGAACCTCTGTCTCTGTATATGGTTTTTGTCTCTCTTATGACCTGAGGTTTTGAATTATTGGCAGCTGCGGCTTTTGATTTTTTTTCTTCGGCGATGCTGTCTGCTTTTTTCTGAGCTTCGTATACCAGCTTTTCTTTTTCAATAGCCAGTTTCTGTTTTTCTATTTCAAGCTGTCTTGCCTGAAATTCAAGTTTCTGCTGTTCCAGAGATTTTTCTGCTGTCCTTTCATCTTTCTTGCAGGCCGTTAGTAAAAAAACGGATAAAAAACCTGCTAATACTATCTTTTTCATAATTCAAATTTTATAAGTAGTTTCCACCAAAACGGTTTCTGCTTTGTTTGTATTTCCAATTATGAAGCCAAATTTTAGTTAAAGGATGTTAAAATAATTTAAAAATGGAAATTTTTATGTCCACTGCCTATTTTCAGTAGATGTTTTTAAGTCTGTTTAATTTTAATTTGGTTTAGTAATTTGATATGAAGCCGGGAGCTGAAAGAGGGAGGTTATGAAGGTTTTCAGTACTTATATCTTAATTTTCTTAATCCCGGATTCATGTAATTTATACTGATATAATTATTAATTCACGGATGGTTTTTATTCAGTTCATACGAATGAGTTATTTTTGTTTTACCAAATTACTTTATTATGAAAAAATCAATTTTTATGGCCCTTGCCCTTGTGGGGATGTCGGCTGTTGCAGTTTCATGCTCATCCAATGATGATATAACGGATATTCAGACCAGGTCTCAGGAAAAGAATTCAGATCTGTTAAAGGAGATTTCAAAAACAAAAACCTATAAGGTAAGGTTCGGGCTTTTATCTCAGAGCGGAACCCGGATTCTCTCAGGAAATCATGATGTAGGCAGTTTTCTTGCTGAAAATACAGATACCGGAGAGGTATATGATACTTATTACAGCGGCGGTTTTCAGACTCTTCCTCAATACTATGAGGGAATTCCTGCCGGAAATTATATTTTCTCTGCCATGCAGGGGCAGGGAGGATGGACCGGTTACGGTTCAGTAATTATGACGGTATCTGATGCCCAGATAGATGCCGACGGATATATCACGGTATATATTCCTGTAACCTGGTCAGAATAACTTTGCAGGTAAAAAATATTTGGATAACTTTGTAGACTGTTAGGAGGAAGATGTTCGTTTTATTTCATAGTCTTTAAAGAATTATATCAAATTTTGTGGCATGAAAACTGCTAAATTATATAGACTCTTAACTTTATCCATTTTAATCTGAGTGCTGTATTTGTTTATCAATGCTTATTTTAGGATGGTATTTTGTACTTAGAAAAATAAACTATAAATTACGGTGCTGATTTTAAAGTATACCGAAACAATATAAGACATTAATTGTCAACGAATTTCTGTTTGGATTTTTCTGAATAGATTTTTTTCATCATTTGTGTTTTTAGGCCTCCTGAGAAGGGGGCCGTTTTTTGTAAATTAAAATATGCAAAAGATCATGCAGAATCTTATGGAAATGCATAAAAAAACTCCCCATTTCTGGGAAGCCTTCTCTTTGTTATATATTGAATGTTACTTTTACTTTATTGATCAGCCTGTGTAATTTTTGGGTCTGATAATTCAGGAGCTGATAAATCTCCTGAGGATTCGTATAGCTTTCGGGAACTTCCCTATTGTTGATCTTCCGGATTCCTCTTCTCTTCATTGTTTCGTGAATTACTTTGGCAAAAGATTCTTTGGCCCCCTGCTTAAAACTCTGCTGCGAGATACCATTGGAATGAAGTCTGTACAGATACAGAGGTTCCTTAATATATTTTACACCTCCGTGTTCAAGTATTTTTAAATACAGATCCTGATCTACCGCACTTTTAAGAGCCGGATTGATCCCTGAAGTCTTTAAATAGATTTCTTTTTTAAACGTGAAAAAATGAGCAAACTGAGTGGGGCAGTTGAAAAAATAGCGGCTGTTGTATATTTGTTTGGTTCCGGCAAATACTTTGTCCGGTCTGAGATTTTCATCGCACAGCATCATCTGAGAGTAGGTAGCAGCAATGTCGCTGTTATGGATGAATTCCTGTACCGTTTTTTCTAATGCGTCGGGATATAGAGCATCATCAGGATCCAGATAAGCACATATTTCTCCTTCTGCATATTTCATACATTCTCTTTTGGTATAGCCGCAGCCCTGGTTGGAAGAGTTGCGGTAGATTTTGAAACGCGGATCATTTTTAATGATCCTCTCAATTATTTCCACAGAGTTATCCGCAGAGGCATCGTCAACAATTATAACTTCCCAGTTTTTGTATGACTGGCTGATCAGTGAATTATAACAGTCTTTAAAATACTTCCCATTATTATAGTTGGCTATAAGTATCGAGAATTTTATCACGTTATATTGAATTAATATTTTTGTAAAACTATGAAATAAAATACCGGAAAAATATAACCTGGATCATGGTGTATTTTATATTTTTTTACTATTTTTTAAGGATTATGTTTGGAAAATAATTTTTTATAATGAATTATTTGTATGAATATGTTAAAAATAGAATGTGTTTTTTAAAATCAGACCAATGGATTTGAATTTAACATAATGATCGAATTTGGAAAAATATAAATCAAATTTAATTTTATTTAGTAAATAATTTTAATTATTTGAATTTTGTGTGATTAGAAAGGGGTGTATTTGTTTTTTTATTGAATATTATTCTTAAGAAAAAATGAAATTATTTCATCGGTTTTTCTTTTGGACTGGGGATTGCGGAATAATCATGATTAAATTCGGGAATGTGATTGTAATCATAAAATAAATCAGAATAAGCAGTTAACTTTGAGATAAGAATAAAAGTTTGAATAATTTTAATTTCTGATATAAAAAAATTTTTTTCATCATTTGTGTTTTTTTGAAGCCTCCATTATCGGAGGCTTTTTTATATATGGAATAATTTTATGAATCATAAATTACTCTTCCGTCAAACGGTTCGCTCCAGCAGATAAAGACAGAATCATTAAATCTTTTAATCTCGGCCTGGATCACTTCATATCCGTTTTGACTGTTTTTTCTTTCAATAATAAGATCCAAACTTTCACCAATCTCATCGGTTTTGAATTCCAGTTTAAATTCATCTTTATCTTTTACAAAATCTTCTTTTTTGAAATTTGTGTGTGCCATGATGATGTTTTTTAACGTTTATAATTATCAGTGAATAAATTATGCCAATTTAGATCTGTACTTTTAATATTTTACTGTCAGCGTTGACCTGAATGAAAAACCCTCCTAAAAGGAGAGTTGAAAAATATATGGGGTCTAAAAAAAGTGTCTGTTGAAAAACTTCCCTGGACGGGAAGTTGGAAAAAGATAATAATGATGGAAATGGGACTGATATTCATCAAATTTAATAAGAAAAGTTTCCCTATGCGTATGATCCGGGTCATAAAATAAAGAAGAGATTTATCTCTACATTTGGATTACTTCTTCCCGCTAATTACATTTTCATCACTTTATATGATGCTTTCTCTGCTTCCTCTTCTTAAGATGGGGAAGCATTTATTCATATTCCGGATTTATAAAATCAGACGGTCCATAACAGAAGAGATATATCCGGTTTCAACTTTAAAGCGTTATCGTCTAAAAAATCTTTGACTTTTCCATCATCAGATCAGTAAAGAGTAAAAAGAGATCCCTCCTTACGACACTGATAACTTCATAACTTTCCTTTTCAGATCCGGCTTTCAAATCCGGGATCAAATAACAGGTGCCCCCGATAGATAAAGTTTTTTCAAACAGGAAGGTATGAATGTTTATCTGTTCGAAGCTATGCTATTGAAAATAATAACGTAAAAACCGGAAATAATTTTATATATAAATTTTTTAGATGAAATTGGAAAGCATTTTTCGCTTTTTTTTGTGTTTGGCACGATTTTTCAATGTAACGTAGCAACTCATGTTTAATTTGAGTTTTCATGGTTATTAGTTTTTATCCCCGAAGTAATTCGGGGATTTTTTATTTTATACTGAAAGGGGAAATTGCTTGTAAAATCGTCAGGTTTTTACCTGTGCCGGCCAGGTGAGAATAGTTAATGTGAAAATTGTTTACAGAAGCAAAAAAAAGACTTTTATGATCACAACATATTATGCAATGGATAATTTGTTGTATATTCGCCGCAGTTCATATTATAGTTCTATGAAAAACTAGTATTTTTTTGATGCCTTCCATTTTTGGAGGGCATTTTTATGTATAGAAAAAATAAAAAAGTACGCTCGATTCAAAAGTGGATAAAAGAACCAGATGGCATAAATCGAAAAATCCCTAAGCTATTATTAATAGAATAGGGATTTATTAAGAGGTACCTAGCGGATTCGAACCGCTGTAGATGGTGTTGCAGACCACTGCCTAGCCGCTCGGCCAAAGTACCATGTCTTTACCATTTTTAGGTGTGCAAATATAGCAAAATATATGATTCAACAAAAATTTTTTAAGCAATTTCTTTTGTGCCCATGCTGTTTATCTCCTCTTTAGCCTGTTTATCAGCGGTATATTTTTTTACACTGATTACTCTGGTATCGCTCCAGTTGTCATGCCACCCGTTATTTCCCAGGAAAGAGAAAGCATCAAAAGGAACCAGTCTGGAAATATTTCGGATAAAAAAATCCTGAAGGGTGGGAGTAGTTCCGTCTGTACTCATTACTTTGGTTCCTGTAATATATTTTCCGATAGTTCTTCCTTTTGTAAAATATTCCATGAAAAACAGATACAGAAAATAAACGGCAGTGGTTACTAAAATGTCTTCAACCCTGCTGAGGCTGGCAAGTTTGTTTGCAATGTTAAGGAAAAAGTCAATGTTCAGTAATTCGTACACAAGAACTGCAAATGTGCCGTACAGGAAAAAAAGTATATATATAACGACCCTGTCAATGATGAAATTAGCAAACCTGACCCCCTGTGAGGCTTTGTTATCTTCAATAATTTTTAAAAGTTTTTTCATGGTATAGTTTAATTATTATTATTATTATTATTA
>DJTE01000048.1:0-85883 GCA_002439165.1 Chryseobacterium indologenes
AATACTATTTATTTTATCATTTTTATATTTTTCTCAATTTAATAAGAGAAATTTTCTCTCTTTAACAAAGCTATGGCTTCAAAGCGACAGAACGTGTCGTGTTTTTTGATAATTTAATCAGATGGAAAATAACTTATATTTTATTTTACAATCAGATCAGGTTATTCAGTAACTAAAAAGACCGCCTTAAAAAAGACGGTCTTTATATTTAAAATATCCGGTTGATTAAAGAACCTGAATATTATCTAACTGGATTGTTGTAGTAACCCCACTTCCGTTTCCGGTATATTCAAACAGGATAAAACCGTTACCTGTTAATGAAGCAGGAATATTATAGGTACCCGCCGGAGCTAATGTACCGTAATTAACTGTCGGAGCCTGCGGAATTGTGAAGGCAGATGTAATATCTACTTTTGTTGCTGCTGTAATATCTCCAAGCGGAGTATAGTTGGTAGTATAGTATACTTTTAAAGCATTACCATTCCAGAATCCAACGTTAACGTCAAATTTCAGTTGGTTAGCAGCGGTAAAGTCAACCGGTACAGCAAAATAAGTGACATAATTTCCAGTACCAGAATTCGCTCCCAGCTGAATATACTTGTTACCGCTAAACGTTTTCAACTGCCAGTATCTGTTTCCTAACAGAGGATCATTGATATATTTAGGATATACTTCAAGATTGGCAGGAGTAGTCGGATAACTCTCAAAATCTTCAAGGAATGATCCTGAATAAGCAATTGCAGTTCCACCCTTTGGTGGCGTAGGATCAACTCTTGTACTTTCTGTGAACTGAACATCAGATAAGCTTCTGATCAGCATCTGCCAGGTTGAATTGTATCTGCTTACAACAAAAGTAATGTTCCCGCTACCTTTTGGAAGAAGCTCTCCTCCATTTTTGAAGAATCCTGAGTTTCTGATTATAGCAGTTCCTCCCATTTTATCTTCAATATTTCGGTCTGTGTCTAATCCCTGTCCGGCAGCATCATAGTCAAGATACTTTTTCTGAACCGGGAATAGTTCAGCAATGTTGAACTGTGCATCAGGTACAGTAACTAATGTATTGATAAGGTTAGCCTGTTTCGCATCTGCTAAAGATGCTAATTTAGTTGGAATAATGGTCTGAATATCCAGTCCGTTCCCGTTACACACTCCTGAAACATATCTTCCCACAAGAGCCTGAGGAATTCTGCCAATTGCAAATACAGGATCTACCGAACCTAATTTAAGAGTTCCTCTGTCCAATCCTAAACGTAGTCCTTTTGCATTAATTCTGATGTGAGCCCCTACCGGAAAATCAGCAAAATTACTTGCTTTATCCACTTCAATCTGAAGCCCAACCGTAGGATTAGATGTTTTATCCTGGAAAGAGATCGTTTTATAGAAGTTCCCCTGAGCATCAGAAGAAATAATATATCCGTCAAAGATCTGATCTGTTTCGATTAGTTTAAAACCTGTAGCCGGAGCCTGAGCTGCGAAATCTGCCATCGACATTGTAGGTGCCGCAAACTTATTAGAACAAGCGATAGGAGGATTTTCCCAATCGTCATTCTTTACACAAGAAGACACTACAGCAAGCACACCCGCTGCTAAAAATGTCGTTTTGAAAAAGTTAGTGAAATTATTCATTGTTATTTTTTTATTTTTTATTAGAATCTGAATTGTAGGTTAACAAAATAAGAACGTCCCTGGGTGTACCAGTATTTCGGTCCGAAGGAAGGTGCAGAGCTATAATAATCAGTAGCAAAATCTGCAGCTTTTGTTTCTCTTGTCTGCTCGAATCCTCCGGTAATAAATCTCTTATTATTTAGGATGTTATTCACAGAAGCAGTTAATAACAGGTAATACTTTCCAATCATGAATGATTTCCCGGCATTAGCATTAAGGAAAAATGCGGAAGGAAGTTTCACAGGCTTCAGCATATCTCTTACATCAGATTCAGTAAGATTTAAATATGGAGTACTGGAATACGGGTTCTGAATAAAATTATTGGTTCTTAAAGCCGGAGCCGGATCCAGATAATTATCATCAAAATAGTTCCAGTTGGCTCCTACCCACCAATATTTTGGATTGTTATAACGGAATCCTAACGAGAAGGCCTGCTGAGGCGTACCTCCCTGCTTATAATTCTTAATATAAGCCTGCCCGAAAGACGTTACGCTACTTCCAGAAGCATCAGATACCAGATATACTTCCGGATTATTTCGGTAGGTATACTGTCCGTAGCTTGCAAGACCCTGCAATGATAAAGTAGGCAGTATCTTCACATCCACACCCAATTCTGCTCCCATGTTTCTTTTTTCAACATTTGACATTACCTGGGTAACGAAAGCACTCTGTACCTGAGAAACAGATCCGTCCGGATTGGTGCTGCTCAGCTGAATACCATCAGCAAAGAACCTTTGCACATTGGTCTCGTTCTGAGTATCTACAATATATCCTGATGCTCTTAATTTAAGGAAAGGCGTACTGATCACATAGCTTAAATCATTAGCAGTATATACCGTACTTCTGATGTTAGGATTCACCAACGCGTTGATTCTTGGGTTGATGAATAAATCCTCTAAGAATGGTGCCTGGTTGTACACCGCTCCGTTATATACAAGGAAGTTTCTTCCGTTGATACGGTAAACGATCTGCCCTTTAAGACCATAGTTCCAGAAGTTGTAATCTTTCCCTTTTCCATAAGAGTTTTCGTATAAATAATGTTTGAAAAGACCTTCTCTGTTTGATGTGGAATACCCAGCCAAAGCAGAAACAAACACGTCGAAATTACCTGTTGAGAATTTCAATCCCGGGTTTATTTTTGCTTCCTGTCTTCTAAGGATATAATTGTACGTCATACGATCTCCTTCTTTAACCTGGATAGTTGGATCAAGCGTATTGTAGAATCCTGTAGAACCCGGTTTTGCAGATTCTCTGAAAGGGTCTACATTAATCGCGTAATCTCCTCCCAGAAGATCTTTTACCTCACGATAAAGCTCTGATTTATAGTTCTGATAAGAAACGTTTAAAATAAACTTCGTTCGGTCGTTAAAATTATAGGTATAGTGGGTCGCTGCATTGAAGATCTTATCATCACTTACATCGTCTACCAGATAAACTTTGGAACGTCTTCCGCTCAATCCGTATAAACGGGTCATTTCATTCTGATCTACCGCATCATCTTTCTGGTTATTGGCATAAATTCTGCCCCAATTGATCTGCGTTACATCCGGATCACCGTTCTGCCATGCAGAAAGACTTGCGTTATATCCTTCCCACAGTGTTCCAAATAAATTGGGATTAAGGGTATTATTAACAGCGTTATAATTAATGCTGTTTATGTAATAACTTGGTAAGTTTCTGTAATAGGTAGGAGAAGGGTTAGTTACACCGTTCCAATCCAAACGGGAACCTCTGTCCTTTCCAAACTGATAAGACAGGGAAGTCCAAAGGCTTGAATTCTTGTTGATCTTCCAGAAATCCTGAATCTGGAAAATCGGCTGGAATCCTCTTCTTACCCTTTCACTTCTCTTTTCTCCATCCTGCCATCCCCAATAGGAGTTATAATGTACTCCTCTGTAATCATAAACTTCCTGAGTACTCGGACTTGCGGTAGATCTTCTGTATGGGGCACCGATGAAGTTGAAAGTCATCGTATGGCTGTCACTGAATTTCTTTTCAATTCCCAGGTATGCTCCGTAAGCATCGTAGAATGTTCCTTCCTGGATTCCTTCTTCCGCCCATCTTCTTGCTCCCATTACAGTGAATGCCCATCCTTTCTTACTCATTCCTGATGTATACCGGAGAGAGGTTCTGTTTCTGTAATTTCTGTTGGTTAAAGATTGTGTAAACTGGAATCCTTTTCTATACTCACTGGCTTTGGTGTTTTTATAAACAACAGAGCTGTTACCACCAAAAGCGTATTCAGACGGGGAATGGTTAGAGGCAATTTCCGGATATCGTGTAATTTCATTCAGACCTCCCCAGTTGCTGAAGTCTACATTACCGTTATCAGATTTCACCATAGAAACTCCATTCAGCATTGATTCTCCGGTTCTTCCGTCAATACCTCTCGGGCGGAACCAGTAAAATCCAAGATCAAAAGCAGCAATTCTGCTGAAGATGTCCTGAGAAGACTGCAGCAAACCTACTGTAGAAGCCTGGCCGCTATTGCCGTCGTCATCATCGTCACCCTCAATGATAGCCAGACCTTGATCTGCGCTTGCAAGAGCAGAATAAAGGGTAATAGTCCCTAAATCCTTTCTTTTCTCATCTGCTGCTACATCAAACTCCATTACTTTCGTTTCGAAGTTCGGTTTCGCAATCACAATTTGGTAATGGCCCGGCTGAAGGTCAACAAACTGGAAATATCCAATTTTGTCAGCCGTTACATCATTCTCACTCCCTTTAAGATCTACTTCAGCCCTTTCAACAGGCTTTCCTTCCGCATCCTTAAGATACGCAAACACAGTGGTCTGCGCAAAATAGTAGGAAGCAGGAAGTAAAGTAAATAAAGAGACTAATGATAGTTTTTTAATCATGAGTATATTTATTTTTTTTAATACTTTTCTTCTTAATTTTCAACAGTTTAAAACTTGGGGGCACAAATTTAATCAAAATTTAGAATTTAAAACTTTTTTAACGTTATTTTTTCTTAACATTGCACACTTTTATGAATCATTATATAAAAGAATTATATTTATACTGTTTTAAATTTACAAATATTTAAAATGGAATGAATTAAAAAAAGGTAAATTTGTCGTTTAAATAATTTTAATACTCTAGAGGATGAAGAGATTTATGAGTTTTATGGCCATCGTTTTTTCAATAATGGCTTTTGCACAACAGGGGAAACTTAGGAAAGTGGCTACTGTTGGCTTTTTGAATGTAGAAAACCTTTGGGATACAATACGTTCTGCAGATTATATTGATGGGACCAAAGATATCCGTAATCCGGCTTTTCACAGAAGTATTCCGATTGATTCCATCCGGTTTTTAGAAGCTGAAAAGCATGATGGGCCCTGGAGTGATTATGCTTTAAAAGGTAAAAAAGCAGTGAGATACCAAAGCGGCTCAGAAGAATTTACTCCAAGCAGCGCTAAAAATTACAATACCAAAATCTATAAGGCAAAATTAGCCAATGAAGCTAAGGTAATCTCTGAAATGGGTGCCCAATACACCAAAACAGCTCCTGCAGTAGTAGGTTTGATTGAAGTAGAAAACAGACAGGTAATTGAAGACCTTATCAAGCAACCGGCCCTGGCAAAATACGATTATGGGATTGTACACTACAATTCTTATGATTACAGAGGTATTGATGTAGCTCTGATCTATCAGAAAAGAAGATTCACAGTGAGCAACTCATTAAAGAAAGAACTGAAAATCTTTGATGAAAAAGGAAAAAGAGAATATACCAGAGATATCCTGGTAGTAACCGGATTCCTTGACAATGAAAAAGTTGCCTTTTTTATGAATCACTGGCCATCAAGAAGAGGAGGTGAAGCAGTTTCCCTTCCAAAAAGAAATGCAGCGGCCGCTTTACTTAAGCAGCAAATGGACAGCGTAAGGGCAGCAGACCCTTCTACCAAGCTTTTTGCAATGGGAGACTTCAACGATGATCCTGTAAGCGCGAGTTTAAAAAACCACTTAAAAGCAGTGGCAAGCCCTAAAGATCTTAGCGAAACAACTCCGTATCTTAACTTAATGTATCCTTTATACAAAAAAGGAATCGCTTCTTTAGCATACCAGGATGCTCCCAACCTGTTCGACCAGATCATTGTTTCTAAAAACGTTATTTCAGATCAGGTAACGAAAGAGTATTCCGTTTACAAAACTGAAATCTTTGCACCAGCCTACCTCGTCAATAAAGAGGGAAATTACAAAGGCTATCCTTTCAGGTCCTGGAACGGTGATCAGTTCACCGGAGGATACAGTGACCACTTCCCCGCTTTTGTCGTTCTCCAGAAAGAACCTTAAAATAATATAAAGCACTCATTTTCGAGTGCTTTTTTTTATGTTTTATCCAAACTCAAGCCGGCCGATGGTTGCACGTTTATTTTCTAAACAGACAGTACAGATGAAAATAAATGATCTTTGAAATAATTCAGACAGCAGACTCTTACAATTACATTATTCAAATAAAATAGTCAGATACAAAAAAAAGGTCCGGAATTTCTTCCGAACCTTTTATTTTTATAATAGCTGAAAATTATTTGTTGAATAATTCCTCTACTTTATCCCAGTTTACCACCTCAAAAAAAGCAGAAACATAATCAGGTCTTCTGTTCTGATAATTCAGGTAATAAGCGTGCTCCCAAACATCCAGTCCAAGAACCGGAGTTCCTTTCACATCTGCAACAGGCATTAAAGGATTATCCTGGTTGGGTGTAGAAGAAACAGTTACAGACCCGTCAGCATTTTTCACTAGCCATGCCCATCCTGAGCCGAATCTTGTTTTAGCAGCATCAGAAAAATCAGT
The DNA here is from genome assembly GCA_002439165.1 of Chryseobacterium indologenes. GTDB lineage: Bacteria > Bacteroidota > Bacteroidia > Flavobacteriales > Weeksellaceae > Chryseobacterium > Chryseobacterium indologenes_E. The sequence continues at coordinate 6,461 of DJTE01000048.1, forward strand.
TTTGAATTTATCAAAACCTCCGTAATTTTCGATCGCTGCTTTTACGTTTCCTACCGGCTCCTTGCTTCCGCCGGGAGTAAGGATTTCCCAGAACAAAGAGTGATTGAAATGTCCACCTCCATTGTTTCTTACCGCAGGCTTATCAGTTCCTGTTTTGCAGATCTCTTCGATTGTTTTGTCTGCAAGATCAGTTCCTTCAATAGCTTTATTTAAATTGTCGATATATGCCTGGTGATGTTTTGTATAGTGGATTTCCATTGTTTTTGCATCAATAGTAGGCTCCAATGCATCATAAGCATATCCTAATTTTGGTAATTCAAATGACATAATTTTTATTTTTAATGTTATACCCAAATTTAGCCATTATTTAAGCTATAATCAAAAACTGGGGATTACTTTAATAAATCTTTAACATTGATATATTGATTTAGAATGAATTAAATTTTAATTTATATCCGGATACTTCCACAAATACCCGTTATCCTGATCAGGACTCCATTAATGGAAAAATGCGGTATTATCCGCCGATCAATCTCATTCTACCATGATTGAACTTAATTTAGAAACCGGAATTTTAAATCCGTAAAAATAAAAAAGCACGAAGATATTGGATCTCCGTGCTTTTCATTTAACAACAATTAAATTAATTTATTTATTCATAGACATCAGGAATTCTTCGTTGTTGAGCGTTCCTTTGATATTTTTATTCACAAATTCCATAGCTTCCACAGGGTTCATTTCCGAAAGATACTTTCTCAGGATCCACATTCTCTGGGAAGTTACTTCATCAAGAAGGAGATCATCTCTACGGGTGCTGGAAGATACAAGGTCGATGGCCGGATAGATTCTTCTGTTGGCAATTTTTCTGTCCAGCTGAAGCTCCATGTTACCTGTTCCTTTGAATTCTTCGAAGATCACTTCATCCATTTTGGAACCGGTATCGATAAGTGCTGTTGCAATGATCGTTAATGACCCTCCCCCTTCAATTTTTCTGGCAGCCCCGAAAAATCTTTTCGGTTTGTGAAGAGCATTGGCATCTACCCCACCGGAAAGAACTTTTCCTGATGCAGGTGTCACGGTATTATAAGCTCTTGCCAGCCTGGTAATGGAATCCAGCAGGATCACTACATCATGGCCGCACTCTACCATTCTCTGAGCTTTTGCCAGAACAAGGTTGGCCACTTTCACGTGTTTTTCTGCGGCTTCATCAAATGTAGATGCGATAACTTCTGCATTTACGCTTCTTTCCATATCGGTAACCTCCTCGGGACGTTCGTCGATCAGAAGAACCATCATGTATACTTCAGGGTGGTTGGAAGCAATAGAGTTGGCAATATCTTTAAGAAGCATGGTCTTACCCGTTTTAGGCTGGGCAACGATCATGGCTCTCTGTCCTTTTCCGATCGGGGCAAACAGGTCAACGATTCTGGTAGAGATAGTTGAATTGTTTCCGGCAAGGTTGAATTTCTCCTCAGGGAAAAGTGGTGTTAAATATTCAAACGCAACACGGTCTTTAATGAAAGCCAGATCACGTCCGTTAACTTCCGTAGGCTTTAATAAAGAAAAATATTTTTCACCTTCTTTTGGAAGTCTTACGATTCCTTTAACGGTATCTCCGGTTTTCAGGCCATAATTTCTGATCTGTGCAGTAGAAACATACACATCATCAGGAGAAGAGATATAGCTGAAATCTGATGAACGAAGGAATCCGTAGTTATCCGGAAGGATTTCCAGAACTCCTTCAATGCTTACCATACCGTCGAAGTTGAATTCTTTCTTCTGCTCGGTATGTTCTTCAGTTTTCTCAGCATGTCTGTGCTGATTCTGATTCTGGTTTTGGTTCTGGTTCTGGTTTTGATTTTTATGCTGGTTTCCGCCGTTTTGCGGATTGTGTCCTCTTTGATTTTGAGGTCTGGCCTGAGACTGAGGGTTGTTTGGCCTTTCTTCTGACGGAGCAGATTCTTTGGGTTCTGTGTTTTTGGGAGTTTCGGTTTTTTCCTGCGGAGCAGTTTCTGTATTGCCGGTATTGGCCGTAACTCTTTTTCTTTTCTTTTTGGCTGCTGCCTGTACCGGGGGTTCTTCTGTAACCGGAGCAGTCTCAACTTCGGGTTCTTCCGGTTTTATTTCCTGAACAACCGGTGGTACCGTTTCTTCCGGTTTCTCTTCAGCCTTAGGTTTCGTTTCTGCCGGAGCTTTTGCTTCTGCTTTGGGCTTGGCCGCAGTTTTTCTAGGGGCTGCTTTTTTGGCAGGAGCTTTTGCAGGTTTTTCTGCTGGGGCTTCTTCAGTAGTCACACTGCTTTCTGTGGCATTGAAATAATCTTTTGAGACTTTAGGATTAGAAGCCTGAAAGTCAAGAATAGCAAAGATCTTATCATTTTCATTGCTGTTTCTTGCAACTTTAACGCCCAAATCTTTTAAGATTTTAGTCAGTTCCGTTACGGATTTTGACCTTAACGTTTCTATGTTAAACATATTTAATGTAAAAATGTAATTAATTGTGAGTAAGAAAAGTAAGTCCGGTGACTTTTGTTTTCAAGTACATTGTATAATGCAAATCTACACTTATTTTTGAATTGTGCAAAATTTATATTATTTTTGCCTGGAATTTAAGATTCGATGTTACAGAGAATACAGACCATATGGACTTTTTTAGCAGTTTTAGCTGCTGTTTTCCTTTTTATTTCAGGACAGGATGTTGCTGTTTTCGGCAATATTCCGGTAATTGATATAAGCTGTGTGGCACTTGTTTTAGCAGGTGCATTGAGTATTTTCAGTTACAAAAACAGAAAAAGACAAATTTTGCTGAATACCATCAGCATCATTATAAACGTTTTGTTGATTGGTGTATTGGCGTACTGGTTACTAAACTTATCCGGAGGAATTCAGTTTCCTGAGAAGGGTATTGAGCCGGTTTTCCCATTGATCGCGGTAATCTGTCTGCTTATTGCAAACACATACATCCGCAGAGATGAGAGGCTCGTAAAATCTGTCGACCGACTCCGATAGCCTTACAACGATTTTTTGAGTGAGAACAGTTCCGAAAGGAGCTGTTTTTTTTTATTTAGATGCAGGAATTGGTGTAAATCAGGTAAAAGTTCAAGAATCAATTGCATTGATTTTTTTTAAGTGAATGTATATATTAAATTTATCTTTAAGCCAATAAATTTCTATTGCCTGCCAGGCATATTTCATTAATTTTATATAACTTGATGCAACATTTCCGTTAAGGATACGACTGATCATATTAAATAGTAATCAACATGAAAAAATTAACCTTTCTTGCTTTATCTTTTTTTTCAATAAGCACTTTCGCCCAGCAGGTCTCTAAGGAAAGAGTACAGACTATCCTATCCACACTCGCGTCAGATGAAATGAAAGGCCGTGAGATCTGGACTCCGGAAAACGATAAGGCAGCCGAATACATCGCTTCACTTTTCAAAGAAAACAATCTTGAATACTGTACGGGAAATTCTTACCTGATCCCATTCGAGTACAAAGGACAGAAAGCATATAATGTATGTGGAATCAAAAAAGGAAAAACAGATAAATATTTAGGCTTTTCCGGCCACTTCGATCATATAGGAACCAGCGATAAAACAGGAGACAATATTTATAACGGTGCTGATGACGACGCCAGCGGAATCACTACTCTGGTAGGTATTGCTGATTATTTTAAAAATAAAAAACCGGATTTCTCAATGGTTTTCATCGCATTCAACGGGGAAGAAAAAGGGATGCTCGGTTCCAAAGCGATCTCCACAGATGCCAGTCTGGATAAAGTCTACCATAATATGACTGCTCTTTTCAATTTTGAAATGGTGGCCACAGAATCCCAATGGGGAAAAAACGCACTGTTCATGACCGGTGATGAGTTTTCGGACCTTGATGAACTGATGAACAGAAATGCCGCCAACGGAATGAAAATCAATCCGGATCCTTATGCCTCACAGCAGTTGTTTTACAGATCAGACAATGTGAGTTTCGTTAAAAAGAAGATCATTGCCCATTCATTCTCTACCGTAGATATGACCAAAGCCCATCATTATCATAATGAAAGTGATGACATCAGCGTAGTGGATTTCGATAACCTGACGGATATTATCAACAATTTCGGGAAAACACTTGAAAAATTAAAACCTTCCAATTTTGCTCCGAAATACAATGATAAAGTGAAATTTTAATAGAATAAAAACCGCCGGAATGGCGGTTTTTATTCTATTAATTATTTAACACATCCGCCTTCAGTATAAAACGACATTAAAATTCACAGTATATCAGGGTTCTGACAGGAATTGTAACAAAATCAAATTAATGAACACCTATTAAGTAAAGTAAAAAAAGATTTAGAACGTCTGTTCCTTTAATTTTACGTAATTTTGCTATCCAATTTTTCATTGAATGAAACCATTACAAAGAATACTTCATTTCGCAAAACCCCACCGGAAATACCTTTTCGGGAGTATGTTTTTCAATATCCTTTACTCGTTACTCAACATTTTATCCGTAGGAACCATGCTTCCTATTTTAGGGTTAATGTTCGGTACCATTGAAAAACAGGATAAACCTCCTGTATGGTCCGGAGAGATAGGCGATTATTTTGAATTTTTAAAGAACAAGGCTTATTTTTTCGTACAGACTGAAATTGCTCAGCATGGTGCTGTTCAGGTTTTGGCCGCTCTTTGTGCCATCACTGCATTTTCTTTTTTACTGAGAAATATTTTCAGATATATCGGTGCTTTTTTATTGGTAAACTACCGTGTAGGTATTACCCGTGATCTGAGAAGCGCCATGTATAATAAATTTCTGCAGCTTCCTGTTTCCTTTTTTACCGAGCAGAGAAAAGGAGATATGATGTCCAGAATTTCCAATGACATCGGAGGTGTGGAAGGCGGAATTATGGGGGTACTGGTAGACCTTATCAACGCTCCGTTCATGATCATCTCTTCCCTGATTGCTTTATTCATCTTATCTCCGCAGCTTACCCTGTTCTCGTTAGTCGTTTTCCCGGTTATGGGTCTTCTTATTTCCTGGACTGGAAAAAGTCTGAAAAAACAGGCTTACCAGGCACAGGCAGAACTGGGAAATCTTTTCTCACTGGTAGACGAGACTTTAAAATCTTCAAAGGTAATCAAGATCTTCAATGCAGATAAGATCCTGAAGAACAGATTTAATCAGACAACAACCAACTGGCAGAATTTCGCCATTGATATGAGCCGAAGACGTGAACTGGCTTCTCCAATGAGCGAATTCCTCGGTTCTATCACCATTCTTATCATCACGTGGTACGCCGGTACCCAGATTCTTGAAGAGCAGACGATGCAGCCTCAGGCTTTCCTGGTTTTCATTGGAATGTTCTTCCAGATCCTGGATCCTGCTAAAAAGCTATCCAGTGCCATCTCTTCCATTCAGGGGGGAATGGCAAGTTTAGACAGAGTAGCGGAAGTTCTTGATTATGATCTGAAAGTAGAAGAAATTGCGGAACCTGTATCTATTTCTACCCTGAACAGCCAGATTGAATTCAGAAACATTGGTTTCTATTATGATAAAGACAATGTGATTCTTAAAAACTTCTCACTTGTTATCCCTAAAGGTAAGACAATTGCCCTTGTAGGACAGAGCGGAAGCGGCAAAACAACGATTGCCAACCTTCTGGCAAGATTCTATGATGTAAGCGAAGGTGAAATCCTTGTTGACGGAACCAATATCAAACATTTAAAGCTGAATGAATACCGCCAGCTTCTGGGAATGGTAACACAGGAATCGGTTTTATTCAATGATACCGTTTACAATAATATTTTAATGGGTAAACCAGAAGCGACAAGAGAAGAAGTTATTGCTGCGGCTAAAATAGCCAACGCAGACTCATTCATCACCCAGCTTCCTGAAGGCTATGATTCCAATATCGGGGACGATGGAGGAAAACTTTCCGGAGGACAGAAGCAGAGGGTTTCTATCGCCAGAGCAGTATTGAAAAATCCTCCGGTAATGATCCTGGATGAAGCTACTTCAGCCCTGGATACGGAATCCGAAAGATTTGTACAGGATGCCCTGGAGAAAATGATGGAAAACAGGACTTCCCTGGTAATTGCCCACAGACTTTCAACAATTCAGAAAGCAGACTGGATCGTGGTAATGGAAAAAGGAGATATTGTAGAGCAGGGAACCCATCACGAACTGATCGCGAAAAAAGGAATGTACCACAAACTGGTGGAACTTCAGAATTTCGATTAACCGTTACTGCATTCAATTTTATTCAAATGAATCCTATACAAGAGTACTTTTACAGAATCGACGAGCCTGAAAGAAGTACTCTTTTGTTTTTACGTAAAAAGATCCTCGAATCTGATCCCGAAAACATCACGGAGACCTTAAGCTTCGGGCTTCCCTTCTTCAAGTATAAAAAGAAAATGCTGTGCTATCTGTATTACAGCAAAAAGCATCAGAAACATTATGTAAGCTTTTATCACGGAGACCGGCTTGATCATCCGGAACTGCTTCAGGAAGACCGGAAAAAGTTCAAAATACTTCTTATCGATATGGAAAAGGATCTGCCTGTGGAGCTTATTATAAGCCTTACAGAAGAAGTTAAGAAACATATAAAATAACCTGAATCAATTAACTGATGCAGGTTTTGAGGCAGAGGAAAGTTATAAAGGTCATCAATAATAAGAGTTGATTTGTTTTTACTTTTATGCCATTCTTATTTTACAGTGTCACTAAAGCAGCTTCCGCCTTTTATACTTAAGCCTTAACCCGGAATCAGCCTGAAATAAAAACTGCGGCAGGATTTCCCCTACCGCAGTCCTCTTTAAAAACTATTCTTCATCACTGTGTATTAATTCCGCTGAATTCCGCCTGTTTAAGTGCCCATGCAAAAGCATTGGCTGTAAAAGTAGAATTATAAATCAATGTTCCTGCCGGTCCGTAAGTCGTTTTAGGAGTTGGCTTTTTATTCGTATCCAAAACAAACGGACAAATAGTACTTGAATTTAAATCACCTGTATTTCCGCTTTGAGAATTAAATCCTCCCTCTCCAACCCATATCAGGTTGAAACTTTTATGTTTAAACGCTGTAACAGCACCTGCAACCGTTCCTGTATTGTTATTGGCATTGGTAGCATTGGAATAGACATTTATTTCCCCTGATGGCAATCCTGTGAAATACACGACATCTGTTGCATCGTCCCCCCAAAGCTTACCCCTGATATCTCCAAAAGGACCGTTAGTAATATCATCGGAAGTAATAGGTAAAGTATATGTTCTCCCGTCTCCGGAACCTCCTGTTGTAGACTGAGAAATACTCGGGTCGTTAAAGATGGTTCTGAAGAAATTCTGATTTCCTGAATTATCTTCACAGAACGAAAGAACAACTCCTCCTTTCTGCAGATATTGCAGGAAAATGGAAGCTTCGGCAGCATTCATTCCATAACTGTACCCTATTACCACTATATCAACAGGCGCCGGGCCCAGCAGCCAGGTATTCAGCTGAGCTGCACTTGGTGAATTGCTTCCGTCAATAATCTGAGACCATCCTTCGTATTTTACGGTACTTGCAGGAAGCGTTCCGTAGTTGGTATTGGTTGTGATTAAGGTGTTGGAAGGTCTTCCGGTATTGCTGAAATTATATCCGTACGTTGTTCCAAGTCCTATTGTAAGCAATTTTTTTGCAGGAATCACTACTATGACATTTACGCTGCAGGTGGTAGAAACCCCTCCCTGACTGTCTGAAGTGATCGTCATCTTTTTCACTGTTGTGGAAGTTGGTGTACCTGTTCCGCTTAAGGTAACATTCTGATTCCCTGTTGCGGTAAATGTTCCCGAACCCCTGAAAGAAATTCCATCTACGGTATTTGTTGTAATGGTGTAGCTTCCTAATGCTGAAACATTGACCGGTAATGTAATGGTATTGGAGGCGGTAAGAGCGGTTCCCACTTTGTAAACCCCGTTCACTGTTGCACTTCCGCAGCTCATCGTATAGCTTCCCGCAGGACTGAGTACATTCACTGAAACAGGAGGTGTACAGGTTATATCTGCGCCATTGGCTGTTAATGATACATTATCTGTCTGAATATTCAGAGGGGTTCCCTGTCCCGCGATCTGGATCGTCTGTACACCTGTATTGAGGAAAACGCCTGTTCCGTAGAAATTATATCCGTTGGAAGTAGTGCCGGAGATGGTATAATTTCCTGCTTTGGTAACGTTCACAGCAATACTCAGATAATTTGAAGGGGTTAACTCACGCCCTTTTACATAAGTTCCCATAGCTTTGGTATTGGAACAGTCCACCGTAAACACCGCCTTTCCCAGTTGTCCGCATACACTTTTCCATTCATCATCTGCCAGACTCCAGTAATTAAAGCAGTCTTCCGTAGTATTATAGATGGTAAGACCGTCGTCTGCCGCTTTATTAATAGTGATTGTATTTCTCTGAGTCTCTGTAAGCCGGGGAATAAGTATTCCTTTATTGTGAGCCGTTGAAACAACATCCAGTACGGAATTTTCATTAGGTGTTGTAGTATTGATACCTACCGCCCCGTTACTGGTCTGTGAATACAGCTTTCCAAAAGTCAGGAGCAGTATTAAAAGCAGCATTTGCAATCCGGGCTTTGTAAATTTTGTTTTCATCGTTTTTTAATTGTTGGTTAATATTGCGTTCTTTAAAAGGGACCGATATGATCCTCCGCAAAAGTATATTCCTTTCTCTCTTTCAGCTTAAAAGAAGACTACGCAATACTACGCGTGCGTAATAAAACTCATGTTTTCCTCAGCAGGGGTCTTTCTGAAAGATCAGAATTACTTCTGAAATAAAGATTTCCACTTCGCAAGGGTATTTCTGCTCATTTTAAAATGGGCGGCAGTCTGGGTATTCGTCAGCTTGTTCTTTTTCTGGTATTGAAGAATTTTCAGGACAGAATTTTTGTCATAAGATTTCATCCGTTGATTTTCTAATTCGGAGGTATACTCCATATCTCCGAAAATTAATTGTTCAAGCCGTAAAATATCTATGGTTGTGAAAAGTGACTCAAGCTTTTTCCGAATGAGCGGATCTGATAATTTTTCAGGAAATTTCTCATAAATAATATCCGTGTAGATGCGTTGGTAGTCCGGATGCAGCCTGCTCATTTCTTGATCCATTTGTAAAGCGTGGTTTTGGGTACTTTATATGTTGAAACAACTTCAGCCGCACTCATCTGTCCTGAATTTATTTTATCGAGTATAAAGTTTTTCACTTCCTTTGTATAGATACTTTTCCTGAATACCATTGCAGATTTCCCGACTTTAATTGTACGGTCTGTCATGGTGGGAGGTGCATAAAGAATCAGATGTCCTGTATATATTCTGAAAAAATCAAATTCCAGAAGTTTACACCATCTCAGCAGCACTTCCGTATCCATACTATTTTTCAAATACATACTTTCCACCTCTTCGTCATTACAGTGCATAAATTTTGTAATTCTGCTGAGGGGTATACAGAGTTCTTCGGCTTTTGATTTCACCAAAGTCCCTATATGAATGGTTTTCAAATTCATGTTTTTATTCTTTACAGACAAAAGTACCTTCTATCCTTTGATGACGGTCTGTATACCGGTACGCAATTCTACTTGTGCGTAATAAAAATCACCAACAGGATCTCAGATCTTCAGAATAAAGCTGTTCATGTTGATTTCAGAGGGAATATTCAGTTTTTTTCTGATCCTGTATTTTCTGCTTTCAACGGCCCGGATACTGTTATTGGTACATTGGGCAATTTTTTTGGTATCAAAATCCAGTTTCATCAGGGCGCAGAAATATAATTCAGAGTGAATGAGACCGGGATTCAGCTCCAGAACTGCCGGAATAAAATGAGGGAAGAATAGCTGAAATTTATCAAAAAACAGCGGCGAATTATTTTCCGCAAGGCTGAAAATTTCCTGTATATCTTCTTCAGTCAGGTCATTAAGCAGCATCTGCTGTTTCAGCAGTTCATTATTTTCCTTAAGCAGATCTTCTATGGTAGAATCTTTCATCCGGGTATCATTGATCAGACCGTAAATGAGATCATCTTTCTGCTTGATAAAAACAATATCCATAAAAAAGGTAGCTATGGAAAACATAATATTGAGAAGTCTGACCGTTTTGAAATCTCCCTCCTGAAAAAAACTGCTTTTGGGAAGAAAACTGAAATCAAAATAAAGACAACTGATAAAATTGACACTGATAAGCACAGTAACAATAAGAATCAAATAATTGTCTTCTCTGTAATTCAGAAAAAAAGGCAGGGCAAACAGTATAGAAAAATAAAAGTATTCCACCCCTGCATTTTTAAAGGTGTATATATGAAAAAAACTGACAATAAATACCAACAGAATAAAAATAGAGAACACAACACCTTTAAAAACCCTTTTAAACCTTTTGGTTTTACCTTTCAAAGACAATAAAAAAAGCCAGAATAAAGTAATTATTGTGAGAAATGTAGATATCAGAATATCTCCAAAAAAAAGAATAATGAAAACAGAATAAAAAAAGAACAGCAGGAATAAAAACAGCAAATATCTGTTGATAAGGTTCAAATAGTTGCTTTCAAAATCGCCATTGCTTTTTTCAGGCTCACCGTGGATCACCTTAACGAAAAATTTGTAAATCATCTCTTTGTTTTGTTTTTTTTAAATGCCCTGAAGTTTTTATTACCAATAGCTACTTAAGCACATTTCAATACTCACTAAAACACATAAAAATGCAGGGGACAGAAAAGTGCCTGAAATACTGGCTTTAAGGAAACTGACCGGTGGTTTGGTTTAATTCCTACGCTAAATGGCAACCGGATAAATATAAATATTTTTTTAATTCATAGTAATCATTTAATTAAAAAAATACAATGAATTCAAACATTAAAGCGAATATTAAATATACAACTTCACCAAAACATGTAAAATTAAACATATGCCGATTAATATTTTAAGATACTGCAAAATTATACAACCATAAAAAACGGGCATCCGCCCTGATCACTCAATTCTACTCACACGTATTAAAACTCATACTAAAGATCATCAATGACTTCCATGGGCATAAACAAACAGTGGACGGGCTTTAACAATTTATACCTATTATCAATGTTTATCATTTCAAAAAACAAAAAAAGACCATTCGATATGAACAGCCTTTTGCTTTTATGATGATTGTAATTCTTAATCTTTCATTCTTGCGATCACATCCAGACCGCCTTTTGTAATATCTCCGATCTTACAGATGATCTCTGTATCCAACGGCAGGAATACATCCATTCTTGATCCGAATTTAATGAAACCGAACTCATGTCCCGCTTTAGCCTGATCTCCTTCATTACAGTAGAAAACGATCCTTCTGGCCACATATCCGGCAATCTGTCTGAATACCACCTGATGATTGGTAGGAGTCTCTACGGCTACGGTCGTTCTTTCATTCTCGGTAGAAGACTTTTCATGCCATGCCACAAGATATTTTCCCGGATGGTACTTTTTATAGATTACCTTTCCGGATACCGGGTAACGGCAGATATGAACGTTCAGCGGAGACATAAAGATAGAAACCTGAATGGCTTTTCCCTTCAGAAATTCAGTTTCTTCCACTTCTTTGATCATCACTACTTTCCCGTCTACCGGAGCTATTACATTTTCTCTGTGCTCCAGAATATCACGGTTCGGAACTCTGAAAAACCAAAATACCAGACTGTAAACAACCAGTAACGGCATAATGATCAGCAGCGACCACATCTTTAAAAAATAGATGGCCAGCGCTCCCAGTATAATAAAAACGATGGTGGCTACGGTGATCGTTCCTTTCGATTCTCTGTGTAATTTCATGAGATTAAATAAATTTTTCTAAAATAAAGTACAAATATACGACAGGAACGCAGATAATAAAACTATCCAGTCTGTCTAAAACTCCTCCATGCCCAGGAATGATGTTTCCGCTGTCTTTCACGCCGAAATTTCTTTTCAGCTGGCTCTCCACCAGATCTCCCAGCGGAGCAAATGCGGCAACCAGGAATCCTACAATCATCCAGTTCCCTCTGAGTTCAGGCTGGTAATGTTCTATAAAGTATGATAAAACCAATGTAAGGACTACCCCGCCCCCATACCCTTCCCAGGTTTTTTTAGGCGAAATTTTAGGGGCCATTTTGTGCTTTCCGAAAAACTTTCCTACAAGGTAAGCAAAAGTGTCGCTGCTCCAGATCAGGATAAACAGGAAAAGCACTTCCAGTGAAAAGGTTTCGTTATAGCTTGAGTATTTAGGCAGTCCCAGTGCAAAACTGAACGGAAGCGCCACATAGATCACGGTAAAGATAAGCTTCCCGCTGTCGTAATACAGTTCATTGGGATATTTGAATAAAGTAACCGCAGCAATTGCAATTAATGCAAGAGCCAGAACCTCGCTCAGTCTGAAATCGAAAAAGAAATCGTGATGAAAATATCTTTTGGAAAAAATATAAAAGATAAAGATAACCAGCGGAAATACCACCCATTTTTCATAGCCTTTCCCAAACTTCATGATCTTTACACATTCCCAGGAACCAACAACCAGCAAGAGGGCGATTAAGCCGTAATAGAGATATTCCTGTCTGATGAGTCCCGGAGAAATACTGTTGATGATCTGTGCTCCCAGGGGTGTGGTACAAAGGATGATCACAGCCACATAAACAAGTCCGGAAATGGTTCTTTGAATAAGGTTTTTGTCCAAAATGTAGAGTTTATAAGTTGATGCTTAATCTTCAAGCAGCAATAAAAAAAGTTTGGTATTGGTATTGGAAGAATCCAGTTTCGACTGGCTTCCGCTGATGGAGGTCAGGTTTTTAATATTGCCGTTTCTTTTTATTTTCCCCATAGCATCATTCAGGTTGTTCACAATCTGCGATACATTGGCCATAATGATGATTTTATTGGGTAACCTTGAGGAATGATAATGGAGGATATTGTTGTGCGAAAGCATAATTCTTCCGTCGTAGGCAATAAGGTACTCACAGGTAATGAACGCAGCATCATTGGAATGCTCCAGTTCTGAAGTGTATGGGGTCTTGATGACGTTTAAAAAACTCTGAAGTTCTTTATCCCAGCAAAATGTGTTGCTGATGCCTTCTATTTTGATAATTTGGTTTAAAGTCTGTAGAGCTTCCGCTTCATCCGCACAATAATTAAAAAATCCCCCCGAATGCGTAAATAATTGCGCAAACTTATAGTCAAGATCCGCGTTTTTCAGCGAATCCCCTAGCTTCTCCAGGCTCTGCTTATCCTCTTCCTCAGGCTGGTTGGTCAGTTTGCTTACAATCCTCTTGAATAAATTCAACTTAATTTATTTTTAGTCAACTTTATACAAAAATAGAAAATAAATTACAATAGATTCTAAAAATGTCTCTTTAAATATGAAAAAACCTGACAATTTTGAGGCTGTCAGGTTTTTTTCTGTTTATTTTTCAGAAGTTTTAAAGCTGTGTAGGACTCTCCGGAGCCTGAATTTCGCTTTCTTCTTCTTTTTCTCTGATCTGAGGTTCTTCAGTTTCTTCCTTTTCTTTTTCAGGAATGGTATTCGTCACAGGTTTTTCTGTCAGTTCAGGATCCCATGCTCTTTTACCGAAGATTTCTTCAAGGTCTTCGCGGAAGATTACTTCTTTCTCTAAAAGTTTATTCGCCAGAGCGTCCAGCTTATCTTTATTTTCGGTAAGAATTCTTACGGCTCTGTCGTATTGATTTTCAATAATCGCCTTGATTTCGGCATCAATCTTAGTCGCGGTTTCTTCAGAATAAGGTTTTCCGAAAGAATATTCGGACTGCCCTGAACTGTCATAGTAAGAAATGTTACCGATATTCGGGCTTAATCCGTAGATCGTTACCATAGCCTGTGCTCTCTTCGTTACCGTTTCAAGATCGGAAAGTGCACCGGTGGAAATATTATTAAAGATCACCTGTTCAGCAGCTCTTCCCCCTAAAGTGGCACACATTTCATCCAGCATCTGCTCGGTAGTGGTAAGCTGTCTTTCTTCCGGAAGATACCATGCTGCTCCTAAGGAACGTCCTCTTGGAACAATAGTCACTTTTAAAAGCGGTGATGCATGTTCTACAAGCCATGAAATGGTAGCATGTCCTGCCTCGTGATAAGCCACTCTTCTCTTTTCAGAAGGTTTGATTGCTTTATTTTTTTTCTCAAGGCCTCCGATAATTCGGTCTACTGCATCAAGGAAATCCTGTTTCGTTACAGAAGTATGATTATTTCTTGCTGCAATAAGAGCCGCTTCATTACATACATTAGCAATATCTGCCCCACTGAATCCGGGAGTCTGTTTGGCCAGGAATTCTCGGTCTACCGTATCATCAAGCTTGATTTTCTTCAGATGTACATCAAAGATCTGTCTTCTCTCATGAAGTTCCGGAAGGTCTACATAAATGGAACGGTCAAAACGTCCTGCTCTCATCAAAGCCTTATCAAGGATATCGGCTCTGTTGGTTGCGGCCATTACAATAACGTTGGTATCTGTTCCGAAACCATCCATTTCTGTAAGAAGCTGATTCAGGGTATTTTCTCTTTCATCATTTCCGCCTGAGAAGTTATTTTTGCCTCTGGCACGTCCGATGGCATCAATCTCATCAATAAAGATAATAGCCGGGGATTTTGCTTTCGCCTGGGCAAAAAGGTCTCTTACTCTGGAAGCTCCTACTCCTACGAACATTTCCACGAAATCGGAACCTGAAAGTGAGAAGAACGGAACTTTAGCTTCTCCTGCAACCGCTTTTGCCAGTAAGGTTTTACCGGTTCCCGGAGGACCTACCAAAAGAACTCCTTTAGGGATTTTACCTCCCAGTTTAGTATATTTTTCAGAGTTTTTAAGGAAATCCACAACTTCCTGCACCTCTTCTTTGGCACCTTCAAGACCGGCAACATCTTTAAATGTCACCTGAATTCTTTCTTTTTCATCAAAAAGCTTGGCTTTGGATTTCCCGATAGAGAAAATCTGTCCTCCAGGGCCTCCACCGCCTCCCATCTTTCTGAAAAGAAGGAAATAGAATAGTCCTAAAATAGCAATCCAGATGAGTGCAGACACTAAGATATCGGTGAACGGGCTTTTACCGGTTCCATAATCTTTAGTTGTCTTAACAGCAGGATTTGTCGATTTAATCTGGTCAAATTTCTGAAGGAAAATCTGAAGATCTCCGTATTTTACAGAATAATCTGCTTTGGGAGCGACATCTAATGCAGAAAAAGGATTGTTTTCATTGGCGGATTTTTTTACCATCGCCGCTTTTGCTTCCTTAGTAAGAAAAACATCAGCTTTTTCTATGTCTTTATATATAATTATATTCTGGACTTTCCCCGCCTGCATCTCTCTGAAGAAACCATCTTCATCAATAGACTTTGCACTCTCGCCTCCTAAAAACTGTGAACCGAAGAATAACAAAAGAGCTATGATCACAATTGGAAAAAACCAGTTGAATCCTTTATTGTTCATTTATACTTTTTAAAATTTAATATTTACTTTCAATTCTGGTAATGGCAGCATCTCCCCAAAGTTCCTCGATATCATAGTACTCACGTACTTCTTTCTGGAAAATATGCACCACTACGGTAACGTAATCCACCAACACCCACATCGCATTTTCTGTACCTTCTACGTGCCATGGTCTGTCTTTAAGATCGTTTCTTACTTTTTTCTCTACGCTGCCTGCAAGTGCGGCTACCTGCGTATTTGAGTTTCCACTACATATTACAAACGTTTCCGCTACTGAATTTTCAATCCTGGACAGATCGAAGATCATGATATCTTCTCCCTTTACATCCTGGATAGCTTCAACGATTTTATCTAATAATTCTTGCTTTTCTGCTGTTTTATTCATTAAAAAAATACTATAATCTGCAAATTTATTGTTTTTTCTTTACTTTAGCCTTACTTTTAGGCTCTGAAAGTCTTAAAGTTTTCTTAAATGACCCCACTATTCTACCTGAAAGACTGCTCTTCTACTAATGACGAAATTTCTAAGTTTTTACTTTATGAAAATTCAGATTTTACAGGACTGCATACCTTCAATCAAACCAAAGGCCGCGGACAGTACGGAAATACATGGGCTTCACTGGCCAGAAAAAATCTTGCCTATACGCTGGCGGTGAAGACTCAGAACTTTTTCCTCTCTGATTTTCTGTTCAATTATTATACCGCAATCATTATCCGGGATTTCCTTGCCAATTTGACTGGTCATCCCGTAAAAATCAAATGGCCGAATGATATCATCCTTAAAAATAAAAAAATTACAGGGATTCTGATCGAAAAGAGAAAAATTAATCAAAATAATTATTTCATCATTGGAGCAGGTTTTAATATCCTTCAGGAGAATTTTGATGAAATATCCAATGCAGGCTCTCTTCTGACGCTGACAGGGAAAGTTTTTAACCTTGAAGAATTTACGTCACAGCTTCACACTTTCATAATTGAAAAACTGAAAAACATTCCTTCTGAACACGAAATACTAAGCCTTTTCAACCAAAATCTTTTCCGGAAAGATGAGATTTCCGTTTTTGAAATTGAAAAAGAGCGACAAAATGGCATTATCCGCCGGGCAGACGAAAACGGAGAACTCTGGATTGAGCTGGAAAATGACGGCATGAAGAAGTTCTACCATAAAGAGGTAAAACTCCTCTACTGATCTTTACTGATTGGCTCTTTTGAGGTACAGATACAGGGTAAGCGGAAGAAACACCATGTTAGGCAGCCACATGGCCACAGCAGGAGATAAACTCTTGTTCTCGGAGACCACTTTCAATGCTTCAAAAGAGAAAACAAAAACGAACGCAAGGGAAATCCCTATGGCAAGGTTTACCCCAAGACCTCCTCTTTTTTTCTGGGAAGCCAGCGAAAGTGCCAGGAATGTAAGAATAATAATGGAAACCGGCATGGATGTCCTCTGGTGAAATTCATTCAGGTAAGAATTCAGATTGCTGTTTCCTTTACCTTTTTCACGTTCAATAAACTTGATGAGTTCAGGAGTGGTTTTATTCTGCCCGAGAAGTTCATTCGGAAAAAGTTCTTCCGGGGAGTGCCCGAAACTTTTCCTGACATCAAAGCCAGTGTTCAGCTTCTCTGTATCATCTTTATTGATGGTCTTTTCCAGGTAACTTGAAAGGACAAACTGTTTTTTGTCTTTATCCCAGGAAACTTCAGAAGCTTTCAGCTCATACATCAGCTTTCTGTTTCTGTCAAATTTCTGATAAACGAACCCCGATCCTCTTTTTTCCATTTTATTCCAGGAATTCACGAAGATGTATTCTGTTTTACTGAGCTGTGCCGATGCAGGAGCTGTTCCCAGGATTTTCTCTTTATTGGCTGCGTTATAGGTATAAGCCTCCAGTCTATTTTTCTTAATATTCGCCCACGGAAGAACGAGGTGATTCACGGTGAGGGACAGCAGGGCTATCAGAACTGAAGTATATAAATAGGGTTTTGCAAACCTGTGAAAACTGGCACCACTGCTGATTACAGCAACAATTTCCGTGTTATTGGCCATTCGGGAGGTGAAATAGATCACGGAAATGAACACCAGAATAGAGAGGAAGGTCACCACAAGATTGAGAATCCAGAAAGGATAAAAGTGCATCAGAAAATACACCAGATCCAGTTTCGGATCAATCGCTTTGGCGTTTTCTATTCTTGGAATCTTTTGCTGAACATCGATGACCAGCACCACAATAGACAGCAGGATCAGCATGAAACTGAATGTTCCAAGATATTTTTTGATGATGTATCTGTCTATAATTTTGATCATGTCCTCTCTTTATTTTAAAGCCTTTGTCTCAATACCGGAACGACAGAGTTTTTCCACTCATAGAAGTCTCCTGCCATGATATGCTCTCTGGCTACTTTTACCAGATCAAGATAGAACGCAAGATTATGAATGGATGCAATCTGTTTGGCAAGATATTCTTTGGATACGAAAAGATGGCGAAGGTAAGCTTTTGAATATTCCTGATCTACGAAACTGGTCCCGAATTCGTCCAGAGGAGAAAAATCGGCTTTCCATTTTTCATTTTTCATATTCATCACGCCCTGCCAGGTGAAAAGCATAGCATTTCTTGCATTTCTCGTCGGCATTACGCAGTCCATCATATCGATGCCTAATCCTATGGATTCCAGAATATTCCACGGCGTACCCACTCCCATAAGATATCTTGGCTTTTCTTTCGGAAGGATATCAGTAACCTCGTCGGTAATTCTGTACATTTTTTCTTCAGGCTCTCCTACGGACAGCCCTCCGATGGCATTCCCCTCTGCTCCGGCTTCTGAAATAACTTCTGCGGATATTTTTCTGAGGTCTGAGTAGGTAGATCCCTGAACGATAGGGAAAAGCCTTTGTTTATGCCCGTAAAGTTCTTTATTCTGTTCCGTCCAGTCAATACATCTCTTCAGCCATCTGTGGGTAAGCTCCATGGATGATTTTGCCTGATTGTATTCGCACGGATAAGGGGTACACTCGTCAAAAGCCATAAAAATATCGGCTCCGATCTGTCTCTGGATCTCCATCGATTTTTCGGGAGTAAACATGTGATAACTTCCGTCGATATGGGATTTGAATTTCACTCCTTCTTCAGACATTTTTCTGCTTTTGGAAAGGGAAAACACCTGAAATCCTCCTGAGTCGGTAAGAATCGGGAGATCCCAGTTCATAAACTGATGAAGGCCTCCCGCCTGCTGCATGATTTCCATACCGGGACGGAGGTAAAGATGATAGGTATTCCCCAGAATAATCTGGGCTTTAATGTCTTCTTTTAATTCTCTCTGATGAACCGTTTTCACACTTGCCACTGTTCCGACAGGCATAAAAATAGGGGTCTGTATCTTCCCGTGGTCTGTAATAATTTCTCCTGCTCTTGCTTTTCCTTCAGAGGTTTTTTCTATATTAAAAAATTTCATCTGTATACTTTTTGCTTACCCGTTATAAGGCTGGTGTTTCTGTACACGAAACCCATTTCTTCATTAATGATTATTTATTGAGAACCGGCAGATCTCCCCTGTTGTTCATCTTATCCCTGATGTACTTTTCTGCTTTCGGATCTTTTTTCAGAAGGATAAGCTGGGACTCTTCCACAATTTCCTTCATTTTATCTTTTACAACGTAATATTTGAAACTTTCTACAAAGTCTTCAGATTTCACATTGTGAGTTTTCAATACAAATCTTGTTCCTGCTTCCAGATTTTTGTCCGGATACATATTGACCGTCTGGTCATTAACAGCAAGATCGGCCAGAATTTCAGCCATAACATCTTTCCCCAGCAGGTTTTCAGGCTTATCGATATAGTCTCCGCAGGAGAACATACACATCATTATAAAAATGAAGATCAGTTTTTTCATAACCGGTTGATGATTGATTTCCATTTCAAGTTTAAAACCCCAAAAACAGCTTCATGAATAATTCCTCCGTTCATTTTGCTTTCACCCAGAATCCTGTTGGTAAATATAATAGGCACCTCTACAATTCTGAATCCTTTTTTGAAGGCCCTGAATTTCATTTCAATCTGAAATCCATAACCTTTCAGTTTTACATTGTCAAGTCCTATCTCCTCAAGTACTTTTCTTGAGAAGCAGACAAATCCTGCCGTTGTGTCATGAATCGGAAGTCCCAGGATAAACCGTACGTATTTGGAGGCAAAGTAAGAAAGAAGCACTCTTCCCATAGGCCAGTTGACCACATTCACTCCTTTTGAATACCGGGATCCGATTGCCATATCGGCCTGAAGACAGGCTTCAAAAAGCTTGGGCAGATCATTGGGATTATGAGAAAAATCGGCATCCATTTCAAAAATATAATCGTACCTGTTTTCAATAGCCCATTTAAATCCGTGGATGTAGGCTTTTCCCAAACCGTCTTTTACGTGTCTTACAGACAGGTGAAGATAATGGGGAAATCTTTTCTGAAGATCCTTCACCACTTCAGCGGTTCCGTCCGGAGAGGAATCATCCACAACAAGAATATGAAAGTCATCCTCCAATGCAAAAACCGCGGAAATAATATTTTCAATATTTTCCTTTTCGTTATAGGTGGGGATAATGACTAGTTTTTTCATTTCAGTTTGCAAAGATAGTTTATTTAACCTTTTTATTTTATACAAAATAATCTATAATTTTGCAAAAAATATTCCTTTGCCGTTATCACAAAACTTTATAAACCACGTAAGAATACCCGAGAACAATGATTGGGTAATTTTTATCCTGCTGGGATGTATATTTTTATATGTCTTTATGATGAATATTATAGAAAGGGATGCCAGCCTGAAAGACTTTCTGCTTCAGAAATATTTTGACGCGAGCAACAACCTGCCGAGCTGGATCATTACGTCCTGTGTAACGGCACTTACCCTTTCCGTTCTTATCTCCCAGTACATTCCGATTGTTCCCAAATATATAGCCGATCTTCAGCTTTTTGGATATCAGCTTAATAAATTCGGATATACATTTCTGGCTGTTCTCTTTTTTTATCTTTCGAAATCTGCACTAGGCTTTTTATTTTATCAAAGTATAGGAGACGGCAAAAAATGGTCTGTTTTTTATTTCACCGCTACCAAGTTCTATTTTATTCTGTCGTTTTTACTGATAATTCTTTGTGTAGCCCATTATTATTTCCCCGTAGACAGAAATAGAATGTTTTTATATTATTTTTCATTCTTTGCTTTTGTGTTCATATTCAAGGTGTTCTTCTATCTGTTTCACAAAAACAATATTCTTCCTGAAAAATGGTATTATAAATTTTTGTATATTTGCACCCTCCAAATTGCACCTTTATTGCTGCTTTGGAAGTTGTTATTTTTTTAATAAAAGTCAATGATGAGAATAAAGTCTATATTGGTTTCTCAACCAGCGCCAAGTGAGTCCTCTCCATATCTGGATATAGCGAAGAAGGAAAAGATAAAGATTGATTTCCGCCCTTTCATCCACGTCGAAGGAGTTGACAACAAAGAACTCAGAACGCAGAAGATAGATCTGACGCAGTATACGGGTATTATTTTTACCAGTAAAAATGCGATTGATCATTACTTCAGGCTTGCTGAAGAGCTTCGCTTTTCAGTTCCTGACACGATGAGATACATCTGTCAGTCTGAAGCTATTGCCAATTATCTGCAGAAACACATTGTATACAGAAAAAGAAAAATCAGCTTCGGAGAAAAGAATTTCTCAGATCTGCTTCCTCTTTTCAAAAAATTCCCATCTGAAAAATACCTCCTGCCGTCTTCTGACGTGCTGAGCCCGGATATTGTAAAGACTTTGGACACTGCCAGCGTAGACTGGACAAGAGCAATCATGTACCGTACGGTTTGCAGTGATCTTACCGATATTACCATTAAGGATTATGACATGCTGATTTTCTTCAGCCCGCAGGGAATAAAATCTTTACAGCAGAACTTCCCGGACTTCAAACAGGAAGAAACCAAGATCGGTGTTTTCGGAAATACCACTTTAGCTGCCGCAGAAGAAGCAGGACTGAAGGTAGATCTGATGGCTCCTACAAAGGAAACTCCATCTATGACCATGGCACTGGAAAAGTATATTAAGGCAATGCATAAGTAGTCTTTACATACAGAAAATAAATACAGCCGTCTTTTCATACAGGAAAGATGGCTTTTGTTTTTTTTAATGAACAGTCTTTCATCATTATTTTTGCATAATAAAACAAGCACGAACCAATTAAAATACAATAAAACAATTCATCTATTTGTTGTTTTTAATATAATTATTTCCACACACAGAAGATTATAAAAAATACAGTTAATCACTACATATCAATCAGTTAAATAAATTCTTTTCCATAAAAAAACTTGATTAATTCTTTATATTTAAGAAAATAATCATAAAAAACTTTATTATGAAAAAATTAATAGTCTGGTTGTTTTTATTAACAGCAACATGGGCCATCGCCCAAAATGATGACTGTTCAGGAGCGATACCATTAACAGTGGGAACAAGCTTCAGTTCAAATGCAATTACTTCTAGTAATACAGGGGCGACTACCAGCGGAAACACTCCCTTCTGCAATGAAGATGCTGCTGATAACGTATGGTTTAAAGTAGTAGTTCCTCCAAGCGGAAATTTAAATATTGAAACCCGTGAAGTTTCAGGATCTTCATTTGATGACTCTACACTTACCGTTTATAGCGGTAGTTGTGGCTTCTTAACTGAAATTGACTGTAACGATGATAATGATGATGACTTGTTTTCTTTGATCTCCCTAACCGGACAAACTCCCGGTGCCACACTATACATAGGCGTATGGAAATATGATTTAAATATAGGAAGCGGTGATTTCCAGATTTCAGCATATGACCCTGTACCACCAGCTAATGACAACTGTTCAGGAGCCATACCCCTCACTGTAGGTAGTGATTTTGCTTCGGGAGCGGTTACTGCGAGCAATGCCCAGGCAACCACAGACAGCACTATTCCTTCCTGCCAGTCGGACGCTACTGATAATGTATGGTTTAAAGTAATAGTTCCTCCAAGCGGGAGCCTAAAAATAGAAACCCGTGCGGCTTCCGGCTCTTCATTTGATGATTCTACTCTAAATGTTTACAACGGAACATGCGGTTCTTTATCAGAAATTGGCTGTAACGATGACGACGGTCAAAGTTTTTTTTCTCTGATTTCATTAACGGGACAGACTCCCGGAACAACATTATATATAAGTGTCTGGAAATACGATTCTGAGACAGAAAATGGTAGTTTTCAAATTTCAGCATATGACAGTTCCACATTATCTACCTCTGAAACCTCAAAGAATACTAAAAAAATCCAGCTATCTCCTAACCCTTTCAAAGACCTTCTCATCATTTCCGATATATCGGATATAAAATCCATTTCCGTAATGGATATTTCCGGCAGACTGGTGAAAACAATTGAAAAACCATCATCCAGTATTAATCTGGGTGATTTAAAGGATGGTTTATATCTAATCCATTTAAAAATGGACGACGGAACAGTAAAAGCTATTAAAACAATAAAAAAATAATCACAGAGACAACATTCACTATAAAGGCTATCAAAAATTTGATAGCCTTTCTTATATTTGAACAAAATTTGAATACTGCATAAAATCTCTGTACCTTTCAAAAAGAAAATATCCTACAGACGATAATCCGCACCTTAAAAAATTAAAAAATCCGGATGAAAGCTCCACAGGCAAAAAAAATAGAAAAACTACTTGAAATACACGGTGATAAAAGAACAGATCATTATTTCTGGCTTAACGAAAGAGAAAATCCTGAAGTGATCAGATACCTGGAAGAGGAAAACGCATATGAGGAATTCGTGATGAAAGACACAGAACCTCTTCAGGAAGAACTTTTCGAGGAAATGAAAGCCCGCTATAAAAAAGACGATGAATCTCTACCTTACTTCTTCAATGAATACTGGTATATTGTACGTTATGAAGAAGGAAAAGAGTACCCGATCTTCTGCAGAAAACACAAAACACTGGACAATCCGGAAGAAATTGTGGTTGATGTCAATATCCTCGCACAAGGTGAAAATTATTTTGAGGTAGGAAGCGTAGCCGTATCCCCAAATAACCGGCTGGCTTCTTTTTCAACGGATAATGTAAGCCGCAGGATTTATACCATCAATTTCAAAGACCTGGACACAGGAGAAGTTTTCCCTGACCAGATTCTGAATACAACCGGCAAGGCTGTATGGGCCAATGATAATGAACACGTTTTCTACATCAGAAAAGATGACAGTCTGCGTGCCTTCCAGGTATACAGACATAAGCTCGGGACCGATTCTTCAGAAGACGTTCTGATCTTTCATGAGGAAGACGATACTTTTGATGTGAATGTTTTCAAAACCAAGTCTCTGGAATATATTTTCATTGCCAGCTCAAGTACCATCTCCGATGAGCACAGGTTTATTCCTTCCGACAATGTTTTTGCAGAGTGGACTGTCATTCAGCCAAGAATAGATGATCTTGAATATTCCGTAGAACATTATAAAGATGAATTTTACATCATTACCAATGCAGATGATGCTACTAATTTCAAGATCGTAAAAACGAAAATCGACAATTGCGGCATGGAAAACTGGACAGATGTTATTCCTCATCGCGCCGAAGTTTTACTGGAAGGTTTTGAGATCTTCAAAGATTATCTGGTTCTTGAAGAAAGAGAACAGGGACTTCTGCAGATTAAAATCATTGATGAAAGAACCCGGGAATCCCACTACCTGCCTTTTTCCGACCCAACCTATACCGCGTATATCGGGATCAATATGGAGTTTGATACTGAAGTACTCCGTTATGGCTATACTTCTCTTACACAGCCAGGCTCCACCTATGAATATAATATGAAGGAAAAAACCACCGTACTTCTGAAACAGCAGGAAGTTCTGGGTGGAAAATTTCATCCTGAAAACTATATTTCGGAAAGGATATGGGCAGATTCCAGAGACGGGAAAACCAAGATTCCTGTTTCGCTGGTTTATCATAAGGACACCAAAAAATCTGCTGATACGCCACTGCTTTTATACGGTTACGGAAGTTACGGCCATACCGTAGATGCAAGCTTTTCCAATGTAAGGCTTTCTATTCTGGACAGAGGTTTTATCTACGCCATTGCCCACATCCGCGGCGGGGAATATCTGGGAAGAGAATGGTATGAAGATGGAAAAATGCTCTCTAAGAAAAATACTTTCTTCGATTTTATCGATGCCGGGAAACACCTGATCAGAGAAAACTATACTTCATCCAGACATATGTATGCGATGGGAGGAAGTGCCGGAGGCCTTTTGGTAGGTGCCGTTGTAAACTATGAGCCGGAACTCTTCCACGGAATTGTGGCCCAGGTTCCTTTTGTAGATGTGGTAACCACCATGCTTGATGAAACCATCCCTCTGACGACCGGAGAATACGACGAGTGGGGAAATCCTAATGATGAAGAATACTATCACTACATGAAAGAATATTCTCCTTATGACAATGTGGAAGCTAAAGATTATCCTCATATGCTGATCACAACAGGCCTTCACGATTCCCAGGTTCAGTATTGGGAGCCGGCAAAATGGACGGCCAGGCTAAGGGAATTA
Source organism: Chryseobacterium indologenes (assembly GCA_002439165.1). Taxonomy (GTDB): domain Bacteria; phylum Bacteroidota; class Bacteroidia; order Flavobacteriales; family Weeksellaceae; genus Chryseobacterium; species Chryseobacterium indologenes_E. The sequence goes on from DJTE01000048.1 coordinate 31,519, forward strand.
AAAACAGATTCCAACCTTTTATTATTTAAAACCGACATGAGCTCGGGCCACGGCGGAGCAAGCGGAAGATTTGAATCATTGAAGGAAGATGCACTGGAGTATGCATTCCTGCTGAAAATAGATCAGGAATAACAGCTCTTTTCTAAAGTCAGAACTAAGAAAATTTAAAATCAAATATAAATCATCATAGATCAATTATATGAATGAGTCTGAATACTGGAAAAAAATAGAACAGTTTTTTGAAGACAATTTCCAGACTGAAAAAAATCCTCCGATTGAAACGCTTCTGTTTCTGATCGGGCTTCAGGAACTGGGAAGTGGACAGCAGAAATATACAAAAGACGATAAAGTGAATCTGATACACATTGCAGTATGCAGATTGCTGGAACCCTTCGGTTATTATAAATTTACTCATTATGAAGACGGATGGCCTCAGTTTGAAAAGCTGGAAGATCTTCCGGAATTAAGACCGAATGAACAGTCTCTTCTCATGAAAAAAGCGATTATTCACTATTTTCAGGAAGAGAACCTGATATAAATACGGACAGTAACCTGCCCGGATATAAAAATCAGCCTCACCAATGGGGCTGATTTTTTTCATTTCTCCAGGCACTGTCCGAATCCGGATTAAAGGCTGAAATATGGAAGAAAGAAGAATTGAAGTTACATTCAGCTGTATGCTGTAAGATCAGATGATCTAAAGACAAGCATTTATTATGGATCACATTCACAACTGCCCTCTTCCGGTATCAAATCTTCATTAATCAGAAATTTTTCACCCCAAAAGTTCTTCCAATTGGGTAAGTCCCATTTTGAAGCCTTCTTCAAATCCCATTTCCAGCATTTTGCTCATGATTTCCCGGGACTGGTAATGAATATTAACAGTCACTTTCGTACCCTCTTCCACACCTGTAAAACCGATCAGCCAGTTGGATTGCGGAGAATCATCATTTACCTTTCCGTTTTCATCACAGAAAGCACTCATCCAGTCAAAGCTTCTGTGCGCAATGATTTCACCGTATTTTGACCGGGAATAGGCTTTTTCTCCGTTAGGACCTGCCATTGCATACAGCCAGATTCCGCCTTCACTAAAATCCTGCTTCAGGGTTTCACATTTCCACGGTTTCGGCCCCCACCATTGATCCAATAATCCGGCCTGCGTAAAATGGTCCCATACTTTTGAGACATCAGCATTATAAATTTTCATTACATACACTGTTTTCGCGTCAAAATCTTTGTTGAAAGTGATATTCGATTCCATAAGTAATTATTTTTGATAAAGTTACTGCTTTATTGATGGAGAATACTTTTCATATGGCAGGTAAATTCAAACATTTAACAGCGGCTGACCAGATTACCGGCTCTTATTCCGCATTGAAATCAGTTTATCCTTTCAGCCAGCTGATCCATTCATGGGCCACCTGGGTCCAGTTATCTGTTTCGTAATCCGGCTGCCCGTTCTTTAGAGGAAAAAAATTATGATCACACCCAAAATAAGATTTAAAAGTATAGTTCTTCTTATGATTCTGAATCGTCAGCACCTGCAGATAATCATTAAAAATTCCGTTCTGATCTTTTGTTCCGTAGGTTACGATTACAGGAATTTTCAGTTTTAATAAATCCTGAGTGAAGTTTTGAGAAAGGGTATAATTATAAAAGCTGGTATTTTCCTGGTCTGTTTCTTTTTTGTCACTGTTTGCCACTGTTTTTTTCCAGAAATCAATACTTTCGGTATTCCAGCTTTCTTCTTCATCCGTACTTTGACGGTTTTCACTGATGATGCTCATTATTCTGCCCAAAGGATTACCTCCGGAATATACAAGATGAGTAATTTTTTTATTGTGGGCCGCCATTTCCAGTGCGACATAGGAACCTTCGGAATGTCCGGCTGCAATTATTCTTTTTGCATCTGCCCAGGGCTTACCCAGCAGTTTTTTCAGGATAAAATTATTACGGCTGTAATAATAATCCAGATTATTGTTAACGATATACTCTACGGGAGGAAGCCCGTCTTTGGGATAGCTGAAGTTTTCCTGTAAATTCTTCTGATCTTCCGTGACCGGAATTGCCGGTTTGCTTACGACAATTAAATGATAATCTTTGGTGATAATATCCAGATCGAAAGGTAAAAATACAGGATAAGTGCCTTTGTCCGTAGTATACTGTAATGGTCTCGCAAGACTTCCCTGGCAAAAAAAGAACAGGGGTTTCTTACGGTCTTCTTCCCCCTTTTGTGAGCAGATAATATAATGAACAGAGGTACCTTTATATTTATCGTTATATTCCTTTATAACTGTATTCTGAGAAAAACTTACAGTGTACAGTGAAATAAGGAATAAAGAAATTTTTATTTTCATTTCAGAACTGACATTTTCAACAAAAATATTTAATTTTTTTCGTTAATTTTTTTTAAATACCAAAGTTTATCAGCTTCTTTTTCAAACCGCTTATTTTCTTCCGGATATTAAATCAATAAATATTTTTTAATATGTTGAACTAATTGACAACAAGGGTTTAAATGTCTACTTAAACATTCCGTCAGAAGGGAGTTAGTGAGTTCCAGTCTTTAATTTCCTGAAAGATTATTACACTTTAATTCATAAATAAACGTTAAAAAACACACTTTTAAGAGAAATAACACAATTTTTTGGCTCGTTTTTTGTTTATGAAGTCTTAAAATAATTAATTTTAACATTCATTTTTTGCAAACGTATAAAAAACTGTAAATGAATAATAAATTCATCCCAATAATTTCGGTGTTTATGACGATCTCACTGATTGTCTTTGTTACGCTCCAATTTTATTGGCTGAAAGGTTATTATGGTGCACTGGAACAGGATTTTTCCAATAAAGTGTATTCTGCTTTAGAAAGCACTTCAAAAAATATTGAAGAGATTGAAGTGGATAAATACCTGAATAAGGATAACAATAATCTAAGAAATGATATTCTCGCCAGCAAGGATCAGCCTTCATTAACCACCATTCAGCAGGTACAGGATTCCGGCACTCAGAGACAGATCATTTACTCTAAAAACATCATCTCCAAAACACAGCTTCCCATCTCTAAAAAAGGAGATTCTGTGAATCTGACCACTTTGTATACCGATGAAGCAGCCTACAAGGTGAAAAGGGATACTTCCAACCGGGAACTGCTGACCACCGATATCAACAATGATATTGAGAGTGGCGACTATTCCATGAAAAATTTTGTAAGAATAGTCGGAACCAATCTTCCGATTACCAAAAGAGTGGATCCTGTTGTTCTGGATTCCGTTATTGCCAAAGAGCTGAGAATGAAGGGAATTACAGCAAAATTCGGTTATGGGGTTACCGATAAAAGCAACAAACTTACCAGCATCGTCAATAAAGCTTTTAGAGAGAAAAAAGATAATAACACTTACAGCTATCCGCTTTTTACAGATAATAAAAATACCACTTTATATACGCTGGCCCTGGTTTTCCCCAAAAAAGAATATTCTCTGGCTATGAACAACTGGCCGATGCTTCTGGGAACTTTCCTTTCGCTGCTTACCATTCTGGGAATCTATATTATTTCCATCAATTATATGATGAGGCAGAAAAAGCTGGCAGAAGTGAAGACCGACTTCATCAACAATATGTCGCATGAGTTCAAGACTCCCCTGGCCACCATTTCAGTTGCCACGGATTCTCTGGCCAATGACAAGATTGCCACCAATCCGGATAAGGTAAAGTATTATTCTGAGCTGATCAAGCAGGAAAATCTGAGAATGAAAAAACAGGTGGAAAACGTCCTGAATATGTCGAAGCTTGAAAGAAATGAAGTGGAGCTGTTTCTGAAGGAAACCAATGTAAGAGAACTGATCAAAAGGACAACAGAGTCATTCAACCTTATTGTGGAGCAAAGAAACGGATCGCTTACCCAGGAATTCAATGCTTCTCACTATAACTTTAAGATTGATGAATTTCACATTTCAAATATGCTGGTGAATTTACTGGACAATGCCAATAAATACTCTCCGGAAGCTCCGGAAATCCATGTGAAAACCAGAAATGAGGGACTTTGGTATGTGATTGAGATTTCCGATAAAGGAATGGGAATGGAAAGCCAGAATAAAACAAAGATCTTTGAGAAATTCTTCAGGGAAGAAACCGGGAATATTCACAATGTAAAAGGTCAGGGATTAGGGCTTTCATATGTGAAGAAAATTGTAGAACTGCATAAAGGACAGATCATTGTAGACTCTCACAAAGGAAAAGGAAGTACGTTTGTGATCAAGCTGCCGATGAGCTGATATACATAAAACCAGATAACAAAATATAGGAAGATAGAGTGAGAACGTTCATTCTTATTTATTAATTTTTAATGATTAAAATTATGAGCAACAGAATATTATTAGTAGAAGACGATCAGAGTTTCGGAGCTGTGCTTAAAGATTACTTAACGATCAATAACTTTGAGGTAACCCTGGCAACAGATGGAGAGCAAGGACTGAAGGAATTTACAGAGAACGAATTCGATATCTGTATTTTTGATGTGATGATGCCGAAAAAAGACGGGTTTTCATTGGCTGAAGATGTGAAAAAAATCGATAAAAATACCCCAATCATCTTCCTTACGGCAAGAAATATGAGAGAGGATATTCTTAAAGGTTACCAGCTTGGGGCTGATGACTATATTACGAAGCCATTCGACACAGAACTTCTCCTGTATAAAATCAAGGCCATTCTTCAGAGAAGCTCTACCCTGGAAAATGAAGAACAGGAACAGTTCAAGATCAGTAATATTTTCTTTGACTCTATGCTGAGACAGCTTAAAGTAGGCGATAAAGAGTACAAACTTTCGCCAAAAGAGAATGAACTTCTTAAACTTCTATGCATCCACAGAAACGATTTCATGCCGAGAGATCTTGCTCTGAGAAAGATATGGAAGAAAGAAAATTACTTTACCGCAAGGAGTATGGACGTATATATTGCCAAGCTGCGTAAGCTTCTGAAGGATGACGAAGGTTTGGAAATCATCAACGTACACGGAGAAGGTTTCAGACTTTTGGTTAAAAATTAGATCTAAAATCCGATTATAAATAAAAAATTAGCAAAACAATTGAAAATGTTTTGCTAATTTTGTTTCATACGATTGGATATGAAAAATACACTTTTAGGCGTTATCGCTGTTTCCGTACTTGCTGTTTCATGTAAGAAAGATGAAAAAGCCACTTATCTGAAAGAAGAAGCAGGTGTACAGTCATCAGGTATGGCTGTGAATTCTCCTAAAGCCTCCCTGATGGATCAGGCAGGTATCCAGTCCAATACCAATCCCGCTCCTATGGCAACAGCCCCCGGAATGAATCCCCCGCACGGACAGCCTGGCCACCGGTGTGATATCCCCGTAGGACAGCCGCTCAATGGCACTCCGCCAGCTCCCGCTCCCAATAATGCAGCCACCAACAGCAGTAACAGCATCAATATAGATCCTAATTCCCTTTCACCAGGAAAAGTAATGATCGACAATAACGGGAAGCAGGTAAAAACTGCTCCGGGAATGAATCCTCCTCACGGACAGCCAGGCCACCGATGTGATATTCCGGTAGGACAGCCTCTTAACAGCAAACCCGCTCCGGCACCACAACCTGTACAAAACATAGTACAGAATACACCGGCTCCTGCACCCGCTCCGCAACCGACAGGTGAAAAACCTAAAGTAAACCCGGCTCACGGAGAACCCTGGCACAACTGCGCGGTAAAAGTTGGTGATCCTTTGCCATAAATTTCGTATTTTTGCAGTCATGAAGCTGTTTCACATTCTTGCAGTTGTTTTTTGCCTGGGAATTTTTTTAGTTCCTAAGGACAGCTTCTATGCACAATCTATGCAGGAGACCTGCTGTATGGCAAAATCTGAGAAAAGTGACTGCTGTAAAGATCATTCTTCAAAAGAACATAATGACAGCAAAACAAAATCGTCATGCAATGATGACTGCTGCTCATCCTGTGTTGCATGCTATACCTTTATAGAAACCCCTTTTTCAAAAAGTCTGCGCTTTGAACTTTCTTATTATAAGAAGAATAAAAATCCGCAGTTCCAGTATTCAGACCCCTATTTATCAGACCGTTTAAAGGAGATCTGGCAGCCGCCTAAAATAGGTTAATTACCTTACGGAGTGTTCATTACATCTTTTAATGAACCGTTTTTTAATTAATCTAAACTTTAAACAAAATGAAATTATCTATTTCCAGGTTTATTCTTGGACTATTGATCCTGTCTGTACAATTTATATCAGCCCAAAATCTTACAAAAAACCGGTTTCAGGTAAAAGGAAACTGTGATATGTGTAAATCAAGGATAGAAACTGCGGCTAAAAAAGCAGGTGCCAAAACGGCCGTTTATTCTACTGATCTTCAACAGTTAACCGTAGAAACCGAAGCGAATATATCTACTGATGAAATTTTAAAGAAAGTAGCGGAGGCAGGCCACGACAACGAAAAATTCAAAGCATCCAACGAAACCTATGAAAAGCTTCCCGGATGCTGTCACTATGAAAGAGATCTTCAGCCATCTGCAGCAGAACCCCAGCATCATAACCACGAGACTGATGCTAAAAAAGACAATGAGTTCTATGTAAGAGGAAACTGTGGTTCATGTAAAGCCAGAATTGAAAAGGCTGCAAAAGGAGCCGGAGCAAATGCCGCAGAATGGAATGCCGAAAAGCAGACTGTCGTTCTGAATTTCGATCCTGCAAAAACCTCATCAGATAAAATTTTAAAAGCAATTGCTGACGCAGGACATGATAACGAAAAATTCAAAGCGTCAGATGCAGTTTACAATGGACTTCCTGGATGTTGTCTGTATGACAGGGAATTTACCTTCGGGGAAGCCAATCCAAAAGTTCATTATGAAGAAGGGACCACAAAACATGAAGATCATAAAGAACATACGGCAACAGCTTCTGAAAAAGATCATTCCCAACATGAAAAAAGCATTGACGGAGTTGTCGTAACCGGTTCTAAAGCAGCAACTGCTTTAAGTAAAAAGGAAGCCGGGCTGGTTTTTAATATTGATAAAAAGGAGCTTTTAAAGGCAGCCTGCTGTAATCTGTCTGAAAGCTTTGAAACCAACGCGACAGTAGATGTTTCTTTCAGCAATGCGGTAACAGGAACCAAACAGCTGAAAATGCTGGGGCTTGACCAGAAATATACCAGCCTTACCAAAGAACTTCTTCCGGAAATCAGAGGTCTGGCTTCTGCTTATGGGTTAAACTTTATTCCGGGAAGATGGATTGAAAGTATTCAGCTGACAAAAGGCGGAAGTACGGTTACCAATGGGTACGAGAGCATCACCGGGCAGATCAATACCGAGCTTCTGAAAAATGCCAAAGAGCCGGAAACTTCCCTGAACCTTTTCTCGGATTTCAACGGAAGAGCGGAAGCCAATATCACCAGCGTATCTCCTATCAACGATAAATGGTCACAGACCTTCCTTCTACACGGAAACGGAACTTTCGGGAATACGGATATGAATGATGACGGGTTTCTGGACAGACCGAAAGGGACGCAGATTAATGCCGCCTACCTGCTTAATTTCAATGATCTTGAAAAATCCGGTTTCGGATCTCATTTCGGAATCAATTTTATCAGGGATGAAAGAACGGCCGGACAGACCGGATTTGACAAAAAACTGCCCCAGGACAAGCAGTCGGCTTACGGTGTGGGTATTGATATTTCAAGATTCCAGGTATGGAACAAAACGGGTTATGTATTCAAAGGAAAGCCTTATCAGAGTTTAGGCTGGATGAATCAGTATGTATTCCATCAGCAGGACAGCTTTTTCGGGCTCAGAAATTATAACGGTCAGCAGCATACATATTATTCCAACCTGATCTTTGAAAGCATCATCGGAAATACCAACCATAAGTATAAAGCGGGAGCCAGCTTTTTATATGACGGTTACAAGGAAACTTATTTAACGGATGATCTGAGAAGAAATGAAATTGTTCCCGGTATTTTTGCGGAATATACTTTAACAGGCTTAAAATATACGTTAGTAGCCGGTTCAAGGGTAGATTTCCATAATCTGGCAGGAACCCAGTTTACACCAAGACTTAATTTTAAATACGATTTCACTCCCCAGACAATTTTAAGGCTTTCTGCAGGAAGAGGATTCAGAACAGCTAATGTTTTTGCGGAAAACCAACAGTACTTTGCTTCCAACAGAAGTATTCAGATTCTTCCGAACAATGGGAACATCTATGGACTGAAACCGGAAATCGCATGGAACTACGGAGCCAGCTTACAGCAGGAGTTTAAGCTTTTCGGAAGAAAATCTACCGTAATCGCTGATTTTTTCAGAACGGATTTCCAGGATCAGGTGCTTGTGGACCTGGACAGATCTCCTCAGCAGCTTACGTTCTATAATCTGGAGGGAAAATCCTTTGCCAACTCTTTCCAGACTCAGTGGGATTTTACGCCTTTCAGAAATTTTGATGTAAGGCTTGCTTACAAATATTATGATGTACAGGCAGATTATATCGGCGGAAGAAGGGAGATTCCTTTTATGGCCAAGCACAGGGGTTTCGTCAACCTTGCTTATGCTACCAGTAAAAATGATAAAGGCGGATTCTGGAGTTTTGATACTACGCTGAACTGGGTAGGAAAACAAAGGTTACCTGATACTTCCGGCAATCCTGCAGAATTTCAGCTTCCGGTGTACTCCGATTCGTACGCTGTACTGAATGCCCAGATCTCAAGAAACTTCAACAAGAAGATCAGAGCGTATGTAGGGGGAGAAAATTTAACTTCTTATTATCAGAAAAATGCCATCGTTGATTTCAGGAATCCTTTCGGAAATTATTTTGACGGAGGAATGGTATATGCCCCGATCATGAAAGCGAATTTCTATGTGGGACTGGATGTAACGTTTTAAACCCGTCCACCCCATATATTTTACTGATTGTATACGTAAGAATATAATAAAGCTTATAGGTTTTTGAACCTATAAGCTTATTTTTTTATGCAATGTTCATTTAGCCGATCCGGAAGTATTGAAAACCATTGTAAATTAAATTACCCTAAAAAGATAAAAACAAACTCAGGACTTATTTTTAATGACCTTCATAACTTTTTCCTCTCAGCTTCCAACCAGTCTGAATCAGATTTTTGTCCCGAACTGAGCTTATTTAAGGTTCTCTAAAATTGTTCTCAAATTTTGCCTGTATTAAAGTTCTGCGAGACCAACATATTAATCAATATAATTATCAGGTCGCTCCTACGGAGCTCTCCTTAGATCATCTAATAAATGCTATAAACAGAGTACTCCTACGGAGCACTTAAAAAACTCACAGTATCATTTTTTTACAAAAATTTATACGTTGATCATCAGTTATAACACTTACTATAATAATATAATTCAGATTTTTTTATCCCGAATCGAGGCTATTTAGTATCCTGTAAAATTGTTTTCAAATAAAATTTAGCCAGCTCCTTACAAAGCTTTTGTATTATCATCCGGCGTATAATCCATAAAAAGATCTCCATCCAGCGTCACCGATTTCACTTTTTTCTTGATGGGAATAGCCAGATCTGTCTGCTTCTGGTTTTTCTCCCAGAGAGCGGGTGAAAAATGAAGTTTCTCTGTCGTTCCGTCTTCATAATTCAGAATAGCATCAAAAGGGATGGCAAATCCTCCCACGTTGTCTACGTTTACCGTAAGAAGATCATTAAGCTGTGAGGCCCCTTTTACTTTCAGATCAATATAATTATTGGTGTAGAACCAGTTATTGAAGAACCAGGTCAGGTTTTTGCCGGATCCTGTATTCATGGAATTAAAATAATCCCACGGAACAGGGTGTTTTCCGTTCCAGTTATCCATATAATGGTGTAATGCTTTTTTGAACAGCTCATCCCCCAGATAATCTTTAAGAGCCAGATAGGAAAGAGAGGCTTTTACGTAGGAATTGTTTCCGTATCCTGCTCCGCTTACCTGCGTACTCATGGTAATGATCGGCTGATCCTGTTCTGCGGAAGGGTCTTTGATCCATTTTTTCACTCTGAAGTTTTTATAAAAATCTTTTGCTGCAGCTTCACCGTTCTCATCAATTCCGATGAGATATTCCAGTGTGGTTGCCCAGCCCTCATCCATAAAAGCATACCGGGTTTCATTGATTCCCATGTAGAAAGGGAAATAGGTATGGGCAATCTCATGATCTGCCGTGAGTCTTGCATCCTGGAAATTATCCGGGATACTGCTGTCGTTGATCATCATTGGATATTCCATATCGGCATATCCCTGGATGGCGGTCATTACATTATAAGGATATTCCACGCCCGGCCAGTTTTTCGAGAACCAGTCTAAATTATAGCGCATCCAGTCTGTATAATGCTCAAAATCTTTAGCTCCTGTTTTGTAGGCTGCCTGCACGCTCGCTCTTTTGGTTTTCAGCTGAACACTTGCGGCATCCCAAACGTAATGACTGCTTAATGCAAAGCAGAAATCGGTAATATGGCTGGCTTTGAATTTCCAGACATTCCATTTGTTGGGTTTGGTCACTTTTCCGGATCTCATTTCCTGCTCAGTGGCAATATGTATCACTTTATCGCTTTTCAATGAGCTTTTATATCTTTTCAGATATTCCGGCTGAAGAACTGCTTCGGGATTCAGGAAATCCCCGGTAGCCCAGACTACAAAATTCTTCGGTGCTGTAATACTGAAACTGTAATCATTAAAGTCGTTGTAAAACTCCTGCCTGTCGGAGTGTGGCAGCATATCCCAGCCATTATAGTCATCATAAACCGATATTCTCGGGAATGAATAGGCTACGTAAAAGGTTTCAGGGTCAATCTGCCCTTCCCTTCCGCTCTGTACAGAAAGCGGATATTCCCATTCGATCTTAACCTCAGCTTTGGAACCTGCTTTAAGCGGTGTATTCAGTTTTACTTTTTCAACGGTACTCCAGTCGTCACTGTTGATGTTATACTTTTCACCATTCACAATGAATGATCTGATATGAAGGCCGGAAGACAAAAAATCCTTTGAAACAAAACCGGATCTTGGAGACTGCGGTTTATGAAGATTATTCACAAATCTTATCGCCAGCTCATTAAGCTGATCCGGGCTGTTGTTGCTGTATATAATCGTTTCTTTTCCTGAAACCATTTTTGTTCCTGCATCTACCTTTACGTCTACATTGTACACTCCTTTATTCTGCCAGTAATTTTTGCCGGGTGCTCCGGAAATATCCCGGGTTCCCTTTTCATATGCTTTCTTGATGTTTCTCGGCATATACAGTTCCTGAGCAAAGCCCCATTGTATTGAAGCAGCAACCGCCAGGGCATAAAGAAGTCTTTTCATGTCTCCAATTTTTAAAAATCGGTATCAAAATTAGCGAAAATGTGACACAGAATGACCATTTCTTTTATAATAATGTTTTATGGATATTAGTTTTACATTGAAATTATTTACAGCCGGCTCTGTTCATCCGTTCTTTTTATGCTTTTAACATTCTTCACCGACTGATTTCCAAAGTTATACTTTAAAGAAAGGGTGAAGCCCCGGGTATCTGAGTAATCCAGGAAATAATTATCCTGATTGGCATATTTCGTACTGACCTTCTGCTCCATACTCCTGAAGATATCATTGAAAATAAAAGATGCTTCTAATTTCTTATTCAAAAATTTACGGTTCATTACGAAATAGGCAGACCACGTACCTGAAATTCTAAATGTACCCTGTACTCCTGGAGAATAATACCTGTGCCCAAGTTCCATTTTCCAGTCGCTGCTCTTATCCAGCGTAAAACTTGTGGAGACATCGGAAACCCAGTTCCATATTTCATTTTTGTACAGCTGATCATCAATTCCTTTAAAATAATTTTCGTTATGTTCCAGATTCTGAGACATCACAACATTCCACCACGGCTTAACCTGGAAATTCTTATAAAGGCTGAGACCATACGCCTGATCTTTTTCAATATTGGTGAAATAATAGATCATCTGGTTGGTACTCGGTTCCTGGAAAGAGATTTCCATAGACGGATACAGTTCTTTCCGGTAATAGAGTTCTGCGTTCCAGCCTTTCCATGAGTAGGTAAGATTCAGGTTATGGATGATCGTGGCTTTCATTTTCGGATCTCCCTGATAATAGGAGAAAAGATTGTAATAGGATTTGGCGGGGTTCAGCCAGGAGTAGTAGGGTCTGCTGATCCTTTTTCCATAAGAAAATCCGAACTCATGTTTATTTTCTGTGGTATACTGGGCATAGAAAGTAGGAAACAGGCTCCAGTAGTTATTTTTATTCTGTTCATAAGGCTCGGATACCACTCCCTCAAGATCTGTCATTTCTGCCCGGAGACCTCCTTTAAAATTCCATTTTCCGAGGTTGTAGGCTAATGAGGTATAAACGGCAAAATTATGTTCCTTATAGTCGAAGAGGCTGCTTTTTTCCGGTCTGTACAGGAGAGTTCCGCTTTGATTATCTGAAAAACCGAGGCTGCTTTCTGTTTTCACAAAACTGTATTTTGCTCCGGATTCCAGCTCTATTTTATCTCCTTTCCACTGATAATCTGCCTGTGTGGAATATAATTTTATATCGGTTTTATTCCGGGTAAAAAAATTATCTTCCCGGGGTGCCTGTCCTGCAAAGTTCAGTTCTGTGATCACATTCTGGTATTTATCACCGTTGTTCCCGGTAAAATAACTGATCCAGGAAATGCTGCTTTTCTTATTCAGTTTCCGGTCTGCCTGGAAGCTCAGGGAATTATTGCCGGTACGTGAGTGATGGTCATTAACTGTGGTATAGTTGGATTCCACCGCATTCTGAGCATTATAGATGAGGGTAGGCACGTAATAGGTACCGAAAGATTTCGGTGAAAAATATCCTGAATAATTCAGGCTGATATTGGTAAGGCTGTCTATCTCATATTCTGCATTGAAATTTACTGTGTTCTGTGCATTGTTTTTATCCTTACGGTTCATAATGCTTACCCAGCGGGTCTGGCTTTCCTGATAATTGACAACATCCGTCCCTTCCCGGTAAAAAGTTCCCATTCCTCTGTAATAGCTTCCCATCAGGGAAAGTTTATCTTTTTTATAATATTGGGAAAGACCCACATTTCCTTTGGCATATTGGGTCTGCACGTATTTGGAAGAAAGAATTCCACGATAGCCTTCGATCTTATTTTTCTTCATCACAATATTAAGCACGGCACTTCCGGAAGCTTCATATCTGGCAGGAGGATTCGTAATGACTTCTACGGATTTCACATCGTTTCCCTGTGTATTTTCCAGAAGATTTTTCAGTTCATCTCCTGTCAGCATGACTTTTTTATCATTGATTGTTACCAGGATCGCAGTGCCTCCCTTTACCGTAAGAACATCATTATTTACCGTTACATTGGGTGTTTTTTTAAGGATCTCCCATGCATTCAGTGTAGAGATATTACTGTTTTCCACATTAAATTCCAGCCGGTCTACTTTTCTTATCACCTGGGGTTTCTGTTTAGTCATTACAATTCCCTCTATTTCCCGGGTGGCTTTCTTCAGAATGATCTTCAGCATTTCACGGCTTTCTTTTAAAGCAACCGTTTTTTCAAACGGAGCATAATCTGTTTTTTTCACAGCCAGCCTGACTGAGTCACCGGAAATTCCTTCCAGTAAAAAATATCCTTTTTCATCTGACTTTACCGTTCGGATCAGTTCGTTCTTCAGGTTATAGACCTCTACTTCCGCAGCAGATATCTTCCTGTTCTCTGCATCCGTCACCATTCCTTCGGTCTTCTGCTGCTGGGCAGAAAACATCAGTGGCAGAAGCAGAAAGAGACAAGCTTTATACATATTATTAGTTTTACTGCACAAACTTCCGGATTCGTAGAGAGAATATCGGTTAACGAAAGGTTAATGGCAGGTTAATGCCTGTTTGGGGAAATACGAAAGTTTTATCTTTGCTGTGATGATCACCAAAAGTAAATACCTGATTGCCTTATTCGCAACTCTATTCCTGCTGTTGCTGGGAATACAGGTTTACTTTATCTACAAAACCTACCAGGTAAAGGAACGTGAGGTGTACAGAACCATCCAGGACGGGCTTTCCGAATACACTGACAAGCTGGAAGACATCAGCAGTGTGAAAGAAATGAAGGATGATTCTCTTCAGAAAACATTCATCCGGTATTATGATAAAGAGATCAGCCAACAGGAATTTCATAATTTCTTTGTTGAAAACAGAAGAGCCATCAAAGAAAGGCTTCTCCGCTATCTCGACTACCGTTTGAAAACCAACGGCTACGATATTGCGGCAAAAATAGAATATACATCTATCATTCATATACCGGACAGTACCCGTCTGATCGACAAACCTATTCTTCTTTTTGAAACCAGTAATAAAGTTACCAATCCCAAAATCACCAATGAAGGGAGCTGGGAAACTTCATCAAAAAATGAATCAGGGAAAAACAAATTTAAAAACAACTCATTTCTTGTTAAAAGCAAAACAGAATTTGAAATATCAAATATCAAAAGTATTGTTTTTAAGGACCTTACTTTACTGATCTTATGCTGTATTGCGCTATTGGCAGGCGTTATGATGCTGTATATTTTCACGGTAAACAACCTGGTCCGCCAACAGAAGCAGGTAGAAGTTCTTCATACAGTTGTAGATAATATTTCCCACGAGTTCAAAACTCCGATCGCCACGCTGAAAATAGCATCAAAAACACTAAAAAAAAACTGGGATCCTGAAACACTTCCCCTTATCGACAGACAGATCAGCCGCCTTGAAAATCTGATGTTCCAGCTTCATAAAGATGATTCGGAAAATGGCCTGAACCGGACTCAACCTGAAGACTGGGATTTTTTCATCCAGGATCTGGCCTTCACATATCCCCTGATCCGTTTCGAAATGAAAAATAATATTTCAGATGTACTTCCTTTTGATAAAAACCTGATGGAAACCGTTATTAAAAATCTCTGTGAAAACAGTGTAAAGTATGGTGCTTCAGCGGTAAAGATCTCCTTCAGCAGGCTTGCGGAATATGTAGAAATAGAAGTAACGGATAACGGACAGGGTATAGAGAAAAAAGAACTTAAAAATATTTTTGAAAAATTTTACAGGATTCAGTCCAATAATATCCACAACAGCAAAGGACTTGGGCTTGGACTGTACTTTGTAAAGAACATCGTGAACAAATACCGCGGAAAAATTGATGTTTCCAGCTCTCCTGGAACGGGAACCACCTTTAAAATAATCCTTCCTTATGAAAACTAAAATCCTTTTGGCAGAAGACGACCCGGATTTCGGTATGATCCTGAAACAGTACCTTGAACTGGAAGATTTTGAAGTAATCTGGTATCAGAATCCTGAAGATATTCTGCCACTTTTACAATCAGGATTTCCTTTTCACTTAGGTATTCTGGATATTATGATGCCGAATATCGACGGCTTTTCCCTTGCCAAAATGATATTAAAGGAAAAAAATGATTTTCCGCTGCTTTTCCTGACCGCCAAAAACCAGAAAATAGACCGTCTTACCGGACTGAAGATCGGAGCAGACGATTATATTGCCAAGCCCTGCGATCCCGAAGAACTGGTCTTGCGCATCCGGAATATCCTGAAAAGAATACAGCCCGCAGCTTTCCCGCAAATGATGAAAATAGGAACCTATTCTCTGGATACGGATAAACTCCTGCTTTCCCATCATGAAGGAAACATCCGTCTCACAGCCCGTGAACAGGAGCTTCTGCTCTATCTTCTGAAGCATAACCAAAGTACCATCAAAAGAGATGACATTCTGGATACCCTCTGGGAAACAAATGATTATTTTACAGGAAGAAGCCTCGATGTATTCATCAGCAGGCTAAGGAAATATTTTGTGCATGATCCCCACATAAAAATCCAGTCCCTCAGAGGGATAGGATTTGAAATAGATTTCCCCAAAGACTGAATCTGTCTAGAAGGAAAGCTCTGCCAAAACAGGGAAATGATCTGACGGATACAGCAGGTTTTCCCGTCTGTCGTTGATGTGCCTGTGGGATTTTATTCTGAATCCTTTTACAAAAATATAATCGATCCTGTCTTTAGGTATTTCGTTTGTATTGAACGCAGTGAATGTTCCCACCGGACCGTAATGTTTCGTTTCTGAATGGTAAAAGCTGTCTTTCAGATTCTGTGAAAGGATCTTTACAGGTTCCGTATCATCTGTAAGGTTGAAATCTCCGCTTAACGTTACCGGAAGGTTTCCGGGATTAATTTCCCTGATCTTCTTCAGGATAAGATCAGCAGACTTCACTCTGGCTACATTTCCTACATGGTCGAAATGAAGATTCATCGCCAGGAATTCTTTTCCCGACTTTTTATCTTTAAAAACAGCGTAGGTACAGATTCTGTTCAATGCGGCATCCCATCCTTTGGAAGGTTTCTCCGGGGTTTCTGAAAGCCAGAACGTTCCGGATTTCAAAACTTTAAGCCTGTTTGTATTATAAAAAATAGCAGAAAACTCACCTTTTTCTTTTCCGTCGTCTCTTCCCACTCCAACATAATCGTAATTCTTAAGTCCGTTTTTAATGTCTTTCATCTGCTCCGGAAGTGCTTCCTGTACTCCAAAATAATCAGGATGATAATAGGTGAGCAGATCTGCAACATCCTGTTTTCTTTCCGGCCATGCATTATCTTTGTCCGATGCTACGTTCAGCCTGATATTGAAACTCATTACGGTAAGGTCCTGTGAAAATCCCAGTGCGAAAAGCATGAGGAAAATCATTGAAAATCTGAAATTCATAAGCTATTTTATCAATAAGAGACAAAAATAAAACTTCTCTGCGACAGGGAAGCTTTATTGATGTAATTATATTGTTAAATTATCTTTTTCTTCTTCTATGGATATAAAATAATCCTGAAATGCATCTTCTGAAATCGGCTGCTTACTTTGAAGCTTTACAACGCCAATGGTTTTATAATGGGCCATCAGCCTGATTTCTCTGTTTTTGAGGAGCGCTTCAAGTTTTTTAAAATTGATATCTTTCTTTAAAACAGCAAGGTATGTACTCATATGTATATCTGTATTAAACCGTTTCCTATATCTCTGTATTTCAGGCCTTCAATGGGTCTGGCCCTGGTTTCAATGAGTTCCCAGATCTCTTTCGCAGATTTATCGGGAAACTGTTCCATGTATAAGGCCGCAAGCCCTGTAACATGAGGAGCAGCCATACTGGTTCCGCTCATGGTGTAATACAGGTTACTTTTATTTTTTGAATTTTTGGGATAAGCACTTATGATATCCACACCCGGGGCACAAACGTTGATACTCCCTCCGGTAGAAGGATTAAGGCCGGCATTTGAAAACCTGGCGACCTTCATCTGCCCGTCAATGGCGGCAACCGCCATTATGGATTTTGAATTGGCAGGCATTGAAACGGGCTGCGGAATCTGTGGTCTGTTGCTGTCATTACCTGCTGCTGCTATGATAAGGCAGTTGTTTTCCAGTGCCCTCTCGCCTATCGTTTCAAAAAGAACAGAAGGGGGATCATTAAGTTTCACGGGAGATGCCAGCGAGAGAGACAGTATTCTGATTTTTTTTGTAATAGCCCAGTCTATGGCATCAATTACGCTGCTTGTAGTTCCTCTTCCGCTGTCTGAGAGTACTTTGGCGATTTTCAGATTGCAGTCTTTTGCAATTCCGTACCGTTTTCCGATATCGCTGCGGATATTTCCGGAGGCCACTCCTGCACAATGGGTTCCATGCCCGTTGGGATCTCTGTTCCAGTCTTCCCCGTCAATGAAGGATTTTCCCTCTATTTCCCGGGATGAAAAATCGGGATGGGAAGTCTGAAGTCCCGTATCCAGAATGCAGATATCAACTCCTTTTCCTGTATATTGTGCATTTTCCAGCCCGATAGCTTTCAGTCCCCACTCCACTTCAATCAGCGGTTTTTGCGGCATGGGTTTGTTGGTGATGTATTTTTCGAGTTCTGAAATCTTTTCCGCTATTCCGGCTGACTGTTTTTTCAGTTCACTGATCAGCTGTAATTCATCAGCGGGAAAAAATTCCCTTTCTTTTTCATAATACACAATAGCATTCGATTCATTTTTTACTGCGCTTTTCAGTTGCTCTTCATCCATATTCTCAACGACAAGAACTCCCAGGTTTTTGTACAGCACACTGTTATCCTGGTCTATAATATCATAGGCACGGTTTTCTTTGGAGAGAAGTTCTGAAGAGGTAATACTCACTTCCAGTTCTTTCTCTATTTTTCTGAGTGCCGGTTTCTGCTGGTTTTTCAGCAACACGATATATCTTCCGGTTTCCATGATGATCTTTTTTTAAATTAACTTCAGAAATACTTTTTCCAGGATCAGGTAAATATCTTCAGGAATGACAGTCAGCTTAAGCTTTTTATTAATCCCTGAGATGGCTGTGTTTTGTGTCACCAGCGAAGTCCAGAAGCTTTCAATTTTCGGGACAGAATCCATTTCCTTCAGTTTTTCATCATCCAGAATTCCGTTCTGGTATAATGAGACGATAATTCCGGAAATAAGCTCTTCAGCATCGTCCAGTTTTTTATTTTCCTTCGCATATATTTCCATCAGAATATCATAGATACTTTCCATTCCGCTGAATGAAAATCCCCAGAGGAGATCGCGTTTTCCAGCTGTTATTTTCTCCATTTTTATGGGATTAAAGCTTCTTTTGACCGTTGCAATCATATTCATGATCTTCAGGACTTCAGATTCGTGGCTGGTGTTTCCTTTGGTACGGAAATATTCCAGGACCTCGTTGAGAAAAACTTCCAGCCGGGCATCAAAGTCAAATGATTTCGACAGGTATAATGCCTGGACTTCATTGAAATGCTCCAGAAGCTCCCTGATTTTCTGTACCGTAAAGTGAATAAGTTCCTGCATTACTCAAAAGTTATCTGTTCTATTTCATTACCGTCTTTATCCTTGTAGGACACAATCCTTATTCCTTCTTCCTCCATTTCCACATGAAGGTTGATGAATAATTTATCTTTATCTTCTGCTGCTGATGTATTGGGATCTATGTAAATGTTGTTCAGTTTTGCATTCACCAGAGTATATTTATTCAGTAAAACCTTTGAAAAGATTTCTTTCAGCTCATCAATATCTTCTTCACCTGTTTCGTCCTGAGGGCGGAAAATTCCACTATTGAGAACTTTTATTCTGTTTCTGAGATCCAGTTTAAGCACTTCATCAGCAGGCTGCTTTCCGAACTTCTGGTCGTTCTTTTCCAGTTTACTGAACAGGGTTTTAAATTCATCCGTCTGAATCTGTCTTTTGGTAATTTCCGGAATATTCAGTTTTTTTTCTTTATTCACCAGCCTGATCCTTTCGTTCATTTCTGAAACAAACTGATCCTGATTCAGTTTAAAATTGTATTTGGGAGCCGAATCTATATCGGTGATCTTTACCGGAATATCCATCTTTACACTGGGCAGGGCATATCTGGGAACCTTAAAATATTTAAGGTACTCATGCTTTGCATATTCCTTTGCAATAAGAACAGCATTCTCATCAGCTTTTTTACGGGCCTGAATTATCTCGTTGTTGAGATAATCCAGGTAATCTGATAATTTGATCATTTCCGTAAAAATTGGTTATTGTGAAAGAAGTCCGAGAACTTTTTCAAGTCCTGCCGGCATTTCGTCATTGGTAGCCCGTACTTTTACCCCCAGAGAGTACTCTTTTTCCACTTTGATTCCTGTACTGGAAGTTCTTTTATAAGATACATCCACTTTGAATTTTACAGGTCCCCAACCTCCGGAAACTCCGGCGTTGATTCCAAATTCATCGCTTACGTCTTTGGTGTAGGTAGAATTAAGCTTAACGTTAAAATCTACCTCGCAGGTTTCTATTCTGAAGCTTGGAACGTTCAGCAGCGCAATAAAAGGCACTGAAATCTCCACGTCGTCAGGAATAGTCTTGGGGTTGGTTGTGCTTACCGGTTCTTCAGGTTTAAAATCCGGGTTCGGGATATTCTTTTTGTATTTAAATTCTGCCATTCTCAGTTTTTTCGCACTGGCAGCATTGGCAGGATCGGTAAGCTCAAATCCTACTTCATTGATGAAGTTAACGGTAGCGATAGAAGCATTGGACTGTGCTTTTACACAGGCATCCAGAGGTCCGCCTATAATGGTGGCAAAATCTATACTTCCCAGTTCTGCAGCGAAATCTGCACCGGCAGCATCTGAAGTTCTGAAGATCTCATCATCGGCAGCCATCTTGCCGGCAATAAGTTTCATGATCTCTGAAGAGGCTCCGGAAAAAGATTTTTCCCATTTTTCGTCATAATTCTTTTTAAAATCCTCTACGATGTTTAAGAGTTCTTTATTGGTGAGGGTTCCCAATTCTGAAGTCTCAATTCCTGAAACCTTTTCGTAGACTGCCGGGGTAAGCACTTTTTCTACTCCTGACAGAAGGTCAATCAGTTCGTTTTTGGTTTTCTTGGCGTGGC
The DNA here is from genome assembly GCA_002439165.1 of Chryseobacterium indologenes. Classification (GTDB taxonomy): domain Bacteria; phylum Bacteroidota; class Bacteroidia; order Flavobacteriales; family Weeksellaceae; genus Chryseobacterium; species Chryseobacterium indologenes_E. The sequence goes on from DJTE01000048.1 coordinate 51,948, forward strand.
TTGCTTCAAGCACCGATTTTAATGTTTCCATATTCTTTTGTTTTTAAATTAATACTGTGGGACAAAATTATCTCACTATTAATCAAAATATTACAGGAAAACCGCTTGATCTGTCCCGGAAAAACACCCTAAAAATAAACGCCTGAACCACGGTAATAAGTTCAGGCGTTTTAATAATAACTGTATCAGATTTCTGTTTCAGCACAATAGTTTTATGATGCTGTCCAGGTATTGTTTTTAGGATTTACATCCGGAACTACGGAATCGGGATCCAGCATTACCTCAGAAATTTCCTTCACAGAATTGACTCTGAAGGTCCATTCCGTGTTACGCTTCCAGATTTCCACCGGAATTTTTACAATCTGTCGGGTTCCGTCTCTGAATTTTATCTGAACGGTTGTCGGCATTGGCAGCTGCCCCAGATTTTCGACGGTAACCTGCGCTCCGTTTCTGAAGTCTCCGTTCACATATTTCACGTCTTTCACCGACTGATCTATTTTCCATTTGTTGATAAACCAGCCTCTCCAGAACCAGCTGAGTTCTTCGCCGGAAACATTTTCCATAGTATGGAAGAAATCCCAGGGGGTAGGATGTTTGAAGGCCCAGCGTTCAATATAGGTTTTGAACGCTTTGTCAAACTTTTCAGGTCCCAGAACTGCTTCTCTTAAAATTTCAAGCCCAAGCCCCGGCTTATAGTAGGCAAGAGCTCCGATGCTCCTTTCTTTCATATTATCGGGTCCTACCATCACAGGCTCCAGATTATCTCCCATCATAAAGCTTCCGCTTCTGGCAAGGTCTTTCTTTTTATAGTATTCCCCATTGTTGAATGCTTTTGTGGATAATTCATTAATAAAGGTATTGAATCCTTCATCCATCCACGCGAAAAGCCTTTCATTGGAGCCAACAATCATCGGGAACCAGTTGTGCCCGAATTCATGATCTGTGACTCCCCAAAGATCTTCTCCGGCTGAGTTCATGTGGCAGAATACGATTCCCGGATACTCCATTCCGCCTTCATTTCCTGCTACATTAGTGGCTGCGGGATAGGTATATTCATACCATTTCTGTGAATAATGCTCTATCGCAGCTTTTGTATATTCCGTGGATCTGCCCCAGGCCTTCTCTCCTCCGCTTTCCACAGGATAGGCAGATATGGCCAGTGATTTTTTGCCGCTCGGCAGGTTTATTTTTGCTGCGTCCAGGATAAATGCCGGTGAGGAAGCCCATGCAAAATCACGGGTCTGCTCAATCCTGAACTTCCAGGTTTTTGTTCCGGAGTCCTGATTTTTTCCGATCTCGGACTCTGTACGTATCATGACGGTCTTATCACTGTTCCTAGCCTGCTGCCAGCGGTTATTTTCTTCTTTGCTGTAAACGTCTTTAGCATTCAGAAGCTCTCCGGAAGCTACTACATAGTGATTTGCAGGAACGGTGATACTGGCTGTAATATTGCCATATTCAAGGTAAAATTCCGATGCCCCCAGGTAAGGCAGTGTATTCCAGCCCATCACATCATCATATACACACATTCTGGGATACCACTGTGCCACGGTAAAGATTTTGCCGTTTTTGGTATTCTGAACTCCCATTCTGTCGGATCCGTATTCAGGAGAGATAAATGAATATTCGATGGCAATTCTGGCTTTGCCGCCTTTTGCTTTAAGCTCATTGGGAAGATCGATCTGCATCCTGGTATCGGTAACGGTATATTTTACAGCTTTTCCGTCCAGTTTTACTGATTTTATTTTATATCCTCCCTCCAGTTTTTCACCTCTGGCTCCGTTTCTGCTTCCTGAAAGCGGAACTAAGGCATTTCCTCTGGAATCTTCTGCAAACAGGTTTTGATCCAGCTGCAGCCAGAGAAATCCCAGTTTATCGGGACTGTTGTTGGTATATATAATTTCGGCGGTACCGGAAATTTCATTTTTTGCTTCATTCAGAGAAACGTTCAGATTGTAATCTGCTGAATTCTGCCAGTAGGCATAACCGGGCTGTCCGCTTGCAGAACGGGTTTCTGTTCCTGTCTGGGGGTAAAAAAAAGGTTTAAATGCTTCTACATAACTGTATTTCGGAGTTTCCTGTGCCTGGGCAGTGGCTGAAAGAAGGAAAACTGCGGCTGCAGCAACAATACCTGAGAGCTTAAAATTCATTTGAAAAAAATTTAGTAAATTCAGTGTATAAGTTATAAAAAATCCCGGAATCGTTACAATCCGGGATTTTTTATACTTATTTTTCGTTTAATTTGATTTTTTTGCCTTGATCATCGCTTCAAGGGCATCCCACATTTCTTTGGGAATATCTTCCAGCATATTGAATTCTCCTGCGCCCTGCAGCCATTCCCCTCCGTCTATGGTTACCACTTCCCCGTTCATATACGCTGAGTAATCTGAAACCAGGTAAGCGGCAAGATTGGCCAGTTCCTGATGTTCTCCCACTCTTCTTAAAGGCACTTTTTTCTTCATATCGAATTTTTCCTGAAGATCTCCCGGAAGCAGCCTGTCCCACGCTCCTTTGGTAGGGAAAGGCCCCGGAGCGATCGCATTGAAACGGATTCCGTATTTCGCCCACTCTACGGCAAGAGATCTTGTCATAGCCAGAACTCCTGCTTTGGCGCATGCTGAGGGAACTACATAGGCAGACCCGGTCCATGAATAAGTGGTGACAATATTCAGGACGGTTCCCGGGGTTTTGGAATCTATCCAGTGTTTTCCTATGGATAATGTACAGTTCTTGGTTCCTTTTAAAACAATATCCAGAATAGAATCGAAAGCGGAATGCGTCAGTCTTTCCGTTGGGGAAATAAAGTTTCCGGCCGCATTATTCAGCAGGATATCAATTCTCCCGAATTCTTTTAAAGCAGCTTCTTTCATAGCTTCCACTTCATCCCAGTTTCTCACGTCGCAGGCTACGGAAAGTACTTTCCCGCCTGTTTCCTCTTCCAGCTCCTTTGCAGTGGTCTGAAGTTTTTCCAGGTTACGGGATGTGATCACTACTTTAGCGCCCAGCTCCAGAAAATATCTGGTCATTGCTCTCCCGAGACCGCTTCCGCCTCCTGTTACTATTGCCACTTTATCTTTTAATGCGCCCTCACGCAGCATCGGTTGGGTATACATATTCATATAAATGTTATTTTTTTAAATAAAAGTTATCACACAGATTGATCAGCTGTCTGAACAGCTTTATCATAAGTGTAAGATCGCTGAATGCTTATTATGTAAATTTAATACAATTATTCTTGCAGTTGATTTTAAAAATTATGCAGAAGATAACAACGAAAAGTAAGGCCTATTCCCCAATCTCCGATTTCTGCTTTAGTGCAATTCTTTTCTGAAAACAGGCACAGCATTGAAAAATCAATGCTGCGTCTGTTTTATCTTCCGAAATCGTCCTGTACTCTTACAATGTCATCTTCATCTGAAGGATTGGATGCATCGGTATGCTGCCAGATTTCTGCGACTACTCCCCAGCCATTCAGACCGATCAGCCTGTGCCTTTCACCCTGCTGCAGTTTTACCTGTTCTTTCGGGTGGTATTCTTTCAGTTCGCCTTCTTCATCTGTTGTACTTCTTTTGATTCCGACAGTTCCTTCCACAACCTGCCAGATTTCGGCTCTGCGGTGGTGATACTGCCAGCTCAACCGTGTCTGAGGGGCTACAATAAGGATCTTAGGACTGAGCTTTCCGCTTATTTTCAGGTTATTGACATCAATTCCGTCAAAGTAACGGTTGGCAAAATCCTGTGCCTGGTTTTCATCGATTACAAAGAAACCTCCCCAGGGTCTTGTGTCGTCTTTTGCGACAAGATTAAACCCCTGTGTACCAAGCATTTTTTCTATTTTATCGAATATTTCTTTTTTTACTGCACTCATACCGCTAAACTGCTCTTTAAGATTATTTTAAAAATTAAGTATTGTTTCATTATTCCACAGACATTGAATACGGAAAATCTTTTTCCTGTGATCCTCTTTCTTTATTCGGTTTATTATCCATCTGAAAATCCAGCACGGCTCCTTTCATCAGTTCTTTATGGCTTAACCAGTTTCTGAAATAAGGCTGTGCATTGACTTTCAGAGATTTCACATAGAAATTATCGGCATTATTTTCCGGTGCTTTTATTTCTATTTTCTTTCCGTTTTCCAGATGGATTATGGCTTCTTTGAATAAGGGGGCTCCCAAAACATACTGATCCGTAGCGGGAGTAACAGGATAAAATCCTAAGGCTGAGAATACGTACCATGCAGAAGTCTGCCCGTTGTCTTCATCTCCGCAATAGCCGTCAGGAGTTGCCTGATAGAGTTTATCCAGCACCTGTCTTGTCCAGTACTGTGTTTTGTAGGGTGCTCCGGCATAGTTGTACAGATAGATCATATGCTGGATCGGCTGATTGCCGTGTGCATACTGTCCCATATTCATGATCTGCATTTCTCGGATCTCGTGTATGACACTGCCGTAATAGCTGTCATCAAAAACAGGAGGAAGAGAAAATACTTCATCCAGTTTGGCTTCAAATTTCTTTTTACCTCCCATCAGCTTAGACAGCCCCTCAATATCCTGAAAAACCGACCATGTATAATGCCAGCTGTTCCCTTCTGTAAAGGCATCCCCCCATTTGAACGGATTGAATGGGGCCTGAAATTTTCCGTCTTTATTTTTTCCTCTCATCAGTCCGGTTTCCGGATCGAAAAGGTTTTTATAGTTGTAAGCTCTCTGTCTGTAAATATCAATTTCCGAAGCGGGTTTTCCCAATGCTTTTCCCAGCTGATAGATTGCAAAATCATCATAAGCATATTCTAAAGTTCTGGCTGCATTTTCGTTGATCTTTACGTCGTAAGGAACATAGCCCAGTGTATTGTAATACTGAACTCCTCTGCGTCCGACTGCGTCAATAGGACCTTCGTTATTGGCTCCATGTTTAACGGCCTGCCAGAGAGTTTCTATGTCGTACCCCTGGAGACCTTTTATGTAAGCATCTGCAACTACTGAAGCGGAATTATTCCCAATCATAATGTCAGAATATCCCGGACTGCTCCATTCAGGCAGAAATCCTCCTTCCTTGTAGGCATTCACCAATCCCTCCTGCATTTCAGCATTGATACCCGGATACACCAGGTTCAGGAATGGATACAGGGCACGGAAAGTATCCCAGAATCCGGTTCCGGCAAACATTTTTCCATCCAGGATCTTGCTGTTGTAGGGACTCCAGTGCTTTATTCTGTTCTGAGCATCAATTTCGTATAGTTTCTGCGGAAAGAACAGCGTTCTGTACAGAGAGGAATAGAATGTCCTCATCTGCTGGTCTGTTCCTCCCTTCACTTCAATTTTACCCAATGTTTTATTCCAGATATTTTTAGCATCTGTTTTTACCTGTTCAAAATTCCGGTTTCCGATCTCTCTTTTGAGGTTTAGTTCTGCCTGTTCGAAACTGATGAATGAAGAAGCTACTTTTGCATAAACACTTTCTTTGTTTTTAAGCTTAAATCCTATGACAGCTCCTGTATGTTCGCTGGCCAGTTCCAGCTGTCCGTTTACAAAAGCATTATCTTTCCAGACCGTGGTAAGATCGAAATCTTTATCGAACTGAACGACAAAATAGTTTTTAAAGTTTTCATATTTTCCTCTGGCATATTTGGTCGTATAGCCCAGAATTTTTCTTTCTTTCGGAATGATCTTAATATAGGATCCTTTATTTAAGGCATCAATCACTACATAGGCACTGTCTGTCCTGGGAAAATCAAATTTGAAAAAGGCCGCTCTTTCTGTCGGGGTAAGTTCTGTGGTAACGTTAATATCAGCCAGGTACACACTGTAATGATAAGGTTTTGCCACCTCAGCTTTATGGCTGAACCAGCTTGCCCGTTCTTCTTCTCTGAATTTTGGTTTACCTACTCCCGGCATAATGGCAAAAGCTCCGTAGTCATTCATCCACGGAGAAGGCTGATGGGTCTGTTTAAATCCTTTAATTTTATCGGCATCATAGGTATATGCCCACCCATCGCCCATTTTACCGGTCTGAGGTGTCCAGAGGTTCATTCCCCAGGGAAGTCCGATTGCCGGATAGGTATTCCCATTGGACAGGGATGGTTTGGATTGGGTACCCATTAAAGGGTTCACATAATCGGCCGGGGACTTATCCTGTCCCAGTACCCATGTACTCAGTACAATAAAAAAAGATGAAATGATCAATTTCATAATGTCATTCTGTTAATTAATTCGTGGCTTTTTTCAAAGCATAACCTGCTGCTCCTAAAATGGCTGCATCTTCAAAAATAGCGGAAATTCTTACAGGAAGATCAATATTATCCTCAGATAAGTTTTTGTGAAGTCTTTCCTCAAAATAAGGATACATTTTGGCAATGTTTCCGCCTATAACTAAAACTTCCGGCTGATAAGGGCTGATATATTTTACAATGAATTCTGCAAAGGAATCTGCGTACTCATCCAATATTTCGGTTTGTATGTTCTGAGGTTTATCCAGCAATTCTTTGGTTCCTGAAATTTCCTGTCCTGTAAGTTCTTTATACCGGTGTACAAACCAGCGTGTGGCCAGATAATCTTCACTGATAGAATTCCTGAAAGGGGAATCCCAGAGGTCTTCATCAGTAGCCGCTGTTCCGTCATAAAAGGCCGTTCCCAGCCCTGTTCCCAATGTTATTCCGAAAATTCTGTTACAGTCCTGCACGCAGCCCCCGAAAACTTCTCCTTCCAGAAAGGCTCCGGCATCATTTACAAAATGAATCTGCTGTTCTGAAACCGCTAATCTTTCAGCCAGCTCTTCTTTAATATTGATTTGGTATATATCAATAAATTTCCCCTGCTGCATCAGGGAAATTCCATTTTCATAATCGAAGGGTCCCGGCATGGCTATTCCTATTAAAAGGTTTTCTTTCGCAAGCCCTTCTGTAACTTTTTCAACAGCAGAAACCCAGGAAGAAAAGATGGTTTCCCGGGAACCAAAGGAATCGACATGTTCCCTGACGTAAGTGGATGCAATGATTTCACGTTTAGCCGGATCTACCTGTGCCATTGTAATATGGGAGCCGCCGATATCTATTCCTATTATATTTTGCATGATGTTTGTTTTATCCGAATAAAAAAACTGTGACCCAAACGGACAGTAATAGCAAAGTTAAGTACTAATATACGTCCGTTTCAGGTCCCAGTCAAAAATCCCCTAATTTTTATTTTTTTGTCATGTATTTTATCTTTTCCGGTTTTATTTCACGAGTACTTTTCCGGATCTCAGGATCTTGTTATCAGAAGAGCTTATTTTATAGATATAAGTTCCTGCGAACAGGTTCTGTGTACCCATAACGGTAATATTTTTATCCACTTTCTGTGTAATTACCAGTTTTCCTGTCATATCATACAGTGCAACCTCATCTGCTGCCGTATCACTTATGATAAAATGAAGATCACTGCCTTTTTTAACGGGATTCGGATAGAGATGGCTGTCTGCACTTCCTGATGTGTTTTCTTTTACGGAGAGCTGCTCTGTGCAGGCAACGTCTGTTCTCCAGTTTGTATTGGTCATATTAACCATTGTTGCAAAATGTGTATTGGCTGTTGCATCCAAAACTCCGATTCCACTTCCTTCATTCATTTTCCAATTGGCTTCAAGACCGGGCGTATTTGATGCTACATTACATTTCTGATCTGAGATCTCCTGTGCCGTCAGTGCTCTTTTCCAGATCCTGAATTCATCTAAAAATCCGTTCAGAGTACGGGAATTATCATAATTTCTTCCCAGATAAAGAATACCGTTTGCCGTAAAACTGCCGGAAGCCGTATTGCCGGCATCTTCATTACCATTAATATAAAGTTTCATAGAAGTTCCGTCATATACTGCCGCGATATGATACCATGTATTTGTATTAAATGAGGTATTGCTGCTGAGTTTTACCTGGGATGAGCCTAAACTCAGGGTAAACTGCAGTTTATTATTGGCCAGATTTCCGTCTCCGAATCTCAGTATCGCAGAATTGTTATCTCCTACTTCAATTCCTGCTACGGAAGAAATATAGGGAAACCCGGTTTTAAATGCATTTACTTTTACCCAGCCCTCAATGGTCAGAGCATTACCGCTCAGATCAAATTGTCCGGCATTCAGATATTGGGTACTCCCGTTAAAAGCAATGGATCTTGCCCCAGGGCTCTGAACCGGAGCAAAACCACTGTTGAATGCCGTATCTGCTGAATAAGCACTGCTATTTCCACCATTGCATACTGCCTGTACTCTCCAGACATAACCGGTATTCTCTGTCAGGTTCGGAAGAGTGTAAGAGGTGGTGGAAATATTCTGAACATCTGTCCAGGTTGTGGCAGCGGCTGTTTTATACTGAAGGTTATAAGATGCTGCAGTTCCTACGGCGTCCCAGGATACTTTAGCGGTATTCCCGAGAAAACGTTCAGATTTTATTCCTGCCGGGACTGCGCATCCGTTTCCCGAGTTAAACCGTGGTGCAAAAAGATAAATACTGCTAAGTGCTGAAGAGCAGTTGGACTGTATTCTCCAGTCATACTCCGTATTCAGAGTCAGATTGCTGATAACAATACTGTTTCCGGAATAATGGGTTCCGGCACTGATCCACGTATTGGAATTGGCCGGTTTATAGTCTATATTATAGGTTTGCGAAGCATTGGAAGTCCATTTCAGGGTAGCTGAAGTACCTGCAACATTGGTGGCTTCAAGCCCTAAAGGCGGGTCGCATGCCTGGCCCTGCGTCCATGAGTAGAGCTGTCCGGTAAGCAGGGTATTTTCATTATAAAGGATATTTGATCCTGTACTTAAATAGCCTGCAACATCCGTAGCTCCCAGGTCATACCACATAAATACGCCATAGCCGTCATTTTTGGTATTGGTGGCCAGCGTTGCCAGCGTAGATGCCGGTGTAGACTCAGGATTGGTATTACGTATCCATGTTGCCGCAGCAGAAATTTTTGTTTTATCAAGCGGAGGAATAGCGGGTGCACTGTAAGTTCCGTAGTAAGCATTCCAGCCGTAATTGATATAATTTCCTGCGGAGTCACCATTGTAACTCTGCCTTGTGGTGGCCGGACCTATGTAATAAAATGTGATCAGTTTATCTGGCATTGCCGCTTTAAGTTCCTGCAGCAGCATGACAAACGAGCTGCTGTTGGGCTGTCCTGTTCCGTTATTTCCGTATCCTGCATATTCATCATCCAGATCTACTCCATCCAGGCCATAGGTATAAACGGTATTGGCAATCTGCCTTGCGAAATCACGGGCAGCTTCACGGTTCGGAAAATTGGAGATTCCGGCTCCCTGATGGTTTCCTAAAATATCCAGCAGGACCTTCATTCCTTTCTGCTGTAATGGTCTTACGTAGGTATTGACATCATTCAGTACTTTGGTAACATTTCCGTTTCCGGAAATATATGCCCTGTTTTTAGAAACATCATAATTAATGTTTGCGGCAAAAATAATGGCCACATCAAAAAGCTGCCTTCCACTGTTCTGCAGGGTGTAAGAGCCTGCATTCAGCATATTGCTGTTGTTGACTTCCACATAGCATATTCCGACAGGGTCAAGCTGCTGTGCTTTGAACAGGGATCCTGCCTGACAAGCCATGAGGATCAGTGCTGCAAGAATGGAGTTTTTCTTCATAGTATAATTTTTTGCTGTTTTAAAATATGCAGTTCCCTGTGCAGACCGGTTATAACCTGTCCTGCATAATGAATACCGCAAAAGAAGAGTAAACGGAGTACTCAGGATCTGAAATATTTAAGTCAGTAAATCCCGGTTTTCGTTAAATGTTTTCCATAATAATTCTCCAAACAGTGTGTTTGCCCAGGCAAACCAGTCTCTGGTAAATTTCCTGTCGTTGTCCTTATGGAAGGACTCATGCATAAATCCGGTACCTCCGTGGGTCTTCTGAAGGGTCTGTATACACCATCTGATTTCATTTTTATCTTTGGTGGTAAGGGCTTTCATAATAATACTCATGGGCCAGATCATATCCAGACCGATATGCGGGCCTCCTATCCCTTCGGCAAGGCTTCCTTTGAAGAAGAAAGGGTTGTCTTTTGACCATACATATTTCCTGGTATTGAGGTAAACCGGGTCATCAGATTTTACAGCATCCAGATAAGGGAGTCCCAAAAGGCTCGGACAGTTGGCATCGTCCATCAGATTGTAACTTCCGAATCCGTTGGTTTCAAAAGCATATATTTTCCCATATTCCGGGTGGTTATAAATACCATATTTTTTAACGGCTGCGTCTACTTCATCTGCAAGACCGTTCAGCTGCGCTGCCAATGTTTTTTCATTTTTGATTTTGGAAACCATTTCTGCTGCCTGACGTAGACTTACTACTGCGAACAGGTTGGAAGGAATAAGAAATCCATAAATGGTAGCATCATCACTGGGACGGAACATGGAACTGATGAGTCCTACCGGATTTGTGGGATAGCCGTAGCCGCCCATCGGAACTCCATCGGTAGCCCAGGCCGTGGTACGTTCAAATTTATAAGGACCGAGATCTTTTTTACGCTGCTGTTCAGTAAAAGTCTGTAAGGTAAGTTTTATTCCTTTCAGCCACTGAGCATCGAAAGGTTTGGTATCTCCGGTTGTTTTCCAGAAATGATAGGCCAGACGAACAGGATAACAAAGTGAGTCTATTTCCCATTTTCTCTCATGGATGCCCGGTTTCATATCGGTATGATCGTATTCTTTCCACTTGCTTATTTTCTTGTCATCATTATAGAATGCGTTGGCATAAGGGTCTTTAAGGATAAATTCGGTCTGTTTATGAATCACTCCTGAGATCAGCCTGTGCAGCTTCTCATCTTTTTTAGAAAACTGCAGATAAGGAAAAACCTGGGCAGAGCTGTCACGAAGCCACATGGCATCGATATCTCCGGTAATCACATAGGTATCCGGAGTTCCGTTAATTTCTTTATAAAAAACAGTTGTATCCAATGTATTCGGAAAGCAGTTCTCAAAAAGCCACACCAGTTCTTTATTTTTAACATTCTTTCTGAAGGCTGCAATGGCATTTTCTACCGATTCGCTGGTAAAATGCCTTTTATCTTTCGGAACTCTGACTACTGGAAAATCTTCCACAGCCAGATTTTTAGCAAAAACATTTTGGGTAAACAGCAACCCGGCTCCAGCCAGTGCGCCTGTTTTAATAAACTTTCTCCTTTCCATTGATTCTTTTTATTTCTTTATTACTTATTAGATTACTGTACGGGTTTACTTCCCATGATAAACTTCAGCTCTCCTCCGTTCATGATATCGCTGTGATTCAGTTCCCAGCTTTTGTATTCTTTCCCGTTCAGGAATATCTTCTGAACGTATATATTTTTATCGGAAATTTTATCAGCAGTGACTGTAAAAGTTTTTCCATTCTCCAGCTTTAAAGAAGCTTTTGGAAACTGGGGAGCTCCTATTGCATATACAGGTTTCCCGGGAGTAACGGGATAGAACCCCAGGGAGGAAAAAATATACCATGCCGACATCTGCCCGCAGTCTTCGTTATTTACAATTCCGTCAGGTTTTGCCGTATACATATTATCGCGGATATATTTTACCATTCTCTGCGTTTTATGAGGGACGCCTGCATAGTTGTACAGATAAGGAACATGGTGCCCCGGCTCGTCTCCGAATCCCAGAGATCCTATGAATCCTGAAATATCTACGTGCTGTTCTCCCTGCATATTCAGTTTTTCGGTAAAAGTTCTGTCCAGCTTTTCCTCAAATCCTTTTTTTCCTCCATACAGTTTTATCATTTCACCAATCTGATGCGGAACAAAGAAATCATAGGCCCAGATATTGCCTGAAACCCAGTGCGGCTGAAGTTTTTTCCAGTCGTTCAAAGGAAAATCAGGGAGAAATTCTCCATTTTTCTGTCTTGGCCAGAAGTGATTATTCTCTGTGTTGAAGGTATTCAGAAAATTCATTGAGCGTTTTCTGTATACTTCTGCGTCCTCTTTTTTGCCCAGTTTTTCCGCCAGCTGCTGAATACACCAGTCATCATAGGCATATTCTAAAGTCGCAGAAACAGAAGCTCCGTTCTCAGAAGGCGAATAGCCTAATTTAATATAGTCATTCAGGCCGCCTCCGCCATCACTGCTGCTCATTTTATCGGTTAATGAAGCATCTTTCATTGCGGCAAACGCTTTTTCATGATCAATCCCGGGGACTCCTTTGGAAATGGCATCCCAGATCACTGAGGCACTGTGATATCCCAACATGCAGAAATTGTCATAACCGCAAAGCTCCCAGATCGGCATATGATCTTTACGGTCTGTATACCTGCTGATGAGAGAATTGGCAAATTCCCTGGTGTGTTTCTGATCCATGATCGTCAGCAGCGGATGCGTTGCCCTAAAGCCATCCCAGTAAGAATATGTACTGTAATTGGTAAACCATCGGGTATTCATATTTTCTTCTGCTGCGACGTAATCGCCGTTGACATCCATATAAAGATTAGGAGCAATAAAGGTATGATAGACTCCTGTATAGAAGATCTTCCGCTGATCATCTGTTCCGCCTGTCACCTGGAATCTGCTGATGAGATCTCTCCATGTTTTCTGTGCTGTTTCTTTAGCTCTGGCAAAATCAACATTTCCGGCTTCGGTATCGAAATTTTCCTGTGCACCTTCTGTACTTACCGGAGACAGGGATACTTTCACTTCTATACTCTCATCTTTTTCTGTGGAAAATCTCACAAATGCTTTGGCATCTTTAGCAAGGGCCATTTTCTCATTATTTCTGATCTTTCCTTCTGAATACACTCCGTAGGATTTAAAAGGCTTTGAAAACTCCATCACGAAATAGGCAAATCTTTTTCCTCCCCAGCCTGTACTATAACTGTAACCTTTAATTTTATTATTTCCTTCAATACTTACCAGTGTATGGTATACATTCCCGAATATTTTATTCACAGGGTCAATAATGATATTGGATTCTTCACTTTCAGGAAAAGTATATTTATGGAATCCTACTCTTGGTGAAGCGGTCAGCTCGGCCTTGATTCCATAACTGTCAAGCATCACGGAATAATATCCCGGTGATGCGGTTTCTTTCTCGTGGCTGAATGTGGAGCGGTATCCTGTTTCAGGCTTATCTTCCGAACCGGGCAGCATTCTGATCTGTCCTATCGTTGGCATTACCAGAATATCACCGAGATCTGCCCAGCCGGTTCCGCTAAGGTGGTTATGGCTGAAACCCATGATGGTCTTACTGCTGTAATGATAGCCAGAACACCAATCCCAGTCACCGCTTTTGGTATTCTGGTCGGGGCTGAGCTGTATCATTCCGAATGGTGTTGTCGCTCCCGGAAAGGTATGCCCATGACCTCCCGTCCCAATGAACGGGTCTACCCAGGAAAGAATATCATTATTCTTCAGCTGTGCATTTCCGTGGTGTGAAAGCAGTATTGACATTAAAAATATAAGCAGTTCTTTTTTCATGATGGTATGCAGGATCTCAAATTTTTTTTAAGATAAGGGATTATTTAGGAATATGAAAATCATAATAACAATATTATATAACAAAATCACAGATTTTACAGGTCTTATTACACTTTTTATGCTATTAAATTGAATTAATTTTCATAAAATCAATGATTTCCGAAATATATCCAAAAGCAACAGCCACTACCGTATCGGCAGCCCCGTAATATACTGCCACCTTATCTCCTTCAGTTAATGCAGCACAAGGAAAGATGACGTTGGGAATATCTCCCGTAAGTTCATACATTTCCGCAGGGGCCAGCAGGTATGGTTTTGTTCTGTACAATACTTTTGAAGGATCTTCCAGATCAAGCAGCGCGGCTCCCATAGAATATCTGAATCCTCTGCAGGTATTAATTACTCCATGATAGAAAAGCAGCCATCCTTCAGTGGTTTTGATTGGCACCGGCCCTGCTCCGATTTTTGTACACTGCCATGCACTGTCTTCAAAAGGAGTGACTTTCATAACACATCTGTGCTCTCCCCAATATTTCATATCCGGACTGTAACTGATGTAAATATCCCCAAAAGGAGTATGACCGTTATCACTCGGGCGGCTCAGCATTGCATATTTCCCATTGATCTTTTCAGGAAAAAGCACTCCGTTTCTGTTGAAAGGCAGAAAGGCATTCTCACACTGGAAAAATTCTTTAAAATCGAAGGTATATCCTATTCCGATAGTGGGGCCATTGTACCCGTTACACCATGTGATCCAGTAGCGGTCTTCAATAAAGGTTACCCGCGGGTCATATTTATAATCGGATTCGATCATATCGGTATTCCCGGCTTTCATGTCAATGGGATCATGGTTGATTTTCCAATGAATGGCATCTTTACTGAAACCGGCAAAGATATTCATCTGTACGGCTTTGTTGTCGCACCGGAAAACGCCTGCAAATCCGTCTTCAAAAGGGACCACCGCGCTATTGAAAATACTGTTGGACGTGGGAATTGCATACCTGCTGATAATCGGGTTTTCAGAGAAGCGCCACATAATATCACGGCAGTCTTTCGGGCGTTCCTGCCACGGGATCATTACTGATTGAGATGTCATAAAGTAGTATTACTTTTTTATTTTTTTATTATTAATTAACTAATTCTTCTTTTGGTTTTTCAGCATGTGGGAACGGGACCATCAGGGTTACTATAAATGCCGGTATCGTAGCGATCAGCACCCAGATGAAAAACATTTTATATCCGATCCAGTCACTGATCATGCCGCTGAACATTCCGGGGATCATGACTCCGAGATTCATAATTCCGGTGGCAAATGCATAATGGGCCGTTTTGTGTTTTCCGGGCGCAATCTGCTGCATCATGTACAGCATCAGCCCCACAAAACCAAAACCATATCCGAAATATTCAGTAACCACAGCCAGTCCTACTGAAAAAAGATCTTCCGGCTGATAATGAGCCAGCAGCGCATACACCACAAACGGGATATTAAATGCGCAGCAAAGCCAGATCAGAGATTTTTTAAGTCCTCTTGCTGAAATAAAATATCCTGCCAGCACAGAGCCTAAAATAAATGCAGCAGACCCATAGGTTCCATAAATAAGCCCTATATCTGAAGTGGATAATCCCAGACCTCCCGAAGTGCGGGGTGCCTTAAAAAACAAAGGCGCGATCTTAATGGCAAATCCTTCGGCAAAACGGTACAGGATAATAAACATAACCGACCACAGAATATTCCGTTTTGTAAAAAAAGAAGTGATCACTTCCAGCAGTTCTTTACGGATGTTTCCTGCATTTCTTTCCTTCTTTTCATTTTCATTTTTCTGTTCTTCCGGCAACACCCGGTAATGATAAACTGCCAGGACGAAAAATAAGGCGGCATAAATCCCCATGATGATCATCCAGGCATGGGTAATTCCTTTTGTTGTCTCAAGAACACCGGCAAAATACACCAGTGCACCGCTACTGATAATTTTGGCCAGATTGTAGAAAGCTCCCTGCCAGCCGATATACCTTGCCTGCTCTTTATTGGAAAGAAAAGCGATATAGGTGCCGTCTGCTACCACATCATGTGTGGCGCCACAGAAAGCAACTGCGGCAAAAAGGGCAATACTGTATCTGAAAAAATCATGAAGCGGGAGACTCAGCGCAATGAGAGCAAAAAGAACCCCGATAGCTGCCTGTGTAAAAAGAACAAAGAACTTTTTGGTTTTATAGATCTCCAGAAAAGGGCTCCAGAGTGGCTTCAGCGTCCAGGAAAGCATAACAAGTCCTGTCCAGAAGGTGATCTGCGCATCTGAAACACCCATATCTTTATACATGATTCCGGAAACAGCATTAATGGTTACAAAGGGGATTCCCATTGCAAAATATAATGTTGAGATCCAGAAAATCGGTTGTACCGGATGTGTCTCGGATTTGTTTTTTTCCATATTCAAACTAAAATGTTAAAGAAAAGAAGGCCTCTCAAAATTGTCATCCCGGATGAACGAAACTAAAAAAGAATAATCTTAAAAACGAATTTGTAAAAGATTTTTCTATACCGGCATGAAAAAACCAAATTAAATCTATTTTTTGAGACGGCCTTCTGTTTTCTTTATAATTGATCCTGAAAAGTATTATTTTTTATCCCACCACAGTTTTGTACCTCCTGTATCCGGGCCGCCGAGGAATTGCAGCGCCTGCGCATAGTTCAGGGTATTGTTTCTATACTTGGTAGGAATAGGAACCCTTCTGATCATTGCATCGGTACTGATGGTTCCCTGACTGTCGTTAAGAACATTTCTGAAAATCACAGGGTAACCTGTTCTCCGCTGTTCCGCCCACGCTTCGGGACCATCGGGATAAACAGCAATCCATTTCTGGGTGATGATCCGTTCCAGTTTTCTTTCAAAAGAATCTCCGTTATTCCATTTAATGGTAATTGTGCTCAGCATCGGGCTTCCTGCCGGAATACTGTTTGAGGCATTTTTAGGATCGATATAGGGAGCTTCCGTAGAAGTTGCATCTGCTATATAAGCTGCATAAGATGAGCTTTTCCCCCATTCTGCAAAAGACATTTCGATTCCTTTATTATAATTTGTTCCGGCATCTCCCGCTCCGGCATAACCTCTGATGGCAGCTTCCGCTTTCAGAAACCAGATTTCTGCGGCTGTCATAATTTTGTTTTTACCGTTGCTGTTAGAAAAATAATCTCCGCCCGCAGCTGCGGCAATAGGTTGGGAAAAATCTCCGTACCGGTCCTTGCTTCCTCCCATATCAACTCCCTGTCTCACCCCGATATACTGTCCGGCTACGGAAGGATCTGTGGCAGGTTTGGCATATGCTGTTTTTCTCGGATCATTATATCCGTTCATAAATGCCATTAAAGGTGCCCCTATTTTGCAGTCTCCCCAGGAATAGATAATATCGCTGAGAGGGGAAGCTCCTCCATAGTTAATCAGAGCATTCGCAGAGTTATCATCAATAAATCCGACAGGTGAGGCCAAAGCTTCTTCTGCATACAGTTTTGAT
Organism: Chryseobacterium indologenes; assembly: GCA_002439165.1. Taxonomy (GTDB): domain Bacteria; phylum Bacteroidota; class Bacteroidia; order Flavobacteriales; family Weeksellaceae; genus Chryseobacterium; species Chryseobacterium indologenes_E. Next base: position 68,894 of record DJTE01000048.1, read on the forward strand.
TTTGCAGGGTCGGCATAGCTTATTCTCATGGCAAATCTTAATTTCAGAGAGTTGGCAAGCTTTGCCCAGTTGAGCAGATTACCTCCGTATATCAGATCAGATTTGCTGATGACCGCTTTATCTTCCACTCCAGGGGTCTGCTGCAGGTCGGAAATGGCTGAAGTAAGATCTGCAATGAAATTATGATAAGCTTCCTGCTGGGAGTCAAAATCGGTAATCCCTGTTATAGGATCGGGTGTTTCGAACTTACTGTAAATAATAGGTCCGTGAGCATCTGAAACCTTGCCGGCAGAAATTACTCTGAGAATTTTTGCAAGAGCAAGCGATCCCTTAAAGTTTATCCCCTGATAATTTTCTCTGATGACAGCATTAATGGTTTTTGATTTGTCAAAAACATCTTCCAGCTGCGTCATCATGATCCTCTCATTCCAGTTATCCATAATAAAATAAGTAGTATTATTTCTTCCTCCGTTGTAAGGTGTTCCTGTACTGAAAAGGCCGCTGTACATATCTGCATTAAGGTTGGTCTGAAGCTGATAGATCCAGTTGGTAGAACTCTGCTGATTTCTCTGCATCAGTTTTAAAGGATTCACAATCTGGGTAAAATCAGCATTGAAATTCTCAGGTCCTCCGATATATTCCTGGTTGTACTGATCAAACTCACCTGTGCAGTTCAGAGCAGAAAACAGCATAAGTGCACTGAGTGATACCGTTTTAATATATGATATTTTCATTTGTTCTTAAAATTAGAAGTTAGCTTTTAATGATAAACCGACAGATCGGGTGATAGGCATTCCAAACATATCGATTCCCACACCACCCGGATTAACCCCGGATACCTGCTCAGGATCGAACGGAGCATCTTTGTACAGGAAAAACAGATTGCTTCCGATTAAACTTACCGTAGCATTGTCTATATATTTTGAATGGATATCAAAGGTATAGGACACTGAAGCCTGTCTCAACCGTACGGCTGTTGCTTTATACATGTACGGCTCATCAACAGATCCCGCTACTTTTGAATAATATTTTTCAGCATCGGTCAGCCCTGTATAGGGAGTTCCGTTTTCATACACGGCATTGGGAACAGATACCCCTCCTCTATCACGGGCATCTGCACTGGCTTTACTTACGCCGTACTGATCATTTTTAGCCTGTGTATAGCCCAATACTTTTCCGCCAAATTTCCCGTCAATAAGAAAACTGATTCCCAGTTTCCCGATATTGAAAGAGTTGTTGAAGCCGAGAATGAATTTCGGATTGGGATTTCCCAGATACTGTACCTGATTCTCATCTCTTAACGGAACGCCGTCGGCATCCACAATAATTCTTCCCTGTCCGTCTCTTTTAAAGACCGACCCGTAAATATCCCCGAATGATCCGCCTACTTTTAGCCTGTTATATCCGCCTCCTGTAAGTACAAAAGTTTTGTCGTCGGAAATCTTCAGCCTGGACGGAAAAAGCTCTTTAATGGTATTTTTATTGGCTGAAGCATTAATTGTTGTTGTCCAGCCGAACTTATTTCCGGTAAATGCTTTGTATGATAAACTTGATTCAAATCCTCTGTTCTGAATTTTTCCTGCATTCACATCAAACCTTCCGGTCCCGAATCCTAAATTGGACGATATTTCCACGGCCTGCAGGAGCTGGTTGGATACTACTGAATTGTAGTATGTAAAATCAAAACTCAACCGGTTTTTAAAAAACCGGAGCTCGGTTCCTGCCTCAAAAGTCCTGTTAAGCTCAGGTTTGGCAAAAAGTTCAGAGAATTCAGGATTGGTAACGGGAGAAGAAACCGGTGTGATCATCGTTCCTGCATTTACCTGGTAACGGTAAATATTAGGTGCGGTAAGATTAGAATACAGTCCGTTTCCTACTTCTGCATAGGATGCCCTTACCTTCCAGAAGCTGAAAGATTTCGGAAGATTAAAAATTTCAGACAAAATAGCATTTAATCCTACTGATTCATAGTCAAAAGAAATCCTTCCGGTTCCCGACAGCGTTGAATCCCAGTCATTTCTGAATGTAAGATCAAGATACAGGAATTTCTTATACCCAAGATTGGCACTTGCAAAAACGGATTGAGTCTGTTTCTTTGTACTGTAATACAGGTAGCTCACCCCGTTTCCGTTCTGCCCCGGCCACTGTAAGTTATTCTGTGTAAAAAGATTGGGAATGACCAAAAGATTGTTCTCTATACTGCTTGATGTATACCTTTGTGTATTAATACTTCCTCCCATCGTAAAATCCAGGGAGATATCATCATTGATTTTCGGACTTCCGATAAGCAACGCGTCACCATAAGTAGAGGTACTCTCTATTACATCTTTGTAAAGTTTACCATTATCATTTCCTCCCAATAAAACAGGCAAGGAATAAACCGCTACATTACGCTGGCTGTCTGAAGTGGTATAGCCGTAATTTCCTCTCAGTCTGGCAGACAGCCACGGATTGATCTGGTAGCTGAGTGTCACAGCACTGTAAAGGTTTTTATTTTTTGTTGTTACCGGGTTTTTATAAAGAATCCAGTACGGATTCTGAGATTCTACACTAAAGCTTCCGTCCGGTTTTATAGCCCACCAGTTTTGTGCGGGAAGCAATCTGTTATTGTTCTGATAGGTATAATTGGCCCCGCTGAACTGATCGAAATCAATACCTCTTGGCAGCCAGTACAGATTGACGAGCGGGGAATAATAAGATCCCGGAGTAAGTCTGTTTTTACTGTTCTGCAGAGACCCCATAAAGTTGGCATCAAGTGTCAGTTTATCATCCAGAAATTTACTTGAATTTCTGAAATTAATATTGTACTGGTCAAATATGGAAGTAGGAATGATTCCTTTATTGGTCGTATTTCCCAGAGAGAAAAAGTTATTGGATTTCTCATTTCCCGATTGAAATGAAATATTGTTGACCCAGGTTGTTCCGGTTTGTAAAAAGTCTTTAAGATAATCCTTTGAAGTCCCTTTCGGTCCCCAGCTCTGTTGAGAACCGGTTTGCCCGGCAGCAGGATCATAAGGAATACTCTGCAGATAGCTGTACTGCAATTCGGGAAGACTGTATGCCTTATCCAGGGTAAGACTCGTTGTATAAGACAGCTTACTTTTCCCTGCCCTTCCTTTTTTAGTAACAATCAGAACGGCACCGTTACCTCCGGCAGCACCGTATAATGCAGCAGCTGAAGCACCCTTCAGGAAGTTAATGCTTTCAATATCTTCCGGATTGATTGTACTCAGTACATCACCTGTATCCGGCATGGATGCAAAAAAATCTACATTAGGCCCTTTTGTATTATTGATGATAGGAATCCCGTCAATCACATACAGCGGCTGGCTGTTTCTTGTTGATTTGTCCCCTCTCATCACTACCCTTACAGATCCTCCTACACCTCCGTTGGTCTTATTGATCTGTACATTGGAAACCTTCCCGTTGATAGAGTTTAAAAGATTAGGTGTCTTTACTTCCGTAAGTTCATCCCCGCCAATCTGCTGGCTCGAATACGTTAAAGACCGCGCCTGCCTTTTGATCCCTAAAGAAGTAACAACCACTTCTTCTATTTTGGTTGTTTTAGCAGTATCTGCCTTCTTAGCTTCCTGTGCATGAGCAGATAAAGAAATAGCTAATAAAACCGGTATAACAGTTTTTCTCATAAGGTTTAGGATTAATTTAGATTTATTTGAGAATCAACCGCACTTCTTCAAATATGATTTTGAAACATAAAGCATAGCCATTGTGATTTTTTCGCAACGTTATGATTAAAAAGCGTCAAATAATTTAAAGTTTGATTAAGATTTAATTCACATTAGCAAATCTAAATTTTGTAAACAGCCGGATATAACATTATTTTATCATAAAACGATATTATTTTTTCAGGTCTGTTTAAAAACCGTTTATTTTGATCTATATACCAACAATTTATGCCTTATTCAGCTTTACAGTTTTAACACAGTTTTTGATGTGTTTTGGTGAAAATATGGGGTAATTATGAAGTTTTCAGCAAAAAAAATCCGGAAACAGCGTTCCGGATTCTGCCAATGAGCAGTATAATTTTTGAATTTTATCGCATTATTCGATTTTTTTCACTCCCTTGAACTGTTCTTTAAATTCAGTAGGGGTTGTCTTTTTAATCGATTTGAAAACTTTGTTGAAATTAGCAATATTGTTAAATCCGGCCTCAAAGGCGGTTTCGAAAACCGTAAGATTCTTTTCCATCAGCCATCTGGCTGCGTAGCTGATCCTGATTTCATTAAGATAATTCACAAAAGTTTTACCCGTTCTTTTTTTAATAAACCTGTTGAACGTTACATTGCTCATGCTGACCAGTGATGCCGCATCGTTCAGGGATATTTTACTTTCAAAATTTTTATGGACAAAATCATGAACAATTTTCATTTTATCATTATCGGCAAATGTTTCAAGTTCAATGCTGTATGAAGACAGCAGGGTCTTTTCTTCTGCAGTAGCCAGTTCATTCAGAATTTTCATGATTTCGATGAAAGATTCGAAACTGCTCATTTTCGACAGGTTAAGAAAAGAATCTTTCAGTTTTTCTGCCAGTTCCGGTGAGAACAGAATCCCTTTGATAGAATCTTTCATCAGATTGCTGATCGGTTTCAGGATGTTCTTGTCCATCATCGACTGGTTAAAAAAATCCTGATTGAACTGTACGGTAATTTCGTGGGTCTTCCTGTTTTTACATTTATGATTGGCCCAGCAATGCGGCAGGTTCGGCCCTACCAAAACCAGTTCGTAATCGCCTATCTCCCCGGTGTGATCACCGATCATTCTGCGATATCCTTTGCCTTTATAAACAAAATTGATCTCCACTTCCGGGTGGTAATGATAGGGAAAATCAAACGATGCTTTGATGCGGTCAAATACAAGAAAACTGTCCTCGGGAGATAACGGCGTTATTTCTCTCAATATATTTTCTAACTTGCTCATGAGTGGCTAAAAAAGTTAAGTTATAAATCAAATACAGTACTTTTACAAAATTGATAAAAAAACAATCAACTAATATATAATTTTTATTTTTTATCTGTTTTTTATTGAAAATCTGGAAACAGCGGCTCCACCAGACAAGATTAACTCTTAATTCACCCTTAAAAAGGGAAATATTTTAACCTGGCCCCCTCATATTTCATTAAGCTGCTTCTTCAGTACTAACTTCCACCTCAGCCATCATTTCTTTTTGTATCTTTAAGGTAAAGTAATCCTATGCCGCTTATTTTTGAAGATCAATATAAAAAACTGGGGCTGGAAATGTTTTCGGAAGGAAACCCGGAAGCCATTCACAGTAATCTTTTTATATCAGACATTAAAATTCTATTCATTCCTGAAGGTTATGAACTGACCGTAGATTTTAACCATTACAGAACTTCAGTTCCTTCTTTATTTTTTCTGACCGGGCAGCGTATGAAGATCGGAAAAGGTAAAGAAGAGGCGCTGCTGCTTTATTATAACCGTGATTTTTACTGTATTCAGATCCACGATAAGGAAGTGGCCTGCGACGGGCTTCTGTTTCATAATGTTTTTGAAATCCCCTTTGTGGAGCTTGATCCTGAAGAAGCCATAAGCATCAGAAATCTTTTTCAGCACATTAAAGATGAACTTGAACTTAAAGACTCCTCCGCTGAAGAAATGATCAGAACCTATGTAAAACAGATCATCATCCGTGCCACCAGAAAATGGAAGCAAAAGAATCTTGACAGTGGCAGTTTAAAAATTTCAGGTACCGAACTGGATGTTTTCAGAGATTTCAGCAGGCACCTTGAAATTCATTTCAGACAGAAACATAATGTGTCAGATTATGCAGAGCTGCTGCATATCGCCCCCAAGACACTGACCCATAAATTTAAAAACCTGAAACTTGATTCTCCCAACCAGTTTATCATTAACAGAATTTTACTGGAAGCCAAAAGACTCTTATTCTATACAGATAAACCCGTGAAGGAAATTGCTTATGATCTGGGATATGAGGATCCCGCTTATTTCAACAGGCTGTTTACCCAAAAAACAGGAAACACGCCTTCAAATTTCAAAAAAAATTACATTTCGGGAAAAAAGTACAATATTTAAGTCTTTTTCTCTATTGAATCCAACCATTAACCGCAATACCTTTGTCACATTAAAACAATCATACATATCAATAACAAAAAACAAACATTATGAGACGTAACGCAACAGCCGTTTGGAACGGTACCATCAAAGAAGGAAAAGGACATTTAACAACCCAGAGCACCACTTTAAACGAAACTCAGTATTCTTTTAACAGCCGTTTTGCCGATGGTGTAGGCACCAATCCTGAAGAATTACTGGCAGCAGCACACGCAGGATGCTTCACCATGAAACTGAGCGCTGAACTTTCCCAGGCAGGCTTCACCCCTGAGGAGCTTAAAACAACTTCGGTGATCACTCTTGACCCAAGCATTGGAAAAATCACAAAATCAGAATTGACTTTAACGGCAAAAGTTCCGGGGATTTCTGAAGAGGAATTCCAGAAGTATGCTAAAATCGCGGAAGAAGGATGCCCGGTAAGTGCGGCTTTCAATTTCGAGATTACACTGAATGCAACTTTAGCATAGAAGTTATTTTTAACCTGAACCCGGGCTGAGGAATTTAGAGATAAAATGCCGGAGATGGCAGTCTATTACTGATGACTTTCAAAACTTCCCTCTTCCAGCTTCAAATCTCTACCAATCAAAAATTTTCATTCCGAACTGAGGTTATTTAATTCCTTTTTAAACCATTAAAATCTTTTAAGTTGACAGAATGTCTGGGGAAATGGCTTGGCAATTTCTACTGGTCTTATTTCTGACTGGATTTTAATGGTTTATTTTTATGCCCGCTGATTTCGAAGATGGTGCAGATTTTTTCATAATAATTAAAAACTGGTTACAGAATATTTCAAAATAAAATATACCGATTGGTATATTTTTGTATATTTGTACTGAAAAACAGTGTACAAAATGTCAAAGGCACAAAAGACCAGACAGCTTATTATTGAAAAAACGGCCTCTTTGTTTAATACCAAAGGCTATATATCTACCTCCCTGTCGGACATTACCGAAGCCACAGGCCTTACAAAAGGCAGCATCTATGGGAATTTTGAAAATAAGGATGAAGTAGCTCTGGAAGTTTACCGTTATAATGCAGGACAGCTGAGCAACATTATGAGCAGGTCTTTTGGAGACGAATTTCCGGCCACCCTGGATAAGCTTCATGCTTTCACTGCTTTTTACAGGAAAAACTGGCGGACGATTTTCACCAATGGAGGCTGTCCGATTATGAATGCCGCTACTGAAGCTGACGATTCTTTTCCGGCCTTAAAAAGCTGTGTTAAAAAATCTTTTGAAACCTGGAATCTTAAGATTTCCGGGGTTATTCAATATGGGCAGGAAAACGGAGAACTCAATCCGGAAGCGGATGCTGAAGAATATGCTTCCCTGTTCATCATGCTTATTGAAGGAGGAATACTGCTTTCCAAAACAACAGACGATGAAAAATTCCTGAACCTTGCACTGGACAGGATTACTCATATGATTGATCATGAACTCACTCTTCTTCCATCCTAAAAATAAAAGTTATGGAAACAAAAAAAGTGGCTATTGTAGGATATAACAGAATTCCTTTTGCCAGAATCAATACAGCGTATGCAGATCAGGGAAACCAGCAGCTGCTGGAGGCGGCCCTCAACGGACTGGTACAAAAGTATCATTTACAGGGAAAGCTTCTGGGAGAAGTTGCCGGAGGAGCGGTTATCAAGCATATTTCTGAAAGCAACCTCATCCGGGAATCCGTTATGAATACGGCACTGGATGCGGCAACTCCGGCCTGTGATCTTCAGCAGGCCTGCGACACCGGAATTGAAGCGGCTGTATACATCGGAAACAAAATCGCACTGGGGCAGATCGAAAGCGGAATTGCCTGCGGTGTAGAAGCGATGAGCAATATTCCCTTCGAGTCTTCTCTCCGGTTGAGAAAAGCTCTTTTAAGGGCCAATAAAGAAAAATCAGCTTTCGGAAAGCTGAAACAGCTGCTAAGTCCTAAACTTAAAGACTGGATGCCCGTTCCTTATAAAGGCCAGGAACCCAAAACAGGACTGGTGATGGGCGGGCATACGGAAATCACAGCCAAATACTACGGAATTTCCCGCAGAGAACAGGATGAATTAGCTTTAAAAAGTCATCAGAATATGGCTAAAGCTTATGATGAGGGTTTTTTTGATGATATGATCACTCCGGCTTTCGGATTGGATAAAGATAATAATCTCCGCCGCGATACAAGCATGGAAAAACTTTCACAGCTGAAACCTGCATTTGATAAACAGAACGGAACGCTTACTGCCGGAAATTCAACCCCTTTCACTGACGGAGCTTCAGCGGTACTGCTGGCCAGTGAAGAATGGGCGAAAGCCAATAACCTGCCTGTACTGGCTTATATCACTTTTTCAGAGGTTGCCGGAATTGAATATGTTGAAAACAGACAGAATCTTCTTTTGGCACCTGTTTTTGCCGCCGACAGAATGCTCAGAAAAGCAGGGATGAATCTTGAGGATTTTGATTATTATGAAATTCATGAAGCATTTGCCGCACAGGTTCTCGCTACCCTGAAAATCTGGGAACATGATGATCAGGCTAAACAATTCGGTCTTGAAAAAGCATTGGGAAAAATCGACAGGAACCGGCTGAACGTAAAAGGCGGAAGTCTTGCAGCAGCCCATCCTTTTGCAGCTACCGGAGGACGTATCATTGCCACAATGGCCAAACTCCTCCATGAAAAGGGAAGCGGAAAAGGGTTTATTTCCATTTGTGCCGCCCGCGGTCAGGGAGTGACCATGATTATACAAAAATAATACAGAATATATGGACAGATTAGCGCAGCTTCAGCAATTTATCGGAAAAGAGTTCAGCCAGTCACCATCCCCTTTTATGAAATGGCTGAATCCCATTGTTATTTCCGTGGAAGAAGGTCATCTTGAGTTTCAGTATACGGTAAGGCAGGAATGGCTGAATCCGGTCGGAAATCTTCATGGAGGAGTAACTGCGGCCATTATTGATGACATTATCGGGGCTACCATGTTTTCCCTGAACGAAAATTCTTTCATCACCACCATCAATAATGTGATTGATTATTTTTCAACCGCAAAAGAAAATGATAATATTGTAGCCGAAACAAAAATTATAAAAAGAGGCCGGCAGTTTGTAAATGCCCAATGTGAAATATGGAATGCAGACAAAACAAGACTTATTGCCAGAGGAACCTCCAATCTATTCAAAATCAACAACTAAGCATGAACCCCATTTTTTCTTTAAAAATGGCGGTTGCCTGCGACTATTAAAAAAGACAGATAAGTATATATGAAAAGAGTTGTCATTACAGGACTGGGTGCCGTAACGCCCCTGGGAAACAATGTCGAAGACTTTTGGCACAACAGCATCAACGGAGTGAGCGGAGCGGAAACCATTACCCACTTTGATCCGGAAAAATTTAAAGTACACTTTGCGTGTGAAGTCAAAAACTTTGATCCGAAGGTTCATCTTACCCACAACGAAATCAAAAGAAGCGACCTGTTTACCCAATATGCCATGTATTCATCGGCAGAAGCCATACAGGATTCAGGACTGGACCTAGCCCATATGGATCCGTTTGATACGGGTGTGATCTGGGGAACCGGGCAGGGCGGAATGTGGACCTTTGAAAGTGAGGTGATGGAATTTGCGAAAGGGGACGGAACACCGAGATTCAATCCGTTCTTTGTTCCTAAGTTCATTGCTAATATGGCTTCCGGAATGATCTCGATGAAATTCGGTCTTCAGGGCATCAACTATACTACGATTTCTGCCTGTGCAACGGGAAATACAGCAATAATGGATGCTTTTAACTATATCCGTCTGGGAAAAGCAAAAGTAATCATCAGCGGAGGTTCAGAAGCAGCGATTACCCCTGCATCCGTGGGAGGATTCTCTATTATGAAGGCGATGTCTACCCGGAATGACGATCCTGCTACGGCCAGCCGTCCTTATGATGCGGACAGGGATGGTTTTGTGATGGGTGAAGGTGCCGGAGCACTGGTTCTTGAAGAATATGAACATGCTAAAGCAAGAGGTGCTAAAATTTATGCAGAATTAGCAGGCGCTGCCATGACCGCAGATGCTTACCATATGACGGCTCCTCACCCTGACGGTGTAGGTGCGATTAAAGCCATGCAGCTTGCCCTTAAGGAAGCAGGAATTAATGTCGGAGACATTGATTATCTGAATCCTCATGCTACTTCTACGCCACTTGGAGATCTTGTGGAACTAAGAGGAATCAGCAAATTATTCAACGGAAGTAAAAACCTGGACATCAGTGCTACCAAGTCTATGACCGGGCATCTGTTGGGGGCAGCCGGTGCGGCAGAAGCTATTCTGTCCATTAAAGCTGTTGAACAGGGAATTATTCCGCCAACGATCAATCTTCATAAGATTGATGAAAATATTCCGAAAGATGTGAATATCGTTTTTGGAGAAGCCAAAGAAAAGGAAATCAACTATGCTTTGAGTAATGCTTTTGGATTCGGAGGGCACAATGCTACCCTGATCTTCAAGAAGTTTAAATAAATTTCTCCCGCAGATTTTTCAGATGACGCAGAGTTTTGTGTTTTATCGCGGAAAACCGGATTAAGATATTGAGTGTAAAAAACAAAAGCAGCCATTGAACTGACTGCTTTTTGTTTTATGCTTTTAACCATTCCGAAGAAGAGAGATAATTCTGATCCGGATAATAGATAAAAAGGAGATTTCTTCCTTTGATCGTATTGATGATCGGCTGTGTGAGATCTCTTGGAATTGCCGGACATCCCCAGCTTCTTCCGATTCTTTTGTGCATGGCTGCAAACTGTTCGCTTACATAATCCGCTCCATGCATCACAATCGCTCTTCTGTATGCTGCATCATTAAAACCTTTATCCATTCCCAAAAGTCTTAAGGAAAATCCGTTATCTCCTCTGTAAGTGGCATCCGTGATATAAAATCCCATGCTGCTCTGTTGCGAACTTTCCGTATTAGAAAAATTCGCAGCAAATTCTTCGCCTGTATTTTTTCCGTGAGCTACCAGTGAGTTGAACAGAACTTTCTTATCATTAAGATCAATCACCCAAAGTCTTTTTGTATTGGAGGACATAGAAAAATCGCAGATAGTCAATAAATGCGAGTCCTGGTTCAGCAATCCTGCTTTTTTAATGTTTTCAAATCCCGTCAGTGCTTTGCTGAATACTTCATAGTTCAGCTCATGTCCGGGATCAAATGCAATCGATTGGTACAGTGCTTCTGATGAAGATACAGCAGCTGTGGTCTTCTCAGATTTCGTGTCAGTTAATCTTTCAGTTTTTACTGTGGAGACATTCTCATTCTTTACCGCCTTTCCCGGAGAAAGATAGAATGAAGTCGTGACCATGTATACAAGGCCTAATACGCTATAAAATCCTTTCATTCAATACTATATTAATTCCAAATTAGTGGGGCAAAATTATAAAAACATAATTACCAGGTGGTTATAAGTCTAAAAAGTTTAACTCAATTTAAGAAACTTTAACGGTGATATGTTTTATCTGACTGATTATAAATCTCTTCCAGCTTATCCTGATAACTCCTATTTTACATGTATATAAATCATGTACCCATATTTCATTGCAAGAAGGTTCAGTTTATTTCCGGATCCCAACCGGTTCATAATATTTTTAACTAATCCTTTTTCTTCAAAATCCAGCCCATTCTCAGGCCGGATTTAACCAATTGGAAAAGAGTACCGGGAAAACTTCGTATTGACCCATTTTCTTAATTTCCCTGAAATAAAAAGGGCTTTTAAAGAAGGCTAAAGCCATATACTGAAAGTCAGACTCCTGAAGTTCTGCCTCCAGATACAGTTCGGATAACATTATCCAGATGGGTTTCTGTTCATTGGGGAACTTCAGCTCCTCCATAGCCTAATTTTCAGAGTCCGGAACAAACTCCAGGCTCACGGAATTCATGCAGTAACGCAGCCCGGTAGGTTGGGGACCATCATCAAAAACGTGTCCTAAATGGGAGTCACATCGTTTGCAGAGTACCTCTACCCTATCCATTCCATAGGCAAGATCTCTCTTATAATATACTCCTTCTTTATCTGCTTCAAAAAAGCTCGGCCATCCGCAGCTGCTTGCAAATTTTGAGGTGGAGCGGAACAGATGATTTCCGCAGGCGGCACAGTAATACTCGCCGGTTTCATCAAATTCATTGTATTTTCCGGTGAAAGGCCTTTCCGTAGCTGCTTCTCTCGCAATAGCATACAGATCAGGAGCGAGGACCTTTTTCCATTCATCATTGGAAATATTGAGTTTTGTGGTGTCTGTTCTGGAATAATATGGATTATTTTTTGCTTCTTTATTTTCCATAGGGTTATTTTAAATATCTTTTGATCAAACTAATCTGTACTTTAACAGCATGGTTTTAACTTAAAAAAACTTATGCATTTAATTTTTTTGTGGCTTTTGTGGTTATAATAAACCTCAGGTTCACAACCAAATTTAGTAAATTTGAGAATATGAATGATGACGCTAAAAGAAAACAGCTCAGAAAATATAAAGCATTTGCCACAGGATTATTTGTCCTGATGGCGGTTATTTTCATCGTAACTACCCTCTTACAGAAGTCCAGCAGTTCTCATTGGATCGGCTATGTCCGTGCTTTTGCAGAAGCCGCTATGGTGGGTGCCCTTGCGGACTGGTTTGCGGTGACCGCCCTGTTCCGCCATCCTCTCGGCCTTCCTATTCCGCATACCAACCTGATTGAAAACAGTAAGCAGCGGCTGGGAGACAATCTCGGCAGTTTTGTCGTAAGTAATTTTCTCTCACCTCAAAACATCCGTCCTTATATTCAGAAGCTTAAAATTTCAAATTTTGTGGGTGAATGGCTGGCAAAAGAAAAGAACCAGGGCATTCTGATCAGAAATATTTCGGATATTGTTCTTGATATTCTCAATAAGCTTGATGATACGGCCGTAAGCCAGTTTATCAGTAAAAAGGTTTCTGAAATGACGGACGATATCAAGCTCAACCAAGTGGTAGGAAACGGAATTGGCTATATTCTGGAAAAAAATGATCATCAGAGAATTATTACCAATCTTTCCAGGCAGATCAAGGAATACATTCTGGAAAATGATGAAATGATCAAAGACAGGGTAAAGAAGGGCAGCTATTCTTTCATTCCTTCTTTTGTGGATAATAAAATCGCAGATAAGATCGCTGACGGCCTTGCTGATTTTTTCAAAGAGGTTGAGGAGAATCCACAGCATGAAGTCAGGACTTTGATTACCCGGAAGATTCATGAATTCTCTGTGGATCTGAAGGAAGACCCAAAGTGGAACGACGAGTTTAAAACCATCAAAAACGGGCTTCTCAAAAATGATAAACTGGAAGAATATTCCAGTGATATCTGGGTTTCCATTAAAAAAACACTAATGAAGGAGCTTCAGGAAGAACATTCTGCCCTGAAAAACTATCTTTCCAAAAATCTGAACGAGTTTGCCCTGAATTTAAAGTCCGATGAAAATCTTCAGAATAAAATTGATCATTGGGTGCGGGTAACGGCTTACAAATATATCCTTAAAAACACCCATCAGTTCGGAAACCTCATCAGTACGACAGTTGGAAACTGGCAGGGAAAAGAGCTGAGCGAAAAACTGGAACTGGAAGTAGGAAAAGACCTGCAGTTTATCCGTGTAAACGGAACTCTGGTAGGCGGCCTGGTAGGGCTTATCATCTATACGATTGCCCATTTTTTCCTTTAAAAACTGAAAACTGACCATGAAAAAAACTTTTATTACCCTGTTCTGTTTTCTTTTTATGTGCTGTTTCAGCCAGAAAGTTGAGCTTAAATCTGTAACGGATTCATCACAGATTTTCAAGGGACAGATTGCAGGAGTTCCCATCACGATCCAGCTTAACTACTCAGGAATTGCAGACTGCAGCCTGTACCAGTATTTTGTAGACGGCTGGTATTATTATGATAAGTATCAGAAAAAGATCCCGTTAACCGGAGTTTATGACTACGGCAAACTGTCGCTGTATAACTTCGGGACCCAGCAAAAACTGAGTTCGCAACAACTTAAAGAACAGATCACATCTCCGCAGAAAATGGAGAAAACCGACGAATTTGCCCAGGCATTACATCCTAAGGAATCTATTCTCTTCGATCGTGATGACAGGAAAAAAAGAATAATTTCCGGCAGTTTTTATCTGGACAAAAAAATCCGGCAGGCGGAACTGTTCACAGAAAACAGCATGATCTACCGTTATAATAATTATCTGTTTTTACCCAATGATAAAAAGATCAACACATTTGATTTTATTAATCAGGCGGGGGGCAATGAACTGATTTCGTACACATCCGGGGAAAGCGGCAACAGGGTACTGCTATATTTTGAGCATACTTCCAACTTTAATGCCTGCGGAAGATGCGGGGCAAGTGAAGGTGAAAAAGGTTACCGTGTTCTTTACTTTACGAAAGACTGGAATTTCAAAAGCTATGAAGAATTCCTGACGGAAAGCTGTATGGAATCTATTTACGACACCTCCAAAACAAAATCCAAAGACAGAAACACCATACGGTATAAGGTAGGCAAATCTAGTTCTTCACCTGCCTATATGTTTACAGTGGATATTAAAAATGCATCTGTTATAAGGTCAAAATAAATAATCTGGTTCGGGTGAAGGCGTTTAGGGATAATCAGATTACCTTAAATAAATATTATCGGTGGTTTCATAGCTCCTCTCTTCCAGTTGCTGATACATTCGCCCTTAAAAAAAGAGACAGAAAAGTCTCTTTACTTATTTTTATCTCGGTAATCTTCCTGCTCTTTTCAGAAGCTCTTTATTGATTCCATGAATCAGTTCCGGACCTTCATAGATGAATCCGGTGTACAGCTGTATCAAACTGGCCCCGGCATCTAATTTTTCCATTGCATCTCTTACAGAATGAATTCCTCCCACCCCGATGATCGGGAAAGCACGGTTGCTTTTTTCGGAAAGGTATCTGATCATTGCAGTACTTCTTTCACGGATAGGCTTTCCGCTTAAACCACCGTTTCCTATCTGTTCCAGGATTTCCGGTGATGTTTTCAGCCCTTCTCTGTTTACTGAGGTATTGGAAACAATCACTCCGTCAATTTTTGTTTCTGCAATCAGTTCAATAATCTCATCTAGCTGATGGTTATTAAGATCCGGGGCAATTTTCAATAATATGGGTTTCTGTACAGATTTTGACTGGTTGATTTTTTTTACTTCTGTAATCAGCTCACGCAGATATTCCACATCTTCCAGTTTGGCGTGGCTTCCTACATTCGGGCAGCTTACATTAAGGACAAAGTAATCTACATAAGGATGAAGACCTTCAAAACAGTCCAGGTAGTCCCGGGTATAATTCTCAGGAGCGGTGTTGGTATTTTTTCCGATGTTTCCACCGATGATGATTTTTCCTTTGTTGGACTTCAGTTTTTCAACCGCCGCTTCAAGGCCATCGTTATTAAAGCCCATTCTGTTGATAATTCCGCCGTCTTCTATTAAACGGAACAGTCTTTTTTTAGGGTTTCCAGCCTGCGCTTTTGGGGTTACCGTTCCGATTTCTACAAATCCGAATCCCAGGTCTCCCAATTCGTTAAATAAAACCGCATTTTTATCGAAACCTGCGGCCAGGCCTACGGGATTTTTGAATTTCAGCCCGAAAACTTCTCTTTCCAGACGTTTATCTTCAACAGGTTTCGGAAAAAACAACCTGGTAAGAAATCCGAAATTTTTAAGCATTGAAAATGTAAAATGATGAACTTCTTCGGGATCAAATTTGAAGAGAATGGGTCTGATGATACTTTTGTACATTGAAAAAAAGTTTTACAAAAATACTCAATTTAAAATTAATGGGTGGTTGACGTGTGATATTTTATGGAAAAATGTTTTATAAACAAAATCTATAAAAGACAACATTATAATCTGCCAGGAAAGAATATTGATTCTAAAATTTCTCTCGCAGATTCCGCTGATTGAGCAGATTTTTTGAGACCTTAATTTTAAAGGCCTGTGAAAGAAAATACAGGTAATCAAAATATTTACCGATAATAACTAGGAGTACGGACTCAGGTCGAAGTTTAAAATGTCTCCTACCCTTTTGAATTCTTCATCTATCGCAGCATTCAGTATTATTTTTTCGTTGGTAATAGGATGACTGAAAATCAGTTGGTGAGCATGGAGCGTCATTTTATTGATGCCAAATGTCTGAAGCCACAGTTTATTCTGTTTATTACAGCCATGTTTTCTGCAGCCTAAAATAGGATGCAGAATATGTTTGAAATGTTTTCTCAGCTGATGAAATCTTCCTGTTTCAGGAATGGCCTCCACTAAACAGTATCTCGAAGTCTGATGTTTTAAAAAAGGTAAATCGATTTCCGAAGTCTGCAGACGGTGATAGTTTGTAACAGCATTTTGCTTAACTTCATTTTCATTGATTAAATCATAATCGATGGTTTCTTTTTCTTTTGCCCAGCCACGAAGAATAGCCAGATATTTCTTCTCCACCCCGCGTGATGCAAACTGCTCACTCATGATTCTAAGGGTATCTTTATCTAAAGTAAACAGAAGAACCCCTGAAGTTTTCCGGTCTAAGCGATGTACGGGGTACACTTTCCGCCCAATCTGTTTCTTCAGCTCCTGAATAGCATAGGTATCGGCTTCTCCGGCATAGAAAGATTTGTGAACCAATAGTCCGCTGGGTTTATTGATCGCAATAATATGCTCGTCACGGTAAAGAATTTCTAACATGGGGCAAAAGTAAAGATTTTCTGCTGATTCCTGTTTCGTAGAGAGAGGCTTTAAAATTTCATGGATAAGATTTATTTTAAACCTCACGGGTTTTTGAAACCCGTGAGGTTGTATGATAGCCCTGATTGAGCGGTATGTCTGAGCTCTTTTCTGTGTTTCAGGTGCGGC
>DJTE01000048.1:86088-379329 GCA_002439165.1 Chryseobacterium indologenes
GCCGCACCTGAAACACAGAAAAAGCGAGTAGCGAAAGCAGGTTCCCGGCTCCTAATACTCTTATATATAAAAACTTCCGGCTTCCCTCCTTCAACTTCCCGCTTTTTCACTATTTTTGCACTTCAGACGTTAAAAAAATTATGGCAAAGCAAGAAGATGTTTTCAAGAAAGTGATTTCTCACGCTAAAGAATATGGTTTTATTTTCCCATCCAGTGAGATCTACGATGGTTTATCCGCTGTTTATGATTATGGACAGAACGGGGCCGAACTTAAAAATAATATCAAACAATACTGGTGGAAAGCGATGGTACAGCTTAACGAAAATATTGTGGGTATTGATTCGGCAATCCTTATGCACCCCACCACATGGAAGGCATCGGGCCACGTAGACGCTTTCAATGATCCATTGATTGACAATAAAGATTCTAAAAAACGTTTCAGAGCAGACGTTTTAGTAGAAGATTACTGTGCTAAAATTGAAGATAAAGAGAATAAAGAGATTGAAAAAGCAGCGAAGAGATTCGGGGATGCTTTTGATAAGGATCAGTTTGTAGCGACCAATCCAAAAATTCTGGAATACAGAGCAAAAAGAGAAGCAATTCTTTCAAGACTGGCAAAATCTCTGGAAAATGAAGACCTTGCTGATGTAAAAGCTTTAATTGAAGAGCTTGAAATTGCTGATCCGGATACAGGTTCTAAAAACTGGACGGAAGTAAGACAGTTCAACCTGATGTTCGGAACTAAGCTTGGAGCTTCCGCAGACAGCGCGATGGATCTTTATTTAAGACCGGAAACGGCTCAGGGGATTTTCGTTAACTTCCTGAATGTACAGAAAACTTCCCGTCATAAGCTTCCTTTCGGTATTGCCCAGATCGGAAAAGCATTCAGAAATGAAATTGTTGCAAGACAGTTTATTTTCAGAATGCGTGAGTTTGAACAGATGGAAATGCAGTTTTTCGTAGCTCCGGGAACCGAACTTGAATTCTACGAACAGTGGAAACAGAAGCGTCTGAACTGGCACCTGGCTTTAGGTTTAGGAAATGACAATTACAGATTCCATGATCATGAGAAGCTGGCTCACTATGCGAATGCTGCGGCAGATATTGAATTTAATTTCCCATTCGGATTTAAGGAACTGGAAGGTATCCACTCCAGAACGGATTTCGACTTAAAAGCTCATGAAGAGTTCTCCGGGAGAAAGCTTCAGTTCTTCGATCCTGAAAGAAACGAAAACTACGTTCCTTATGTAGTGGAAACTTCGGTAGGTTTAGACAGACTATTCCTTTCTATATTCGCTCACTGCTTAAAAGATGAAGTTCTGGAAGACGGTTCAGAGAGAACAGTATTATCCTTACCACCTGCACTGGCACCCATTAAAGCCGCTATTCTTCCGCTGATGAAGAAAGACGGCCTGGCAGAATATGCAGAAAAGATCTTCAATGATCTGAAGTATGATTTCAACTTATTCTATGAGGAAAAAGATGCGATCGGAAAACGTTACAGAAGACAGGATGCCATTGGTACTCCTTACTGTATTACGATCGACCACGATTCTCTTACGGATCACACGGTAACCATCAGAGACAGGGACACCATGCAGCAGGAAAGAGTTCCGGTTGCTGATCTCAGAAGGATCATTGATGAGAAGACCAACTTCAGAAATTTACTTTCAAAAATATAAAACGGAAGCCCTGAGAAATCAGGGCTTTTTTATTTCAGATGATATGTCTTAATTTGTTATTTTTAGACTTCAGAAAATCAACCATGAAAAAAATGACCTTTTTAGTGTTCGGACTGATCCAGACACTTGCTTTTTCCCAAACCCAGGACCTGAGTACACTGGCCTCAGGCGATCACGTAGGGATGAACGCCCTATTTGACGATAAAGATAATCTTTACGGCTATGTTTCAATATATTCGTATGGTAAATCCGGAGACAAAACCAAAAAATTTGAATATGTTATTCTGGATAAGAACCTCAACCCTGTTGCCAACAAGGAATTTGAAGGAGATATTACCGCGGCTTCCTATCTCGGATATGTTGACTTTAAAGGACATATTATCCTGAAACCTTCGATGATGGATTATTCTCTGGTGAAAAGCCGTGAAATTTTCACTCCGGTATCTATGGTGATTGATCCCAAAACCAATACCATTTCCCGGAAAGTTTATTACGACTACCTCGAAGACGGAAGTTTCAGGGAAATTAATGAACCTAAAAGCTGGAAGGACCAGAGAAAAGAGAACCGTGCAGAGAAAAAGGAAAAAGGATACAACTACGTTTCCGCTGTTGGGGAAACAAAGGAAGGTGGCTATTTCGCCGTTGAATACAAGGATTACGGGAAGTATGTCAACAACAACAGCCTGATGAAGTTCGACGGAAACAAAAAAGAGGTATGGAGATATAAATACAATACAGACGGCAATAAAAAAGTTTTCTCCACTTTATCTCCCATAGATAAAGATGATCAGTATATGTATTGTATCCTGAAGAAAGAAGACGATGGTAAGAAAACCTTCAGCCTTCTTGTACTGGACATGAAAACAGGAAAGGAGATTGCCAATAAGCCTGTTACCGGAGCTTCAGACAGGACTATTGAGTATATAGATACTTTTATTTCCAATTACAGCACCATTGATAATGACAAAACTTTTGATGATAAAATAGTACTGACAGGCAGAAATTACGAAGGCAATGATGATACAGGATATGCCCGGATGATCATCAACAAATCAGATTTTACCCTTAATCTGAAAACCCTCAGCTACAAACCGGATATGGCTTCCTATCTTCCTAAAATTAACAGAACCGGTTTTGTAGAAAACGGTTATTATCTGCAAACTAAGGATCTTTATTTTATGAATGACGGCAGCGTAGGAATTCTTGCAGAAAAATACAAACCGGAAGGCCAGTACAATGCGTCAAAAACTACCGATCTGGTGTACATTTACACAGACAAAGACTTTAAGATCAGGGACCTCAAAGTTTTTGAAAAAGAAAAAACCAAATGGGTCAACAATGATTACCTCTTCTCCCAATACCTCAATGGCGGAAAGGATATCGCTTTCTTCTACCGCGATTATCAGAAAGACGAGGTAACCAGACAGAAAAAATGGAATCTTTTTATCAATACGGTGATCGACGGGAAATTCAAGCAGGAAATCATTCCTATTTCTGAAAAGGATAATTATATTGTAATTCCGTATGTAGCCAAAGAAGGATTTATACTTCTGCGGGAATTCAATGAAAAAGAGAAATTCAATAAGATCCGCCTGGAAAAACTGAATTATTAAATAATAAAAGCTGTCCTGATCGATCAGGACAGCTTTTATTTTTATCGGGCTTCAGCTTTTTTCCACGAAATCCTCAGAATTTGTGAGCGATCCAAAAATAAAAACCCGGGTATACTATTTGAAAAGGATTCAGAGAAATTAAATACCGCCTTTTACTTTAAAGCAACTGCGTTGGACTGATAATAATCCGCGATATTTTTAATCTCATCCAGGCTCAGGTTCCACATAAAATTCAGGAACTGCTGGTAGCTTTCGCTCTGATCTTTGGGTTCTATCCTGTCGAGATAGCGGTTCAGGTTATAATTCTTACGGGCTTCATATATTTTGGCAAAGCATTTTCCCAGCCAGGCTTTATAATATTTTTCATCTTCTTCATCCTGCAGGAACTGCATCGCAGAATAGATGCCTACTCCATAATCTTCAGAATGAAAATAGTTAGGCAGAATTTCCATCCGTGCTGTTTTCTTTAATGACAGATAGGTTTCGGAAGGTTTTTCAGGCTCCACCGAAATATTTAGTTCAGGGAATATTTTTTTGAGTTTTTCTATTCTTTTAGTCATTTCCGGATGTGAAGCCAGGGAATCCTTATTCAGTTTTTCTTTGTAGAAATTATAGTTATACAGAGAGAAGTCTTCTTTTTTCAGCCACTTTTCATTAAAAGCCTGCTTTGGAAGATGGTATAGTTTTTTATAAGTTTCCACTTTAAGGACTCTGGGAGAAATAGTATCAAAATTCTGAAGCTTTTGCAGAGCATTGACAAACTCATTTTTATTAAAATCACTTTTTTTGAAAATAGTATATCCCAGAGAATCTGCCTGCATTTCCTGCTTTCTCTTTTCAACACTTTTTTTATAGATCCTGTTTTTGAACAGATCAAAAGCTTTCTGATTCTGTCTCTGGCTTCTGCTTTCTGTGGTTTCTTTAATATTCTGGACCGTAGATTTATCCTGCTGGTCCTGCTCTACAATGCCTAAAACGGTTTTAAAGGTATGATCATCTATCTTATGGCCAAGTTCATGCGCAATTACGGCTGCGATCTGTGCATCGTTATCCAGCCAGCTGTACAAACCCATATTGATAACAAAGGTTCCGTCGGCAAGACAGTATGCATTGGGCATATTATCTTTTGCAATCAATATTTTCAGGTTCTGCGGGACTCCGGGATTATTTTTCCGGAGACGTTCTATTAATGATTTAATAGCCGGATCAAACTCGGATCTGAAAACAAAATCCTTATTTTTCACCTGCTTTTCAAAATCGGCACCGAATTCTTTATAGACTTTAGATAATCCGGAGCCTGTTTTCCCTGAATATTGAGACTTCAGCTTTTTAATAAAGGCTTCATTATGATCGGCAAAATTTTTCAGGAACTCTTTCCGCTGCATATAATCTGCGGTATCTATGGCTTTATAACCCTGGGCAAAGATCAGCACAGAATACATGGAAAGCATCAGTAATATAAGTTTTCTGGTCATAGTTCTTTCATCAATAAAAACAAAAATAGCGTATTTACTTTCTCATTTTCAAATTCTAATCAAAATTATTTTAAATTTGTTCAGGACTGATACTCATCCCTCTATGAAAGCATTGAAATATGTAATAGGCGGCGCAGCACTCGGTGTGGCAGCTGCTTATCTCTTCGGATACGACTACTTATTCAGCGGCATTTCCAAAACCTACCTGAAAGGAAAGTCAAGTGCTTATATTGATGACGGAAATCTTTTTCCCGGCAATCCCATCGCATCAGGAGAACCCCGATCCTGGGTAGAAGATCCGGAATACAACAAAAGAGAGCTTTCTGAAACAATAAATGAAAACTTAAAGCACTCCAGAACAGCGGCTTTTGTTGTCATTAAAAACGGCAAAATTCTCCACGAGCAGTATTGGGACGGTTACAACCAGCTTTCCCATACCAATTCTTTTTCTATGGCAAAGGCAGTAACAGTAATGCTTCTTGGAAAAGCCCTTGAAGAAGGTATCATTAAAAGTATGGATGAGAAACTCTCTGATTTTTATTCTGAATTTAAAGAAAAAACATTCGGAAACCAGGTCACCCTTAAAAACCTCGCTCAGATGGAAGCCGGACTGGACTGGAATGAAGATTACAATAATCCTTTTCTTCCCAACGCCAGGGCATATTATGGAAAAAGTCTCGTAAAAGCGGTATTTTCCAGAAAATTCAAAGAAGAGCCCGGTACCCGGTTCGAATACCAGAGCGGATCTACACAACTGCTTGGCTTTGCCCTGAGAAAAGCAATCTGCCAGCCGCTCGCCGACTATTTATCAGAAAAATTCTGGATTCCCCTGGGGATGGAACAGCCTGCTGCCTGGAGCACTGATGATTATGGTATGGAAAAAACGTACTGCTGTATTCATGCCTGCGCCAGGGATTTTGCCAGGCTGGGACAGTTATTTCTGGATGATGGCAAAGTTGGGGAAACCCAGATTCTGAATAAGGATTTTATAGAACAGATGCGCACACCTACTGAAAAATCAAAAGAGATTTATGGGCTGGGCCTGTGGATCAATCATGACAATCCCGTTAAACATTATTATTTCCTCGGGCTTCAGGGGCAGTATATCATTATGGTTCCGGAGCACAATATGGTCATTGTAAAAACCGGAAGCTACTCAAACAATCCTAAGAACGACAGGGGAAGGCCGGACCAGGTGAGATTCCTCGTTAATGAAACCGTACAACTATTTCAAACCTCATAATGGAAAAATACAGCGCGCAAGTTGATGAATACATCGAAAAATCCCCGGATTTTGCGAAACCTATCTTACATTATCTCCGTGAAACGATTCATGAAACCTGCCCCGATGCTGAAGAAGCCATCAAATGGAAGTTCCCGGCTTTTATGTATAAGGGAAAGATTCTATGCTCAATTACCGCTTTCAAGCAATACTGCAGCCTCGGCTTCTGGCTTCATCAGGAAATGAAGACCATCAGTGAACTGGAAACAGCTGCTGAAAAAAGCAATATGTTCAGCCTGGGCAAAATCACCAAAATGGAAGATCTTCCATCGAAAACTCTCCTGAAAAAGGCGATTAAGGAAGCAATGGAACTTACGGATATGGGAGTGACGATGAAAAAAGCGGCACCTTCCAAAACCGAAACTCAAATCCCGGATTATTTTCAGACGGCTTTAAATGCCAATGAGAAAGCCTTACAGGTTTTTCAGAAAGCGTCACCCTCATTCAGGAAGGAATATATCAACTGGATTACTGATGCCAAGACAGAAACTACCCGTCATAAAAGAATGGAACAGGCTCTGGAGTGGATCTCAGAAGGAAAAGGCAGAAACTGGAAATATGAAAGAAAGTGAGTTCATGAACTTCTGCCCATACCGTTTATTCATATAAAAAAATCCCTCTGTCTGGACTGAAGGGATTTACTGTTTTTACTGTTTGCTCTGTTCTGTCTTTACTCCTTCCGGAAGTTTAAAAAACGAGTCCGGAATATCTTTGGGTTCAACTTTTGTCGCAATGCTTGTCATTTTAAACTGAGGGTTTTCTATGACTATTTTTAGCGGAAAAGCTTTTGATCTGGAGATAAAATCATACCAGTTTCCGAATTTATGGTTTTTGAACAGATCCGGATTTACAGCAAGAGACGTATTGAAATAATACTTCTGAATTCCGCTTTCGCAGACTAAAGTAATCTCATCACACGACTTTCCAAGTACTGTTTCCGCATTTTTTCTGATGTCCGCTTTTATAACTTTATCACCCTGTATGCTGCAGTCATTCCAGTACACCGTCTCGGAAGCGGCCATTTTGCTGTAAAGTCTGTTTTCTTTATTAATATAGGTTTGCCAAAGGAAGAATGTACCGTTTGTTTCGGATTTATAATTTCCGTTTTTGGTAAAATAGTGTTGGGTAGTTCCCAGCATTGCCGTCAGCTGTTCATTCGTCAGCTGTTCAGATTTACTTTCATAAGTATTGGAATAGGTAATTTCTCCTTTAAAATTCTGGGCAGTTAAAACTACTGACAGGAATATCAGTAAAGTTGTCAACAGGTTTTTCATAGTTCTGGTTTTTGAATATTTAAATAGCCGGAATATTCTTTCGAATCTCCGAAACCGGGCACAAAAATATTCTTTTTAACGGATTGGTAAAAATAAAAATGAAACGGATCATTAGTGAAATCTGAAATTGGCTTCCGGCAGGGTATTATTCTTTAAAAAAGCTTCGTATTCCGGGGAGAGTTTGGCACGTCCGAATGTATTTTCCCCGCTCATACTTCCAAGACGGACCTTATCTTTTCCGAATTTTCTGTTCATGGCATCCATTGCCTTCATTACCGGAAGGTGCTGGTTCTGGGTATCTTCCTCGAAAAGGCTGATCAGTCTCTCATCTTCAGGAACAAAGTCATTCACGATCACTCCTGCCCTCTTATAGTGAAAACCCTCTCTGTAAATAGCTTCAAAGAGTTCATTCACTACCCTTCCTATCAGAATGGAAGAGTTGGTAGGATTGGGAAGAATCTGCGTCTTTGCGTTTCTGTATTCGGGAAGATCTTTTCTGAAACGGTTGGTCTGTACAAAAACGGTCACCATTTTACAGCAGGTATTCTGTTTTCTGAGCCTTTCCGAGCAGTACATCCCAAAGGTTTCCACCCTTTCTCGGACTTGTTCTTTTTGGGTCAGCATTTCCATGAAACTTCTCGTTACGGCAATTGATTTTTTAGGAGATGGAGTATCCAGTTCCAGCTGGCGGATTCCTTTCAGTTCATTCATCATTCTTACTCCGTGAATTCCCATGATTTTCCTTACCCACATTTCAGGTTTCTGAAGCAGGTCCCAGGCTTTATAAACGCCGCTGTCATGCATTTTGGCAGCAAGTCTCCGCCCGATTCCCCAGACATCCCCTATCGGAAGCCATTTCAAAGCTTTTTCAATTTTTTCAGGGGTATCCAGAATATAAACGCCTTCAAACTGATCCGGATATTTTTTCACAATCCTGTTGGCCACCTTGCATAGGGTTTTGGTAGGTGCAATGCCTATACTTACGGGAATATGAGCCTTTTCACGGATCTCATTTTTAATCTTCAGGCAATAATCGTAGATATTAACATATCTGAAGCTTGCAAGGTCCAGAAAGAGTTCATCAATACTGTATACTTCAAAATCCTTTTCGTCAACATATGAGGTTGCAACACCAATAACCTGCTGGCTTTTAAAATTATACAGCTCAAATTTGGCGGAAAAGCTTTTCACATCATGCTCTTTAAAAAACTCTTTATATTTGAAAGCCGGTGCCGCCATCGGAATTCCCAGGTCCTGAGCTTCTTTACTTCTGGACACCACACAGCCGTCGTTGTTGGAAAGAACCACAACGGGCTTGCCTTCCAGCTTAGGATCCAGCGTCCTTTCACAGGAAACAAAAAAGTTATTGCAATCTACCAGAGCATACATAACGGATGGTGAATATCTGATACAAAATTATCATTTTAAAAGAAGAAATCTACAGCTTTCTCAATGAAATCGTCTATAAGCTAAATCGCCGTTATTTTGGCGACAAAATCTTCGACAGATTAGTAGTAATAGCGGCTATTAAAAGAGTATGATTTAAAACGAATATACATGAAAAAGTAATAAAAAACGAAAATTATAGCGTTAAAACTATTATTAATATTACATTTGCGATACAAATTTTTAAAAAACTTAAATTAATTTACCATGAAAAGAGTCTATCTTATTTCATCTCTTGCATTACTAATTATGACAAGCTGCAAAAAAGACCAAACTACAAATGTTGATGCAAACACAACAAACGACACTACAGCAATTAAAAAAGACACTACGGTTGGTGGTGCTAACACTGCATCAGCAGAAAAACCTGCAGGTACAATAGATCCAGCAACCGGAAAATTGTCAATATCTGAAAACAAATGGGTTTTATCAGAATTGAATGGAGCCGCTGTAACAAACACTACAGATAAAGATTATTTCATTTCTTTAGATTCTGGATTAGCAAGATTTTCTGGATTTACAGGTTGTAATACTGTAGAAGGAGATTATCAAACCGGTGAAGCGGGGAAATTATTGTTCGCCAATGTTAATAGCAAAGAAGTGGCTTGCGACCAGACTAAAATGGAAAATGAATTTATTGCAGCTTTAAAAAGCACAGATAGTTATACGATTGAAGGCGATATGTTACAGCTTCAAAAGGGAAAAACTGTAGTTGCTAAATTTGCACTCAAAAAATAATTATTATAAAAATTTAATTTTTAAAATCCTCTTTTCAGAGGATTTTTTTTGCTTAAAACTTAATAGGTGTATCCATAACTCATCAGTCTAGAAAAGATGATGAATTATATGTTTGGAGGCTGGACCAATATCGGTTTTGATTCCAGTTGTAGTTTGGAAATTTGTCCTTACAATGAATTTTGCTAATTAAAATTTTTAATCTCAAAAAACGATGGATGTTAGAACTTTCTTGCCAAAAGCAAACGCTGCTTTTCGAGAATTCAGTTCTCTTTCAGGGCTACATCCGTCTGTAATGGAGCTAAATCATCTTTATCCGTTCTTCTTCCAGATCGATCTGATAGAGCTGATGGCGTATCAATTCTTCATCAATCGACAGATCTTTGTTAAGCTCTGAAAGGAACTGTCTCTGGCTTTCCAGCATTTCAATGAAAACCGCTTTGTTTTTTTCATTCATCCACTCTCCTTCATCGGCTTTATTTTTTTCTTCCCAGTGTTTCAGCATCCGCTCTATTCCGGCATAGCTGTTAAGCTCATTTTCATGTTTATTTTTCAGGAAATGATACACATGCTGTCTCAGTTTCTGCTTGATTTCCTGCCTGGCCTGTTTTTCTTTTTCTTCATTGATAAAATCATCGAAGGGACGCAGATACCGGATCACATAAGGAAGGGTAAGCCCCTGTACCAGAAGGGTGAGCAGGATAACGACAAACGTGATGAACAGGATAAGATTCCTGTTCGGAAAAGGAAGACCGTTTTCAAGGGTAATGGGAATGGCCAGCGCTGCCGCCAGCGATACAACCCCTCTCATTCCTGTCCATCCCAAAACAAGCGGCATCATCAGGCGTCTTTTAAGAGAAGATGCCTTCGGAGCAACCGCAGGTCTGAATACCAGAGTAGCAATCATGGCTGCATATGAACTTACAATACGCGCAGCGATCAGAATCCCCGTTACCAGAGCTCCATATTGAATGGCTGTTCTCAGGGGAATTCCCTCGGAGCGCAGCCCTCCTACAATTTCAGGAAGCTCAAGCCCGATGAGTAAAAAGACAATTCCATTCAGGATAAATACAAAACTTTCCCAGACACTGTATCCTCTTATCCGGCTGGTACTATTTAAGAAAATCATCCGCTTATCCGACATATACAACCCTCCGAATACCACTGCCAGCACCCCGGAGCAATGAAACTGTTCCGCCACCCAGTACATAAGGTAAGGTTCAATTAAAGTAAGGGCAATATCTGATGAAGCATCCGTAGGAAGGCGTTGATGAGCCTGTACAAAAATCCAGGCAAGCACCAGCCCGATAACAGGTCCTCCAATGAGCATCTGTAAAAAATCCAGGGATGCTTCCTGCCATACAAACTGTCCCGTCCCGACAGCAACCAGCGCAAAACGGAAAATAATAAGCGAAGAAGCATCATTCAGCAGGCTTTCACCTTCCAGAATTGCTGAGGTGGTATTGGGTATTTTCACAAATTTCATAATGGCCCCCGTACTCACAGCATCCGGCGGAGATACAATTCCTCCCAGTAAAAATCCCAGTGCAATGCTAAATCCGGGAATGAAATAATTCGCAGTAACAGCTACTGTAAATGCAGTAAAAAAGACGACCAGAAAAGCAAAGCTCCCGATAATCCGCCACCATCTTTTCATTTCTTTGAAAGAGATCGTCCAGGCAGCTTCAAACAGCAGAGGAGGCAGAAAAATAAAGAAGATCAGATCTGGATTGATCTTTACAGCCGGAAGACCGGGCACGAAGCTGACAAGCAGGCCAAATACTACCAATAAAACAGGATAGGCAATCTTCAGTTTCGCAGCCCACATATTTAGCAAAACAATGGCAGCTACCATAGCCAGCAGAAAAGGTAAGATCGTATGCATTCGGTATTGTGTTTTCTATTCTTCATATTTACCACTTCTATTTGATTTTTAAAAATCTGGAGGTCATTTTTTTCTACTATTTTTTTATGTAAACCTGATTTCATTTCCGGGCAGAAAAAATAAAACACGTCAAGTCCTGTCGTTCTGCGTCTATATTTTTGTTTCATAATCGTAATAGCAAAAAGATCATGGATAAAGTAACATCGGAAAGAATCGGCACCCTTCACCCTGAAGTAAGAGAAGAAGTAAAACAGATCATCAGAGCGTGTGATAAAGCTCTTACCGGCAGGGCCAAAGTAAGAATTACACAGGCACTGAGATCTATGGAAGAACAGGAAAAGCTGTATGCCATCGGAAGAATCACTTCCGGAAAAAAAGTAACGAATGCCAAAGCAGGGCAAAGCATCCACAATTACGGACTGGCGGTAGACATCTGCCTGATCATTGACGGTAAAACAGCGAGCTGGGATACGGCCAAAGACTGGGATAATGACAAAGTAGCCGACTGGTACGAATGTGTAAAGATTTTTGCCAGACATGGCTGGGACTGGGGCGGAAACTGGAAAACCTTTAAAGACCTCCCCCATTTTGAAAAGAGAAATATCCGGACTAAAAAAGGTGTGGTAAAAACCAGCTGGAGAACACTTTCTAAGATGGCAAAAGACCAGCAGCAGTATGTAATTTTTTAGTTTTTTATTTGAAACTGAATAAAATACGACAAGTTCTGTCGCTTCCCCGGCCTACCTTTGTTTCACAGGAAAAATGTTAGTTACCTGAGATCTCAATACTAAAACCAGCATCAGCTTCACCGGCAGATTGTTGGTTTTAGTTGTCTCTGGACCTGTTATTTTTTTTAAAAACCAACAAAAACATCATGAAAAAGACAACCATTCTTTCTTTGGACGGAGGCGGAATAAGAGGAATCATCACCTGTATTATTCTGCGTTACATAGAAGAGCAGCTTCAGCATTATGATAATCCGGGTGCCAGACTCGGGGATTATTTTGACCTGGTAGCCGGAAGTAGTACCGGAGGGCTGATTGCTTCTATTATCCTATGTCCTGATGAACACCGGAAAGCAAAATATTCTATCCAGAAAGGACTGGAATTATATGCTGAGAAGGGCGGAGATATATTTCAGGTCTCTTTTTGGGAAAAACTGCTGAACCCGTTCGGTCTGCTGAACGAAAAGATCTCCCAGGAAGCACTTGAAAAAAACCTGAATGATTTTTTTGGACACCTTGAACTTAAAGAATTTATAAAACCATGTTTAATTACCAGCTATGATATAGAAAACAGGAGAGCAAAGCTTTTCAACTCCTGGGATGCGCGCCTCAGCACAGATAATTTCTATGTAAAAGATGTCTGCAGGGCAACCTCTGCTGCTCCTACTTATTTCAGACCGGTACAGATAAAATCGATGTACGGGCAGATCTTCAGCCTGATCGACGGGGGAATGTTTGCCAACAATCCGGCACTCTGCGCCTATGCCGAAGCAAGAAAGATTCCTTTTGCCGCGGTTCTGAAAAACCACCAGAAAGCCAATCATCCCACCGTAAACGATATGATCATTGTTTCTATCGGAACAGGAATTGAATCCAGACCCTATCCTTTTAAGAAAATGGAGAAAGCAGGAAAGATCGGCTGGGTAAATCCCATTATTGATATTCTGATGTCTGCGAATGCGGAAACCGTAGATTACCAGCTATGCCAGATGTTCCAGACACTGGGACTGAGAAACCAGAAGAATTATTACCGCCTGAATCCTTCTCTAAAAAACGCGTCGCCGGCAATGGATAATGTAAAAAGATCCAATATTGAAAATCTCATTCAGGCAGGACTAAGCTACATTGACGACCATCGCGAAACCCTGAATCAGATTGTACAGAAGCTGATCAGAAACAAAATATAAAAAAAGTAAAAAAAGATTTTTAATACGTCAAGTTTTGTCGTTTTCCACGGATACCTTTGGAATATAAATAAAGACAAAAAAATAATCATCTAAAAAACTTTTAAAAGCTTTTGAATTCAACATCAATTTATACGGGACAACCTGAAATATGCCCGCAAAACCTTAAATCATCTCATATGGAAACACCAGATCACAACCCGGATATAGCCTTCGATACCGATCTCTATACCATAGAATGGAGCGACATCGAAAATGCTGAGATGGATTACGAAAACTATCTCAATGACATTGAACGTTTTTTTAAGGAAGATTTTGAAGAAGATATTCTTGACGAAGACGCACCCAGACAATTTTAAACATAACAGGTTCCGGTACTGTTCATCACTTTTTGCAATTTCTCGCAATGCCTAACAGTCTCATTAAACATCCTTTATACCTTTGAAATCACCATTCACAAAATGACGGACAGCCGGAACTGTGTTTAAAATTTTTATATATATCAGCCGGTATTTCCCATGCAGGCAACTATGAACATTTTATTCTGCCGCAACATCAAAAGTTGCGGTTTTTTTTGTAATATTCCGTCAACTAAAATAAAACCATGAAATATGTCTTCATTTTTATACTGTCCGTATTCATCGGATGCAAAAAAGAGACTGTTACAGAATCTCCCAAACCATTGAAAATAAATAAGATTTTTACAGAGCAGACGTATGGTGATGATGCAAAAGTATTTACCAATGACAGCCTGTTTTGCATATATCGGGGCGACAATCATCTTAAAGTCTGGAAAAACGGTATTTTTCTTAAAGACAGCACAGACATTCTGCCTTTCATTAAAGAAAATAATTCAACGAAGATGTTCAGGACTTTGAAATTTCAGTCGGAACTAATGAATCTGGATTTTAAAAACTATCCGGATAAAACGGTCAGCCGGGATACAAAAGATTATCAGATCAGAAAAAAAGGAGAAGATTATTTTCTGTACAAAAAAGGATACAGCGAAATAAAATTACCGGTACGTCATTATGAATCCATGGACTGGATCACCTTTAACAGTATGGATATCAACAATGACAGAATTCCCGAACTCTTTATATTTAATGAATCCTATAACAGCCGGCAGGATAATGAATACGGAACAATGACGGTTTATGAAATACAATAAATGATCAGGCTTTATGAAAATAATAATCAAAAGAGAAAATAATCCTGACATTACCATTTTAAAAGCATTGTCTGTGTTAAGAAATATGGATATTATTCCTTCATCTGAAGAAATTCTCCCTTATTTAGAAGATTACAGAGATTGCGATCAGATTACAGTACCTATGGTGTATGAAAAAGAGAATGAAATAGTCAAAATGCTGGAAAATGAAGGGTTTGTCCTCAATTTCGTATAAATTTATACACTAAAATCATCATGAAAACCAGAATCACAGAGCAGGAACAGCCTGTTACCCCTGAAGATATCAGGCATTTTGAAAAGCAATTCGGCATCATCATGCCTGAAAATCTAAAAAAACTCTATTTAAAATATAACGGAGGTATTCTTGAGATTGGGGAAAACTCCTATGATTTAGACAGTATAAAGCATGGAAATTCCCGTATGGAAGAAAGTATTGACAGTTTCCAGGTAACGGAACAGCATATTCCCAAAGAATATCTTCCTTTTGCAACAACACCGGTAGGCCATATCATTTGTATCTACGCAGGAAACGGGCACAAAAACGGATCTATCTTTCTTTTCAGGTATGATGAAACAGAACCTGTATTTTATAACCGTACTTTAGAAGAATTTTTAGCAATAGATTCTATTGAAGATCTTTAAAATGATATACTGAGTGATCAATTATATTGAAAACTTTACTTTAAATGATCCTGAGTCCGGGGTAAAAAGTTTAAGTATACAACATGGAAAGCGGGAAGCTACTTTTAGTTATACGTATTGATTAAAGTTCACTGATAACCTCATCTTCATCAATATAATTATCAGGTCGCTCCTACGGAGCTCCCCTAGATCATGGATTAAATTCTATGAATATTTCAGTCAACAGCATTTTGATTTTGAAAAACCGGAAAAAAAAGTTTCAAATCTTATCTACAAAAAATAAAATACGACACGTTTTGTCGCATTAAGCACATATATTTGTTACATAGAACTTTAGCCATTAAGTCTGCCTGCTTACCGTGATTTTCACAGGTTGCAGGAAAGACGGAACCAAAAAAATAAACTCATGAAAAAAGATTTTTATCTGACAAGATATGCCTTAATCATCAAAAGATTAGAAAGCTCTCCCGCTACTTATCCACAGCTGGAAGAATACCTTCTGAACTCTTTTGAATTTCAGGATGCGGAGATCAAGAGCTACTCTATCCGCACCCTTCAGCGCGACATCCGTGAGATATCCGATCTTTTTAACCTTTCTATCCATAACAAGAAAAAAGGCGACAACCGTTATTATATAGAAAGCCGCCCGATCATGGAAGTGGACGAATACAATCAGAAGTTACTTGAATCTTTTCAGGTAAGCAATGCATTAAATCTTCATCCGGACTTTTCAGACTTTATCTTTTTCGAAAGCAGAAAACCTACCGGAATTGAACATTTTTATGATCTGTTCTTCGCGATCCGTAACAAAAGGGTAGTTACTTTTGAGCATTATAATTACAAAAACAAACTGATGACTTCCCGTAAAGTTCATCCTCTGGCTTTAAAAGAATCCAAAGACAGATGGTACCTGATTGCGATGGATACCAAAGATAAAACATTAAAATCATTTGGCCTGGACAGGGTGAATTATCTTGATGTGACCAAAAACAAATTCCGGGAAAAGTACAGTTACAACTTCAGAGAACATTTCAAAAACGCTTTCGGGGTGATGAACCTGGCTAAGCAGAAACCCCAGAATATTGTATTGAAATGCAGCCGCCATCAGGGAGAATACATCAGAAGTTTTCCGCTTCACCAGTCGCAGAAAGAAACCAGAGAAACACCAGAAGAGATCTATTTTGAGTTCTTCCTTCATCCTACTTACGATTTTATGCAGGAAATTCTTTCCTATGGAAAAGAGGTAACCGTTTTAGAACCTAAATGTTTAGTTGATGACATCCGTGCCCATCTTCAGGAGTCTCTGAACCGTTATCTTGAAAGCTGATCAACAGATACCTGATCTCATATTTTTTAGCTATATTTACATAAATATACCATCTTGAAAGCATTATTACTTTGCCTATGCTGTTTCATGTCTTCATTTTGCTTTTCGCAGCAGAAAGAAGAGTTCAGACTTGTGAAGAATTATTATAACCAACACAGGATGATGCTGAATTCTGAATTTAAAAAGAAGTTTGATGCAGAGACCAATACTTTTGTAAAAGCCGGGATTAAAAGTGATTATCAGCTTTTCATGAAAAAGATGGACAGCATTGAGAATATCGCTCTTATCGGAGCTTTATTAAAAGTGAGAAATCTGGAAGACCTCCAGGGAATCGGTAAACAGAAAAACATGTCTCACACTGCTCCCGACAAACCTGCCAACGTTGAAAAACAGGCAGATTATCCCGGCGGCCTTAATATCCTGAGAAAGGAAGTAGCCGACCTCCTTTACACGGAAGGTGTCTATACCGAGGTAAAAACCGTAAAAACCAGCGTTGCTTTCATTGTTGAAAAAGACGGCAGCATCAGCAATGTACATGCTCAGGGAGATAATTTCACCTTTAACAGACAGGCAGAAATTGCATTATATTCTATTTCCGAAAAATTTTCTCCGGCTATTGTTAATGGAGATACTGTGAGATCACGTTTCAAAATTCCTTTCACCTTAACGCTCGATTAAAAGAACATGTTTACCGACGAATATTATATGAAAATGGCGCTGCAGGAAGCAGAAACCGCTTTAGAAAAAGATGAGGTTCCCATTGGCTGTGTGATTGTTTCCAACAACAGGATCATTGCAAGGGCTCACAATCTTACCGAAACATTAAATGATGTGACAGCTCACGCGGAAATGCAGGCTATTACCTCAGCAGCCAATTTTCTCGGAGGAAAATATCTGAAAAACTGTACGCTCTATGTCACCCTTGAACCTTGCGTAATGTGCTCAGGTGCGCTTGCATGGTCGCAGATTTCCAAAGTGGTGATCGGAGCCAGAGACGAACAGCGGGGTTTCATCAACAAGCATCTTTCCCTTCATCCCAAAACGGAAATGGTAGCCGGAATTATGGAACATGAGTGTTCCGCGATCGTTAAAGAGTTTTTTAAAAGCAAAAGATAAAGGTAATAAAGACGAAGGCTGGAAGAGGGAAGTTTTTGCAGCCTGAAAACACCTGAAGGTTTATTGTAATATCCAGGAAACTTTCCGGTGAATGTCAAGCTTATTTTTTCCTATTCTATTTTTTCTATTGCTGAATGAAAAAGAGGCCGTAAGGCATTCATTTTTCTCCAGTTCAGTTCTTTTGCCTCCACCGTTTTTCCTTCTAAACCGAGGATCAGAAGGCTGTCTTTCTTTCGGTAAGCAATATCTGCATGTATTTTTTTACCGTTATAGTCTTCAAGAATCAACTGATTTCCGGAAGCCGCAACATAATGAAAATCTTTCATTTCTTCTTTTTTATTCATCAGAATCAGATAATGATTACGGTGGAAAAAGATATACTGAAGATCTGAACTTTCATCCGTGATTCTGAAAGCTCCATGAATAAAAGGTCTTTCTGCCTGATCATCATTATAGTTTCCGGAACTGATGTAGGGAAACAGGATCAGAACCAGTGAAGAACCAATAAAAACAGTTCTAAGAAATACCTTTAACGGCCGGAAAACAGTCTGTTCTTCAATATTTTCATTCGGTTTCACTTCTTTTTTCAGCACCAGAAACCGGAACAGCGTAATCCAGTCATCTTTCAATGTATAAACCGTCATCAGCAGTAAGATCAGGGAAAAAAGCTTCACAGAAATATCAAAACCGATATTGATGGCTAGGATGTTCATAAAAACCCCGGCACTGACGAGCAGTCCCATAATTCTTGTACGGGGAACAAGGATCAAAAGAGCGGCTAACAACTCTACACCGCCACTCCATATGGAATAAGACCGCGAAGTTCCCATCGTGCTCCAGAACAGAATGTCCCTGTCCATATTTCCGAAACGGGAAAGAAGAATATTGGGTTCCGGAAGATAGAACTGGGCTTTAAAAACCTTATCAAAGCCATATTTCATCAGAATTACAGCCAGATATAAAGCTACCGGCTCTTTAGAAAAACAGAGAACCTTATCAATATACTTCCGCTCGATCAGAAGCATGATAACGGCTGATAATATCAATAAAAATCCAATAAGAACGAGCATGGAAACACTGTCCGAAGAAAAATCAATCCTGGGAGTTTCAATTCCGAAAAGAGCGTTCATCACCCACCCTGTAAGATCACCGAATAGAAACTGTGAGATCTGTTTCTGAAAGTTCCCGAAGAAATCCAGAGGAAAAAAAAGCATGAACAGCAGAAAGAAAATTCCGGCCCAGCAGAAAAGTTTCCTGCTCATTATTTTTTCCTGTTTTTCTTCCAGCTGTACAGCCCTGAAATTCCGGAAATCATCAGAACTCCGAGTAAAAGACCTCCTCTGGTTTTTTCATTCTTTTCTTTAGCCGGTTTTACAGCAGCAGGCCTTATGGGTTTATAGGTTTTACTTTTTTTATCATATTCCACAAAAATGACACTGTCTACGTCATTGATGAAGAAATAATCTCTTTTCAGGACCTGTTTCACGCTGTCTATATTTTTCCTGGAAAAAAGGGTATTGTGTACGACCTCTCTTCCGGGAGTCCATATTTTTCTGTTATCTCTCTTGTCTTTGGGTACAAGTTTATCGGAAGTACTGGTCACCAGAATGGCTTCATTCTCATTAAGGATAATCACCGAATCGAGTCTTGCATCCTGTACAAATTTTTGAGGCACAACGCCAAGATTGGAAAAATTGGCATCAAAAAGATCTTCAGAAACTGCTTTGGTAAAATTTTCCGAACTTCCGCTGTGGCTTTTAAAAGCGATCAGCTTCGTTTGCGAAAAAACCGACATACTGATAATCAGTGCAAAAAATGAGTAAGGTATTTTCATGGAGGTATTTTAAGATTTGATTCCTACTTCCACGAAAAGTTAAAATCGGAATTATTTTCTGAAGACAGAATACATCATCACATCGAAATACTCATCATCTTTTTTAAGGTGCTGCTTCAAAAGAGCCTCCTGCTCCATACCTGCCTTTTCCATAATTCTGCCTGAAGCCGGATTATGAAGGAAACAGGTAGCATAAATCTTATTGACATGAAGTTCTTTAAATCCAAAATCAATTACTGCTTTAGCGGCTTCTGTAATATAGCCTTTGTTCCAGAAAGGTATTCCCATCCAATACCCCAGTTCCGCCTTATCATCATCCCTGTCATGAAGGCCGATGGCTCCCATGATCTGTCCCTCTTTATTCCGGACGGCAAATGTATAGCCTGTATTTTTATCAAATGCTGCACCGGACATTTTCAGCCAGAACTCTGCATCCTGTCTTGTGTAAGGATACGGAATATTGGATGTAAGATCTGAAAAGATCCTGTTCTGAAGATATTCTGTTACAAGATCAAGATCCTCCTCTTTAAGCTGCGACAGAATGAGTCTTTCTGTTTTTATTTCCGGAAATTCACTGAGTTTTTTCATGACATGGATTATAAAAATTAAAGATCTTTTCCTAAGAAATAAAGTCCTTTCAGGGTATGCAGCCTGTCCATCACATGGATTTTTTCAGTCAAAGGCTTATAAACATGAGAAACTCCTCCTGTTGCCACAACGAAGCAGTCATCATTCACCTCATCGTTGATGCGGTCTACAAAACCTTCCACCATTCCCAGGAATCCGTAAACCATTCCGCTCTGCATGCAGGTTACCGTATCCAGTCCTAATACAGATTTAGGTTTTTTCAGTTCAATTTCGGGAAGCTGGGCCGTATGGCTGATAAGGGAATTCAGAGAGGTTACAATTCCGGGAGCGATGATCACGCCTAATGTTTCTCCGTTTTCAGCCACGCAGCTTGCTGTAAGGGCTGTTCCGAAATCAATCACGATTTTCTTTCTGTTCGGATACATATTGTGAGCCGCCACAAGGTTGGCATAAATATCCGTTCCCATCTGTTTGGATTTTGCCTGAACTCCCGAAGGGGTATTACGGTCTACAATCACCGGCAGAATACCATGAATTTTTTTAATGGCCGAGCTGATCACTTTGGTAAGCTGAGGTACCACTGATCCTATAATGACCTTACTGATCTCCGCAGGCTCTATTTTGTAGGTCTGATACAGCATCAGCATCTGTACATACAGTTCATCTGCCGTTCTGTACGGTTTGGTATTGATCACCCATGAAATATCACAGTTGTCTCCGTTAAAAAGTCCGAATCTTATGTTGCTGTTTCCTACGTTGATGACGATTGAATTCATTTGATTTTCTAAACAGTTACGGGTTAAAAAAAGGATTGTAAAAATAAGGCTTTCTCCTTAAAATATAATCAATATTACCATTAATTTAATGGTTGCCGGTAACGCATTTAATAGAATTCCGGCTGCATTTACTAAAAAACATTCCTCATTTGCTTACCGGGACTATTAATTCTCATTATAATTCTTTACATTTGACACTCACCAAACAATGAGTTATTATGAAAAATTTAAAGAAACTTTCGAGAAAAGGGTTAAAAACCATTCATGGCGGTGATTATGTTTCCTGCCCGATGCCAAGCGGAGTACCTGCCTTATGCCCCGGAACTGTATGTCCGCCTGACCCATGCACGGCACGGCCATTCTGCATCAGGTCTTCTGAAGACTGCCAGCCGGAA
The DNA here is from genome assembly GCA_002439165.1 of Chryseobacterium indologenes. Lineage (GTDB taxonomy): Bacteria > Bacteroidota > Bacteroidia > Flavobacteriales > Weeksellaceae > Chryseobacterium > Chryseobacterium indologenes_E. The sequence goes on from DJTE01000048.1 coordinate 107,260, forward strand.
ATAATATGGTAAACGGTAAAATTCACGCATTAAAAAAGGGGAACATTCAAAAATATTCCCCTTTTTAATTTTTTCCGGTTATTTCACTTCAATAAAGTTGTCCTCCGGGTTGACATCGGCCATTCTCTGACTGAAATCGACAGCCAGTGCTGCTAACTGTGATTTTGTATACGGAATAGTAAATGTATATTCTTTCTGTGTCCACGGCCAGTAAGGCTGAATTTTCAGATCACCGTAGATATCTTTTCCTTTCCATGTGTGGGTAAGGTTTACAGGAATCTGATAGTTGACAATTTTTTTATCGGCAGTCACAATACTGAAGTCTACCGGCATAGGAACCTGCCCGTTATTAACCAGTGTAATGGTTGTAGACTTTGCATCATACTTCACCTCCTTAATGCCGTAATCAATCGTTTTTGTTGTATTGATCCAGTAATGATGGAACCATTTAAGATCCATTCCTGAAACTTTCTGCGCAATATGGAGAAAATCCCTGTCTGACGGATGTTTCAGGTGCCATTGGTCGTAATACTGTTTCAGTGTTTCTGCCAGGTTCTCTTCTCCCATGATATACCCCAGCTGTACCAGGTACAACTCTCCTTTTACATAAGAGGCATAGGTATAGGAAGTCCCGTTATCATGATGGTCGCCCAGCCATACTGCCGGTTCTTCAATCCCTTTTTTAAGGAACTTTCTGTAAGCATCTATGGTTTTATAAAAAGGATTGGGAAGGTCTTCAGGAAATAGCTGGTGCATCACAAATCCTTCTGCATAACTGGTAAACCCTTCATCCATCCACGGGCGCATCGGTTCATTGGTGGCCAGCATCTGCTGATACCAGGAATGGGCACCTTCGTGGGCCATCAGCCCCATTAAGTCTTTAATGCTTTTAGCTTCTCCCAGAATCATGGTACACATTCCGTATTCCATTCCACCGTCTCCACCCTGAATAAAGGCGTAGGCAGGATAAACGTATTTTCCGAAATGCGTATTCATCATCTGGAAATATTTTGTAAGATAAGGCTGTGCTTCGGCCCATACTTTTGTTTTGTCATTTTTCTGGTATACCAGGTACACTTTCGGACCTTCAGGAACATCAAAACTTTCTACCGAGTAATCCCTGTCTGCACTCCATGCAAAATCCAGTATATTTTTTGCCGTCCACTTCCAGACTGCTTTTTTGTTTTTATCGGCTTTAATTTTAGCATCTGCTGTATAGCCTTTCACTTCAGAAGGATTTTCAAGAATTCCTCCGGCTCCTACCACATAATCTCTGTTGATCTTTATCGTTACCTCAAAATCGGCAAACGGAGCATGAAACTCTCTTCCGATATAATCAAAGGTTGCCCATCCGTCATAATCATATTCCGCAATCTTCGGGTACCATTGGGTCATGGTCATATCCACCCCTTCTTTATTATTTCTACCGCTTCTTCTGATCTGTTGCGGAATGACAGCATCCCAATCCATAGTGAAAGTCGTTGTGGAATTAGGCTTAATAGGTTCTGCCAGGTATACTTTCATTACCGTTTCCTGGATCTCAAACTTCAGATTTTTCCCATTCTGTTTAATCCAGTGAATATTCTGAGTACCTTCTTCCTCTTTAGGAATAGAAGCCAGTCTTGAAATACCGTCTTTCTGAAGCCTGGAATCTCCGTTTTTCCCCTGGCCTGCCACCCGCTGATCCATCATGGAATTGGGTTTAAAAGCATTCCAGTACAGGTGGAAATACACCTCCTTCAGTTCATCCGGTGAGTTATTGGTATATTCTAAAGTCTGGGTTCCCTGGTAGGTAAATTTTTCAGCATTAACATCAATATCCATCTTGTACTTCGCTGCCTGCTGATAGTAGGCACCCTGCTGGGCCTGAAATTGTGAAATGATAAACGCAAAAAGGATTGCAACCGATTTTTTCATTTAAAATTTATTTTTTCTAAAGGTAGGTAAATTAAATAAAACCCTCAAACAAGGGGCTATCTGAGGTTTTATTCTGTTCATTATGGTTTTAGATTGATTTTTATCTGGTTGGTTAAATGTTTTCTGTTATATTTTTTGCATCGGTATTAATTAGACCTCATGTTCATTTCCAAAATTTTCCAGTTCTTTTTTTACTTCATCCAGAAGCTGTTTTTCTGTTGGCAGATACAGTTCATACTGGCTTGCAATAATTTGTTTCCGGTCTTCCGGCAGTGTGAATTTTACAACCGCATCATTTTTACTGGCACAGAGTAAAATACCGATGGTCTGATTTTCATGGGGAAGTTTCTCCACACGGTCATAATAATTAACATACATCTGCAGCTGCCCTATATCCTGATGCGTCAGTCTGGCCGTTTTAATCTCTATAATGATAAAACATTGCAGCAGCCTGTTATAAAAAACCAGATCCACAAAAAACTCATCCCCTTCAATATGTATTCTTTTCTGTCTGGCTACAAATGAGAAACCATTACCCAGTTCCAGCAGGAAATCCTGTAGATGGGTAATAATTGAACGCTCCAGATCTTTTTCATAATAAGAGGAATCTGCTTTTAGCCCAAGGAACTCCAATACCATAGGATCTTTAATAATTTCTCTGGCATCAGAAGGCAGTTTTTCATTTTTAGCGACAGCCAGAACAGCTTCCCTGTCATTACTCAGCAAAAGTCTTTCATATAAATTACTGTAAATCTGGCGTTCAAGCTGTCTGGAAGTCCAGTTATTTTTGACAGTTTCTGCAATATAGAATTCTCTTTTATCTTCATTATCAACACTTAAAAGCAGCTTATACTGCGTCCAGCTCAATTGCGCACGCAGTGCATGCACAATTGGAAAAGTACGGTAAAATTGGCGATAAAGATTAATCTGCCTCACCGAAAAACCACTTCCGAATTCGGGATGCAGCTGATTTGAAAGATATTTAATAAGAAAGGTTCCATAATCAGCCCTATCCTTCCCCTCCTGTTCCTCTTCAAAAATTCTCCTGCCAATATGCCAGTACATCAGAGTACGCTGATGATCCACAGCCCGAATCACATTATCTTTCGACTTTGTGATAATGGATTTTATATCTGATATAAGAGACTGATTGATAAGCATTTTTAATATTTTCTGTACAATGAAGATACAAAATAAAAGGACAGGTATTCAGCTTTAAATACCGGAAAGCAATTTTCTGATCAAAGTAATCTGTCCCAAATGATAATAAGCATGCTCAATCATCCCGTCTATATTTCTTCGGTAGGTTCCGTATTTTTCATCCACGAAAACCTCATCTATTTTATCATCGGGTATCTGCTCAACCAATACGGCAAATTTTTCTGAATCTGTCCACAGTTTATTTAAAAGTTCTTCCCACTGCTCCTGAGATTCAATAGGCGGGAGATCAAAACTGAACTGGTCTTTTATTTCGAGTTCACCCCCTTCCAGCACATTCTTAACTCCTGCAATATAATAATGAATATGAAAGGTGAGCATAGCTATCGTATTTAAAGTGCCTACTCTTGTGACCGCCTGTTCCCAGCTAACATCAGAAAGCTGGTTTTTATAATTGGTATTCGCAATCCAGAGACCATCCAGCAGGACTTCTCTGAATCTTTTAGCTAATTGTGAAGCTGAGCTCATGATTTTGATATTTTGATTTACCTAAAGATAAGTAATTAAAGAGTTGTTTTTAACTCTATGATTGGACAGGTTATGCAGATTTTTCTGAATTTTTCTACCGGATCTTTATATATTACCCCTTTAAATATTTAGATCTAAAAACAAAAAACCTCAAATGCAAAAACATCTGAGGTTGATTTTTATAATTTTAATTACAATTATTTTTTAGCCGAAATTTCTTTCTTTCCGCTTTGTAGAATTTTTTCAAGGATTCTCAAAGTAATCAGATACGTTGGTTTTACTCCTGTAAGACCTAAACCTCCTGAAGAAAGCGTACTTCCTGTTTCCAGCGGATTATCCGATGCATAATAAGCATACATTACAAACAGATCCGGTGAAATATGGTGTCTGATCTTGGAAGCTACCTGAATAGCTTTCTGATAATGCGCACCTTCCATTTCAAGACCAATTGCTTTCCATGAAGTATTCATAAAATAGGAAAGAATATCCCTGTTCTGAAGTGATGTTCCTAAAACAGTGATCATCGGGCCTTCAAAGGCTTTCAGTTCATCATCTTTAAAATCATCAAGCTTCAGGGCATTTTCAAAAGGATAGTTATCTGCCGTTCCTTCAAAAATATGAGAGGTAGGAATCATAATATCCCCTTTTCCGCCGGCAAGAATTCCGGCTTTCCCCATAATGGACACAGACTTTACTTTCATCATGTATACTTCTCCCTTATGTTCGTAAGGTCTCAGCAGTTCATCCATTACTTCATAGGCCTGCTCACCGAAGGCGTAATCAAAAACCATCACCACATCATCCCCTCCGAACTTCAGATCTCCGAACGGAGTGTTTTTAAGGTCGGTCTTGCTCAGATCGATAATCTGAACATCAATATTACTTCCGCTCTTATCATTAATGTAGATCATCCCTTCATCCAAAGCATATTTGGAAACCTTGTCGCGAAGTTCTTTTTTATCGGAAATATCTCCGTACAGTTTATAATCTACCTCTTTGGTCTGTTTTTTCTTCAGTGCATCATTGGCATACAGCATATTCTTTACAGAGTGCATATTGGCAGAAATAATGTGCAGCGGACGCATATGAAGATCGTTATCAAACAGGACTTCTTTTACTTTATTTGCCCATTTTTCCCCGAAATAGTGGTGTCCTACCCTTTCCTTTAATATAGCGCTGAACTGAATTTCTCTTTCTCTGGTCTGTTTGGCATCTTCAAGACTTACTTTTCCTAAGTTGTAGATAATCTTGAACAGACGGTCAGGGTTCTGATCATCCCCGAAAGTATTATAAGCGCTTAATGTTTCGGCAAAAGTTCTTCCTATTAAAGATGAAAGGTGGATTAATGCCACTTCTTTTTCCTTTCTGCTGAATTTCTTTTCGCCTTTCACCACTTCTTCAATGATCTTGAAGGCACGCGTAGGTTTCCAGTTTTCATCCTGGATGAAAGCCAGATTACGGATTTTATCAGCTTCTATAAATAAGAAGGTAAGGTGGGTAAGAATGTCATAAATTTCGGAACGGCCCAAAAGAACCTCAATATTCATCTGGTGTTCGTCTATTCTATAACAGTTTCTTCTTCTCTTTTTAGGAACAATAGGTTCGAAACTTCCTTTATCAAACCCTTCATCTGACGTAAGATGAATAAAAGCACATTCCTCGATCCCTTCCGGAAGCCTGTCTAAAACATACATCAAACCGTCAAGTTCCAGCTTATTGGGAATATTCATGGAACCGTAAATCTCCGGATTAATTGTTTTCAGCAAGCTTCTGATGCTCTCTCCCGAAACACCTCCCGGCTTGAAAAACCCTCTATAAAATAAATGTCTCATAGAGATGTATAATCTTTCAATAGCCTCTGTTGTTTCTCTTGCTCTAGAATTTGTCATAAAATAAATTTCACACAAATATACAAAATCTCCGCTCAACTTATTTTAACTATCTTTTAATAAGTTGTTTAAACCTGCATCAGGAAAGAGGTGTTTCAAATATGGGGACTTCTTCTTATATTTATATTCCGGCAGGTCTTCTGCTGTAAACTAATCAGCCGAATGAAAAACATACTCAAAAAAATTCCTCTTTTCTGGAAGATATGGCTTAGTCATATTTTTATATATTACCCTGTAAGAGCAGTGTTCTTTTTATTTGAATTTGATGAAGAACCCCATTTCTTTCATATAATAAAAGTAATGCTGTTTGCCTTCTTCCCCGGAATCTATGGAATGTTTGAACGATTTCCGCTCATCATTGTCGCTCAGATGCTGGTTATGTTTTTCATAACGGAAAGTATTTTCTCCAAAAAGGGTTGGGCTTACCTTCTGACTATCATTGTAACGAATACCTTACTTTATACTTTCCATGTTTACGATACGGAATGCTTAAAAGACACTCTCTGGTCATTTCTTATTTTTCTGCCCATATTCCTGTTAATTTTCAGAAAAGATTTTAAAAATCAGCATTAGCTCCACTTTTCCCGGTATATAGCGACAATAAAACACCTACACCCTATAAAAAAACACCCAAACAACGCTAAATTTTCATAAAAAACAAGACAACCCCTTATTTTATTAGGGTAAAAATATTTTTGAATCATTTTTTTTGTAAATTTGCCCTGTAAAAATAACCTTATTATGTCAACTTTAAGATTCAAAGCGTTAGAAACCCTTCCATTTAAGGACTTCAGAAGAGATAACTCTGTTGAGGTTCCCGTGAAACTGTCAGAGCTGTTCTGTCAGAATGTTTTCTCAGAAGAAACCATGAGAGAATATCTTACAAAGGAAGCATTCCAGTCTATTATGGATGCTGTAAAGAAAGGAACCAAGATCCAGAGACATATTGCAGACCAGGTAGCCGTGGCAATGAAAGACTGGGCGATGAGCAAAGGAGTGACCCACTATACGCACTGGTTTCAGCCTTTGACGGGAACTACTGCGGAAAAGCACGATTCTTTTTTTACCCCGATTGAAGGAGGCAGAGCAATTGAAAGATTCAGCGGAAACCTACTGATCCAGCAGGAACCTGATGCTTCTTCTTTCCCGAACGGAGGAATCAGAAATACGTTTGAAGCAAGAGGTTATACGGCATGGGATCCTACTTCCCCTGCATTCATCATGGGAACTACCCTTTGTATCCCATCGATCTTTATTTCTTACACAGGAGAAACCTTAGATTATAAAGCACCGCTTTTAAGAGCTCTGAATGCTGTTGACGAAGCTGCAACCAATGTAATGCAGTATTTTGATAAAAACGTAACGAAGGTAACTCCTACTTTAGGATGGGAGCAGGAATATTTCTTAGTTGACTCTGCATTATACCAGTCACGTCCTGACCTTGTGATCACAGGGAAAACATTATTAGGACATTCTCCTGCAAAAGGACAGCAGCTTGATGACCACTATTTCGGTTCTATTCCTACCAGGGTAATGAACTTTATGAAAGAGTTGGAAATAGAATGTATGAAACTGGGAATTCCGGTAACCACAAGACATAATGAGGTAGCACCCAACCAGTTTGAACTGGCTCCGATGTTTGAAGAAGTAAACGTTGCGGTAGACCACAACTCTTTACTGATGGACATCATGGCAAGAGTAGCCCACAAACACCACTTCCATATCCTGTTCCACGAAAAGCCATTCGCGGGAGTAAACGGAAGCGGAAAGCACAACAACTGGTCTTTAGCAACAGATACCGGAGAAAACCTTTTAAGTCCGGGAAAAAATCCTAAGAAAAACTTACAGTTCCTTACCTTCTTCGTGAATACCATCAAGGCTGTATATGAATACGCTGACCTTTTGAGAGCCAGCATCGCATCGGCAAGCAACGACCACAGACTTGGAGCCAATGAGGCACCTCCTGCAATCATTTCCGTATTTATCGGAAGCCAGCTGTTCAGTGTACTGGAAGAACTTGAAAAAGTAACCAACGGAAAATTAAGCCCTGAGGAAAAAACAGAATTAAAATTAAACGTTGTAGGAAAGATCCCTGAGATCCTTCTGGACAATACGGACAGAAACAGAACTTCTCCTTTTGCCTTTACAGGAAATAAATTCGAGATCAGAGCGGTAGGCTCTTCTGCCAACTGTGCCGAATCTATGACGGTAATGAATACCATTGCTGCCAAACAGCTGAACGATTTCAAAAAAGAAGTGGATGCTCTTATTGAAACAGGTCTTAAGAAAGACGAAGCAATCTTCAATATATTGAGAGAATACATCAAACAGTGTAAAAACATCATGTTTGAAGGAGACGGATATTCTGACGACTGGGCTAAAGAAGCTAAAAAGAGAGGTCTGAACAATTTAAAAACTACTCCTGAAGCACTTAAACAGGAAATGAACAAAAAGTTCCTTGACCTTTATGAAGAAGTAGGCGTATTCACTCACAGAGAAGTGGAGGCCAGAAACGAGATCAAATTAGAAAAATACTCTACGGTCATTGATATTGAAGCAAGAGTATTAAGCGATATCGCAAGAAACCACATCATTCCTTCCGCTTTGAATTACCAGAACAGGTTAATTGAGAACGTTAAAGGATTGAAAGAAATCTTCGGAGACAAAGAATTCAAATCATTGGCAAAAGAGCAGATGAGCTTAATTACCAGCATCTCTGAAAATGTTGCCAAAATTAAACTGGGCGTTGAAGCGCTTATTAAAGCCAGAGAGGCAGCGAAAGCTGTATCAGACAGTCAGAAGCAGGCAGAAGATTACTGCAACAAAGTAAAACCGTTATTCGATGCCATCAGGGAAGCTTCTGATGATCTTGAAATGATGGTGGATGATGAACTTTGGCCAATGACTAAATATAGAGAAATGTTATTTACAAAATAACATCTGTAAAGTTCCATATTAGTTTTAAATCCTCGGTTTTCCGGGGATTTTTTTGTTTTGTTAACAGCCTGAAAAATTGAAGTTTAAACTCACAAACCCCGATTCATAGAAGAAAATCGATAGTGTTTGTTAAAGAATCTTAATAAAAAAAACCGCGGACTCACCAAAAACAGGCGGTTGCGGTTTGTTTTTCTTTAACATACCTAAATAATATGTTAAATAGTGTTAAAATAAGATCCTGACAATTATCATATCAGGGGTCTTTTGGCCGGAATCTCTACTTTTGTAATGCTTTTGAAAATAAATATTCCTTTTTAACACGGATAATCAAATATATATGAAGAAAAGAGTTTTGTTTTATTTAGTTGCTTTAGTTTCTACAGTTTCATTACAGTCTTGCGCTACAAATTATGTAGTTTCACAACCGGCAACTTACACTAAAGAATACAAAACAGATGCCAAACTAGCTTCTATCGACAACAAGAAAATGGAGCAGGATAAGCAGAGACTTATTGATTCTTTCCTTGCTGAAAAAGCTGCATCTATCGCCAACGCGAAAAAGGCCATTAAAAATTCTGAGATTGCTAAGGCAGTCAAATACAATAAAACTATCGACAATATCCTTACAGAAGCTGAAACCTACCTGGGAACTCCTTACCGATACGGAGGAATGACCAGAAAAGGGATTGACTGTTCAGCTTTCGTTCTTTCTGTATTCGGAGCTGCGGCAGGATTAAGCTTACCAAGAGTAGCAGCTTCCCAGGCTCAGGAAGGGGAAAGAATTGAGAAGGAGAATCTTCAGAAAGGAGATCTTATTTTCTTCTCTCACGGAAGAAGAATCTCTCACGTAGGTATTGTAGAAAGTGTAACTGAAGAAGGCGAGGTAAAGTTTATTCACGCTGCCACTTCAAAAGGAGTGATGGTCTCGTCACTGAACGATTCTTATTGGGGACCTAAATACAGATTTGCCAAAAGAGTCATTAACGAGAACGGAGATGCATACAACAATTTAGCATCCACCACTCAAGCAGCCGCTGCAAGTTTTTAATTTTAAATAATTGATTTAAATAATGAAGCCGTCAGAAATCCTGACGGTTTTTTTATTGTAATGAATATAATACCCTATTTGAAGCTAAATTTCTATTGAAGCCGGATGAACGGGCAGGAGTTAAATACAAATTGAAAATATATTTCCCGCAAGGCAAGACAAAGAATTAACTATAAGAGCGTATCAAGCGGTTTGTCTACCTTAAAAATACGCTGTTATTATACCTTAGTTTGCCTTAGCGATTAATTAAAAAAATCCTTTAGGCGCCTTTATCAATCTCAATATCCAGCTTATACAGCAGACCATACACTTCAGATAATGAAAATTTAGCCTTTTTAAGCCTGTTTACGGCAGGATCTATGGAATAATTGAATGAGGACCGAAAATCTGCTTTTTCAAGGTTAGAATGATCGAAAATCGCACCGGAAAGATCACACCCGCTCAATACTGAACCTGAAAGGTCACAATCCGTGAAATCTACCTCGATTAATTTTGAATTTTTAAAGAGTGTTTTCTTCACGGAAGTCCCATAGAACACAGAATTGTTCAGCATACAGTCTTCAAACCTGAATGAAAGACCGAATCCGTTACATTCACTGAACTGAAGTCCCAGCATTTTACATTCCTTAAAATGAACAGAACGGAAAGCTGTATTAACAAGTTTGGCCATACTCAGATTACATCCTGTGAATTCACAATCGGTAAAGGTAAAACCGGAAATATCCGCATATTCAAAATTACAGTTCCTGAAGGTGCAGTTTTCATATTCCCCTTTTTCCAATGGAGACCGGACAAAGTCTGTGTTATCAAAATTCTGATCACAAGTGTATATATCTTTCATAAATGTACAGGAGTTATGCTGAGAAAATATTCTTCCTCAAAAGTAATAATGATTTCAGTAATTTCTATTGAATAAAAGCAGATTTCTAAACAAGGCTGTTCTTGTCCGAATAATTCAGCTTAAAGAAAATAAACGTCATCATAGAGAAGGCCAGCAAAGAACTTCCTCCGTAGCTGAAATAAGGAAGCGGAATACCCACCGTAGGGAAAAGCCCCATCACCATTCCTAAATTGATCGAGAAGTGCATCAGCAGGATCGAAGCAAAACAATATCCGAATACACGGTTAAAAGTAGCTTTCTGTTTCTCTGCCAGATAGTAGATCCTGCCTATATAAACCATATAGCAAAGGATAAGGGCCGCACTTCCTAAAAACCCCCATTCTTCACCCACAGTACAGAAAATATAATCGGTTTCCTGCTCAGGAACGAATTTTCCCTGAGTAACTGATCCTTCACGGAATCCCTTACCCAACATTCCTCCGGAACCGATGGCCGTTTTTGAATACAATAAGTTATACCCGGAAGTATCCCGGAATTCTTTTTCACCTTTATACAAAACCTCCACACGTTCCTGCTGGTGTTTGGGTAGCTTCTCAAAAATAACAGGTGAAACAAATGACAGCACCGCCAATAAAAGAACGATCCCCACGCCCGGTAAAAGAGTATATACATTTTTACGAAGCATGGCTGCATTAAATGCAAACCACAGCCCGCCCACTATAATAATAAACACTGAAAAGTACCATAAGCTCCACTGCAAAGGATCATTAAGATAATTGGCTACAAGAAATACCCCGCCAAAAAGCCCACCAATCAGAAAAAGCTTCCCGGACAGACCTTCTCTATACAGTGCAATAAAAAATGCCGTAAATACAAGCAATGATCCTACATCGGGAATGGATAACACAGCAACAGCAGGAATACCAATTATTGCTAAAGCTGTGAATAATGATTTTGTATTCTTAAGGTCAAAATCCGGCCCTGAAACGTAGTTTGCCAGCATAAGGGCCGTTCCTATTTTTGCAAATTCCACAGGCTGCATTGTGAAACTTCCGAATTTATACCAGTTTTTTTGCCCTAAAATTTCAGTTCCAAAGACATGAAGACCCGCAAGCATTAAAACTCCGCCAATATAAATGATTCCTGACATATTCTCGAAGAACTTACTTCTTCCTACAAATATGACAAGTCCTACAAACAGAGAGATACAAAAGAATATCAGCTGTTTTTCTCCCAGCTTCTGATCTACACTGTAAATATTGGCAATGGCAAAAATGCAGAGCAGGAAATACAGTCCGAGACCTAATTTATCTATTCCTTCTGCCCATTTCATTGTTTTACAGGTTTTTTATTGTTTTTAGTTTCTTCGTTTATCTTTTTCTGAAGTTTTGCTTTCTCTTGCTTCACCCGATCCAGACTATCTTTTATTCTCTTTTGCCTGATGGAATCAGGTTTGGGGTCAACATACAGACCTTTACGCTTTAAATCTGCAATCCATTGCCTTTTATACTCCGGCATGAAACTCGAGGTGATCATTTTTTTATAAAGATTTTCTCTTTTCAAATCACCTGTAATATATTTTTCAGCAATAACTGTACAGGCAGGGCCAGCCCATGTAGCTCCGAATCCGGCATGCTCCATTACTGCCACCACAACAATTTTAGGTTTATCAGCCGGGGCAATCAGAACAAAGATAGAATTATCCTTTCCCTGCGGAACCTGTGCCGTACCTGTTTTGGCTAATTGTGTAAAGTCATTGGATTTCAGCCCTCTTGCAGTTCCTCTTAAAACTACGGCTTCCATTCCTTTCAGAACCGGCTCGAAATGCTTTTCATCAACCAGCGTTTTATGTTTAACTTTAAATCTTGGATCAGGATTTGGTTTTCCGTCAATTGCCTTTACAATATGAGGGGTATAATACCATCCTTTGTTCGCAATAGCTGCTACGTAATTGGCCAGCTGAATAGGGGTTACCAGAACATCTCCCTGCCCCATCCCGTTATAGATAGCACCGGTTGACATTTCATCCCAGTTTTTAAAATCAGTTCTCTGAGAACCACTTGCTTTCATAATGGCTTTAAACCTTTTCTCATAAAAGTCTCCTGAAGGTATTCTTCCTTTAGCGCCCACAGCAAAATCATTATTCAAGAATTCTCCAACTCCAAAGCTGCTCATGATCTTTTTCCATTCATCAACACCTTTTGAAGGATTTCCCGGATACTTTTTGATGATTGCAATAAACGCATAGGTGAAGAAACAGTTACTGGAAACCTGAATGGAAGGAATCAACGGATCTGCTCCGCCATGACCTTTAATTCTTTTACCTTTATAGAAAAATCCGCCACCACAGGGGAAAATCGTCTTTTCATCCATTACTCCCATCTGCATTGCCGCCAGGGCAGTCAACAGTTTAAAAGTTGATCCCGGCGGATACCCGGCCTGTAAAGAACGGTCAAAAGTAGGTTTGTTTTCGTAAAGCGTATCTTTTGACAGGGCATACAGATTTTTTGATTTATTAGGCCCCGTAAAAAGGTTCGGATCAATATCCGGTCCGGTTGCCGCAACCAATACTTCCCCATTATTAGGGTCTAAAGCTACAATTGCCCCATGCTTGTTGACCAGCATTTCTTCAGCCATCCTCTGAAGATCATAATCAATGGTCAGGGTAATATCTTTACCTGTAATTACATCTTTATCCAGAGATCCGTTTTTATAAGAACCGATATTGCGGAGTCTTATATCTTTTTGGATGTACTTCACTCCTTTTACTCCACGAAGTTCTTTTTCGTAAGATTTTTCAACTCCTGTTTTTCCGATAAAATCTCCCGGTAAATAGTATACAGAATCTTTTTTTATTTCGCGTTCATTTACCTCACTGGTATACCCCAGAAGGTTTCCGGAAGTAGAAACTTCATACTGACGCTGAGGTCTTGAAACAATGCTGAATGCCGGATATTTGAAAATAATTTCCTGTACTCTGGCAATATCTTCCCGGCTGAGGTTTTTGATAAACGTCATCGGAGTGAGCTTGGAATAATATTTTTCTTTTTTGATAAGATTGATCCGGCTGATAAAATCTGCTTTTGAAATCTGCATAAGACTACAAAAGCCCAGAGTATCAAAATCAGGCTTCATCAGGGCCTGGGTAAACGAAATTTCATAAGCAGGCTGATTTCCCACCAGGATCTTTCCGTTCCTGTCAAAAATAACCCCTCTCTGCGGGATTACATATTCTGTTTTAATGGAAGTATTGGCTGCATTCAGGGCATAACGGTCTGTAAATAACTGTAAATAGGCAAGCCTCGCTATAAAAATAAGAGCGATGACAACGAGAATGGAAAAGATTTTTAAATAACGTGTGTTCAAACTTTTTGTTTGATTTTAAATATTAATGCATAAATAACGATAAATATAAAGGAAATTATACTTGTTATCACAACATTAAGTAATATTTCAAAAAACCTGCTTAATTTAAAAAATTCAATATACTGCACCACAAGCTGATGCAGGAAGATACTGGAAAACAGAAACAGCAAAAACTGCGCCCACTGGAGGGACTGAAAAGAAAAAAAGTCTGTGGAAGTATCTGTGGAAGTTCTGAATATCAGGGTTCTGAAATAAGCGATAAGCGTTGTAGCAAACGCATTGATCCCTCCGGAATGAAGAAAGATATCTACCGAAAGGCCGATCAGAAAGCTTAGCGCCAAAAACTGGAATTTATTTCTGAAGAAAGGATAAAACATGACAAACACCGGGTATATGACCGGTGTATACTTTCCGAAAATCGTGATCTTGTACAATACAAAAACTTGCAATGCAACCAGGAAAATCATGATCAATATATCGGTAAATAAAGTCCTGCTAATCATTTTCTTTTTTTATTACAGCCTGGAGGGTATCCTGAATTTTCTGAACCTCTGCTTTTTTAAGGTTCTTCACAATATATACTTTGCTTAAAGCGCCCATTTTCTCGCTCAGCTCGACAGAAATATCCCAGAAACCGGTTTTATTATCCACGGAATAGCCTGCAATGGTTCCGATCATCACCCCTTTCGGGAAAATAGCCGATTTACCGTCTGTCAGTACGGTATCTCCTACTTTTAAAGCGACATATTTCGGAATATCCGCAAGATGCATTACTCTTGAGTTGTCTCCGTTCCAGGTTAAAGTTCCAAAATATCCGGAGTTTTTCAGAGAAGCATTAATTCTGATCCTGTTAACACTCAGTACTGACTGTACAAGCGCATAACTGTCTGTGGAATTGATGACGATTCCGGCAATTCCTCTCGGCGCCATAACCCCCATCTGCGGAAAAACACCGTCTCTCCGGCCACGGTTGATTGTAAAATAATTATTCCGCCTGTTGATACTGTTGGAAACAATTTCACCATCTACAAAAGTATAGATCTGCCCGCCACCTAAAGTATCGTGAACTTTTCTGAAAACAGGATTTTTCGCTCCTTCTTTACCGTAGAGTTCAGTCATCAGGGCTTTGTTCTGGGCTACCAGATCTTCATTGATCTGTTTCAGCTTCAGATAGGAAACCCCTTCGTCTATATAGCCGGAAACCCAGGAATTCAGCGCAGCCGACTGGCCCGCGATCCAGGATCTCTGCATGGCGTTTTTAGAGAATATCAGAATGAGAGCAATAATTTGCAGGAATATGAAGAAGACAAAAAGAGCATTCTTCGAAAATAATCTCAGCAAAAATCCCATTCAGATATAAAGTCGTAAAAAGTTAGAATTATTTAATTAAGAAATTGAATTTATCCATATTCTTAAGGGCAATACCGGTTCCGCGTACCACAGCTCTCAACGGATCTTCTGCAACAAATACAGGAAGACCGGTCTTTTTGTGCAGTCTGTCCGCAAGACCTCTCAGTAATGCGCCCCCTCCGGCAAGATAAATACCTGTTTTGTAAATATCAGCTGCCAGTTCCGGTGGTGTAAGAGAAAGTGTCTCCATTACGGCATCTTCAATTCTGATGATGGATTTATCCAATGCACGTGCAATTTCTTTGTAGCCCACCATGATCTCTTTCGGCTTACCTGTGATAAGATCTCTACCCTGTACCGGAATATCTTCAATATCCACATCAAGATCTTCAACGGCAGAACCAACTTCAATTTTGATTCTTTCCGCAGTTCTTTCCCCGATGTAAAGATTGTGATGAGTTCTTAAATAGTAAGCAATATCATTGGTAAATACATCTCCTGCAATTTTTACAGATTTATCACATACGATACCACCTAAAGCTACCACAGCAATTTCCGTAGTACCTCCGCCTATATCGATGATCATATTTCCTTCAGGCTTCTGAACATCAATTCCTACTCCTATCGCAGCAGCCATTGGCTCATAAATCAGCCTTACTTCTTTTGCATTCACTTTTTGTGCAGAGTCTCTTACGGCTCTTTTCTCAACTTCGGTAATGCCCGAAGGAATACAGATCACAATTCTCAGTGCCGGCTGAATGAATTTACCTTTAATTCCGGGAATTTTTTTGATAAACTCCTTGATCATATGCTCCGAAGCATGGAAATCTGCAATAACGCCGTCTTTCAGCGGACGGATAGTCTTTATATCTTCGTGAGTTTTACCCTGCATATGTTTAGCCTGCTCCCCGACAGCAATCGGTCTACCCGTAGAACGTTCAATTGCAACAATTGACGGCTGATCTATAACAATTTTGTTATTATGGATGATAAGGGTATTGGCAGTTCCCAGGTCTATCGCAATTTCTTGCGTAAACATATCGAATAAACTCATATTTTTCTTCTGATTTTAAGTTTACAAAGATATAAATTTAACACTACTAAAGAAATTTAACAAGCACATAATTTGGTTAAAATTTTATTAAAATTTATAATCATTTATTAACTTTTGCACTAATCATTTACAGGGTCTGATTTAAACCAAATTTCACGAAAAGATGCGGAAGGGGTAAAATCACAGAAAAACCGGCCGAAAACAGATCCGTTTATTTGTGAATACAAGTTAAAACAACTTTTCAGTTGTCTTCTTCATTTCAATTTAATAAAAAGCATCAATAATCGTCTGCTGCCAGATAGTTTTTTACGATAATTATCATATACATTATCAGAGGACGGTTAATTAAAAAAAGCGTAAATTTGCGACTGCTTATGTTACAGTATTCCAACATCCATCAAACATCGAATTTTGCAGTGCTTTCCATCAGCTACGAGAAGGCTGATGTAGAAACGAGGGGCAAGTTCGCATTCTTTGATGAGAACATTAAAAACTTCGTCACCAGAATTCACACTGAGGATCTTGGGGATGCTTTTGTGGTATCCACCTGTAACAGGACCGAAATCTACACCACTTCTCCCAATTATCTTCTGGTAGCAGAGGAATACTGCAAAACGATCGGAGTACATCTCACAGATTTCCTTCAGTTTGCCAATATTCTCACCAAAGAAGAAGCTCTGATTCATCTTTTCAGAGTAGCAGCAGGACTGGAAAGTCAGATCATCGGAGATTTTGAGATCATCGGGCAGATCAAAAAAGCATACAGCCGCTTTAAGAAAGAGAGACAGAACTCCAATCCGTATCTGGAGCGGGCAATCAATGCAGCCATCCAGATTTCGAAAAGGATCAAGAATGAAACGGGAATTTCCAACGGGGCCGCTTCTGTATCCTATGCTGCTGTACACTATATCCTGAACAGCCAGAAAAGAATTACAGAGAAAAACATCCTTCTTTTAGGGGTAGGTGAAATCGGGCAGAATACAGTTGAAAATCTGGTAAAACACGTTTATCAGCCGAAAATTAAAATAGCGAACCGGACCCAGGAGAAAGCTGAAAAAATTTCCCAGAAATATAACATTCCTCACGTTGACTATTCTGATTTTGACAAGGAATTAAGAAATACAGACATTCTGATCGTAGCAACAGGTGCCAAGCACCCTATTGTGAACAAGTCCCATTTTCCGAATGGCAAGGAAACTTTAGTGATCGATCTTTCTATTCCGCATAATGTAGAAAAAGATGTGACGGAGAATGAAAATGTAACGCTGATTGATGTGGATGAACTCTCCAAGCAGATCCAGGAAACCATTCAGCAGCGGGAAAAAGAGATTCCCAAAGCGGAGAAGATCATTAAAGAACTGATGAAAGACTTCATCGAATGGGAGAAAAAAAGGAAGCTGGCCCCGAATATCCATCATTTCAAAGCAGTTTTAAAGAACATGGAACGCAACGAAATGCATAATTTTTACAGAAAAAATAAATACATAAACATCACGGACATGGAGCTTTCTGACAAGATGATCCAGAAAATTACCAACCGTTTTGCAAAATATATTATAGACAACCCTTTAAAAGCCGAAGAAATTAGTAAATTAATGCACGAAATATTAGTTGAACAACCAAACAACGAATTCAATGAAAAGCATTAGAATCGGAACAAGGAATTCCGCACTTGCACTTTGGCAGGCCAGGGAGGTTGCGAGGCACCTTCAGAATAATAACTATTTAACGGAAATCACTCCTATCGTATCTTCCGGCGATAAGAACCTGAACCAGCCGCTGTATTCTCTGGGAATCACCGGAGTTTTTACGAGAGACCTCGATGTTGCCTTATTAAATGACGAGATCGATATTGCCGTACACTCTCTGAAAGATGTTCCCACACAGCTTCCTCAGAATATTGAACTGATCGCTTATCTGGAAAGAGACTATCCTCAGGATGTTCTTATCCGTAAGGAATCGGCACGAAATAAAGAATTCCACGAACTTAAGCTGGCTACCAGCAGCCTCAGAAGAAGAGCATTCTGGCTGAGAAATTATCCTAATGCCGAGTTCTCAGATATCCGTGGCAATATCCAGACCCGCCTTCAGAAACTTGAAGACGGTGATTTTGACGCTACCATTCTGTCTTTGGCCGGAATCAAGAGAATGAAGATGGACATTGATTATGAAATGCTTCCATTAATGATTTCCGCACCATCGCAGGGCGTAATCACAGTTGCCGGACATTCCGATAAAAAAGAGATCAATGAAATTCTGGCTCAGATCAATCATAAACCTACCCAGATCTGTGTAGAAATGGAACGTAATTTCCTGAGCACACTGGAAGGAGGATGTACCGCCCCAATCGGAGCTTATGCTGAAATCATCGAAAACCAGATCCGCTTTAAAGCCGCGCTCTGCTCACTGGACGGAAAGAACTGCATCGCTACTGATGAGAATTTCGAGTACAATGATTCCGAAAATTTCGGAGAAAAGTTTGCCAAAATAGTGCTTGAAAACGGCGGAAAAGAACTGATGGCTGAAATTAAGAATTCTTATTAGACGAACTTCAGACAGATTCATATTTTTACACCCGGTGAAGAGCAATGAAAAAAACCTTTTTTTTATTCCTGTTTTTATTTTGTGTATTTACAGCAAATGCGCAGAATACTTTTGCGCTTCAACTTTCCAATTCTGCTTTAAGCCTTATAGATAACACCATAAAATATGATCCATCCTATTTTGTGATTGAATATCCCAACGGAGATATTCCTTCCGACAAAGGAGTCTGCACGGATGTCATTATAAGAGCGTATAGAAAACTGAACATAGACCTGCAGAAGGAAGTACACGAAGATATGGCGAAAAATTTTTCAAAATATCCGAAAACCTGGGGATTGAAAAAGACGGACACTAATATCGATCACAGAAGGGTTCCCAATCTTGCTGTCTTTTTTTCGAGATTCGGAAAGGTAAAATCTACGGAAACCAATCCGGCATTGTATATTCCCGGAGATATTGTAACCTGGGTTCTTCCCGGAAATCTTACCCATATCGGAATTGTTGTCAATAAAAAATCTGCTGACGGAAAGAGATTTCTGATTGTACACAATATCGGAGGCGGACAGGTGATGGAAGACTGTCTTTTTAAATATACCGTTACAGGACATTATCAATACCAGAAATAAACTGCATTATGAAAAACCTCATCTGTGCTTTACTGGTATTGGTGACATGCTGTACAAAAGCCCAAACCAGTGAATTCAAAATCATCAGCAAACCGATAGATTATTCCCGGGAGAGAATACGTTTAAGCCTGGAATATCTTAAAGATCATTATAATATTACTCAAAGCACTCCTATAATTTCACCCAAAATCATCGTACTGCATTATACGGCTGGCGGAACCGTTGAAACCAATTACAGGTACTTCAATAAAACCCACCTGGAGTCTGCCAGGGGAACTTTGAAAAAACAGAGCACTTTAAATGTTTCATCGCAGTTTATTGTTGACCGGGACGGTACCATTTACCAGCTTATGGAACCGGATATGTTTGCGAGACATACGATAGGAATCAATTACTGCGCCATCGGAGTTGAAAATATAGGAAGCAGAACGCAGCCGCTCACAGAAAAGCAGGCTCTGGCCAATGCCCAGTTGATAAGGTATTTAACAAAAAAATACAGGATAGAGTACCTGATAGGCCATTCGGAGTATGGGGCATTCAGAGGTTCCGGGCTTTGGAAAGAAACGGATCCGGGGTATTTTACCATCAAGGATGATCCGGGAAAAGATTTTATGAAAAAAGTGAGATTATTAGTCACTGATCTGCATTTAAAAGATAAACCTTAATTTAACAATGAAAATTCTGTTTACCAAAATCATAGATGAAACACTGTTATCCAAAGAACTAGGATCGGATATTTCGGCTGAATGTATTGAGGTGATCAGAACCGAATCTATAAGAACTGCTCCTTTTGATTTAAAAAACTACTCTCTGATCTTCACAAGCGTGAACGGGGTGAAATCATTCTTTAAAAATCAATTTAAGCCTAACGAAGATTTTACCGCAAAAAATTACAATAAAATTTATTGCGTAGGTGAAAAGACCAAACGTGAGCTTAGAAAACATGGTTTCGGCACCTTTAAAGTACTGAAAAATGCGGAGGCATTATCCGGCTTTATTATCGGGAAATGCCAGCACGAAAAGTTTCTTCACTTCTGTGGCAATCTCGCCATCAATGTTCTGGACAAAGATCTTCCTTTACAGAATATCAGGTATAAAAAGATCACCGTTTATAATACGGAAGAGTTATATCCTTCAGTTTCTGAAAAATATCATGCCGCAGTTTTTTTTAGTCCGAGCGGAGTTCGTAGTTTTGCAAAATTGAATTCTCTGGACGGCATGAAAATTTTTTCAATAGGCGAAACCACTTCCGGAGAGCTCAGAAAATATACAAAAGAGGAGATATTTACTTCGGAAGGCAACACGCTTACCTCCATTTTAGAACTGATAAAAAAGGAACTTTAAAAGGTTTACCCAATAGCCTCCGAACGTTACCTCTATTTAATAATGACTGTCCGAAAAAAAAACAGGACGGCAGTTTTAGTTTAAATAAATTATGATTAAAAACGACTTATATTTAAAAGCACTCCGCGGAGAAACCGTTGAAAGACCGCCGGTATGGATGATGAGACAAGCCGGAAGATATCTCCCGGAATTCATTGCTCTCCGTGATCAGTATGATTTCTTTACAAGATGCCAGACTCCTGAGCTTGCCGCCGAAATCACGGTACAGCCCATCAGAAGGTTTCCCCTGGATGCAGCGATCCTGTTTTCTGATATTTTAGTGGTTCCTCAGGCAATGGGAATCGATTTTAAAATGAAAGAATCAGTTGGCCCGTGGCTGGATACCCCGATCAGAACGGCAGAACAGGTTCAGAATATTGAAGTTCCCGATGTAAACGACACATTAGGATACGTTTTTGATGCTATTGAACTGACTCTTCACAAACTGGACAATGAAATCCCATTGATCGGGTTTGCAGGTTCTCCGTGGACGATTCTGTGCTACTGCGTGGAAGGCAAAGGCAGCAAAGCTTTTGACATTGCCAAGTCATTCTGTTTCCAGCAGCCTGAAGCCGCCCATTTACTCCTTCAGAAAATTACAGATACTACTATTGCTTACCTTAAGAGAAAAGTAGAGAAAGGCGTTTCTGCAGTTCAGGTTTTCGATTCGTGGGGAGGAATGCTTTCTCCTGCTGACTACCAGGAATTCTCATGGCAGTATATCAACCAGATCGTTGAGGCTTTAAGTCCTTTAACTCATGTTGTGGTATTCGGAAAAGGATGCTGGTTTGCCCTGGAAGACATGACTATGTCCAAAGCATCTGCACTGGGGGTTGACTGGACCATCACTCCTGAGTTTGCAAGAACATTAACGAATCACACGATGACCCTTCAGGGGAATTTTGATCCGGCAAGACTGCACTCCACTCCGGAAACGATCAAGAAAATGGTAACCGAAATGATCAACCGATTCGGGAAAGACCGTTATATCGCCAACCTCGGGCACGGAATTCTTCCTAATATCCCGGTAGAAAATGCAGAGGCATTCATCAGAGCAGTTGTAGACTGGAAACCCAATTCCGAATTTTAAATACAGACTGAATACAATTCTAAATAATAAGCCTCATGAGTTAAACTTATGGGGTTTTTACATCAAAAAACTAAACCTATGGAAAACAATAATAATCCTGATTTTGAAGACTTTATGAACTTTGTTCATCAGACCAGTGAAGAGAAAAAGCAGCAGATTAATACTGAGTTATATGAGAAAATATCTCTGTGTGCAGATCAGATCATTGAGTTCCGGCAAAGTAAAGACCCGGGACTTTTTATCACAACACTTCAGAAGCTTAAAGAAATAGCCCGGGAATGCGATATAGATGAGGTTACCGATGTCTTACTCTTCGAAAGAATTTACGCCACCCATTCAAAGGAATACAGCGAATTTTTCTCAGACATTGTGGTTCCTCACATGTACGGAAAGAGCAAAAAAGAAAATTTCCAGTATATTGAAAATATCATATTTACCCACGAGGACAGCAAAAGAGAACAGGCTCTGGTAATCTATCTCAAAATAGCCAAAGAACATGGTGAGTATCAGCGAAAGATCCTGAACTTTGTGGAACAGAACTATCAACAGTTTTCTAAAAATCAAAAAGTTCTTTACTGCATGCTGACCGATGAAATACTGAGCCACAGCCCACACGCCAATAGAATTAAAAAATTAATGAACATAAAAGAATATTCATTAACCTACGGTGATGATACTCATGAAAACAATCAGAATGACAATGCCCTCCATAAAAAATGGTGGGAATTCTGGAAATAATTCATAAAAAAACCTCTGAATGTTCAGAGGTTAATTTTTGTATTATGACAACATACGCTGTGCTTTTTTAACACCTTCTACAAGAAGATCGATTTCCTCAAAAGTATTGTATACTGCAAAACTGGCTCTTACCGTTCCGGCAATATTAAAGAAATTCATGATCGGCTGTGTACAGTGATGTCCTGTTCTTACGGCAATACCCATTTTATCAAGGATCATTCCCACGTCTGAAGAAATTCCCACTCCTTCCAGATTAAAGGAAACCACACCGGTTCTTTTGGCTTTTTCACCATAGATCTTAATGTTCTCCAATTGTAAAAGCTGTCTCTGTGCATATTCCAGCAATGCATTTTCATGATTCTGAATGTTCTGTCTTCCTGTTTTTTCCATGAAATCAACGGCTGCACCTAAAGCGATATTTCCACCTACATTTGGTGTTCCGGCTTCGTATTTAAAAGGAAGTCCTGCATAAGTGGTTCCGTCGAACGAGCAGGTAGCAATCATCTCTCCTCCTCCGTGGAAGGGCGGCAGATCTTCAAGAATTTCACGTTTTCCGTATAAAATTCCCGTTCCCATCGGCGCATACATTTTATGGCCGGAGAATACGAAGAAATCACAGTCCAGTTTCTGAACATCTATATCGAAATGAGGGGCAGACTGCGCTCCGTCAATTACTATATAAGCATCCGTATTTTTTCTGGTCTTTGCAATGATCTCTTCAACAGGGTTTACAATTCCCAATGCATTGGAAACCTGATTTACGGAAACCACCTTCGTTTTTTCACTTAAAAACTGATCCAGGTAATCCAGCTGAAGCACACCGTTTTCATCCATAGGAATAACACGCAGTTTAGCGCCTGTTCTTTCACACAGCAACTGCCACGGAACAATATTCGAATGATGTTCGAGATAGGAAATAATGATCTCATCATCTTTCTTTAACTTCTGTGTCAGGATATAAGAGATGAGGTTCAGTCCCTCAGTTGTTCCTTTTGTAAAGATCACTTCAAAATCGTGTTCCGCATTGATGAATTTCTGGATCTTTCTTCTGGAAAGTTCCATTTCTTCAGTTGCCAATTGGCTTAACGTATGAATTCCGCGATGAACATTCGCGTTAATCTCTGTATAATATGCGTGACAGACTTCTAAAACCGAGTCCGGCTTTTGAGATGTAGCTGCATTATCAAGATAAACCAAAGGCTTACCGTTCACTTCCCTGCCCAATATAGAAAACTGGCTTCTTATTTCCTGAATGTCAAACATTTATTTATTTTTTAAATTAAAACGTCCTTATTTAGAACACTTCAAATTTACGGCTTTTTTTCCGAAAGGAAGCACCTGCTTAGGATCTGATCGTTGTCATCTGATAGAAATATTCGATGATCCCGAACAGGAAAAACCGATAAGACAGGATGGAGATGCCACTCATCAATTTTCTGAAAACAAAAAAAACCTGCCGTAAACGACAGGTTTTATATGGTTTAAATAAGCAATTCTTATTCTGCAGATTTCTCTTCTGTTGCAGGAACATCAGGAGATTGAGTTGCCACTTCTTCTGCTTCTTCTTCATCTTCATCTTCATCATCCATTGCAGCAGCACCGCCTTTCATTGCATTTCTAGACATCTTAACAGCTACAACAACTGCATTGTCAGGGTGCATGAAAGAATATCCTTCAGTTTTGATTCCTCCTACATAAAGTTTGTTACCAATTCTTAGTGGAGTTACATCTACAACGATCTCATCAGGAAGGTTTGCAGGAATAGCTTTCACTTTCAGTTTTCTGAAAGACTGACGAAGAACACCACCGGCAACAACCCCTTTAGAACGTCCTGTAATTCTTACCGGAACTTCCATGATTACCGGCTTATCAGCAGATAACTGGTAGAAGTCGATGTGAAGAATTTTGTCTGTAATTGGGTGGAACTGAATATCCTGAAGAACAGCTGGAATAGTTTTTCCGTCAACTTCAATAGATACCGTGTGTGCTTCAGGAGTATATACCAATCCTTTGAAGGCTCTCTCTTCTGCAGAGAAGTTCAAAGGTGCTTCACCTCCGTAAACAACACAAGGAACTAATTCAGCATCACGTAAAGCTTTTGTAGACTTTTTGCCCACGCTTTCTCTTTTTGTACCTTGAATTGTAATAGATTTCATTTATAAAAAATTTAAAAATTTGTTTCTGATTAAATTTGCAACCCGCTAAAAATCAATTAAATAACAAACTTACTGCTAATTGATTGATGCTCATGAACCATCTTCATTACGTCCGCAAATAACGGGGCGCAAGATAGCACTTTTATTTTAGATGACAAATTATTTTGCACAGGAATTGAGTCAGTTACAATAACTTCCAATAGTTTTGATTTCTCAATATTCTCGTAAGCCTTTCCTGAAAGCACTCCGTGAGTAGCCATAGCTCTTACTGTTTTGGCTCCTTTCTCCATCAGGATCTCAGCTGCCTTACAGAGTGTTCCGGCAGTATCGATCATATCATCAATAAGGATCACGTTCTTACCGTCTACATCCCCGATAAGGAACATTTCTTCTACTACGTTTGCTTTTTTTCTTTCTTTATAGGCAATTACGACTTCTGCGCCCAGATGTCCCGCATAGTTTTTTGCTCTTTTTGCACCTCCCATATCCGGAGAAGCAATCGTAAGATTATCCAGATTCAGAGATTTGATATAGTCTACGAAAATTGTAGAAGCATACAGGTGATCTACCGGAATTTCGAAGAATCCCTGGATCTGATCTGCGTGCAGGTCCATCGTCATTATTCTTGTAGCCCCAGCTGCTGTCAACAGATTAGCAACCAGTTTTGCCCCGATCGGAGCTCTTGGCTTGTCTTTTCGGTCCTGTCTTGCAAGTCCGAAGTAAGGAATTACGACGGTAATGCTCTTTGCGGAAGCTCTTTTCGCTGCATCAATCATCAGGAGAAGCTCCAGAAGATTGTCGGCAGGAGGGAAAGTAGATCCGATTAGGAAAACCCTTCCCCCTCTTACAGATTCATCCAGAACGGGCTCAAATTCCCCGTCGCTGAACTCCTGAAAGTTGATTTTTCCTAATTCTTTCCCATAATACTGGGCAATTTTTTCTGCCAAGTCCCTGCTCGTCCTTGTACAAAATAAATAACTTAACTGATCGGCCATTTTTACTTTTTAAAGATTTTGCAAATTTAAAAAAAAACCACAAGATTTACTCCTGTGGTTTCTAAGTTTTTATTTCCGTGTATGATTACGGGAATTTAACTCCTGAATATTTATTCGGATCTACCTGTGGTAAAGTAGATTTATATTTTGCATTGATTGCTTTAATGAATTCATTGGCAATTACAGCATATCCTCTACCCGTCAGGTGAACACCATCCAGTGAAAACGCTCCTCCGGTAACGAATTTGGCGGTGTATCTCACCCCATCCCAGGAAATTCCGGATTGCCCGCCCAGTTCATTCATTTTAGCATTGGCATCTACAAAAGCAAGCCCTTTGGTTGAAGCAATATCTCTGAGCGCCTCGTTATATGCTTTTGTAGCTGTCATTACTTTTGCCGTTTCTTTTTCTGTAAGAACATATTTATCTTCTAAAGGAACTGCTGTACCGGCACTGATCCCCTGCGGATTACATGTTGCATCGAAAGGTTTAAGCAGGTTTGAAGCAGGTAGAATGATAAAATCATTAGCTGTGGTCTGTCTGTAAGATTTCAATGCAGGATTAAATGCAGTAAGATCTTTAAGATCCTTATCCAGTATTACCGCTCCGTTTGCAGTGCTTCCGGCAGTAAATTTAATTACTCTGCTCTGATATTCCGCGTCCGTAATTATCCCCATCGTTTTCAGCTGCAGAATTCCGGCATTATAAGGAGCATAAGCAGTATTCAGCTGTGCTGCCTGCGCATCGGAAAGATTCGAGATAGGCTTACTTGGTACCGTAGTGAAAAACGGAATGGTGGTTACATTAGGAATGTTCGCCAAAACACCTTTTGCTCCGTTAGCTGTAAGAGCGGTTACATAAGAATTAATTGTAGCCTTATAAAGAGCAGGATCTGTAATGTCGTTATTTCCGTAAGTAAGAGGGTTGGCATTTCCGGTTTGGTCTACTCCCGTTCCACCGCTGGTAGCATAGGAAAGCACATCGTTATTACCGATCCATAATGAGAAGAAAGTAGGTGCCTGGGCAACCGCAGCAGCAACCGGACTTACTCCTGTTGAGAATCTTGAGTAATAAGGATTTAACGCTCCGTAATTGCTTAATCCCAAATGGAAAGATTTTGCTCCCGGCACTCCAAGATTCTGGTAAGGTCCGCCGGAAGAAATATTATCTAACGGAGCACCCGGTGCAGACGGCTTTGGAGCCAGAGCATTATTACAGCCTACTCCTAACATAATTTTGCCGTAAAAATCACCTGTTGCAGGATTGGCAAGATTGGTAAAACCTCCGCTATTATTAGGCATCATCGGCTGTTTGAACTCTCCTCCACCGGCAAGCTTCATCTGAGTAGCCAGCATCAGCGGATAGGATTCATTCTGTCCGTCAATATATAAGGCATTATCTCTGAAACCTGATGTCAGTGAGTTTCCTAAGGCTACATATTTTGAAAAATTCGCCTCACCGTTCGTTACCTTAATATCTTTTACATCAGTATCAAAATCGTTGTTACAGCTTGTTGTAAAAAGAAGTGCAGAAACAGCAAGTGTTGATATTATAATTTTTTTCATAGTCTTTTAATTAAAAAGGATTATAAGATAAACCTAAACCAAAGTAGAATGCTTTAGCTTTTGCCTGTCCGTAGAAACCAAGATTCGCGTTATTCACGTCTCTGGCCTGAGGTATAGCATATCCACCAGCTATATCAACTCCGAATTGCTTTAATTTAAATCCAAGACCTCCGGTAATCACATAGGTATTGAATGAAGGAGTCTCAGGGATAAAGTTATCATTGGTATAAGGAGATTCGTCATAATAAGCACCCAAACGTCCAAAGATCATATTGCTGAATGCATATTGCGTTCCCAATCTGAAGGTTTTGGAATTTCTGAAGTTTTTAGGAGCTACAAGAACAGTAGGGTCTGCCTGATTTCCAACCGGAGCGTTTGCAAAATCCAATGTCAGTTTACCATATCTTTCCCATCCATGATAGTTAAAATCCGCAGAAATTAACCACTTAGGAGTTACTTTATAGGTAAGACCAATGGTGTATTCTTCAACCAAAGGAAGGGTTGCAGTGAATTTATCCTGTCCGGTACTTGGATCCAATCCTAAAAGCGGATAAATATTGGCTGACGGGAACCGGAATGTTGCTGTCCCCTTTTTAGCTTTCATATCAACAGGAGAACGGTAAGCCACACTCACATCCAGTTTAGGATCAGGTCTGAAGTAAAACCCAAAGCCATATCCGTGTCCTGAAGCTTTTTCATCATTGATATTAAGGCTTCCGCCGAATTGTGTAACGGCTTTATCCCAGTCTACTTTTCCTTTCGCATAAATATAGCTTGCACCGAATGCCAGCCAAGGAGCCAGTTTCACAGAAACCATCGGCTGGAAGTAGAAACTTTTCAGCTCCAGCTTCTGAACCATTTCTTTCCCTTCCCAGTTTTCCGGCCACTGAATGGTACTTCCGAAAGGTGTTGAAAAACTAAAACCAACTGATAAATTCTCTATCGGCTTATATGCAATTGCAGCATAAATAGGTGTTCCAAGAGGATTATCAGTTTCCGTACTCTGCAAAGTATTCAGGTTTTGAAAAGTTACCTTATTACTTGCACCAAATCCTCCCGCAACAATACTCAGTTTAGAAGGAATGAATGACATACCCGCCGGGTTAAAGAATGCCACACTTGCATCTTCGGCATGAGCACTAGTATGCGCCATTGCCAATTGTTTCACCCCCTGCAGAGAAACCCTGAAGCCTCCCGCGTAAGCTAAAACACCCGCCAATAAAGCAGTTGATACTAATATTTTTTTCATAGACTATTATTATATAACCCAAATATAAAATTATTTTAAATACGCTTGTTAATAATTCCCAATATTTTAAACAATATCCCAAAAGAAAATTATGTTTAAAATAATACTTTGAAATTTATCTTTTATAAAACAATAATTTTTAGATATTTACCATTCACTGCAATAAATTAATATTTTAACGTTTAAAGTTAAACAATGATGATATTGAATATTTAAGTATTTTAGAATTGCATAAAGATAAATTTACATAAATTTGCAAGATTATAAACAAATAATAGCGATATGAGTTGTGGATGCAAAACATCCGGCGATTCTGCACATTCGTGCGGCCCTAAAAAGACCGCGAATGGCTGTGAAAATGTAAATACCTGCGGGAATAGTTATAAATTAAGTGTTTTTGACTGGCTTTCTGACATCAACAATCCTGCACCTAACAGGTGTGATTTTGTAGAAGTCAGATTCAAAAATGACAGAAAATCGTTTTTTAAGAATGTAAACAATATTCCTTTACATATAGGTAGCGTAGTAACAGTAGAATCAAGCCCGGGACACGATGTAGGCGTAGTGAGCCTTACGGGAGAATTGGTAAAGATCCAGATGAAAAAGAAAAAATTTTCTGAGGAATCTGCCCTTAAAATATACAGACAGGCCAACCAGAAGGACCTTGAGGTCTGGCAGGAAGCAAGAAAAAAAGAGGACGGCGTAAAACTCGAGGCCAGAAAGATCGCACAGCGCATCGGTCTTGAGATGAAAGTTACAGATGTAGAGTATCAGGGTGATGCATCAAAGATCACATTTTATTATACAGCAGATAACCGTGTGGACTTCAGGCAGCTGATCAAGGATTATGCCGGTGCTTTCAGAACAAAGATCGACATGAAACAGATCGGGTTCAGACAGGAAGCAGCGAAAGTCGGAGGAATAGGATCCTGTGGAAGAGAACTCTGCTGTTCTACATGGCTTACGGATTTCAGATCGGTAAACACCAATGTGGCAAGATACCAGCAGCTGAGTATCAATCCTCAGAAACTGGCCGGACAATGCGGTAAGCTTAAATGCTGCCTTAATTACGAATTAGACAGCTACCTGGACGCACTGAGCCACTTTCCTTCTTCTTCAACCACTTTAGACACCGAAAAAGGAAGAGCTTTCTGCATCAAAATAGACGTTTTCAAAAAGAAAATGTGGTTTGCCTATGTAGAAAACTCTATTGCATGGTATGATTTTGACATCGACCTTGTAAAGAAACTGATCTCGAAAAACAAACGCGGAGAGAAGACCCTTCCTTTAGAGGACCTTAAACAGCCTGACACGCCTATGCAGAGTATAGACCTGATCCAGGAGAATAATGTAGACCGTTTCGAAAAGAAAAACAGAAATAACAGGAACAGAAACAACCAGAATAAGCAAAATAATAATCCTCAAAATCAGGGACAGGGACAAAAAAGAAACAGACCGGAAAGACAGGATAAAAAGGAACGTTCTGAAAAACCGGAACACCCGAATGCCCAATCTGGAAATCAGCAGAGACAGCCCAAACCACAGCCACAGCAAAAAGCACAGCCAGAAAAGGCAGAAGCCAGAGCTGATGGCGAGAAAAAATCTCAGAACAACAATCCGAACAAGAAAAAGTTCAAAAAGAAATTCCCTCCAAAAAAAGATAAAGATGCGTAAAATTTTAGGATTATTCAGCCTTATCCTTTTCTTTAGCTGCCATTCTTCTTCAGGAGAAGAAGTGATCATGAATCCCGTCAATAACAAATGGGATAAGAAAAGTGAACAGAAATTTAATCTTGAAGTTTCAGATCCGCAGAATCTTAAAAATATTATATTTGTTGTAAGAAACAACAACAGTTATCCTTACAGCAATATAAGGTTTATTGTGAATTTCACCAACCTCCAGAACAAAAAGAAAGAGACGGATACCCTGAATTATATTCTGGCAAAACCAAACGGCGAATGGCTTGGTACAGGTTTTGGTGACACGAAGGAAGTTCTGTTTCAGTATAGAACGAATTATAAATTTCCGGCAAAAGGAAAATATCAGATCGGGCTGATTCAGGCGATGCGGAATGACAACCTTCCGGGAATTGAGGATGTTGGAGTAAAAATAGAAACGGCTAAACCGTAACCATACATGGAAGACAACAAACAAAATGCAGGAAACAAAGGGAAAACCTTCCCTCTTCCTCCCAAAAATAAGAAAAATGGCTCCTGGAAAAGATGGGTTAAATTTATTTGGATTGGACTCATTGCGGTAGTTTTAGGAATTTCAGGACTTTTCTTTGCGGTTTCCCAGGGTTTTCTTGGGGAAATGCCTGATGTAAAAGAACTGGAAAATCCCGACATTTTTGTCGCTTCCGAAATCATTTCCTCAGACGGAGTGATCTTAGGCAAATTTGAAAAGGAAAAAACACAGCCTATCGTTTATAAGGACCTTCCCCCTTACCTGATCTATGCGCTTCAGGCTAAAGAGGATGAACGTTTTAAAGAACATTCCGGTATTGACTTAAAGTCTATTTTAAGAGCAATACGATATGGTGGAGACCGTGGAGGAGGTTCTACCATTACCCAGCAGCTGGCTAAACTTTTATTCACGAAAAACCCTTCCAAGAACCCTATCAAAAGGGGAATTCAGAAACTTAAGGAATGGTCTGTTGCGGTAAGTCTGGAAAAACGCTACACTAAAGAAGAAATCATTACCCTTTATTTCAATAAATTCGACTTTACTTACAATGCGAATGGTATTGAAATGGCTTCTAAGATCTACTTCAACAAAAAGACTTCGGAACTTACCCTTCCTGAAGCCGCAGTTTTTGTAGCCATGCTGGAAGCACCGATTGCCAACAACCCGATGAGGAATCCTGAACGGGCCAAGCGAAGAAGAGATGTAGTTCTCCAGCAAATGCTTGAAACAGGCTATATAGACCAGGCTACTTATGATAAAGCGGCCAGCTCACCTATTCAGGTAGATTACCACCCTATTAAAAATATTAATGCAGACTACTCTGCTTACTATAAGTTTTATTTAAGAAAAGAGATTGACAAATACCTTGAATCTCATGAAAAGGAGACCGGCAAAAAACTCAATCTTTATAAAGACGGGTTAAAAATATATGTAACCCTTGATTCCAAAATGCAGAAATATGCTGAAGAGGCTATCAAGGAACATTTAACGGATCTTCAGAAAAGGTTTGATGCCGAACAGAGAGGAAGAAAAGACCGCCCATTCTACTATCTGAGCAGTAAACAGATCAATGATGTAATGATGCAGGCTGTAAGAAGAACCAGCCGTTACAAGCTTTTAAAAGCTGAAGGTATGGCTGAAGATTCCATTATTATGGAATTTAAAAAGCCGATCAAGACTTCAAGATTTACCTGGAATGGTGAGGAAGAAGTGGAAATGTCTCCGTGGGACTCTATCAGATACCACAAACAGATTGCTCAGGCCGGCTTAATGTCTATGGTTCCTGGAACCGGAGAAATCAAGGCATGGGTAGGCGGTATCGACTGGCAGCATTTCCAGTACGACCACATCAAGCAGGGGAAAAGACAGGTAGGATCTACCTTCAAACCTTTCGTATATGCAACCGCCATTATGAAATTGGGAATGACCCCATGTTCAACGGTTTCCAACGGAACCTATGACCACAAAGGATGGCACGTACCGGGAAGAGGAGGAATGCTTACCCTGAAAGACGCATTGGCTCATTCTCAAAACCCGGTAGCAGCACGTCTTATAGAAATGACAGGAGTAGACGCTGTAATCCAGACAGCAAGAGACCTGGGCGTTACAGAAGATATTCCGAGAAACAATACCATTGCATTGGGTTCATCAGACATTACCATCTATGAAATGCTGGGAGCTTACAGTACTTTCGCCAACTATGGAAATTACAGCAAGCCGGAGATGATCTGGAGAATTGAAGATGCCAACGGAAGAGTAATCAAGGAGGTTAATGTGGAGCCTAAAGAAGTAATGAATCCAATGTATGCATACACCATGATTGAACTGATGAAAGGTGTTACCCAATACGGAACTGCTTCAGGAGAATTAGGAAGAAGAGGAATTTCAAAAGCAGTCGAAATCGCTGCCAAAACAGGTACCACACAGAATAACTCTGACGGTTGGTTTATGGGAATCACTCCTAAACTGGCTACCGGTGCCTGGGTAGGCTGGGAAGACAGAGCCACCCACTTCTATGGAACCGGTGAAGGACAGGGTGCTAAAATGGCATTACCGATCTGGGCTATCTTCATGAAAAAAGTATGGGCAGATAAAAGCTTAGGAATTACTCCGGATGATAAGTTTACACGACCATCTGACTGGAAAGACGGATGTTCCAACCTCAAAGGGCTTGGTGAAGGCTATGGCGATGACGGAGGTCTCCAGACCATTGATGAGATCAAAAATCCGAGACCTGCAGATCCTACTCCAAAAAACAACACAGAAAAGAAAGAAGAAAACATCAACGAAAACCTTCATTCATCAGATAATGTAGATTTCAATAAATAAATTCTCTTTTACCAATACACAAGACCTTTCAGCAATTTGAAAGGTCTTTTCTTTTTTAATTAATACCTTTGATGGATGAATATTGAACAGATCAGACAGCCTTTTACTGAAATATTTCCCGGAGACTTTTCCGGCAACCCTATGCAAAGAAATACACCCAGAGTACTCTTTGCCACGATCCCTCCTGCCGGTTTTAATCATCCCGAACTGATTGCTTTTAACCAGCCTCTTTCAGATGAAATAGGACTTGGACGATATGAAGACAGCGATCTGGATTTTCTTGTCGGCAATAATCTTCCGGAGAACATCCATCCTTATGCCACCGCCTATGCCGGACATCAGTTTGGAAACTGGGCCGGGCAGCTCGGAGACGGAAGAGCCATACTGGCAGGAGAAATTACCAATACCTCCGGAAAAAAAACAGAGATACAGTGGAAGGGAGCCGGAGCCACCCCCTATTCAAGGCACGCGGATGGCAGAGCGGTACTGAGATCTTCTGTCAGGGAATACCTGATGAGTGAGGCTATGTATCACCTGGGAGTTCCCACGACCAGAGCTTTAAGTCTTGCGTTTACCGGTGAAGATATCATAAGAGATATAATGTATAACGGTAATCCTCAGCTGGAAAAAGGAGCTGTGGTTATAAGAACCGCCGAAAGTTTCCTTCGTTTCGGACATTTTGAGCTGATAGCAGCCCAGAGAGAATATGACACCTTACAGGACCTTGTTGATTTTACCATAGATCATTATTTCCCGGAAGTTACATCGGAAGGCGTACAGAAATACAGGGATTTCTTCGCCGCTGTCTGTACAAGGACTGCGGATTTAATGTCCGAATGGTTCCGTGTGGGATTTGTACACGGAGTAATGAATACAGATAATATGTCTATCCTGGGACTGACCATTGATTACGGCCCCTATTCCATGATGGATGAATATGACTTAAATTTCACGCCAAACACAACAGATCTTCCGGGAAGAAGATATGCTTTCGGGAAACAGGGGCAGATTTCCCAGTGGAACCTCTGGCAGCTGGCCAATGCACTTCATCCGCTGATTAAGGATGAAAAATTCCTGGAGGATACTTTAAACCATTATGGCTCCTATTTCTGGGAAATTCACGATAAAATGCTGTGCAGAAAGTTTGGTTTTGATGAACTCCGCAAAAGTGATGAAGATTTTTTCACCAACTGGCAGGGCTTAATGCAGGAACTCCAGCTGGATCATACACTGTTTTTCAGCCAGCTTGAAAAATTGTCCGCAGGACAGGATGTCCGGTCACTTTTTGAAAATGTTTCCTATTCTGTATGGACTGAAGAAAAACTGAGAAAACTGAACAACTTTATACAGCAATATCAGATCAGGCTTGCTTCCAACAAAATTTCAGAGGAAGAATCTGTGGCTTTAATGAAAAAGTCAAATCCAAAATTTATTCTCAGAAATTATCTTCTTTATGAATGCATTGAAGAAGTTACCACCGGCAAAACTGAAATGCTGAACAAACTCACCAGAGCTCTGGAAAATCCCTACGAAGAGATTTATCCTGAACTTTCCGCGAAAAGGCCATCCGCCTACGACGGCACGGTAGGATGCTCTACACTTTCTTGTAGTTCTTAACACAATTCAGCTTCTTTTAAACATTTTATAAAATTTTAAGATTTTCATTTTGTTTTTTTTTAGTAATTTTAGAAAAAATTAATATTATGAAAAGAATTCTATTTTCTTTACTTGCTTTATCTTCTGTTTATGGAAGTGCTCAGACCGTTTTACTAAACGAAGGTTTTGAATCGTATACCAATTTTGCCATCAGTGGTATTGGAAATTGGCAGACTCTTGATATAGACGGCTTAACCACTTATTATGGAGGAGGCCCTGTAATCGGAGGAGAAACAGATCCTGAATGGACCCCTAACTGGCCCAACGCGGGAGAGCCAATGGCTTTCCAGATTTTCAATCCTTCAGCCTGCAATGTTTCCAATAATTTAACTTCAACACCGGCAGACGGAGAAATAAGAAACTTCACTCCACATTCCGGAGAGAAATATGCCGCATCATGGGCAGGATCACCGGCAGGTGGCATCAGCGCCAATAATGACTGGCTTATTTCTCCTGCAATAACGCTGGGAACCAATACCAACGTTCTTACATTCTGGGTAAAAGCTTTGTCTTCAAGCTATACAGAAAGTTATAAAGTAGGAGTATATACAGGAAGCGGAACCCCTACTTCCGCAGCCAACTTTACCATTATTTCAGGAACAGCAGCAAGAGTTGCCCCTTATGCCAACTGGCAGGAAGTTACCCTGAATTTAGATGCCTATGCCGGACAGACTATAAGAATAGGATTCCAGTATATGTCTGCAGACAAATATATGTTTATGCTGGATGATGTAAAAGTAACGGCCAACGGAGTACTTGCTACCAATGAAGTTTCAAAAGCAAAATCCAGTATTTCCGTTTACCCTAACCCAACAAAAGGAGAAATTAATATCAAAACAGATAAAAAGATCAAATCTTCCACTGTTTTTGATATGTCCGGTAAAGTAGCCCACAAAACAGAATCCGATAAAACAGATCTTTCTGCTCTGGCAAAAGGAACTTATCTTGTGAAAATCGAATTTGCAGACGGAACATCTGCTACTGAAAAAGTAATCAAACAATAATTTTACTTATTAATATCATAAACCTCACCAATCCGGTGAGGTTTTTTATTTTTACTTTTGCAAAAAAACAGATCCGTGTCTTTTATTAAAACAAAAATCATCCGGTTTTTCAAAATGGTATTCCCGTCCTCTTCTTCTGAAGCGGCTGTTTTCCTGTTATTTTTTATTGGTTATGGAGTTCTGGGAAGCTACATTGCCCTTCATTACAGAATTATCTTCGACAGCAGAATTCCGTGGGATGCCTATTTCAGCTTCGACAACAAAGCTATTGTAATGTCCGGAGGAAGCTTTGAAAGACATCCGCTCTCCTACTATTTTTTTAACTGGATAAGGGAAACCGCTCTCTTTATTTCAGGAGGAAAAATGGATTCCACATTCAGGCTTAGTCTTGCGTGGTTTAGCAACATGGCAGTGAGCCTGGCCATCGTTCAGGTTTTTAAATACCTGAAAAATATCATTGGGCTTCCTTTAAAAATAAGCTTACTGATTATTTTATTTTTTGGATTTTTTTCCACCGATATTCTTCTTTCATTTACCCCTGAAAATTTTACTTACACCCTGCTTCTGCTAAGTTTATTTCACTATTATGCAGCTGTAAAACTTAAAAAAGACGGGAAAATTGCAGGTTCAGCGATGGTACTCGCCGGAGTTTCCATTGGCGGGCTTACCATCACCAATCTGGTAAAAGTCTTTATTCCTGTGGCTTTTGAAAAAGATCTTTTCAGAAACTGGAAAAAAACAGGCAATGCTGTTTTCCGGATAACCATTACCTCCCTCTGCTTTGTATTTTTATACTTATTCAGAATTGATTTTAAGTATCAGAATATTTTTTCAAAAACCAGCCAGCAGTATGAAAAGTTCTCCAATGTAGAATCTATTCCGGATTGGGATATGATCCTTTCTTTCTTTTTCGGAGGTAATATCCTGTTCCCCGGCTTTATGATCACAGATAAGCACAATATGAAAGGTTTCGATTTCAAAGGACTCTTAATGGAACCCTATTCATCCATATTTTCCTATGTTTTTATCGTCATTATTCTCATACTTGTATGTTGGAGCTATATTAAAAATTTCAAAAACAAACTGGTTCAGATTCTGGTGATTTCTTTCCTGCTGGACATCATCATTCACTGCATGATGAGATTTGGCCTTCACACTTCTTACATCTACGGCGGACACTTTGTTTTTGTCTATCCGTTATTATTGGGATGGCTTTTTTATGCCTTCAGAAAGAGTTCTCAGATCATAACTTTCTTAACAGTGCTGATGGGAATTTTATTTGTTTTCCTGGCGGTAAACAACACAATACGTATGGCCGATTTCTTCTGGTTCCTGAACACCTACTATCAATAAAAAAACTCCGGAGATTCCGGAGTTTTTAAGATGTATGATCATGGATCTATTTTGCTTCCGAGCAGAAAATTCTGTACTGCACTGCAATCGCAGATTTAAAATATTCCCTGATTTTTGAAAGATCGGAAGCAGCACTCTGCTTTGTGAAATAACTCCCTGCAAGGATCTTATAATTCGGTCTTAAAGAAGCATCTGTTTCAACCTTCAGATTAGGAAATCTTTTTCTGAAATAAGACTTTACCTCGTTGGCTTCCTCATTACTTTTCACCGTGGTGATCTGAATCTTAAAGCCTAAAATTCTAGGATTTTTACGGCAGATTTCCGCATTCGTAAGCTCCCTGTTCGGAACGTAAATCTTAGTCGGTTTTGTACCTGTATTGCTGCTGCTGTCCACGGTATTATCTTTCACAATATTTGCAGAAGCTGTTTTGGAACATTTTCCTTCGATACTTTCCAGGGCAGCACTCACTTTAGAGTCCATGGTCATGGTAAGCTCAGTTCCCGCAAGGGTATCTTTTTTAACAACCTGCTGTGCCTCAACGGTATAAAATCCGAACAACGATACTATTGAAAATATTTTGATTAAATTTCTCATTTAAACTTGTTTCCGCAAATTTATACAAATTAAAAAATTATACCAAACACAGTTATTTAGAATCAATACAAATTAAACGTAAATGATATTTTCCCTTTTCCATATACCGTTAAATTCCTGTTAAAAATATTATTTTTGCGGAATTGATTGAATGTTCAATATTTTACTAACATAAGATAATTTAAATGATTAGTTGGAGAAAGCATTATAAACAAACGTTGATCGCAATAGGCTTATTGCTATCAACCAGTGCTTCAATTTACGGGCAAGACGGCGATCCTAAAAATGGTGAGAAACTTTTCAAAGCGAATTGTACTGCATGTCACGCGCTGGATAAACAGGTAATAGGACCTCCCCTTAAAGGAGTTGTAGAACGTGTAAAGACAGAAGGTGGTGTAGACAGAGATTGGCTTCACAAGTGGATCAAGGACAACAAAGCTCTTAGAGCTTCTGGTGATAAATACGCCAATGAAATTTTTGAAAAGTACAACAAGACTGAAATGCAGGTCTTTCCTAATCTTTCTGAGAAGGATATTGACGACATTTTAGCTTTTACAACTAATCCTCCGGCTCCAGAACCGGAAAAAACAGCAGAAACTACTCCGGGAGGAGAAACTGCAGCTGCTCCGGCAGACAAATCCACAACAAACATTGTGATCATTTCTCTTTTAGCGATCGCAGGTTTATTAGTCTGGATCTTAATTAAACTGAGACAACTCGTTAAACTGGGACAGTCTGAAGACTTAGCCGGATTAAACGAAACAAGAGTCAGATCTTTCAGTGAAATCTATCAGAAATACCACTATGTAGGTAAAGCAGCATTAGGTATCCTTGCTATTTTAGCCGCTTACGGCGTTTGGAACTGGATCATGTGGATCGGGGTTTACAAAGGATACAAACCCGAACAGCCTATCTACTTCTCGCACAAAATCCATGCTGGAGAAAATAAAATCGACTGTCAGCTGTGTCACTCAAGTGCTAAATACGGAAAAGTATCTGAAATCCCTTCTATGAATGTTTGTATGAACTGTCACAGAACCATTTCCGAATACAACGGTAAATACCTTGAGCCAGGAAAAGACAAAGCATTCTACGACGGAGAAATCCAGAAGATTTATGCTGCAACAGGCTGGGATCCTGCAAAACAACAGTACACAGGAAAAACACAGCCGGTTGAATGGACAAGAATCCACAACATGCCAGACTTCGTTTACTTCAACCACTCTCAGCACGTAGTAGCAGGTGAGCAGGCGATCATCAACTCTTTCAACAAGAAAAATCCTAACAACAAAATTGACGTTGTTTGTAAAGCTTGTCACGGTAAAATCGATACCATGAATGTTGTTCAGATGGCTAATGACTTTACCATGGGATGGTGTATCGAATGTCACAGAACAACTGAGATTGATATGAACAACGGTTATAATAAAGAGTACTTCAAGAATCTACACGACAAGTTGAAAAAACAATACCCTAAAGACGGCGGTAAGATCACGGTAGATGCAATTGGAGGTCTTGAGTGTGGTAAATGTCATTATTAATAACTAAAAAATTAGAAGTATAAATGGCTTCAAACAAAATACAATTCAGAAGTATTCATGAACTTAAAGATCCGGCTTTAAACAATAAGCTGGCTCAGAAAGAGTTTCAGGAAGAAATTCCGGTAGAAGATTTCCTTGGAGATGCTGAACAGAACGGATCTAGTACTTCAAGAAGAGATTTCTTAAAATTATTAGGATTCTCAACGGCAGCGGTAACATTAGCTGCCTGCGAAGCTCCGGTTATTAAAACGATTCCTTATGTGGTAAAACCGCATGACATCATTCCGGGGATTCCAAATTATTACGCTTCAACTTATTTTGACGGCTTCGATTTCGCCAGTGTTTTAGTAAAGACCAGAGAAGGAAGACCGATTAAAATTGAACCGAACCCGGCTGCCGGTGATTTAGGTAAAACTAACGCAAGAGCCCAGGCAAGTGTACTTTCTCTTTATGATAACGATAAAGTAAAGCAGCCTAAATTTGAGGGTAAAGACGAAACTTTCGATAAGGTAGACAGCTTCGTTATTAAAGGACTGGATGAAGCTAAGGCGTCAGGTAAAAAGATCGTGCTTCTATCGCACTCTTTACCTTCCCCTACTTTCAAAAAATTATTCGCTGATTTTAAAGCTAAATATCCGACAGCAGAATTAGTAACTTATGATGCTTTCCCTTACTCTGCGGCTCTAGATGCAGCTCAGGAAGTATTCGGACAGAGAGCGTTACCGGTTTACGACCTTAAAAGTTCTGAACTGGTAGTTTCTTTCCAGGCAGATTTCTTAGGAGACTACAACGCAGCAAGCTTGGAAACCTCTTATGCAGCAGCAAGAAAGCCAGGTCCGAACATGTTGAGACACATTCAGGTGGAATCCAACATGTCTTTAACGGGAGCTAACGCTGACTCAAGATACAGATTAAAGCCAAGTGCTGTAAACAAAACGTTAGTTGAAGTTTACAATGTAATCGTAGGAGGAGCCAGCACTTCAGATAAAGCAGCTTCTGAGATTGCAAAAGAACTTAATGCAAAAGGCAGCAAAGCTGTTGTTTTCGCTGACGGTTCCAAAGGTGCTCAGGTTTTAGCGCACTTAATCAACCAGAAGTTAAATTCAGCAGCTTTCACAGGTAAAGCTAACTTACTTAAAGAATTTAATAATGCAAGATACCAGGAATTTTTAGGATGGGTAAACGGTGGTCAGGTTGGCGTATTGATCGCAAACAATGTAGACCCTATCTACTCTCATCCGAAAGGAGAAGATTTCAAGAAGTCTTTAACTAAAGTTCCTTACGTAATTGCGGTTGCAGATAAGAAAAATGAAATGTACAAGGCAGCGAAAGCTGTTATCCCGGTAGCTAACTGGTTAGAATCCTGGGGAGATATTGAGCCTCAGACCGGAGTATATTCATTAATGCAGCCTACCATCCAGAAGATCTACAAATCAAGACAGATTGAAGAATCTTTATTGGTTTGGAAGAATGGTAAAAATAACGCTGCCAACAGCTATTACGACTATTTAAAAGCGAATGCACCTTCTATTTTAGGAGGAACCTCTTTCAACAAAGCTTTATATAACGGGATCAATACGTCTTCCAACGCTACAACACTAGCTTACACAGGAGGAAACGGTGCTCAGGCTGCTGCTGAATTAGGAAACTTCAAAGCTTCTGATTTAGAACTGGTATTATACACCAAGCCTTCAATAGGTGACGGTACTCAGGCCAACAACCCTTGGCTTCAGGAATTACCGGATCCTATCACAAGAATGTCCTGGGATAACTATCTGACAATTTCTCCAAAAGACGCGGAAAAGTTCGCTATTGATAACGATCTTAATGCAAGAATGCAGCTGGACGGTTCTATTGTGAACCTTACGGTAAACGGAGTAACGATAAAAGATGTTCCTGTATTCATCCAACCGGGACAGGCAGAAGGATCAGTAGGTCTTGCGCTTGGATACGGTAAGAAAAACTCAGGAGCAACTGCTGATACGGGCGTAAATGCTTATCCTTTATTTGACGGTTCTAACTTAGCTGTTTCAGGAGTTAAGATCGAAAAAACAGGAGAAGATCACGAATTCGCAGGAATCCAGCTTCAGAATACATTAATGGGCCGTTATGAGATCGCTAAAGAAGTTCCTTTGGCAGATTACCTAAACGTAGCATTTGATGATGAACATAATGGATGGAATAAGCCATTGGAATATCACACCATCAGTGGAGCACTTCCGGCAAGAAAGATTGACCTTTGGGATGCTTTCGACGATACAGATGGTCCTCACTTCAACTTATCTATCGACTTGAACTCCTGTACGGGTTGCGGAGCATGTATTATTGCTTGTCAGGCTGAGAACAACGTTCCTGTTGTAGGTAAAGAAGAAATCAGAATGTCCAGAGATATGTATTGGTTAAGAATCGACCGTTACTATTCTTCAAAACAAAAAGTAGAGGTATACGAAGGATTGAAAGATGGACTGGCTGTACCGGAATTATACGGCACTGCATTCAATAAAGAAGGAGGAGCCTTAAACCACCCGGCAGACAATCCTGATGTGATCTTCCAGCCGGTAATGTGTCAGCACTGTAACCACGCTCCTTGTGAAACAGTATGTCCCGTAGCGGCTACTTCACACGGTAAGCAGGGGCAGAACCATATGGCTTACAACAGATGTATCGGTACCAGATATTGTGCCAACAACTGTCCGTATAAAGTAAGACGTTTCAACTGGTTTACATATAACCTTAACGACAAGTTCGATTTCAATATGAATAACGATCTTGGAAGAATGGTACTTAACCCGGATGTAGTGGTAAGAACCAGAGGGGTAATGGAGAAATGTTCTATGTGTATCCAAATGACTCAGACAACTATTCTTGAAGCTAAGAAAGAAGGACGAAAAGTGAAAGCCGGAGAATTCCAGACAGCTTGTTCTAAAGCTTGTTCTACCGGAGCAATGACTTTTGGAGACATGAATGACAAAGAATCTGAAGTTAGAGAATTGTACTCCAGCAACAGAAGATATTATTTACTAGAGGAGATCGGAACCAAGCCAAACGTGTTCTATCACACTAAAGTAAGAAACAGAGTAGAAAAATAAAGTTTAAATAATAAATAGGTAAAAAATGTCAGGACATTACGAAGCTCCGATAAGGGAACCTCTAATTATTGGTCACAAAACTTATCACGATATCACAGAAGATATTGCACGACCTATCGAAGAAAGAGCAGGTAAATTATGGTGGATCTCATTATATGCTGCCTTAGTTCTATTCATCTATGGATTCGGGTGTATCGCTTATACTATCGGAACAGGTATTGGAGCATGGGGGCTTAACAGAACTATTAACTGGGGTTGGGATATTACCAACTTCGTATGGTGGGTAGGTATCGGTCACGCCGGGACCCTAATCTCCGCAGTATTATTATTATTTAGACAGAGATGGAGAATGTCTGTAAACAGATCTGCAGAGGCGATGACGATCTTTGCGGTTGTACAGGCAGCGATCTTCCCTGTAATTCACATGGGTAGAGTTTGGGTAGGATATTGGGTATTCCCTTTACCAAACCAGTTCGGTTCTCTTTGGGGGAACTTCAACTCTCCTCTACTTTGGGACGTATTTGCAATCTCTACGTATTTCTCAGTATCAACAGTATTCTGGTTCATGGGACTGATCCCTGACTTTGCAATGATCAGAGACAGAGCGAAAACTCCGTGGACTAAAAAGATCTATACATTCCTTGCATTCGGTTGGGGTGGTAAAGCAAAACACTGGCAAAGATTCGAAGAACTTTCTTTGGTTCTTGCAGGTTTGGCAACGCCTCTTGTATTCTCAGTACACACTACCGTATCTTTTGACTTCGCAACTTCGGTTATTAAAGGATGGCACTCTACAATTTACCCTCCTTACTTCGTTGCCGGTGCGATCTTCTCAGGATTCGCAATGGTACAGACCCTTTTGTTGGTTGCAAGAAAAGTGTGTCACCTGGAAGATTATATTACTATGTATCATATCGAAATTATGAACATCGTAATCATCTTAACCGGTGGTATGGTAACGGTGGCTTATGCTACTGAATATTTCATCGGATGGTATTCCGGATCAAGATTTGAAGACTTTACTTATCTTTCTCCAGGTGCTGCTGTTGGACCTTACTGGTGGGCTTTCTGGTCACTGATTATCTGTAACCTTGTAGTTCCGGCTTCATTCTGGTTCAAGAGACTAAGAACGAACATTATCTGGACTTTCATCGTTGCATTGATCATCAACATCGGTATGTGGTTTGAGCGTTTTGATATCATCGTTATCAAC
Organism: Chryseobacterium indologenes; assembly: GCA_002439165.1. Lineage (GTDB taxonomy): Bacteria > Bacteroidota > Bacteroidia > Flavobacteriales > Weeksellaceae > Chryseobacterium > Chryseobacterium indologenes_E. Next base: position 150,660 of record DJTE01000048.1, read on the forward strand.
CTTTCAAGAGACTACTTACCAGGATCATGGACTATGTTTAAGCCGACGATCATTGATGTGGGTGTATACTTAGGAACAATCGGATTCTTCTCTGTATTATTCTTATTATATGCGAGAACATTCCCTGTAATTGCACAGGCCGAATTAAAATCGATTTTGAAAATCTCAGGTGAAACTTATAAAGCAAAAGAAGGAGATGAGCACCACTAAAATTGTATACGGACTTTATGCTGACGACGACGATTTAATGAACGGCGTTAAAGCATTCAACGATAAAGGAATCAAAATAAACGAGGTTTATACTCCGTTTCCGGTTCACGGACTTGACAAAGCTTTAGGGTTAAAGAAAACCAGAATTTCTGATGCCGCATTTATATATGCGCTTTACGGAGTAACGATTGGTGCTACTATAACCTGGTATGTAATGAACCATGACTGGCCTCAGAATATCGGTGGTAAACCGGCTTTTGACTGGGGACACAATATGCCTGCATTCGTAGTTCCAATGTTTGAATTAATGGTATTCTGTGCCGCTCACATGATGTCTTTAACCTTCCTGGTTAGAAACAAAATGTATCCGGGAGCTCCGGCTCAGAACCCAGATCCAAGAACTACCGATGACAAGTTTCTGATGGAATTTGTAACTGATGATGTAGAATCTGTAAAACAGTTGCTTATTGAAACCGGAGTTGAAGAAATAACTGTTAAAGATGCTTAAAATGAAAAAGAACGTATTAAGAATTACAGCAGTTTTAGGTTTAACAACCGTTTTACTTAACTCTTGCGGACCAAAAGAAAATACACCATTAGTATATTTCCCGGATATGTATTTTCCTGTAGCTTACGATCCATTGATGAAAGCTGAGGATGCCTATTCCGATCATGAAAATGAAATTCCTGCTTTCGTTAAAAACAACGGAGCAACCGGGCTTTCTCCGGTAGAAGGAACCGTAGCTCAGAACAAAGACGGAGTTTTTGAAGAAAGTCTTTTACCTAAAAATGTTGACGAGTACAACGCAGGGTATGACGCTTCCAAAAAAATTGCTGCCTCACCTTTGAATCCTGCCAATGCAGAAAAAGATATCGAAAGAGGAAAGTTCTTATTTGAGCGTACCTGTGCAGCTTGTCACGGTACAGGAGGAGACGGACAGGGACCAATAGTACAGAGCGGAGCCTATTCAGGAGTTCCAAACTATGCAGACAGAGAAATCACTGTAGGATCTGTTCATTATGTATTAACTAACGGTAGAAACGCGATGGGGTCTTATGCAGGACAGCTGAACCCTGGTGACCGATGGAGAGTAGCCATGTATGTGATGAATGCTTTCAAAAAAGGAGCAGCAGCACCGGCAGCCGCTACGGCAACTCCAGCAGCAGCGAAAACTGAAACGACTACCGAAACTAAAAAATAAGAAAAGAAATGTATAGTTTTTCACCAAAATTAAAATCAACTTCTATAATACTTCTTGTTGTAGGTTTAATTCTATTCGGTGCCGGTTATTTCATGAACCATGGTCTGGATGATGTTAAAATTGGAGAAATGATGGAAGCTGTTCATGCTTCAGGTCATACTGCCCCTACGCATTCAAGTGAAATGGTAGGTCCACAGGATCACCAGGCTCATTTGGAGCATGCTAAAATGCAGGTTCACAACCAGCCTTTAGCTTCTCTTCACTTTGTGGCTGTATTTTTCTTTGGAGTAAGCTGTGCGGTACTGTTTTTCTACTGTATTCAGCACGCTGCACATGCAGGTTGGCCAATTATTATTACAAGAGTAATGGAGGCTATTGCTTCTTTTATTCCTTACGGAGGTGCTATTCTGATTATCATGATGATTCTGAATATCACTCATAACGGACACCTTTTCCACTGGATGGATCCGGCTTTAACAGATCCTAAAGATGCTCACTTCGATGTGATCCTGTTTGAAAAGAAGAAATTCTTAAATATCCCTTTCTATGCAGTAAGAACTCTGATCTATGTAATCGGTGCTTCTTTCTTCGCCTGGAAACTTAAAGCTCAGTCTAAGAAAGTAGACGAAACCAAGTCTAAAGTAGAGTATCAGATGCTTTACAGATGGTCCGTAGGTTACATTGCATTCTTCGGATTTGCTTCTGCAGCATGGGCTTGGGACTGGTTGATGTCTATTGACCCTCACTGGTATTCTACCATGTATATCTGGTATTCTATGGTGAGCTGCCTTTCAAGTGGTATTGCGGTAATCATTCTTTTAAGTGTTTATCTTAAGAAAAACGGTTTCCTTCCACAGTTCAATGATAACCACTTACACGATTTAGGAGTATTCCTTTTCGCTACAAGTATGCTTTGGACGTATACATGGTTTGCACAGTTCATGCTTTACTGGTATGCCAACGTTCCGGAAGAGGTGAACTACTTCTTCGGAAGATTCCAGCACTACTCTCCTACTTTCTTACCAATGCTGATCATCAACTTCTTATTACCGTTATTGGTATTAGTAAGCAGCAGCATCAAGAGAAATTACAAAGTAGTAACAACAATGGCTGTTGTAGTTATTTTAGGACACATTCTGGACTACTTCAACATGGTAATGCCTGGAACGGTAGGACCATACTGGAAAACTCCTGAAGTATTCCTGTTAATCCTGGGAGCTGTTCTGTTTGTTGTCGGATTATTTATGTTTACTGTACTTTCAGCTTTATCCAAACTGAAGTTGATTCCTACAGGAAACCCATTCTTACACGAATCTGAAATTTACGAGTATCCTTTCTAAGGATTCTGTAACAGAAATAAAGAAAAAAAGACTGATTGTAATGATCAGTCTTTTTTTATGCGCCAAAGTCATCAGGCAACCATTCTGAAATTTGTACGTCTATAAAGAAGAGCAAACCATTAAAACAACTTCCTATTATGAAAACAAAATTTTTACTTTATTCCGTATTTATATTTCTATTCAGCTTCATCAGGGCACAGACCATTACTTTCGTTTCCGAAAAAACAAATGCACCTCTTCCAAAGGTTTCAGTATTTGGTAAAGACGGGAGTATTCTCGCCTACTCAGATATTGATGGAAAGATTGATAAAAAAGCATTGAGTCCGGATCAGGAAAAATTTCAGCTGGTATATAATAATTTTCCGGTTGCCACTCTTTCGTATGGCGATTTCAGTCAGGAGACAATCAAAATCAACGATCAGGTAAAAGAGATCGAAACCGTGGTGATCAAAAACACGAAACCGGCAAAATATATTTTCATTAAAGGAAACTTCAATGCCTACGTAACTGTCAATAATAAACTTAACAGCTATGCAGACGGTGTAGCCACCTACATTTTCGATAATAAAACAAAGAAACTGAAAAGCGCCAATGTTGAACAGTACAGAGTCTTCAGGCTGACGGATGCCAAAAATGAAAAAAAACAGACCGCATCCTGGGATTACGGAAATTCCCTTCAGATTCCAAAGCTTAAAAATGTAGGAAACCCCGAAGAATACAAAACAAAGAAAAATACCGTAAAAGAACTGAAAGGAGACCGTAAAGATCAGATTGAAGTAACAGGTCAGGCTCTCCAGGAAAAAGAATTTTCACTATTCGGATTCAGATTCTTTGATATCAGAACCATCCTTAATATGTCTTTTGAAAAAGATTCAGAAAAAAACCTGCGAGACTTTTTAGAATACAACGAAGTAGGCTTTATAAAGCTGAAACATAAAAGTGAGCCGGATTATACACAGATCATCCTTTACAACAATTTCTATCCTACCGAAATGAGTTTTAACAATGATGATGATATTGAAAAAGTAAAATTCAGAAACAATCAGAGTAATTATAAGACTTCCTTCTGGAAAGAGCCTTCATTTCCTAACATGCAGACGATTTTCAGTTCATTCTTTAAAGACGACCTGAAAGAACAGGAAAACAGAACAGAAAAATAATTTCAAAAGAACATTAAAAGAACCCATAAATTCAAAAAACTGACAAAACGAAAATAAAAATCCACTATTAATAAAGGTTTTACTAAATTTGCAACAAACCAAATAAAAATGAAAAAGTTTTCTTTTCTACTTGTTTTCAGTTTGTTGCTGTTTACGGCATGCAAAAAAGATCATGTAGATGCTACGAATACTAAAACGCTGCAGTCAAGTATCAATGATATGACTTCCAGCCTTTCAACGATTAACCAGATCAAATTCAATGAAGCGCTGTACATTCTGAAGACCTTTGGTGTAGAAGCAGAAGGTGATGTGGAGGAACTTAAAGCACTGGGAAAACTTATCGACGGTAAAAAAGTACCGGAGATTCTGGAAATGGCTGACGGAGTAGCCCGGAAAAACGGTATTGAATGGGCAAGTACAGCTCCGCCGTCTCTTGGAGAAATGAATATCTTCGGCGATGATAAGGCAAAAGAAACAGATGCTAATGACGTAAAAGCAGGTTCACTGGCTATTACGGCAAATCCTACGGGAGATGACGGAAGAGGAGCTCCTACTGCGATCCAGATTGTTCCGAGATTGGTAGATGCTTCAGGAAAGCCTGTTTCATTCACCGGAGCGGGGCTTGAGACAACATTGGAAGTATTCAGCAACGGAGTAAAGCTTTCTACGGCCAAAAACCTGATGCAGGATAATAATTTCAAAGGATTTAACCTGAAATTCTCGTCTATTCCGGCTGGAAAAGTCGTGGACAATAAAATAGACATTACGGTTTCTGTAAAAACAACTGCCAAAACTTTCAAAATGTCTAAGATCGGACTTGAGGTAAATCCATCCGCTCTTAAAGTGCCAGCTGCTCCAAAAACAGATTCCACAGCCATCACCCAGGATCCTACTGCTGTAATTGATCCTAATACGCCTGCTTCCGGAACTTCCACAGACCCCGGTACAGCACCGGCAACACCGGCAACCCCTAAACAGCCTGCTGCTGATCCGAAAAATACAGTAAGCAAATTCTTAAGCAATGTAAGTTCGCAAAACCTTAAGGCAGCTTATGATGCCTCCAACAATCCGGGATGGGGAAGCTATGAATCTTTCTCCAATCCTAATTCAGGATTCGGGGCCGTGAAAAACGTAAGTGTAAAAAACATCAGCACCAACGGAACAACAGCCAATAGTGCCAGTGTAAATGCTACTTATGACGTAACGGATAAAAACGGAAAAACAACTTCACTGAAGGTGACTTTCGGACTTAAAAACGTAAACGGAGACTGGAAAATTTCCAGCTATAAAATAAATCCATAAATGGCATCAGCAGAACTGATCACAAGACTCAACGAAACCATTGAAAACATTCCGGATTTTCCTATTCCCGGAATACAGTTCAAGGATATTTCCCCTATTTTTCTGGATCCTAAACTTTATGAGGATGTCATTGCAGAACTCGCCGCTTTCAGCAGAGGAAAAGTAGATGCCGTGTGCGGAATAGAAAGCCGCGGATATCTTTTCGGAATTGCCATTGCAGTAGCGCTGGAAGTTCCTTTTATCCTGATCAGAAAAGCAGGAAAACTTCCCCCGCCTGTCATTTCAGAAAGTTATGATCTGGAATACGGAAGTGCCACCATTGAAACCCGCGAAGGACAGATAAAACCGGGACAGAGAATCCTGATTCATGATGATCTTTTAGCAACGGGAGGAACCACAGAAGCAGCAGCCAAACTGGTTGAAAAACAAGGGGCAACCGTATCTCAGTTCAGTTTCCTGATCGGACTGACCGGATTGAATGGTGATGAAAAGCTAAAAAAATTCAACGCGGAAGTTTATCACATTTTAGAATATTAAACTTTAAACCTATACTTCGGCTCCGCTCCGCATGACAACGGCTGGTAACAATATAAAAGTTAATTATCAGAAAGGTCATTCGGACCGGAGCCGATTCGTTTTTATGATTCACCATTGACAATTCACCTTAATTATTCAAATAAAATCAATAATACTTACAAAGTATTTTGTAAATCATTCAGAAACAATTAAATTTGCATTTCAATTTTTAGAAATTTATGGCAAAATTGGGAAAGAATGCTCAGAATGAGCAAGAAGGTAAGGAAACCGTTGAGTTTTTCAAAGACCTTGACAGAGAAGCTTTAAACACTGAAAGATTTCTTGAAAAATATTCAAAACCTTTGGGTATTGTTTTTGGTGCTTTGGTATTGGGTGTTTTAGGATTTTTTGCTTACAAGCAGTTTGTAGTAGCTCCTAAGAACGCTGAAGCTGTAAAAAGTTTCCTTGCTGCTCAGAAAAACCTGATGGACGGGAAAGATAAAGAAGCTTTAGGCGGGAAATCTGCAGCCAATCCTGGATTTGTAGGAACATACAACGAATATTCAAATACGGAAATAGGAAAGCTTTCAGGATACAATGCAGGATTATTGAAATTCAAAGAAGGAAAATTCCAGGAAGCTTATGATCTTTTCGATCAGTTTTCATCTGATAATAAAACATTGATGGCCCTGAAATACGGAGCAATGGCAGATGCAAAATCCGGACTTAACAAGAATGATGAAGCATTGGCTTTATTAGACAAAGCAGCCGGAGCATCAAGTGATCCTTACACTACTTACTATTTCACAAGAAAGGCAGGAATTGTGGCATTGGGATTAAAGAAAAATGCAGAAGCTAAAAAATACTTCTCTACTATTGATGAGAAATACCAGGATTATGACAACGGAATGTCTGACTCCTATATAGAAATGACTAAATATTTTTAAAAAATGGCAACAGTTAATCTTTCAGATTACAAGCCACTTCATATAACCAATGCCGAAGATTTTTCTATCGGCATTGTTTTTTCTGAGTGGAATGATTTTGTAACGTACAATCTTCGTGATGCAGCTTTGGAAATTCTTGAAAAAGAAGGCGTAAAACCGGAAAACATTAAACTTTTCCCGGTTCCCGGTGCTTTTGAATTAAGTTATGCAAGTATGCAGCTTTGCAAAGAAAGAAAATATGATGCAGTCATTGCTATCGGGTGCGTAATCCGCGGAGAAACCCCGCATTTTGATTATGTATGTTCGGCAGTGGCACAGGGAATCAAAGACTGCAATATCATGACAGATACCCCTACTATTTTCTGTGTACTGACAGACGATACCAAAGAACAGTCTGTGGCAAGAAGCGGCGGGGATCTTGGAAACAAAGGCGTAGAAGCTGCCGTAACCGCTCTCAGAATGATCGACTTCAAAAAGAATCTTTCTGAAAAGAAAGGAAATATCGGATTCGGACATTCTTAAACCTGTTAATACAGCTTAACGATACAGAGGACTATTTTTTAATAGTCCTTTTTTAATAGACCGTGTTTAAACATCATTATCTTCATACTCTTTCCCACCTTAACATATTTTAAAAAAAATTAAAAAAAGTCTAATAAATATCATGTTTTTACTTTTTATTACTAAAAGTTGTATACAAAAACTATCTTTGTGGGAATTAACTTAGACTTAAACAAGATGTTTTCAAAAAAAATAACTCCTTTTCTGTATTTAGGAATATTTTATCTTATTATATCGCTGATACTGAGAGCCGTATTCTTTTTTCATCCGATTACAACAGCAAGTTTCAGTTTTTTTGAAATCATAAGAGTATTGGGCATCGGCCTCTTGAATGATATCTTTGTATTTATTCTGGCAAGCTCACTTCTGGCCGTTTACTTTTTGTTTCTGTCTGACTCTAAGTATAAAAAACCATACGGTTACATTATTTTCGGGGCACTTGTACTGTTTTTCCTGTACATCTGGCTTATTCCGAATAATATTTTCAAACAGTACGGTGGCTCCATTTCAGAAGTAGCCCTCACTTTCGTTGGTATAAAGACACTCTTTTTCGGGCTTATGCTTTTTCTGCCAGCCCAGAGAATCAAAATCCGGAATATTTTATATTTTATTACCCTGTTCCTGTATGTACTTGTGATTATTTTCAATACAGTAAGTGAATATTTCTTTTATAATGAATTCGGAGTACGCTACAATTTCATTGCCGTAGATTACCTGATCTATACCAATGAAGTCATCGGAAACATCATGGAAAGCTACCCGATTATTCCCTTGTTTTCAATCATCATATCCCTTACAGCTTTAGTTACATGGTTTATCTATAAAAAAACAAAAGGAGAACTTCTGGATCTTCCGGATATGAAGCAGAAAATGATCCTGCTGGGAACTTTTGTCGTGCTTTGCGGAATCAGTCTCCTTTCCATATCTTCCTTGATGCAGATCCGTTCTGACAATGTATTTGCCGATGAGATTGAAGACAACGGGCTGCCTAAATTCTATTGGGCATTCACCCATAATGAACTCGATTACTTCCAGTTTTACCAGCAGATCGACCAAAAGCAGGCAGAAAAGAACTTTTTAAGCCAATATGCTCAACAGGCTTTACAGAGGAATATTGTTTCCGAACAGCCTGAACTGAAAAAAAATGTTGTTCTGATTTCCATTGAAAGTCTCTCCGCAGATTTCATGGAACATTATGGCGGAACCAAAAAGATTACTCCATTCCTTGACAGTCTGGCAGACCGGTCACTGATGTTTACCAATCTCTATGCAACCGGAAACAGAACCGTAAGAGGTCTTGAAGCCCTTACCCTCTGTATTCCCCCAACAGCCGGAGAAAGTATCATTAAAAGAGATGACAATAAAAATAAATTTACCACAGGAAGCGTTTTCAAATCCAAAGGATATGATGTGAAGTTCCTGTACGGCGGTTACAGCTATTTCGACAATATGGAAGACTTCTTCGGAGGAAACGGCTATGATATTGTTGACAGAAACAGCTTTAAACCGGAAGAAATCACCTTTGCGAATGTCTGGGGCGTTGCGGATGAAGATATGGCCAAAAAGGCAATTCAGGTGATGAATGCTGAAGCCAAATCAGGAAAGCCGTTTTTCAATCACTGGATGACGGTTTCCAATCACAGACCTTTTACCTATCCTGAAGGAAGAATTGATATTCCGGGAACAGCAAAATCCAGGGACGGAGGTGTAAAATACACCGATTATTCCCTCAGAAAGTTCTTTGAAATGGCTAAAAAACAGGATTGGTACAAAAATACAGTCTTTGTGATCATTGCCGATCACTGTGCTTCCAGTGCAGGAAAAACGGAACTTCCGATGGATAAATACAGAATTCCGGCCATGATTTTCTCAGAAGGCTTCATTCAGCCTCAGAAATTTGATCAGCTGATGTCGCAGATCGATGTGATGCCTACCCTGTTCGGAATGCTTAATTTTAATTATAAATCTAAGTTCCTGGGACAGGATGTTTTCAGGAAAGAATTCCAGCCGAAAGCTTATATTGCTACTTACCAGGATTTAGGGTTTGTAAAAGATAACCGTCTGACTATTATTTCTCCGGTGAAAAAAGTAAAGCAGTATTCCTTAGACCTTGAACCAAGCAGTCTCGCTCCGGAATTCAAGCTTTATTATAACGAAAAACTGCTGAAAAAGCCGGAACAGAAACTGGTAGACGAAACCGTTTCCACCTATCAGTCTACGTCATACTGGCTTAAAGAAAAGCAGCTTAACCGATAAGGTGAGGCACAAAACGGCTCTGGTTATTGGTAATCAGGTGAATACTTTCCCTGATCCCGATTCCGGCAGGCTCCTGTCCGATTACCCAGCTTCCTATGACCGGATAATTTCCGCCAAAATCAGGAAGATCAAACAGCTGCTGATAAATAAAGCCTTCTTTTCCGTACACTCCTGAATTCTGCTCTACCGGAATATGATTTCTGGTGAGAGTAACATTCGCTCCCTCCCTTGAATAGATCGGTTTTTTGGCAAAATCCTTCAGATGCCTCTGTTCAAAATAAGATTCCAGAAGATAAGGATGCCCGGGATACATTTCCCAGAGTACAGGCAGAATAGCTTTGGAAGAAAGCAGGATCTTCCAGGCAGGTTCAATCCATTGTGATCTGAATCCGTTTTTTACTAATTTTTCTCCAAATCCGTCCTCAAGAATCCATTCATATGGATAAAGCTTAAAAATATATTCCATAACGGAGCGGTCTCCGGCAATAAATTCTGCAATGTCGTCTGCCCAGCCAATATCCTGGACAGGGATAAATTCTGTATCAAAACCTGCCTGGGAAGCGCAGTCCCGCATATATTCCACATTCGTAACGTCCTCAATATTGGTAAGTGAGGCAAAATAAATATGCTGCGGATTCATGTATTTCTTAAGATAAGTCCAGTAAGCAACCAGCTTTTCATGAATGGAATTAAACTGGTCTTTATACGGATACATTTCCTGAAGCCAGTACCACTGTATCACCGAAGCCTCGTACAGTGAAGTGGGCGTATCCGCATTGAACTCCAGCAGTTTAAGATTCTTCCCGTCAAAACCGAAATCAAATCTTCCATATACCGAAGGATGATCTTCTTCCCAGCTTGTGATGATATATTTTCTGAACCATTCAGGAATATTGAATTTTGTCCAGAGATTTTTTTCAATAATATAATCCACAGCTTCCAGGCACATCTGCCAGAGTTCCGCAGTTGCCGTCTCAATTGTATTGATCTCTTCCGGACTCAATTGATAGTAGTGGCTTTCATCCCAGTAAAGCCCGTCCAGAGAATGATACCCGAATCCCAGATTTTCCAGCTTATGCTGCCAGTTTTTTCTGAATTGTGACTGTATTCTTTCCATAGCTTATGATGATGCACTGAATCCGCTTCTCCCCAGTTCACCCCTCACCACATTTCCTTTATAGGTATTTCTCCCGATATTGGATTTGCTGCTGATGGCATCACTGTAATATCCTGTTTTCTGATAAGAACCATAGCTGTATGCCCCATAAGGTCTGAATGCATGGTACAGAAGAAGTCCCGTCACAAAACCATGAGACCTGGAATAGGAAGCTGTGGTATCAGACCTCATATAGACCTTTTTTTCATTCTGATTTTTAGGTTTTTCCTGAGAACAGGCAGCCAGAATTCCTGTTACAAAAAGTAATTTTATAGATCCGGATTTTTTCATTATTGAACCGTTATAAAGAATTCGTAATCTTTTTTCGTTTTCACAATATGGCTATTCCCGTCAGCGTCTTCTCCTCCTACCAATGTATCTCCAAGACTTGGAATGGTATCTTTTTTAATGATCTCTTTAAAAAGTTTATCATCTTTCCATATTTTATGCTTTGTAACCAGAACATCTGCATTATCAATATGTTCAACCGAAAGCTGGGTCTCAACAGCCCCTTTCCTGTTTACTTTCTCTACTTCATCTTCTTTTACTTCCTTACATGCTGTAAGTGACAATATTCCAGTCAGTAACAGGCAACAATTAAATTTTTTCACGTAGTTTTTAATTTTTCACAAAAGTAGTCATTTAGTGACGATATTATTTTAAATTTACAATTCAAAAAAATTTATTACTATGAGATGGACAGACGACAGAGGCGGAAACGTTGAAGACCGCCGAGGTTCCGGTGGTGGCGGAGGAGGAATGATTGTAGGTGGCGGACTCGGAACTTTAATTATAGCAGCCATTGTTTTTTTCCTGGGAGGAGATCCTTCCGGTATACTGAATTCCGGCAGCACACAGTCTTCCGGCAGCTCCCAGCCAAGAGAACTTACTGCCAATGAACAAAAGATCGGGGAAATGGTAGATATGATGGGAAAATGGAACATCATTACCTGGGAACAGATCTTCAGAGAAAACAATATGGAATATCAAAAGCCCAGAATTGTTCTTTTTGAAGATGCCACCCGTTCAGGATGCGGCCCTGCACAGTCTGCTATGGGACCGTTTTACTGTCCTGCCGATCAGACGGTATACATGGATATGAGTTTCTTTAATGAGCTTCAGCAGCGCTTCGGCGCAAAGGTAACCGAGTTTACCGTAGCTTATGTCATGGCACATGAGGTAGGCCACCATGTACAGACGTTGCTGGGAACCACCCAAAAAGTAGATCAGTTAAGAAGAAGCGGAGAATATTCCGAAGCCCAGATGAACCGTGTTTCGGTAGCCACTGAACTTCAGGCCGATTTTTATGCAGGAGTATGGGCAAAAAGAATTGACCAGTCCAGAAAAATTCTGGAACCCGGAGATATTCAGGCTGCCATTGATGCCGCCCAGGCTGTTGGTGATGACAACATCCAGAAGAGATCTCAGGGCTATGTGAATCAGGAAAGCTTTACGCACGGATCTTCTGCACAGCGTAAAGAATGGTTTATGAAAGGATATAATACCGGGGATATCAGACAGGGGAATACCTTTGATCAGCTTTTGAAATAAATAATAGAGATCAGACTTCAAAGAGTTACCGGATGAATTGAGATACTATATTCTGAATCATTAAGAACATAAAAAAACCTGAAGGCATCTTCAGGTTTTTCTTTTTATTTCAGCTCAATAGGATTACTGTTTCTCTTAGCTTCCTCTTTTACTCTTTCTTCCACTCTTTTTTTCATTTCTGCCGGATTCTGATTTCTTCCGCCGGGACCTCTTCCTCCGTCTCCAACCCTCACCGGAGCGGCAATTACTCCGGAACCACCACCCTGGGCCATCATAAACGACATCGGATCAGTTTTATATTTTTCCTGCTGCTTCAGATAAGCTTCTCTTTTTACTTTCAGCGTATTTCCGAACTGATTAAGGCCTGGCTCTTCCGTAATCTTATAATTTCTCATCAGATCAAAAGAATAATCTCCTTTGTCATCTTCAATTTTTACAATCAGCCCCGGAAGTCCGCCAAATTTGTAAGGACCGTCCTGGTAAGGTAAATCTGTGGAAAACCAGGCCGTCCATTTTCGTCCTGCAAAATCAGTTTCAGCTTTCTGAACCTTATATTCTCCGATCTTCATGGTTTCTGAAGAAATTTTCCAGTTCAGAGGCCGGTCCTCCTCGTAAGAGTATATATCCCGCCCTATCCTGTCTTTAAAATAAGTCTTCTGACTGTTCCTGTCTTTTTCAACGGAATAATTGATATTGGTTCTCAGACCTTCCATCTGTTCCCTGTTGATATTTACTCTATCCCCTCCTCCCTGAAAGGCTTTCCGCATAATAGAATCCCTTTTGACCCTGTTTTCAGAATAGAAAACAGACTTTTCAGGGGAAATATCGAGGTAAGCATTTTCTGTTTTTATATAGCTTTTATCTTCAGCATCAGGTTTCATGGTCACCTGATACACAAATCTGTTGTTTTGGGCAGAAATATGCTGCATAAAGAACGCCAAAGCAATAATTCCTAATTTTTTCATGTGTCTATTTTTATTTTGGCCAACCGGCTTTTTGCCGGCTGCATTTCTGTTTCACTTATAGATAAAAAATACGGTTCAAAGTTAAACGTAAAACAGAGTTTGCTGCACTGCCGGTAAAAATTTTATATAACTTTAACTAAAAACCACCCTATTAAGATCATAATCATTAAAATAGATAGCTTCAATTTGAGATTGCGGAAATTAGTTTGTATTTTTGCATCATTAAATCATTCTAAATAAATACAATGATAAAAGTATCAGATCAAGCAAAAGAAAAAGCGATCCTTCTGATGACAGAGGATGGCTTTAATCCTTTTGAAGATTATATAAGAGTGGGAGTTAAAAGCGGAGGATGTTCTGGTTTAGAGTATGTTTTGAAGTTTGACAACCAAAAAACAGATTCCGACCAGGTTTTTGAGGACAATAACATTAAAATTATTGTAGATAAAAAATCGATCCTCTATTTGGCAGGAACAACTCTTGAATATTCAGGAGGACTGAACGGAAAAGGATTTGTGTTCAACAATCCTAATGCATCCAGAACATGCGGATGCGGTGAGTCATTTAGTCTTTAGAGAAAAGACATAAGATACTAGATTTCAGGCCGCGGTGTGAAATCTAAAATCTGAAATCTAAAAAATAATAATGAGTAAATATACTGAAGACGATTTAAGAGTCGATCTAGAAAATAAAAAATATGAATTCGGCTGGGAAACGAAGATTGATTATGAAGATTTCCCGACCGGATTGAATGAAGATATCATCCGTGCGATCTCCGCTAAAAAAGAAGAACCCGAATGGATGACAGAATGGCGTCTGGAATCTTTCAGAATCTGGCAGAAAATGACGGAACCTACCTGGGCCAACATCAAGTATGAAAAACCTGATTTCCAGGCGATCCGTTATTATGCAGCACCAAAGGTAAAGCCGGAACTGGCGAGTCTGGATGAAGTAGACCCTGAATTGCTGAAAACCTTCGAAAAACTGGGAATCAATATCGAGGAACAGAAAAGACTTTCGGGAGTTGCCGTGGATATTGTAATGGACTCTGTTTCTGTAAAGACTACTTTCCAAGACACACTAATGGAAAAAGGAATTATTTTCTGCTCCATTTCCGAAGCCATTAAAAACCACCCGGACCTGGTAAGAAAGTATCTTGGAAAAGTAGTTCCGAGAGGAGATAATTTTTATTCAGCACTGAATTCCGCGGTATTCTCTGACGGAAGTTTCTGCTATATTCCAAAAGGAGTAAAATGCCCTATGGAACTTTCTACCTATTTCAGAATCAACCAGGCCGGAACAGGACAGTTTGAAAGAACTCTTCTGATTGCCGATGAAGGCAGCTATGTTTCTTATCTTGAAGGATGTACCGCACCGTCAAGAGATGAGAACCAGCTTCACGCTGCTGTGGTGGAACTGATTGCCATGGATAATGCTGAGATTAAATATTCCACCGTGCAGAACTGGTATCCGGGAAATGAAGAAGGAAAAGGAGGTGTTTTCAATTTTGTAACCAAAAGAGGTCTTTGCGAGAAAAATGCAAAAATCTCATGGACACAGGTAGAAACAGGTTCAGCCGTAACCTGGAAATATCCTTCATGTATCCTGAAAGGTGACGGATCGATCGGAGAATTCTACTCTATTGCCGTAACCAACAACCACCAGTATGCCGATACGGGAACAAAGATGATCCACATCGGAAAAAATACAAAATCAACGATTATTTCAAAAGGGATCTCTGCCGGAAAATCCCAGAATTCATACAGAGGACAGGTAAAAGTAATGCCTTCCGCCAAAGGAGCCAGAAACTTCTCCCAGTGCGACTCCCTGTTGATGGGTAATGAGTGCGGGGCCCATACTTTCCCGTATATTGAGATCAAAGATCCTACCGCTCAGCTGGAACACGAAGCAACCACTTCAAAAATCGGTGAAGACCAGATCTTTTACTGTAACCAGAGAGGTATTGATACGGAAAGAGCCATTGCTCTGATTGTGAACGGCTTCAGTAAAGAAGTTTTAAATAAACTTCCAATGGAATTTGCCATTGAAGCTCAGAAACTATTGGAAATTTCGCTTGAAGGTTCAGTAGGGTAATTTTCTTATCGCAAAGAAAAACTAAGATTTTTTTATAGCGAACTGTTGATTTTCAGGATAAACAAAGGCGCTAACGCTTAGGAAAGCAATACAAGGTTTAATATTGAATTTTCTCGAATTAACTTATGTATCTTTGCGGAAAATTACACAAATGACTGAAAATGAAATTTCAAAGATTGTTTTTGAAAACGGAGTAAAGATTCATAGAAAGTTAGGAGCGGGCTTATTTGAAAGCATTTATGAAGAGTGTCTTTTTTAAGCAGGAGTAGAAGTTGAAAGACAAAAACCTCTGAATATCCGGTATGAATAATTACTGCTGGAAAATGCTTTCAAGATGGATTTGCCGGTAGAAAACAAAGTTGTTTCAGAACTTAAATCCGTTGAAAGCCTGAACAGTTTTCATGCTTCACAACTAAAAAAATATTTAAGATCAGGGAGCTATAAGCTAGGAATGTTGATTAATTTCAATTCCCATCTTTTTAAAAACGGTGTAATGAGAATAGCGAATGGTCTTGATAAGGCTTAGATTAAAATTAGATATAGAAATCGTATTTCATTGATAAGCGTTAGCGCCTTTGTTTAGCTTATAAAAGCAAAGGAAGATAATAATCTCAGTCTAACCTTGCGATAAACTAAAATATATGTTAGAAATAAAAAACTTACACGCCAGAATTGAAGATGGCGCAGAAATTTTAAAAGGAATCAATCTTGAAATAAAACCGGGGGAAGTTCATGCGATCATGGGGCCGAACGGAGCCGGAAAATCTACCCTTTCTTCTGTAATTGCCGGAAAGGAAGATTACGAGGTAACAGGCGGAGAAATCCTTTTCGAAGGAGAAGAAATCAGTGAAGATGCTCCTGAAGAGAGAGCACACAAAGGAATTTTCCTTTCTTTCCAGTATCCGGTGGAAATTCCGGGAGTTTCTGTAACCAATTTCATTAAAGCCGCTTTGAACGAGAACAGAAAAGCTAATGGCCTGGAAGATATGCCAGCCAAAGAAATGCTTGCCCTGATCCGTGAAAAGTCTGAAAAGCTGGGCATCAAGAAAGATTTTCTTTCAAGATCGCTGAATGAAGGATTCTCTGGTGGAGAAAAGAAAAGAAATGAAATTTTCCAGATGATGATGCTTAATCCAAAACTGGCTATTCTTGATGAAACCGATTCAGGATTGGACATTGATGCTTTAAGAATTGTTGCAGACGGTGTAAATCACTTTAAAAATGAAGGAAACGCAGTACTTTTGATTACTCACTATCAGAGACTGCTCAACTATATCCAACCTGATTTTGTTCACGTTCTTGCAGATGGAAAGATCATCAAAACCGGTGATAAATCTCTGGCTTTAGAACTTGAAGAAAAAGGTTACGACTGGCTTCTTAACTAAGAAGAAAAATATCTCGGAAGGGATTTTATCAAACCTTTCTGAAGATGCGGAAAAACCGCAGTACAATTATTATTTTAAATATATAAATCAGGTGTGATGGCCGAAATATCAGTAATGGCTTTATACGATCAAATTATTGACAACCACGGTGAATTCCTGGAGACGCTTCGTCACAGATTTCTGGATGAAAACAGAAAAGAGGCTCTTCAGAAATTCGGGAACCTGGGTTTTCCTACCAAAAAAGACGAAGAATATAAATATACCAACTTAAAAGAGATCACAGAGAAAAACTATAATTTTTTCCCGAAAGAACATCATAATATTACTAAAGAACAGCTGGATCAGCTGCATTTAGGGGAAGAAAATTTTGACTGGATCGTTTTTGTAAATGGTAAACTTCACAAAGAGCTGTCAAAGATTTCTATTGAAAATGTAGAATTTCTTTCATTCAACTATGCTTTGAATGATGAGAAACATAAAGAAATTTTTGATACCTATTTTAATACAATAGCATCTAAAGATACCGCTTTCACGAATCTGAACCTTGCTTACTGCAAGTATGGATTTTTCCTGAAAGTCCCTAAAAATGTGGTGATTGAAAAACCAATCCATGTTTTTTACATTTCTCAGAACCAGGAAGAAAACACTTTCTACAATACCAGAAATCTACTGATCGTAGAAGACGGTGCGAAAGTGGAGGTGATCGAAAGCCACCACAATTTTGACAGCACCTACGTTCTGACCAATTCCGTAACTGAGATCTTTACTTATCCCAATGCAAAAGCAGACTGGCATAAGCTTCAGAACGACAACAATACCTCTTATCTTATCGATAATACTTTCGCAAAACAGGAAAAAGACAGTTTAACGACTGTAAACACATTCTCTTTCGGAGGTAAACTGGTGAGAAACAACCTTGATTTTATCCATAACGGATCCAATATCAATTCATTTATGAATGGTATTACCATTATTGGTAAAGATCAGCTGGTAGACCATCATACGGCTGTACATCACAATTTCCCGAACTGTGAAAGTTACCAGAACTATAAAGGGATTTTTGACGGGAATGCGCACGGCGTTTTCAATGGAAAGGTTTTTGTGGATAAAATTGCCCAGAAAACCAATGCTTATCAGCAGAACAACAACGTATTGCTGAGTGAAGGGGCTTCTATTGATACCAAACCACAGCTGGAAATTTTTGCAGATGATGTAAAATGTTCCCACGGATGTACCGTAGGTCAGCTGAATGAAGATGCCCTGTTTTATTTAAGAGCAAGGGGAATTTCTAAAAAAGAGGCACAGGCACTTCTTTTATATGCTTTTGCCAATGATGCAATGCAGAACATTGATATTGAACCGCTTAAAGAAAAGATTTCAAAGCTATTGGCGGAAAAACTTGGAGTAGATATAGAATTCTAATATTTATATACAATTGATACGTAAAAAGCACTTCAAATGAAGTGCTTTTTATATTATACAGCCTACGTTATTTCTTTAACCAGGACTGATTGTCTTTATTATCTGACCTTTTTTTACCATTATCTATATTATAGGCAAAACCAACTCCCAGCGTCTGTTTCAGCTGGGTTTTCTGGATCTGGTTGTGATCATACAGAAGGTCCAGCGTAATATTGGTGGAAACAAATTTATTGATTTTCATATTGAGGATTCCGCTGTAACCAAGAACCAGTCTTTCAGGATGGTCCAGGTAATTGGAAAATACAGAAGCTGTATTGATCAGGCTCATATTTTCCATAATTTTAAGCTTATAGATAGCTGTCCCCAAGAAACCGAACTGGAACAAAGAAGAATCGCCGTCATTTTTCAGCCCATAGGTTCCGGCAGTCTGAAGGTCTTTATCCAGTACAAAAGTCCAGCGGGCATTGGCAGGGCGTAATGTCATTGTAAAGTTATCATTGGGGCGGTAGGTAACCCCTGCCCCCATATTCAGATACCCGGGTGCCATAAAGTTTGAAATTTTTGCCGCATCCGGGTTGTTTCCATCTTCATAACCTGCTGCAAACTGTGTCTGAAGGCTCATTCCTCCTGATATATACCAGTTTTTGGCAAATTCACGCCCGTAGTTGGTAGAAAGATTGATGACATCCTGGGTCTTCCTGGTTCCGATTCCTTTGGTATTGTTCTGTCCGTATCCCAGAATGATGATATTTTCCCACAGATCCTTACCTTTCTCATAGGTCAGGTTATAGTTTACTCCGGCAAGCCAGCCTACGTTATTGGCACCCCCGCCTACCCAGTTGGAAAAGGCAGCCTGATTCAGCATTAATGTATTTTGCCCCTGGATAGACCAGGCCTTTACGGTATCGGCAGCAGGAGCTTCTGATTTTGTTTCCTGAGCCATTATGCCGATTCCAAAAGACATGGAAGCAGCCAATAAAAGTTTTTTCATAATTAAGATTTTTCGGTACAAAAATATACATATAATTTTTGTTAAAATACTAATCACTTTGTTTTGAAATAATAAAATTGTTATTTAATACACTAAAAATGTGAATAATAGCTTCCGAAAACCGTATAAAACAAGCTAAATGAACTTATAGTTACTTAAAATTTCACACAGACACAAAAAAAGCGTTTCAAAATTGAAACGCTGATGTATCTTGCATTAAAAAAAGTTATTTCTTAATCCACCACTGGCTGTCTTTACGGTCAGAACGTTTACCACCGTTGTTAAAAGTATAACCGAAACCAATTCCCAAAGTCTGTTTAAGCTGCGTCTTCTGGATCTGATTATGATCATACAGCAGGTCCAGAGTTATATTGGATGAGATATATTTATTCACCTTCAGATTCAGTACTGCTCCATAAGCAAGAACCAGCCTTTCCGGATGATCCAGATAATTTGAAAAGACGGAAGCCGTATTAATGATGCTTACATTTTCCATAAGTTTTACTTTATACAAAGCGGTTCCCAGGAAACCGAACTGAAGGAGAGAAGAATCGCCATCGCTCTTCAGACCGTAATTTCCGGCAAGCTGAAGATCTTTATCCAGAACAAAGGTCCATCGGGCGTTGGTAGGACGAAGGGTTACCGTGAGATTATCATTCGGTCTGTACGTAATACCCATACCGAGGTTAAGGTATCCCGGAGCCATAAAATTCGAGATTTTCTTTGCTTCCGGATTGTTACCATCCTCATAACCTGTTGAAAACTGAGACTGAATACCGGCTCCTAAAGAAAAATACCAGCTTTTGGAGAATTTCCGCCCGTAATTGGTAGAAATATTGATAACATCCTGTGTTTTTCTTACTCCTACTCCTTTTGTATCGTTCTGCCCATAATCCAGCACGATGATATTTTCCCAGAGATCTTTGTCTTTTTCATAGGTGATATTATAATTCAGCCCGGCAAGCCAGCCTACATTGTTGGCTCCTCCACCAACCCAGTTTGAAAAGGCCGCCTGATTGATCATTAAATTGTTTTTCCCAAGAACCGACCAGTACTTTATAGTATCCGTCACTACTGAATCTTTTTTCAGTTCTTCCTGTGCACTTGCATAAATCCCCATAGAAAAGGAAAGAATCAACAAAAACTTCTTCATTACAATAGATAATTTTCAATGCAAAAATATTAATATAATTTTTGTTTAACGAAAATTCAGGCTTCAAAATCTGTCAAAATAAAGGATCAATGGCTTTAAACAGCGAAAAGCAGAACAGATTTAATAAATTCAATGTCAAAATATTACACGGACATTTTAAATTTGATACCTTTTGTCTTAAAATAAACGCTTTACAGATCAATACATCGACAAATTTTCCGAAATTTATTATTGGCTTTTGATTTGACATATTCTCTGCATGTTTAAAAACGTAATTTCCAAAAGAGCTGTTCTTTATCCTCTGCTGATGCTGTCAGCAATGTGGTTCGGCTATTTTCTGCAGATGCAGGGATTTTTTCAAAGCTGTTTCGGAGCAATTATTCCTCTTCTGCCTGAAGGGTTGCTGGGGATAATTACCTCTCCTCTTTTACACGGGAATATGGATCATATCTTAGGAAATTCTATTCCGATAGCTGTTCTTATGTTTTTGCTGTACCAGTTTTATCCTCAGGTAGCCAATAAGGTTTTCATTACCGGATGGCTTGCTACCGGGCTTCTGGTATGGCTGCTTCCTCCCATAGACATTCTCACCGGTGAATATATGTATACCTGTACAATAGGAGCCAGCGGAGTTGTTTATGTACTGGCATTTTTCCTGTTTTTCAGCGGGGTTTTCAAATGGAATATGAAACTTCTTACCATATCCATGCTGGTTGTTTTATATTATGGCAGTCTTGTGTGGGGGATGTTCCCCGAAGAACTGTTCTACAATCTTCAGGAGCCGAGCAGGATCTCCTGGCAGGCCCATCTTTCCGGAGCCGTGGTAGGAAGCATCATTGCATTTGCCTTCAAAAAAGTAGGTGAGAAAAAAAAGAAATTTATCTGGGAGTTTCCCAATTACTATAATGAAAAGGATGATAAGCTATGGCAGGAATATAAAGAAAACCATCCCGAGGATTTCATGGAGCTTCCCTATAAAAAAAGAGACGATATCTGGGACCGCCTGGAAGAATTAAGGAGGAAATAAAAACTTAATTCACTACATTTGATAAAAAACACATAATGATCTCGGAAGAACACCTTTACGCCATTGCCCTCCGCGAATGCAGCCTGATTGGTGATATTCTTTTTCACAGGCTGATACAGACTTTCGGAAGTGCAGAAGAAGCCTGGAAAATAGCTAAAAAAGAATATTCCAAAGCGGAAGGCCTGGGCAGAAAAACAGTTTCTGACATCGGAAATAAAGAGCACCTGCACTTTGCAGAACAGGAACTGAAGTTCTGCGAAAAAAACGGAATACAGATCAGGCTGAGGCACCTGAATGAGATTCCTTCCCTTCTCAAGGAATGTCCCGATGCTCCTGCCATTTTATACCAGAAAGGAGATTTTGATGATACCGTTCCTAAAGTAAGCATTGTGGGAACCCGGAATATGACATCTTACGGAAAACGGTTTATCGAAGATTTTTTTGAAGCTACCCAATCTTCAAAATACCTGTCTGTAAGCGGTCTGGCATTGGGTGTTGATAAAGAAGTCCACGAACAGTCTGTTCAACATAAAATACCTACAATAGCTGTACTGGCACATGGCTTTCATACATTATACCCATCAGGAAATAAGAAATTATCTGAAAAGATTCTTCAGGAAGGCGGAGCATTAGTTACAGAATTCAATTCGTCCAGGAAGCCCGACCGTGAGAATTTCATTCAGAGAAACAGGATTATAGCAGGTCTTTCACCTGCAACGATTGTTGTGGAGACTGCATTTGGTGGCGGTTCTGTGAGTACGGTAAGTTTTGCCAACGATTACAACCGTGAAGTTTTTGCCCTTCCGGGAAAAATTACAGATCCTTACAGCCAGGGATGCAACCAGCTGATTTTCCTGAATAAAGCGGCTGCTATTTCTACCGTAAGAGATCTTGTAGATTCATTAGGTTTCAACAATCCCCGGGAGAAAATGGAAGAACTCTTTCCTTACAGCGAGACCGCCCCTCAACTCACTGAAAATCAACAAATGGTATATCAGTCTATCAAAGAAAACCCACAGATCTCTCTGGATGATCTGGCACAGAAAATTTCAATCTCTACCCATAAAATATTACCGGTAATTTTAGAATTGGAACTTTTAGGGAAAGTAAAATCGTTTTCCGGGAGACAATTCACCGTAATTTAAGAATTAATGATTTCTTAATATTGCATTATTTAAGACATAACATTTAATTTTTAATAAAATTTAAACACAAATTATCAATTTAATAATATTTCGAAACATTATTATTTAATTTTTAACAATGTTAAAATAGAGTGTTGTGAATCTTGAAAAAAAAATTAAATTTGTTGACAATAATATTCAACCTTAGTATATGGAACAATATAATATTGACCAGAAAATCCAGGAGTTTATTGCAAAAATTGAAGCAAAAAATCCTAATGAACCAGAATTTTTACAAGCTGTAAAAGAAGTTGCTGTAACTGTAATTCCGTTTATTATGACCAAAAAGGAATATACGGGCATGAAGCTTCTTGAGAGAATGGCTGAAGCTGAAAGAATTATTATTTTCAGAGTTCCATGGGTTGATGATAAAGGAGAGATCCAGGTAAACAGAGGTTTCAGAATTCAGATGAACTCTGCGATCGGGCCATACAAAGGGGGAATCCGTTTCCATCCTACTGTAAACCTTTCAGTTCTTAAATTCTTAGCTTTCGAGCAGGTATTTAAAAACTCTCTGACTACTCTTCCGATGGGAGGAGGTAAAGGTGGTTCGGATTTTGATCCTCAGGGGAAATCGGATATGGAAGTAATGCGTTTCTGCCAGGCTTTCATGACTGAATTATGCAAGCACATCGGTCCTGAAACAGACGTACCTGCCGGAGACATTGGTGTGGGAGCAAGAGAGATCGGATATTTATTTGGACAGTATAAGAAAATCAGAAACGAGTTTACCGGAGTTCTTACCGGAAAAGGTCTTGCTTACGGAGGTTCACTGATCCGTCCTGAAGCAACCGGATACGGTGTTGTATATTTCGCTGAGCAGATGCTTAAAACGATCGGACAGGATTTCCAGGGTAAAACCGTAACGGTTTCAGGTTTCGGAAACGTAGCCTGGGGCGTTATCAAGAAAGCTACTGAACTTGGAGCTAAAGTGGTAACGATCTCCGGTCCTGACGGATATATCTATGATAAAGACGGTATCAGCGGAGAAAAAATCGATTATCTGCTAGAGCTGAGATCTTCAGGAAACAACAGAGCTGAGGATTATGCGAAGAAATATCCTTCTGCTGAATTCCATGCAGGAAAACGTCCCTGGGATGTAAAATGTGACGTAGCATTCCCATCTGCGACTCAAAATGAGCTGGATCTTGAAGATGCTAAGAAACTGGTTGAGAACGGATGTCTTTGTGTAACTGAGGCTGCGAACATGCCTTCTACATTAGATGCGATCAACTATTTCCTTGACAGCAAGGTGTTGTTCTCACCTGGTAAAGCTTCCAATGCAGGAGGTGTAGCCACTTCAGGTCTTGAAATGACACAGAACTCTATCCGTCTTAACTGGACTTCTGAAGAGGTAGATGCAAGACTGAAGGAGATCATGATCGGTATCCACAAAGCTTGCAGAGACTACGGGAAAGATGAGGACGGCTATGTAAACTACGTAAAAGGTGCCAATATCGCCGGATTCGTAAAGGTTGCAGAAGCTATGCTGGCTCAGGGAGTGGTATAAAATAAACAAAGGCTGGGAAAATTCCCGGCCTTTTTTGATATAGCCTGTTCCCGGGAAAATGGGAAAAAAGTAAAAAGTGAAAGGAGAAAGCGCTGTATGGCACAGCGCTTTTTTATATTCAGAACATTCATTATCAAGGGTTAAGGGCATCCGTATATGGTTTGTTTAAAGAATCCGTTCACCCCATCCGAGGTTCCTACTTCGTGCTGAACGGTAAAATAAGACAGTGCCGCTGTTGCCGTTGTATTGGTATTATAGATCCCCATCTCTTTTTCCATCCTTTTCTGGTTGGTATTGGATCTGCATTCATATGACGTAGACGGGCGGATCGGATCTATACAGAAATACGTTGATGAGCCATGATTCTGATGCAGTAATCCGTTTGTAAATTTCACACATAATGTGGTCTGCTTATCTTTTCTGCGGTTCCAGTTTCCGTTTTTGTCGATATGATGCAGTTCTGTCCATCCTGCCAGAGAAGATATGGCTCCTCCCAGGCCGAAAGGGAAAGGCTTCCAGGTGTAATAATCTGCTTTTCCGCGCAGTACATTGGATGAATTGATGACAAGATCCTGCAATCCGCCACGGGCATCCATTGTACAGGTCTCATTCATTCCTTTTACATAGATCGGGAAAGTTCTGGTAACATCCCAGGTATTCGGGCCGGAATTGGACGAGCTTAATACCTTTACTTTTACCACCGGATTATAAAATGTACTGGCTACGCCCGGATATACATGCTCTATAACAGGAAGAATATACTGATTGGGACCTAAAGTAAATTCCGTAAACGCTCCGGTTGCGTCATTGAACTCTATTCTGTACCTGGCTCTCTGGGGAACGGAAACATGGCTCAGTGTAAAGCCTTCAAATTTTACTTTTCCCGGAACAGAGCAGGTAAAATTCTGATATACGGTACCACTTAAACTGAATCTTAAATATGGAACGGGTGTACCTCTTGCTCCTTTAGCATCTGCAAAATCGATCGTTCCGAACTCCCTGTTATAGATTTCAGGAGAGGTGACAGAAATAAATTCCCGGGTAAGATCCAGGTTCAGAATATCTTCCAGTGCCGGATTATCGCCGAGGGCTTCTACTTTTTTCAGCAATTCCGGCTGGGTATCTTTTACGGAAGCTATAAATTCAGGGCTGATATATCTTAAAATATACCTTCCTATCTTTACTTCCCTGTTGGTATTGAGAATAGAACGAATGGCGCTTGAAGTGATCCAGTGTTCTTCGGGAATTTCCTGATAGGTATGCCAGCCAACTGCATTTTTCTGTTCAAATTTAGCCAGAGCATCGGCTCTCAAAGAGCTGATTCCTACGTATTGCTCCACTTCTGCCAGATAATCATCTTCATTCATCTCCTCATCCTGACCGGAAATCAGTGTATTCAGATAATTATAATAACAGGTAAAATGCTTTTCATCTTCAAAGGCCAGCATCCCGTTATACAGGGAAGGAACAGAACATGGCAGCGAAACCGATGATTCCCTTCTGGACAGTACGTTATTTTCTTCTCTCTTCTGTTTCAGAATTTCATCTTCGCAGCTCAGCAGAAAAAACAGGAGTCCTGATACAATTAAAGACTGTTTTTTTAATATTTTCATGATCTATAAATTATTACAGTCATAAAGCTACATGCTGCCTTTAGCAAAAAAAACAACAAATCAGTAAGTGTAGCAGTATTTCTATTAAGTGTGAGTAAGTAAAAAGAAACACCTTGTAAAAAACAGAAAGGTTGAAAGCCGGAAGAGGGAAAAAGAAAGTAAATTCAGGAAATCTTCATCACAGATCATTAAAAAATCCCGAAACAAAATGTTTCAGGATTTTCTTTCTGTTTGCTTGAAATATTTACTTTGATGACTTTGCTTTCTTTTTGGCTTTTCTGTCTTCTTTGGAAGCTTTTGAAGGCTTGGTTGCTTCCGTATTCACTTCTGCACTCATCGTAGCATTGGCGGCTGGGGCGGCGGCATCAGCGGTAGCTGTTGCCGCAGGGCTTTCTTTTGCTGGGGCGGTCTCTGTGGAAACTGTTCCGGTGGCTGCTGTTGCTGCCGGCATAGCTGTTTGGGACTGTGCAGCTGTTTTGGCGGGTGCAGTTTCAGCCGCTTTTTTTGTTTCTGTCTGAGCTGATACCGTAACAATTCCGGCTGCCATCAATGCGGCCGACAGGATTAACTTTTTCATAATGTAATATTTTAAATGGTTGTTTAGTTTAAACGCCACATTATTCATTAAATTATCCGTAACACTCTTATTTAACGTACTTTATCATTATTTAAGAAGAATTTTGGAAGAAAAGCCCAGAAGGAAAATAAAAGCAGGAAGATGAGAATTATTTTAGGTTAAGCCTATTTCTGAAAGCCGTTTGAAAGAATATTGAAGGAAAAATAATATTGCTTTTTAGCAGTCAGAAAGATAGATATAGCATAACGCTGTATCAACAAATTTGATGGAAGTTTCTTACAGTTAAGCACACTTCTGTAAGTTATTCAATAAAAAAATTGATGGAGCTGAACTGTTATTAAAAGATTGTTAAAATGTTATCTTTTATTCTTCAGATTTTTCAGCTCCATCTTTTTTCTTTATTTACCTGTGTTCTTCATCATTTTTTCTACAAATTCATAAGCTGCGGGGCATATTACCGTATTTTTCAGCATAAGATGATTGATCTGATAGATCTTTTTCCGGTCGGTATGCGGATATTCACGGCAGGCTTTGGGTCTTACTTCATAAATGGAGCAGGTATTATCCGTGTTAAGAAAAAAACAGGGAAGATGCTGAAGCACTTTATCCTGATCTTCATCCACTCTTAAAAATTTAGCTTCAAAATCAGCAGGTTTCATGCGGAGATGCTTCGCAATACGTTCAATGTCTTTTTCGGTATACAGGGGTCCTGTCGTTTTACAGCAGTTGGCACACTGAAGGCAGTCTATCTCATCAAATACTTCATCATGCGTTTCCTGAACAACATAATCGAGGTTTTTAGGCGTTTTTTTCTTTAATCCGTCCAAAAATTTCTTATGTTCTTTCTGCTTCTGTAAAGCCTGCTTTTTATAAAAATCTAAATCCATATCATTGGCCTGTTTTGCCATTCTATTTTTCCTTTGCAAAGATAAAATATTGTTTTTATGAAATTTATCAAAGGCTTTTGATAAAGTATGGAAAATCTTTCTATTTAAATTTTTAAACAGATTCGCAGATAAAATTGTTTCAGCCGCTTTATTATTTAGACCTGATCATTTTTTTAGTCCCTACCATTTTTTCATCAACAATTAAGGAATAGAAATATGTGCCTCCGTTCAAGGAACTTACATCTACATTCACCGCCCCATTGTCTGAAGCTGCCAGCGATATTTCTCTCACAATTCTCTGGCTCATGTCTGCAATGACAATTTTTGCAGAAGAAAATTTCTGAGGAAGTTTATACCTGATTAAAGTGCTTTGATCAGACGGATTAGGTACATTTTGTTCCAATAATGCAATGGATGTGTTTTGGACGGCGTTATCCCCTTTTGGAGAGCTATCAGAAGCTTTTGCCCCGAGAGCCTTTTCTACCAGTGCTTTTAATTCATTGACTTCTTTTCGTAAAGATTCATTCTCTGCGCTAAGTTCCTGCACTGCTTTTACCAAAGGAACAACAAAATCTCCATATCTCAGGCTGTACAGATCATTTTCATTTTTAGGAAGATCTACTCCACTGAAACTATAATTAACAGATTTAGCGGCTTTCTCTACATCCTGCGCTATAAAGCCTGTATATTGTATTTCCTGCTGATTATTACGTATTGTTTTGTTTTGGAAATCATTGTTCGCAGATGCATTTATAATTTTGTCCGCAGCAGAATAATCATAAGTATAGGTCACCGGCTGCAGCTGGTTGATAAATGTAAGGCCCGGTACATTTTGCTGAACATTCTTTTTGATTCTTCCGTCTGATAAAACGCTCCAGTTTACAGTTCCTCCAATGCTTGTGACACTGGTGTTTCCAAAGCGCATCTGGTTGCTTGCCGTAGCCACCGCACCGGTTCCTATTGCTGCTGCATTGTTGAGACCGTCTTTAGATACGTTAGCGAACATCCCTATTGCCACATTGTTACTGCCTGTCAGGTTTGTAATCATGGACTTTAGGCCTAAAGCCGTATTATTTCCGCCTGTTGTTGCATCTCTCATGGCTTCATAGCCTACGATTGTATTATTAGAATAATGTCCATAACCGTATGTAGTATCTCCTCCGGAAATATTAGGATCTCCGCTGGCATTGTGAGTTGACCATAATGCACGGGTTCCGACAACGGTGTTCCAACTCCCGTCAATACTTCCCGCTAATGCTTCATTTCCTACGGACGTATTTTCTGAACCTGTTTTATTAGACCATCCGGCATCTGAACCAATAGCTGTATTTTTAGATCCGGTAGTATTTGAATAGAGTGCTCCCGGTCCGAAGGCTGCATTTTCCTGGCCCGTTGTATTCAGTTCCATAGTCTGGCTTCCGAATGCGGCATTGTACCATCCTGTGGTATTGGTATGCATTGCTTTTGAGCCTACTGCAGTGTTTAGACTTGCACCTGCGGTAACAATCAGTGCTTCGTACCCTAATGCCGTATTATGCACCCCCGTGGTATTCTTATTGAGGGCACTGAAGCCAACTCCGGTATTGCTAAATCCGGAACTATTGGAATAAAGGGCATTTGTACCTATGGCCGTATTAAAATATCCATCCACATTGCTTACAAGGGTCCATGCTCCCATTGAGACGTTATTGTGACCTGTTTTATTATTGATCATAGAATTTAAGCCCATTGCTGTATTCTGGACACCACTCGTATTACGGGCTAAAACAGAAGAGCCGAAAGCACTGTTCCCGTCTCCCCATGAGTAGTCTAATGCCCATTGCCCGAAGGCTGTACTGGTATTCGAGGGATTGACAAATCCGCTGTTGTTGTTATTGACTTTAAAGCGTAAGGCATTGTTGTCAGTAGTTCCTAAGAAACTTCCGGAGGCTCCTGAATTTCCGGTTAAAGACCAGTTTTGTGCATGCACTCCCATGATCCCCAATAGCCCTGCTACTGAAATTAAAATTTTTTTCATAATGTGATTTTTTTAAGTTAGTATTATTTTATTTATTATGCTGTTTCTATTTTTCTAATCAACAGTGACAAAAAACTAACTTATTAAAGTTAAGATTAAATTTCAAATAACCGCTATATTAAATCAACTTTTAATGATTTATTTTTTTAATGTAAACGACATCACACTCTGAAAATCATTATTAAAGTATCGGTAGAATAAACAGATGAGCTTTTATTTCCGGTAAGAAAAGAGAAATTCTGCAAAACTTTTACGAATCTAAAAGCCAATAGAGTAACCTTGCTTCAATAAATGTATTTTTTAAGAACCTTAGTCCGTTTTTTTTTGATAATAAGTCGCTTTTCGACTATGAAATTTATCAAGTTGATGATTGAATTTTTCCGTTGAAATTGCTGTATATTTGATATATGAAAAAACTGGAATCCCGCGAAGATATTGAGCATCTTGTCAATTCATTTTACGCCAAAGTCGTTAAAGATGAGACTATTGGGTTTTTCTTCAACGATATTGCCAAAGTAGACTGGGACAAGCACCTTCCTAAAATGTATTCATTCTGGGAATCGATCCTGTTCGGGCAGATGTCGTACAAAGGAAATCCGATGGGTGTACACTTCCCTATCAACGAAATCCAGGCTATGGAACAGAAACATTTCGACCGGTGGCTGGAACTCTGGAGGCAGACCATTGAAGAAAATTTTGCCGGAGAAAATGCCGATATGGCCATTTACAAATCCGAAAATATAGCCAAACTGATGGCTTTCAAAATGGAGCTTGCCAGAAGGCTTTAACAAAATCCGGAATGTAATAATCCCGTGACTCAAGATTGAAAAACCGTGACTTTATCACCTGTTTTTAAGGAACAATTACTGTAAAGATATAGGCTGCCAGATTCACCAGAAGCACTGTTCCGTAAAGAATATTGGTTTTTCCGCGACTTAATGAAAGCATCACGATAAATACAGACAGGGAAAGCAGGATAATATCTTTTTTATCCAGTCCCAGCACCAACGGAATATCGTAGAGAATACAGACTGTGGAAACCGCAGGAATCGTCAGCCCGATACTTGCCAGGGCAGATCCCAATGCCAGGTTCAGGCTGGACTGTATCTGGTTGCTTCTCGCAGCACGGATGGCCGCAACCCCTTCAGGAAGAAGCACAACAGCAGCAATGATCACACCTACAAGAGATTTCGGAGCTCCTATGCTCTGTACCATGTCCTCAATGGTTCCGGAAAGTCCTTTGGCCATCATCACAACGATTGCCAGGCAGACTACCAGAAAACCGAAACTGATCAGCGTTTTTGTAAATGTCGGAATATAATGCTCTTCCGGATGTTCATCAGGAACAATAAAATAGCTTCTGTGTCTTACCGTCTGTACCATCAGGAATACTCCATAGATCACCAGACAGGCAATAGATACAAAAACAAGCTGGGCTTCGTTATAGAAAGGGCCGTTCACACTTGAGGTAAAATTAGGGAGAACAAGCGTAAGGATCAGAATAGAGACGATGCTCACCAGGTAGGTAGTTGCAGAAGTCCTTGCAAAGAACTGTTCATGATACTTTACACCTCCCACAAGGATACAGATTCCAAGAATTCCGTTCAGAATAAGCATTACAGCCGCAAAAACCGTATCCCTTGCCAGCGTGATCGCCTGATCTCCTCCGGCCACCATAAGCGAAATAATTAAGGCAACTTCAATAATAGTGATACAGAGTGCAAGAATAATAGTTCCGAACGGCTCTCCTACTTTATGCGCGACCACTTCGGCATGATGCACGGCCGACAGGACACTTCCTGTAAGCAGAATCCCTGCAATAACATCATAAATAACTCCTCCTCCCATCAGTCCGGAAAAATAGTAAACTACTGCCAGAACGGGGAAAATATACGTGTAATGTAAAAGTTCTTTTAATTTCATAAAGTGATTACAAAATACAAAAACTATATGAATTTTGAAATATCTGAAGATAATATTAATGATATTTTAATGCCCCCACAGATTAAAGTCCTGAAAATCTGTCAGCATATGGAATAAAAGACCAACAGCCACAATTCTGATATTTCCTTTAAAAAACAGCATTAAAAAATAAACAGCAATAGCATAGTATGAATGCAGAAAATGAAACCCAATACTGTTCCTGGACGGATCGAATACCGGATTGGCAAAAAGATGATCCAGATCTACAAGCATGGTAGCCAGCATAATAAGATATGCTTTTTTCCAGTTTTCACGGAAAAAGATCAACGCAATAAACACCGGGAACACCAGGTGCAAAAAGTAATGGGTGATTTGTTTTATCCATATAATTTCAGAAAGCATCGTCATCTACAAATCGTTTTTTAATTATCAGTTTATCTCCTCAGAATGAGAGGCAGTTCTCCTTTTCCTGTTTTTATTTTAATGTAATAATCCTGCGCCCTGTTTCCATAAAAGATATACTCTATATCTGAAATCATTTTCTTTTCATGGTCCGTTATACTCTTTAAGGAAGAATACAGCAAGCTATTGTTTCTCAGCATAATATAATTTTCCTTCAAGGCGGGAGAAAAGGGTTCCCGGCGGGCGGAAGATCTTATCATAATCTCTTTCTGGCCTTTAGAGACGGTATTGGGCTGAAACGGAATAACCGTAAACTGATTCTGTGTATTGATCCATTTTTTATTCTGAAAATACATCCACGTTTTTCCCGGATCCGAAGTCTGAAGATCAATCGCATACTTTGGCTGAACGATTTTCTGATAGCTTTTCTGCTCTACCTCATTAAAATTGTCATCATAACCATAGGTAATGATGGTATCATTCACCTGTTCCAGATCTGCAACGGCATTCATCCGGGTAATTCCCGCCGAATCGCTGATGCTTTTATCAAAAAAACGGCTCAGATTCCTGATATTCCCGGCATCAAGTTCCGCTTCCAAAAAGTGATTCGTCTTCTGAAGCCGGGCGACAGCAGATGTAAAATCAGCCGATCCTCCGGCATTTCTTACTTCAATTTCATCATCGCCGAGTTCAATGGAAAAATTACGGATCTTCTGTCCTGAAATAAAAGAAAAGCTTCCCAATGTTCCGCTGATGAGCTGTTCCGCACTAAGTTCTTTTCCCTTTGAAGCCTTGAAAAACGCTGCATCGGTATTTTTAAAAGCCCGGTCAGAAGTCCCGAAAATACAGTAATCTTTCACTATTTTAATGAAAATCTGATCTTTCTGATACAGGTTGTTTCCCCTGTCTGCAAATTTCTGCTGTTTCAAATAGGCCAGGAATTTAGGTTGATCTTTGAGCTCAAATGCAGTGTACCACTCTGTAAATTTAGTATTTTTAAGGTGGAACGCCTGTAAAAAATCGGGGACACGAATCCCCGAATCTTTAAAAGCAATATGTTCTTCTGTTTCTTTTGAATCCCTGAACCACATCGACGGATGGGTTGTAAGACTGAAAATGTACTGTCCCGCCAGTTTCTTTACATCAATCAAAACCACTGCATCTGCACTTTCCGGAACAAACTTTAAGGTCCTGTCTTTATGGAAAAAGACAAAATACATAATGGCGGCCACCGGCAGCATCAGCCAGGCAATCAGTTTTTTTTTCTTCATTTACAGGATCGGTGGCTTTTTATCAGCTTCTTTTATTTTATAGATCTCATCAAAAAGATCAAAGAAATACATCAGGCTGTTCTCAGAAGAGTTTTTGATGTTGTAATCCACTTCTGTCTGGATGCTGTTATTCTTCACCTCTGTTTTATAATAAACCTCTCCTACATTCTTTCTGATCAGATCCAGTGTTTTTCTTTCCGAAGGGCTCTTGAATTCTCTTTCAAGACCTATTAACACCCTTTGAAGATCAA
Organism: Chryseobacterium indologenes; assembly: GCA_002439165.1. Lineage (GTDB taxonomy): Bacteria > Bacteroidota > Bacteroidia > Flavobacteriales > Weeksellaceae > Chryseobacterium > Chryseobacterium indologenes_E. The sequence goes on from DJTE01000048.1 coordinate 183,533, forward strand.
GCCTTCCTGAAAGCGGATATTTAGAAGAATCCTTTGCCCATTTTTTAGAGGTTTCCGACTGGTTTTTAGGATTGATATTGTCTTTAAAAGAAGTAAGATAAACGATGCCGTCTTTTACGGTAAAGAACATATGGTCAAAATAACCACCTCCTTTTTCATCTTTAAAAGCATAAAAATCTCCTGTTCTGGTAAATTTCTTTGCCAGGTGTTTATTGGTTACCAGTAAATTGAAAACACGGTTCCAGTAGCCTTCATTTTCCGTAGCAAATGCAAATGTAAAATCAGGAACCATTATTTCTTTGGTTTTCTTTACCTCTTTTTCATTATAATCTTCGTCATATTCGTAATCTGTATAATCTACTGTTTTCGGCTTCAGTTCGTTCAGAACGAAAATTCCGTTTCCGGGGGCTATTTTACTGATCGCTTCTTCATCCAGAATGATTTTCATGGTTTCCATCACCAGCTCCATCTCTTTCTGATATTCACCTTCTCCGGTATCTTTAAGCAGCTCATACATCATATCGAAAGATTTTCTTCCGTTGACATTCATCACATAATATCCTAAGCTTTTATCATTAATAAGCGCTGCCAGCTTCCTGTTTTTCTTTCCTTTATAAACTTCCGAAACACTTTTCTGAACATCGGAATTTTTATGCTGATAATTGTTGACCAGTTTTACTTTATCCTTATCGAAATACAGGTTATAGGCAGAATCTGAATTATATGCCTTTCCCAGGAACTGGCTGAAATTAAATCCTTTCATCATCCTGCCATAAAAACCTTCATTCACCATTCTCCCGTAATCTGTGTAGATAAAGACATCGGAATTGGGATCGCGGAAATTGAGTTTATCCTTCGGCACTTCAATTTCTAAATTTGAACTGAAATACCTGTCGAAAGAGTCTTCTGCCAGTTTTTTCACAACCTTGAAGTCCTCTCTTCTGATGGAATCCTGTTCTTTCTGATAGGCTGAATCTGCTTTCGCAATAGAATATTCCTCTTCTTCAGTCATTCCTTCTTCTTCCAGTTCAGGCTCTTTTTTCTCTTCCGGATATTGGTGATGCTTTTCCAGATATTTGATATCCTTCTGTATTCTCGCAATTTCAGCATTATTTTCTTTGATGCTTTCTTTAAGGTATTTGATCTGCTCTTTCAGATCTTTTATTTCTTCTTTATAGTTAAAAGGACGTTCCGGTTCTACGGCGTAGGCACTGTCTACCGCTGCTGCTGCTGAATCCACTGCAATGGCAGCGCTGTCTGTCACCGCTTCTTCTGTCCATAAATCCTTATAAGGTCTGGTATAGCTTACAAGACTCAGTACTGCACGCTTATCATTCCAGGCAACAAATACATCATCATCCAGGTCAACATAGGAATAGTTATTTTTCCGGGAAACTTCCTGCCCTTTTTTCTTTACAGAATTGACGAATTCCCTGAATTTATCCGTATTATCCAATATGAAATGGGCGGTATAAGTCTTTACAGAATCATTGAAGCAGGCATAGTGATACTGAGCTTCATCATATTTGATCCCCGTTTTGGAATAATCATTCCATGAGGCTTTTTCTTTACTGCTTTTGGTGATTTCCTGAAGTAAAGGATTAAACTTTTCCCAGTTGATTTTATTATTAAGCTGTTTTCCGTTGATTTCCATATAAAATATGGCTTCTTTGGGAAGTTTCATCCTGTTCTGTGCAAAAGCAAGCACAAAACCGAAAAGTAAAAAGGTGATCGTCTGTGTTTTTAATAGAATAGATTTCATGGCTGAAAAGTACTTTTTTATTGGAAAATAATGGTGTTCTGCATCTGTTTTTTCTGAAGGATCAGGTCTAAAACATCTGCTTCCAGCTTTACGGCCTTCTTATTCGGAGAAAGCTGGTAAGAACTGTTGGATTGTGATTTTATGGTATTTTCGAACTGCAGGACAGAAGTGTATTTAGCATTGTTGAATACTTCTTTATCTGCTTTGCTCATTTTGTCGTAATCTGCTTTAAATGTATTGACTTTATTTCTGGTAAACGATTTTTTATCAGCACTTTGCCCGTAGATCTGGGTAGGAATCATCTTTCCCAGGATATTTTTTGATTTCAGCTGCTCCAGGCCGGCATTGATGTTTTCAATCTTTTTAAAATTACAGCTTAGCTTAATGATGTAGTTATCAAAGTCCATTGTTGTTTTCACATTACTGATTCCCGGGGTGGCTTTGAAAATCCTGGCCGCTTCGCTTATTTTATTTTCAATTTCAGCTCTTTTCGGTACTTTTTTTCCATTGATGGTTTCCATTTTAGAAATGGAGGCCAGCCTTGTCTTACTCTTGCTGGCATTCACAATGATGGTGTATTCTCCCGTTCCGTCTGCTTTTACACTGGCTTTGTCTACAATATCAAAACAGCTGGTGAGCAGCATCAAAGGAAAGCAAAGCAGAAACAGCCTGACTGTATTCTTCATAACTGGGTTTTTAAAGTACAAAACTACTTAATTTTTTATCGGTTTAAAATACCGGATTTCATGGGTTTTTGTAACCCGATAGAGACGCTTTTACACTCTTCCTTTCAGATAATCCTGTCTCAGATCTTCATCCAGCTTTTCTATGGCATATCTCAGGCAGGTTCTGGGCATTTCTTTATAGTATTGACCGAGGTAAGAGATCAGCTCCTGTTCATTTTTATTCCCCATTTCCCTCAGCAGCCAGCCATTTGCTTTATGCATAAGATCATGTGGATGCTTCAGGTTTTTGGTAACGAACTCTTTGGTCAGCTCATACGAACCTTTTTTAATGTAATGCATTGTTCCTACAACCGCTATTCTTTTATGCCACATTTCATCAGAATCCGAAAGATCCCTCAACAGGTTTTCTTTCTGATTTTCAAATGCATACCGCCCCAGTATTTTATAACAGCTTGAATCCACCAGATCCCAGTTATTGATATGAGGAAGGTGGTTCAGGTAAAATGTGATGATTTCTTCTCTTTTTCTATGATCTTTTGTTTTCTCAAACTTAGAAATCAGCATAAAAAGAGCGGTCAGCCTATGTTCATGATATTCCGATGAAAGCAGTATACTCAGTTCTTCAAGGCTTATTTTATCATAATACTCTTTAGCTACCGATCTCTGATCTGGAACTTTTACTCCCAGAAACAGATCCCCTTCTCCATATTCTCCTTTTCCCGTTTTGAAAAACCGGGGAAAGAATTCTGCTTTTTCAGGAATGGAAAGTACGGCCAGTGCTTCCTTAATTTCTTTAATAATAGTATCCGCCATTTTTAAAACTGCCTTTTTGATGAAGAGAATAAACCATATGATTAATGTTCTTCCAAAACAATATTTTCCTGCTCCTCTTCTTCTTTTGCAATCTGCTTGGGATTGGCCACTTTAGCAATGGTAAGCCCCTGAACAATAATAGAAAAGACGACTACACAATAAGTAATACTTAAAATAATTTCGCTGTATTCACTTTTCGGGACAGACATCGCCAATGCAATGGAAACCCCTCCGCGGATTCCACCCCAAACAAGAACTTTTACGGTTTGCGGGCTAAATCTTGTTCTTAAAGACATGAATTTCGTCGGGCCCCAGATCGAAATAAACCGGGCCAGTAAAACAACTACAATGGCAAGAAGGCCAGGAAGCATAAAATGTTTCAGATCTTTGATCATGAGAAGTTCAAAACCGATAAACAGGAATAAAACCGCATTCAGAATCTCATCAATCAGTTCCCAGAATTTGATCAGATAGTCCTGGGTAACGGATTTCATTTTAAACCTTACATTGAAGTTCCCCATGAATAAACCTGCGGCAACCATCGTCAAAGGGCCGGAAATATGCATCTGTCTGGCGATAAGATAGCCACCCATCACCACAGAAAGGGTTACCAGAACCGAGATAATATAATCGTCCACTTCACGCATCAGCCTGGAAGTTACCCATCCCAGAAGAACGCCGAGCAGAATTCCTCCGCCGGCTTCTTTCATCAGTAATAATCCGATACTTTCCACCCCCAGATCCACTTCTTTTCCGATTGCGAGCTGCATAACCACGGTAAATACCACAACAGCCATACCGTCATTGAAAAGAGATTCTCCCGCAACTTTGGTTTCCAGTGATTTTGAAACATTTGCCTGCTTCAGAACACTCAGAACAGCCACCGGATCGGTAGGAGAAATAAGCGCTCCAAACACCAGACAGTAGATAAAAGGCAGCTTGATTCCCACGAAAGGCAAAAGGTAGAACATTCCAAATCCCACGACAAAAGTGGAGATCACAACCCCGACTGTGGAAAAGATCAGCACCGGGCGGAACTGCTCTTTGAGATCATTGATATTAATGTGAATTCCTCCTGCAAAGAGAAGGAAATTAAGCATGGCACCCATCAGGACTTCCGTAAAATCGATGCTGTTCATCAATTTGTTCAGGTGCCCGAATGTTCTCGGAAGTACCGTTTCTCCGAACATCACCAGAAAAATGGAAACCACAATGGCAATCACCATAATTCCGATGGTACTCGGAAGTTTCAGGAACCTGTAATTCAGGTAGGCAAATATTGATGCTAATACAATTAATGCTGAGAATGAATAATATAACTCCACTAAGTGTTTTTTAAAAAATTAAAACTTAAAAGTCTAAATAAAGTATTTTGATGTATAGTTTGTCTCCGTCTTTTTCCCAGATATCAAACATTCCGTCTTTAGTTGGTTTTGAGCTCCGGGTATAATCTTTCCCGATATTCAGGATATTCAGCAGGATGTATTCATCACCTACGGAATTGACCAGATAAGCTGTTTTTTCAGATTTTCCGTCTCCTGAATTTTTAATCCCGTTAGTCAGCGCCCGAAGCTGAGTCAGGTGGTGAACAAAGTTATTGCCATCCTTCAGGGAATCATAGGTACGGAGCAGGATAAGAATTACATCCAGATTGGTAGGATCCTTATCATACAGATCTTTACCCAGCCTGATGCAGTCTGTAAAATGATTCTGTTTAAAGGCTTCCGCCAGACTTTTAAAACGGTCATCAGTGGTCTGAATTTTATCCGTTCTGAAATTTCTTCCATAGTAAAGATACTGTCCCTCAATACTGTCCAGAGATTTAGGAAAACCTTTGTACTTAAAAATAAGCTTCTCGTAATTGTAAGGAGATTCCGGGTTTTTGAGGTTTTTTTCGATACTTTTTAAATCGATTTTTGATTTCTGGCTGAACCCAAAAACCGAAAACAGAAGGAATAAAAGGAAAAATTGGTATTTCATTAATCGTTGTTATCTTCTTCGTCGTTGTCGAAATATTCGAAAAGAAAATCATTGTAAGGAAATCTGGAAATATGGATCTTCATCACCTCATCGTAGATCATTTTCTTCATTTCCGGGAAATTTTCTTTCGTGAGCGCAGAAATGAAAACAGTTGGATATTTGGATTTGGCCATCCATGTTTTCTTCCATTCTTCCAGTGAGATATTTTTCCGGGTAGACGGCGTTAAATCATCGTCCTCTTTTTTCTCATAGCTGAAGTCATCAATTTTATTGAAAACCATGATCATAGGTTTTCTGTGTGCATCAATTTCCTGAAGAATCTGGTTTACCGAAGCAATATGATCTTCAAAGCTTTCATGTGAAATATCCACCACATGAATCAGCAGATCGGATTCTCTTACCTCATCCAGAGTAGATTTAAAAGATTCCACCAGCTGTGTAGGAAGCTTTCTGATAAATCCTACCGTATCTGTAAGAAGAAACGGAAGGTTCCCGATCACTACTTTTCTTACCGTGGTATCCAGCGTTGCAAATAATTTATTTTCAGCGAATACTTCTGATTTTGAAAGGGCATTCATGAGTGTAGATTTCCCCACGTTGGTATATCCTACCAGGGCGGCACGCACCATTTTTCCTCTGTTATTACGCTGCGTTGCCATCTGCTTATCGATGGTCTTCAGCTTATCTTTCAGCAGGGAGATCCTGTCGCGGATGATACGGCGGTCAGTTTCAATTTCGGTTTCCCCCGGTCCTCTCATCCCGATTCCCCCTCTCTGTCTTTCAAGGTGGGTCCACATTCTTGTCAGTCTCGGAAGCAGATATTCATACTGTGCCAGTTCCACCTGGGTTCTTGCATAGGATGTCTGGGCTCTCTGGGCAAAAATATCAAGAATAAGATTGGTTCGGTCCAGTATTTTGACTTCCATTTCCCGTTCCAGGTTTTTAAGCTGTGAAGGAGAAAGTTCATCATCAAAGATCACCGTTCCTATTTCATGTTCTTTTACATAATCTTTAATTTCCAGAGCTTTTCCACTCCCTACAAACGTTTTGGAATCCGGTTGTGTTAATTTCTGGGTGAATCTTTTTTCCACTGTTGCTCCTGCCGTATAGGCAAGGAATTCCAGCTCATCCATGTATTCCTTTAATTTATCCTCATCCTGGTCTCTGGTAACCAAACCCACCAAGACCGCCTTTTCATAATTATGTTCTTTCTTTTCTAGCATTAAATTCTATCTATGTTTGTGATTTTCACAAGTTACCATTTTTCAGGAAAAAAAACAAAATCAATTTTAAATTATTCACATTTTTAATGTTAATTTAAGTTTGCAATATTCATGTTTTATGAAAAAACATTAACTTTATATTGCAATTTTCTGATTTTAAAACATTTAAATTCAGCTTTTATGTAAAAACTAACATCCTGCAGCTCATGACTCCCCATATCAGATGTATGATCATTGATCATGATGAACTGGACAGATTGGTTCTTCAGCATCATATCAGGCAATACGAAAACATAGAGATTATAGCTTCTTTTGACTCGGCAGAAAAGGCGGTACCATACCTTGAATTCCCCATAGATCTTCTGATCTCCGAAACTGCCATGAATGGAATGAGCGGGCTGGAATTCAGGAAATTAGCCATTAAAATCCCGGCCTGCATTTTCATCAGCTCCCATCCTGAATCAGCAGTTACCGTTTTTGAACTCAATACTTTAGACTTTCTTATCAAACCTCTGAAAACAGAGCGCTTTCACAATGCCATACAGAAGGTTTTTGATTTTTTTGAAACAAAGGAAAAATGCAGATGTTTTGATGCCATGCTTGGAGAAAACTGCATCAAAATAAAAGAAAACGGAAATATATCCCAGATCAGAATAGTGGATATCTTATATCTGGAAGCTTTAAAAGACTATACCCGGATTATTACCCACGACAAAAAACACTGTATCCTGGACTCATTGGGCAGTCTTCTTCTCAAAAACACCTTTTCTTCATTCATCAGGATACACAGGAGCTATGCCATTCCACGACATCTCATCCGTGGAAAAAACTGCCATGAAGTAGAGCTGATTCATAACATAAAGCTTCCTATCGGCAGGACTTACAGAGAAAACCTATCATTCTTTGACCTGTAAATCACCTGAATACCAACATTTTTGCTCTAAAATGGCATTGGTCGATTTTTTTTGCCGTTAGTCTATTTTATCCATATCCCTTTTCGATATGTGGTAATTTAGTAATCCCTAATTCACAAAAAGGGGTAACCTATTAATAACCACAAAATTATTCGATATGAAAAGAACATCTATTCACTGCTTCTTTCTCATCCTGTTTAGTCTTTCCGTCAGCCTTTTAAGTGCCCAGTCGGCAGTTCCGGCCACAGGAACCAATGCATCAGGCGGAGGAGGTTCGGCTTCTTACAGTATCGGGCAGGCCGTTTATCTTTACAAAGGTCCCAGCGCCCAGATCACAGAAGGAGTACAGCAGGCCTATGAGATAACAACGCTCTCCGCCGGCGAAACTTCAGCACAACAGGAGGGCATTCTGCTCTACCCCAATCCATTCAGTGATTATCTTTATATTGATTTCACCACTGAAGACTATAAAAACGCAGAATATCAGCTATTTGACGCTCAGGGAAAACTGATCAGAAAAGATATGATCAGCCGGATAAAATCCGAGCTTAACCTTTCCTCTCTTCCATCCGCGGTATATATTATCCGGATCAGCCGTAACGGGGAACATCTTAAAACATTTAAAATCATCAAAAAATAATTACCATGAAAAAAATATTACTTTCATTTGGGATCGTACTGGGCCTTTTTATGGGTCTTGCACAGGCTCCTGAAAAGATGAGCTATCAGGCCGTCATGAGAAACGGCTCCGGCCAGCTTCTGAGCAATCAGGCTGTTGCCGTAAAAGTAAGTGTGCTGGAAGGATCGCCTGCCGGAACACTGGTTTATTCGGAAAGACTTACCGGAAACACCAACGTTAACGGTCTTATCAGCCTTGAGGTAGGAACAGGAACGGTTCTTTCAGGAGTATTTTCAACGATCAACTGGCCGTCAGGAAGTTATTATCTTAAAACAGAAACGGATCCTGCCGGAGGCACCAATTATACCATCACCGGAACCAGCCAGCTGCTGAGTGTACCTTATGCCATGTATGCAAAATCTGCAGGAGGTGGAGGCGGCACTTTTACCATTCCCTATGCCAATACGGTAAATAATGCTGCAACTCTGTTTTCGCTAACCAATGACGGAGACGGAACTTCACTGGAAGGAATTAACAATACTACCACTTCAAGTATTTCCGCAGTAAGAGGAATTGTCAACAGCACAGCTCCCGGCGGTTTTTCTTCTGCAGTCCGCGGTATCAATAACGGTACCGGAGGATTGGGAATCGGGGTATGGGGAAGCCAGAACGGAAGCGGCTGGGGTGTTTACGGTACCACTCCCAACGGATTGGGTGTCTATGGAAACTCCACAGCCAACGGAACCGGGGTATATGCCAACAGCAATACGGGAACAGGACTCACAGCTACCAGCAACAGCGGAATTCCTGCGACTATTTCTATTTTAAATAATGCCAATGCCAATAATGTACTTAATGCCTCCAGTGTAGGAAACGGAACGGTGGTAAATGTATCAACCACAGGATCCGGAGCCGGGGTCAGAAGCTCAACAGCCGGAGGATTCAGTATTCATGGGATGACCAGTGCCCAAACCTCTGCCGGGGTTGTGGGAGACAACAATGGTGCGGGAGAAGCGGTTGTGGGAAGAACCACCAGTGATATTGCAGGAGCTGTTGTAGGACGTAATGACGGAGGGGGATATGGAGTCCGGGGATTTGTGGCTACCAGTACAGCAGGTACCGGAATCGGGGTTTACGGACAGGTAGGACTGAATAACAGTACAGGACGTGCCGGAAGATTTGAAAACTTTAACCAGACCAACCTGCAGAATACTTTTGAGGTGCAGACTAATGGAAATGGTAATATTCCGGACAATACACTGGGCAACGCGGCGTCATTCCTTGTGGATAACAACAACAGTGTTGCAGCTGCGGTAAGAGGCGAGGTAAAAACCATATTCGGAAATTTTGGAGCTGCCGGTATTTTCGGGGTTTCTTCAGGAACGGGAGGATTTGCCGGATTATTTCATGCTTCCAATCCTGCCGGGAACGGAGCTTCACTGGTATCTATTAATGACGGGAACGGAAATGCCATCACTGCCAATGCCAGTAAAGACGGAAACGGTGTAGAAACCAATATTGACGGTGCAGGAAATGCCCTGTACGCCTGGGTACCTTCCTTTGCAACAGGAAGAGCGGGAAAATTCAATATTTTCAATCAGGATAATGAAAGTGACGTAATTACGGTAACCACCGTTGGGAACGGAACGGCAGGAAATTTCAAAGTAGATCGTACAACGGGGACATCAGCGGCTGTAAAAGGTGAGGTCAATTCAATTTTCGCCAATTTCGGTACTGCCGGGATTTATGGCGTTTCTTCAGGAACCGGAGGATATGCGGGACTATTCTATGCCAGTAATGCGGGAGGAAATGGTCCTTCTGTGCTTGCTTTAACAGAAGGTAACGGAAATGCCGTCACTGCCAATGCGGGAGGAAACGGGGACGGTATTGAAGCTTCATGTGACGGAAACGGTAATGCTGTTTCAGGCTTTATTCCCAATTTCGGAACCGGTAAAGCAGGAAGATTTGCCAATTACAATAACAATAACGGCCAGCCGGTAGTACATATTACTACGACAGGCACTGGTTCGGGAATGTTGATTAATCATACGGGAGCTTCAGGAAATCTTGCGATCTTCCAGAGTGCGGGTGCCAATATGGCCAGAATCAATAAGGCAGGCCGGGGATTTTTTAACGGAGGTACCCAAACCAACGGAGCAGACGTTGCTGAAGCTTTTGATGTAGAAGGTTCTGTTTCCGAATATGAAATGGGAGATATCCTGGTCATTTCAACCAATACAGACCGTACCGTAGAAAAGTCATCAAAACCCTACTCTGATCTTGTAGCCGGAGTATATGCTACCAAACCAGGGGTACTTCTTGCAGAAGAACAGATCGATTCCGATCTTTCCGGTAAAGTTCCCATGGGGGTCATCGGGGTAATTCCCACCAAAGTATGTATGGAAGGCGGTGCCATAAAAAGAGGAGACCTGCTGGTAACTTCATCAGAACCCGGAACTGCGATGAAAGCAGATCCTGAAAAAGTAAGAATCGGACAGGTGATCGGGAAAGCTCTTCAGGATTACAATCAGAATGAATCCGGAAAAATTCAGGTATTAGTTAACATCAAATAATAAATTATCATGAAATCAATATATATCACTCTATTTCTTCTGCTGGGTACCAGTATTTACGCCCAGGAAAACAAACAGGTTTCCCAGGCTCAAACAGAAGACCAGACCCAGGCTTTAAAGCAGGTTAAAGAATTGGAATCCAAAATGATGAAAGAGGCACAGAGCAACGCCGAAAAGAAAACTCCACAAACAATACTTGCCTCAGAACAGGGGCTGGGTGTAAAAAAACAGGATCAAAAACCTAAAGCGATATCCGGCGGATCAGGAACAATGCTTCCCAATACCGCTAGCCTTGATGAAATAAAAAGAACAATTCCCAACAGAAAGACCTTCCAAACGAATACTGTGGAGCCTAAAAATTCCCGGAACCAGATTGGCTTACCTAATACAGCCACTTTAGAGGAGATCAAAAAGACTATTCCCAAAAACTGATAACCAGATTAAAAAAAGTCCGCGTGCTGCGGACTTTTCTATTTCTGAAAATTGTTTTTCAACTTTAAATGTAAACCTGAAGTATTCTTTCTTCCGGTTTTCTTTTTCTAGTCCCAATCTGCTGCTACAAACTTCATCGAATTTCCGTTCTCATCAGATAAGGTAAGGAAATGCCCTTCTATGGAGTATTTTGTCATTTTGTCAAATTTACGGATAAAAGCAGTTTCCAGATCCATATTCTGGCAGGCTTTCATGGTGCTTCCCACTCCGGAGATCTTTACTTTACCTCCGTTTTTAAATTCGGAAGTGAAAAACATATTGTTGCATCCCATATGGGCCCCACCCTGAATTTTTCCGTTTTTCATCTCTGCCGTAAGGTTCACTTCTGCCTTATTTTTCATCAATTCATCCTTTGAAAATTTATCAAAAGAAATCAGCATCCACTGCCTCTGGAGGTTCGGATTTTTTTCTGGTACTGACGAACAATTGATGACAACTCCTAAGAGCAAAACGGCAAAAAGTGATAATAGTATCTTTTTCATGTGGGGTATCATTCCATTTTCATACCAATCCGGGACAGAATATCGTAAAAATTAGTAAATTAGCGACACAAAAATTATATTATAAAATGAAAAGACTATTTCTACTGTTCACCTTCCTGCTGAGCTTTGCTCAGATGAGGGCGGATGAGGGGATGTGGCTGTTAATGCTCATCAAAAGACTTAACGGGGTTGATATGCAAAAGGAAGGTTTGCATCTGACACCTGATGAAATCTATTCTGTGAACAATTCCAGTTTAAAAGATGCAATTGTAAGTTTCGGAGGTTTCTGTACCGGTGAAATTGTTTCTGACAAGGGGCTTATTTTCACCAACCACCACTGTGGTTACGGGGCCGTAGCGGCAGCTTCCACTCCGGAAAAAGACTATCTGAAGAATGGTTTCTGGGCTATGAAGCAGAAAGATGAATTCAATGCAAAAGATCTTTATGTAAGATTTTTAGTAAGAATGGATGATGCTACTCAAAGAATCACTTCCAAGCTTAACAACAATATGACGGGTGCCGAGAGAAAAGCTGTTATTGATGCTGAAACAAAAGCCATCCAGTCTGAAAACTCTGAAAACGGAAAATATACTGTTGTCGTAAGAGATTTCTTCAACGGAAATGAATTTTATTATTTCGTATACCAGGATTATAAAGACATCAGATTAGTAGGAGCTCCACCTTCTTCACTGGGTAAATTCGGAGGAGATACAGACAACTGGGAATGGCCGAGACATACTGCTGATTTCACGGTTTTCAGAGTATATGCTGATGCTGCAGGAAACCCTGCTGAATATTCTCCAAGCAACACACCTTTAAAACCTAAGCATTTTCTGCCGGTTTCCCTTAAAGGAATCAAGCCTGGTGATTTTTCCATGATCTTAGGATATCCTGGAAGAACCAACCGTTATCTGACTTCTTACGGAATTCAGCAGATGGTAAACAAAGATTATCCGGCCTGGGTAGAAGCTTCTAAAATGGCAATGGATGTTATGAAGAAGTATATGGATAAAGATAAGGCAACCCAGCTTAACTATGCTTCTCAGTATGCTTCCGTAGCCAACTACTGGAAAAACAGGCAGGGAACTATTGATGCGGTAGAAAAAAACGGAACAATCTCTGACAAACAAAAGATCGAAAATACATACAGAACATGGTCTATGATGGCAGGAAATGATATGTATGACGGTGTTTTAGAAGATATCAGCACTTATTACAAGCAGGTTTCAGACAGAAATGTTGAAAGAAACTATGCGTCGCAGTTTACCAGAAATGCAAAATATATCAGCCTTGCCCTTCAGTTAGGATCTGTTCTTAAGACCTATGCGGCTCAGGATATGCAGGGAAGAATTGCTATGAAAGCCAAAACAGAAGCAGCCATCAAAGCAGCATATGAAAACTTCAATCCGGCACTGGAAGGAGAAATGCTGGTTGCAATGACTACGCTTTACCAGACAAGAGTAACCAATAAAGATGTAGCTTCTGCCACCATCCTGGGGTTAGATGCTAAAAACCTGTCTAATGTAGCTTATTCATCAATTTTTGCCAACAAAACATCTGCAACGAATTTCTTGTTAAATCCGGACGCATTGAAACTTGATTCCGATCCGCTTTGGAAAATGGCGAAAGGAATTGTAACGGATCAAAAAGCCGTGGCGGACAGCTATGTGCAGGTAGATGATAATTTTGCTAAAAACAACCGTCTTTTCTTAGCAGGTCTGATGAAGGCTATGCCTGAGAAAAAATTCTATCCGGATGCTAACTCTACCATGAGATTAACTTACGGAACGGTAGATAAACTGCCTATCAGAGAAGACAGAAACTATTTCGGAGTTACCGATAACTATTATACGGATATGGCCGGTCTTGTAGGAAAATACAAAAAAGGTGATGAGGAGTTTGATCTTCCTCAAAGAGTGATTGACCTTTACAACCTTAAAGATTTCGGACAGTATGCTGATGCTGCTGGTTATATGCCTGTAAACTTCCTTTCCAACAATGACATTACAGGAGGAAACTCCGGTTCTCCGGTAATTGACGGAGACGGAAACCTTATCGGTATCGCATTCGACGGAAACAGTGAAGCATTAAGCGGAGACATCGTATTTGAACCGGAATGGCAGAAAACAATTAACGTTGACGTACGTTTCGTTCTTTGGACAATTGATAAATATGCAGGTGCAAGAAGACTGATCGACGAATTAAAGCTGGTAAGAGGAGAAAATACACCTCCTGATACCAAGACTAAAAATTCAGGAACTACTCAGATGCCGAAGAAAGAAAAAAAGAAAAGATAATCTATTCTGATCTATTTTAAACCGTGGAAATTATTTTCACGGTTTTTTTATTTTTGATTTAAATACATGAACATGGAAACAAAAGCAACAGAGTTTAAGGCAGTGATCCTGCAAAACGGGGAATTGAATGCTGCATTTATAGAGTTTCCTTTTTCTGCCGAAGAAGTGTTTGGTAAGAAAGGGCAGATAAAAATAAGAGCTGTATTCGATCATGTTGTTGAATACCGTGGAAGCCTGGTCAGAATGAAGTCTGACCGTCATATTCTTGGATTGCCACGGGAAATCAGGAAACAGCTCGGAAAAACGTTTGGAGATGAGGTAGCAGTTTACCTTGCTAAAGATAAAGAAGAAAGAACCGTAGAGATCTCCGAAGATATTGCTTCTCTTTTCAATGAAAATCCTGATGCAAAAAAACTGTTCGATGCCATGAGTTATACCCACAAAAAAGAATATATCCGCTGGATTGAAGAGGCCCGGAAACCGGAAACCAGAGAAAGCAGGAAAACGAAGATGATCCAGATGCTTCTGGAGGGAAAGAAGGGAAAATAAAACTGCCCTGAACACAAGGTCCGGGGCAGTCTGAAAAGGAAATATTTCTGAATTATTTTGTCAGTACCGGAGTTGAAGGTGTAGTAGGATTAGTAGGTGTAGTCGGCGTTGAAGGACCTGTACTTACCCCACAGTCATTGGCACATGCTGTAATGGACGAGTATTCTCCCATGTACTTTGTTCCGCAATAGCATGCAAAACCACCCTGTACCGTTTTCATGCTCTCTCTTGTTAATTTTTTCAGATTTTTCATATTGAATTAATTTTTTTATGGTCCCTACTCTGTCAGCTTTTCGGGTAACGCTTTAATTCTCTAAATATAGAAATAATTTCAATAAAACCCATACTTTATCATTGAAATTTAACCTGTTACAATAAAAAAATTAAAACAAACCATTAAGCATTCCAGAATTCCCTGTCCAGGCTTCTGTACTGTATCGCTTCCGAAATATGACCGGAAAGTATATGTTCTTCTTCTTCCAGATCTGCAATAGTTCTGGCCACTTTCAGAATGCGGTCATATGCTCTTGCGGAAAGATTAAGTTTATCCATCGCCAGTTTGATAAGGTGAAGTGAGGTTTCATCCAGGATACAGAACATTTCAAGTTCTTTGGGCCCCATCTGTGCATTATAGCTGATATTCAAATCCCTGTACCTCATGTTTTGAGCAGATCTTGCTTTCAGTACCCGTTCCCGGATCACTTCACTTTTTTCTCCTTTCCTTTTTTCTGAAAGCTGTTCAAATTCAACTTTCTGTACTTCGATATGAATATCAATCCTATCCAAAAGAGGTCCTGAAAGCCGGTTCATGTAGCGCTGCATTTCGAGCACTGAGGAAGTGTTGTTGGGATCATCAGGAAAAAAGCCGCTGGGACTTGGATTCATGGAAGCAACCAGCATGAAGCTTGCAGGATAATTTACTGTAAACCGGGCTCTGGATATGGTTACTTCACGGTCTTCAAGAGGCTGACGCATTACTTCCAGAACGGTTCTTTTAAATTCCGGCATCTCATCAAGAAACAAAACCCCGTTATGGGCAAGTGAAATCTCTCCGGGCTGGGGATAGCTTCCTCCGCCTACCAAAGCAACGTCCGAAATAGTATGATGGGGGGATCTGAAAGGACGCACTGTCATCAGAGAGGTCTCTGCCCCCATCTTTCCGGCAACTGAATGTATTTTGGTGGTTTCCAATGCTTCTTTCAACGTAAGGGGAGGCAGAATACTCGGAACCCTCTTGGCCAGCATGGTTTTTCCACTTCCTGGAGGTCCTATCAGAATGATATTATGCCCACCGGCTGCCGCGACTTCCATGGCTCTTTTAGCAGTTTCCTGTCCTTTAACTTCAGAAAAATCAAAAGGGAAATGAGCTATTTTCTCCTGAAACTCTTTTTCTACATCCAGTGTAATTTTATTAAGCGGCTGTCCTTCGTTGAAAAAATCAATAACTTCCTTTATATTTTCTGCTCCGTATACTTCAAGGCCGTCTACAATTGCTGCTTCCCGGGTATTCTGCATCGGCAGGATGATCCCTTTAAATCCTTCTTCCTTTGCCTGAACAGCAATAGGAAGTACTCCTTTAATGGGCTGCAGGCTGCCGTCAAGAGAAAGTTCTCCCATAATGATATAATCATGGATATTTTGCGCCAGAATCTGGTCTGAAGCCGCCAGAATCCCAACCGCAATACTGAGATCATAAGAGGAGCCTTCTTTACGTAGGTCTGCCGGTGCCATATTAATGGTAATTTTCTTTCCCGGAATTTTATAGCCCACATTTTTAAGGGCCGCGGAAATCCTGTAACTGCTTTCTTTTATTGCGTTATCCGGAAGGCCGACCAAATGGTAGCCAACGCCTCCGGTATCAACATTTACTTCAATGGTAATCGTCTGTGCGGCAACTCCATGAATCGCACTTCCATATATTTTGATCAGCATGGTGTGTTTTTAAAGTAAAAATAATGAATATGTTATTTTGAAAACCAGGAGGTTATGTGGATAATATTCTATGAAATAAAGGATGACTGGAAAAATTTCAATAAAAACGGACTGGTTTTTCCCGGGTGCCGGCATAAGTGCAAATACTTCTCGGGGGTCTTCTTTATCCAAGAAAAAACTTCAGCAAATTTGCTGAAGTTTGAATTATAAAGTTAGTTATTGAGATAATTTCCAATTGCCTGCCGCAAAACTTAGTCAGGCTTTGTCAAGGAGTCAGAAAATGATTTTGAGCAACTGCTACAACACCACTTAAGGCCTCCAGTGGCCAGAAATTGTGCATCGGACATACTGAGGCCACATTGGTATATATCCCACTCTGCTGTATGCCAGCAGCAACTGCCTCCTCCCAGTATCTTTTTTAACTGTGATCTTGTAAGTACTTCAGGTGTACCTGATTTGAATGTTTTTAATTTTTTCATGATTGATAAATGTTATTTGGTTATGTAAATTGTTTTTACTTTTTAAATGAAGTTCCTCTCTGTCGCTCTGTAATCGATTTATATGAAGTCATTCCAGAATACAAGAATGGGCAATTTAATTATATTTAAAAATCCTGATTAAAATTCAGAAGACCGCCAGGGCTTAATCAACTGTTTGTGAAATAAATATAGCAAATTTTTTCCGTTCTAACAAAATAAAAATATAAAAATGATATCGCGGGTTGAACGAAAAAAGAACTCACCTCTGAATATATTTTTACAAGATCTTTATTTAGGTTTTTGAAGTTAAAATCATTTCTCCACAAAAGGAATTAATTTTCACAAAATTTCACCAATAACAAAAAACAGTAAAATGTTTAGCCGGGCTCTCCACAGTTAAACTTTATATTACAATCTGAGTTCAAAATCCGGTAGGTATTACAAAATCGTAGAATTACTAAAAATTCTGAATTAAAAATCATTACTTTTAATATATCATACAATGTTGAATTTTATGGAAGACTTTCTGACATATCAGGTTAAAAATGGGGATACTTTATCATCAGTATCTATTCTTTTTAATATTCCTGCCGAAGAGATAAAGACTTTTCCCCTCAGCGAGGAGATATTTTTGTTTGGAGGAGAAGTGATGCAGGGCATACCAGGATAGTATATTCCTATGATTCCGCCAATGATGTGGTAGTTATTTTAGAAGCAATAGGCAATGTTGGAGCGGTAAGTGAGAAAGATCAGATAAAAAACGGAGGCTATGCGGGTACCGGCTGCTCAAGAACTGCAAAATACAAAAGATTAAAAGGTGCCTTATGGGGGCACGGAGGCTGGAAAGGTTACTTCAGACCCAAAAACTACACTAAAAAATTATAATTATATGAAAATAAATATTTTAATCCTTTTTTTATTATTTCAATTAATAAGCTGTCAGAAAAACAATAATAAAAACGGAGGCACTTCCAATGCCATAACAACTGTTTCCGGCTCTCAACCTGATTTCATCAATTATCCGGTAGATGATCTGGAGGGCATTACTTCAACACAATATGTTGGAATTTACAGAAATTTTGATTTTAAATATCAGAACGGAGAAACCACATTCATTTTAGTTCCAAAAACAGGTGCAAAAAAATGGTATTCAGAGCAGGTACACAAAATAGACAGTCAGGATGCAGATCAGGTTATTGAGAAAAATTTAAATAAACAAACATTTAAAACCCTTAGTAAAGATTTCAATATATGGGTATTTCAGACCCCAAAGGAATATCTGAAGCACACTCCCCATATGGACGCACCCTATACGCCCAGGATTCCCAGAAAAATATTTTTATATCAATATATTTCAGAGGATAACAAATGGATTGTAGCCGATACGTTTTCTGTGCGTGAAGAAAATGACGAAGCAAAAGCCCGTGAATGGAGAGAACGTATCATTTCTAAATTTAATATAAATGTTTCCGCTGATTTGTCCCATACAGCATCTCTTAAAGATTGGACAGGAATTTATCTTAATTCCGACAACAAAAAACTAACTGATTATCAGAAAATAAAAGAAAAAATAGGATGGTACGAATTAAAAATAAGTCCGGAAAAAATTACATTCAGTAATGATGACAGAATGGAAAGTGAATTTCCAACTGAATCTCCAGGTGGATATTCAATAAATTATGATTGTGATTTTAATATTTCAGAAAATACGATCAAATTATATGAGAAAAATGAAGATGATACCTCTCCTCCGAAAAGTATTTCAGGAAAAGAGCAGAAATTAATTTTAATACTTACCAGAAAGGATAATGCATTCTATGGAACCTCAGATGATATCAAAAACGCAGAAAATCTTGTAAATTCTGCAAGAGCTAAAAGTAAATCTCCTTATCTGTTTTACAAATTCGATTTAAACACCACAAATTAGCATGGAAGATATTTCTCCGGTTTTAAAATCGGTATTAATAAAAAATGGTCTTAAAGAAATAACCGGAAAGGATTTTGCTGAAAAGCTTTATACCTGTTTCGGGATTAAAAACAATGATGAAAGTTTAATCATCCTCCCGAATCAAAAAGGATATAGTATTGATACAAAGAATAGGTTTATAAACACTTATCCTTTTGAGCCTTATTATATTAAAGATTTTATCATGGATGAAGGGCAAAAAAATGAGTACACTTTCCAGTTCGTAAACTATAATAAAATTATTTTTCAGGACGATCCCGGTGCAATTGCCAATATTTTAAATGAAAAGGATAAAGTGACTGATATGTACTTCTATTTTGATTACGAAAAAAATGCAATACTGAATAATCTGGCATTAAGGGGAATTGATTATGAAAATTGGGAAACGGACTATTTACAACATTTATTTTTTTATAACAATAAAGAAAGAGCTCCAGTTAAATTCAATGTTATTTCTTATATGGTTAAACATTGCAATAATATGGAACTGTATTTTCTTGATGTGATAGAAACTCTTTTTAATTTTTGGGACAGGATATATTCGGATGATAAAAATAAATATACACTAATTGCATTTCTGACTGAACAGTTGCTTGAAAAATATGAAAAAGAAAATAAAAAAGAGAAAAGCACAGCTTTAATACAATATTTATATTCATTACATGAAATACTGCCGGATATTTTTATTAAAGAAAGCTATTTTAAAAACAAATTATTAGGCCAGTTTTCAACATCGTATATTGAAACCGAAATATAAAAGAGCAATAAACCGGAAAACAGAAACATGTATTTGATTATCATAAAATAACCTTATTTTGGGTGCTTAAACTAAATAACAATGAAAAAACTTTTTTTTGCTTCCTTCATTATGATCTTAGGGAGTATTCAGCTGGCAATGGCACAGTCTAAATCCACAGCAACCAAAGCTTCTATGCTAAAGACAATGCGTAATAATCTTGCTAAAGAAACAATGAAAGACGGTACCTCTAAAGAAAAGTCTGAAAAATTTGCGGATTGTTTTACAAAAGATCTGGGTGAAAAATTAAGTCTTGAAGAACTTAAAGTATTTTATAAACTGAATAGCTTAAAATCCGGGCAGGCACCCCCTAAAGAACTTATCAAGCAGGCTGAAAAAATGGGTATAAGAGAAAAAGTGGAAGCTGTGGGAAGCGACTGTTCATCTATCTTTGAATAACCCCGTCATCCAGCAGACTGTATCTCTATAAGGCTCTGAAAAACGTAACAGACAGCACAATAATCAGTGCTGTCTTGATTTTTTCTGATTACCTTCACAGGCTGTTCGTAAACTCAATTTTATTACCTTTAAAAAAATATTACTGCCATGGACAATGCTGCCCATTTTCCCCATCAAAGAAAGCGCAATGCTCTGTTACGTTTTCTGCATCTGTATGCTATTTCTTATGTGTATCTTTTTATATTCACTTCGCAGTTTTCGCCTTTGGAGAGATTATATAAAAACGGGGTATTATGGTTGTGTAAAAATATTTTTCAGCAACAGCAGGTAGAATATATAACAATGACCGGCAGTGGCGACACTTCGTTGGATTACTGGGTAGTGTTTGTCAACGTTGGTTTAGCTGCCGCCGCCGCACTCATTATACTTCTTGTCGATAAAAAACAGCGGACCTTTAAAGATCTTCATTGGTTTACGGTAGTTGTGGCGCGCTATTATGTAGCTATGATCATGATTTCTTACGGTTTTGCAAAACTGCATAACGGACAGTTTCCCGCCAATTCAATAGGGCGGCTGGAAGAAAGAGTCGGAGACATGTCACCTATGGGGATGGTATGGGCGATGATGGGGGCTTCCAAAGGCTATACCTTTGTTTCCGGGTTGCTGGAGACTGTTGGGGGACTTTTACTTCTTTTCAGGCGGACCAAAACCTTTGGTGCACTTTTTTCCATGACGGTGATGATCAATGTGGCTCTGCTGAACTTTTTTTACGATGTACCTGTAAAAATATTTTCCAGTCATATTGTTTTATTCTGTGTGTTCATTGTAAGTGGCGATGCCATTGCGCTGTACCGTTTTTTTGTTCTGCATCAGCCGTCTCAGTTACGTTTCCAAAAACGGACAGCCGACAAAAGATGGAAGCGCATTACCCTCATTGGCCTGAAATGCCTGGTAGTAGCTTTTTTTATATTCAGTTCTTCATCAATGCTGTTCTACACACCTCCTTCCGTACCACTGGAGGGCGCATATACGGTTAAAAAATTTAAGGTAAACAATCAGGAAATACCGCCCTGCAAAACCGATTCCACAGGATGGAAAAAACTGATCATCAGCTATTCCGGCCGGGCAGATGTAGTACTTAACAATGACAGTACTGAAGCATTTATGGGTGTTACAGATCCTAAAAAAAATACACTTACACTCCGTAAAACAGAACGCGACAGCCGATATGCTTATCTGCATTATCATACTCAAAAAGACAATGTTATTTTTACAGGAAATATCGGTAACGACACCGTAAGAATAGAAACAGAAATCAAGAAAAAGGAAGATTATCTGCTCAACAAGCGTGGTTTTCACTGGATTAATGAATATCCGTTTAACAGATAATTTCTCAGTAATCCTATGTTTCAGAGAATAATCATTGCTATTGCTTTAACTAGTTATTAACGGAATTTTTTCCGGTTTAAACAAGCCGAAAAAGCTATCGGGAATATTAGCTTTTTCATGCTTTATCTCAAAGTTTGATCACATAGTTCTTCTTATGCTAATACCTAAAGCCGCGGGTACAGCAAAGCTGTCTTATTTCTCCGGAATCAATTTTACTTTACCTCTAAGCATTCCCTCATAAATTTTATATCCTTTACCGATCAGACTATCTACATATTTTTCACAGCCATAGTAATACGGGGATTCTTTAGTATGTTTCGTTTCAAAGTCAACTATATAATCAGCGTCATCTGATATTTTATACCAGCCACTCAAAGCAGAAAGGTGCAATACTGCTTTAAGACTCTTTTTTGCCGGTATTATCAGAATATTATCCCTGCATTCTTTTTCACCCCAATCCGCAGGTTTAGACGGAGGGCGAAATAAATAAGGAGCTAATTTCTCTCCGTTTTTATAAACGTCTCCGAAGTTTCCCATAAATCCACAGGCATTGATGACGTAATTTTTATTTGTATTATTAATCAATATAAAAGAATTTTTATGATATGAAGCAGGAGAATCATTGATCATAAATTCCTTATCCAAATAAATTTGAAAGCATGGATCATTATTTACCAATATTTGAGATCCCACTTTTATATTGAGAAATAGAACAATAATAAATACATTTTTTAAAACCATATTTTTCATCGCATAAAATTTAAAAAATAGATTAAATGTATTGAACGGACAATATGATATTTTCCAACCCAGCACTAATAATCGCCTGTTTAAAACCATCCCAGAAATTTCCTCCTGCAATTGCCGCACTGATTCCTCCACTTAAGCCGCCGATAACAATCATGGTGGTTTTCATTAATTCTCTCCGAGTTGAGGAATATTAACCAGCCATCTATAAATATAATCTGTATTCATTCCTAATCAGAATACTTAAAAAGATAGTAAATACTAACTATTTGTCATTATATACTCGATAAATTAAAGGAACCCTATTTGAATGTATCTTTCCTGTAAATATTTTAGCTTTTTTTAGATGAGTTTCTGGTGCAATAAAATATCTTTCTAGGACTTCTTTGGGGTTATTCAAAGAAATTTCTAAATTATAAAAATGATTATTTTTCAAATCATAAAACTTTGTAGTCTTATCAACTTTTGATTTATATATTGGGAAATCAATCTTTATACTAAAAACCTTTCTTTAGGGGCTAAAAAAATGGTATTCTTATAAATTTGATAAGCAATATCAACATCAGGCTCTTTAATATGATCAGCATACTTCTTTTTAAAGGTTTCATAATCATCTCCACGAATAAGATCATGAAACCCATCTGAATTATACAGACCATATAAAGGAGTTAGTAAAGCATTATTTTCAGAAATATCATAATCCAACAAACCTGTAAAAACAGGCTCTACATAATTATCCAGTGATGTATTAAACCCTAAAGGATTCAGTACAATGGAATAACTATTATTAGAATTGTTTCGTAGTTCTAATAATATATTGTTATCATCATAAATTGATACCTTTTTAATAGTGTCATTTATGATTTTTATACCAATATCATTCTGGCAGAATGAGAATTGAAATGCAAATAGTGTTATGAATAAATATTTCACCTATATATATTTAAATTTATATACAATTTTAACCAGGCATGTATAAACGACACTACTAATTAAAAGGATTGAAAAACCTTTTTCTAAAGAATACTAAAGCTTTATAAAATTCTAGAGCGATACATACACTATTCGTGATTAATAGTATTTGTAAAATATCCTTCATTAGATAGCGTGAGCAAGTAATTACAGTTATTTGCTTTGCTACTTGTATCGGAAGTATAATAAACTTTTACTTGAAAATCAAAATTAGATAGCCTTTTTGTTTCAATAGATTCACTACTAAAACCCGTACTATAATTGGAATAAGCCAAAAAAGCAGATTTAATTTTATTGTTAACCTGATTAATTATATATAATGGACTCTGCTCTCCTACATTTATTTCTAATACTACATATTGTTTAATATTATTATCTCCAATGTATCCCATAACATAAATTGAAATATTTCCTATTAAATCAGAATTATTAAAAAACTCACTTCTTGGTAAAGTTATAATCTGATCCTGTTTAATTTCTTCAGAATTTACTCCGTTTTCCAAATAAAAGTTTAATGATTGATTGTCTATCTCCTTAAGATTAGACATATAATTAATTTCATTTAGTACTGTCTTATTATTATAGTTATAATATTTTAAATACTCTGTTGCACAATCTGATTGATTCTTTTTCTCCCAACTTATACAACTAAAGTTTAAGGAAAGAATAAATATCAAAATTGTAATAAAGATATGTTTCATGGTATATTATTAATTAGTTTCATTCCTGTATTTTCCCATGTCTTACTGTTTTTTATCAAACTATCCATTGCTTTTGGGTAAGTATTCATAAGATTTTTTAATGGACCTTCAGATTGTTTAAACATCCAGCCGTCTTTAATCCCCCATGACTCTAGTTGCTTTATTTGCCAATCAAGTATAGTAACATGTTGATATGCTGCTGTTACGGTCGGAAATAATAGATCAAAGGAATAATGCACTAATTCATGTCCTGTAACTAAATAGAGCCATTGAATCCCTTGGTCAAATGTATGCTGAGAAATATAAAGTTTATTTCCATCTTGTACTCCCCATTCATGGACCGTATAATTACCATATTTATCTTTCCCATATATTTTCCCGTCCTGATAGACTCTTCCTTTAGGTGCTTTGCCCGTCTTAACTTTTATTTTGTCTGCGCCTTCTACTCCTTTAAAAGTCTCTCTTACCCATTCAGTCAAAGACTTATCACTATATTCAAGATCAGAGGGTGTAGCAGCAATATGCGCCACATGATTTAACCCAGCACTAATAATCCCCTGTTTAAAACCATCCCAGAAATTTCCTCCTGCAATAGCCGCACTGATTCCTCCACTCAAACCGCCGGTAACAATCATGGTGGTTTTCATTAAATCTTTTCCAAAATTATTATACACCATTTTTCCGGCTGCTTTTGAAGCACCAAAATCTGTACTCAGTAATCTGATCCACCTTGATTCAAATACTGCAGATATCTCATTCACTCTATTCTATCAGCATATACTCTGCACTGTATTTAACTACTTTTATATTCTTGTGATCCATTAAAGAAAAAAAGAGTTTGCTTTAATCAACAATTAGCGGAATTCTTTCTGTTCTTAGCTTACCATGAAATATTTTGATGTTACTGCGCTTTAATGAATCTAAATCATCGGGTGTTAAAAATTTTTTAACGTTCATGCTATCAAAATCTATTTCTACCTGTATTGTATATTTCTGATTTTTTTGAAAAGTATAATAACTTCCTGATTTTTTTAATTGTTTCTTCAATAAGACAATTTTTTTTGAAAATTGCTTTTTTTCATTTGAATATAAAATGAAACTACTTTTTTTTAATAAATAATATTGCTTGCTCTCAAAAAAATCTACCTTTAGTCCCTTATGTATAAGGTTTTTCCACAACAAAGAATCTTTTTTTTCATTCGTTAAAAATATACGTGCTTCTTTTTCATCCGGAAACAAATTATCCAAATAAAGAGTATTTATTTTTGGCTCATTCCCGGCCTCATCATGTAAGATAAGCTTTATATCATTGTTATTCGCCAGAGATGGAGAAAAAAATGCATACTTTTTTTCTGAATTATTTTTTACGGTAAAGCATATTATTTCATCATTTGCTCTATATGTACTAATACAAAATCCAAAATCAACTTTCTTTTTAGTACAACCCAACAAACTAAAAATGCTTATAATTAAAATTATTATCTTATTTTTCATCTTACTTGCCAAAATCTCTTAATAACACTGCTGCATCATACATATTTTGATTTGATTGCATTACACTCCAATCGTAGGTTCTTTGAGAGTCTGCGTAAGATGCAGACCACATATATGCTCCTACCTCACTTTGATGTACAGTATAATTTCTAATTATCTTGCTTCCTGCGTCCACCCTAATCATATTCGCCCACATTGCTTCATTTCCATTTACAATTCCTATAGCATGATTTAACTCATGCCCTAAAGTAAGTGCAACCTTTATATTAGTATCAGATTTATGTTGAAAAATTTTTATACTAATACTTCCATCATCATTACTTTGAGTTATTCCATTATATTTTGACGCGTCTGGATGATTTCTAAGCATAACCGCCCAAACTTTTGTTCCATGAAGTTTATTGTACATTTCCCTTAAAATTGGAACTTCTTTCATCATTTTAAATAGGTCTGATGGGCTTCCTGAAAAATGATCATAAGCGTTTCCAAAAACTTTCTTTACCTGCTTAACCAATTTTTCGTAGTTACTTCTATCAAAACTTTGAGTAACCAAATGCGATACATGATTCAACACACTACTAATAATCCCCTGTTTAAAACCATCCCAGAAATTTCCTCATGCAATAGATAAAAATAAAGCCGGAAAACCCAACATTTTATATAAGCTATAACAAAGTGTATTAATCTATATTATAGTAAAACCAATAATCAGGGTTATAATCTGAGCAACTACTAAATAAATATGTATTGAATGATATTTTAAATCTATATTGTCCTTTATTTGAAAAAGGGAAATGCTCTTTAATATCAATATCATAATCAACAATTTTACCATTTTTTATTTTTTTTAGTTTCCCAAAACAGTTGCTATTACAATTGAAATCTGAGGATTTATAAGATAATGCTTTAAAATAATTACTTTCTTCATCATAAAATTGTATATCATAAATACGAGCGTAATAGGAATTGAAAGATTTGGGAACAAGTTTCTTTTCTTTTGAAATATTTTTAATTACTAACCTTATTATTCCATTATTAGCGGAATTTTTTGATGCAAATTCTAAATCACATTTTTTTTGTGAATGATATATTTGTATCGAAAATAGTATTAATATAAATATTATTCTTTTCATCATTATTAATCTTCTTTAAAGTTAAACAGGTTTGAATTCATAAACGTTCCATATATGGGTTTTAATAAATTACTTTCAGAAGTAGTTAAATCGTTAACATATTTTTTCGCACTTCTATAGTAACCTTCCATCTCATAATATGGTGCTACAGGCAGTTCGTTATTGAAAATTTGTTTATAATACGCTAAAGTCTCTCTAACATTTCTTGACATTTTTTAAAGCGTTATAATCTTCATCACCATCTAAAGCCGCCGCACCCAAATGTCCGTATGATTTAATTCAGCGTTATTTACTTGGTATAAGTCTTAGTTTACCCTTTAAAGTTCCGTTATAAATTTCATATCCTTGGTTTAACAAACTATCTACATACTTTTTACAACCATAATAATAGGGAGATTGTTTAGTATGCTCGGTTTCAAAATCTATTTCATATTCATCTTGATTATTAACATTATAATAACCATGAATAATATCAAGATACAAAATGGATTTTCTTTTTTCTCTTTTTGAAATTAATAAAATATTTTCTTTGCACTCTTCATCAGTCCAATCAGCAGGATATCCAGATAGTCCGGGTAAATAAGGTAACAATTGATCTCCGTTCCTGTAGATTAAAGACCTTCCACTAAATCCACTAATATTTATGAGATAATTTTTATTTGTATTATTGGAAATAATAAAATAATTGGATGTTCCATAAATTATTTCGTTCTGTTCTGTGGAAATTTTGAAGCAATCCTCATCAAAAATTTTGATTTGAGAGTTTAAACGTGAAAATAAAAAAACAAAGAAAATACTTGATATTAATGATAATAAATTTTTCATCGCATAAAATTTAAAAAATAAAGATGTATATGTATAGAATCCATAATATGTTTTTGTCCTGTACTACTAATACGTCCTGTCCATTTTGCTTCTTCAATATATGCCCTAGACTCTATGTAGTCACCTCCTCCAGAAAATTTATACCAAAAACTCAGTACTCCAGATATAGCATCTTTGGAATGTATCATTTCATGAATAAAAGTACTAGCGAGACTATAATTGCTTCTACCTGTTGCCAACAATACTTTCCCGTCTAAAGGATTTGTTAAACCAAGATTACCAATAACGCTATCAGAAGTATAAATTTTTCCCCCTTTCAAACTTACTGTCTCTTTATAATTATTCCCTTCCCATTGTGCTATGGTTTCTTCTGTAGCAAATTCTGCCCATTGCGCGCTATTATCCCAATATTCTTTAAATATTATTTTAAGCTTATCTAATATTTCTTGTGTTGATAAACCTTTTGGATCAATTTTATTTTTTTCCAAAATTTGCTGTAGCCTATTTTTTTCTATTATACCACCTGCGACCATATGTCCAACATGGTTCAACCCTGCACTAATAATCCCCTGTTTAAAACCATCCCAGAAATTTCCTCCTGCTATAACAGATGATATTCCCCCACTCAATCCCCCCGTCGTTATCATAATCGCTTTCAGTAAGTTAGGATTTCTACTGGCAAAATTAGTATATTTTCCAGCTTCACTTACCGCTCCTCCGACTCTGCCTAAAAACTGTATGCTGCTTGCCATGATAGAAGAAATGGCTCCGCTTAATGCCCCTGCCCCAAAATTGCCCCCATCCAGCGCGGACATGACCCCGCCTGTATAAGCATGCATCCCGGCTTCAAATAAAGCCTTTCCTATCGAGACCGCTTCCTGAAACGCCGAAGTAGCCACAGAACCAATTCCAAAGCTTATCGCCCCGGACACCGCCCCCATAAAGGCAGACTTTCCTAAGCCATACCAGATTGGTATTCCATTGATCATATTGATAATGACTTTCGTGGTAAGGGCAACGGCAACCCCAATAACAACCGCTACGCCCAAAGAAATCTCATTACCATCCAAATCTACGTATAAAAGAGGATTATTGTACACATAACCAAACCGGTCATAATTCTGGGTATTGAAAGGGTCCTGAACCAGGTTATCCGGGCTTAGGAACTTTCTCATTACAGGATCATACAAACGGGCATTCATATTGATCAGCCCAACTTTCCATAAGTGCTCATGCCCTGTATATCCTCTGTCTAAAAACAGATTTTCTGAAGCCAGCTGCTGCGGATCGGTAATTAACTGCCCTGAAGTATTGGTTAAAGCCTTCAAATTACCCCATGCATCAAAGAAGCGCTTCTCTACTACAGATCCGTCCGCTTTCGTAATGCCAAGAATACTTCCCAGATTATCACGATGAAGGAAATAATTTCCGTTTTCGGTAAGCGTGCCTCCGTCGACCACCTCTCTTTTAATATAATTGGCCGAATAAGGGTCTCCGGTAACATAGGTAATAATCGTTACTTTTTCTGATATTTTGTTCCTGACTGTCGATATTTCCACAGCAAAATCGGAAGTATAAAATTTCCGACTTACCGAATAATTATAATTCATTGAATATCTTGACTTCAGGATATTATAGCTAAAGCTTATATCGTCATTATTACCCGTAATGGTATTCGGGCTTTTAAAAGCATTGTAAGTAATTGTGGCAAAACCTCTCTGGGTATTCACATTCTGGCCGTTGGCATTAAAATTAATCCCCTGAAGCTTATAGTCGCTTTCATTATAATTATACTTTCCGAGTTCTGTATTGGATGTTATTCTCCCTCTTTTGTCATAAGTATATTCGTTCGTTAAAACACCATTAACGGTCTCGCTCAGCAGCCTGTTCAGTTTATCATAGGTAAAGTTTTCTTTTTTGCCGAACGTATTATTTCTGCGCCAGTTTAAAACTCCTTTATTAACGTCATAATTATAATCTATATCAAGAGCAACATTTCCATTAGTGGTATTCTGATGTTTGGTATTGAAAAGAGAAAAATCACTTGGATTATACTGATTGGTTATCGTATATCCGTTACCATATTCCATTTGAGTAATTTTCCCCTGTGCATTGATATCCGACAGATGCCATATCATTGCTCCGGTATCATTATTATTCTGCTGAATAAGAACCCCATTGGTATCATATACATTTTTTACAGAAGAAACAGAAGTGTAATTAGAATTAGGTAAAAAAGTAAAAATATTTACAACATCCCCTCTTCCGAAACTGTCGAAAGTAGTGGATGAGGTGTAGGTGAAATCAGGAGTTTCCTCTTTTTTGCCTTTTATACGGTAATATTGGTCATAGTAGGTGGTATAGGTGAAGGTGTTTCCGTTACTTGTTCCTGTAATGGTTTCGGGAAGCTTTGTCTGGCCATTATATGTATAGGTTTTCTCAATATTGGTATTTTCGGCAGGGGTATTTCCATAGGTTTTCTCTGTAAGAGGTCTTCCGAGATCATCATAGGTATAAAGGGTGTATCCTTTCGGGTTCGTTTCTTTGGTAATCCTGCTCAGCCCGTCATATTCGTATGTAAAAGTTCCGGCGGAAGGATCGGTCATTTTTGATTTATTTCCCCAGCCGTCAATTTCAAATTTTGTTTTTATTCCTTCATAATTGGTTTCTTTCAGGGTGCCGTTAGGATAATAGGAAAATATTAAAACTCCTCCGTGGTCCTGCTGTCTTACTACATGCCCCATGGCATCCAGTGTTTTCGAAGATTTTTTGTAGCCGTCATCTACGGTTACTTTCATCCCTTCATAGCAGGTGGTAATCACTTTTCCGGTGAAAGCGATATTTTTTACAGGCCGGCTCAGCTCATCATATTCTATCGTATTCCACTTTACAGGTTCTCCCTCAAAGGCAGATTCCGATATTTTTATTTTTCTCCCTAAAACATCATACTCTGTTTTTGACACCATCCATTTATTGTTCACAGACTGGGTTTTAGACTGAATTTCCCTGTCGAATTTATCGAATGTAACGATGGTCTCTACTCCTCCTTCTCTTTTCTTATGGAGATTATAGACTCCTCCGGAAGACGCATCAGCAACAGATTTTGAAATGGTGGTTTTCTTTCCTAGAAAATCTGTTATATCAGTAATATTTCCCCAGGTATCATAGGTATAGAAAGTCGTTAATCCTAATGAAGATACTTCAGAGATTGTACGGCCCAGTGCATTAATATTGGCTGTTGAATACAGCCCGTCCGGGGTAATGGTTTTATTGACGTACCTGTTGGTGGCATCATATTCATAGGTGACGGTTTGTGGAGCGATACCGGCCACAGATACGGTCTCTGTTTTTGTATTTCCGGCACTGTCATAGGTGTAGGTATTGACAACAGGTGAAGCGTTGGACTGATTTCCGTATTTCCTGGTTTCGGAAACATTTCCATTCTGGAAATAATCAGATTCGTCGCGGGTCGTAAAAGACAGGCCGTCTTTATAGGTTGTATTTTCAACGGATGATATTTTACCATAGAAATAATGGTTCCCGTTTGAAAATTCAGGTTTGTACGTGTACTTTGATATAGAAGATCCCACACCGCTATAATCTGTATAGGCTGTTTTTAATTTCAGATCATCATTTTCGTCATATTCATATTTTTTACTGATGGTAATTTTTTTAAGGTAGTCTTTTGAAACCTCATCCGTAGATAATATTAAATACTGATGATTGCCCTTATCGTACTTTTTATTGGTTACCGTATTTTCGGTGAAAAACTTATTAATTCCTCCATAGGTTGATTTCACCGTTACATTGTCCATTTCAGGATCTCCGGTCAGTATATTCCAGAAAACAGCTCTTGCAGGGTATTTATTAACATATTTCCCGTTTTTGATTTCAGATTCATAGGCATCACTGGTGTATGTTTTCTGAAATCCTAAGAATCCTTTTCCAGTTAAATGCTGTATCCCGTTTTCATACCGGTACTCTTTAGAAAGGATCTTTCCGTCAAAAACCGTATGTATTTTGTGGGCCATATAAAGAACCGGATTGGCCTGATGGATGAAATAAGGATATTTAAAATCCTGTGCTTTATAAAGATAGGTAGACTCAGTGCTGTTCGGGCTTGTAATCATATTCCTGTAGTCGACCCTCTGCACGACATCTGTCCCATTATTGACTTCCTGAATCTGTTTTTCCAGAAAATTACTATTGTCTATCGTAATATTTGTGGACTCTCCCTGATAGCTAAAAGGGTCCCCCCCGAGAGGATCATAAATATAGACCCCTGTTTTTGATGTATTCAGGTAATCAAAATTGGTGGCAGAAACAATAAGTGATAATGGCGATATTTTTTTATTTTCTATTGAATAGGAGGTAAGCATCTGGAAAGTTCCCCCCTGAAGGTTTTTATTTTCATAAAAATTCATCCGGTTGGTAATATCAGAATTGAAAACCTGATAATTCAGCGGAGAAGGCATCCGGGTTAATATATTGCTGAGATTATTAATGGGAACATTGGATAATGAACCATCCACATTATATTTTGCAGATCCTATTTTATTTAATGTAATAATATCCGAACGTCCGTCATTATTAAAATCGGTAATGATAATATTATGTGTGGAATACCTTGTATACGCATATTCGTCCGGTTTTCCGTTCCAGAATTTCTGCCAGAAAGTAGATCTCTTGATATAATTACTTTGCGATGGTTTTAAATAGGCAATTTTCTGCTGGGTATAATCTTCCCGGTTTTTTATGAAAGTTTTACCATTCCCTGTATACTTCCACCAAAGTAAAGCTTCCGTCTGCATCTGGAAATAGGTATTTCCCATCTTAACCCCGGAATTGTCATCCTCAGGAATCGCATATACTTTTTGCGGGGTAAGGAAGTCGGTAAGGCCGTCTCCATTAAAGTCTCCTAAAAAAAGAGGGGTATCACTTCCAAAATTAGAAAGCGTCTGATCAGAAACCAGAGCTCTTAAAGAATTGGCTGCAAAATCAATTTTATATACCGTAAATTTTGCCGTGTACTTATCTACCGTCAGTAATTCAGGCAGTCCATCCCCATCGAATTCTATTGGATAAACATCTTTATTATAAAGAGAAATGGTCCCTTCATTCAAAAGAACCGGGTTCAGCTGGACAGCCGTTCCTGAATTGGTTTTTCCTATTTCGGCCCAATATACACGGTCGGTTCTGTTCACATTATGGGATTCGATAATAAGAAAGTCTACAAGCCCGTCATTATTAAAATCTCCCTGAACATAATTTCTCCGGGTATGATCTCTGGTATAGGAAGTTTCATAGCTTCCGGAAGAATAATTATCGTAAGGATCCGGCGGGATATAGTTTTGTACCTCTATCATTCCTCCTTTTAAAGGAACGGTTATCTTTCTTTCCTCTCCTGTAATGAGATTTTTTACCTGAAAAACAGCTTCATCTTTAAGCTGCTGGTTGCCAGGATTGTTGGAACTATTAGGATCTCCGGTTCCTGTAATATTTTCATAGACATTAATCAGCTGGTCTTTTTCTGTAATTTTATTATTAAAATCCAGTACTTTTCCGGAAAACAGCTGGGTTCCTGAATGGTTATTTTCTATATTCACAGGGAAAGACTCTGCGCCCGCTCCTACTTTTAATCCATACCCGCCAGCAGCTGACCTTATCTGGAAAACAGGTTGTATTTTTTCGGTATTGTTTCCAAGAAAATCACCCATTGTCACGCTTCCCAGACCTGTAACGCTCCCCAGTCCGGTCTGAATATGGGAAACGATTCTTACTGTTCCCTGGTTTACAGTATTATAATTAAAATTAAGAGGTTTTAAAGTCTCCCCGTTTTCGTTACTGACACTAATAGTCCGCAGACGTTCCACACTGTTATCTTCAATAAAATCATGTGACAGGGCATATTTCCGGTACAGCGAAGGAGAAGTATAGGTGGTCCCTGAATTGATTTCGTATAAAACCTTTGAGTTGGTATAGGCAATCCCGTTCCTGTATACCTGAATATTTTTTTTCCTTGCTTTATATAAAAAATTAATCTCGGATTTATCATTGGAAGGAGCTGTTCCTCCATAGGATATTTTTATAATATTAGGGATGTTGTTTTCAACCTGATAGGTATAATGAATCTCATTACTGAAAGCGTCCGTAAAAACGGAAATATAATGCTGCCCTGAAATTAATTCTTTATACTTTGCTATTTTTCCGTCCGGATACTGAATTACAAAAGAAAATTCCCCGGAAGTCTGCTTGGTGATCTTTAATTTGGAAAATCTTTGGGTAGCATAATTGGTTTCGGAAACTTTGATTAATCTCTGCCCGTCCAGGTAATAAGGATCTGTACTGTCAAACTGTACCCCCATGGTAATTCCGTCGATTTCCTTACTTTTCCCTCCCTGGGTAATGGAAGAAAGCCCTACGATATTCCAGCCCCATCCCGCCTGGCCATTAGCACTCTGGCTATTATACGCCAGTGAGATATTAGGTTGAAAGCTATGTACACCTTTTACGATTTCTATGGGTAAAATATAGGTAAGAGCGCCGGACTCATTAACATTCATTTCGGCTTTAACAGAAGGAACCAGTACATCGGGAGTTGTTTTTCCCAGCGAACCGGAAGTTGTATTCTCCGCATATCCAGCCGTACTGTACTGTAATGGAATTTCCTGCGTTTCCTGCGCCTTCAGCAACAAAAAAGTTGAAAAAAATACACTTAAAAAATATAATTTTCGCTTCATCATTTTTACCATTTTAAGATGTTTTTAGACACAACCTGCCCCGTACTAAGTATAAAGTTTGCGATAAACACTCCAGGGAGCTGATTCTGAAGGTTAAAAGTGGTGGTATTAACCCCCGCTCCGGGAGCAAAACCATAAACCGCTGTTCCTGATGAATTAAATACCTGAATATTATTTATTTTATTTAAGGCAGGCCCATTCCATGTAAGTGTTACATTATAGGAATCTGATGCTTTTGTGGGATTGGGAGATATAATGATACTGTTTTTTATGAGTTCCAGCTCATCCGCAGAAAGCCCGGATGATCCGGTATCCGGCATATTCTCACTGGTGCATCCGCCTCCTGCAATTAAATTACCGGCACTGTCATAAGTAAAACAGGAACTTCCATTGCCTGTGCCTGATTCATTGGGAGTTTGGGAAACTTTTTCAATAGTGACAGGACATGTTTTATCCACTAAAAGATTAACGTTTTCGCTCCAGTCCAAATAGGAATAGTACTGCTGAAAATCATCCCTTACAATATCATCATAGCTCTGTGTGGCAGGTACGTAATTGGCAGCAAGCGGATTGGGTGCGGCTTCATAGTTGATATGCGGATAAGTATTAGGATTGTATTGTAAAGAATTGATATAATAGAACTGGGAAGGATCCTGATAAATATTTTTTATAAAATTAGGCGCAGGCTCATCAATATACTCCCACATATATCTGCTCTTATTAAGGAAATTGTAGCCATTAAAGGTATATCCTAAGGTTATTTCCTCTCTTTTATTTCTGAGGATAATATCATCCTGTAAGATAATCTGGTTCTCTTTTCCTGCTGTTGTACTAAAATATTCGGTGAAAGGAGTCGTATTGGAAGGTAAGATACTGTAGGCGATCACCATAAATTCACCTTTCTTAATCACCTTTTCGGGCAGCCAGAACGTTTTCAGAAGATCTTTTATATACCAGTTTTTGAGATTAACATCTTTATCACTGTAATTATATATTTCTATAAACTCTCCCCGGTGATGTTTTTTAGCATCCATAAGTTCAGAGGTGGGAACCCCGTTTATTTTTTTGTTGAAATACAGTTTTTCATTATAGGGTGTATTGTAATATACTTCCGTAATCAACAACTGAGAGTAGAAAAGCTGTCCTGAAAGGAACAGGAGAAAACAAGCAGTTGATTTCATTGTCATAGCTTATTTATTAATTTTTGTAGATTTTGCAGATGTACAGGTTTTCCGGAAGCCCTGTTCTGATTCATCAGGGCTATTGATTTGATGAGGGGATCCGCACTTCCGAAGTATGGCTTAGGATCGAAAACCACATTCAGGATTTTGCTTTTCCCTTCCGTATCACCGTTTTTCGCGTAATATTTTGCTATCAATACGTTCATCCTGTCAATAGAATGGGTATTGGAAGTCCCAAACATATTCCTACACTGCAGCATTATTTTATCTCTGGCCGCATCCGTCTGATTTCTGAGAATATCAAGTTTTATTTTCCGGGTGTTGAGCTCAAATTTCTTATCGGGACTATCCACATCAGCTTCTAAAAACTGAAGCAGCGGGTTGAGCTGTGAGGGTACGGGAGCATTCTGGTCTTCTGCTTTTTTCAAATAAACATCCAGCAATGCAATACCGGACCAAAATGTATTTTTTAAAGCATGGTTCTGGTTTTCAATGCTGATTAAAAGATCAAATCTTTTCTGAAGCTTTGAAAGATCCCGGATATATTTTAGAAAAAGAGGATCCTGTTTATCGATGCTGTTATAATAAGCAACAGCTTTATTAAGAGCTTCCTGGTTATTTTTTTCTTTTCTGTACCTCTGCACAATCAGGCTATGAAGCTCTCTGATATGCTGTTTCCTGTCCGGAGAAGCAGGTTTCGCCAGCAATATATTTAATTTTGTTTCCAGTTCTGAGTTGGAAACATCTTCAAACCTTTTCTTGAAATTTTTATATTGACTTTTCCTGTGAATCTTTAAAGATATATTACTGTTTGGATTCTGTGAATCGGCATTACAGTCCAGCAATCTTTTAATTTTAACAAATTGCTCCTGCAGATTCTTATTATCCGGATGCTTTTGAACAAAAGTCTCATATTTCTGCCTAATGTCATCCAGTAATCTTCCATTGAAATTAATAGCCTTTTTAATTTTTTTATTGCCTAAAGCCGCATTAAAGTATTCCCTGTACAGCCTTTGCTTGATCTCAAGATTATCAGGATTTAGAAGGAGGGCGGATTTGAACATCAATATCACTTCCCATTCCTTTTTTTTCTGGGCAAGCAAAACCTTTCTCAATCCGTCATAAGCCCGGATTTCATTGGGGTACTGTAAAATGATCTGCTGATAAATCTGTTTTGCCTGGCTGCTGTTACCCTGTTTTCTGAGAACTTTCGCATTCTTCAATAATGCATTCACATCAAGAAAACCTGATAAGTTTTTGTTTTCTGACAATAAATAATTAGGGAAAATTACGGAGAGTACTCCTAGAGAGCCTAGTGCAATAAATTTTCTTCTGGTTATCATTGGGTTTTTATTTAAAAAAGGGAAGACAGGATCTCACGGCCTGTATTTTTCTACCACGAAGGTTGTAAATTCAATTGTTTGACTTCCCCTTGATGGCAAATATAATATTTTTTTCATCTTTCACAACACGGTGGGTAATTTTGTTAAAATATTTTTAATTCATATCATAAATCACACATTAACAAACACTTTCATTTAAAAAAATCAGAATAATATTGAATATGTAGATAAAAAATCAGATTGGTAAAAATAAAAGCGGCCCCAAAAGGCCGGCCTTTTCCATATTTCATGAAAGCCAGAAGTTTACAAGTCCAAAAAATGTCCTTGCTTTTTTATTTTCGCCATAGTACATATTTTAAGATAGAAAACAGTAAGTATATCCATTCTTCAGAACTATTACCTGAAGTGTGAATGTGAATTTAAGAAGAAACGGATATGAAGTCAATTACCCTTTTAGGGTATTGCGGCAGGCTGGTAAAAATGCAAAATTTGTAATACTAAATACCTCTGTCATGAAAACTAAAATTTTATTGATGCTGCTCCTATGCGTGTACAGCATATTTTATTCCCAAAAAAACACCATTTATTATGATTTTGAAAGATCCGGCTATTTTGTGAACAACACTGATAATCCGAATCCCGAGCCCAAAGAATTAACACCCATTCCTTCTGAGCTTAAGAATAATACTGAGTATCAGCTGAAAATGGTTAATATTAATCCTTTTTACTATAAAATATCACTGCAGATCAAGCAGCAGGATAAGATCAAAGAAATTTTTGATTTTATCCGAAAGGCAATATCCGGAGATTTTACTCCTGATCATCCAATCACGCAGGGAAGAGAAAAAGATTTAGCCTTTAAAAAACTTTATAATAAGGCAATATTAATAGATGCTTTATTGAAAAACTCCTATTTTTCGAAAGATATAAAGACTCTTATCGGAAATTTCAAAAAAGAAAATACACTGTTGGCGGCTTATCAAAACTCTGATACGCCTTCATCTTACGACTTTACAGACGTTCAAAAACTCAACACTCTTATGAATGATGTTTCCTATTTTGTTCATGAGAAACATTCAACAATGGATTTGGGAAAATTTACAACCGCCGGTACCGATTATACTTTTGAGCTTACCTTTACCCCGCCTGAAGATACTTCAATTAAGAACTCTGAAAAGAAAGATGTGACAACCTTCACATCAAAAAGTAAATTTAAGGCTTACTTCAGTTCCGGGCTGTTCCTTGCCGCTCCCGTCAACAGTAAGTATTATGTATCGGATAAAAATGCAAATAATGCCTATACCATCGGGGAAGAAGACCGGGGCAAAATGTCTTTGGGGGTCATGACTTTAGCTCATCTCCTGTATAGCTTCAAGGATTCAACAACTAAAATAGGCTTTAATGCCGGAGCAGGGATCGATCTGGATACACAGCTCAGGTTTCTGATCGGAGGAAGCTTTATGACTAATAATATTACTTTTAATGCAGGCTACAACTGGGCTTTTAAAGAAGTTTTATCTGATAAATTACAGCAGGATAAAGAATATGCAGAGCAGCCTGAGATCTCCTATAAAAAAGTTCTGAAAGGCGGATTCTGGCTTGGAATCAGTTACAGAATATTTTAAATAAAAATAAGCCGGTGCGGGATGTACCGGCTTATCAAGCATAAAAAAACTAACTCAGGATGATCATGATGATCTTTTATTTTTTGATGAACTTATTTTTGTAGATATTTCCTTTGGCATCCGTGGAAATAACGAAATAATTCCCGGGAACCAGACTGCTAACGTCAATAGCTTCGTTGTACTGATGTCCGTTTTTCTTCAGAACCACTTTTCCGGATACATCGATAACAGAAACCTCAGTATACGTTTTATCTGATTCTTTTCCTATATACAGGAACTGTGCAGCAGGATTCGGATAGATCTTCAGGTGGCTGTCTTTCGTTTTGGTCTCTCCTGTTGCCAGGTTTTCGCAGAACTCAAAATTTCCGAAGTTCAGTTTGACAAATGAAGCCGTTCCTAAAAATTCACACTGATCCGGGCAGTACTCCGTACAGGCATAAAACCCATACTCCCCAGATTGTGTAGCGGTATAGGAATCTCCCGTAACTCCTGCAATCACACATTCGTCTCCTATGGAAGGCGGTGCTATGCCTGGAATACATTTATACCAGGTATGGGTTCCGTATACCACAGGAAATGCATTGCTGAACTGTACAGATGCTCCTGCACAGATGTTGAATTCCCCGTCTCCTATCTGCTCAAAGGTTCCAGGTGTGAATGTGGTGATCATAGAAGGAAGCCCGTATACAAATCCGTCTGCCATTATCGCCGGGCTTTCTGCTGAACAGCTTCCCCGCGTTACAGCCACTTTAAAATAATAAAGCTGATCATCATTTCCGTTGATTGTGAGGGTTTGTGAAGTTTCTCCGGGAATAGGCTCCCAGGGATTTGTATTGGGAGACTGCCAGGTCCATTCCTGTCTGTACCACTGATAGGTATCAAATGTCTGGGTAGAAAGGACTTCATTTTCTGTGTTACAGAATAAAATTTTGTCCGGAAATTTCACTCCAAGCCTCGGACTGGTAATGGTAGGGTTACACTGGGCTTTTATATTCAGGGCACTGATGAATAGAAAAGCCAAAAACATAAGTTTTACTTTCATATATAAATCGTTAAGGGTTGATGCATTATAACAGGTCAGTCCAGCAACAGTCTGATCCCGAATTTCACATTGAACTGTAAGGGTTTTTCTTTATAAATGGTGTTAAGTCCGTTATGATCTTTAAAATGGTAACCGATTCCCGGCTCTGCATATATTCCGAATTTATCAATCACTTTCAGCTGAAGTCCGGCTGCTGTATTCACTGAGAACTGCATGGGTTTTGAGTTCAGGCGCTCTTCCGTGGTTTCTTTTACTTCGTCATTGACAATATATTTTGTTTTAAGGTTTCCTGCCACCGGTTTTTCGGCAAGCATTCCTCCTGTAATATATCCTGTAAACCGTCCTTTTTTTACCACATTATAGTTCACCTGCACCGGAATACCGATATAATGAATTGTCTGATCTCCTTTTATATAATTGGAACCTGTCCCGGAATGAAGTTCAGACGAAAGCTTGGTATAGCTGATCCCTGTTCCAATGCCCCATCTTTTCCCAAGATTATAATACAGGGAAAGGCCGAAAGTAACCGGAATCTTATGTCTTATCTTTGCTTCTACCTCTTTACTCTGATTGGCCAGTAAAATCTCAGTAAGCGGATCCTGGTCAATGGTTGTGGCACTCCAAACCTCATCAACAGCCATTGGACTTCCGCTCATAGACGCATATCCAGGGAACTGCTGCACGGAAGAGTTTGAAGAGGCATTTCCTGTCAGCATACTCAGCATCCATGATCCTCCTCTACCTTTCTTCACAGAACCGGGCTTACTCAGGTCCGCATATTTCTCCGGCAGGTCTTTTTCATCCAAAGCAGAGAGTTTTTCTGCTTTTTCTTCTTTCGGGTTGATCGCGTAAGCCTGATCAGGATTTTCTTTGTGCTGTATGATCCCCACTTCCAAAACATTGTTTTTCTCTCCTGATCTTTCAGTATTGACACTGTTCTCAAAAGACTCTTTCAGGATTTTTTCAGCAATACTTTTCCCTGTGATCAGTCCTTTTGCACCTATATTTATTGCCGGAGCCGCCCTGTTGATATCCGCAGCTTCAGAATGTTCTGCTTTTCTTGCGTAATCCTTCATCTGATCTTTCTTTCCGGAATGGGTCATATGTTTAAGACCTGTTGTATCGGCATTCATATCCAGCAGCAGTTTTCCGGTAAAGAATAACAGAACTACGGCTGCTGCAATTCCAGCCATACGGTATAGCCACGCTTTATTCCTCTCCGCAGAAGCCGGTTCTCTTTCAGTGATGTTCTCTGAATCTGAATTCAGATTGACAGGAGGAATTATATTCTCATTATTTTCTGAGAACAACTCATCCCTGATATCGTCCCACAGCCCGTCCGGAACATCCTCTTCATGGTCTTCCATCCTGCTGCGCAGATCATTGAGCCACCGGTTATTCATATTGTGCTTTTTTGGTCATTTTAAATTCTTTAATTTGCCGGACCAGTATTCCTTTGGCCCTGTGAAATTGCGAAGCTGAAGAATTTTCTGCTATTCCCAGAAGCCCGGCAATCTCTTTATGGCTTTTCTTTTCAAATACATACAGGTTAAAAACGGTTCTGTAACCCTCCGGCAGTGCCTGTATCATTTTCATAACCTCTTCCTGTGGAATTTCTTCAAAATCAGGTTCTTCATTATCTTCTAAATCAGGAAAATCAAAGGTCCGGGTTACAGTCTGGAAACCGGCATTATCCCGGATCAGCTTCAGGGCTTCATTTATGACAATCCTTATCATCCAGGCTTTCAGCGATCCTTCTCCACGGTATTCAAATGTTTCTATGGACCGGAACATTTTGATAAAACTGTTCTGCAGAATATCTCTTACATCATCTTTTTCCACAATATATCTGGAGCAGACCCCTGCAAGGCTTCCGGAATAGGTTCCGAAAAGCTCTTTCCAGGCAGCTTCTTCTTTTATCAGAAGGCGGTTAATCAAAATCTGCTCCTTGTTTTTTTTCATGTATGACTAAAGCGTCCGGCTTTTAAATGATACTGCAAAAATAGAATGGATCTTTTAAACATCATCTATCTGTTTACGGTTTCTGTTAATACTTCAGATTATAGGGGAAATTATAATAAATGATATCATATGGATTCAAGTCTATTCCGTCAACGGTAATTTTTTCAGCAGCCAGGCCAAATCTCAGCGACCTGTCTAATCCTGCAAAGTATCCATTCTGTTTAGCGGTTAAGGTAACCATTACATTTTTATCAACTCCGTCAACAGGAATTTTTAATTCCAGTTTTTTAGGGTCAAAAGTAAGCTCTATCAGATTTTTATCAGCATACAATACTGAGGAATAATTCAGTTTATAGGTCACTTTTCCCATTGCAACCAGAGCGGCTTCTGCTTTTACAGGATCTTTTACCACTGATTTCACAATTTCTCTTACCGGAAATTCCGTAAAAAGTATGGTGTCCTTTTTCGATTTAAATTCTATTGCTTTTTCTGTTCTGGAAATTCCCTGAACCGTAATCAGCCTTCCCCGGTAGTTCCCGTTAAGATCCTCCAGTTTTACGGGGGAAATCTCTACATCTCCGTCATCAAGACATGAGCTAAAAAGGGTGAAAATTACCCCTACGGCTAAAATAGCCGCAAAAAACTTAAGTACTATTAAATTCTTCATTCCATTATTTTTTTCTGTATTAAACATTCCTTATTTTGAGTACTCATTAGTAAAATCCGGTTTTTGGAAAATCTTGCATGAAACTGTAAAAAAAATCAATAAAAAAACATAATTGACTGATTATCAAAACATAAAATTTAATTCCAGTTACACTTTATAAAGCTAACGATCCTGTTTTTGCTATACAAGGCTGAATATCTTACCTTATTTTCAAAGCTATTTAAATATTTTCCGTATGGTTTCTACCTAATTTCAGGGAGAACAAAATCCTGATTTTTCTGTATTGCCCGGGCAGCCTATCCTGTGCTACATTTGCCGGATCAACATTCAAAAAGTAGTATTATGAAAATGCAAAGGACAAAACAAATTATTTTCAGCCTTCTCAGTCTGGCCGTTATAGGAAGCATCTCTGCTGCATGCAGTAAAGATGATGACAGCCCTTCTGACACGAAGGCCAATATGAAAATGACGATTACGGTGAGCGGGGCAGATTCCAACGACCAGGCAGATTTCGGAATAGCAGCAGGAAACCACGATGCCAGCCAGTACGGAGCTCCGGTATGGAAAATAAACGGGGCTGTTCAGGGAAATGAAGACGATATTATCCTGGGAACAGATGATTTCATCGGTTCCACCCAAACCTATGTTCTTGAAACCGTGAAACCTTTTAATTTCGGGAATTTAAGTGCCCATGTTACCAATCATGACGGAGGTCCTATTGCAGTAAGGTATAAAGCTGAGATCGGCGGAAGTGTGGAAACTGATGTAACAGTGACCGTAGCAGCCGGACAGACCCATAATAAGAATTATACCTACGTGGCAAAATAAGCTTTGCTTCTGAACTAAATCAATATCAAATATTTTTGGACTATTAAAGACCGGTAGCTTAAGGCTACCGGTCTTTTTTTCATTCATCTTTCTTGAAATTTTCTCTAACTTAAAGCTAGAAAAAAGAAAACCAGCATGGAAATCATGCCGGTTGATTTAAAAGTTTTGAATATTTTCAAAAGCAGTAAAAATTACTGCAGTTCTTCCGGGACTTTGTATAACCCATTTTTAGTGATAATCTCCAATAACTTATTTGTCTTCCTATCAACTGTTATGGCCGCCCCAGTTCCAAGAACAGGAGGGTTAAAGTTAAAATAGACGGAATACTGAAATTCATGTTCCGGATTCATTTCCAGGATCATAGGATTTATATCTCTATATACTCCAATACTGTTATAATCACCTAATAAGCCTAAAGTTTTTAAAGCCTTAGTCGCTTTTTCTATTATTTCCTGATCTGTCATATTAAATAAGATCTTTTTTATTTTGTAGTATTTTCTATTTTGTGGTTAAAAAAATTTCCCACAGATCGCTTAGATTGCACAAATTTATGGATATTTTATTCGCTCGCTGATCTTGCAGATGATGCAGATTTTTTATTCAGCGTTAATAAAAATGGTTAAAGTTTAAGAGTCTTTTTGCGCCTTTTGATTTCAACTATATTATTATCTCCCGGGTGATACCGGAAATTAATTAAAAAAAGAAAACCGCTCCCTTTGAAGCGGTTGATGCTGATATTTAATTTTCTGATAATCAAACTTCTGATAATATAAGGGTTCTCCCGTTTCATCTGAAATGATTAAAAAACCGATATTCTCGAACAAAGAATTAATTGAAATAATCCATCCTGAAATTACCTTATCTTCAAATAATCTGTACAATACCATTATCTGAATTTCTGTTTCCGGAGCCGTTTTCTCCTAAAAATATCTTTTTCCATTTCGCCACAGAGTTGCGGCTGAGGCTGAAATGTCTGGCCAGTTCACTGTTATTCATTCCGTTTTCTTTCTGATACTTCAGGATCTCCATTATAGTCTGCTTATCGTATGAACGGTGTTTTTGGGTACTGATAAGTTTATTATGCGTCACTTCTTTAGTGAAAATCAGATTATTCAGTTTGATAATATCCATTGCAGACAGTTCTTTTTTGGCAAGGATAGATCTGCATTTTGCTTCTTTATCCGGGAATTTTCTGATGATGATATCATTGTAGATTTTCCGGTAATTTGGTTTTATATATTTTTCCATATACTTTCTTAATGCTTTTATGCTGTAATTTTCCGTTCCGGAAAATAAGGAAGAGAACGGTTTTCATTCCCCACCATGTTTTTTTTATTTCATAATACCAGATATCATCCGGAAAAAAATTGAAGCCGTGGCCAAGTTCTTCAGCAACTTCTTTTTTAGAGAAGCCCAAAAGAAAGTCTTTTTCATACAGTCGCTTATCTGGCGTCATACAATCTTGATTTTTGATTGGATTATTTTACAGATCAATTCTGAAATGGCAGTCATAGATGATCCCTCTGCAGGTAGAAATATGCAACCGTTTTTTTAAAATGCCGAAACAATAGCGTTTTAGTTCAAAAGCATACCTTGAACTGTACATTCTTACTGTTCTCTGCCCTACAAGTTCCTCTGCTTCTTCTATTGTTTTTCCAATCAGGATCATTTCAGTGAGTATCATATTTAAGCTGTATTTAAAATTAACTGGCCGCTTTACTGCTGTATTTATCCATCCATTTATACAGCGTGGTCTTAGGGATTCTGTATTCTTCTATCACCTGATGTCTTGTTTTTTCTCCGGTCAGGATCAGTTCCATAATAAAGTCTATGATCTCTTTTGTATAAATATTTTTCCGGAACTGCGGAAGGTCAGTTTTTTTCTTTTCTGCAAGCCGGCTCAGATTGGCATTAGCAGGAGGTGAATAAAGTATCAGATGCTGGGAATATACCCTGAAGAAGTCATATTCCAGCAGTTTACTCCACTTCAGCATCAGATCAGAGGGCATATCCTGCTGCTGGTACATGATTTTCAACTCATCTTCTGTACATTTCAAA
Source organism: Chryseobacterium indologenes (assembly GCA_002439165.1). Classification (GTDB taxonomy): domain Bacteria; phylum Bacteroidota; class Bacteroidia; order Flavobacteriales; family Weeksellaceae; genus Chryseobacterium; species Chryseobacterium indologenes_E. The sequence continues at coordinate 228,202 of DJTE01000048.1, forward strand.
AACCTGCATATTCTGAATGTATCAATTTCACATTCTGCTACTCTCTTTTTTACCAGTTTTCCAACATGGATATTTTTAAAATCAGTGTTCATTATTATTTATCTTTTTTATAGTTTCCAGGGAGTCTGTAAGATCTTTCATTTGCCTGTCATTAAAACCGGCTATCTGAAGTTTCACTTTAAATCCTTTTCTCTTATCCGTATCCAATACGATAACCAGGGTACAAACCATCTGTTTTTCTTCAAGGGTGAAATCTCTCAGATACTGTCTCGGAAATTCAGCGAAAGGCGATATCTTTTTCCGTTGGTAAAAAGGATGAAACTTTTTAATGGTTATGCATTCTCCTGAAAATTCATATTCAATACATTTAATCTTTAAAGACATTCTCAGCAAGGCTGCTCCTGCTATAAAAAGGATAACTTTGACAGCTGTATTCCAATTTGTGCAGGCCAGGGCGAAAAAAATAACAAAGATCACGGCTGTTAAAACCTTCATGACCGTCTGCATTGTATGAAAATTATTAATTTTTGTCATTTCTGAAATTTGTAAAAGCAGCAGAAGAGGACTATTTCTACCCCTCATTCTGCGGCTCAAAACTAAACTGATGATTTCTTTATTTCCAGTAGCTCCAGTTGGCTCCATCATATACTGCCAGCATATCAGAAGCGGGGTCATATACCATAGTTCCTGCCACGGAGCTTTTCATGGTCAGATGCGGATTGGCCACAACAGGTAAAATCATTGCCTTTGTTGTAGATTCCAATACCAAAGTTCCCGGCTTACTTGTTGTTGCAGCTCCGATAATCACTCCTGCTGTTGCGGAAGCGTCTGTTCCTGTATTGGAAAGAGCATGCAGGACACCCTGCCCCTGATCGGTAAGTGAAGTCCAGCCTCCGGCATTGTTATTATTTTTCTCTTCCCATACTTCCACAGCTTTATCCGCTGTATTAAAAATAAATGTTCCTCCTGCTGCTCCTGAAGCCGAGGCCACTGAAGGCAGTATAATTCCTTTATTTCCGGGACCAAATTCTACAAGTGCACTCTGATTCGTTACATTGTCTTTACCAAATGCTACCTGAGCCTTTACACTGCTCAGTAAAGAAGCAGAGAACAGGGCTATTGATGTAATTATTATATTTTTCATTTCTAATTTCATTTTTTAATTATTAAAAAGCTGCCAGGATATTGTTTTCCGCTATCCCGGCAATCTTTAAAAACTCAATCACCTGTTATTATTCGTTACAGCCTCTTTTGATACAGTTCCATCCGGTACGGGAAGTATCTACTCCCGGAGCGGTTCCCCTGTAAAGCTGAACGCATTTTAAATCTGTATTGTAAATCACCATTCCTTCTACGGCAACCAAAGCATCTCTCTGAGCCGTTGTCATATGAGTAATTACCAGACCTTTTCCTGCACTATCCAGAACAAGCTGTCCGTTCGGAACATTTTTAGGCCAGTTGGCAGCAGTAATTGACGGTTTGGTAAGGATTCCGATCTGTGCATAGCTGTCCGGTGTACCTGTTGCCCCCGGTTTGATGCAGTGGCAAGGCACTATTTTCTTACCGGATCCGTAACCGGTCATATAAGTTGGACCTACCACTACCTGTGTTGCCGTAACGATATTGGCAGAGGCTACGTTCCATGTTATCGTATTAAAAACTGCTCCGTTATATAGCTCCAAAGGAAATAAAGGACCTCCTGAAGTTTTACTTCCAAACAGTGTTACCGCTCCTGTTGCACTGATGTTAACTCTTATCGATGGAGCAGATGGTGTTCCTATGATCTGCCAGATGCTCGGTACTCCACCAGATTCATAAACAGATCCGTCTGCGAAACGGATATTCGGTACTCCCGTAGAAAACTGAATTTCCTGTGTGGCAAGCTGAGTTCCGTTAATGTTAAGATTAAAAGAATTATCAAGCGTATAAATATCGAATACAAATCCGAAATCAGTTGCCGGCTGGGAGAAGGTCACAGGCTCGCCATCTGCTGTGCTGAATGCATTCCCCAGAACATCTTCGGTACAGATAGGTGTCGGAGAGAACATTACATTGCTGTTATCCAACAAGTTATTACAACTACCTCCCAAACCGTTATTGGCACATTCATATTCTGCATTGGTAGGCGGAACTGCCGGGTTAGGGTTGGTAGCATCCGGGTCAGTGACATCATTCGGACGGAGGATTCCTGCTTTTACTGTTAAGTTTCCTGGTGTTGCAGAAGCTGTAACGGTTACTGTAAATTTATACGTAATCTCACATCCGTTAGGTAAATTCAGTGAGGATGAATAGGTACGGGTAGCCGGATTATAAGTCATAGCCACTGATTCACTTCCACATCCGTTGGCTGTAAAGACAAAAGACTGCGGATCAAGACCAGGCGGAATCGTAAAGGTAAACGGAGCTCCCGTAACACCGCTTGGGCCATCATTCTTCACTTTTACTGTATAGGTAAGCATTTCTCCTGCTGAAACCGCAGATTTATCAGGTATTACCTGAGATACTTTTAAGTCTGCAATTTTTACTTCTACAGTCGTAGCAATTGTAGATACATTTCCTTTAATGAATGTCCATGTATCAATTGACCTTACATCACCGAACAGCCCGGAGGTTCCTGTTCCTCCTACTCCCCAGATATGTCCGTTGCTGGCACTGCTGATTCCGGCACTGTTTACCGGAGGCAGATGGGTATTGTTTTTAGGGTTGGAAGAAGTTCCGGTGCTTCCGTTAGGAATATCGGTATCGTTCCAGTAAACAAGATCTGAAACCACATTATTCAGATTGGTATGATCCAGAAGCTGGATAATTGTTCCGTTCCTGTTGTACTCCATATCCATGAAAGGGAAATGGACTTCGGCTCCCTGAAGCTGTACGGTTACTTCTGCAGGTATTGAACCAGTTGGCAGTGAATTTCCGGCACCGTCTTTTCCATCCCAGAAAATAGAATTGACTCCTGTTACAGACGGACCGGTAAGGGTGCGGGCTACAAAAGCAGCCGGTGTTGCTGTACTTTGAATGACAATTTTGTACTGTCCGGGAGTTCCTGCGCTAAATTTAATATATCCTCCTTTTCCGCTGACCTGTGCAGGGGTTCCATCAACTCCTACCAGCTGAAGTCCTGTTACATCAGGAACAATCACTGCGCTTTTAAGCCAGGTAGATCCTCCCGGAACAGCTCCGGACGATGTTTCCGGTAAATCTGTCGCAGGAAGGCTGTAAAACAGCTTATGGGTGATATGCCTGGAAGTATCCGCTGAATTCGGGTTGTGGGCTTTTCCTGTTAAAAAGGCAGCCGTTGACTGGTCAAGACTTTTATAAAGAGGATTTTGTGTTGCGGAATCTATAAACCCGTTGTTATTCGCATAAAAAGTGAAATAAAGTCCATTATTCCCGTTATTATTTACCCTATAAGTATATCCGTCTTTTGTAAGTACGTATACCAGTCCGTAAAACCCGTCAGTATTTGCAGAAGAAGTTCCGTTGGAAAGATTCAGGATGTTCGCATATACACGTCCCTGCACAAATCCTGTATTGGCTGTATTGATAACCGATACATCCCATGCTGCAATTCCCGCATTGGTACTGCTTTGTGTCCAGTTGCTGTTTGCACTTACTGTTGTTGAAGGATCCGATGTTGCACGTGCTACAAATTCAACGCGGTAAATACCTTCCTGCGTTACAGAATGATAGATGGGGGTATATCTGCTTCCTCCTGTCTGGCCTGAAAGCTGCGGTCCTGCAAGTTCTGCACTTCTGCTGGAAATCTGCCCGCCGGTAGTATTGTTAACAACCTGTGTTCCGTCCGGTGCAAACAGGCGTATTCTTCCGGTTCCTCCGTTCTGTGCGCTTGAAGCCAGAGTAATGATTTCTCCCGGTGTGGCATATACATAATGTGTTCCTTCATTCGCAAAAGGCCAGCTGTCTGTGGTTGTGGTACTTGATCTCAAAAATGCCCGCAGACCGGTAGCTCCGGACGGATACAGATTCCTGGATCCATCAGCAAAAAGCAATCCGCTGCACAACAGGCATGCAAAAATTATGACAGTTCTAAACTGTAGATAATACTTTATATTATTTTTCATTAATTCAATCGTTTATTATTTGTTCATTTTTCGGATTCAGGCATAAACTAACCTGTGCTTCTTTAAAAGAAACATGAAAATTTTAATTAAACCGTTAAAAATCAGACAGTAAACGGAGGCGGTCTTATCGCATGGGATTGAGAAAAGTGATGTTCCGGAAACAGATTATCCAATCTACCGGAAACGATGCCGGATCTGTATAAATAATGATAGACGTACAGGGCATCCACAGATCTGTGGAATGCTGATTTTATCTGGACTTCTCCCGTTGAAGCAACAAAAAAGAGATCTTTTCGTCCCGGAACAAACAGGTCATTTCCTGAAGAGGAATTTTTGGAATATAAAATAGCTGTGGCTCCGGTCGTCTCTTTGAACTCCCGGTTTTTCCCTGAAGGTTTTACCGTTTTCGGCCTTTTGCTCTGCCTGCCCTTTATTCTTTTATTTTCTTTGGAAATAAGGACCTGCTTTATTTTTATATCAGGATCTCCGATAAAGACAGTTGTACCTTTGGTTACATATATTACATTCTTTCCTGAACCCTCTATCGGTTCATCATAAGAATAAGATGATGCATGGAATTTTGAAGAAGCACTGATCAGAATAAGAATGCACAGTATAATCTGCCTTCTTAAAGAAAGTATACCGGACAGCACATCTGTTTGTGTTTTTATATTCATTATTCCTGTGTCAGAATATTTTTTCAGCTGCAGATATTAAGCAGCTTATGAGATTTGATCGGTACAATGATCAGATAAGTCTCCTCTGACAGGGACAAAGATAAAGCACTAAAAACCGCTTTAAAAGGCATTCTGTTACCATTTTCCTCAAAATGATAAAGTTCCCAGACTGTTATTTTACCTTTTCTTCTTCAAGATGCTTTATAAACAGAGAAGGAGACATAGTGGTTACTTTCTTGAAGATCGTGGCAAATTTATTCTGAGAAGAAAAACCGGCCTCCTCAGCAAGAACTGCAATTTTATACTTCCTGTATTTGGGGTTGAGTTTCAGTTTCTTGATTACATAATACACCCTGAGTTCATTGATATAATTATTAAAATCTTTCTTCTTATGAGTATTGATAATAAATGACAGATATTTTGTATTGGTTTCAAAAAGAGAAGCCAGATAAGGAAGCGAAATATTATTATTGGTAAAAATATCAGATCTTTCAAACTCGTATAGTTTGATGAGTATTTTTCTTTCCGTGGCAGTGGTCATCGTTACAGAATATTCCTGTTCAGTTTTTCTTTCATGGTCATCCTGGTCTTTTGGAAAAGGCTCTGTTTCTTTAACGGAAACATTTTCAGCACTTCTTTCTTTATTGATCTGTTCAAGGATTTCATTGAACCGTTGCAGGTTTTTCTTATGTTTTATTCTCGTATACAGCATAAATCCGGTAATAATCAGAACGAGCAGCACCGTTCCGGCAATAATGATGATATCTTTTCTGAAGCTGCCTTCAGATATTTTATTATTCTGTTCATAAAGCTGCGTATAAGATTCGTTGATAAAAGCATTGCTTTTTTCAGTGATCTTTTTATTTACAGAATCTTTCTTTACTGTAATTTTCGTCAGATTTCTCAGATCATCCGTTTTAAGATAATAGTCCTGAGCGGTTTTGTACACTGCATTTTTCAGCTGAAGAAAGCCTGAAGATTCTGAAATTTTTTCAGCGAGATCCAGATATTTTCTGGCATTTTTCAGATCTCCTTTCTCCATACATACCTGAGCAAGACCATTATAAACCAACCCGGTAATATGGCTTTCCGGAAATTCTTTGCACAGCTCCAATGCTTTATGGTAATGAATAAGGGCTTCATCCATCTCATTCATATAATAATAGTTAAGCCCGAGAAGCTGCTCATTGTTTGCTGAAAAAAAATCTGTTTTCTGGCCGGATCTATTGAAATAGTTCTGAGCTTTAAGAATATACTGATTTGATTTCCGGAACTGTTCGCGTTCCTGTTCATAGTAAGCAAGCTCCTGCATCACCATTCCCCGCGTCATATCAGCCACTTTTTTATTTTCTATCCTATCACAGATATTGAAGGTTTTCAGAGAATATTTTTTAGACTGACTGTACAGGCTCAGTAAACGGTATTGTGTTGCTAAAAAGCCTGAAACTTTGGCTTTCCAGAGGTTATCTTCCGTATCTTCAAGCAGAACTTCAGTTTTATGGGCATAACTGATTGATTTTTTAAGATCTCCCGACTGCTGATAGAGCGAAGCCAGAAGCATCAGACTTTTAACCTTAAAATAAGGAGATGAAGATATACTGTACAGTGAATCAGCTGTTTTTACAGCCTGATTAAAGTTTTTCTGAGAGGTCTCAAGATAGGTTTTAGTATAAATGGTATTATACTTCAGGGTATCCTGGGCATTTACAGCTATACACAGCAGTAAAACAAAAGGTAGAAATAATTTATTCATCCAAGTGTACTAATAGTCGGAAAATGACAGTTAAAAACATCAATCTCATTTATTCCAAAAACATAATGAATCCGGAATAAAACATTAATCATTTTCGGAAATGAAAAATTTTAAACAAATAGGTTTGAAGAGGCAGAAGTGCCTGAGTTTATATGCATACCTGCTCATTAAACAGGTACGATAACAGCCGATGTATCTTGTTTCATAATTTTTTTCTGGTTATAAGGTTGTGTTTATATTTTTATTTCTACTCCTGATAATTGGAGTTATTCAAATTTAAATTCATGTTTTTTTTCTTTAAAACCCTCTGTTCAAAGAAACTAGCTGTATTTTTTATTTTTATTTCCGGTAAATTTTCTGATAATACAAAATTATATTTTCATACTTCCGGCATCCTAATATAAAGACGCATAAAAATGATAAAAAAGCGAACATCCTTCGTACCAGATCCCCGCTTTACAAAAGCAAAGAGAAACCCCGATCCGGGACCTCTTTGCTATTTTTTTTCAATTCATTGTTTTTTAGAATCGCAGCTCTTTATAAACTTGCAGTGCAAAAGTAGAGTTCTCTTCCTTACAATTAAACTGTAATATTTACCAAATCAAGGAACAAACAATTAAAAATATCAATACAAACAAATGATTAACAGCAAATTATAAACATTCCCGAATTCACGATAATAATAAACACTTCATCTGATAAATCTTTAAACAGAACTCAGATTTTCTCTGAACTGGCTGGGGGTAAGACCTGTATTCGATTTAAAAAACTTGGTAAAATTAGTCACTTCATTAAATCCTAACCCGTAAGCCACTTCACTTATATTATATTCCTTACAGGCCAGATTCCTTTTAATTTCCAGAATCATTCTCTCAGCCATCCATTTTTTAGGAGTACTTTTTTCTATTTCAACAAATGCCTTTTCCAAAGTTCTTATACTCACATTCAGGTGGTCTGTAATGTCCTGTATCGTATACTGTCTGTTCAGTTTCTGACTGACAAAAGACTTGAACTTTGAAACCAGGAGTTTATAGGGATGGGTATCCAGAATATCATCCTGTGGCTTATACATCTGATCTGCAATAAGCAGAATATTAAACAGGTAGTTATTCAGTATAGAGGTCTGCAGTTCACTGTAAGGCCTCGAAAGCTCTTCACTGATGAAATTAAAAAGACACAACAGCTCATCAAATCGGTTTTCCACACAAACATAAGGCAGCTTCAAAGGATCGTTAAAAAGGTTGGTGAGCCCAAAAAACTGGGTCTGTATATTATTTCTGCAGAGAAAATCTTCTGTAAAAATAAGTACTCTGCCTTTATAGGAAACAGGATCATGAAACTGGGCAATCTGATTCCGAGACAGAAACAGCATATGCTTCTCCTTCACATCAATGCAGTTGAAGTCAACTGAATGCTTCCCTTCCCCCTCACAATAAAAATTAACCGCATAAAACGATACTTTATGGGGCTTCAGGAGTTGCTCAGGTCTGAGCATAAGCAAATCCGAAATCTCTTTCGTATTAATGCACTGCCGGTTATTTTCTGCGTGTAAAAAAGGTTCTATTAAAAATTCTTTCATCCCTGTGGTCATCTTATGTTTAGAATTTTCTATACATAAATCGCTATAAATATAATATTTTTTCTAAAATAACACGTATTTAATTAATATTATAAACCATAATGATTTATGAAAGCATCCTATTACAACCAATTAAAAAACATGAAATAACTTCATAGTATCCAACAAAAAAACCATATTTATAAAAAATATGGTTTAATAAACACAATTGATGAAAAAAAAATATTTCTATAAACTTAGGCCGCAGGCTGCGGTAAGATGCAAGAAATAAAAAATCAGAAACATAGAATGGACTGTGAATTCTATGAAATCTAAAAATTGGTCAAAGATAATTCTTTACTCCACCATGATATTGATAGAAACCCGCAATAAAATGGTAAAAAAACGAAAAAGAGAACAGACCATTCTGTTTTTTGTGATGAACTTCAATTTCATTTATTTTTGGAATACATTCTAATCCACGATAGAAAGTTATCTCACCATAATTTCCTGCCCTGCTCTTTCCGCACAGCCATTTCACCCAACTTTCTTAGTCTGAAATCAGGTTATTTTAATACATTTGTTATAAAACATATTTCACATGAATTTTGAGCAGATCCATTTACACCTTGAGGCCTATAAAGAACATGACCAGATTCTGGATGCTGCCAAATATCTCATCCACTCTTTTAATCTGGAACATGAAAACTTTGCCGGATTCGGATTCAGGCAGGAACTTTCGCCAACCTCAATGCTTCTTACCGCAGAAGGAGAGCTGGGAGGGCCACAAACCGTAATGATTCCCCGGAATCTGTTTGATTTTGAGCTGAATCTTGTCCTGAATATGATTGCCCATGAAATGCTCCACGTTCGCCAGAAAGCCCCCGGACAGGTAATAGAAGACCGGAATGAAAGAGAATTTCAGGCTTATTATGAAATGCTTTTTCATCAAGTTTTCCCACAGATTCCGGATGTCTCGGATTTTCATAAAAAATTCTTCGGAGGAAAAGTTCTGGAATATTATAAAAGAATGGGTGAAGGCTCAGAACTCCAACAGAAATACGCAGAACAGAAAACAGAAGTTGAACATTTAATAAACACTCTACCATGAACATAAAACCAGACATCACCTGGGCAGATTTTGAAAAAATAGACATCCGTTGCGGAACCATACTTTCAGTGAACGATTTTGAAAAAGCAAGAAACCCTTCCTACCAACTGGAAATAGATTTCGGAGATTTGGGAATCAGAAAATCATCCGCACAGATTACATCCCTGTACCAAAAGGATGAATTGATAGGAAAGCAGATTTTAGCCGTTGTAAATTTCCCTAAAAAACAGATTGCCAACTTTTTCAGTGAATGTCTTGTCCTGGGATTATACGGGGAAGATAAAAAAGACGTTACCCTTTTAAGCCCCTCCCTGCCTACAAAAAACGGGATGCAGGTAGGATAGATGATAAAAAAACACCTATGATACAGAATATACCATTAGAAAGAATCTTATTCCTTGATATAGAAACGGTTCCGCAGGCTGGATCTTGGAACGAATTATCCGAAACCGAACAGCATCTCTGGGATAAAAAAACGAAGTTCCAGAGAAAAGAAGAGTTTTCTGCAGAAGAGTTTTACGAAAGAGCCGGTATTATGGCCGAATTCGGAAAGATCATCTGCATTACCATAGGAATGCTTGAAAAAAACGAAACCCTGAAAATAAAAAGCTTTTCCGGACATGATGAAAAGAAAATACTTCAGGAGTTCGGAGAAATTTTCAACAGCCCAAGGCTTAGGGATGTTATCCTTTGTGCGCACAACGGAAAAGAGTTTGATTTTCCGTGGATTGCAAGACGGTTTCTGATCAATGGCATGCTTCCTCCCGTACCCTTCCAGATGTTTGGAAAAAAACCGTGGGAAATTCCACATATCGATACAATGGAGCTCTGGAAATTCGGGGATTACAAAAGTTTTGTCTCCCTGGAATTGCTGGCTCACGTTTTCGGAATCCCCACTCCGAAAGACGATATAGACGGCTCAATGGTTTCATCAATCTACTACATAGAAAAAGACTTGCAGAGAATAGTTGACTATTGTGAAAAAGATGTCTTAACTTTGGCAAATATTTTCCGGCGCATGCGTCAGGAAGATTTGTTGAAAAGGAATATCAATCTAGATTAAAAAATGAAATTTACTGACGATCAAATTGCTGACATTGGTGAGGAAATCATCAAGGTGCTGAAATCCGTATATGACCCCGAAATTCCGGTAGACATTTACGAATTAGGACTGGTGTATGATGTGCAGATCTCTGATGACGCAGACGTAAAAATTATAATGACCCTTACCACTCCAAACTGTCCGGTTGCTGAAACGCTACCACAGGAAGTAAAAGACAAAGTGGGAGAAGTGGAACACGTGAATAGTGTTGACCTGGAGCTTACTTTTGAGCCCAGCTGGAACAAAGATATGATGAGCGAAGAAGCCAAATTTGAACTGGGAATGCTTTAATTCTGAAGCAGGGAACGATTCACTTTTACCGGCTGACTAAATCTTCAGCTTCCATCCGACAAATTAAAAACCTCAGAAACAGATCTGAGGTTTTTTGGTTTTTAAATATCCTTACCGATTTCTTTTCCTGCTCTCCGGCTCCACTCGCTCCAGGATCCCACGTAAAGATCAGGAATACCCAATCCGGCATACTCCATCGCTAAAATAGTATGACATGCAGTAACTCCGGAACCGCAATGAATGATCAGGTGTCCCGGTTTATCCTGCAAAAGTTCTGTATATTTTTCTTTTAAAACTTCTGGTTTCAGAAAATTCCCGTTTTCATCAAGATTTTCCGAGAAAGGAATATTAATGGCTCCCGGAATATGCCCGGCCACCAGATCAATCGGCTCGGATTCTCCTCTGTAACGGTACGCATCTCTCACATCGATAATTGTAGAGGAACGGTCTGCCAGCTCTTTCTCCACATCTTCCAGGTTTACAACAGGTAAAAGCCAATGATTTCTTTGAATCGACGGAGCTTTGCCAAAGGATTCCTCTCCAGAGGAAAACTCAATTCCGTTTTGCTCTGCAGACTGTATCCCTCCGTCAAGAACCTGCACTTTTTCAAATCCGAATGACCTTAACATCCACCACGCTCTGGCGGCAGCATTGGCCCCATTTTTATCATCATAGACAACAATGTGGGAATCTTCAGCCAGTCCAAGCATGGAAAGTGTTTCTGCAAACTTTTCAACAGACGGAAGCGGATGCCTTCCTCCAAAAGCCGCATCTTCCCCTATTTCGGCAAGGTCTTTATCGAGATCAATAAAACGCGCTCCTTTAATATGCTTTTCAAGATAATTCTGATGCATATCTTTTCCGGCTCTGGCATCAAGAATGATGAGATTATCCGTTGAAAGGCTTTTCAATTCGGATGATGTGATGATTGGCGACATTGGATTGTGATTTTGGGATTAATTAAATGTTCTAAACAGTATTTTAATACATTAAAGCGGACCAAAGCCCGCTTCTGATTATCTTTTATATCTTACGAATCAAACAGACCGCTGATCCATCCGTAAGAATCTTTATCATTTAAAAATGAAAAATATCTTTCGCTTTATTATAGGAGCTTTCAAAATTCAGCAGATTCAGGTTATGATCCGCTTTTTCAACGCTCATGAAGTTGATCACCTGCTCTGTCGGCATATTTCCCACAAGATCATCTTTGGCCATCGGACATCCTCCGATTCCTTTGATCGCACTGTCAAACCTTCTGCACCCTTTATCGTAAGCAGCTTTCAGTTTGGAATAAGAATCTTCATACCGGTTATGAAAATGCCCGCCAAAATTGATCTCAGGATACCGGGACGGGATTTTTTCAAATAAAAGAGCAATCGTTTCCGGGGTTGCAACTCCCGTTGTATCAGACAGTAAAATATCTTTAACTCCGATTTCTGAAAATCTTTTTGCCCAGAAATCCACATCTTCCCATTTCCACATTTCGCCGTAAGGATTTCCGAAAGCCATGGAAAAATAAATATTCAGCTGTTTTCCTTCCCCTTTCACCAACTCCAGCATTTTAATGATTTCTTCAAAAGCTTCATCCTGACTTTTGTTGGTATTCCTGTGCTGAAATGTCTCCGAAATAGAAAACGGAAAGCCCAGGATATCTACGGAAGAATGTTTTAATGCTTTTTCCGCCCCCCTGTAATTTCCGATAATAGCAGAAACTTTAGTATTGGACAGGGATTTGTCTATATTTTCAGCAACCTCATCAGAATCAGCCATCTGAGGAATTGCTTTTGGAGAAACAAAACTCAGACAGTCCAGAACATCAAAACCAACCTCCATCAGAGAATTGATATAGTCTATTTTTTTGTTGGTAGGAATAAACTCTCCCCAACCCTGCATGGCATCTCTAGGACATTCGGTAAGAAACATTGTACTTTTTGATTTTCTCAAATATAATAAAACTAAATAATTTGATATACACGGCATACAAATCTAAGATTATTTTGATTTCCAGCCATTTACATCCTATTTATAAATTCAATATTTTATATTTCATTACAAATAACCTGATCAAAACGGGAGAATTTCTGATTTTAAACTCTATCATGATTTCTCTAAGACACAATGATCTGTTCTAAAACTTAATGAAAATTTAATTTTAAAACATTTTAATTATTATTGAGATTTTATGAAGTTTGCGAATTAAATTTTATGAAAAAATTAAAAATATAAATCAAATTAATCATTTCACTTAAAGCACGTTTTCAAATACCTATCTATTCATACATTTTATTAAACAAAAAGCTTATTATCAGAGAAAATAATATAAATTTGTCAAAAAAAAGCACATATTAAACCGGGGATGAATAATTATAACGATAAAGAGCAGAAAAAAATCATTCTGGGCTATAAGCTGATGAAAAAGCTGAAACCCGTTGCAGAGATTCTGGGCTGGATCTTATTACTGCTGGTACTATTTTTATTACTAAAAACCTTTATAAAAGGCTCATAAAGAAAATTAAAAAAAATAATTTTCCGGGAAAATACATCAATTACGTATCACATCATATTCTTTTACACAGACTGTCCCAATTATATCCCGGCAATCGTACAAATTATGAACAAATTACATTGTATATTTGTTCAAATTTATGATATCTGATGAGTACAATAGAATTTAACCCATTGTGGAAAGAGAAATTGCTGAACCGTTTTCTCAGTTATGTAAAAATATATTCAACCAGTGATGCGGAAAGTGAAGCTACACCTTCAACAGAGAGACAGTGGGATATTGCCAAATATATTACCGAAGAACTGAAGACCATTGGCCTGGAAGATGTTTCGATAGATGACAACGGTTATATCATGGGCTATGTGCCTTCCAATCTTGAAAATGATAACAGACCTGTGATCGGTTTTATTTCACATTATGATACATCTCCTGATTTCAGCGGAGAAAATGTAAAACCTCAGGTTTGGGAAAATTACGACGGAAATGATCTTCTTCTCAACCAGACAACAGGCTTCACCCTGTCTCCTTCAAAATTTGAAAGCTTAAAAAAATATATCGGCCAGACCCTGATCACTACGGACGGGAATACCCTTCTGGGAGCGGATGACAAAGCAGGATGCGCGGAAATCGTAACCGCTGCGGAATACCTGATCGCCCACCCCGAAATCAAACACGGAAGAATTGCCGTAGGATTTACCCCGGATGAAGAGATCGGAAGAGGCGCACACAAATTTGATGTAGCCAAGTTCGGCGCGGAATGGGCCTATACGATGGATGGCGGAGAAGTAGGCGAACTGGAATATGAAAACTTCAATGCGGCAGGAGCCGTTGTAAAAATCCACGGCCTTAGTGTACACCCGGGCTACGCATATGGAAAAATGATCAATGCTGCTCTTTTGGCCGCAGAATTTGCCCAGATGCTTCCTGCGGGAGAAACACCTTCTACTACCAAAGGTTTTGACGGATTCTATCACCTGATGGACATCACGGCTGACATTTCCGAAGCGAAACTTCAGTATATCATCCGTGATCACGATGCTGATAAGTTTGAAGCCAGAAAGAAATTCATGGAAGAAAAGATCGCTGAATTCAACCGGAAGCATGGTGAAGGAACGGCGGAAATAGAGATCAAGGAACAGTACAGAAACATGAAGCAGCAGTTCGAAGGAAAAATGCACATTGTTGATCTTGCCGCCAAAGCTATGAAAGAAGCGGGTATTGAGCCTAAGATCAAAGCGATCAGAGGAGGTACCGACGGAGCCCAGCTATCGTACATGGGACTTCCATGCCCGAATATTTTTGCCGGAGGAATCAACTTCCACGGTCCTTACGAATATGTTGCCCTGGAAAGTATGGAGAAAGCAACAGAAGTTATCATTAACATTGTAAAAGCTTAGTTCTGATGAAAAGATTCTCTGCATTCCTGTTTGTGCTGATCTTTGCTGCCGGCCACGCTCAGGTTTCCGCTTTTCAGAAAGCAGATTCCCGCTACGACAGGAAAATCAAGGCTCTGTATAAAAAATACCCCAAGCCTAATGATGAAAGAACCAAGCAGGAATGGCTTCTTACCGAAGAGAAAATCTCAGCCTATGAAAATGCTTTAGAGAAGATTTCTGAGGAAGAAAAGAAAGGAATAACGGACGTCCCGCCTCCTGTCGCGCAAAAGCCAACGAAGGAAGCAGAATATGAAAACGGAAAAGCAGCATTTCAGAAACTTTTAAATGAAGCGGTAAACCTGTCTTTCCTGAATTTCCCTTCAGATTCTTATAAAGCGACCTTAAGGTTTGCCGTAGATTCCAGAGGAAATGTCTTTCAGCCTAAAGTAAAAGGAAACAATGAAGATGTAAATACTTTTATTGAAGCCGCTTTTTACAAGATCAAAGATAAAGGGAAATGGAAACCTGCTGAAGTGAACGGAAATCCGGTTCTGTCGGCCGTAGTAATTCCTTTAAATCTGAACCTTAAACAGTAAAATATAAAACCCGTTGTACATTCAGCGGGTTTATTTTTTTGCTATATTTACCTTATCACCAATCAGTAACAAAACTTTTATTATGAAAACAATGAAAAAACTTTTAAGAAAAGACCTTACTTTAATTCTTGGAAACGGCGGAGGCGGCTGCCATATGAACGGAGACTCTGCCTATTGCTGGTCTGACTGCGACTGCAGCTTTGGAAAGGCTTGCGAAATGGCTGATGACGGAAATCCCGGAACCTGCATATCTGTCGGAAATCCTGGCGGAGGTGGCGGAGGCGGAGGCTGCGAACCGATACAGAACTGTGAAGAGCAGCCTTATTAAAAAAATCAACCGGGAGAAAATTCTTCCGGTTTTTTCATGTTTTTTAAAAGCTTCTTTTGTTTACGGGCTTGTTATACTGATTTCTCAGGCCGTTTTAAGACGCTTTTCAGGACTGAAGGCCCGCCAGCCAAACCACACGGCAATCAGAGCAATTCCTGCCCGCATCACTACCATCGGAATGATAGAATCCGATTCTAAAAGACCGGCCAGCCCTGACAGCAGGAAAGTCACCATCAGCTGCATAAATCCCATCACAGCCGCTGCAGTTCCTCTTCCTTCTTTAAACGGAGACAACGCGTGGGCAGATGTAATCGGGAACAGGATTCCTATGGCAAGCAGCGACAGATACAGCATTCCGATTTCTAAAGCTACCGGAAGGTTTTCTGCTGCAATAAGGATATGTAGACTGCAGACCGACAGCAGTAAAACGGTAGCCATAAACAGAAGCTTAGTATCTTTCACTCTCTTAATCAGCTTCGGAGTAAGGTAAGCCGCCGTAATCAGAGCCAGTGAATTGAACCCGAATATCAGGCTGAATACCCCGCTGGAGAAGCCATGAAGTTTCATAAACAGAAAAGGTGCATTGGAGATATAAATGATCAGGGAGGCAAAAGCGATACTTCCGATCATGGTATTGCTGATGAAATCTTTATTGGAAAGGATGAACTTCAACTGTTCTTTTAATCCCCTCTCATCTTCTGGTTTATCCTGAATTGTCATTTTGGAATTGGTTTCGGGAATATACCTGATGACCATAAGCAAGGTAATCATTCCCAATATACCCAGGAACGCAAATGAACTGTTCCAGCCCCAGAATTTCAGAAATACACTTCCCAGCAATGGAGCAATAATCGGAGCAATACCACTGATCTGGGACTGCTGGGAAAAAATAGCCACCGATTTCTGCTTATCATACAGATCAATCACAATAGCCCTTCCGATCACAATACCCGCACTTCCTCCAAAAGCCTGAAGAAAACGCATTATCCACAAAACATAAATATTGGCGGTAAAAAAGATGGCGGCAGTTCCGGCCATGAAAAGAAGCAATCCGCAGTACAGCATGGGTTTACGTCCCTTCTTATCAGATAAAGGTCCCCAGAGCAGCTGCCCGAAGGCAAATCCTGCAAAAAACACGGAAATTGAGATCTGAATATGCCCGATATCGGTTTTAAAAATTTGGGCCATACTCGGGAAAGCAGGCAGATACAGGTCTATACTCAGGGATTCAAGCGTGTTAAGCAGTGCTAAAATAAACACCACAATATTCAAATTCTTCATAAAAATCAATAAGCCTTCACAGGCGTTTTTTCTGTACGCAAAGTTGCCTGAAAAATTAAACGCTTTCAATAAAAGAACTGAAGGAAGACCAGCACAAACTGAGGATTTATTATCCAACCGTATCAATATAGCCTGTTTTTAAGTTAAAATAAAAGAAACATTCTGAGGATCAGGTGCCTTCCTGTTTAAATCCATCCGGATTCTGTCCTGTATGTTTTTTAAAAAAGCGGGAAAAATAAGACGCATCACTGAAACCCAGTTTAAAAGCAATTTCTTTAACGGTTAAGGCCCCAAAACTAAGTTCTCTTTTAGCCTCAAGCAGAATCCGCTGGCCGATCATCTTCTTTACCGTTGTTCCTCTTGAAAGCCGTACAATATCATTAAGATGATGAGGGCTGATTTTTAATTGATCCGCATAAAAACGGGTATCTTTATGAGCCATATAGTGTTCCTCTATCAGACTGACCAGTTCCTGAATACGCTGTTTATCTTTTACTGAAGAATCCTGCAGGCTGATCTGTTCCGAAATAATAATACAGAATGCCTTCAGATAAGTTTTAAGCAGGTCAATACGCGAATCCCCGCCATATTCCTGTTCTATGAGTGAGATAATGCTGCTGCATGCCTTTTCACTCTGAATATCCAGAGAAAAAGGAACGCTTCCACCGGTAAGTATGGATTCAATGGCACAGGCTTCTTTGAATATTTCCCTCGAAACAGCAAGAACATAACCTTTCTCGCCTTTCAGCTTCATATTGAATACCTGACCGGGAGCAATAATACACACCTGCCCGTGATGAAGAACATATTTTTCAAAATCCAGTTCCAGAAAACTGTTTTCATGAACCTTACCAAACCAGATGATTTCAAAGAAATTGTGCCGGTGAACATCATTGAAGTTCTCCGGGTGTCCCGTTTCCAGGGTACTGAACTGAAATTCCTCGAAAGTCAGATGATGGACAGGGATATTTTTGTCTGGTAAATTCATAGATGTAACTCTTCCTAAACAAAAACCACAGCAAAAAAAGTGCTGCGGTTTTCTACAATATTCAAATTAAATATAATTTTATGGGTTCTGCCGGCTGCCTAAAAAAGCATCCCAGCCCTGGGCCGTAAGTGCCACCAGCTGATTGGATCCTCTTGCGACCATAAAGTTTCCGTCCTCTTTTTCCACCGCATGACCGATAATCGTAAAGTCCGGGTGGTTTTTAATCTTATCAAAATCATTGGGTGAAATCGTGAACAGCAGTTCGTAATCTTCACCACCGCTCAAGGCGGTCATTACAGGGTTTAAATTCATTTCATCCGCCGTAGAAATGGTAAGACTGTCCAGAGGAATTTTCTCTTCATACAGCCTGAAGCCTACTTTTGACTGATCGGAAAGGTGAAGGATCTCAGAAGCCAGACCATCGGAAATATCGATCATAGAAGTCGGTTTTATGTCCAGTTCTTCCAGAATCTGTTTAACGTCTGTTCTTGCTTCCGGCTTCAGCTGTCTTTCCAGGATATAATCATAGCCTTCCATTTCCGGCTGCATATCCGGGTTGGCAAGATAAACCGCATGCTCTCTTTCGAGGATCTGAAGCCCCATATAAGCTCCGCCCAGGTCTCCGGTAACCACGAGAAGATCGTTAGGTTTCGCACCGCTTCTTTTTATAATATGCTCTTCGTTTTCAATGCCCACAGCAGTAATGCTCATCACCAGCCCGGAATTGGAGCTTGTGGTATCTCCTCCTATCAGATCCACGTTGTATCTCGCACAGGCTGCCTGAATCCCTGAATAGATCTCTTCCAGAGCTTCTACCGGGAACCGGCTTGAAACAGCAAGGGAAACCAGAATCTGCGTAGGAACAGCGTTCATTGCAGCAATATCGCTGAGGTTTACCACCACCGCTTTGTATCCTAAATGTTTTAACGGCACATAGCCCAGATTAAAATGCACTCCTTCTGCCAGAACATCTGTGGTAAGGACTACTCTTTTATTTTCAGGATTAATAACGGCAGCATCATCTCCTACCCCTAGTTCCGAAGAGGTCCGGGTAAGCGGAAAATGCTCAGTCAGGTGCTTAATAAGACCGAATTCTCCCAGTTTTGAGATCGGGGTCAGTTCCTGTGATTTATCTTCAAACATATTTTCTTGTATTAATGTTCAGTGTAAAATGGAATAATGGCTGATCTGTTCAGAAGCATTAAAACCATGAATTCTGAACTTTGAATTATTTAGTAAATTCTGCCGGATCGATATTATGTGGGTGGAAAGGTAACTTTTTGAAATCTTCTTTACTCAGCACCACTGTTTCCGGGCTTTTATATTTATTCATGGCTTCTACCACATCATCCGGCGGTGTGGTCATTTTTCTCAGCATCATATCGATCCACACCCCTGTTGCTTCAGCGGTGGCACAGTGTACCCCATCCGGAGTATAGAACTTGTGAAGGAAGCGGTAGATCGCGGAATCGTCGGAACATCCGTCAATTTCCACACTTACAATAACCGTCTGGTCAGCATAGATTTCTTTAAAGAAAGAATACCTTTCATGCAGGATCACAGGCCCTATTCCCCACCTGCTTAGCTGGGTAACTCCCATTTTTTCTTTGGTCATAAAAGCCATTCTGGCCTGGGCACAGTACTGAACGTATGATGAATTGGCCAGGTGCTTGTTGGCATCAAGATCACTCCAGCGTACTTCGAATGTATGGTAAAAAATCATGTAAAAGTCGTTTTTAGTATGATTAAATTATAATCTTCAAAAATACTCAAATAAGATGGTTTATAAAAATTGTACTTTTGGAAAAATAATCTTCAGCATAAGATTACCTATACATGAAAAAGATCATCATTATCGGAGGCGGTGCAGCAGGATTTTTCTGTGCATCGAATCTTGACGGAAAAAAATATCATATCACCATTCTGGAACAGAATTCGGATGTTCTGCAGAAGGTAAAGATCTCCGGCGGCGGGAGATGTAACGTTACGCACGCCTGCTTCGATCCCCGGGAACTGGTTCGGTTTTATCCCAGAGGTCATAAAGAACTTTTAAGTGTTTTCACTAAGTTTCAGCCCGGAGACACGATGGAGTGGTTCGATCAGCGCAATGTTCCGCTGAAAATTGAAAACGACAACAGAACTTTTCCTGAAAGCAATTCTTCCCAGACTATCATCAACACGTTCCTGAATGAAGTTCAGAAGAAAAATATTGAAGTAAAAACCAAATGCACGGTCAGGGAAATTGAGAAACAGGATGAGCAGTATCTGATCAAAACCAATTCCGGTGATTTCGAAGCGGATTATGTGGTTTATACCACCGGAAGCTCCCCAAAATCATTGAAAATCGTTGAAAATCTGGGCCATAAAATCGTAGATCTTGTTCCTTCTCTTTTTACGTTTAATATTAAAGATGAACTTTTAAAAGATCTTCCGGGAACCAGTTTTGAAAATGCCGGTATATCGATCCCCCAACTGAAAACAGATGAAAGCGGGCCATTGCTGATTACCCATTGGGGACTTTCCGGACCTGCAGTTCTGAAGATTTCCGCATGGGAAGCCATTAGTCTTGCAAAATTGAAGTATAACTTTGAGATTGAGGTTAATTTTATTTCCATAGCCATCGATGATGCTGAAGAAGTTTTTCAGCGCTTTAAGCAGAATAATCCTAAAAAATCTATCGGACAAGCTAAAATCTTTGATATTACCAACAGATTCTGGCAAAAAATCCTGGATATTTCCAAAATAGACCTCAACAAACAGGTGGCTAATATTTCAGGAAAGGAAATGCAGAAAATACTGGAAAATCTCTGTAAAAAGAAATTTCAGGTGACCGGAAAATCAACTTTTAAAGATGAATTTGTAACCGCCGGGGGCGTTGATTTAAAAGAGATTAACTTTAAAAACATGACCTCAAAACTGCTTCCGAACTTTTATATTGCCGGTGAAGTGCTGAACATTGATGCGGTGACCGGAGGATTTAATTTTCAGGCCTGCTGGAGTGAAGGATGGCTGATTGCTCAGGATTTAAATACTTTATAACGATGAAAAAATTATCATTATTGCTGTTTCTGATCGGATCTAGCTTCGCGTTTACTCAGGTAAAAGAAACTGAAACCATACCGACACAGGATCAACCTGAAGAAACGCTTTTCTCAAAAGATGATAAGCCCGCAGAATATCCCGGGGGAATGATGGCACTTCGTAAAGATGTCGCAGATAAAATAAAAACGAACAGAATAAGACCTATAAAAGGCATACTTGTCTCGAAAGCAAAATTTATATTTAATATCAAAGGTAAAATAGAAAATATAGTAGTAACCGGGGATCATCCCGATCTTAACAGAGAAATAGAAAGAGCCATAAAATCGCTAAAAACCAGATGGAAACCCGCAGAGTCCCGTGGAATTATAGTCCGCAGCTATTATAGTTTTCCTGTTACCTTAGAATTTGAATAACGAACAATGCTATCTGTTAAAAGAAATACATCTGCCCTTTTTAAAATCCTTCTTATCATTGGATTCGGATATTTCTTTTGGCTGATGCTGAAGATCACATTAGAATATATTCCTCTGGACCCTAATGTCAGCTTTTTAATGATCAAGCAGACTGAAGTTCACGAGAGACCGGAATACCTCTGGTTTTTCTATACCCACGTCTACACCAGTATTTTTGTACTGCTTTCCGGGTTTCTGGCTATTCTCAGAAAGAACTTCGGGATCAACCAATTTCACCGTACCACCGGAAAAATTTATATTTTCCTGATCCTGATCTGTGCGGCTCCTTCCGGAATTTATATGGGAATCTTTGCAAATGGCGGCATTTTATCGAAAATTTCATTCGTCATACTCGGAATACTGTGGTGGGTTACCACTTTCAAAGCCTACCAGCTGGCAAGAAGGAAACGTTTTACGGAACATAAACACTGGATGTGGCGGAGTTTCGCCCTTACTTTATCTGCTGTTACTTTGCGGATGTGGAAGGTTATTATCGTATATTTATTCCATCCGGACCCAATGGATGTTTACCAGATTATTGCATGGCTCGGCTGGGTTCCCAATATCCTTTTAATTGAATACTTAATCTCAAAAAAACATATATGAAAATCTCACATTACACCCTTGCCTCTTTGCTGGCGGTTACGATGTTAAGCTGTAAAAAAGAAGCCAAAACCACCGGAAAGACACAGGATTCCGTGGTGGCGAAAAAAGACTCCGCTGTTATCCCGGAAGTTCACAAAGAATATTACGGAATCTATACCGGGGAATTTGCCGGAATGGAAAAAATGACTGATGAAGACGGGTCTGAGTTTGACGGAACCGTTTACAAAAGAATCTCTCTGAAAATCAACAGGATTACAGCAGACAGTGTATACGGACAGAGCATCGTGAACGGAAACCAGCGTCCGGTAAGAGGTATTTTCAACGAAACGTCAAAGTCCTTCGTTCTGGATGAACCCGGAAACGATAAAACAGACGGCAGATTCGAAGTAAAGCTGCAAGGCGACAGCATGACCGGAAAATGGAATGCTTTTAATACAAAGGCGGTAAAAGCTCCCCTGAAAACAATAAAATTGACCCGAAAGGAGTTTGTTTACAACCCGAATTTTATGCTTAATCCGGATTCTGAGCTTGTAGACTGGAGCAATCCTAAGGATTTTGTAGAAAAATATACGGACAGTGACGGTAAAACGGAAAGCTACACCACTTCCAAAAACCGGGTGGCTTCCGACGCGGTATTCAAGCTGAATGCTTCAAAGCAGAAACTGACGGAAAAAGACCTTAAAAACCTGCGTAAACTGGATCTTGAGATCATTAAAAATTCTGTTTTTGCAAGACACGGCTACTCCTTCAAAAAAGAGACTTACAGATACTTTTTTGAACAGACGGACTGGTATATTTCCGTTTCCAATAATGTAGATAAAGATCTTTCCCCTATGGAAAAAGAAAATGTGGCGCTGCTTAACCGGTTTATTAAATATGCTGAAGATAAATATGACAGTTTTGGAAGATAATGTTACCCCGATGAAAAAGTACCTGATTTTTATGGTGATGTTCTGGGCTGTTTCAGTTTCTGCCCAGATAACTCCACCTCCGGCTGAACCGTTACCTAAAGCATCTGCTGACACACTCGCCAACTTTAAAAACCCGGAGTTTCCCGGCGGACACAGAGTTTTTGCCCAGCAGATCATGAAAAATTTCCGTACCGCCATTCCTGCCAGACAGGATATAAGAACCGCAAGAGTCATTGCGGTCTTTACCGTAGAACCGGATGGCAGCATGAGCAGTTTCGTCATAGAATCTTCTGAAAATGAGCTCGTAAAAGATGAATTCCTGAGAGCCCTGAAAATGGTAACCACCCGGTGGGTTCCCGCAGAGAAAGACGGAGTAAAAGTGAAGGCCAGAATGAGACAGCCTCTTGTTTTTGTTCTTGAATAGAGAGAGGATAGAAGTTACACCTTGTCGCGGACATTTCATATGCTCCCGGCCGGAAAACGTTGATCCTTCCTGCCTGGGAATCAGCCCAATCTATACCGGGTTAACCTCATCTGTTTTTTGAGGCTTAAACTTCACCAATAGATACAGAATCAGGCATCCTGCCGCATAGCACAATATATCAATCCATGAAAATGAATTTCCGATAACAATATACATCAGGCTTCCAGGACGGAAGCCTAATTTTTCTGCAATTTTAAAATACTGGGCAAACTCTACCAGAAAAGAAAATATAAGAATTCCCAGGATCAGCCTTTCATTATTTATCCTGATAAAGCTTTTCACCAGCGTATACAGGAGCATAACCACAATAACATCTCCCAGATAGGCTCTTACGAAGAATATACCCGCCAGTTTGGTCGCGATAAGAACTTCGGTCAAAAAAATAAACACGGTCAGGAGAAAGTATTTCAGACTGAATTTTAATTTCATTTGGGGTAAAGATTGGTTATGTTTAGTTTTTAATCTCTCCGGATATTTCCGGTAAAAATATAAAAAGCAAATCAACAATAAGGCTTTTTTGCTAAATAACCTGCTTCCCGGGCAGGAATGATGGAAGAAGGCTGAAAGTCACTGTAAGATATGAGATTATCTTAAAAAGATGAACACTTATTACCGGAGGGCCTTCATAACTTTCCTCTTCAAGGCTGTATCAAGGAAAAAATTCCTATCCCGAACTGAGCCTGAACCAACAGAGCACAAAACAACGTAACAAACTGACAACAAACCACATAAAACTATTTTAAAGTTGTTTTCCCACCTGCTTTTCACAAAAAAGCAGTACCTTTATGTTACCAATCATAAAAGTTTTATCTCATGAAAGCATTAAAACAACAGACTTTAGCCAGAAAGGCTTTGAAAGAAATTAACGGCGGAGCTCCTCTGTGCCGTCCGGGAACATGCTATTTTCCCAACGGAAGGCCCTACCCGGGAACCGTATATTCCAACGGGTCCTGCTGTTCAAGCCCTGAATAACAAAAAAATCATTAAAAAAAATCAACCGGCTTATGTATTGCCGGTTGATTTTTTATGGAAAGGTTTTATTTCTTTACTTTTATGGTACAGCCAATAGCCACTGTTTTCTGCGTTTTTACAGTTCCCTCTTTCAGCAGCGTAGTCACAGCATCCTGTACATAGTATTCTGAAACATCATCCGGATTATCGTAATTATTGTCAATGGCACCTATATATTTCACAATATTTTTCTCTCCTTCTTTCTTCAGCACAAAAACATGCGGGGTCTTGGTTGCTCCATACTGCGGATAGATTTTTTGTCCTTCATCCACCAGATAAGGGAAAGTAAATCCTTTTTGTTTAGCACGGGCAATCATTTCTTTATAGCCGTCTTCCGGCTGTACATTGGGATCGTTGGGATTGATCGCGATAACCGGGTATCCCTGGTTTTTAAATTTCTGATCAAGCTCAATGATCCGGTCCTCATATTTTTTAGCATACGGACAGTGATTACAGGTAAAAATAACGATGAAACCTTTAGCTTCTTTAAAGTCGCTCAGGGAAACCATTTTCCCGTCAACATTTTTCAGTTTAAAGTCTGTGGCCTCGTCTCCAACTTCATATCCTTTTATTGCGGCAGACGTTCTGATTTCCACAGGATTATTATGATCATGCGTTACTGCGGTGAAGCTCAGCAGCCCAAGTCCGGCAATACATGCTGTTATTAAAATTTTCAGGTTTTTCATACTTTATCTTATTGTAAATTATCGTTAACTGTTTTTTCCAGTTCTTCCCTGCTCATTTCTCCGTCATTGAAATATACTTTCTCTCCGTTTTTATAGAACAGGGTTACCGGAATATTTCCGTCCCAGTTTTTTTCAAACCGGGGAATCCAGGTATTCATTCTTTTAATATCGTCCAGCAGGATCACCTTAGCGGTCAGGTTTTTATTTTTCATGAATTTCATTACTCTTTGCTTATCCGCCAGCCTGTCCAGAGATACCAGGATCATTTTAAATTTCGGATTGCCAGAGTTTTTGTTATTGACTTCCATAAAATGAGGAAGCTCTTTAACACAGGGAGCACAGGTGGTAGACCAGAAGTTAACCACCAGCAGCTTATCGTTTTCCTGCTGAATACGTGTTTCCAGGTCTTCGTATTTCATTACTTTCAGATCAGATTGCTGGGCTTTAAACACCGTGAAACTGAGAAAGATAAATACTGTTGTTATCCAGTTCTTCATATTCAAAAATAATAAATTAATTCATTGACCTGAACTAAATCTGTAAAATTTTAGCTTTAAAACTTCTCCGAAAAGCGCATTTATTCTTTTTTTCTTGAAAAATTGAGGGTATTAATCCTTATAACGCCATTTTATCTTTATTTCTTACACAATAATATTTTACTCACAGCGTTTTGAATTATACAAACCAATCCATATAATATGAAAACAGACATTCAAAAAAAGAAGCTCACCAGGAATGAGCTGAAAGAGATCAACGGAGGAGCTGGAAACTGCGCAGAAGGACTTTGTAAACTGCGTGGGGTAAGCCATTTCCTGATTATCGGCCCAAAGGGTAAGGACGGGTACTGCTGCTGATCCTTTTCTACCTGACAGAAATAAAAAATGATTGGACTATCCTCCAATCATTTTCTTTATCGCATTCAGCTTCATTAAAGCTTCAATGGGTGTAAGGGTATTGATGTCTATTTTGGTAAGCTCTTCCCTGATATTTTCCAGCACCGGATCATCCAGCTGGAAGAAAGAAAGCTGCATATTTTCTTCAGTTACCCGTTTGATCGTTTCAGAAGAATTTCCGCCCTGGGTACGGCTTGCTTCAAGGGTTTTCAGAATCTCGTTGGCTCTGTTGACCACCTTTGCAGGCATCCCGGCCAGTTTTGCCACGTGGATACCAAAGCTGTGTTCACTTCCTCCGGGGATCAGTTTTCTTAGAAAGATGATATTTCCTTTATTTTCCTGGATAGAAACGTGGAAATTTTTAACACGGTCGAAATTGACCGTCATTTCATTCAGTTCGTGATAGTGTGTGGCAAACAGGGTCTTGGCCTGCGTTGGATGCTGATGAAGGTATTCTGCGATAGCCCATGCAATAGAAACCCCGTCGTAGGTAGAAGTTCCCCTACCAATCTCATCCAGAAGGATAAGACTTCTTTCGGAAATATTGTTCAGGATATTGGCTGCTTCATTCATTTCTACCATGAATGTAGATTCCCCGGCAGAAATATTATCGGTGGCCCCTACTCTGGTAAAGATCTTATCCAGTATTCCGATTTCGGCATGTTTGGCAGGTACAAAGCTTCCGATCTGTGCCAGAAGACATACAATGGCTGTCTGCCGGAGGATCGCGGATTTACCGGCCATGTTCGGTCCGGTTACCATAATGATCTGCTGCGAGTCTTTATCTAAAAAGATGTCGTTCGGAATATATTTTTCCCCTAAAGGAAGGGCATTTTCTATGATCGGGTGTCTTGCTTCTTTAAGATCGATGGCATAACCGTCATTCAGAACGGGTTTGGTATAGCTTTCGGAAACAGCAAGCTCAGAAAGACCCGCAGCCACATCAAGCTGGGCAATAATATTGGAATTTCCCTGAATCTGATCGATATAGATCATGGTTTCCGAACATACGGTTCTGTACAGTTCGTTTTCAAGAACTCCTATTTTTTCTTCCGCGCCGAGGATCTGGTTTTCATATTCTTTCAGCTCTTCGGTAATGTAGCGTTCCGCGTTCACAAGGGTCTGTTTTCTCACCCATTCGCCGGGAACTTTATCTTTGTGGGTATTTCTTACCTCAATAAAATACCCGAAAACATTGTTGAAATCAATTTTCAGGCTCGAAATACCTGTCCTTTCGATCTCTCTCTGGCACATTTCGTCCAGAAAACCTCTTCCTTTGCTCTGAAGGCCTCTCAAACGGTCAAGTTCTTCGGAAACCCCTTCCTTAATGATATTTCCTTTGGCCAGGTTTACAGGA
Organism: Chryseobacterium indologenes; assembly: GCA_002439165.1. GTDB lineage: Bacteria > Bacteroidota > Bacteroidia > Flavobacteriales > Weeksellaceae > Chryseobacterium > Chryseobacterium indologenes_E. The sequence continues at coordinate 255,296 of DJTE01000048.1, forward strand.
AGCTCTTCGTTGAGACGGCTCTGTAAAAGTTTAATCAGTTCTTCCAGATCAAACAACGGTTCAAGCCACGCCAGTACATCCGCATGTGGATGAAGAAGCCCTTTTATTGTATGAATATTAATCAAACTCTGACGAAGATATCCCAGTTCTTTCGGAGATATTTTCTCAGCAGCCAGTTTTCCCATCAGACGGTCAAGATCTGAAATAGACTTCAGCAGCTGACAGATTTCATATTTAAGACTGTCGTTTTCATTTAAAAAGTCGATCAGGGAAAGCCTTCTCATAATCTCCTCCACCGATTTTAAAGGAAGGATAATTCTTCTTCTCAACAGTCTTCCTCCCATTGGAGTAGATGTTTTATCAATGATATCCAGTAGGGATTTGCCCTGTGGATTGCTTGGATAAACGATTTCCAGGTTTCTCAGGGTAAAATTATCCATCATCAGGTAATCTTCCTGCGGAATGGTCTGCAGTTTTGTGATATGGGCAAGCAGATTATGGTGGGTATCTTCCACCAGGTATGCAAAAATAGCCCCTGCTGCGGTAATAGCCAGCGGAAGATTCTCTATACCAAATCCTTTTAAGGAATTCGTCTTAAAATGAGAAGTAAGCTTTTCGTAGGCAAAATTATACTGGAAAGCCCAGTCTTCAAGTTTAAAAGCGCTTTTATTTTTCAGCTGTTCAGGCATCTGAACGCTTCTCTGGTAAATGATCTCACTGGGATCAAAAGTATTGACGATATGCAGAAGCTTATCCAGGTTCCCTTCACTTACCAGGAACTCTCCGGTAGAAACGTCCACCAAAGCAATTCCATATTTTTCTTTTTCTTTATGCAGGGCAAGAAGGAAGTTGTTCTTTTTTGAGTTCAGTACCTGATCATTAAAGGTAACTCCCGGTGTAACCAGTTCCGTAACTCCCCTTTTCACAATCCCTTTCACCATTTTCGGGTCTTCCAGCTGATCACAGATTGCAACCCTCATTCCGGCTCTTACCAGCTTCGGAAGATAGGAATCTACCGAATGATGCGGAAATCCTGCCAGCTCTATGCTGCCTTCCCCATTGGCTCTTTTGGTAAGAACAATGCCCAGGATCTGAGAAGTTTTCACGGCATCCTGCCCGAAAGTTTCATAAAAGTCCCCTACCCTGAACAGCAGAAGCGCATCAGGGTATTTTGCCTTGATGGTATTGTACTGCGTCATTAGCGGGGTTTCCTTCTTCGTTTTTGCCATAATAAAAAATGAGCCCAAATTTAAACAAAAATAAATTCACGCCTTACAATTTGCATGGAAATTAATCGCCATCCGGAGATATTGTTTCGCTCCGATGTCCTTCAAAACAAAATATTTATCGTATTTTTCAGTAAAATAAATCCTATGACCTACCCGGTATTAGAAACTGAGAGACTTATCCTGAGACAGCTCAATCTTCATGATACGGAAGACCTGTTTGAGTATTTTTCGCTTGATGAAGTGATGGAATATTATGACCTGCCACCTTTTAAAACCCTGGAAGATGCCCGGAATATCATCATTCATTTTAACAGTGAATTTGAAAAAGGAAAAGGATTCCGCTGGGCACTGGAACTGAAATCTGAAAAAAAAGTCATAGGAACCTGCGGCTATCACAACTGGTATAAGGAACACTTCAAAGCTGAGATCGGATATGAGCTGAATCCCGGATTCTGGAGAAATTCATATATGAAGGAAGCCATTCTTCCTATCCTGACTTTCGGGTTTGAAACCATGCAGCTTCACCGGGTAGATGCTTTCATCGATCCAGCCAATATTGCTTCTGAAAAATTATTAACCTCCCTGAATTTTAAAGAGGAAGGCCTTCTCCACGATTTTTTCTTCGAAAAAGGAAAATTCGTAGATGCAAAAATATTCGGACTGATTAATGAGTAAGGAAGCAGGATGCCTGAAGATGGACGTTTTTGAGGGCTGAAAGACAGAGGTATTTTTTAGATTTCTACCCCTGATAATTAAAGTTTGTTATTGCTCAAAAATATCAGGAGCAAATTAAAGCATCTGATTAGCAGTTACCATTTTACCGTCCTGCAGAACAACTAAGATACCCTGAACTTACAGTCTCCCTCTTCCAGCTTCGTGTCTAAAAATCTATCTCTCTTGTCTCAAATGTTTCTCCAGTGCCTCGGAACTCTTCTCATAGGCCCATTTCTGCTTATAATTCACCCATTTTTCTTTAAATAATTTGCGCAGAATCTTGTCGGTGTAGCGCATGATAAAAACGTGGTAAAGCATATTGGCAAAAACTTTCGGCTTGTTGGGAAGCGCTCTCAATGAAAGAGAAAAACCCGGTTCAAGGTAACGGTTGAAATGCCAGAATGCCCCCGGAATAAACAGGGCATCTCCGTGTTCCATAAAAATTTCGTAGCCTTTGGCATATTTCAGAGCCGGGAATTTTTCGTAATCAGGGTTTTCGTAATCCAGCTCATAAATGGTATGAACGGATAAGGGAACTTTATATAGAAAGGGAGACTGCTTCTGGTCAAACAGCAGAATTCTTTTCTTTCCTTCAAAATGGATATGCATAAAATCGCCCAGATCTACATCGTAATGCATCAGAACATGGGCTTCACTGCCTCCAAAAAACAATGTGGGAAGCCTTTTGAAAAACTTCATCCCCAGGTCCGGATAGGTAAAATTCTTCAGCAGTTCCGGAAGACGGTCTGTGATGATATAGAAAAAGATGCGAAGATCTGAGGGTTTGCTTTTAATGGTATCGATATACTCCTTCATTTTCATTTTTGCTACCGGAGCATCTGAGCTTTTGGAAGCATCAGCCGGCTTATTATCGTACAGAGGAACTTCCTGATCTCCTGCTTTTTCACGGATATAGGCAAGATTCCACTTGTCGAAAGCATCCCAGCGGCTGGCAAAATTCTTAATCAGGAGGGGTTTATGTTTCCTGAAATAGTTCTTCTGAAAGTCTTCTTTGCTGATATCATTAACTACATCTACGTTTTCGAGGATCATTTTATTCTTTTGTTATTTAATGCGAAATAAAAATAGCACTTTTTTGAAATCTGCGGAAATTTTAAAGCCAATATGGGTTATCATTTCGTAACCTGGGTATTTTTCATTTTCGTAGAAATCATGACAACAAGCAGAATATGGAGCAATCATAAAATTTTTATCAGAAGAAATTACTGAATACAATTTATATATAAACTTAACTCAACCAATATGACAAAACAAAAACTATTCCTCCAAAAATAACCATTGCGCATCCCTGAGAACTCCCGGAGTTTCTTTTTTTTCTGAAGTTATTTACATCATGTCCTCTTACCCACTTCCCATTCTTTCTAAAGTGTCCTTTTCTATAATAGCCCATCTGTTTTTCTGCAAAGAAATCATACACGGCTTATTGTTTTTTATGGGTTCCCGTAAAAATCAGATAAAATGAAAAAAAATTATATTTGTAACACCAAGCAAGCTTATGAGAGTCTACAACACCAAACATTTCCTGAAAATCCTTTTTAGCTTACATAAAAGCGATACCTTAAAAATCCTGTTTCCCAGTATGGTTCTTGTGGGATTATATTCCTGGGGAATCCAGTATCTGGAGGTTGAATATTTCCATCTGACCTCCAAATCAGCTGTCAGCAATGTGGGAATGATCCATTCTTTACTGGGTTTTGTACTGTCGCTTTTACTGGTTTTCAGGACCAATACGGCTTATGACCGCTGGTGGGAAGGCAGAAAACTTTGGGGAAAGCTGGTAAACGACACCAGAAATTTTGCCGTAAAGATCAATACTATCCTCGGTGAGAACCGCCAGGATGCAGAACAGATTTCAAGATATTTAAAATACTTTCCTCACTTTTTAGCCAAACACCTTTCTAAAGAATCCACAAGACTGGCTTTGGATGAGGATTATTCTGAAATTGAAAAATCACTGAAAAATCACGGTCCGAGTGAAATCGTAATTCTTTTAAGCCACAAGCTGAATCAGCTAAAAAAAGAAGGCAAAATTTCAGAGATTGAAATGCTGTATCTCGACACTCAGCTCTCCGGATTTCTGGAAGTATGCGGAGGCTGCGAGAGAATTAAAAATACCCCGATTCCTTATTCTTATTCTTCCTTTATTAAGAAGTTTATTATCCTGTATGTATTTGCACTGCCTATTGCTTATGTGATCACGATCGGGCTTTTCATGATTCCGCTTACCGTTTTTGTCTATTATGTACTGATGAGTCTTGAACTGATTGCAGAAGAGATTGAAGATCCTTTCAATAATGATGAAAATGATATTCCGATGGAAACATTGGCCCAGAATATAGAGAAAAACGTTCATCAGATCATGGGTAAAAAATAAAAAACCAACCTTAAAGGTTGATTTCTTTGAGTTCGCCGTCCTGTTTGATCTCTACAAATTTACTTTCGCGGTTGGCTGCCGAGTAACCATAGAAGAACGTCTGATAAATCGGTGTGGAATAAAGATAACCTCCATACGCATTATAGGAATCCGTTCTTCCCGTCTGCTGCTGGTAGCTGGCGGTTGCCGTGAAATTAACGATGGTTTCGAGATAATATTTGCCCGGCTTCAGTTTTTCAAATTTAAACCGCCCGTGGTCGTCCGTTAAAGCTTCCAGTTTGTATTTAAAAGCTTCTTCAGACATATAAACGGTAGTCTTTTTGTTCTCATACTTCTTCCTCATATTATAAAACTCTTCAAAATATGGTGTTACAGGAAAAAGCATGACCACTGTTCCTTTGGGAGCGTAATGTTTTGCTCCGAATACAGGCTTGATCCCCCAGTTGTTTTTCTGTTTGGTGGAAGCCACGCCCTCTATTGTGGAATTCCCGAAACTGAGCATGTCCCGGGCTATCTTTTTATCAAAAAAAACCTGAGGATAATAAGTATTCTGTGCCCCGGTAAAAATAAAAGCCAATACAAACAGCAGAAAAGCATATATTTTTTTCATACTAATATTTTTAGTCAAATATAACTATTTTGCTATTTTTGAAATAAAAAAATCTATGAAATACATTTTCCTGCTATTGATTTCAACATCAACGTGGGCAATAGCACAAAAGCCATGCGGATTTAAAGACGGATTACAGGAAGGTTCCTGCAAAGATTTTTATGAAAACGGGCAGGTAAAGCAGGTCGTGGAATGGAAAAAGGGTAAAATAGACGGAGAAGCGGTATATTATTATGAAAACGGTAAGGTAAAAGCCAAAGGAGAAAATAAGAAAGGCTATAAATCTAAGGAATGGACGTATTATGACCAAAACGGTGTTCTTACCTCCAAAGAATATTTCAGAAACGGTGAAAAAAATATCTACGATGATCATTCCACAGCCACTTTTTATTCTCCAAACGGAAAAATAAATGAAATTTCCAACTATAAATTCGGGAAACTGGATGGTGAAAGCAAACTTTACCACGAAGACGGAAAATCTGTAAAACAGGTAGGACTTTATGAAAAAGGGCTGGCTCAGGGAAAATGGAAGGTCTATTACCCGTCAGGAAAACTTCAGCGGGAGACAGAACTGGTAAATGACAAACGCCACGGAAACAGAATCCATTACCGCGAAGACGGAAGCATTGAAAAAACAGAAGTCTACAAAGACGGACAATTAATCTCTACAAAATAAAACATTGGTACAAAAATTAAAACTGGAAGAACTTAACAGGATAGACGTGGAAACGTTCAAAAAGGTTGAGAAAATTCCATTGGTCATTATCTTAGACAACATCAGAAGCATGCATAATGTAGGTGCGGCCTTCAGAACGGCAGATGCCTTTCTCATTGAAAAAATCATTCTCTGCGGTATTACGCCTCAGCCTCCTCACCGTGAGATCCACAAAGCAGCACTGGGCGCTACGGAAAGTGTAGACTGGAGCCATGAAGCGGATATCAATACGGCCATCAGCGATTATAAAAGCCTGGGATACGAAATTATCGGCATCGAACAGACTACCGGGAGCCGGATGATCAACGATTTCAGCATAGATAAATCGAAGAAATATGCCCTGATCTTAGGTAATGAAGTGGAAGGAATCAGTGATGAAGCGCTACCGAATATCGATACTTTCCTTGAAATTCCTCAGCTGGGAACCAAACACTCCCTGAATGTAAGCGTATGCGGCGGAATTGTAATGTGGGAATTTGCAAAAGCCCTAAAATAAAAAAACTGCATATGTCCTTAGTAGACAGTGCAGTTTGAAATAAATCTAATAAAAAGTAAAAATGAAAGGCGACAAAGGTACCTTTTTTTTCCTTACAAACAAATTTTAAAATCATTTTTTTTATTTTTTCAGAAAAAAAGTTTTGTTTTCAGAAATTATTTCATTTAATTTTTTATAAATTAGCACAATGTTTATCAAGGATTATATCTCAAAAGACTTTCCGTGTTTTAGCCTGACTGACTCAATAGAATCAGCAAGAAATACATTAGAGGATTTTGGATATTCCCATATTTTCATCAAAAAATCCCATCACTTCTACGGAGCTATTGCCAAAGATTTTCTGTATGAAGCCGACGGGGTTCTGAAAGATCTTGAACATCAGACAGAACGCTTCGCCATTCTGGAGGACAGCAATGTAATGGACAGCATCCGTCTGTTCTACACCTTCAGCTCCAATGTGATTCCGGTCATTAACAAAAATGAAAAATATCTGGGGTATATTACCTGCGAGGATATTTTCCAGGATTTGTCCCGATATCCCCTGTTTTCAGAATCAGGCGCTACCCTTACGATAGAAACACCGGCCAGGAAATACTCGATGACGGAGATTGCCAATATTGTGGAAAGCAACAATTCGAAATTTTACGGCGGGTTTATCAGCTTTATGTCCGATGAAGTGATCCATGTAACCATCAAGATCAGCAATGAAAATCTGGCCTCAATAGACGCTACTTTTGACCGGTACGATTACAGGATCGTAGAAAAATTTTATTCTGATGAAAGATCAGACCTGTTTAAGAACCGGTTCGGATTTCTCCAAAAATTTATAGAAATATAACATGAAGGCTGCCATATATTCCCAGAAAAAAGACCTCGATACTTTTTTATATTTAAGTAAGTTTATCTCAGAACTTGAAAGCAGAGGCGTAAAATCTGTTCTGTACGATGAAATGGCCGAAGCCCTTCAGTTTTCAAAGATATTTGAAACCTTCAACAGCAAACAGGATCTTCTGGATAAGGAAGTGGACCTGTTTTTTACTTTCGGAGGAGACGGAACGATTGTAAATTCCCTGACTTTCATTGAAGATCTGGAAATCCCGATCGTGGGAGTCAATACCGGAAGATTAGGATTTCTGGCCAGCTTCACCAAAGAAGAGGCATTTAAAGAGCTGGACGCTATTCTGAAAGGTGATGTAAAAACAAGCAGACGCTCCGTCATTGAAGTCGTTTCACCGAAATCCGACGAATTTTTTCCGTATGCCCTGAATGACGTTACGGTTTCCAGAAAAGAAACCACGTCCATGATTACGGTAGACTCTTACATTAATAATGAATTTCTGAATGTTTTCTGGGGTGACGGTGTTATTGTTTCTACCCCGACAGGTTCTACCGCCTATTCATTAAGCTGTGGCGGACCGATTATCTCTCCGAACAACGAGAACTTCGTCATCACTCCCATCGCTCCCCACAATCTTAATGTGAGACCATTGGTTGTAAATGACCGGGTGGAAATAAAATTTAAAGTGGAAAGCAGGGTTCCCCAATATTCCCTTTCCCTGGATTCCAGACTGGTCCATATTGAAACCGATAAAGAAATTATCATCAAAAAGGCAGATTTCCAGATCCTTCTGGTACAGCCCAACCATTTGAGCTTCTACGAAACCATCCGCCAGAAGCTGCTTTGGGGCCGGGATAAAAGAAATTAGTAATTCCTCAAAAATGATTACCTTTACAGGAATTTAAAAACGCCTAATAATAAAAATAAAAAGTAAAACATGAGCAGAATTTTTCCGGCAGGAGTTGCCACAGGTCAGTTAGTTACAGACATCTTTCAGTATGCTAAAGAAAACAGATTTGCACTGCCTGCAGTAAACGTAATCGGTTCTAGCAACGTAAATGCTACGATGGAAACTGCAGCGAAATTAAATTCACCTGTAATTATCCAGTTCTCAAACGGAGGTGCTGCCTTCAATGCAGGAAAAGGATTAAGCAATGACGCACAGAAAGCTGCTATTTTAGGAGCCATCGCAGGAGCAAAACATATCCACACCCTAGCAGAAGCTTACGGAGCAACTGTTATTTTACATACCGATCACTGTGCCAAAAAATTATTACCGTGGATCGACGGATTAATGGATGCTAACGAAGACTTCTTCAAGCAGACCGGAAAATCCCTTTATTCATCTCATATGCTGGACCTTTCTGAAGAGTCTTTAGAGGAAAATCTTGAAATTTCCGCAAGATATTTTGAAAGAATGGCTAAACTGCAGATGACTCTTGAAGTAGAAATCGGAGTAACCGGAGGAGAAGAAGACGGTGTTGACAATTCAGACGTAGACAATTCAAAATTATATACACAGCCGGAAGATGTAGCTTATACCTATGAAAAACTGAAAGCTATTTCCGACAACTTTACCATTGCTGCCGCTTTCGGTAACGTACACGGAGTTTACAAGCCAGGAAACGTGGTGCTTACACCAAAAATCCTTGACAACTCCCAGAAATATGTTCAGGAGAAATTCGGAACAGCTGATAAGCCGATCAATTTCGTATTCCACGGAGGTTCAGGTTCTACATTAGAAGAAATAAGAGAAGCAATCGACTACGGAGTGATTAAAATGAATATCGACACAGACCTTCAGTTCGCTTATACAGAAGGGGTTAGAGATTACATGGTAAACAATATCGATTACCTGAGATCACAAATCGGAAACCCTGAAGGAGAAGAAAAACCTAACAAGAAATTCTACGACCCGAGAGTATGGGTAAGAAAAGGTGAAGAAACTTTCTCTACAAGACTGGTACAGGCGTTTGAAGATTTAAATAACGTAAATACGCTTAAATAAATTATAAATTTTAGATTATAGATTTTAAATTAAATACAACCTTTTTACAATCTATAATCTAAAATTCAAAATCTAAAATTTCATAAATGGCATTCGACTGGTTTAAAAGAAAAGCAAAAAACATTACCACCTCTACTGATGAAAAAAAGGATGTTCCCAAAGGCCTATGGCACCAGACTCCATCAGGAAAAATAGTGGAACATGATGAACTGAAGAGAAATAACTATGTTTCTCCTGAAGACGGATTTCATGTAAGAATAGGAAGTGCAGAATTTTTTGATATCCTTTTTGACGAAGGTAAGTTCACAGAACTGGATGCCAATGTTGAAAGTATTGATATTCTGAACTTCAAAGACACAAAACCTTACAAAGACCGTTTAAAAGAAGTAAAAGCCAAAACAAAACTTACAGACTCCATCAGAAATGCAGTAGGAACCGTAAAAGGAACCCAAATGGTGGTTTCATGTATGGATTTTGCATTTATCGGAGGATCTTTAGGCTCTGTGATGGGTGAAAAGATCAGAAGAGCAGTAGATTACTGTATCGAACACAAACTTCCGTACATGATTATCTGTCAGTCCGGAGGAGCAAGGATGCAGGAAGCTACCTATTCCCTGATGCAGCTCGCCAAAGTTCAGGCTAAACTGGCTCAGCTTTCAGAAGCAGGACTTTTATACATCGCTTATCTGTGCGATCCTACTTTCGGAGGTATTACCGCTTCTTTCGCGATGACCGCAGACATCATCATGGCTGAACCGGGCGCACTGATCGGTTTTGCAGGCCCGAGAGTAATCCGTGAAACCATCGGAAGAGACCTTCCGGAAGGCTTCCAGACCTCTGAATTCCTGCAGGAAAAAGGATTTGTAGATTTCATCGTAAAAAGAACCGAAATTCAGGATACCGTAGCAAAAACAGTTAATTTATTAGCTGTAAAAGCATAGTATCTGTAACAAAAAACAATACAATCTCTCTCTAATCGGGGAGAGATTTTTTATTGATGAGAACCTTTAAAATATTTTTCAATACCATCCGGAGTATGAGCTTTAAAAAGATCGTGCGTCTTTTATCGCTTATGCTTCCCCACCCCCTTTTTGCCTTATTAAGCTTTCATGCAACGGTACAGGCTTTTGCCATCGCGCAGAAAAAATTTCCTGAAACCGCTTCCAATAACGGAATAGGAAACTCCTTCAGACATGCCCTCTGGTGCTGTTTCATCATGATGTACTGCTGCAAGGTTTCATCTCCGAAAAAAGCTCTTGATTTCTGTAAAAGAATGACCGACCTGCATGAAGAACTTTTCCCCAATAAACCCCTGGAAACCAAAATGGATCTTCACAACAATAAAATCGGCATGGATTATTTCATGGAACTCCTTCCGGGTATCCACCGCCAGTTCTTTGAAAAAAGTTTCTTTATAGATGGACTGGTCAAAAAAATGGATGATGCCAAAGTACTGAAAACCCTGGACGATAACTTCGAGGGACATCTTGTTTATCTTGAGGAATAATTTTTATTTTAAGCACACAGAAAGCGCTGAGTTCAGAAAAAATTTTACGGATATATATCTTTAAAAATAATGATTTCAAAGACTTAACCCATTCTTTAAGCGTAATCCTGCTGGCTTTACAGCAACTTGACGGTTTAAATCTTCCTGCCCTTTTGTGGTTTAAAGTATTTTTAATAAGTTTAAACAATTAAATCAATCAGATGGTTCTCAGCAGAATTTGGTCGGCTTTTATTATTATTGCCATTGCCATTGCCAGTATAAAATACATCTCATCAAGCCATTACAAGACCATCTTCAATGATATGGTGGTAGGAAAAGGCGGTGATACGGTTCAGATCGCCACTCAGCCAATGAGCACCCTATCTCCTCTTGTGAAGGGCAGCCTGATGAAAAAAAATGATTTTGCCGACAGCAGAATTCATTACAGGACAGATTCTCTGAAACAGAATGTAAAAGTTTACCGTGTTCAGGAAACGGACGGCGTGATCGGAACCTCTGAAACCGCCGTAAAGATCTGTATCGGACTGATCGGAATTATGACCCTGTTCATGGGATTCATGAGTATCGCGGAAAAAGCAGGCGGAATCAACCTGTTAAGCCGTTTTATCCAGCCTTTCTTCTCCAAATTATTCCCTGACATTCCTAAAAACCACCCGGCTTTCGGGCATATGCTGATGAATTTCAGTGCCAACCTCCTCGGCCTGGACAATGCCGCAACCCCTTTCGGACTGAAAGCTATGGAAAGTCTTCAGACCTTAAACCCGAACAAGGATACGGCCAGCAATTCACAGATCATGTTTCTGTGTCTTCATGCAGGCGGAATGACGCTGATTCCCGTTTCTATCATTGCCATCAGGGCATCAATGGGTTCCAAAACCCCTACGGATATTTTCCTTCCGTGTATGATTGCCACTTTTGCCGCGACGATGGCCGCCATGATCATCGTATCGTTATATCAGAAGATCAACCTTCTCCGCCCGGTAGTGATTGCTTATGTAGGCGGAATCTCTGCCATAATCGGGCTTCTTGTACTGTATCTGGTCCGTTTAAGTAAGGACGAACTGAATGATTTCAGCAAAGTACTGAGCAACGGTCTTATTCTGTTTATTTTCCTTGCCATCGTGCTGGGTGCCGTTTATAAAAAAATCAATGTTTTTGATGCCTTTATAGACGGGGCTAAAGAAGGATTTACCACCTGTGTGAAGATTATTCCTTACCTGGTAGGAATGCTGATTGCGATCTCTCTGCTAAGAACTTCCGGAGTTTTTGATGTGATTATCGACGGAATGAAATGGGTAGCGAATACAGTCGGTTTTGATCCAAGATTTGTAGACGGACTACCTACTGCTTTGATCAAACCTTTATCCGGCTCCGGAGCCAGAGGAATGATGGTAGATACTATGACGACATTCGGGGCAGACAGCTTCCAGGGTAAACTGGCAGCCGTGCTTCAGGGAAGCTCAGATACGACGTTTTATGTGATTGCTGTATATTTTGGTGCCGTAGCCGTAAAGAATACAAGATATACGGTAATTGCCATGCTTCTGGCTGATCTGGTTGGGGTGATCACATCGATTGCACTGGCTTATCTGTTTTTCGCCTGATCCGAAACCTTTTCAACAACTTTAAACACTAAACATTAAACCAACTTATGATTACAGATAAAGAATTCACACTAAGGCTGATCCGCCAGCTAACACAGGCACTGGAAAAGCTGATTTTAGACAAACCGGAAGAAAGTTTAATGCAGAAAGAGCTTGATTTTGATACGCTCATGAGAGACATTTTCAAAATGTCCTTTACCGAGGTTTCTTCCATGACTAAAGAAGAAATGATTGCTCTTGTAAACGAAAGACAGGAAAGAGATCATAAAGACTATTATGAAATGCTCGGTAATCTTTTCTATTTCAAAAGCAGGGAAGGTCAGAATAAAGACTTCCAGGATAAAGCAAAAACGTTTTATGAACTTTATCTTCAGACCAGCGGCATTTTTGCCCTTCCGGTCATCAACAGGATCAACGAATTAAAAAAAGCACTTGAGTAAAGTGCTTTTGTATTTTTAGAAGGTAATTTTATAGGTTCCGGTTGAGGATGTACTTGCTTTTTCGGCTTTTACATATTTTTTAACCCAGGCCACGGAAGTTGAAGATACGCAGGGATCCGAAATCCCTCCTGCCCTTCTCGCAGACACCACATTTCCGGCTTTATCTACGGTATAGGCTATGGTAATGGAACCGCTGGCTGTGCAGCTGTGTGAAGGCTGTGCCCCTCCTCTCCCCATCGTTCCCGGAATATAGCCGGTCAGTTTACGGTCTATCCCTACTTTGCTGTCTCCGTTTCCGTCTCCGCCTAAAGGATCTCCTGCATTACCGATTCCTTCTCCCGTTCCCTGGCTTCCTGCTTTCGTTCCGCGTCCTCTGATCAGGTTTCCGATAGCAGCATTTCCTTTTCCGTCTCCGGTTCCTGTTTTGGAATTGGCGGTTGTGGCTCCTGCCTTTTTAGTTGTTTTCGAAGCACTTGAACTGGCAGAAGTTTTAGGATCTGCTTTTTTGGATTCTTCTTTTTTAGGAGCGGTTATTTTTGAATTATTCCCGGTAATGATCTTTTCCTTAACCTCTGTTTTCTTCGGTTCAGGGGCAGGTTCCGGTTTTACCACTGTTTTTGTTTCAGGAACAGCGGTTTCGGCCGGTTCCGGAGTCACTTCTTCCGTTGCAGCGGCAAGACTTCCTGGCTGATCCGCAGGTTCTTCCACTCCGTTGCCGTTTCTGTTGTCACCGAAATTGACAAGCATTGTAGTAACAACTTCCGGCTGCTGGTCCAGTTCCGGTTTCAGTTTATATAAAAAAACAAAAAGAAGGACGGCAGCCCAGATCAGGATAGAGAGCAAAGCACTTTTTATCCTGTCGCGGTTTTCTTCGTTTTTGTTTACAGTATAACTTCTCATTTTACAGTACATCCCGCCGTTATCCGGCTTTATTATTTGTCTTTAACGGTGGCGATGGCCACGTTAAATTTATGTTTTTCTGCAATTTCCATTGCAAATACAAAGTCTTTATGCAGGGTATTTTCGTCTGCTCTTATCGTGAAAGACTTATTGGTCTGCCCTGTTAATTTATCAACAATGATCTGTTCCAACTGGTCTTTTGTTACCGGATTATCGTCTACATAATAGGACCCATCCGGCTTGATGCTCACCGTCAAAGGGTTAGGAATATTGTCTTCAACAGCTCCCGCTTTCGGCAACTTTACATCAATGGCACTCTGATTGGCCGCTGATGAAGTGATCATAAAGAAGATCAGCATCAACAGGATGACATCGGTCATCGCTGCCAGACTGAATTCGGGATTCGCTTTATTTCTTCTCTGAATTTTCATAAGACAGAATTATAAAGGTTTGTTGATAAGATCTAAAAATTCTCCTGACATATTCTGAGCTTTCAGTACAAACTTATCAATCCTCGTCAGCAGGATATTATAGAAAAAGTTGGCAGGAATTGCCACTGCCAAACCTACCGCTGTTTGTCCCAATGCCGTATAAATACCTTCGGAAAGGGTTTTAGGAGAGAATGATCCTGTTGCATGAGACAGGTTGAAGAAAGCAATAATCATCCCGATTACCGTTCCTAAAAGCCCCAGCATAGGTGCGATACTCGGAACCACAGCCAGAAGGTTAAGATTTTTCTCCATATTGGCCACTTCTACCTGTGCCTGGGATTCCATAGCGCTTACAATATCGGAAACAGGACGTCCTAATCTTGAAATCCCTTTTTCCAGGATTCTGCCTTCAGGAGAGTTCTGTCTTTTACAGTAATCTGCCGCTGATTCTATTTTCCCTTCTTTGATAAAATCCTCTATATTATCCATAAAGTTGGAATCTGTTTTCGATGTCAGCCTTTTGATAAAGAAAAAACGTTCAAAGAACAGGTACAGAGAAAATACACCCAAAGCCAAAACGGTTACCATCACTATTTTAGCAAAAGCCCCTCCGTGGAACATGATCTTCCAAAATGAAAATTCTAAATCGTCTGTTGCAACTGCAGGTGCAGTAATCTGTGCAAATAAAATCTGAGTAAGTTCCGTTAACAGCATTAATGTGAATTTTATAAAATTTTTAACGACAAATGTAGTGGAATATTATGAATTGCTCTCTTAAAATTGCTTAAAAACAACTTAAATTTTGTTATCATACATCAACAGCAAATTTCTTTCCAAAAGGGTTTTTGAAAAGAAATCCGGTATAAAATAAAGCTGGCTGAAGGGCTTAATCTTCGTCTACTTCAATATCGTCCTGCTTAAATTCGCATTTTAGTCTGAATGGGATCGGCTGATCAGATCCTGTATAGAAGTCATCAATAGTTCCTTTCCAGATCACCTGAAGCTCGCCTTCTTCGTTTTTTTCGAACTGAAGTTCATTATCGTAAATAAAGGCTTCCTCATCGTCAAAAAGATCTACTTCGGTGTAGCTGTCTTCTTCAGAATCATTAATAACAATGGTCTTTCCTTCTATATCAGCAGATTCTATGGGAAAATCGAAGATCTCCAGTGAAAGCTGAGGAAAGTTGTACTGCAGTGAATCATCTTCTACATGATCCAGCCCGTCATCCGTGATCACTTCAACCTCAAGAAAGTGCTGCTGGTTGCTGTATACCGCCTTACAATAAGTATTTCTGATATTGTATTTTAGGGTCTCGTCCGGATGGTAAATTTTTAAAATCCCTTTCATTTTTTCTTAAAAAAGAACTGTAATAATATGATTGTTAAACGTTTTAGACAAAGATAAAAAATTGATTCTAAGTTGAAAATATTTTGAAAATTATTTTTTAAATCATTCACGGATTATCCTGTATATCTCAATAATACTTACTTTTGTTTCCTAAAGATTTTGAAAATGAAAAACATTTTATCAAAAAGCATTTTAGGACTGGGACTGATGATAGGGCTTGCCTCCTGCAAAAAGTCGGATTCTCCCCTGACGAAAGTAACGCCTCCCAATCTGGATTCTATTGCAGCCAATTATTATGAACAGGCACTTAAATTATACCCTTTAGATGCTACTTCTCAGGGAGACACCCGGTATAACGACCAGCTTCCGATTAATATTGACAAAGATTTTATTTCCGGAGAGATCGCGTTTTACAGCTCTGTACAGAAACAGCTGGAAAGTGTGGATTACAAGAGCCTTTCGGATGAAGATAAAGTGGTATATGATGTACTGGATTATACTTTAAAAGACAGAACCGAGGCATATGCCTACCACCCGGAATACATTCCTTTTACGCAGTTCGGAGGTCTGCCTCTTACTTTTCCTCTTTTTGGAAGCGGTGAAGGAAGCCAGCCTTTCAAAACGGAAAAAGATTACAGTGACTGGCTGAAAAGAATGGAGAAATTCCCTGAATGGATGAATACTGCCACTGAAAACTTCCGTGAAGGCATCAGCAATAAGATTGTACTTCCTAAAAAGCTGGTGGTAAAAATGATCCCACAGATGAGAGCGGAAGAGATCACAACTTCCGATATGGAAAAAAATATTTTCTACGGACCCATCAGAAAGTTTCCGAAGAATTTCACAAAAGAGCAGAAAGACAAATTCAGTGCACAGTATAAGGAAGCTATTACCCAAAAGATCATTCCTGCCTACACCAAAATGGGAACTTTCCTCGAGAAAGAATACCTCCCGAAGGCAAGGGATACCGATGGCTACAACAGCCTTCCTAACGGGAATGAAATTTACAGATATTATGCAAAAAGCTGGACCACCACCAAGAAATCTCCTGAAGAGATCAACAAAATCGGACTTCAGCAGGTGGCCATGCTTCGGGCAGAAATGGAAAAGGTAAAACAGCAGCTGGGCTTTTCAGGAACTTTGGAAGAATTCATCACTTTTGTAAAAACAGATCCGAAAGCGATGCCTTATAAAACGTCTAAGGAAGTTCTGGACGGATTCAACAGTATTTTAACGAAGATCACCCCGAAGCTGAAAACCATGTTCAGTGTAACGCCTAAGACGAAGTTTGAGATCAGACAGACGGAGAAATTCAGAGAGGCCAGTGCCAGCGCAGAGTATATCCAGGGAACTCCGGACGGAAAAAGACCGGGAATATTCTATATGCCGCTTCCTGATCCTTCAAAGTTCAATGTGACTTCAGGAATGGAATCTCTTTTCCTTCATGAAGCCATTCCGGGGCACCATTACCAGGTTTCCCTTCAGCAGGAAAATACAAAGCTTCCCAAATTCATGAGATTCGGATGGTTCGGAGCTTATGGTGAGGGTTGGGCACATTACTGTGAAACATTAGGCCCTGAATTTGGTCTGTACACCGATCCTTACCAGAAAATGGGCTACCTGAGCGACCAGATGCTGAGAGCGGTAAGACTGGTTGTAGATACAGGAATCCATACCGGAACGATGACGAGAGAAGAAGCCATTAAATACTTCCTTAGCAATATTTCCTATGATGAAGCCAGTGCCACCGCAGAAGTGGAAAGATATATGGCAATGC
Organism: Chryseobacterium indologenes; assembly: GCA_002439165.1. Taxonomy (GTDB): domain Bacteria; phylum Bacteroidota; class Bacteroidia; order Flavobacteriales; family Weeksellaceae; genus Chryseobacterium; species Chryseobacterium indologenes_E. The sequence goes on from DJTE01000048.1 coordinate 272,308, forward strand.
CGGGACAGGCGCTAGGGTATAAAATCGGTTCTTTAAAGATCCGTGAGTTGAGAGATAAATACCAGAAACAGCTGGGAACAAAATTCAGTCTGGCCAGCTTCCATGATGAAGTATTAAGCCAGGGATGCCTGCCGCTGGATGTTCTTGACAGAAAGATGGAGCTTTGGGCTAAGAAGCAGAAATAAAAGAAATAAAAAAATGGGACATTTACTATGCTCCCATTTTTTTATGTTTTTTTCAAATAGATGCCTAAATTTTATAATTTTAGCAGCAATTATTTAAAGGAAAGAAGTTTAATCTGAATTTACTTTCTTTAGCCCTCAGGAACGAAAATACACTAACCATGAAAAAAACAGGTCTCTTATTTTCTCTTTTCATCTTATTCAGTTGCAGTAAGGATCAAAAGAAAGTTTCTGAGGATCTGGGTAAAGTAACCGTTGATAGAAGTATATCGTTCCATGACACCATACAGCTCCTTTCCCAATATCCTGAATTAAAACTTTTTAGTTCTGAAAAAACAGAAAACACCACGCGAACAGCTTATATTGTACAAAAGGCATCTTATTCTGATGGCTTTCACCGGAAAGCATTTATCTTTGATAATTACACATGCAAAGCGACGTGTGAAAATGACACGTTGGAAATTTTACTCAATAACAACAACGGATATTTTGGAAACGGAGTGCTTGTTCAGGTCTTTAACAACCAATTCCGCGTAAAAAATATTGATCCTAAAACATTGAAAGGCGAAATAAAGTTTTTCCGAAAAGGTGTCGTCAGAAAACAGCAATTGATTCTCAGCAAGAGTCATTTTCAAAAGAATGACAGCATTTACGGCTTCATCAATTATTACGGATTTATAGACAGTTTAGCAGAAAAGCATTTCAGAGGATATTTTAAAACCATAATACAGTAAACATGATCACAGAAAGCCTTAAGTCTCTTTACAACAGGGATTTAAATAAGTTAAAAGCAGAAATCGAAGCCTATCAGCATGAAGCCGTGATCTGGAAGACGGATAAAAACATCTCCAATTCCGCGGGAAATCTGTGCCTTCATCTCATTGGAAACCTCAGCCATTTTATCGGCGCGCAACTCGGAAATACCGGCTACATCAGAAACCGGGAACTTGAATTTTCCCTGAAAAACATTCCCAGATCCGAACTTACAGAAAATATTGAGGCTTTGCAGAGCATGATCAATACCGTTCTCGGTTCATTAAATCCCGAAGACCTTGAAAAGGAATATCCTCTTATTGTTTTTGAAGATAAAATGACCACAGGCTACTTTCTGATCCACCTGATTACCCATCTGGATTATCATCTGGGACAGATTAATTATCACCGGAGACTTCTGGATGTATAGATTGTAAAATAGGTTCTTCAGCAGGGACTTATTTCTCAAACATCATCTTCGTAATAAAGTCTTTTTCGCCCTTTCCTCTTGCGGGAGAATACTCCCTGCCGTAAAAAATGATCTGAAGGTGCAGCTTATTCCACACTTCTTCCGGGAACAGTTTTTTGGCGTCTTTTTCTGTTTCCACTACATTTTTTCCTGAGGTAAGCTTCCACTGGGTCATAAGGCGGTGAATGTGCGTATCTACCGGAAAAGCAGGAAAGCCAAAGCCCTGACTCATCACAACGGAAGCTGTTTTGTGCCCTACGCCCGGAAGCGCCTCCAATTCCTCATAAGTCTGCGGAACGATACCGTTATGTCTTTCCAGTAAGAGTTCGGCCATTCTCTTCAGGTTTTTGGCTTTTGTATTGGACAGTCCAATTTCTTTGATCAGTTCTTTGATTTCAAATTCTTCCAGTTTAGCCATTCTTTGCGGCGTTCCGGCCACGGCAAAAAGATCGGGAGTAACCTGGTTTACCTTTTTATCCGTTGTCTGGGCAGAAAGTGCCACGGCCACCATTAAAGTGTACGGATCCGTATGATCCAATGGGATGGGGGTGGTAGGATATAATTTATCTAATTCCTGCTGAACGAGTTCGGCTCTTTGCTTTTTTGTCATGTAACCCTTAAATTTGAACAAAAATAATTCATTATGTTGAAAGTTGGAGACCAATTACCGGAATTTGAAGGTGTAAATCAGGATGAAAAAACGATATCCTCATCAAAATTAATCGGGAAGAAGCTGGTTGTTTTCTTTTATCCGCAGGCTAATACTCCGACGTGTACCGTGGAAGCCTGTAATCTGAGCGATAATTATGCAAAGCTTAAAAAAGCAGGATTTCAGCTTTTGGGAGTGAGCGGAGATACCGTAAAAAAACAGAAAAACTTCCACAGCAAGTTTGCTTTCCCCTATGACCTTATCGCCGACGAAAGCCATGATATTATCGAGAAATTCGGGGTATGGCAGGAGAAAAAAACATTCGGAAAAACCTATATGGGAATTGTAAGAACTACTTTTATTTTTGATGAAAAGGGTATCTGTACAAGGGTGATTGAAAAAGTGACTTCAAAAACGGCTGCTGAACAGATTCTGGAAGGATAATTTAATTAAAACGTCATGTATGCTGATCAAAAATCTTATCATTCTTTTATCCATCTTCTTTTGCGGTTATTTAAGTTCGCAAAAGCTTAATGATGAGATTTTCATTTACCAGCTGAAATCTGAGAAAAAAATCGAAAACACGAAAAGTTTAAGGTATGAAACGATTCATGGTCGTTTAAAACCCGGGCATCTCCTCAATGATTTTGAAAAAGATTTAATAAAGTTCGGTTATATAAAGGTTGAGCATAAAAAGAAGCGACAGATTTCTGAAAAGATCAATTCTCTTAAAGAAGGCAGAAACAATTATGAAACCGCCTGTCTGAAAACTTACAGAGATATTTTAATTTACAAAAACCGGAATGGCAAGATCTTTAAGGTTATTAAAATTTGTACATCCTGCTATTCCAATCAGGTTATTACTCCAGAAAGAGAATCTGAATTACTGATGAATTTTGCGGATTATGATTATTTGCAGGAATTATTGAGGTAAACTCTTTATTCTGTTTCATAATACATCAGCTCCTCGTCGTCTTCGGGAAGCGTTACATATCCTTTACGCTGAAGTCCCAGTTTTTCAATCAGTTTCTGGGAAGAAAAGTTATCTTTCGAGGTAATGGCAGAAATTTTCTTCAGGCCGAAATCATCCATTCCGATAGATTTTACTTTTGCTGCTGCTTCGTAAGCATATCCTTTACCTTCAAAATCTTCCAGTAGAGAGAATCCTATGTCCATCACTTCCAGTCCTTCCCTTTCAAAGATTCCTACTCCTCCTATTTTCGTGTTGCTGTCCCGGATAATAATGGTATAATTTCCAAAGCCCAGTTTTTCAAACTGGGGGCAGAATCTGTTTTTGATATATTCTTCCGCATCGGTAAGCGTCTTGATATTACGGTCTCCGATAAATCTGATAAATTTGGGGCTGTTGTAGAGATCAAAGACAAGATCACGGTCTTCCACAGACATCGGACGGAGAATCAGTCTTTCTGTTCCGTAGGTATTATCTGCTTTTGGATGTTTTTTTGGAGTCATCTTTCGGTTCTTCTTTTTTCTGGATTTTCAAAAGCCTCGGATTATTCGGGCATTTCTTATTGTAAAGTTCAATATAGTTTCCGTTGTCTTTTATATTGGAAACAGCTCCGGTGGACTTATTGACGGTCAGGGCGTAATGAGTTTTCCGGTAAGGACATTCTTTGGAAGTCAGTTTTCCAAGCTCCAGATAGTAATTTGAAGAGTCCTGGTAATAATTTCCAGCAAGATCCGCAAATTCCTCGTCTACTATATAACCGTCTGTTGCAAGCACAATGGCAGCTTCTTCAGCATTATCAATTTTTCCCACGAAACTCTTCAGGGCCTCCAGGTCGGCAATGTAACTGATCTTTCCACCCGAAGAATAGGCAATATAATAAAAACTGTCTTCACTGGGAACCAGATTAAATCCTGAAAATTGCGGGGTATACTCTATTTTCCCTCCGGATTTCTTTATTTCCTGGTTTTTCCCATAGCTGTTGTATACCAACACCCATGAATCTACTTTGCTATTGGGACTGATATACTGTAAAATTCCGGAAATGCCCGGAAACTTTGTCTTTTTCTCCTGAGCAGAGCCAAGAACTCCTGAAAACAGAAAAATAAAAGCGATGGTTCGTGTTGCAGTTTTTATCATAATCTTAAAATCAGCAGAAAGTATACCAACTTACATTTTACATAAACTTATCTCCTTTCCTGAAACTTTTTAAGTCAAGGACATAATCTTTGATCAGCTGATCGTTGTCTCTCGGACAGATCAGCAGAGCTTTGTCTGTATCTACCACTATATAATTCTCCAGCCCGTCGATAATAACCGCTTTATTATTATTTTTCAGACGGATAATATTTCCTTTTGAATTGTAAGCCAGTAAATGTTTCAGTTTTACTGCATTTCCGTCCTTATCTTTTTCGGTATTCTCATAAACGGAAGTCCAGGTTCCAAGATCGCTCCATCCCAGGTCTGAAGGGATTACATATACATTTTTGGCTTTTTCCAGTATTCCGTTATCAATGGAAATCTTCTGAACTTTCGGGTAAATAAGCTCAATACAGTTATTTTCTTTTTCAGAATTGTATTCACAGGCCATAAAATGCTGCATCATTTCAGGAAGATACATTTCAAATGCATGATGAATACTCTTCACATTCCAGATGAATATTCCTGCATTCCACAGGAAGTCCCCACTTTCCAGGAAGCTTTGGGCAATTTCCAGAATGGGTTTTTCAGTAAATGTTTTTACTTTAAAATATTCCGATCCTTTCTTTTCTACAAACTGAATGTATCCATAGCCCGTATCAGGTCTTGTAGGGGTAATTCCCAGTGTCACAAGATAATCATTCTTTGATGCCAGATCAAAGGCCAGTTCTACTTTCTCCAAGAATATTTCTTCCTTCAGGATCAGATGATCCGCCGGCAGCACAATCATGGTAGCATCGGGATTGATTTCAGCAATCTTATTGGCCATGTACAGATTACATGCCGCCGTATTTTTCATCAGAGGTTCGCCCACGATATTCTCTTCAGGAATTTCCGGAAGCTGCTGATGGGAAAGCGCTACATATTCTTTATTCGTGATCACGAATATATGTTCTTTAGGGATGATCCTGCTGATTCTGTCATATGTCTGCTGAATCATGGTGCGTCCTGTCCCTAAAATATCCTGAAACTGTTTTGGAAATTTCTGCGTACTCATTGGCCAGAACCGGCTTCCGATTCCTCCCGCCATAATAACGCAGTATCTATCTGATTTTAACATTCTTGCCTACATTTTTCAACCCTAGCCAAAGGCTTGAAAGAATACTTTCTCCCAGTAGCCAGATTCTTACAAAGATAGTTTTTTTTAATCAGACCTTCTAATAAATACTTTTCGTTGCGGTACATAAAGAAATCACCCTTCTGGAGCTCTTCAACAAAACAAAGCCTATCATCCTGTTTTTCAGTATGAAAATACTTTACCAGATCAGGGCTCGCCATGAAGTTGGCCTTGGGGGATTTTGAAAATTTTACGATGATTGGCCTTAGCTCTTCATCATATACCTCAAGGCTTTCCAGAAGCATATTTCTGAAGACTTCTTTCCATTCGCTGCCGTGAGGGGAAATTTTTCTTCCGTATTTCTCAAAGGCAATCAGGTGTGCCAGTTCATGAGTAAGGACAAAGAAAAACAGAGGTGGGGTAAGTGTAGAGTTTACGGTTATTTCATGGGAATTATCGGGCAGTTTCCTGTAATCACCCAATTTGGAATTCCTGTTACGTGTTACTTTTATATGAATATAATAATCTGCAAACCAGTCTTTTAAGTATTTAAGTGTATTTTGAGGTAAATATTTTTCTAATGATTGAATCGGCATTTTATAAGCTTAATGGGATGCCCGCATAGAAACTCAGCAGTTTAAGGCTGAAAAGATAGTTGTATTTTGCCTGTGCAACTGATCCCTGTGCGTTTGCATAATTATTTCTGGCAACATTCACGTCATAAATCGTCGTTCTTCCTGCAGCATAGCTTTTATCGGCAAATTCCAAAGCCAGCTTTGTGCTTTTTTCTGCTTCCACGGCAGATAAATAAGTTTCATAATTGGCATCTGCATCAAACTGGGCTTTCTGAACATTCTGTCTTACAGTCTGCTTCTGCTGTTCCAGTGTGTTTTTGGCAATGCTTTCATTGATTCTTGACTGCTCTACCTGTAATTTCGTTATTCCTTTATTAAAAATAGGTACGTTAAGTGACAGTCCTACATTTTGTCCGAACTGATCACTGTATTGCTGGAAAAAACCCGGTTGTGCAAGTCTTTCCTGGCCTTTTGAGATCTGATAGTTATAGAAAGTGCTAAGTCCGGCACTGGCTGTAAGGGTAGGCCAAAAAGCCGTTTTGCTCACCTCTGTCTGGGCTTCCGCAGATCTTATCCTGCTTTCTGCCGCTTTGATCTGCGGCTGTATTTCATAGGCCGTAGCAAGAACCTCATCTGCTGTTATCAGTTGTGAATCCAACGTTTCAGGAACGTTTACATTTTCCACATCAAAATCCTTATAGTCAGGCAGCTGTAAAAGCTGGGCAATAGCAAATAATGCTCTTCCTACCTCAATCTCCGCTTTTTTAAGATTCTGCTTTTCTCTGGCCAGTGCAGCCTCTGCTTCTGCTAAAACCGTTTGAGCCGTAGTTCCGACTTCAGTCGTTATTTTGGCCCTGTCATACTGTTTTTGAGCATTTTCCATTGCGCTTTGAGAAATCTTAACAATCTCTTTATTCAACAGGGCAGTCAGGTATTGCTGGGCAATCTGAAGCGAAATATCATTTTTAATGGTCTCAATATCATATTGGCTTGCTTCTACATCAAACTGAGCTTTTCTGACGCTTTTTTCCAGTCTTCCGTTATTATATACCAATATATCCGCTCCTACCCCTACACTGTTATTAAATCTGTCGTTTCTGAAACTTCCCGCACCTAATGAAGCCTGTCCGAAACTTACCCCGTTCGACATATTTGCCGACAAAGTAGGCAGATACCCGTTTTTAGCGATTTTAAGGCTGGCATCCTGTGACTGTTTGTTATACTGATTTTGGACAACCTGAAGATTATGCTCCACGGCATAATCCACACATTCTTTTAAGGACCATTTCTTCTGGGCGCTGAGTCCCAGACAGCTTAATCCAAAAATGATAATCCAAACTTTTTTCATATTAAGAATTTTCCATATTAGACGTACCAAATATAAAAAAGTTACACTTTAAAAAAATTATTGTTTCATGTTATTAAAACTTTTGAGAATTTTGCATCATGACACATGAACAATACCGGGAAGCAGTAGACTGGCTTTTCGTACAGGCTCCCAATTATCAGATTGACGGACAGAAGGCGTACAAGCCCGGTCTGGACAATATCAGCAGGCTCTGCGCCTTCTTTGGAAATCCCCAGGAAAAGATCCGGTGTATTCACATCGGAGGTACCAACGGAAAAGGATCTTCAAGCAATATGCTTGCCTCTGTGCTTCAGGAAGCAGGGTATAAAGTAGGATTATACAATTCCCCTCACCTTATCGACTTCACGGAACGCATTAAAGTGAACGGAGCTAACTGTGATAAAGAGTTTGTTTATGAATTTATCCAAAAGCTTAAAAACCTCCCGGAAGATATCCGTCCGTCATTTTTTGAGTTCACCACGATTATGGCTTTTGAATATTTTTATCAGAAAAAGGTAGATTTTGCCATCATTGAAGTGGGATTGGGAGGAAGACTGGATTCCACAAACATTATAAGACCTTTGGTTTCGGCCATTACCAACGTACAGCTGGATCATCAGAATATTCTGGGCGACACCATTGAAGAAATTGCAGCAGAAAAAGCCGGAATTATCAAAAACGGCATTCCCATCATTTCCGGGGATGAAAACGAAAAGGTAAAAAAGATACTTCAACATAAAGCCGGTGAGGAAAAAGCCCCGTTCATTGATGCAACATCTATACAGCCGGATCTTAAATCTGATCTTCAGGGAAACTATCAGCAGAAAAACATCCGCGTTGTACTGGCCGTTATTTCAGAGTTGAAAAAACTGAATATCCCCATTTCCGATGAAAATAGTAAGCTGGGGCTGTTGAATGTTCATAGAAATACCGGATTCATCGGCCGTTGGTATGAATTTTCCAAAAATCCGCTTACCATCTGTGACACCGGGCACAATCAGGCGGGACTGGAGTATGTTTTTTCACAGCTCAATAGCATTAACAGGCATAAACACGTGGTTCTGGGTTTCGTAAATGATAAAAAAATAGATGAAGTGATGGCTCTCCTTCCGGAAAATTCAGAATTTTATTTCGCCAAACCTTCCATCAACAGGGGAAGACATCCTCAGGATTACGAAAATCTGCTCAAGGAAGCGAAAATTTTTTATAAAATTTTTGATTCGGTACAGGAAGCGTATCTCTCTGCAAAAGAACGATGTACAAATGAAGAAATGATTTTTATCGGCGGAAGCAACTTTGTTGTCGGAGAATTTTTAGAAAAAAATTTGCAAGTATCCGAATAAGTCGTATATTTGCACCACTCTAATCGAGGAAACAAAAGATAAGAGGGTTCTTAGCTCAGTTGGTTCAGAGCATCTGGTTTACACCCAGAGGGTCGGGGGTTCGAATCCCTCAGGACCCACAGAAAAGGAAACGAAACCTTTCAAAAAAAATTCGGGTTCTTAGCTCAGTTGGTTCAGAGCATCTGGTTTACACCCAGAGGGTCGGGGGTTCGAATCCCTCAGGACCCACAGAAATCTCTCAAGTTTTGGGAGATTTTTTTTGTTTTTATAATATAAGAATAGCTTAAAATGAGTAATCTGGAGCATATAAAGGAAATCTTTCAGAAAAAAGGTTATTATGCTGAATTTAAGCAGTTCAACAATACATCAGAAAGAATTCTCTTTTGCGGAATTAAAGATCACACATTTATTGTAAAGCCTGGCGGGGAATTTTATTTAAGAATATCCGAAGACAGGTATAATATTCAATATTCTGAGGCCCAGTTAGGGCTGGAAAAAGACTTTACAGATCTTGAAACATTGATTAAATTTGTACAGCAACGCTTCCCAATAGAAAAACAGCATTGATTTCTGTATATATCCACAAAAACAGTTGGTTTTAATCCCCCAAACGGATCCGGGTCTCTTTATTTTGAGGAGATTTCCATCACCTCATCTTCTTAAAAAGCAGCCCCAGCTTATAAACATCAAGATACCTGAGGTTGACATTTCCTTTTAAAAGATTTTTTTTAACCGCTCTCAACCCTCTGTTTCCTAAAAAGATCCTGATAAAAAAGGTAAACGGTGTTTTATAAAGCCGGTAATATAACCGGACCAGCTTAACTTCAGCCAGTTTAGACCGGAGATTTTCATCTTTAAGCATTTTAGCAAGACTTTCTACGGATTCATCTACTTTCTCCAGATAAACACCGTTGCTTTCCAGATCATTGTTCAGAATCGTGTTATCAATATGACTGATCTTTACTTTTTCCGATTTTAATTCCATCGCAAAAAGAAGATCTTCATAGCCGTATTTCTGAAAATCGGGATGAAAATTCACTTTGGCAAAAAGATCTTTCCTGATAATGAAATTATTTGTCTGAAAGCTTAAATAAGGTTTATTCCGGCGAAGTTCAACCGGCAGGTTCTCTCTTTCTACGGCAAACTTCCACCGCAGATAATGTTCAGCGTCCGAAGCTGATTCAGGAGCATTTCTTCCTCCATAAACAACAGCAGCGTCCGGATTTTCCTGTATAAAATCCGTATAATTCTTTAAGAAATTTTTGTCTGTAATTTTGCCGTCACAATCCAGGAATAACAAATACTCCCCTGTCGTATACTGATAAAAAAGATTCCGGATCCGCGATCTTCCTACATTTTCTTTAAGAAAGATAAAGTTGGCTACCTTACCCTGAAGATCCTGGTTAATTTTCCTGTAATGAACATCCGAAGCATCGTCAATCAGAATAATTTCCGCACCAATACCATTCATTCTGATCTCGTTTTTCAACTCAGAGACCAGTTCACGGATGTCAAAATTATACACAGGAATACATACGGAAAGCTTCATTACAGTCTGATTTTTTCAACAATCTTCTGAACATCAAGCTCTTCAAGACATGCCCAGTCACCACGATAACATTCTTTATCTCCAAAAACAGAACAGGGCCTGCAGGTAAGATCCTTAATCTGGACTACATCTTCTTCACGCTGTCCAAAACCTAAAAATCCGGCATAAGGATGCGTTGCGCCCCACACCGACACGCACCGGGTTCCCATTAAACTTGCAAGATGCATATTTGCCGAATCCATAGAGATCATCAGTTCCAGTTCGGAAATCTTCTTCAGCTCTTCGGTAAGACTCAGTTTTCCGGAAAGACTTTGGGTGTTGGGAATCTCCTTTTCCCATTTTTCAAGGGTTTCAGTCTCTTTTTTACCGCCGCCAAAAAAGTATATGGTATGCTTTTGAGCCAGTATCCTAACCAGCTCATAAGATTTTTCCAGAGGAAGCATTTTTCCTTTATGCTGGGCAAAAGGCGCAAAACCTATTCCTGATTTCGGACCCGGCAGCGGTCTCAGCTTATCAGATAGCTGTACCTGAAAACCCATCTCACGGAAAACATCGGCATACCGTTCAACGGTTCTTTTCAGCTGTACCTTATTCAGGTTCCAGACATCGGTAAGTTCTTCTTTTTCTTCTTTTCCTTTGTCTATTTTAAATACTTTAAGTCCACGCCTTCTGTAAATGCTGTCAAGAATCTTGGTCCTGATCACATCGTGAAGATTTGCAATAAGATCAGGTTTGAATTCCCGGATCAGTTCATGAGCCAGCCTTCTTAATCCCAAAATCCCTTTATAGTCATCCAGGTTAATACCTTTGAAGATCACATTCGGAATTCCGGTAAACAGGCTTTCAAAATTCTTCCTGGAAACCATAATGATTTCCACACCGGGGTTCTGTTCCAGAAATTCTCTGAAAACAGGAGCCGTCATGGCAACATCGCCAAAAGCGGAAAAACGGTATGCTAAAATTCTGGTCACGGCTAAGACTTTAGCTGATAAGCCACTGCATAAAATTTAATCTGTTTGGTCATAGCCATCAGCCCGTTCGCTCTGGAAGGAGAAAGAAACTCCTGCAGTCCGATCTCTGAAATAAATTCGAAATCAGAATCCAGAATCTCCTGTGTAGAATGGCCGCTGTATATGCTTACCAAAAGGGAAACAATTCCTTTGGGAAGAATTCCATCGGAATCTGCATTGAAAAAAAGTTTTCCATCTTTGAATTCAGCATCGATCCATACCTTACTCTGGCATCCTTTGATCAGATTTTCATCCGTTTTCTTATCCTCCGGAAGCCCCTGGAGTTCTTTTCCAAGATCGATGATATATTCATATTTCTGCTCCCAATCATCAAGAAATTCAAATTCTCCGATAATTTCCTGCTGTTTTTCTTTAATGGTCATTTTTAACAAATTTCTGGTGCAAAGATACTAAATTTAGAAATTTTAAGTTTTTCTTAAGCTTTTTATTTAAGTAATTATATCGATTGAAACCTGTCGTTCATCTAATACCGGGATGCCTTCTCAAATACCTGTAACAGTTTCACTTCCTCATTTTCCCAGCACAAAGCGTCCGAAGCCTTTTCCAGCTCCACCTGGTAAGCAGGTCTCCCTTTACTGATAACCTTTTTTACCGCCACAGCAATATTTTCAGGCTGATGGTTTTCAATGATCTCCCCAACGTCAAATTGGTTTTTAATACGTTTCATTTCGGGAAAACCGGTGAGAATTACGGGAACCCTGCTCTGGATATAATCCATCACTTTATTCGGAAGCGAATACAGATAGCTGTCTCCTCCGTTTTCCTCAATACTCATTCCTACATCGGCCGTCAGGGTTACTTTCCTTAAATCTTCAGGATTCAGCTTTCCTAAAAACTGAACTTTATTCTGAAGATTTTCTCTGATAACCAGCTCTTCATAATCTTTTTTCCTGGGTCCGTCACCTGCTATCTTTAAAATGACTCCTTCCAGATGATGCATAGCCAGAATAGCTTTGTCTATTCCCCGGAAAGGATTGATTACCCCCTGATACAGAAATATTTTAGGAAAATTATCAGGAATTCCCTGTGTGAAACCGATCTTCCTGGGAGCATTCTGAACAACAACGGGGTGTACTCCATATTTTTTTTGAAACCACTCTGCGTAACTTCCGCTTGCTGTTATCATCATCTCAAGTTTCGGAATGATGCTTTTTTCAACATACCTCCACAATTTTTGTGACATTTTGCCCTGAATGGCAGGCATTTCTGAAAAAATCTCATGACTGTCAAATACCAGAGGAATGTTCAGCTTTCGGGCCATAAGATAATTCGGCAGCAATACATCCACATCATTGGCATGAAGAATGGTATTGTGGTCTGCTTTCTTTTTCAGTTCCCAGTAAAGCTTCCAGTTGAATTCAAAGTACGCTGTTTTTAAACTTTTAGAACGTAAATGTATTCTGGAAAACAGATAAGGGCGCTCCATTTTTTCGGCTCCGTTCCAGTCATTTCCTATCAGGTCGATCTGATATCCATTCTCATACAACGTCCTGCAAACCTTCTCTATACGCTGGTCTGTGTATAAATTACTGAATGCGGACGTGATTATTTTCTTCTTCATTATTTTTTATTTCCGGCCATCAGATGGTAGACCTGAATAAAACAAATCAGCCCGTTCGGGATAATAACCGGCCAGAGCATTCCGTTAAATATACCATAAATGACAAAGCAGATACAACCGATCATATTGACTACTCTGATTTTTCTTACATCTTTCAGAATGAAACTCAGTACGATAAAAACTGAAGCAGAATAGCCGATATAAGTTGTGATATTGGAATCCATGGGGAAATTTTAAGGATCACAAACTTAATCATTTTCAATAAGATAATAAAATTTTTTCTGCCATAAAGTCATTAATTGTTTTTTGGTAAAATATTTGTAATTTAGATAATGAATAAATGGCACCGCAGCCTTTATTCTAATGAGATATATTATGGATTATAAGTTTTCACAAGGTTTGAGCCAGGTGTTCAAACAAAGCAAGAGCGAAGCTAAAAGGCTGAAAAGTGAATTTCTTAATACAGAACACCTACTTTTAGGTATTATAAAGACGGAAAACTCTGCAAAAGAAATCCTTCAAAACCTTAATGCGGATTTAACACAAATCAGAAGAAAAATTGAAACTCTAAATACAGCAAGTTTAAATCCTATTTCTGAGGAGGTTACCAATATTTCTTTCACCAAAATGGCAGACCATGCCATTAAGCGTGCAGAACTGGAATGCAGACAATATAAAAGCAATGAAATTAATACCGTTCATTTGCTCTTAGGCATTCTTTACAAATATGAGGACCCTACTTCAAACATTTTAGGAGCTTACGACATCGATTATGAAGGAGTTTCAAGAGAGTATCAGACTATGCTTAAAAATTCCGGGCAGTCACCACAGATGAGTGCTTATGACGATGATGATGAAAGAGAGGAATTTGAGCAGATGAGAAAGCCGACGGGTAATTTAGGTTCAGCCAAAAGTAAGACACCTACCCTGGACAACTTTGGCCGTGATCTGACTTCTCTGGCACGGGACGGAAAATTAGACCCTGTAATCGGGCGTGAAAAGGAAATTGAGAGAGTTTCCCAGATCCTTTCACGCAGAAAGAAAAACAACCCTCTTCTTATAGGAGAACCGGGTGTTGGTAAATCTGCGATTGCCGAAGGTCTGGCATTAAGAATTCAACAGAAAAAAGTATCAAGAGTTCTTTACGGAAAACGGGTGATCACTCTGGATCTTGCCAGTTTGGTGGCAGGAACCAAATACCGTGGTCAGTTTGAAGAAAGAATGAAGGCCATTATGACGGAACTGGAAAAGAACCGTGATGTGATCCTTTTCATCGATGAGCTGCATACCATTGTAGGTGCAGGAAGTTCTACCGGAAGCCTGGATGCCTCCAATATGTTCAAACCTGCTCTGGCAAGAGGAGAAATTCAATGCATCGGGGCCACTACCCTGGATGAGTACCGTCAGTATATTGAAAAGGACGGAGCTTTGGAAAGAAGATTCCAGAAAGTAATGGTGGAGCCTACTTCCATTGATGAAACCATTCAGATTCTGAACCAGATCAAAGATAAGTATGAAGAACATCACAATGTAATCTATACCCCAGAGGCGATTGCAGCGTGTGTGAACCTTACCTCAAGATATATTACAGACCGTTTCCTTCCGGACAAAGCTATTGATGCGATGGACGAAGCCGGTTCCAGAGTGTATATTAAAAATATGAAAGTTCCTACGGAAATCATTGATTTTGAGAAAAAAATCGAAGATATCAAAGAACTGAAACAGAAAGCAGTAAAAGCTCAGGATTATCTTGAAGCCAGAAAACTGAAAGATGAAGAGGAGCGTCTTCAGATGGAACTGAATGCCGCCCAGGACAAATGGGACAAAGATGTAAAAGAGAAAAAAGAAACCGTAACAGAAGAAAATGTAGCGGAAGTGGTTTCTATGATGAGCGGTGTTCCGGTGACCAAAGTCGGCAAAAATGAGCTTGATAAGCTCGCTCAGATGGATGAGAAACTTAACGGAAAAGTAATCGGGCAGGAAGATGCCGTGAAAAAAGTCGTTAAGGCTATTCAGAGAAACAGAGCAGGTCTGAAAGACCCTAACCGCCCTATCGGTACCTTTATTTTCCTGGGAACAACCGGGGTTGGTAAAACCGAGCTGGCAAAAGTAATGGCAAGGGAACTGTTTGAATCCGATGAATCTCTGATCCGTATTGACATGAGTGAATACATGGAAAAATTTGCGGTTTCAAGATTGGTTGGAGCGCCTCCGGGATACGTTGGATACGAAGAAGGCGGACAATTAACAGAAGCCGTAAGAAGAAAACCTTATGCTGTGGTTCTCCTGGATGAGATTGAAAAAGCACATCCGGATGTATTCAATATCCTGTTACAGATTCTTGATGAAGGCCACGTGACCGACAGTTTAGGAAGAAAGATCGATTTCAGAAATACCATTATTATTCTTACTTCCAATATCGGAACAAGAGACCTTAAAGACTTTGGTGATGGTGTAGGATTCGGAACTTCAGCTAAAAAGACCACTTCAGATTCAAGAGCGAGAAGTACCATTGAAAATGCCCTTAAAAAAGCATTTGCTCCGGAATTCTTAAACAGAATTGATGACATCGTGATCTTTAATTCTCTGGTACAGGACGACATCAAGAAAATCATTGATATTGAACTGAACAAGCTTTACGGAAGACTGGAAAAACTGGGCTACAAAGTGGAACTTACCGAAGAAGCAAAAGACTTTATCTCTGAAAAAGGATGGGATAAAGACTTCGGAGCAAGACCATTGAAACGGGCTATCCAGAAATACATTGAAGATCTTCTTGCAGAAATGCTGGTGAACAAACAGCTGAACGAAGGAGAAACCGTAATTCTTGATCTGAACGAAGCAAAAGACGGATTGACCGGGAAAGCATCAAAACCCAAAAAAACGGCTGAAAAGTCTTCTCAATCTTAAAAAAATAAATAGTTTAATCATAATGAAAAGCACCGGAACAAATTCCGGTGCTTTTTTATTTTTTCAGACTGTTTTTAAATTCATCCTGTCTTTCGTCTACATACCCACCACGAAACCGATATTAGGAATCAGACCACTTGAAAATACACTGGAATTCTCTTTCCACAATACATTGTACATTACCCCGATCTGCATGAAAGAATTTCCTCCTATCCTTTGCATATAACCGCCTCCCAGGTATAGGGCTGTTTCCTCTTTATTGAATTTATAATCGTAGTACTTATCCTTATAATTGATGAAATAGTGCTGAAGATTGGCTCCTACATAGAACGATCTTGCAAAATAGTAATTGGCAAACGGCCCCGCCCCAAACATTGTTGACCGGTAGAAATCTGAAGTCTGCCAGGAAACACTTCCCACAACCCCTGCTTCCAGATCATCGGTCAGTCTGTATCCTACTCTGGGAGAAGCCTGAAGGTAAAATGAGCTGTTGCTTCCGAAACCCAGCCCAATCCCTCCTCCGAAGGTCCATTTATTGTTTTCCCGGGCCGGAGTGCCTACTGAAATCTGAGAAAATGCCGGTATTGAGAGCATCAGTGTCAGAGGAATAATAAATTTTTTCATATAATATCGTTTTTATCAATGTTTAAAATTATGGTTTTTTTGCGAATTTTTTTAATTGTATTTTTGCCGCATCAAACTAAGGACTCCCGTTAAGAGTTCCGTAAAATTGAAATAGAATGAAAATAGTAGTTGGCCTCTCCGGAGGTGTAGATTCCAGCGTTACTGCGTATCTGCTGCAACAGCAGGGCCATGAAGTAGTGGCTTTGTTTATGAGAAACTGGAACGATGCGTCGGTAACTTTAGAGGACGAATGTCCCTGGATTGAAGACAGTAATGATGCCCTTATGGTAGCCCAGAAGCTGGGAATTCCTTTTCAGGTAATCGATATGAGTGAGCTTTATAAAGAGCGCATTGTAGATTATATGTTTGCTGAATATGAGAAAGGAAGAACTCCTAATCCGGATGTTTTGTGCAACCGGGAGGTAAAGTTCGATGTTTTTATGAAAACAGCCATGTCTCTTGGCGCTGATAAGGTAGCAACAGGACATTATGCCAGAGTAGATTCAACCTTTGACGAAAATGGGAAGGAAATCTTTCATCTTCTTGCCGGAAAAGACAATAACAAAGACCAGTCGTATTTTTTATGCCAGCTGAGTCAGGACCAGCTTTCCAAAGCTCTGTTTCCTATCGGGGAACTTACAAAACCCCAGGTAAGAGAGATTGCTAAGGAAATCGGACTTGTAACTGCTGATAAAAAAGACTCCCAGGGGCTGTGTTTCATCGGAAAGGTAAGTCTTCCGCAGTTCTTACAACAGCAACTGGTTCCGAAGGAAGGTGAAATTGTAGAGATCTTCAAAGATTCACCGCTTTTTGCAGGTGAAACGCCTGAATTTTCTTCAAAACAGGAAGAGCTTGAGTTTTTATCACAAAAAATTCATTATAAAAAATCTGACGGAAAAGTTATAGGAAAGCATCAGGGTGCCCAGTTTTTCACGATCGGACAAAGTAAAGGCCTCGGTATAGGCGGACATAAAGAAAGCTGCTTTATCGTCTCCAGAGATATGGAAAACAATATCCTTTTTGTAGGTGAAGGGCACAGTTTTCCGGGACTGTACAGAAAGGCATTAAAAATTGATAATTCTGAACTGCACTGGGTACGTGAAGATATGAAGCTGCAAAACGGAGGATCTATGGAAGTAATGGCCAGATTCAGGTACAGACAGCCGTTACAGAAAGCGGTTCTTTACCAGTTTGAGGATGCTTTTTACGTTGAATTTGCTGAACCTCAATCCGCGATTGCGGAAGGGCAGTTTGCTTCATGGTATATCGGGGAAGAGCTGATCGGAAGCGGAGTTATTTCATAAAGAAAAAATTTTTTGAAATTTTTTGTAACGTATTTTAAATTGTCATACTTACTCAGTAAATAACAATAAAAATATCTTTATGAAAACTACTTCAAACCATCAGTACATTGCCGTTAACAGTGTTTTGCTGCTCATTGTATCTATACTGTTAGGATATAATATATACCAGGAGATCTGTCATCCTGAAAAATCGGAACTTTTTCTGTGTGCTGTCCTGGTAGCCATTACCGCAGCAGTCACCAGAAAGTACGGTCTTAAAACAGATCATGAAGTTCAGAAAAAATCTTAATCATATCAAACCCGAAGCAGTCTGTTTCGGGTTATTTTTTGATCCTGTTTTAATCCGTCAGGTCTTCGTCCTATGATTGATATGATAAGACATAATAACCGCCATCACAATACATTCCACTATAAGAATCATCACGAGGAAACCGACCGGTTTTCCAAGACTGATCCCCCGGACCAGCTTGACGATTCCCAGAATCAGTATAAGAAAGAGAACGTAAACTGAAGTTTTCGGCGTTGTTTCTCCTGATCTTTTTAAGAAAAAAGCGGCAAGACAGGTTCCCAGGATCAGGATCAGGTAAAATTTCAGGAAATCCGGCCCCTTTACAATGACAGGATTGAGCGTATGCTCTTCTGTATAAAGCCATATCAGGCCTGCCATTACCGGAACTGAATGAACGATTGAATTTTTCATAGTTTATTGTTTTTTTTAACCTCCACATCCACCGCATCCGCCACAACCTCCGCCGCATCCGCCTCCACCGCAACTGCTTCCTCCGCAGCTTCCTCCTGCACCTCCGTCATCTTTTCCTTTAGAATGGCCTCCATTGCTGTCGGAGAATAAAGAAAGGACTGATCCGAAAACAATAATTCCCAATCCTGACAGGATAATAATTCCCAGAGTACTCAGAACTTCTCCAAGACAGGATGAGAGTAAGAAAAGGGGCATAAACAGCGGAACAATTCTGAGTTTATTCAGCCGGTTTTTCCGGGTCTTTTTTTCCGTCTTCTCCAGCCAGATGTCCGCAGGAGCTTCCTTCTGAAAGATTGTTTTGTACTGACTGAGCGTATCCAGAAACCAGTCCTGATGTCTGTCTTTTTCATGCTGTCCTCCTTTGGAAGGGTGATGATGGAGCTTTCTTCTCAGAATTTCCGGGCAGAATTCTTCCCAGTAGTTCCGGGTGTAGATCAGGTGCATGTGCCACACTTTATCCACTGTTTTACTGGGTGAAGCGCCATGAGGCAGGATACAGCACAGATAAATGAATTTTTTATATTCTTCTATCGCTTTTTTTGTGAAATCAAGCGTCCAGTTTTCTTCTTTTGCCAGCTTTTTAGAAAAAGGGAAATCGGCATCGGAAGCGTCTAATGAAAATCCCTGTAATCTGTTCCAGAGGGATTCGTCTTTTAGTTGCATTGTTGTTTCCATTGTCTTTACTTTTATTTTTCTACTCAAATATCATCTGATTCTGAAATATAAAAGTCTTTCAACGGTCTTTTTTGGTTTGATAAAAATCTTAAATTAGTCTTATAAATAATTTCATGAAAAAAGAAGATATTTTACATCTGGAAAAGCTGATGAATTTTTTAAGCCGTCATTTTTTAAAGAAAAATCGCTGGGAAGATGTTACCAAAACCGAATGGGTTTATATCAGTGAGGAACTGAATGAACTTATTACTGCCGGCCAAACGGAAAAAGGCATTAAAAAAGCCCCGGACCTGCTGGGATCCAATTATCTGTATGAACACCTCATCATTAATAAGCTGAAGAAATACAGACAGAATGAGCTTGCCGGTCTGAGCAGACCGAATCTGGCCAAACTGAGTAGTATTGTCAGGGTTTTAGGCTATTCCGGTTATCTTGATTTCATCAGTTCCAATACGGAATCTTTTAATTTTAATGATCTGAAGATTGATCTGAATAATGTGAGTCAGAATACCGCACTTTTAGACCGTCTTACCGGCTGTTGGTATTCTTACAACAGGAATCTTCCCGAAAACCCTTTACAGGCAAAAGAAGAGCGGATCTGGCGTTCTGCGATGGAGATTTACAGATCCGAAACTACGGGAGAATATTTTATTGAAAGAAGCGGTGGCGACCACCATAAATATTTCGGGAAAGTAACGGCCTATTCAGATTATGTATTTATCATTATGAACAGCAATACGTTCATCCGCCAGCGGCATTTTATCTCAAGGATAAAAGATATAAAGGAAAAGCTCAAAAATCCAGAGTATAAGCTCCATGAGTTGCATTTTATAAGTACATGTATCAGCTTTAATCAGGAGCCGATTGCCCTGTTTGAAATATTTCAGAAAGCAGACAGAAAGACCTTTATCTCCGATTCCATCAGCTTTCCGATTGACAGTGACGAGATTCCTCCGTCTATTCTGAAACAGCTTGAAGACACCGACTCTAACAGAATTGATTACAGATAATTATAATCATTGAATATCGCCAAGATAATCTGTGATATTTACATTCATACTCTTAGCTTACCAGCCAGTCTTTAAAGTCTTTCACCCGGTCACGGCTCACGGTAATCTCTTCCTGGGGCTGATATTCAAGCTCTACTTTATAATAGGGCGAGGTATGAATATTTCTGATATGTCCGGAACTGATGATAAACTGTCTGTTGGCCCGGAAAAATTTCTTTTCATCAAGTACATCTTCAAGCTCATCCAGTGTGAAATCTGAAGGATAGGTCCGTTCTTTTGTCTGGAGATATACAATCTTATTTTCGCTGAAAAAGCAGCTTATTTCATCGGTCTGTACAATCTTCAGATTATAACCTATTTTTACAAGGACCCTGGAAAGCGTGGATTTTTCTTTTCTGATCAGCTGTTTGATATCTTCCGATCCGGCAGTATTATCCGAGGGGATAAATGATTTGAATTTTTCTACGGCTGCTGCAAGATCTTCGTCCAGAACAGGCTTCAGAAGATAGTCTATGCTGTTTAATTTGAATGCTTTCAGGGTATACTGATCAAAAGCTGTGGTATAGATGATGAAACCTTTCGTAGGTACTTTTTCGAAAATATCGAAAGACAGCCCGTCTCCCAGCACGATATCCGAAAAGATCAGCTGCGGGTGTTCATTTTCCGAAAACCAGGCCACCCCATCCTCTACCGATTCTATTTTGGCAACCACTTCAATATCAGGAAAATTGTTCAGCATACGTTCTAATTTCCTTGAAGCAGGTTTTTCGTCTTCGATAATGACAGTTTTGATCATAGGTTATTGAGTTTGGGTTTAAAATCCGTTATAAAATTAGAAAAAAGCGGGGAGATGTTAAAAATCAATTGATTTTTTATTCTTTTCAAGTTCTTTTTCTGTTACTGCCCTTTCCCACTGCTCATCAAAAACAAACAGGCTGACCGCTTTTACAGTCAATATAATCGCCCAAACTGTAAGCAGTAATGAGCCTCCCGTTACAGAGAAATCAATCGTACCGTATTTCAGGTATTTTCTGAAAAGAACTACTCCGGCTACGATTCCGAACCATAAAAGGTTTTTGTAAAATTTCTTTAATTTTTCCATTCTTGTATAAGCACTGTTGTAGTTCATGATATATATGTTTTTAAGGTTAAAAGTTTCAGTTTATAATGTCTTTGCGGTTCTTTTTTCTTCTTCCATCAGCTGTTTAATCTTTTTTTCTTCCCATTCTTTACCGATTCCGAAAACACTTATTGCATGGGCGGCAATTCCGATGCCCCATCCCAGTGCCGGCCAGAAAAACCATAAATGATTCGGGGCAGTTAAAAGATTAAGAGCCAGTAAAAAAGGAATAACCAGGCAGTAGGAGGTAAGGTTTCCATAGAATCCTTTCAGTTCTTTTACTCTTTTGGATGCTTTTTCATAAGCAACGGTTTCTTTAGTGAATGATGTTGTTTCCATAATTTTCTGTTTTAAAGATTGATCTGTTATTTTGTTGAGTCAAAGGTAATACGGAAAGCCTGCCTGATTCAACTTTATATAACCGAACGGTAAATTATGGCGACTGAATGGTCAATCTGAGATACCGGAATAAAAAGAGGTGTTTTTGAAATAAAAAAATGATGTTCAGAAACATCAGTCCGAGATAAGTATTTAAGGAGGTTTGAAGAGGAAAGATGTGGCGAAAATCAGGAATAATCTTTAATCTGTGTTATCCTTTTTACAATAGTGGCTAGTAAAAACTTTGTGGTTAGGTTAACAAGTTTATAACTAAAATTAAGCTCCGGTCCCTTCCTGCTGTTTTCAGATTTTCAGTAAAGAAACGGGATCAGTTTCTTTGTTTTCTTTCTGTATTCGGTATATTCTTTTCCAAACTGCTGTATAAGTGCCTGTTCTTCAATATTGATCCTGTAAGCAAAAGCCAGGAAAGGGGGAATAAAGGCAAGTGCCAGCGACAGCCAGTTGTTCAGGTACAACCCCAGCCCGAGAGAGGTAAGCAGAGAAAAGGCATAGGACGGATGCCTTAAGTATCTGTAAAATCCGTCTTTTTTTATTTTATGGTCCTGCCGGATCGTTACATCCACTGTAAAATATTTACCCAATGATCTGATGATTACAAACCTTAAAATAATTCCAATAAGGATAAAGGCTTCCCCCAGATAAAAGATCCAGTTTCCGTTGGTAATGGAAAAGGATGAAAGGTTGGATACGGCTATTGAAGCGGCAATAGAAAAAGGGATAGCCAGCCACAGAATATTAAGGCTGGACCTGTCTTTATCTTTCCGGTCATCTTTTGCAGATTTAAGAATTCTTTTATAAAGAAATTCACTGAGAAACCAGGCAGCCATTGAAATGTAGAATATAATTTGAAGAGTGTTCATATGTCTTATTTTTTTTGAGGTAAAAAATGTGGGAAATTGCAAAAAATAGCTAAGAAACAGATTGTATTCTCTGCCTTTCAGCTCTTCCTTATTTTTATTTTTTCATTAATTCCCTGATCTTTTTTTCCTCCCATTTTTGTCCGAGCAGGAATCCCGGAAGAAAAACAGTAAGACCGTAAAGCGTTATAACAGTCCCCCAGATTATGGGAACAACAAAATACTGTATTCTCCATATACTTTCTCCAGGATCCAGTTCATTATAATTGACGAACAGAATGAAAAGGTTAACGGTAAAGTAAACAAATACAGACATATAAAAACCTTTCAGCTTTTTTACTCTTCTTTCCGCTTCTTTATAGCGGATATTGCCGGTATCTAAATTTTCCATAATCATTTTATTGTTGGTTTTGTTTTTCTAAAATTTCCCTGATCTTCCGGTCTTCCCAGTTCTTTCCGATCGCAAAAACACTCATACCGTGAGCAGCAAGACCTATCCCCCATCCCAGCATCGGAAAGTAGAACCAGATGTGTTTAGGATTGGTTAAAAGATTCAGAAGGATCAGGAACGGAATCACAATACAGTAAGAAATAAGATTGGCATAAAAGCCTTTTATCTCTTTCACCCGTTTCTGGGCTCTTTCGTAAGCTTTATCTTTATCTTCCGGCTGAATACTGACTGCATTGGGTTTAACGGCCAGAACCGGAAGTTTCACTTTAAAATAATCTGCAGATTTTTCGATAAATACATTTCTTTTGGTAAGCAGTGCATAACGCTGTACAATATTGGCAAGGCCAATGCCTGAACTCTCCTTGATCTGTTCTCTTACCTGAAGATTATTTTCTATACACAGCGTATCATGATCAGAAAAGATCTTAATCATCAAAGGTCTTGAAGAGGTGGCAAAATTATGTTTGATGCAGTTTTCCAGCAAAAGCTGGAGGGAAAGCGGAACAACAAACTTCCGGTAATCTTCTTTATCTACATCAAAAACAAAATCTACACTGTCTTCAAATCTGGTTTTTAAAAGTTCACAATAGGTTCTGGCAAATTCTATTTCATCTTCCACCGTTACCAGCTCTTTATCTTTCTGTTCAAGTACGTAACGGTATATCTTTGACATTGAGGCGGTAAACTTCTGCGCCTGCTTCGGGTTTTCATCAATTAAAGAACTCAGTACATTCAGTGAGTTGAAAAGAAAATGAGGATCAAGCTGGTTTTTTAAACTTTCGAATTGAGCATTGGCCGACTTGGCAATAAGCTTCTGTTCCACCACTTCTTTTTTGGAGGTCTTTTTCAGCTCATCCATAAATCCTTTTGCATGAAGAAAAGCAGAGATCAGCAGAGCGATATTGATCATGAACCAATTGGTGAGTCCATACTTTTTAGAGAAAAAGACTTCCGGAGTGGCTACTTTCTGAATTACTACATAATTCATATAGTTACAGAAATACACCAGGATAAAATTAACAATGATAAGTGATACAATGCTTAAAACAGCTCTTGTGCGGGTTGCCTCAGACCACGGGAATTTTTTATCGAGCAAATCACTTACCGCCCCGTTACCGATACCGATCACGAAAGAATACATCATCGAAAGGAGTAATGTAAGCAGGAAGTTATAAAAAGTTTTCTCGGGATTAAAAAACAAAAAGAAGAACATGGTTGTTCCCAGAGACACCCAGAGTAGTACGATAAATTCTTTGCCTTTCATGTCGGTATTTATTAATCCAAAATTAGTTTTTATTAAAGTTACTATAAATTATTTCTTGCTGAAGGGTAGTTTTTTCTGACTGAACGGCATAAAAAAACCTTCACAGAATGAAGGTTTATTTTAACTGAGACAGGGATAAGGATATTTAATCACATCAGATTCTGTCATCAGGATTCTTTTTATTTTGCCGGCTGGCTGATAAAATATTCAGCTTCTGCTTTTCCCCAGTTCGGGTCCAGTGCCGATTTTGGAGTATATGCATTAAATTTTGCCAATGCCTGTTTAAACAACTCTACTCCTTTGGCTTTGCTTCCACCAAACTGTTTAGGAGTAAAATAAACATCTTCTGCTTTAATCAGGGCAATTCTAGGATTCTCCGGATCCAGATTTTCTGCTGCTTTCATTTCAGCTTCAGCAATAGCTCCATTTGTTTTATAACGCTGTTGCGGGTTGACCATCATTCTCAATGAATTAGCCATTTTTCTGAGAAGATGAGTTTCTGCATTATCTCCTCTTAAAACACCCGTAGATCCTGCCAGATATTTCTCTGCCTCTGAAGCAACACCGTCCAGTTCTTTAAGTTTTCCTTCTCTCATCAGTACTCTTCCCTTCTGAATGTAGGCCAATGCAGCGTAATATCCGGGAAGCCATTCCTGGGTTTCTTTTGCATTAATCCTGGCAAAATCATTAGCCAGAGCCTGAAAGCCTTCTGCTGTACTGCATGCTTCCAGTTTGGCAATTTTTTCTGTCATTATTTTTTCATAATCTGTCTGGGCAAAAGCCGTTAAACTCATAAAAGCAAAAGCAAAACTTAATAGATATTTTTTCATTGCATCAATTTTTAAGATTAATTATATTTTTATCAAAGATATGTATTTCGTAGAAAACATTATATTATTACAACCTAAATCCAATTATTTTTTATAAATTATTATTAATAGCATCCTGTGTCTTGTCAACTCCGAAGCTGATAAATGCGCCTACAAAAACGAAGGTATTCACCGGCGGAACCACGGCTGAGCTTCTCGTTCCATCTAAAGAAAAGTTATATCCGTAAACATTTTTCGAGCCCAAAACATTGGAAATACTCAGAACAAAGACCGTAAAAGCTTTTGCATCCTTTTTTCCGATACCGGGAAGGTAATTAAAACTGATATTAAGGGCATTGTAATCTTTGAGCTTTCCTTCATTTCTGGTATAGTTAACCGCTCTTCCGTTCTCAAATGAAGTGGCAATATCATAGTAAGGGCGTCCTTTGGCGTATGTATAGGACAGATTTGCGCCCAGCTTCCATTCCGGAATGAATCTTTTTACGACGGCTGAAAAGGTATGTTCCGCAGCAAAACCAGGCTTTAAACTGACCGGATAATTAAGAAAATCCCTTTTGGAATCCAGGAATGAATAGGTGATCCAGTAATCAATATTTTTAAATGTTTTATTATTGTCCCTCCAGAAAAGCTCTGCTCCTTTGGCATAGCCATATCCATCATTGTTTAAAGCCGTCTGGATCTGCTGGTTCTGTGTATTTCCCTGGGTGATATTAAAAGTTTTGATCAGCCCGTCATATTTTTTATAAAATGCTTCAAGACGCAGGGTCCTTCCTTCGCTTCCTCTCTGAAGCTGGAATATGTAATGTTGTGATTTCTGAAAACCCAGGTCTGCCGGGCTATTGATGTACTGGCTGTCCGGATTCTGGTAAAAAAGCCCGTAAGCTAAAGAAGTTGTCCATTTTTCCGCAAGACGGTAGGCTAATGCCAAACGGGGAGCGATATTATTTTTATTCAGAAAAGATGAATGTTCTGCCCTTACTCCCAGTTTGGCGGATAAAGCATTGCTGAATCCAAGATCTGTTTCTGCAAAAACAGAAGAAGTAAGGTCCTTATAGTTTTTCCGAATGGCTTCAAAATTCAGCTTTTCATCTGTATTATTCAGTTCAAATCCTGCTCTTACCGCGCTGATTCTATTAATCTTACGATCTACCACAGCTTTAAAGTTGATGTAATTACCGTCTGTGAGAAGCCTGGTCTGATCCGATTCAACAGCATCTGTTTCTCTTGAGAAATTAAGATCCGATCGGTTAAAAGAATAGGAAGTTCCGGCATTCAGAAGATATTTTCCGAATTTTTGTCTGAAAGATAAATTGTGGTAGGTATTCTGCCCTTTCAGCCTTACCACTGAAAAATCGTAGCCCGGTTCCAGACTTTCTGCCTTTACTCCCATTTTATTGGAAGTGTACATTCCGTAATATTTTAAAATTCCTCCTGATCTGGTTTTGATCCTGAAATTAAAATTACCGTCCAATCCTTTGGGAGCATCAATAAAATTTGTATTGAAGCTGAATACCTTCTGCATCAGGCTCAGAAGAGAATAACTTAAAGAGGCCCCATAAGAATGCTGCTGATCTTTCCCCAGTTTCTGAAATCCTGCGCTGAGGAAAATGGGTGAAACTCCAAAATCATATGAACTCTGATCCGGAAGATCAACACTTTCCAGCATCAATACTCCCGAAAGTGCCTGCCCGTACAAAGCAGAATAACCTCCGCTGGAAAATACGTTTCCTTTGAAAAGCGATGTATTGAACTGATCCCGCCCTGCAATTCCCGGTATGGAATTGGAAAAATAATTATTAATAAGGCTTCCGTCCATAAAAATCCTGGATTCTGATGCCGTACCTCCCCTGATAAAAAGCCCGCCGGTTTCCCCTACTTTCTGAACGCCGGGAAGATAGTTCAATGCAGAAGAGATCTGTCCGTCTGCTCCTGCAATGGTATAAATATCTACCGGAGTAAGCAGTGCTGTTGCCCTTTTTTTGTCGCTCGCTTCAATAGAGCCTGCAGAAACCACCACCGCATCAATCTCACTGATCTGTTCTTTAAGTTCCGCATTGAATGAGACATCCTGATTCTCAATAAGAATATCTTTTTCAGAACCTTCATATTTCGGATGGGTAAAAGTGATGGTACGTTTTCCTTTTTCTGAAGTTTCAAAAGAGAAATTACCCTGGATATCAGTAGTTGCTCCATCATAAGTATTTTTCAGGGTAACATTCACTTCGCCCACTCCTTTATTTTTAAAGGTTATCTTTCCTGATATCTTTACCTGGGAGTATCCCGTAATAAAAGTGAACAGTACCGTCAGAAGAAATATTTTATGACCTAATGTTTTCATGGTTATTTATTTTCCGTATCAAAAATAAGATGAGAAATGCTTTCCGCTAAAAAAATTATTACTGAAAGGCATTCTTTTGCTTCCGAATGGTAATTATCAGACCGGGATACAAAAATCCACGATCATTTTTCTTTCAGGATACTCTTTAAAGTTAGAATGATAATTCTCAAACGGAAATGTTTCAGGTGCAGGTTTACGGAATCCGGAAGGAGGTATTCCGTAATATTTTTCAACCGTTTTATTAAAAACCGGATGATTGGCAAAACCCGGTTCAGGATAAATTTCCTTAATACCGATATGCCTGTGCACGGCACGATAAAAAGTACTTTTCCCTGTTTTTTTCCTGAGTATGTACTGCTGAACCGTTTCCCCGGTAATAAGTTTAAATTCTGTGAAAATAAAAAGGCGAATAGTCTGCAACTTATGCTGTTTTTTCCAGTGAAAGTCTGCATCAAGGTTGTTTTCTATGCATCGGATCGTTCTGATGATCTTTTTTGTAATCTTCCAATTATGATATAAGCAGCTGATTCAGTTCTATATTTTCCAGGGTAACGGATCTGCTGATCATTTCTATGTTTTCTGAAGCAGTGTAACTCTGATAACTTTCATCAATGCGACATTCCTTTACAAAAAATTTTTTACCTTCAAGCGTACACTGTCCGTCACAGATTTCAAATGAATCAAGCGGAATCATCATACCGCTGCCATGAGCCTTTAAAACAGCTTCTTTTTGGGCCCAGTAAACGAAGAAATCCAGAATCTGATCTTCGGAGTTGTGTATCCTATTCTTTTCTCCGGCTGTCATCTGATACTGAAAATCAAGATAGTTTACAGACCGGTCTATCCTTTCCGTATCTATTCCTATTGGAAAATCAGCTATTGCACAGGCCACCAGATGATGAGAATGCGAGATATTAAAATAAATATTCTCCTCTTTTAGAAAAGGTTTGTAATCCTGAGACAACTCTATTTCAAATTGATCCAGATCATAATATTTTTTCAGGCCACACTTTAAAAGGACTCTTCCGAGCAGCGACAGCTGGGCATCTTCCCATTTCCGGTATTTCAGTATTTTATCTTTAAAATCTGAGGGAAACCCGTTGAGAAACCTGTTCATAAGCGGTTGATGCAGCTCTTTATTTATAAAAGCATATAAAACTGTCATTATACTTGTTCAGAGATCAGTTAACGACTAAAATTAATGATTTACAGAACGTGAAAAAGAAAAAATTTACTCCATTTATAAAAGTGATATAAAACCTTTTATTGGGAATCAATCGTAAAAAACGATTGGAATCATAAAGCGCTTTGAAAAAACTTTTATAAATTTATCATTAAAATCACTATAAATCATTTAAAAAATGAGAGGACAAACATTAGCATTA
The DNA here is from genome assembly GCA_002439165.1 of Chryseobacterium indologenes. Lineage (GTDB taxonomy): Bacteria > Bacteroidota > Bacteroidia > Flavobacteriales > Weeksellaceae > Chryseobacterium > Chryseobacterium indologenes_E. The sequence continues at coordinate 300,919 of DJTE01000048.1, forward strand.
TTAGCGGGATGTGCGTTTCTGGCGGCATCCTGCTGTACTACGAAAACGTACTCGGTAAACGCTAAAAGCGGAACACAAACAGGTGGTACGGCCAAATTTACTCAGAAAGGAGATGAAGTTGTAATGAAACTTGAGGTAACGAATCTTACTCCGGGAATCCATGCGGTACATATCCACGAGAAAGGCGACTGTTCTGCCACTGACGGAACTTCTACGGGAGGCCACTGGAATCCTGCCAAAGACGACCACGGAAAATGGGGTGCCGAGCATTTTCATATGGGAGATATAGGCAACCTGACGGCTGACCAGAGCGGAAAGGCCGTTTTAACCTTTAAGACCAACAAATGGTGTCTTGGCTGTACAGATGAGTCCAAGAACATCATCGGAAAAGGGCTGATTGTACATGCGGCAGCCGATGACTTCCATACCCAGCCTACAGGAAATGCTGGCGGAAGAGTGGGATGTGTGGAGATTAAGTAATCAATCTGTTATTCAATAAAAAAACCGCTGATCGTTTTGATCAGCGGTTTTTTTATGACTTTGTTCCCATATCGGCAACGATATTCATCGCTTCCTGCAGGTACGGATCTTTTTTCAGGTTTTTGATCCACATTTCAGATTTTTTCCTGAAAGCTTCATCTTTTTTCTCTCTTTCAATTTCACTTGGATACATCATGAATTTCAATCCGTTTTCAAATTTTGTCAGAGCCTTGAATTTCTCGATCTGAGATTTTCTCTGCTTCATCAGCTCGTTGAATTTATTGATATTCAGGGTAATGCTTTCTTCTTTATCCAGTTTTTCTCTCCACTGGGCTGATTCAAGCAATAACTGATAATTGTTGTTCCTGGCCATTCTCTCAGCACTTGCTTTTTCAAGAGCCTGAATATTGAAATAGTTCAGCTTCTGGTATTTGGTGGTAGGAATTTTATCCCACGCCAGGGCATAATCATCATAACGTTCTCCTACTTCCGCATAGGTAAAGAAATCTTTCATCTGGATGTCGGAAACAATCCCTTTTCTCTGGGTAGATTCTCCGGAAATTCTGTAAAACTTCTGAATCGTCAGTTTTAAAGATCCGAAATCATCTTCTGTATTTAAGAATCTGTTCAGGTCTACAAAGGTCTGTACGGTACCTTTTCCGAAAGACTGCGGAGAACCGATGATCATGGCTCTTCCGTAATCCTGCATTACTCCGGCAAGGATCTCAGAAGCTGAAGCAGAAAGTTCGTTCTGCATAATCACAAGAGGTCCTGTCCAGATTGGAGTTTCATTTTTATTCTTTAACGTCTGGATTTTTCCGTTTCCGTCTTTCACCTGAACGTAAGGCCCTGCTTCCATGAAAAGCCCCATAATATCTCCTACTTCTGTCAGTGAACCTCCTCCGTTGTTTCTGAGGTCTAAGACAATTCCTTCAATGTTCTGCCCTTTCAGTTTGATGATTTCATTTTTAATATCATCAGAAGCATTTCTTCCTTTGGAGTCCTCAAAGTCAGCATTAAAGCTCGGAAGGTTGATAAATCCGTATTTTTTACCGTTTGGAGTGTTTACCACGATACTTCTTGCAAAAGTGTCTTCAATTGCCACTTCTTCACGGATCATGGTTACATCCTTGATGGTTCCGTCTTTCTTCTGAACCGTAAGTGTTACCGGCGTTCCTTTTTCTCCTCTGATCAGTCTTACCGCTTCATCGGAAAGCATTCCTACAACGTTCACAGCATCATCTTTCGGCTTCGATTTTACTTTCAGGATCTTATCTCCTTCTGAAAGCTGCTTGGACTTCCATGCCGGAGCTCCGATCGTAAGGGCACCCAGGTAAAGGTTTCCTTTTTTCTCCTGGATAATAGCCCCGATACCGATTACTTTTCCTGTAAACTGGGTATCAAAATCTTCCTTATCTTTTGGGGAATAGTAATTGGTGTGCGGATCGAAAACTTCGGTATAAGCGTTCATGTATACCGTAAACCAATCCATTTTCTTTCTCTTTTTGAATCGGGTAAAGGTATCTTTTACAAGGTCTTTTACTTCATCCGTCGCTTTTTTGATCTTCTGATCCTGGGTAAGCACCTGAAGTTTGATGGTATCTTTCAGTTTGTATTTCTGAACGGAGTCTTTCTTCTCTTTCTGAGCCTCTTCCTTACTGTTCATCGATTCAACTTCCTGAAGGATGTTGTACTTGATGTATTTTTTCCATTCATTATACTGCTCCTGCTTGGTTGCAGGAACTTTTTTCAGCTTTGGTTCCAGGGTAAGCGCATCGTCTTCCTGAAGGTTGATCGGTTTGCTGAAAATATCCTGGGTAATCTTATCGATCTCGTCTACCCTCTGGTAAAGTCTGTCGATGGTAAGTTTATAGAAAGTAAGGTCTCCCTGGCTGATATAATCATCAAGCTTTGTCTCATGCTTGCTGAATTCATCCATATCAGACTGCAGAAAGTATCTTTTAGCAGGATCTACCAGTTCGAAATAATGTTTATAAACGTCCTTCGAATAGGCATCATTAATAGGTTTCGGGCTGTAATGCAAATAAGAAAGTGTATTTTTTACGCTCACCATAATCGTCTGCATCTTTTCGTCATCATTCTTAGGCGAGTTGAAACAAAACATTAGACTTGTTAATGGAATCAGGAGTAAAAATTTATTCAGTTTGAAATTTTTCCACATAAACTGTCTGTTTTTTTTAAAATTTTATAAAAATAAGTATTGCTATTAGTAGCAGATTTTATTTTACTGTTACAAACTATCAAATTTAATACCTTATTTATAAATATGAGTAGTTTTTAAGATTTTTTATTCAAGAAATATTAAAGGGATCCTGCATATCGGTTACATCAGGATTGAAGCCTGTTTCTATTACCATCTCCCGGTTTTTTATGATACTGTAACCAGTAGAGATCAATATAACACGGAAAGAAGGCCAGAAGAATATTTCCAAGCATAAAGTACGAATATTTTGTATTGCCGCCGATGGAAATGAACGGTATAAGCAGTATAAATGCTGCCATGACCGGAAAAAAGAAGAAGAAATCTCTTTTTTGTTTAACAAAAACGTGCAGAACAGATATGAAATGGAAAAAAACATACCCTATTACATTCACAACATACATAATAGCTTCTTCTTTACTGTGGCTTCTGCTTTCCAGTTCTATGATACACAGTAAAAAAACAATGGGAAATCCAAGTAGAAAATTCAGTCCTTTTTTCCGGCTGAAACTTCCTTTGATAAGAATGGGAATAAGGATCAAAATAAAAACGGTTCCTGCTAAAATGGGTATTTTCATAGATGGTTATTGGCTGTTTTCTTTCATTTATGGAAAATCAGGCTGAAGAATTGCCAAACTTAGTATTTTATTTTTTAAAAACTTTCTTAAAAGCCGATTTCAATAATTATATTTGTTACAATTAATTTTTTTATATGGAAAGACCACTTATTCTGGTTACTAATGATGATGGAATTACCGCACCAGGAATCAGAAATCTTATAAATTTTATGAACGAAATAGGAGAAGTTGTTGTTGTTGCCCCCAACTCTCCCCAAAGTGGAAAAGGCCACGCTATTACGATCAACTCAACTTTAAGCTACGAAGAAGTAACCCTTGACGGACCGCAGACTGATTACTCATGCAGCGGAACTCCCGTAGACTGTGTAAAAATGGCTCTTGACAAAATCCTGAAGAGAAGACCGGATATTGTGGTTTCAGGGATCAATCATGGCGCTAACTCTTCGATTAATGTGATTTATTCCGGAACCATGTCTGCCGCCGTAGAAGCCGGTGTAGAAGGAATTCCCGCTATCGGATTTTCACTGCTGGATTTCAGCTGGGAAGCCGATTTTACCCAGGCCAAAGAATTTATTCAGAATATTGTAAGAAGAACCCTGGAAAGTCCTATGCCGAAAGGTATTGTGCTGAACGTTAATATCCCGAAACTTCCGGCAGAAGAGATCAAAGGGGTCAAAGTCTGCAAGCAGGCCCACGCCAAATGGGAAGAAAGCTTTGATGAAAGGATAAATCCGCACGGAAAAAAATATTACTGGCTGACCGGTTATTTCAACAATATGGACGAGTCTGAAGATGCAGATGAAACGGCACTGGCCAACGGGTACATTTCCATTGTTCCGGTGAAGTTCGATCTTACCGCTTATGAATATATGAAAACTCTGGAAGAAGTAATGAATTTCAGCTGATATACGAAACCCGGATAATCCTGTTTATCATTCGTTTAACGAGAGAACCATCAATTTATGGGGCGTAAAAAATAGTTTCCGCCCCTTTTTTATTAAAATAAAACTTTATCTTCTCTTCTGAGCTCTTCCAGATAGTCTTTCTTTTCATCTCTGTAAAAAAGATTCATCGTCTCAAAAGGGATCAGCTTCAGGTCTTTGTTTACAATATGAACACATGATTTTTTTACAGCCCTTACGTCAAAATCATGGGCATCCATAAAATTCATAATAATAATCCTGAACAGGTTATCATAATCCAGATCGGGAGCGCATACTTCCGGCAGACAGCAAAGCAGCTGGTTCACTTTAGTTTTTACTTTATCTACGGAAATTCCCGTACTGAATATATCCAGCAGCTGCATCTGAAGCCCCTGATCCTGTTCGTAAACAATTGTATTCCTGGATTCATTGTTCAGGAGATCTGCAGGATTGATATATCTTGTCAGCGGAATGGTTTCTCCCTCCAGTTTCAGGATATATCCCATAGCCAGGGCATCCGGGTTGCAGGGAACCGGAATAATATCATCCCCGTTCAGAAGCGGAAACTGGTTGAGGATTTCCTGTCTTACTTCCGTAAGGGTAATCTTTTCATGAGCAGAGTCTTCCCTGTTCCTTCCTGCAATTTCTACCGGCTGGAAAGTAATTCCCCGTACACATTTCTGTTTCAGGGCAAATTCAATGATCTTTCCTATCTCATCTATATTTTTATGTTTCTGAAGCACAATTACCAGAGTAGTGGAAAGATTAAGGGCATTCAGCTTCTCCAGTGCTTTCATTCTGACTGAAGTGAGATCTTTACCTCTGAAGTCTTCAAGCACTTCCGGTTTAAAAGAGTCGAACTGGAGATAAACTTCAAATTCAGGAGCATATGTCGCCAGTTTTTCAGCAAATCCGGGATTGTTGGCAATTCTTATCCCGTTGGTATTCAGCATCAGGTGTTTGATGGGTTTCGATTTGGCAATGTCCATGATCTTAAAAAACTCCGGGTGGATGGTAGGTTCTCCCCCACTGATCTGAACTACATCCGGTTCACCTTCATTCCGGACAATCGTATCAAACATAGCCTCAATTTCTTCCAGACTTCGGTGGCTTCCGTAATGCGGAGACGACATGGCATAGCAGGTAGGACAGGTCAGATTACAGCGGTCCGTTACCTCTACAATAGAAAGACAGCTGTGCTGCTCGTGGTCTACACACAACCCGCAGTCGTACGGACATCCGTATTCCACATCCGTTCCGAAATGCACAGGCATTTCCGATGCTTTGTTGTAATTTCTTATGTTTTTATAGTATTGTACATCCGATGCAATTTTGGTCTTGAAAAACCCATGATCCGGGCATCTTTTCGTCATAAAAACCGCTTCGTCCTCAATAATAATCTTGGCACCTACCCTTTTAAGGCATTCAGGGCAAAGACTGATGGTGTAGTCGTAATAGGTATAATTTCTTACCGGCATAATTTCATTTTAAAATCCTCCTCCACAAATATATCCGCTGATCAGCCCAAAGATCAGAAGACAGATCAGCATGGTCTGTATAAACTGCTTTTTGCTGAATTTTCTCTGGTCTTTCGATTCATAGATCATTTTTACGATAACCGTTACGACCAGCGAAACCAAAAGAGCTCCCAGGATCATCAGGCCTACGATCATAATCACCACGCCAACGAGACCTCCGGCTTCCAGAATTGTTAAACTTTTCATCTTGAATATTTTAATAGAGATTGGGTATTTTTAATGGTATAAATGTAGTAAATAATTACACAAATACACACCAGCTGTATCGTTCCAAAGTTTGCGATGACCTCTGCATGGGGTTTGATAAAGTCCAGAAATAACCTGAAGGTAAAATAACTGAGCATAAAAAGCTGAAAGATAAATCCTGATATGAATTTATTCCGGGTCTGAATATATTTCAAAATAATCCAGAGCATTATTAAAAAAGCAATTTCGTAAAGAGCAACAGGATGTCTGAGATACTGATCTCCCAGATGCATTCCAAAAACAGAATTTGTAGGAACTCCATAGGTTTCTTCATAGATCCCGGTGAGAAAGCAGCCTACTCTTCCAATAATCATAGCCAGCATGAGGGGATAAACAATAAGGTCTCCCGTACTTTCTTTATGACGGACTATTTTCTTGGCCAGCTCTACCCCGATCAGCCCGAAGGCAAGCCCTCCCACAATAGTATTGCTGGACCAGAATTTAGTGAAGCTGAAGTTTTCAAAAAGTGTATACGGATTTTCCAGATTGCCGATCAGTTTGGAACCGATCAGTGCTCCGGCAGTTGCACCTATCAGAACTGCAGCAGAAGTATTGAAGGACAGCCTTTCCGGAGACTTTCTTTTACGATAAAAATAATACCGCATCCCCAGAAACATTCCTAATGCTTCAAAAAGCGGATGTGCAAGGACCGTACGGCCGAAGATTTCAAAACTTACAGGAAAATCCATAGGTTCAAAAATAAACCATTTCATATTATTCACTACCTTTATTCTGATAAATAATTACCAGATGCGTATAGAATATGAAATAAAACTGGGATTCAAGGATGTCATGTTCCGTCCCAAACGTTCAACTTTAAAATCCCGTTCGGAAGTTGATCTGGAAAGGGAATTCACTTTCAGGCATACTAAAAAAAAATGGAGCGGTGTTCCGCTTATCGCTGCCAATATGGATACGGTAGGTACTTTTGAAATGGTGGTAGAACTGGCCAAAGATAAAATTATCACTGCCGTACACAAACATTATACTCCTGAAGAATGGAGCGCATTTCTGAACAGTCAGCCCGAAAGCATTCATCAGTATATTGCTTTAAGTACAGGGACCGGAAAAGCCGATGAGGAAAAAATCAGAACAATCCTCGGAAAGCATCCGAAAATTGAGTTTCTCTGCATTGATGTAGCCAACGGTTATTCTGAGCATTTCGTTGAATTTGTGAAGCGCGCAAGGGCTAATTTTCCGGACAAGATCATTATGGCCGGTAATGTGGTAACGGGAGAAATGGTGGAAGAGCTTCTTCTTGCCGGAGCAGACATCATCAAAGTGGGCATCGGGCCCGGCTCGGTGTGTACGACCCGTGTAAAAACAGGGGTAGGCTATCCGCAGCTTTCTGCCATCATTGAATGTTCTGATGCTGCCCACGGACTTGGAGGCCACATTATTGCCGACGGAGGCTGCAAGGTTCCGGGCGACGTAGCCAAAGCTTTCGGAGGCGGTGCAGATTTCGTAATGCTGGGCGGAATGTTTGCCGGCCATGATGAAAGCGGCGGGGAAATGATTGAAGAAAACGGGAAAAAATACCGTCTGTTTTATGGGATGAGTTCCAAAACCGCTATGGATAAACATTCAGGAGGTGTTGCCGAATACCGTGCTTCGGAAGGAAAAACGGTAAAAGTAGCGTATAAAGGTCCTGTTTCAGAAACGGTAAAAGACATTCTCGGAGGGGTACGCTCTACGTGTACCTATGTAGGAGCGTCGAAGCTTAAAGAACTTTCCAAAAGAACCACTTTTATCAGGGTTCAGGAACAGGAAAACCAGGTTTTTAAAGATTAAAAATCCGGAGTTAGAGAGTGTAACAGGAATGGGAGCCGGAAGTTACGTTAGTGACGGGCATCCATTGTCATTAGTAAATTAAAATTTTAATATAAAAAAGTAAAAAACGGATTGACAGTCATTCTTAATAGCTTTCAATCTTCATGAGACAAGAAATTCCTATCCTGCACTTACCTTATAAAAACAAAAGCCGGACCTTTACGATCCGGCTTTTTATCTTTATATGTTATGGATTAAGTTAACATACCTCCGTCTACCTGTAACGTCTGTCCTGTAATATAAGAAGCCATGTCACTTCCTAAGAAAACGCACGCGTTGGCAACATCTTCAGTCTGCCCCAGTCTTTTTGCCGGAATCTGATCTTTCCATCCCTGGATTACTTTTTCATCCAGAACGGCAGTCATTTCAGTTTCAATGAATCCGGGAGCCACAGCGTTGCATCTGATGTTTCTTGAGCCTAATTCTACTGCAATAGATTTTGTAAATCCAATTACTCCGGCTTTAGAAGCGGCATAGTTTGACTGTCCCGCGTTTCCGCTTATTCCGACAACCGAAGTCATATTGATGATAGATCCTGATTTTGCCTTCATCATCGGCTTGATCACCGCTTTGGTAAGGTTGAATACAGAATCCAGATTGACTCTCATGATCACGTCCCAGTCTTCTTTGGACATTCTCAGCAGAAGATTATCTTTTGTAATTCCCGCATTGTTTACCAGAATATCAATCTTCCCAAACTCTTCTATTACATCATCGATCAGTTTTTGGGCAGCATCATAATCTGATGCGTCAGACTGGTATCCTTTGATCTGGGTTACAGAACTTAAAGCTGCTTCTAATTCTTTAGCTTTGTCTACAGAGCCGGCATAAGTAAAAGCTATTTTTGCACCCTGACTGGCATACATTTCAGCAATTGCTTTCCCGATTCCTCTTGTAGCTCCTGTAATTAGCGCTACTTTTCCTTCTAATAGTTTCATATCTCTTGACAATTATATTCTTACAATTATTCCGTTTCTGTAAAACGGCAATATAGTGTATTTAATTTTATATGGATTAAACAGTGCGCAAAGATATTATAAATTGTTATTCAATGCATTCCAAATCATCAAATTACTTATTTTTTTTCGCTGTTTTTTATCATATCATTAAAGACGGCTGCCGATATTCTTAAACCGGGTGAAATAAATTACATCTGTTTTCCGGTCTTTATCCAGTTTCAGAACTTCTTTCTGCCAAACGTATTTATCGTAGATGATTTCTTTCAGCGGTTCGTTCTGAAAGTTGATGACTCCGTATTTCCCGTCTTTTTTTACGATGATTTCATTTTCAGAGTTCTCAAAAACAACAATATCATCATAAGCGAAAGGAACAATTTCTTTGCCGTTTTCGTTGAGAATACCATATAAATTGCTGCTGTTTTTACAGACCACAGGTTTTGAATACAGATTCAGGATATTATAAAAATCAGGCTCCTGCTCTTTAATGGAAATAATATCTTTCAGGATTGTGAAAGACCGGTCTGAAACCGAAAATTTATAATAGCCGTTATCTTTTTTAACAATTAAGAACCCGGGATAAAAAGCAATAATCCGGTTGTTTTCTTCCAGGATATTCTGAAGATCTTTATTGAGCAGCTTTTCTTCATTCCCTTTTTTAAGGTAGATAAAATCCTTTCCTGAAATGCTGAAACTGTTTATAAAATCATATTCCGGAGCCACTACCGTCTCTCCCTGCAGATTTACAATTCCTGTTTTTTTCGAAGCATTGCTGTAAAAGCTGAAAAGATCCTGGGATAAAGGAACCAGATCTTTGAAATTGTTGGGATACAGCTTCTTTTCTTTCTTATCGAAAACCGTTGTTTTGCCCTTTTTCTTCAGATAAATATAGTTTTGCCCGCCGAAATATTCCGGTACGGCACCATCGAAAATTTCTTCTGCAAGTATATTTTCTTCAGTATCTATAATTCCATATTTTCCGGTCGCCTGATTTTTGGTGATCAGATACGGATAGGAATGAATATTGTTAATCTGTCTGGAGAACTGATGAAGGGTCTGCCCATCTGTACCAATGATTTCATTTTGCCCGTTTTCATTGATGATCAGTGCTCTTCCCTCTTCAAAATCATAGTCTTTTTTAAAGCTTCTGCTGCTGACCTGCTTTCCATGAAAATCATATAAAAGCCATTGATTTTCCCTAAGAACGAAAAAACGTTTCTTTCCGGCCGGTTTTATCCTGTCCGAATAAGGAATGATCTGTTTCCCGCTATAATCATAAACCGCATCTTTTCCCAGTTTTGATGCTATAATCCATTCATTGCTGAGCCAGGGGGTGTTAAAACTCTGATCTTCAGCCAGGATCACCTGATTTCCTTTTTCATCAATAACCGCCGATTGTACTGAACGGCCGGATTCTTCAGCAGTAAGGATAAACCTGTTTCTGACAATATGGGAGATCCTTTCTTTTGACGAAGCCTCAAACGTTACATTTCCCAGTGAATCGACAATACTGTACGTTCTGGCTTTAGCATCGTAAGCGGTTCCATAACCTTTGGAGTAAGAGGTTACTTCTTTTCCTGTTTTTTTAGATAAAAGGATTTTGGTATACTGAGTAGTCTGCGCCATACACACCGATGTACAGCACACAAGAATTAATTTTTTCAATTAAATGGAATTATTTACGATAAGAACGATCTCTCCTTTTAAAGTTTTACTTTTGGAAAATTCAATTAATTCATTGATAGTCCCACGTTTGGTTTCTTCAAATTTTTTGGAAATTTCCCGGCTCAGACTGGCTTTGGTTTCTTCACCAAAGAATTCTTTAATCTGCTCCAGAGTGGTATTGATCTTATGCGGACTTTCGTACAGGACAATAGTTTTTTTCTCCTCAGCCAGCTGTTTCAGTCTGGTTTGTCTTCCTTTTTTCTGCGGCAGAAATCCTGCAAACAGGAATTCGTTATTGGGAAGACCTGAAACCACAAGGGCAGGAATCAGTGCGGTAGCACCGGGAAGGCAGATCATTTCAATACCGCTGTCCGCACCTGCTTTTGCCAGCAGATAGCCGGGGTCTGAAATTCCGGGAGTTCCGGCATCGGTAATGATGGCAATATTCTGTCCGCTTTTAAGGTCAGCAATCACTTTTTCAGTGGCCTGATGCTCGTTATGGAGATGATAGGATTTTAAAGGTTTGGAGATCTCAAAATGCTTTAAAAGTATTCCGGATGTCCTGGTGTCTTCACACAGGATATAATCGACTTCTTTAAGGACGTTTACAGCCCTGAAGGTCATGTCTTCAAGATTTCCTACGGGGGTAGGAACAAAATATAGGATTCCGCTCAAAATTTAAAATTATAAGAATTTATTTTCTACCAATATCCAGAGTCTCTGGGCATACTCATCCACTTTATTCCATTTTCTTTCGTAATACAGATCACTCAGGTATTCTTTGGCATCTTCAAGATTTTTGAACTGGTTCAGCTGAGCCACGGTATCGTTCAGCTCGGTCTGGCTTCCGCCAAAAAGCATTTTAGAAAAGGCTATGCGGTCGTTCAGGTCCAGTTTAAATTCAGGTTTGGTTTTTTCCGCTTCCATCAGATGGGTTGGGATATTGGTTTTCAGGATACTTCCGGCATCTCCTTTTTCTGAAGGAACTTCCGGTTTTTCCCTGGGTATGTCTCTTTCCAAAGGATCATCATCAAAGAGAGTCTGTACAGCCTTCAGTCCTTTGATATTGGCCAGGCGGATCTTCTTTTCTTCATGATAGGCATCCAGGTCTTCAAAACTTTCATCAGATGCATGCCTTTCAGGATCCTGTACAGAATTATGCTTGTCAATTTCAACAATTTTTCTTCTGTCGTTTACTTCAGTAACTGCTGTTTCCGTTGTTTCCTCTTCCAGGGAGGAATCATTTTTTATTTCGCTGAGAATGTGCTCGACATTGGAGGTATCGGTCATCATTTCTCCCTGCTCCAGAGCCATTCCGGAAGTAATAAACTGTTCTTCGTTTTCTTCAATCAGGATTTCATCATCCAGCATTTCTGTGTCAAAAATACTTGGAATAATCTCTTCTCTTGCAGTAATTTTATCGGTTTTTTCTTCAGAAATATTTTCGGATTCATCTATTTCATTCAGCTGGTTATTGAAGATGGCTTCTTCTTCTGTGGTTCTGTCTTCAAAAAGGTCTTCCCGGATATCTTCATTATCATCCGGTTCTGCGTTGGCGAGAATTCTTTCTTCGTCTACAAAACTGAAGATAATTTCTTTTTTTTCAGAGAATTCACTGTCATCAATTTCATTCATTTGCCTGTTGAAAACGGTTTCGTCATCCTGATTTTCAGGGCCGGAATTTTCCTGTGCAGATTCTTCGTTTTCAACAGCAAAGCTGATGATATTTTCATGGAGTTCATTTTCAACAATTTCTTTGATCTGGTTATCAAAAACGGCTTCTTCCTCTGCTTCTTCAGCAAAATTTTCATTTTCGAACTCATCAATTTCATTCAGCTCATTATTGAAAATTGCTTCCTCCTCTGTAACTTCGTTACCGGATTCATGATTTTCAGTTTCTCCTGAAGCAAAAGAATGGTATTGATCTTCCGGGGTCTGGCTGGGATGTTCTGTGATGAAATAATCCATATTTTTCTCCAGAAGCCGGAGAAAAGAAATCCTGTTGGCAAGCTCATCTACAAGATCCTGCTTGGAAAGTAATTCGTCTACGTTATTTATTTTGTCCAGAATGTCAATGATATTCTTGGATTCAAAAAAAATTTTTTCCTTTAAATCTTGAATGTTCTGCATATTAAGAATCTTGTTAAAATTGCTTACTTTTGATCTTAAAAATATACGGCTAATTTAACAAATGTTTTTAGAAAATACAATTAATCATTCCAAACAAAGTGGTTGGATGGAAGTTATCTGCGGCTCTATGTTTTCCGGAAAAACCGAAGAGCTGATCCGGAGGCTGAGAAGAGCAGAGATGGCGGGACAGAATGTGGAGATTTTTAAACCCAAGCTGGATACACGGTATTCTGATGAAGATGTTGTTTCTCATAATCAGAATAAAATCCGCAGTACGGCAGTGGAAAATCCCAATGAAATTCTTCTTCTTGCTTCCAATTGTGATGTAGTAGGAATTGATGAAGCCCAGTTTTTTGATGAAAGTATTGTAGATATTGCCAACGAACTTGCCAACAGCGGAATAAGAGTAGTGGTTGCCGGGCTTGATATGGATTTTCTGGGACGCCCTTTCGGACCCATGCCTAACCTGATGGCTACCGCCGAATACGTTACAAAAGTGCATGCTATTTGCAAGAGAACAGGCAACCTGGCCAATTATTCCATGAGGATTTCACAGGGAAATGACCTGGTGGAACTGGGAGAAACAGAGAGTTATGAAGCCGTAAGCAGAAGGGTTTTTATTGACGAAGTGCTTTCGAAAAGGAAATAAGCCGGAAAAGGAAAACTGTAAAACCAAAGGGCAACACAGTAAAAAAGAACCATACAGCCAAACAAAATATAAAGATAATGAAAAGCAAAAATGCAATTGTGTAGAATCTAAAAATACGGATCTGCTTACATCAGCTGAGTTCTTCCAGATTTTTGCGGTTTTGTCCTGCTGCAGTTTTGCCTGAACATAAAAGAGAAGGAGGTATCAATGAACTATACAGTACAACAAATTGCAGCCATTACCAATTCACAGATTATTGGTAATAAAAATCTGGTGATAAAAAACATAGCTTTTGACAGCAGAATCATCTATTCAACGAAAAATACGGCATTCATTGCGGTAAATACCCACAAAAATTCCGGGGAAAAATTTATTGAAGCTGCTATTGACAGAGGCATTGATATCATTATCTCGGAACATCATTATCCGCAGTTTGAAAATGCAACCTGGATTTTAGTTGAAAATTCTATCGATTTCCTCCAGAAATTAGCTCAATATCATTTTGAAAATTCACCACTGAAATCTATCGGAATTACAGGGAGTAACGGTAAGACCATTTTGAAAGAGTGGCTTTACCAGTGTTTATGGAATGAGTTTCCAACTGTAAAAAGCCCGAAAAGTTTCAATTCCCAGATCGGCCTTCCTCTGTCATTGCTTCAGATCAACCCTTCTCACCAGCTGGGAATTTTTGAAGCAGGCATATCTCATCCTCACGAAATGGAAAAACTGGAAGCTATTTTCCATCCGCAAATCGGACTGCTTACGCATATCGGAACAGCCCATGCGGCTAATTTTAAATCTGAGGAAGAATTAATTGATGAGAAGCTTATACTTTTCAGACATTCTGAAGTGATTATTTACAATGGAGACCATTCATTGGTAGACCAAAAGGTAAAAGATCTGTATTCAGACAGAAAATTAATTTCCTACGGTCTTAAAGAAGACAATCAGGTTTCCATCAGGGACTATACTTCAAAAGATGAAAAGATTACCGTAAAGTATTTTGATGAAGAAATCTCCTTTCCTGTTCATCAGAGAGATGAGGCAACATTAACGAATGCTCTGGCTCTGATAACCGTGCTGAAAGAACTTCATATAGACAACCGGAAGATTATTGAGAAGATCAACTCCTTAAAAGCAGTGGAAATGCGGCTTGAAGCCATTGAAGGAATCAAAAATAATATTATAATCAATGATTCGTTCAATCTGGATCTTGATTCTCTGAAAACAGCACTCCAGTTTTTAAAAGAGTATAAAAAATCTAAAAAAACATTGGTTCTGACGGATATCGTCGGGGTTAATTCCAACTCTAAGGAGCTTTATGAAGAAGTTTCTGAGCTTGTGAATGAGCAGCAGTTTGATTCCGTATTCCTGATCGGCGATAAAATAACAAAATTCAAAGAACTGTTTAAATCTGAAACCTATACTTTCATCAGCACTCAGGAATTAATTGACAGCAAACGTCTTACTGAAATCGATAACCGGATCATCCTGCTGAAAGGAGCCAGAAAATTTGAAATTGAAAAGCTTAAAGATATTCTTGAACTCAGAAAACATGATACCGTTCTGGAGATCAATCTGAATGCTGTTCTTCATAATATCAATTATCACAAATCCCTGCTGAAACCGGGAACCAGAATGATGGCAATGGTAAAAGCCAATGCTTACGGGCTGGGCAGTTATGAAATTTCAGAATTTCTGCAGCATCACCATATCGATTATTTAGGGGTAGCATTTGCCGATGAAGGTGTTGAACTCCGCAAAAAGGGAATTACCACCCCTATTATTGTGATGAATCCTGAGCAGCACAGCTATAATACTATTATTGAGTATAATCTGGAACCTGAGATTTACAGCTTCAGAGTTCTGGAACTCTTCTATGAGGCCTTACAGAAATCAGGATCTGATAAAAAATATCCGATTCATATCAAACTTGAAACCGGAATGCACAGACTTGGTTTTAAAGATTTTGAACTCGATCAGCTGGGTGAAACTTTAAGCAATAAAAATCTGAAAGTTCAGAGTATATTCAGCCATCTTTCTTCTTCAGATATGCCTGAGGAAAAAGAATTTACGCTAAAGCAGCTGGATATTTTCGAGAAAAACTCAACCTGTTTAATCGGAAAATTAGGGTATTCCCCTCTTCGCCACATCCTGAACTCCTCAGGAATAACAAGTTATACCAACCATCAGTACGATATGGTAAGGATAGGAATCGGAATGCTTGGAGAATCACCAGACAGTGAAATACAAAAACAGCTTCAGTCCGTTGTCAGTTTTAAAACGGTCATTTCTCAGATTTCAATTGTAGAAAACGGAGAATCAGTAGGTTACAGCAGAAGATACAAGCCGGATCATGCTGCGAAAATTGCAACGATTCCTGTGGGCTATGCAGACGGTATTCCGAGACTTATCGGAAATCAGGTCGGAAGTTTGGGGGTGAACAAAACCTTAGCTCCGATCGTAGGAAATATATGCATGGATATGATGATGATCAATGTAGACCATATTCCCAATGTAAAAGAAGGCGATAAAGTTACTATCTTTAATGCTCAGCCCAGTCTGAAAGAATTTGCAGGATACTGCAAAACGATAACCTATGAAGTACTAACCTCTATTTCGCCCCGGGTGAAACGGATTTATATAAAAGATTAGCTATGAGAAAACTCCTGTTTCTATTTTTCATATTCCCCTTACTGATGATCCAATCCCAGGTAAAAAAGGATCTGGTTATTCCGAAAAATCCCAGGATAGGACTTTCGCTTGCCGGCGGAGGAGCCAAAGGTTTTTCACATGTCGGAGTACTGAAAGTATTAGATTCGCTGGGAGTGAAAGTAGATTATATTGCCGGAACCAGTATGGGTGCCATTGTGGGCGGATTGTACGCCTCAGGGTATTCAGGAAAAGAAATAGAGAAAATTGTCATGGATACCGATTTTTATTCTTTGATTATGGATCCGAAATCCAGGCAGGAATCTTCTTTTTTCAATAAATCCGTAGACAAATATCTTTTATCCATTCCGTTAAAGAACGGAAAAATATCGCTGCCCTCCTCCATCAGTACAGGACAGAGAAACGTTTATCTGCTTAAGGAACTATTCAAGAATGTTTCCAATATCGACGACTTTTCAAAACTTCCCATTCCTTTTATGTGTGTGGCCACCAATCTGGAAAGCGGAAATATGGAGATCTTTGAAAAAGGGGATCTTGTACAGTCCATTATGGCAAGCTCTGCTTTTCCTTCCCTGATGGATCCTGTAAAAATCGGAGACAGTATCTATATTGACGGTGCGATGACCGTCAATTATCCCTCGAAGCCGTTAAAGGACAAAGGAATCGATATCGTCATCGGTGTGGACCTTAACCAGGATCTTTCCAAAAGAGAGGATTTAAGCAGTATTATTTCAATCCTTAACCAGGTTATTGATTTCGGAATCAAAAGAGATACGAAAAGACAGTATAAATATACCGACATCAACATCAAACCCAATCTGAAAGGAATGACGGCCACAAGCTATGATGAGAAGAAAAAAATTCTTGACAGCGGCTATGCGGAAGGGATGAAATATACCGCAGTACTGGACCAGCTTCCGAAACGGCCGTTTGACCGTCTCAGACAGCGCATAAATCCAATATATTCGAACGTTTATAAGATTGACAGTATCTCGCTGGAAGGAAGCAGAATTTACGGTAAAAACTACGTTCTGGGTAAAATGGGATTACGTCTCCCCTCTATGCAGACCTATGGAAGTATCAACAAAAAAATAGACCGGTTAGTCGCCACCAATAATTACAAGTTCATTACCTACGATATTATACCTGAAAATGATGCCAGCTACCTTAAGCTCTATGTAACCGAAGATGATGCCCGTCATTTTCTGAAAGTAGGTCTGCATTATGATGAAGTTTTCAAGACAGGTCTGCTCCTGAATTATTCAGCAAAACGCCTTCTTTTTAAAAATTCAAATATTTCCCTGGATGTAGTGGTTGGAGATAAACCCAGATACTACCTGAACTATTTTATTGATAACGGATATATTCCGGGTTTCGGAATTTATTCTTCCGGAATGAGTTTCGATCTGAAAAATGTAGACAATAATATTGTTGACAAATGGGAATGGTTCAGAAATGAAGCCTTTATACAGTCTGTATGGAAGGATAAATTTGCGATCGGAGGCGGAATCAGCCATGATTACTTCGGAGCGGAAATAAACGGCCTGAATAAGCGGTATATGCGTTTTCTGAACCCGTATGTATTCTTAAAAAGCGATACCCAGAACGACAAAGATTTTCCTTCAAGAGGTATTTATATCAATACAGAAGGGAAAGTAGTGGATCTTCTTAAATCTGAAGTAGAAAAAAGAATTATTCAGATTAAAGCGGATATAAGGCTTAATGTTCCGCTTTCAAAACAGTTTACCTACCGTCTGAATCTGTATGGAGGAATTACCCTCGGCGATGATCTTCCTGAATTTTACCAGTACAGACTGGGTGGAATTTTTGAACAGAATATGGTTAATTTCAAAAGCTTCGGAGGCTTCTATTTTGCCCAGCTTAATGCCAATAACGTGATACTGGTTTCCAACGATGTTCAGTTTAAATTCAATAAAAACTATTTTCTGAGCGGAAACTTCAGCTTTGCCAATCTTTCCGACGATATAAGTTTTGAAGATGCGGTAAAAGTAAATTTCAGTTCCCTGGGGCTTACTGCCGGGTATAAATCTCCTTTCGGGCAGATTAAAATAAACTTTAGCCATTCATTAAAAAATAATCAAAAAGGCATATTCAGTGTTATATTAGGACACTGGTTTTAATACAATGATACAATTCTTTTACGAAAACTTACCGGAATCTGTACCCACAGATTACCAACAATGGCTGGAAGATATTATTCTTTCAGAAGAAAAAAAAACTGGCGAAATCAGCTACATTTTCTGTGATGACGAATACCTGCTGAAGATTAATCAGGATTATCTTCAGCATGATTATTATACCGATATCATCACTTTTGATTATGTAAAAGGCAAAACAATAAGCGGAGAGATTTTTGTATCTTTGCAACGCGTTTCGGATAATGCCTCTACTCTTTCCAGAGATTATGAAGATGAATTAAGAAGAGTTCTTGCTCATGGAATTCTGCACCTTGCAGGATACAAAGACAAGACTGAAGAAGAGGAAAAAGAGATGCGCAGAAAAGAAGATTTCTATTTGGAGAAATACCATAATGCAAAGGGTTAGCAATTGAAGAATCACTTAAATATCAATTCCTAACTCATTCAATTATAAGCACAATAAGAAATCATCTCCAGTGCATTTTCGAAAAATGTTTCACGTGAAACATTCGCAGATTATTAAATATAAAAGGCTTAAAACAAGCATAATAAAATGATTTCAGAAACATATGATGTAATTGTAGTAGGTGCCGGACATGCAGGTTGCGAGGCAGCAGCAGCGGCAGCCAATTTAGGTTCAAAGACCCTACTTGTTACCATGAATATGCAGACCATCGGACAGATGAGCTGCAACCCGGCAATGGGTGGAATTGCCAAAGGACAGATCGTTCGTGAGATTGATGCGATGGGAGGATACTCCGGGATCGTAGCAGATAAATCTGCCATACAGTTTAAAATGCTGAACCTTTCAAAAGGTCCGGCCATGTGGTCTCCAAGAACTCAAAATGACAGAATGCTTTTTGCCGAAGAATGGAGACTCGCATTAGAAAACACTCCCAATCTTGATTTCTTTCAGGATATGGTAAAACAGCTGATTGTAGAAAACAATAAAGTGACCGGAATTGTTACTTCCCTGGGAATTCAGATCAAAGGGAAATCCGTAGTTTTAACCAACGGAACTTTTCTTAACGGATTGATCCATGTTGGCGATAAACAATTAGGAGGAGGAAGAATGGGAGAACCGAGAGCATTCGGAATCACAGAACAATTGGTAACTTTAGGTTTCGAAGCAGGAAGAATGAAAACCGGTACTCCTCCGAGAGTAGACGGCAGAAGTCTGGATTATTCTAAAATGGAAGAACAGAAAGGAGATGAAAATCCTCAAAAATTCAGTTACCTTGATACTCCTAAATTAACAAAACAGTTAAGCTGCCATATCGTTTACACCAACGAAACCGTACATGATATTCTGCGCGAAGGTTTCGACAGAAGTCCTATGTTCAATGGAACTATCCAAAGTTTAGGGCCAAGATACTGCCCGAGCATTGAAGATAAGATCAACCGTTTTGCAGAAAGAAACAGACACCAGCTTTTCGTAGAACCGGAAGGATGGAAAACCGTGGAAATCTACGTGAACGGATTCAGTTCTTCGCTTCCTGAAGATGTACAGATCAAAGCAATGAAACATATTCCAGGATTTGAAAATGTAAAAGTATTCCGTCCCGGATATGCTATTGAATATGATTACTTCCCTCCTACCCAGCTGAAACATACTTTAGAAACCAAACTGATCGACAATTTATATTTTGCCGGGCAGATCAACGGAACCACAGGATATGAAGAAGCAGCAGGACAGGGTTTAATTGCCGGTATCAATGCACACAATAAAGTACATGAAAAAGGAGAATTCATTCTCAACAGGGATGAAGCTTATATCGGAGTACTTATCGATGATCTCATTACCAAAGGAACGGAAGAACCGTACAGAATGTTTACTTCCCGCGCCGAATACAGACTTCTTTTAAGACAGGATAATGCAGATATCCGGTTAACAGAGAAAGCTTTTAATTTAGGTCTTGCCAAAGAGGACAGATTAAGAAAAGTAGAAGCTAAACTATCTGAAAGTCAACAACTTGAAGAGTTTTTACGCGAAACTTCTTTAAAACCCGGAATCATCAACCCTATTCTGAAATCTATTGAAAGCAGTCCGGTAGATCAGGCATACAGAGCAGCACAGATTCTTACCAGACCTAATATGACCCTGGAAAAACTGGATGAAATTGAAAACATCAGAAACTTTTCTTCTCAGTACAGTGATGAAGTAAGAGAACAGGCTGAAATTAATATCAAATACAGAGGCTATATAGAAAAAGAAAAGGAAAATGTTGCCAAACTGAACCGTCTTGAAAACATTAAAATCCCTGACGATTTCGATTATTCCAAACTTTCCAGCCTTTCCGCAGAAGCCAAACAGAAAATGACCAACGTAAAACCGAAAACAATAGCACAAGCCGGAAGAATAAGTGGTGTTTCTCCTGCAGATATTAATGTTTTACTGGTATACCTGGGTAGATAAATTCAAAATGTTTCACGTGAAACATTTTTTAAAAACAATATAAAGTTAAGGTATTTATAAAGGCTATCAATACTTATAAATATCTTAATTTTTATGATAAAAGGACAGACACTAATGAAAATAAAAGATCATTTTCTTTCACAGGAAATTTTTGAAATTAAAGAAACTGATACAAAAGGAGTTTTTAAGACCTCCCCTATCCCATCCAATATTTCCAGATATTATGAAAGTGAAGATTACATTTCTCATCATCAGGATTCGGGAAGCCTGAAAGAAAAACTGTATAAATTTCTTCAGTCTTTTAATCTCAATTACAAAAGAAATATCCTTGCAGAAAGAATACCAAAAGGAGCAAAAGTTCTGGATTACGGATGTGGCGCAGGAGAATTTGTAAAATATATAGAAAATGATTTTGAAACTTTAGGTTTCGAACCCGATGCAGATGCAAGAAAAGCAGCGGAAGGGAAAATTACCAAAGCAAAAATTCTGGATGACATTCATTTAATTGAAGACAAAAGCTTAGATGCAATTACGCTGTGGCATGTTTTTGAGCATATCCAAAATCAGGATGAAATGCTGGATATTTTTCGTGCAAAATTAAAAGACAAAGGACTCCTTGTGATTGCCGTTCCCAATCCTACTTCTTACGATGCCCAACATTATAAAGAGTATTGGGCTGCTTATGATGTACCAAGACACATCTATCATTTTTCCAAAAACGGAATGGAAAGTCTTATTTCTAAAAATCCAGACTGGAGAATGAGAAAGATCAAACCTTTGATCCTGGACTCTTACTATATCTCCATGCTCAGCGAAAAATATAAAAAATCACCGCTTTTCTGGCTAAAAGCAAGTATCTACGGAACTATTTCGAACGTAAAGGCACTTTTTTCGAACGAATATTCCAGTTTGATATATATTATCGAAAAATATTAGAAAATCGATTTTTAAGGTATTTATGGAGGTCATTTTTTAGCATATTAACCCAAAATTTACAAGACTCAGGAAAAAATTTCCTGAGTTTTATTTTTTAAAGCCAGAATAGCAGCTTACAGTTTTCTATTTTCAAAACAAAAAATCAATTCAACTTTCTTTTCACTCTACCCTGTTAAACTTTTTCCAAGAATAAACAAACTCATAATACAGCAAAATGAAATTAACTGTATAATGAATCAAAAAAACAACAATAGAGAAAATCAAAGAAAATACAGAGTAAAAAAGTAAAAATATGGCATATTAAAAGTAAATTCCTTCAGAAACACTGTATTTAACGTTTATTTCTTGATTAACATATAAAACTATGGAAAATTATAGAAAATCGATTTAAGGCATAATTCTGAAAGTCATTTTTTGGAACTTTTCAACTTAAAATCACAAACGAATAGAAAAAAACTCTTAATGCCAAACTTTATCTGGAAAATAAAAAACAGAAAGAAACCTAAGAGACCTATTCCTTTTTTTAAATATTTTTAAAGAAACAGGATTGGCGAAAATAACCAGCGCTCCCCTACTTAATAAATGATCGTACTTTTGAAAACACCATTCAGAAATTCATGAAGCCTCCTGAATTACGAAAACCTGTAACCTTAACAGAAAAACAAACTTTCTTTTCTCTGATTTCAAGAATAAACCTACATTCAAAAAATAAGGGCAATATACATTTCATAAACATCAGGAAATCATCTGCTGAAATTGAAGAACCATCATTAAGATGAAAAAACGCTATTTAAATAGTAACGAAATAATTTCTCAAAAAAGAACTTTACAGAATTAATATAATCTAAATTTAAAACTGGAAAAGAAAATTTATACAAAACTAAAAATTAGTTTAAATACTAAAAATCAGATAATTATAACATTATCACTATTATATGAAATAAAATAAATCAAATAAGTTTAAGCATCAGGGAATCATACGCCGATACTTTGGATTTAAACATAAACTTGCCTATTAACTTAACCCATAGCCAGGAATTATAAATTCTGACTTACATAAAATATTACAGTCTATGATCAATAGGTGAATATAAAGTGATCTGAATTCTACAAAGTGCCCCGCAGAAATATTCTGTTCATAGAGATTCAATACATGATCTAAGGCAAACCATGTAAAGCGGCCCGATAATAATATTGATTAACATATAATTCTAATAACTTCAAAGATTCCTTAAATATCATAATCCAACTCAAACTGTCACCACATCTTAAGATGATGAACATATGATTCACATCAGAAAATATGAGAATAGATCCATTCAAAATTAAGGCAGATCCTTGCCATATACTTTAAAGAATAAGCAGCAGACTGAAAGATACTTCATACCTTATAGACCTTCCAACTATAACCAAAAGTTATATAACAAAATACTTTCTATTCCCGGTCAATGCAGAGTTTTTACAAAAGATTGGTACATAAAAAAGCCTGCTAATATTATTAGCAAGCTTTAAAATATCAAATGTAATATCTGTTAATTATTGATTGCAGCTACACCTGGCAGTTCCAAACCTTCAAGGCTTTCAAGCATCGCTCCACCTCCGGTAGAAACATAACTTACTTTATCTCCGTAACCGAACTGCTTAACAAAAGCAACACTGTCCCCTCCTCCTACTAATGAGAAAGCTCCCAGACTCGTTGCTTCGGCAATACTGTCTCCAAGAGCGACAGTTCCTCCGGCAAAATTAGACATTTCAAAAACCCCGATCGGTCCATTCCAAAGAATAGTTCTGGAATTCAGAAGAACATCATTGAACTGATCTCTTGATTTATGACCGGCATCAAGCCCCATCCATCCTTCAGGAATCGCATAAATATCAGCCTCCTTTCTGTCCGCATCATTATTGAAGCTTTCCGCAATAATAGCATCAGACGGTAAGTAAACTTTCACATTATGCTCTTTAGCTTTACCAAGAATTTCAAGAGCTAAAGGAAGTTTATCCTCTTCTACCAGAGAATTACCTACTTTCCCTCCCAATGCTTTAATAAAAGTGAAAGCCATACCGCCTCCAACAATCAGATTGTCGATTGCGGGAAGTATATTTTCTATAATGGTAATTTTAGTTGAAACTTTTGATCCTCCAAGGATAGCTGTAACAGGTCTTTCACCGCTTTTCAGAACTTTATCAATGGCCTGAAGCTCTTTAGCCATTAAAAGACCGAAATATTTAGTTGAAGGAAAATATTTAGCAATAACTGCTGTGGAAGCATGAGCACGGTGAGCTGTACCGAAAGCGTCATTCACATAAGCGTCTCCCAATTTAGAAAGCTGTTCAGCAAATTCTTCATCTCCTTTTTCCTCTTCATTATGAAAACGCAGATTCTCCAGCAATAAAATTTCTCCCGGCTGAAGCTCAGAAGATGCTTTTTCAGCCTTCTCTCCTACACATTCCTCAACAAACTTCACTTCCTGACCAAGAACCCTGGAAACTTCATCTTTAATATGTTTCAGGGAAAACTCATTCTTAACCTCTCCTTTTGGTCTTCCAAGGTGAGTCATCAGGATTACAGAACCTCCGTCCTTAAGGATTTTCTCTACCGTTGGCTTCACCGCTGAGATCCTCGTATTATCCGTTACGTTAAGCTGGTCATCCTGCGGAACATTGAAGTCCACACGCACCAGAGCCTTCTTATCTTTAAAATTGAAATCATTGATTGTTTTCATAAGTAACATTGATTTTTTCGTTTCACAAATGTAAGGTTTTAAACTTTTTCAACAGATCCGTTGAAATAAAAGTTTTCAAAAACTTTCCCGCAGCCTCAACATTCATTAATCAACAATTTTTTCTCTTTTAAAAAAAAGAATAATGTCTTTGTTGTTGAGTGTTGTTAGTTTAGGGGATAAGTTTTAAGCTAAAAGTTGGTAACATTCAGTTTAGATACAATTCATATTTAACTCACAATATAAAATGCTGTAAACCTGCCTTTTCACATACTTATTCACAGTTGTTGATAACTTTGAATGAAAACCGTTATTAGTAATTTTTTTATGGAAAAACCTAAGATTGAATGTGAAAAAGATTTGGAAAATTGTGGTTAAAGTTTCCGGATTAATTTTCCATTACGAAATAATTTAATGTTAAAAAATATAAACTTGATAAAAGTTTTCCACAGTTATTCACAGACGTTTTCACAATTAACTCCCGGTTTACTAACATCAATTGTTATTATTCTTACCTTTGTCATGAAATAAAATCTATACAAGACTTAATACAGGTATTATGAAAAGAAAAATAGCGATTGCTGCAGACCATGCAGGCTATGAATACAAGGAGATTGTTAAAAACTATCTTTCAGAACGCTTTGAAGTTCAGGATTTTGGAACGTTTTCCACAGACAGTGTGGATTATCCGGACTTTGTGCACCCTGCCGCCACTTCTGTGGAAAACGGAGAAAATGAACTCGGAATTTTAATCTGCGGAAGCGGAAACGGGGTACAGATCACTGCCAATAAACATCAGAAGATCCGCTGTGCATTATGCTGGATGCCGGAGATTGCATCGTTGGCAAGACAGCATAATGATGCCAATATGATCTCAATGCCGGCAAGGTTTATTTCCAAAGAACTGGCTATTGAAATTGCTGAAAAGTTCCTTACTACGGATTTTGAAGGAGGAAGACATCAGAACAGAGTTGATAAAATTGCAGTTTGCTAAAAATATAAAGGCTTGTAAATCATATTACAGGCCTTATTTATTATTTATTTTATATCTTTGCACTGCCTGACAGAATTTTCTGTTCTGTATCTAAAACAATTTATCCTGAGTTTTCCCCCCTATTTGTATTGAGCTTAATAAAACTAAAGTTTTAGTTTTTAATTGAAAACAAAATTGAAATTTGAGTAATAACCAAAAATTAAGGAAACCATAAACCTGCTTTTATGAGAACTTATCTTACCTTTCTTTTCCTGTTTTTATTTTTGGGAGCATCCGGACAGCTGGCAAAAAGAGACAGACTTGAGTGCAGTATCAAAAAATTCAGAACCTACTGTATGGAAAATCCCGGGAAAAATATTTCTGAGATATCATTTTCAAAGGGGTTGAAATTCTTTGGAAGATATGAGGATTTCAAAGATGAATTTTCAGAATATCTGATTAGCATGAAGAAGAAAGATGTAACCTGTTTTCCCGGTACAAAAGACAGTATAAGATATGATGAATACGGACAGGATAAAATATGGTCATATAATGAAAAAGACGGATGGCCATTTTATTATTCATACTCCAGGAAGTTTTCATATAAAGGAACTGTTGAGAATATAAAATTCCCGGATTATTATAAATATAATCCTGCTTCCAAAAAGAATTATCTTATTTTTTACAGCAAAGAACAGGAGAATAATAAAAATTATGAAGTATTTTTTAATCTGTTTAACGATAATAATCAGCTAGTTTATACTTTTCACCAAAGGGAAAATGAGTTTGATGAATATATATTTCATGAAACTGAAGACGATCCGTTTTATAAAAAGAGTGTGTATAAAAACGGTAAACTCTTCTCGGAACTCCGTATTGCCAGGCATTATGAAACTGGATTCAAAAAAGATATTAAGCAGTATAATCTTACGCAGTCTTATGTAATTAATGAAAATGGGATTCCGGTTTTGATGCAGTCAAAATTTGCTGAAGGAAAGACAGACTGTAACTGCAGCAAAGGCTATGTTACAAAAATCAGATACAAACCTGAAGAAGCCTGTGACCGTGGAATAATTCTGGATTGAAAATTGATAAGATAAATATTATTAAAAACTAAAAACCAATGAAAATAAAAGCATCTTTACTATTACTTTTAGTTATACATACTTTCCATGCCCAGGAAATAGCCAATCAGGATGCTTTTAAAAAATGCAGAAAAGAATTCAGTAAAAAAATATGTCTTTCTGATACGGATGGAGATGGTACATTATTTTACCTGGATAAATGTCCCGAAGAAGCCGGACCGGAAGAAAATGAAGGCTGTCTTTGGCCGGATGAGGATGGAGATGGCACACCGGACAAAGATGATGCATGCCCTACAATAGCAGGCCCTGTGGAAAACAACGGCTGCCCGTGGACGGATGTAGATGGTGACGGTATTCTGGATAAGGATGATGCGTGCCCAACTGTACCGGGAACTGCTGAACTCCAGGGATGTGCTCCTTACGTCCGTCATTATTATACACAGGAAGAGCTTAATAAAGTTGAAGAGGATTTTACTGCCAGAACAAAAGGATATAATTTTCATGCTCTTGCAGACCTGCTTTTTAAAAAGATTGATAAAAAATCGGTTAAACATAAAATAGTCTATGTTGGCGTTCTCAATGTTTCTACGGCAGGGTGTGGAATGGACAGAACAGATTATTCAGCAGTTAATCTGTTAAATAGCCTGAAATTCAGGTCTTTTTGGGACGTAAGAAACTTTAAGAAATTTGTCGGTCTTTTTCCGGATAAAACCATTATTCCGGTTCCAAGATCTGCAATAGGTGTTTACTATGGCGAATATGTAGAGCAATTGAACTTTAAAGGAGTTCCCCAATCTAAACTGGATTACAGAATTGTTTATAATATTAAAGGTAATTTTGTAAAAGCAGCAAACACCAAAGAACTAATCATTCCGGAGAGTGATTTCATAACTTTGAATATCAATACGGAAAAAAAGAAAAACAAAGCCGAAGTATGGCTGGGGGACCTGATCTGTTATTTTGAATTCAAAAACGGCTCGGTTATTGAAATTTCAAAAGCGGATTATGAGAACTCACAACAATTAAATTAACATTAAAATGTCAAAAAAAAGAAAATATATAAGTCAGAAAAATGACCATAAACTGATGGAGATCGGAAGACAGATCCTCCGTTTTATGAATGCTAATTCGTCTAAAATCTATAACTATAAACAGATTGCAGACGGAATAGACCATAAGAATCCAAGACAGAGAGAACAGGTGATTCAGGCTCTGCATAAGCTTCAGGCCTCTGAAAAGATCAAAGAAGTAGACAAAGGAAAATATATCGTGAACCTGAAAATTGCAGGAACACTTACCGGAACAATTGATTTTAACCAGTCCGGGAATGCCTATGTAAGCGTTGAAGGTCTGGAAGACGACATCTTTATCCATTCCAAAAACGTAAAAGATGCCTTGCAGGGTGATAAGGTTTTAATTATAACCTATCATTTCAAAGGAAAAAAGCTGGAAGGCTCGGTACTGGAAGTGCTGGAAAGAGCAAGAACGGAATTTGTAGGAACTTTTCAGAAGGTTGCCCACAAAGATTTCGGATTTGTGGTTTGTGATAAAAAATCAATCCATACCGATATCTTTATTCCGAAGAATAAATTCAATAGTGCAGAAGACGGCGATAAGGTGATCGTAAAAATGACCGAATGGAAACCCGGTGATAAAAACCCTGAAGGAGAAATTACACAGGTACTGGGAGCTCCGGGAGAGCATGAGACGGAGATCCACTCTATTCTTGCAGAATACGGCCTTCCTTACGAGTTTCCGAAAGAAGTGGAACTGGATGCGGACAGAATTGACAGGAGCATTACGGATGAAGAAGTGGCAAAGCGCTGGGATATGCGTAAGATCTGCACATTTACCATTGACCCTAAAGATGCAAAAGACTTTGATGATGCCCTGTCTATCAGGAAACTGGAAAACGGAAACTGGGAAATCGGGGTTCATATTGCTGATGTATCGCATTATGTGGTTCCGGGAACAATTCTGGATGATGAGGCCTATCAGAGAGCAACTTCCGTCTATCTTGTAGACAGGGTGGTTCCGATGTTGCCGGAAGTATTGAGTAATGATGTATGTTCACTCCGTCCGAATGAAGATAAATATACCTTTTCAGCAGTTTTTGAGCTGAATGATCAGGCTGAAATTCAGAAACAGTGGTTTGGAAGAACCGTGATCCATTCAGACAGAAGATTTACCTATGAAGAAGCTCAGGAGCGTATCGAAACCGGTAAAGGAGATCTGGCAGAAGAGATTAATGTTCTTGACAGACTGGCAAAGATCATGCGTAACGAACGTATCAGAAAAGGGGCCATTACTTTTGACAGAAGTGAAGTACGGTTCAATCTTGATGAAAATAATGAACCGGTAGGAGTTTATTTTAAAATCAGTAAAGATTCCAATCACCTGATCGAGGAATTTATGCTTCTGGCCAATAAAAAAGTTTCCGAGTTCGTATCCCTGACAAGAAAAGGAGAAATTACCGGCAATACCTTCATATACAGGGTCCACGATGATCCGGATCCTGCAAAGCTGGAATCATTGAGAGACTTTGTTGCTACTTTCGGATATAAAATGAATCTGGCCAATACCAAAAAGGTAGCGGAGTCTTTGAATAAACTTCTTCATGATGTGAAAGGAAAAGGCGAAGAAAATATGATCGAAACGCTGGCCATGAGAAGTATGAGCAAAGCGGTATATTCCACAGAACCAATTGGTCACTATGGGCTGGGGTTTGAGTATTATACCCATTTCACCTCTCCTATCCGCCGTTACCCGGATCTTATTGCACACCGTCTTCTTCAGCATTATCTGGATGGCGGAAAATCTCCGAGCAAACAGGAACTGGAAGAAAAATCAAAACACTGCAGTGCTATGGAAAGGCTGGCAGCAGATGCAGAAAGAGATTCCATTAAATTCATGCAGGTGAAGTTCATGGAAAAACATCTGGGTGAAACCTTCAGGGGAGTAATCTCAGGAGTTGCAGAATTTGGTTTCTGGGTAGAAATTCCTGAAAACGGAGCGGAAGGACTCATCAAATTAAGAGACCTGGTAGACGATTCTTATATGTATGAAGCAAAAACCCACGCAGTATACGGAACCAGAACAGGCAAGAAATACCAGCTGGGCGATGAAATTCAGATCAAAGTGGTGAAAGCCAACCTGATTCAGAAACAGCTGGATTTTAAGGTTGTTGAGTAATGACTGCAGTAGATAAGTATATCGTATTTAGTATTCTTAATACAATATTGTTGATAACAGTAATTTTTAATACTGTTATCAATTTTTATCTGTTTGTGCTTGCTATGATTCTTCTTGTTGTATTATGTAATATTTTAATCAACAGAAATATCATAGCTGTTAAAAAGCTGGGGAAAAAATATTTTTTTGGAGTTACACTTCCCCTTATAATCAATGGGTTCTTTTTGGTAAATTATGTTACAGGAATTAATCCTACTAAAGAAACATATTGTTATAAAAATATGATTGCTGAAGTTGGAGCAAGAAATAGCCGTCAGAAAGGTAAAACCACCTATATTTATCTAAGTGGAAATGCCTATGAATATTCCTATATGACCAGAAGTTTTTTTATTGATTATAAAAGAATGTTGTTTAGAAATCAGATTACTTATACATTTGAAAGAGGCCTTTTGGGGTTCAAAATTAGAAAAGACTTTGAATTTGCTTACAGTGAGAATTGTTTAGATAAAGAAAACTGAAATTAAATTCGGGTAAAAATACCCGGAAACAAAATAAGAAAAAGAGGTTGTTCCAAAAAGTAGGAATAACCTCTTTATTTTTTTAGAAAATTAAAATAGTGGTGTTTTAATCTGCGTTCGTTTTTTTCATGTTGCTTTAACTTCCCTCCTTTCAGTCTTCCCGATCTTTTCCCCAAATAGCAGGTAAAATAAACATTGATATATCACAACTTTATTGAATAATTAAATCATAAAGTATAACTTTGTATAAAACGGAATGAAAATTATTTTTCATTTTAAATATTACTGAATGTTTGAACTCGTACTTTCTGCTATTGTATTAGGATTCATGCTGAGTCTGGTTTTTATAGGGCCCATTTTTTTCCTTTTGATAGAAACCAGTTTTTCCAGAGGACCAAAACATGCACTGTCTTTGGATCTGGGAGTCATAACGGCTGATCTTTTATGTATCGTTGCCGCCTATTATGCCAGTGCAGATATTGTAACACTCATAGATAAACACCCGGGTTTTTACAGGATCACTTCCATCCTGATCTTCATTTACGGGATTGTGATGATGGTTACCAAAACCAAAATGCATATGCCCGGAGAAGAAAAAATCATCGGCCAGAACTATTTTAAAACCTTTTTTAACGGGTTTTTCTTTAATTTATTAAATGTAGGCGTAATCCTTTTCTGGCTGGTAACGGTGATCTCCGTAAGAAACCAGTACCCTGATACCAGCAGTTTTATCCTGTATATAAGCATTGTAATCGGTACCTACCTGTGTATTGATCTGGCTAAAATATTTCTTGCCAAACAATTTCACGATAAACTGACCCAGAAACTGGCCAACCAGATCAGAAGAGGTGTTGGAGTCATTCTGATCGTTTTCAGTTTCTTTATCTTCCTGCAGAGCTTTAAAAAATTCAATCAGTTTGACCGGCAGTTGGAAGAAGCAGAAAAAAAAGAAGTTAAATACCAAAAGACCAAATGAAAAAAATTATCTTTCCGGAACCCCTGAAAAAAGGGGCCAAAATAGCTGTGATTTCCCCTGCAGGAGCCGTAGAGGCTTCCCAACTGGAAAAAGGGATAGAAATGATCAGAGAAAAAGGGTTTGAGCCTGTTTTAGGTGAACACCTGTACACTAAATTTTCAAACGGATACAACTACGCCGGAACAGAACAGGAAAGAATAAAAGATATCAACTGGGCCCTGAATGATAAAGACATCAGTGCAGTATGGGCTTCCAGAGGAGGCTACGGCTGCCAGCATCTGATTCAGCATCTGAAGCTGAAAGGATTTACTGAAAATCCGAAATGGTATATCGGCTATTCCGATAACACAGTCATACAGAGCTACCTGTTGAAAAAAGGCTTTGCTTCCATTCACGGGCAGACGATCAAAACATCAGGGTTCGGAGTGACAGATGAAAGCTATGATCTGATCTTTAATCTATTAAAGGGAAAAAAGCTTAAATACGACTTAAAATCACATGAATTGAATAAGCCGGGGAATATGGAAGGAGAACTGGTGGGAGGTAATTTAGCCCTTATCTACGCCCTTCTGGGAACCCCCTATTCTTTCAGTTTCAAAGATAAGATCCTGTTTATTGAAGATATCGGTGAAAACTTTTATGCACTCGACCGGATGATCATGAGCCTGGAACTTGCCGGAGTTTTCAGAAAGATAAAAGGACTGATCATAGGCGGAATGACCAATATGGGCGATGAAAAGGAAAATAAAGATTACGAAGAAAGCTTTGACGCTTTTGCCTATACCCTGATCTCGGAAAGAATTTCAAAATATAAATTTCCGGCAGTATTTGGCTTCCCCAACGGACATATTAAAGACAACAGGCCTCTCCTGATCGGTGGAACTGCTAAAATAAAAATTACGGACAAGGTAAAGATTGATTTTTAAAATGAAAAATTGCATTCTTAGATATAGTTATTCACCAGGTTTTATGGGAGAATTTATATCTAAGGAACTGTGGTGAATAATGAGAAAAAATATATTGAAGTTCCTTATCATCCTTCAGCCATTAAAATTGAAAAGGACTGTAAAGATATATTCTTAGGATTTCATTCTGAACTTATGGTCTGGATAGATCAGGAATTTGAAATAGCTTCAGAAGGAAAAGCTGTAAGATTCAATAAAAAATAATTGTTTCTCTCAAATGAAATCAGAAGAAAATAGAATTACCCCAAACAGAATAAAAGGTTTTATGTATATCATTTTTTTGATGAGTATAGGAACGTATTTTATCTTTTTTCATAGAAGCCTCAAAATCGAACGGAGAGAAAAATGTCCGTGCGGAGACCACTACACTTTATACCAATACCGCGACAGAGGAACAGTTTGGAGCAGGAACAGATTTGATCATACAGATTATAAAACCTATAAACTTGAAAATAGATTGGGTTTTACAGTGGATAAACAGGTTCATATTATCCCGGATAACCGGAATGACAGCGTTTATCCTGTTACGGATAAATCTGATTTCAGGATTTTTACCCGGCAATTTTCATGGGACTGTCAGAAAAAAGAAGTAAGAATATAAAAGAATCATAAACTATCCTTTAAATAATGGCAGATCACAACGATTTCGGAAAAAAAGCAGAAGATTTAGCCGCGGAGTATCTTTTGAAAAATGATTATAAAATCCTGGTCCGCAATTTCCGGTTTCAAAAAGCTGAAATTGATATTATTGCCGAAAAAGAAGATCTTATTGTCATTGTCGAAGTAAAAGCAAGATCTACCGATGCTTTTATGCTGCCCCAGGAAGCTGTTACCAAAGCTAAAATCAAATCTATTGTATCTGCAGCCAATCATTATCTGGAAGAATTCAATAAACACAATGAAGTAAGATTTGACATCATCTCCGTGCTTCCTGATGAAAATAAAAACTTAACGGTAGAACATATTGCCGATGCTTTTCAGGCATTGGATGCAAATTAGATATAACAATCTGTGAAGCGGGAATACAATTTTGGGTAAATTGTTACACTGTTTCATTGATGCATTAATAAAATTATGAAAACAATACTCATCACCGGAGCCACATCCGGAATAGGAAAATCCACAGCAGAACTCTTCGCAAAGCAGGGAAACAGGATCATTATCTGTGGAAGAAGAAAAGAAGTTCTTGAACAGGTGAAAAACGAGCTGTCCGCTTTTACCGAAGTATTTAGTTTAAGGTTTGATGTAAGAAATTCTGAAGAAGTTGAAGCCGCTGTAAACTCCCTACCTGAAGAATGGAAAAACATTGATGTACTCGTCAATAATGCAGGAAACGCTCATGGTCTTGATCCTCTTTCTGCCGGAAAGACAGACGATTGGGATTCTATGATCGACGGAAATGTAAAAGGATTGCTGTATGTCTCCAAAATGATTATCCCTTCCATGAAAGAAAGAAATTCGGGTCATATTGTAAACATTAGTTCAGTAGCGGCAAGACAGACTTACATCAACGGAGTAGTTTATTGTGCCACGAAAAAAGCAGTCGATGTGATCTCCGAAGGAATGCGTCTGGAACTTACGGAATTTGGTATTAAAGTGACCAACATCCAGCCCGGTGCTGTGGAAACCGACTTCTCTATGGTAAGGTTTAAAGGAGACCATGAAAAATCTGCCGCAGTATACGCAGGCTATGAAGCCCTGAAAGCGGAAGATATTGCCGATGCCATTGCTTACTGTGTAAATGCTCCCAAACATGTCAGCGTTTCAGACATGACCATTTATCCGAGTGCCCAGGCAGAACCGAGAACAATTTACAGAAAATAGTGTCAAAATAAAGGTTTAAATTTGCATAAAAATAATAAGACTCTCCGGCTTACCGGAGGATGGTCATATTGCTAAATTGGTACATTATCCTATGAAAATTCTATATCTTGAAACCTCCTCTAAAAACTGTTCCGTAGCTGTTTCAGACAACGGAAAACTGCTATGCCTGTGTGAAGAGGTTTCCGAAAACTATAAACAGTCCGAAAGCCTCCATACCTTTGTAGAATGGGCTTTGGAAGGAGCAGGTATTTCAATGAAAGAAATTGAAGCCGTTTCTTTAGGAAAAGGTCCAGGATCGTATACCGGATTAAGAATTGGAGCAGCCTCGGCAAAAGGATTCTGCTACGGGCTGAAAATTCCTTTGGTGGCAGTAAATTCCCTGGAAAGCATGATAGAGCCCTTTTTAGGCAATAACTATGACTTTATAGTGCCACTTATCGATGCGAGAAGAATGGAGGTTTATACAGCCGTTTATGACGGTGAGACGGGAATGGAAATATCAGAAACGGAAGCTAAAATCCTCGATGAACATTCTTTTGAAGAATTCAGAAACAAAAAAGTGATTTTTGTAGGAGACGGCGCTGAAAAAGCCAGGGAAATCCTGAATCTGCCGGACGCTGAATTCAGAAAAGACATCTACCCTTCTGCACAGTACCTGATTAAGAAAACCCTGGAAAAGCTCAATAACAAGGAACTGGAAGACATAGCTTACTTTGAACCTTTTTATTTAAAAGATTTTCATGGAGTAAAGAAAAAGAAAAGCGAAGAATAAATCTTCGCTTTTTTTTATTTCTTAGGTTTTACCGGAGCGGTTTCTGCTGCCTGTATTTCCTGTAATTTGGCAGGAGTAAGACTTCTGTTTCTCGATGGCTTGGGTTGCGAATCGGTAGACTGTGGCATTCCGCTTTTCATGTTTCCTGCAGAATTCTGCGGCATATTTCCGTTGTTCTGGATCTGGTCAGGCTGTGCCGGCATTCCCATAGGCTGGGGAGGAACAGCATTTCCTTTATTATCAGTAGCCTGGAAACTCAGCTCACTTTTCAGGTAATTCAGCATTTCTTTGGCTCTGATGCCTTCAGGAGTTTTGGAGTAATTCAGTGCAATCTGCTCCAGCTGAAGAATCATAACTTCCTTGCCGATCGTCTTTCCTGTATTGAAAGCATTCAGCAGATAGAATTTAGGAATCAGGGCATCTTTGGGAAATTTCTGAATCGTCTGATCAATCACATCCCTGCTTTCAGCAAATTTCTCCGACTCGTAAAGCGCGTAAGCTTTTTTATATTCACTTTCAACATCCTCGGAAGATTTCACGAATGAACTGTTTTTCGGATTTCTGGCAAATTCAGCATAGGAAGTATAAGGATAATCTTTCAGAAGGATCTGCTTGGCTCTTTCCGAAGCCTGCGGATTTTTCTCATAGTTCATCGCAAAAATCTCATACAGCGCCTGAAGCATTACTTTTTCTTCCGGTTTTACATCTACCAGATCATACAGGGTTTTTGTAGCCAGAGGGGTATTGGTAAAATAATTCTGATACATGATTCCCAGCCCCAGAGATGCAGTATCCCTGTCTTTTTTCAGCTGATCCAGCTTACCCTGGTCCGTAGGGATCTGTTCGATATAATAAGCCGGTTCAAAACGTCTCGGATTGGGTGCTGCCGCCACTCCGAGGGCTTCATTCTTCATGTCCTCAATAGAAGCCATTTTCTTAGAATAACGCCAGTTATCAGCAAGAGCACGGTCTCCCCAGATCTGCTTGAATGAAGAGGTTCCTTTGCTTACCGTTCCCGTATTGCTGAAGTAGAATCCCTTTGTAGTTACCCCAAAATCTTCAAAAGAATTGGAGTTATTGGCAAAAATAGAATTGGAACTGTAATCTCCCGTATCAAAACCTTTGCTTCTTTCAGCACGTCTTCTTTCCTGCTCTTCTTTTTCTTCCTTCGCTTTCAGTTTCGCAATGTATTTGCCGAAAAAGTCTGTTTTCTGGGCATCATTCATTTTGGCCAGAGAAAGAATACTGTCGTTCTTTTTGATCAGATAGTAATTTCTGGAGATCTTTTTGATATAGGCAGACTGGTCTTTCAGAAGAACTTTAGACGGTTCATAGGTCATCGCAACCAAAGCGGAGTCATAATAAATTCCTGCTCCGATATAATCGTTCTTTTCAAGGTAGCTCTTTCCTATTTCGTAATAGGTAAGGCCACGTACCTGAGGATCAGATACCTTCTCATGTAATGATTTTTTGAAAAACTGCTGGGCTTCGTCTTTTTTACCTGCCTTATTGGCCATTAGCCCTAAAGCATAGTAAAATTCATTTTTTCTTGAGCCGTAAGTTCCTTTCTTACTGATGCCTTCCAGGTAATTTTTAGCTCCGTTATAATCTCCTTTTCCGTTAAAGGTTTTAGCAATTGCGATCTGCGACTTTACTTCAAATTCAAAGTCATTGGCATATTTGTAGGCAGAAGTATAGCTTTCCCTTGCCTTTTCATTCTGTCCCAGGTTTTCAAGAACCTGCCCTCTAAGGTAGGCAATCCTGCTTTTCAGTTTCCGGTTGGAATTCAGTTCGTAAGCAATATCCAGCTCTTTGGCCGCTTCCTCTTTTTTACCTGCATCCAGCAGGGATTCAGAATAGTAAATGCTCAGAAGTTTTGCATAGCTCTTACTGATGTCCTCCCCTTTCAGTTTGGCAAAAGTTTCATGGGCCTTATGATAATCTTTGATCTTATCATAAGCAACCCCCTGATAAATTCTTGCCAGAGGAAGCCTTTTATCTTCTTTCATGTGCGTGAAAACATAATTCAGGGCATCCAGCGCTTCCAGAGGTTTGTTCCGGTAGATCCTGGACTGTACAAGAATCATGTAGGCATCAAAAATCTGCTTATTCTTCTCCTCACCGTTTCTGATAACGGAATATTTATTGATCGCTTTCAGTGCCTTAGCTTCTGCGATTTCCAATGTGGTAGCTCCCTTCTGGGAATTGTCATCACTTCCCGGCATCCCAGGATTTCCCGGCATTCCGGGAGGCATTCCTGAAGGAGGTGCTCCCCTGCTGTCCATAGGCGGAGGTGTACTTACCTGTGCCATTTTCATCGAGTTCTCTGCAAAAGCTGCACTCTGGCCCAGATCACTTCCCAAAGGCTGATCTTCATAGGTAAGAATAGGAATATAAGGGGCATAGAAATTGTCCTTATGTCCTTTGTCTCTGCTCGTAAACTCGCTGTTCAATGCATCTTTTGCATTAAAAAGAGTATTGTAGTATGTGGAAAATCCTTTCAGGAGCTTTGAACGCTGCTCCGGCTTTTTTACTTTGGTAGCACACGAAGCAATGAGGCACATCACAAAAAGGAGTAAAATATTCTTTTTCATTATTCAATTATAACTCGCTAATGCGTTTTTTATTATCAGCAGTTTGATGATTTTGTAAAAATAATAAAATTTTATAATGAATAATATTTATATTTCTTTCAAAATTTTGTAAACCAAATGGGTAGGAAGTCCCATGATGGTATAAAAGCTTCCCGTAATCTTTTTGATCGCGGCCATACCCAGCCATTCCTGGATACCGTAGCTGCCTGCTTTATCGAATGGTCTGTACTTTTGAATATAAAATTCTATTTCACCATCGGTCAGCTCCTCCAGTTCCACATCCGCCACATCGGTTTCCGTAATGGTTTTATCTGCTTTTTTAAGGGTGATTCCCGTAAATACCTGGTGCGTTTTTCCGGAAAGGCTCCTGAGCATCTGCCGTGCATCTTCCTCATTCTTAGGTTTTCCGAGAATCTGTCCGTTGATAGCCACTATTGTATCCGCAGTCAGCAGAACTTCATCTTCCTCCAGATTTTGGTAAGAGTCTGCCTTTAATACCGATAAATAGGCAGCAGCTTCCTCTACACCGATGGTTTCGGGAAGAATTTCTTCGCAGTCTGTTTTTACAACCTCAAAATCAAAGCCTAAACCGGAAAGAAGCTCTTTCCTTCTCGGAGACTGGGATGCTAAAAGTATTTTCATAAGCCGTTTTTATACAGATTGGGTGTTGTCATCATGCCAGTTGCCCTGAACTTTCATCACCTGTTCAATCACATCACGTACGGCCCCGCTCCCTCCTTTTTTCGGAGAAATATAATCGGAAATTCCTTTCACTTCAGGAACCGCATTTTCCGGGCACGCAGCAATAGCAGAACTTTCCATGATATGAAGATCAGGAAGATCATCTCCCATAGTCAGGATTTCTTCATTCTTCAGGTTATGTTTCTTTTTAAAGTCTTCAAAATCAGTTATCTTATTATGGGATTTCGGATAATAATCTTCAATTCCCAGATAATTGATTCTGTGTTTCACCATCTCATCATTTCCTCCGGTAATGACACCTATTAAATAGTTGTTTTTTAAGGCTTTAACTACGGCGTATCCGTCTAGGACATTCATTACTCTGCACATATTTCCTCCCGGAAGCAGGTATACGCTTCCATCCGTAAAAACTCCGTCTACATCGAATACAAAGGCTTTAATATCTTTTAATTTCTCTTTATAACTCATACATTTTCTGAATAGAATGATTCATTGTTTTATAAATTTCAAGACTTTCGTCTTTTAACAGCTTTTCGTGCAGGTCCAGAACCCTCAGGTCATTTCTTACTGCTGGCCCGGTCTGCGCTTTTTTAGGTTCAATTTCATGGATTTTCTGAACCGTTTCATCAATAAGCGGCAGAAAATACCCGAAAGGAATTTCCTGGGAATCCGATATTTCTTTGGCTCTTGAGAACAGATGATTCACGAAATTACAGGCAAAAACTGCGGTGAGATGAATGTATTTTCTCTTCTCATGGCTGCTTTCCATTACATTTTCAGAGATCCGTGATGCCAGTTCGAACAGCACTTTTTTATCCTCATCATTTTCTGCTTCAATGAAAAAAGGAATCTTCCCGTATTCCAGCTCTTTTGATTTTGAAAAAGTCTGTAAGGGGTAAAAGCTTGATTTTCTGTACTCCCCCGCCAGTATTTCTTTGGGAAGCGAGCCTGAAGTATGGGCAACAAGACAGTCTTTTTTCGTAATGATCCTAGAAACATTTTCCACAGAATTATCACTTACGCAGATCAGATACAGACCGGCATCTGCCAGATGTTCCGTAGAATAGGGAATATTGAATTCTTCAGAAATTTTCTTCAGATCCTCTCCGTTTCTTCCAAAGATCTGAACCGGAGGAATTCCTTTTAACGTAAAAGCTTTGGCCATATGGTAGGCCACATTTCCTGAACCTATGATTACTGTTTGCATCTAACAAAGATAAGATTTTAGGCTGAGTCCGGAAAAACTGCAGCAGGAAGAAGAACTGAAATTTCTGATATGCCGGGCATTCCCTCTGAATAAAGGTTTCGGGATAATTTAATCATAATATCTTTAATATTTGGACTGAAAATTGAATAAGTAATTTAACTTTCGGTTATTTTTGTAATCCAAAACAGTGAAAGCATCTTATGAAGATCAAGGACGCGGAAATTATTTCGTTGATGCAAAATCCACGGACCCAGGATAAAGGTGTCCGTGCCTTGATGGATGCTTATCAGAGCAGGTTGTACTGGCACATCAGAAGAATTATTGTGGATGGTGATCTTGCTCAGGATACGTTGCAGGAGACCTTTATTAAGGCCTATCAGAATTTTCACCAGTTCAAAAATGACAGCCAGCTGTATACCTGGCTATACAGGATTGCTACCAACGAAGCATTACAGCAGGTCAACAAGATGAAGAAGATGCAGAAAACTGATGAAGATGCAGAGTATCACATGCAGAATCTGGTTGCCGATAATACGGAAGGTGATGCCGAAGAAATACAGATCCTGCTTCAGAATGCTATACAAAGCCTGCCCGAAAAGCAGAAACTGGTATTTATGATGCGGTATTATGATGATCTTCCTTACGAGGAAATATCTAAAATTGTAGATATGTCCGTAGGAACCCTCAAAACAAATTATCATTATGCCAAACAAAAGATAGAAGAGTATATTAAAGAAAATTACGAGAGATAATTTTTGAACAGCAAAGATGAAAGAGTTCGACATAGAAAAACTAGAACGCAAAAACATTTACAGAGTTCCGGATCAGTTATTTGAAAATATCCAGGAACGGGTAATGAGCGAAGTGAAAACAGAGATAAAAACACCTGTTTTCAAACTGAACTGGATGTATGCCGCAGCAGCTTCCATTGCTTTGATATTCGGGGTTACTTATGTTTTCAATTCTGATAATGATCCTTCATTCCAGCCAAAAGCAACCTATGCATCAGATAAGCAGGAACCGAAAACGGAAGGTGAACTGGCCTATGAAACCCTGAAATCAGATTTAACTTCCATTGAAAACAGTAATCAAACAGTTGTTAATCAGACAGGTAATGATGATGTTTCTTATAAAGCCAATGGAAATGTAAAGGAAACCGCGCAGCCGGTAAAAGCCGCATCAAAGAAAGAAGAAGCTCAAATGAATGAGTATCTGGATTCGTTCTCCAATTCTGAAATAGCAGAACTGGCAAGCAATTCCACCCAGGACGTTTATTTGGATCTATATAATTAAGTAAGAAAGATGAAAAAGATATTATTTGCACTTTTTATTATGTACGGTTTTGGTCTGAATGCCCAGAGTGCAGATTATGACTGGAAAAAAATGGACCCTAAACAAAGAAAGGAAGTCATTAATAATCTTTCTCCCGAAGAAAGAAAATCACTCCTTACCAAGTTCAGGAACAATATGGTCATGGATAATCTGAATATTGATGCGGATGATAAGGCTGAATTTACACAGCTCTACAATGAATATCTGGAAAACCAGAAACAGATCAAAAGCCAGTTCGATCCCAACTTCAATCCGGAAACTTTATCGGATGATGAAGCAAAAGCCAAGCTTCAGCAGAGTTTTGAAGTAGGGCAGAAGCTGCTGGATAACCGAAAGAAATATGCAGATAAAATGCAGCAGGTGATTCCTTGCCAGAAAGTACTGAAACTCTTTCAGTCCGAAGGAATGATGCGGGATAAAATGAATGAAAGAAAGCCTCACAACCACGGGAATGTGAAGCCTAAGCAAAACCCATAATAGTTTATTTTTTTAATGTTGGACGGCTCTTACAATTTATTTTGTGAGAGCCGTTTAATTTTAATGATCACTTTATTTTCAGAGAAAAACCAAATAATTTAATACAATGAATATAAGAGAGATAAAATCTCTCGCTTTTTTTTATCTTTGCAAATTACAAAGTTCTTAAATGAAAAACATACGAAATTTTTGCATAATTGCTCATATTGACCACGGTAAAAGTACTTTGGCTGACCGTCTTCTGGAGTATACGAACACCGTTACCCAAAGAGAACTGCAGTCTCAGACACTGGATGATATGGATCTGGAAAAAGAACGCGGGATCACCATTAAGTCTCACGCGATCCAGATGGATTATGAATATAAAGGAGAAAAATATATCTTAAACCTGATCGATACCCCGGGACACGTAGATTTCTCGTACGAAGTTTCCCGTTCTATTGCTGCCTGTGAAGGTGCGCTTCTTATTGTAGACGCGGCTCAGAGTATCCAGGCACAGACGATCAGCAACCTGTATCTGGCATTGGAAAATGATCTTACGATTATTCCTATTCTTAATAAGATCGACCTGCCTTCTGCCAACCCTGAGGAAGTAACAGATGAAATCATGAACCTTATCGGTTGTGATTACGAAGATGTTTTAAGAGTGTCAGGAAAAACAGGAGAAGGAGTTCATCACCTTCTGGAGCAGATTGTAGAAAGAATTCCGGCACCGGTAGGAGATCCCGATGCACCTCTTCAGGCCCTTATTTTTGACTCGGTTTACAACCCGTTCAGAGGAATTGAAGCTTACTTCAAAATCGTAAACGGTAAGATCAGAAAAGGAGAGAAGGTAAAATTCATGGCAACAGGAAAAACCTATGAAGCGGATGAAGTAGGAACATTGAAACTGAAGCAGGCCCCTAAAAAAGAAATCTTA
The DNA here is from genome assembly GCA_002439165.1 of Chryseobacterium indologenes. GTDB lineage: Bacteria > Bacteroidota > Bacteroidia > Flavobacteriales > Weeksellaceae > Chryseobacterium > Chryseobacterium indologenes_E. Next base: position 342,575 of record DJTE01000048.1, read on the forward strand.
ACAGGAGATGTAGGCTATATTATTTCCGGAATTAAAGATGCCCGTGAAGTAAAAGTAGGAGATACCATTACTTCTTTTGAAAACTCTGCAGATGCCCCGATTGAAGGATTTGAAGAAGTAAAGCCAATGGTATTTGCCGGTATCTATCCAATTGATTCTGAAGATTTTGAAGAATTGAGATTCTCTCTTGAAAAACTGAGACTGAATGATGCTTCCCTGGTTTTCGAGCCGGAAAGTTCAGCAGCTCTTGGCTTCGGTTTCCGTTGCGGATTCCTGGGAATGCTTCATATGGAGATCGTTCAGGAGCGTCTGGACAGAGAATTTAACATGAACGTAATTACCACGGTACCGAACGTTTCTTACTTCGGGTATTCCAAAAAGGAACCTGAAGTGCCTATCCTGATCAACAACCCTTCGGAAATGATGGATCCGTCAATCATGGACAGGGTAGAAGAACCGTTCATCAAAGCTTCGATCATTACTAAATCTGATTTTGTAGGATCAGTAATGACGCTTTGTATCGAAAAAAGAGGTGAAATCGTCAATCAGAGTTACCTGACCTCGGAAAGGGTAGAGCTGATCTTTAATATGCCTCTCGCAGAAGTTGTTTTCGACTTCTATGACAGACTAAAATCGATTTCAAAAGGATATGCTTCTTTCGATTATCACCCGATCGGGTTCAGAGCTTCCAAGCTTGTAAAAATGGATATTCTGATCAATGGAGATATGGTGGATGCCCTTTCTTCACTGATCCACGACAGTAATGCTTACACCATCGGTAAAAAGATGTGCGAAAAACTTCGTGAACTGATCCCGAGACAGCAGTTTGACATTGCCGTGCAGGCAGCACTGGGAACTAAGGTTATTGCCAGAGAAACCATCAAGGCCTTAAGAAAAGACGTTACCGCAAAATGTTACGGAGGGGATATTTCCAGAAAGCGTAAACTTCTCGAAAAGCAGAAAGAAGGTAAAAAGAAAATGAAGCAGATCGGAAGGGTAGAAGTACCACAGTCTGCATTCATGGCAGTTTTGAAGCTTAACGACTAATCATAAAAAAGACCGGTAAAATGAGACCGGTCTTTTTATTTTCAGAAATTTCTCTGCTTGTCAGTCAGATTAGACTGAATCACCAGGGCTCCGAGTCCGAGGATAATTTCGGCAATGCCCAGGGTTCTTACAAGATTGATCCCGCATACGATACATTCCGGTTCAGGGAAAGGTCTTTTCCCTACAACGATGATTAATACTCCGCCTATGATAATAATCACTACGATTAAGGCTGTTAATAAAGTTTTCATGATGGTATAAATTATTTTCTGGTTGTCCTTTTTTATCTATACCAAAGTTGGTTATAACATTTTATAAATCAGCAGGTAAAATCACTGTTTCGGAGGAGGTGTTTTTCCTGAATTTTATTTTTTACGGGTAAATTTAATCTCCATTGTTTTCATTTCTTTTCCGGTTTTCCAGTCAGGGCCATACATTTCCAGAGTATGAGTGTTATCATCATTGAAAGTATATACTTCTCTTACATCGCAGTCTTTTTCAGGCCGGCTCGGATCTGTCATTTTTCCTTTAAGTTCAATAGATTTTTTAGCCGGATTCCAGTCTCCTTCCGCATGCATCATCCCGGTCCCCATATTGTCGATCCAGGTACTTACAAATTTCTTTCTGGCATTATCATAACCCATTATGCTCATTCCTTCAAAAGGCATTCCCATAAAATCACCTTTGTAGGTACTGTACTGGTAGCGTCCGTCAAAGATCATTTTGTTCATGCATTCAGATTGACTGATCATAGGTTGGGCACCTTCTTCCATCCACGTAGTGGTTGTACCGGTCCAGTTACCGTCAGATTTTGCAAGCATCTTATGAAGTTCTCCCGGAGTGGCAAACTCCATCCATGCTTTATTGGCAGCTGCGGAATCTACGGGCTTCCATGCTGTTGCAGCAGAATCTTTTTTATCAGGTCCTGAAGGATCTGCTGTTTTGCCTTTTTCACAGGCTGTGAATAAAAATACAACCGGTAATACGAATAGTAAATTTTTCATAATCAATTAATTTTAAGTGGTTTATATTGATAACATAAAGGTAACCCTTTTTATAATGCACTAAATTGTTTTTTACATGTTATTATTAAATCGTATCTTTGTGTAATCTTAACGCAAATTATCAATGGAGTCTCCAAAAAAATTACAGGATATAAAAGTAGCCGTGGATGCAGTTATTTTCGGGTATTTCGATAAAAAAGACCTTCAGATTCTTTTAATAAAAAGAAATATTGAACCCTTTAAAGGTGGGTGGGCGCTTCCGGGAGGCCTTGTTCTCGATGATGAAGATGTAGATGATGCAGTAAGAAGGGAACTCTATGAAGAGGCAGGCATAAAACCCGATTTTCTGGAACAGCTCTATACTTTTGGTAAGGTAGGACGTGATCCGCGGAACAGAGTGGTTTCTGTGGCTTATCTGGGCCTTGTAAACCCCTCTTATCATGAACTGTTTGCCGATTCAGATGCGGAAGATGCTCAATGGTTCAGTGTAAATAAACTTCCTTCTCTGGCATTTGACCACAAAACCATTATAGATACCGCGCTGCAAAGGCTGCGTACCAAGATCCGCTATCAGCCGATAGGCTTCAACCTGCTCAATGAGGAATTCCCGTTTTCAGATCTTGAAAATCTCTATAAAACCATTATCGGACAAGAAATAGACCGCCGTAATTTCCGCAAAAAAATCATGAGCTACGGACTTCTCAACGAAACCGATAACGTTAAAAAAGAAGGCAGCGGCAGACCCGGTAAACTCTTCACCTTCAATCAGGAGAAATATGAAGAACTCGAAAAAGAAGGTTTCTATTTTGAAATCAAATAAATTCATCATTTTACTTTACGCCCAGTTTAACCCAAATCCGAGGACTTTAGCCTGAAATAAACAAGTGTATTTTTAATCCAGGCTATGATATTCAGCTAATTGTAATACAGCATTTTTTGCTGTTTTTGCAAGATTCATTCAAATTTTATTGCCACCTGTATAAACTATCTATCGTTTTTCAGATCAATAGACTGACTTACTCAACTGAGGCGGGCTTTAACCCGCCTGCCTGAGATCAGCCAACTTATTCCAATTATAATTAAAACTTGTTACAGAATTTTTTAAAATTTCAATATAAAATTTATACATTGGTAATCAGTTGGTTATGTTTATTAGTGTAAAATAAACACAAATATATTTGGAGTATAAAATAATTATCCTTTAAATTTGTGTAAAAATAACACAATCATGAATTACACTTTACAGCATATTATTGAAAAATTCCAGAGAAAAGAAGAGATGAAGTTCTTATTTTTCTGGGGACATACAGTAAAAGAGGAGGTTACCAAATCATGTTTCAGTCAGTGGTTTCCTGCATCATTTGAAGAAGACGGGAGAAAATACCTTACGGCAGAACATTATATGATGGCTGGAAAGGCAAGACTGTTCGATGATGAGAAAATACTGGAAAAGATACTGCAGTCAGAAACTCCGAATGAAGTAAAGTCTTTGGGCAGAAAAGTGAAAAACTTTGATCCTGAACTTTGGAACGAACATAAATATGAAATTGTGAAAAAGGGAAACCTGCTTAAATTTTCCCAGAATCCGAAATTAAAAGGTTTTCTGCTGTCAACGGAAGATAAAATTCTTATAGAAGCCAGCCCGTATGACAACATCTGGGGAATCGGAATGCTGGAATCAGACCCGAGAACGCAGGATCCGTCTTTATGGAACGGAGAAAATCTTTTAGGCTTCGCTTTAATGGAAGTAAGAGATGAACTGAGAAGGTAAAAACACAATCACCAAACACAGAATATTGATTATGAAAAAGACAGAATTACACCCACAGATCTTTCTGATTGAAAATTTCCTCAGTGAGGCAGAATGTGACGAATGTATAGATACTTCCGAAGAAAAAGTTTTTGAAGAAGCCAAAATCACCATGTTCGGAAAGCAGCTGATGAGTAAAGGGGTAAGAAATAATGACAGGCTCATGATCTTTGACCGTGATCTGGCTGAAAGGCTTTTTAAAAGAGCATATGATTTTCTTCCGGGGTTTCATGAAAATTATAAAATCCATGATTTTAATGAAATGTTCAGGGTTTATAAATATACTCCGGGACAACGGTTTAAGATGCATCATGACGGAAGCTATATCCGTAATGAAAATGAAAAAAGTTTTTATACATTCATGATCTATCTGAATGATGATTTTGAAGGAGGGGAAACCGAATTTGAGCGCTTATTTACGGTAGCACCGAAGAAAGGATCGGCACTGGTTTTCTATCATCCGTTAAGGCATGAAGGCAAAACCCTGATCGGCGGAACAAAATACGTACTGAGAACCGACGTAATGTATACCAATATTTAATAAATCCTGTTCAGGGCAGGTAAAATTATGTCGTTTCTAATTAGCGTTAAAATAACACAAATAGTTTAAAGGCAGACAACATGGAAGACGAATTGAAATCAAGGTTCATTGAATCGCTAAAGAGGAACAATGACCAGATCAGAAAAGACCGTGCATACACGATCGGAGAAGATTCAGAATTAATATACAGAAGGACGGTGGAAGATATTGAACTCAGAATAAAAAGGCTGGAACGTGAGCAGGAAGGCCTTATAGACATCAGCCCTCTGGACAGGAACAGCTTAACTTTTGCGGACTTCAGTCCCGAAGAATTTGTTCAGAAAGACATGGAATTATCATTAATCATCAGAAACTTAAATATTCAGCTGGAAGTAACCAGAAAGAGATTTGAGTATTTATTCGGAAAAACAATTTAATTATGGGAGGTACAAAATACGATCTGGATGCCCGATTTAAGAAAGCCCGGGCCGCAGGATACGGATCAAAATCAGCCGGTGAAATTTTCACTCAGAATGCCAAAAGAATGGCACACGAATCTATGAATCCAAAAGGAATTTCTTTCAGAGAATCCAGGGATTCTGAAGCTAACCCGAATTCTGTTCCTATTATTTTAGGGCTGGATGTAACAGGAAGTATGGGGCACATTCCCCACGAACTTATCAAAGAAGGTCTTCCTAAACTGATGGGAGGGATCATGCAGGGCGGAGTTCCCGATCCCGCACTCCTGTTTTTGGGAATCGGGGATCATGAATGTGACAGTTACCCTCTGCAGGTAGGGCAGTTTGAATCAGGAGATGATGAACTGGATATGTGGCTTACACGCACCTATATTGAATCCGGAGGTGGAGGAAACGCAGGCGAGAGTTACCTTCTGGCGTGGTATTTTGCCGCTTTCCATACCAGAACAGATGCCTTTGAGAAAAGAAACCAGAAAGGATTGCTGTTTACAATAGGAGATGAGCCTTGCCTTAAAGTACTTTCTGCTTCAGCTATAAGAGAAATTATGGGAACCGGCCAGCAGACTTATACCCACACAGAACTGTTGACGGAAGCCCGGAAAAGGTATGACGTATATCACATCAGTGTTCTGCACTCAGGCCAGGCATTAGCCGCGGATAAAGGCTGGAAAGAGCTGCTGGGTAAGAACTGTTTATCTATAACTGATCATACAGAAATTCCGGATCTTATCAAAAGGGTTGTATGTGAAAAATTTAAAAACACGCCTTCCGGAACCGGGATTGTAGGAGGATTGGACAATATTCATATGTTTTAAGCAATGAAAAAGGCACAAATAGTAATAGGTCTGGGTTTTGGTGACGAAGGAAAGGGAATCACCACAGATTTTCTGGCAAGCCGGAACCCGGATTCTGTTGTCATAAGATTTTCAGGAGGGCAGCAGGCCGCACATACCGTAATGATCGGCAATGAAAAGCATGTGCATTCCAGTTTCGCCAGCGGAGCGTTAAGAGGATTGCCGTCTTACTTTTCTGAACATTGTACCATTCACCCGGAATTTATGCTGAATGAAAGAGAAGAGCTGAAAATGAAAAATGGAAATACCGGACTTCATATACATCCTCTGGCAAAAGTCACAACGCCTTTTGATGTGTGGCAGAACAGGAGCAACGCAAGGAATCTGGAACACGGAACCTGCGGAAAAGGAATCGGCGCCACGATGAAAAGACATGAAAGCCCTTATAAACTGTTTGCTGCCGATCTTATTGCACCACGTGAAATGCTGATCGAAAAACTGAAAGGAATTGCTTATTTCTACGGGTTTGTGGATCAGGACCAGATCCGGGAAGAACTGGATATTTTTCTGAATGCAGTAGATCAGATCGAATGGAAAATCAGGGATTACAGCTACCTGGAATCTTTTGAAAACCTTATTTTTGAAGGGAGTCAGGGAATTCTGCTGGATATGGATCATGGGATATTTCCGAATGTAACCTATGCCCATACCACTTCAAAAAACGCCTTTGAAATCTGCAGGAGACTGAAAATTGAAGATATAGAAATGTATTATGTGACCAGGAATTATTCCACACGCCACGGAAACGGATGGATGAGCAATGAAAAACATTTGGATTTAAAGAACAATGAAGAGGAAACCTGTATTTTCAATGAATATCAGAAAGAACTGCGTTATGGTGATCTGGATGCTGACCTACTGAACTATGCATTGTTGCTGGATGGAGCCTATATTGCCGGAGCCCGCAGGAATCTGGTGATTACCTGCCTGGATCAGACAGAAGAAATATTTAAACACGAAAACCTGAAAACAGAATTTGAAACAGTATACGGATCATATTCTCCGTATTCAAAAGATTTTAAACAACTTAAATAAAAACACAGATAATGATGAAAAAAATATATGTATTTGGAAACGGAAACCTGTCCTGGGAGAAATTCCATGAATTATATGTGATCCCGTTAAAAAATATCGACCTTGCTGACTGTGAGTTTATTATCGGTGATTTTTCAGGAGCTGATACCTTAATGATGGAATACCTGAAGGATAAAACCGAAAAAGTAACCATTCTTCATATCGGGATAAAACCAAGATATAAGATCAACACTTTTAAAACCAAAGCTGCCGGCTGGACCTTTTCCGGAGGATTCCGGTCAGACGCTGAACGGGATGATTATGGTGTATCACAGTGTACCCATTTTCTCGGGGTAGATTTTAATTCAGACGCAAAGAGAAAAAGCGGTACCTTGAAAAATATTGAAAAATGCCTGAATTCAGGTAAAATAAAAATAGAATAACCATGAAAATACACTATATACAAGGTGACGCCACAGCTCCGGAATCTGAAGGAAACAAAATAATTGCCCACATCTGCAACGACATCGGAGGCTGGGGAAAAGGTTTTGTAACAGCCATTTCAAAAAAATGGAAAGCCCCTGAGAACGAATACAGACAATGGTTTAAAAACGGAGAAAATTTTTATCTTGGAGAAATCCAGCTGATAAAGGTTGAAGATGAAATCTGGATAGGCAATATGATCGCTCAGCACAACATCATAACCGCTTCCGGCGGAATACCGCCGATACAATACGATGCCGTGGAAAAATGTCTGGAAAAGCTGGCCGGACAGGCCGTACAGATCAATGCCACCATCCACATGCCGAGAATAGGATGCGGACTGGCAGGAGGGAAATGGGAAAAAATAGAACCCATTATTGAAAAAACACTGGTAAAAAACAATCTCGAAGTATACGTTTACGACTTCGGATAAAAATAAAAACAATGAAAACAACAATACTTTACAGACCTGTCGGAGAAAAAGAAATGATCCTGATCATGGAGAGCGGCTATAAAAAATTCCCTCCCAGACTGGAATGGCAGCCTATATTTTATCCCGTACTGGATGAAGACTATGCCTCCGAAATTGCTGAAAAGTGGAATACCAGAGATGAAGCAGGAAACTATCTCGGCTTTGTAACGCGTTTTGAAGTGCTGAAAGAAACCGCAGATCAGTATCCCGCTCAAAATGTAGGAGCCGGAAACCATAATGAGCTATGGGTTCCGTCCGAACAGCTGGAAACCTTCAATGAAGCCATTGTAGGAGAGATTAAGGTGCTCAGGGTGTTTATGGGAAAAGACTTTAAAAAACCTGCCGGCGCTGAGGTGGAGAATTTATTATTAAACATAAAAAAACTAACGATGACCAATAAAGGAATGGCAAAAGATACTTTGGAGATCCTTGCCAGGAAATACTATATCAACGAAAACAACGAAAAAATAAACATAGAAAACGAGCTGGAAATCTGCAGGAGTGAAACAATTCTGTATTCGTCAGAAAAGCTTGCGGAACTGGCAGAAGCCAGGCTGCCGGAAGTGGCTTTTGAAACTAAGTTTGAGACATGGAACTGCAGCTCACTGAAAGCTATTTTACAATTAGCGGAAGAAGAAAATCCGGAGAAGCTGATGTGCCTTAATTTTGCTTCAGCAAAAAATCCCGGTGGTGGGTTTATCAACGGAGCAGAAGCACAGGAAGAAAGTCTGGCAAGAACTTCAGGATTATATGAAAGTCTGCTTCAGGCTCCATATTATTACGAGGCCCACCGGGCAATGGAATCCTGCTTCTATACGGATATGATGATTTACAGCCCGAAAGTTCCTGTTTTCAGAAAAGACAAAGGAGAACTGCTCACAAAACCTGTTGTTTGTAATTTCATTACTTCTCCCGCAGTAAATGCAGGCGTTGTCCGGAAACAGGAGCCGGAAAGACAGAATGAAATAGCAGATGCGATGGATGTGAGAATAGATAAAATGCTTTCACTGGCCTTTCATAGAGAAAATGAAGTACTGATCTTAGGGGCCTGGGGATGCGGAGTCTTTAAAAATGACCCCAAAGAAATTGCAGGATTGTTTAAAAAACACCTTCAGGGAAAATATAAAAATAAATTTAAAAGAGTGGTCTTTGCAGTGATGACCAAGAAAAAAGAAGAAATGCTGAAACCTTTTGAAGAAATATCATGAAACTGACAAGAGAAGAAGTAACCATAGAAGTATTGGAGATGCTTTTAAAGCTCAGATATATTTTAAAACATGACGGTGCGGAACTATATGTGAAAAACCCTTCAAAGATGCTGCCATCTATGCAGATAAGGTATAAAAGAGTAATAGCTTATTTTTCAAGCATCAACATAGAGATCAGGGATCTCAGTTATTTTTATACACTGGATTTTATAGAACAGTACAGAGATTATCAGTTTGCAGAAGAAATCTTAGATTATATAAAAGCTGTAATCGGAAGACAATATTCCGAAGACAGCACAAAAAGACTTGATCTCAGAGACATTCTTCAGCGGATCCTCTCTTTCAGAAGAGGTTATATTGAACTTCTTGAAAGTTTTTTCGGAGGAATGTGGATCATGGGAGGACCCTCTGTGGAAATGAGGGTTTCAGACAGGATTATTATAGACAGTATTCAGGATATCGATACTGTGGTGGAAAGGTTGAATAATGCAGCATCCCTTTTACTCTTTCCCCAAAAAGAAGAATTTGATATCAGCTTGCTGAAGGAAAAGTATAATTTCCCGGATGAAGATTACAAAGCTATGGAGGAACAGGAGGAAATAGATTTTTATGATGAATTTTAAACTGAAAAAATATAAAGAACAGGTACAGAGCTGGCCCCGGAAAGGACATCACATCATGGCACAGTATGATGATGAAAAAATCATCGTCTATCAGTCTTATCGCAAAGAAATAGGCGAATTTGCCGTAAGGAATCAATACTTCGGAGGCGCTTTCAGCCTGGAGCGGATGACCTGGATAAAACCCAATTTCCTCTGGATGATGTACCGCAACGGCTGGGGAACCAAAGAGGGGCAGGAATACGTTCTGGCTATTCATCTGAAGAGAGAAGCCTTCAAAAGGTATCTTGAAAATGCGGTATATTCTTCCTATGATGAAAAACTGGGAGTTTCCAGGGAAGAATGGCAGGAGCAGGTAAAAGAATCTTCCGTAAGGCTGCAGTGGGATCCGGATCATGATCCTTTCGGACAGAAGGAGGAAAGAAGAGCCATACAGATTGGTCTTAGGAATGAATTTACCCGTTCCTTCGCCCGGGAAGATATTCTTTTCATTGAAAATATTTCAGATTTTGTGAAAGAGCAGCATGCATTTGTCGTAAACGGAGATCTGGGCAGCCTGATAATTCCTGAAGAGAAACCAGTGCTGTTTGAAGACGAGCATTTAAATAAAAAACTAAGATTAAAACCATGAAAACAGACAGGCTGTTCTTCGCTTCAGAATCCCTGACAGGTGTTTCCATAGGAGATGCCTTCGGAGAAAGCTTTTTTGGTGAAGAAAGCCTGATGAAAAGCCATATTCATCAAAGGACCCGTCCCGAAACAGCTATGGATTTTACCGATGATACCATTATGACGGTGGCTGTTTTTAAATCTTTAGAAAAATTCGGGGAGATCAGTCAGGATTTTCTGGCAGAAGAATTTACCCGGAACTATTATCAGGACATCAACAGAGGATACGGGCCTTCCATGCATCAGTATTTCAGAGCTGTAAAAGACGGAGAATACTGGAAAGAAGTTTCTCAGGCAAAATTTGAAGGGAAGGGCTCTATGGGAAATGGAGGAGCGATGAGAGCATCCGTGATCGGAGCTTATTTTTATGATGATACGGACCGTCTTAAACGGAATGCGGAACTTTCCTGTGAAGTGACCCATGCCCATAAAGAAGCGATAGAAGGGACGAAAGCTGTTGCTCTGGCCGCTTCCTTTGCCGTACGGGAAAAGCTGGGCTTGAGAAAATACGGACACCAGGAATTCATTCAGCATATTCAGAATGAGCTTGAAGATTCAGATATGAAAAGCAAGCTGAACAAAGTTCTCTATTTAGACGGAAATCCGGGCATTGACATGTTGGTGCACACCTTAGGAAACGGAGTGAAAATGACTGCCCAGGATACCGTTCCGCTTGTGATCTGGATGTTGTCAAGATACCGCAACAGTTTGGAAGAATGCCTCTGGAATACAGTCGCTGCACTGGGAGACAGAGATACCACCTGTGCTATGGCCGGAGGAATAAGTATCCTTTGCTGTGACGAAAATACCGTTCCCGGCTGGAAGAATGAAACAGAAAACTGGAAAAAAAGCAAGTTTTATGAATATTGAACTGATAAAAGGAGATATTACAAAGATCCATGCAGATGTTATCGTTAATGCAGCCAATTCTTCATTGCTTGGCGGGGGAGGGGTAGATGGAGCTATTCATCGCGCTGGCGGAAAGCAGATTTTAGAAGACTGCATTGAGATCAGAAACAGACAGGGAAAATGTAAAACGGGGGACGCAGTTGTTACTTCGGCGGGAAATCTGCCTGCTGATTATGTGATCCATACAGTAGGTCCGGTCTGGAACGGAGACATGGAAAAATGCTCAGAACTTCTGGCTGACTGTTACAGAAATGCTTTAAAGCTGGCAGAAAGCCTCAGTGTAAAAAGTATTGCCTTTCCCAATATCAGTACAGGAATCTATCGGTTTCCCAAAGAAATGGCGGGAAAGATAGCAGTAGATGAAGTCAGAAAATTTAAAACGGAAGTGATAGAAAAAGTTATTTTTGTCTGCTTTGATGATGAAAATAAAGAAATTTACAGCAGACTTTTAAAATAGCTTTTGCATATTCAACAAAAATTCGTGCATCAGGGGACAATACCCGGTGAACGGAATAAAATTAAAAACCAATGAAAAAACTAACCATATTAAGCGGTGCGGGAATCAGTGCCGAAAGCGGAATAAAAACCTTCAGAGACGGAGACGGGCTCTGGGAAAATCATAATATAACAGAGGTGGCAAGCCCTGAAGGATGGAAAAAAGACCCTGCGCTTGTACTGGAGTTCTACAACCAAAGGAGACGCCAGCTGCATGAAGTGGAACCCAATGATGCCCACCATTTAATTGCTGAACTCGAAAAACATTTTGAAGTTCAGATCATTACCCAGAATATCGATGACCTTCATGAAAGGGCAGGATCTACCAACATCCTTCATATTCATGGTGAACTGTTCAAATCATGCTCATGCAATGATAAAAGTCTGATCTATGAACAGAAACACGATATTAATATAGGTGATAAAGCGGAAGACGGAGCGCAGCTGAGACCGTTTATCGTATGGTTTGGAGAAGAAGTTCCCATGTTTCAAAAGGCACAGGAAATCGTAAAAGAAACAGACATCCTTCTCGTAATCGGAACGTCTCTGCGGGTAGCTCCGGCAGCCGGGCTGGTTGATGATATTAAGGACGACTGTCTTCTGATTGTTATCAATCCCAAAGAAACAGGGTTTGGGTACGGACAGAGAGCGGTAGTCATGAAAGAAACCGCAACCCGGGGAATGAAGCTTCTGTTTGACAAGCTGGTTAATTTAGCATAATGGAAAATACGGTAAAAGCAGGCATTCTGGGGCTTTGTATCGGAGATGCACTGGGAGTTCCTGTGGAATTTAAAAAGAGAGAGGATTTAAAGAAATCCCCGGTGTCCGGATACCTGGAGTATATGTCCTGGAACCAGCCTAAAGGTACCTGGAGTGATGACAGTTCCCTGACCTTGTGCCTTGCTGATGAATTAACCAAAGGCTATGACCTTGAAAAAATAGGGCAGAGCTTTGTAAAGTGGAATAAATACGGCCACTGGACAGCTCATGGAAAACTTTTCGATATAGGAGGAACTACCAGGCATTCAATCGCAAGACTGATTAAAGGGGAAAGCGCAAGGTTTTCCGGAAATATTTTTGAAGAAGATAACGGAAACGGTTCACTGATGAGAATCCTTCCTTTGGCATTTTATCTTAAAGATGAAGAAAATATTGAAAAATTATATCAGACGGTAAAAGAAGTGTCATCCATTACCCATGCTCATTTCCGGTCGGTTTTTGCATGCTTTATCTATGTAGTTTTTACACTTCAGCTGATAAAAGGAAAAACTAAAAAAGAAGCATATGGTTATACCCGGGAATTAGTCTTGAAACATGCAGAATTACAGGGCTTTAATCCTGTTGAGGTCGGGCTTTTTAGAAGGATTTTAAAAAATGATATTTCCGCCTTTTCCGAAGCCAAAATCAGAAGCAGCGGATACGTCCTCCACAGTCTGGAAGCCTCATTATGGTGTTTCCTGAATTCGAAAAGCTATTCCGAAGCCGTTCTGAAAGCCGTAAACCTGGGAGAAGATACAGATACCACAGCAGCCATTACCGGAGGAATGGCAGGTATTTATTATGGATTTGAAAATATTCCGCAGGAATGGATTGATGAACTGGTGCGTAAAGATGACATTACCGCTTTATGCGACAAACTGGAACATAAATATTTTCAACAGTATAATGATTAAGAACAAAAGTTATGAACGAAATAGAAAAGAAAAGAATAAGTAAATTTTTGAGCCTTATTTTGAGGCATCAGCCGGATATTATTCAGCTCAAACTGGATGAAAACGGATGGGCAGATATAGAAGAGCTGAGGACGAAATCAGCGATGAGAAAAGTCTACTTCACCTTTGAAGAACTGGATGAGATGGTTGAAACCAACAATAAAAAACGTTTTGCCTTCAACGAAGATAAAACAAGGATCAGAGCCAGCCAGGGACATTCCATTGATATTGACCTGGGCGTTGAACCACAAAGCCCGCCTGATTATCTGTACCACGGAACGGCGGAAGCCAATATTGCCTCAATCCTGGAAAAAGGGATTGAAAAAAGAACCCGTCAGCATGTACACTTAAGTGCTGATAAAGAGACGGCTACAAAGGTTGGAATGAGACACGGAAAACCTGTTATTCTGACCATCAGAACCGGGAAAATGCATGAAGACGGAATACTCTTCTATCGTTCTGCAAACGGAGTCTGGCTGACAGACTTTGTAGAGGCCAGATACATTTCAAAATAATAAAGCAGGTTTCTGCAGCTAAACAATTGATTAAAAAAATGAGCAGAACACTTGCCATTGGCGACATTCACGGTGGGCTGAGGGCTTTACAGCAGGTATTTGAACGGGCTGAGGTTTCGGTAAATGACCGGCTGATCTTTCTGGGAGATTATGTAGACGGGTGGAGCGAATCCTCCGGGGTAATCAGTTTTCTGATAGAACTTTCACGAAAGCAGGAATGTATCTTTATCAGAGGAAATCACGATGCCTGGTGCGAAGACTGGATTGCTTTCGGAAATGATCCGGATATATGGCTTTTCAATGGAGGAAAAAGCACCGTGGAAAGCTATAAAAACTATTCTTTGGAAGAGCTGGAGGTTCATCTTGAATTTTTTCAAAAGATGAAAAATTTTCATATCGATGAAAAGAACCGCCTGTTTATCCATGCCGGATATTCCTCCATGCACGGTCCTGAAAAAGAAGTCTATTCCAGCAATTATCATTGGGACAGAACCCTTTGGGAAACCGCTGTTTCAATGGATGCCAGACTGGAAAAGAACTCTGAGCTGTATCCTAAAAGACTACTGTTGTACCATGAAATCTTTATTGGCCACACCCCGACTCTATATATCGGAAGCAAGGAACCCGTCAATAAAGCTAACGTTTGGAACCTTGATACAGGCGCTGCTTTTACAGGCGCCCTGACCCTGTTGGATATTGATACCAAAGAATTCTGGCAGAGCGATCCGCTGACATCTTTATACTCGGACGAAAAAGGAAGGAACTAATGATTACTGTACTCTTTAAAAAGCGGTGAAAAATTTATTTTAAAATATAGAACCCAACCTCACAGACTTCAAAATCTGTGAGGTTTCTTTTTTTCCAATAATTTTAGAACCTGTTTAAATTTCTAAATTTGATTTGTATCATATTCAAATCTTTATCTAAATCACATTCTTTGAGTATTTATTGATTAAAAGACAATATAAAAATTGTTTAAACTTTTGTGACTTTTGACTACGTCGAACCTCCGGTTTGTGGTTGAATAAAAAAGTTTAAATAGCTTTATGATAATAACTTTTCTGAAGCAAAGGATTTCATTTTTGAAACTGCTGATTTTAGGGAGCAAAGAGTAGAATCAACGGAGTTTGATTCGATAAAGAGGGCGTTTTAGCTGTTAGTTTCATCAGCGACGAAGTCGCATCCCTTTGCACGCTTAAAATAAGGGGAATTATTCATCAACTTTGCGTTAAATTTTTTTAACCAAAAAACAATTCAAATATGATCTATTGAGTAGGGTTAAAATAAAACTTCAACCGACTTTCTTCTCTGCTCAGCTCATTATCCGTAATTTTGAAGTCCAAATACTGCTTCAATGAAACTGTACTATCTCCTGTTGATCCTTAGCTGTTCCCTTCTGCCTGCTCAGAAAAGCTTCCCGACCCCTTATGAAAAAGGAAACGGAAACCAGACTGTTACCTATCCGGAAATGAATGATTATTACCAGGATCTGGCGAAAAATTTTAATACGGTTCAATACCTTAAAAAAGGAGAAGATGACAATGGAAAACCCATTTATGTAGTCCTGTACAATCCTTTTCCGGAAAAAGATATCGAAAAATTAAGAAAGGATAAAGCTGTTCTTTTCATTAATAATGGAATACATCCCGGAGAACCGGACGGAATAGACGCTACGATGATGCTGATCAGGGATCTGGCGGCAAAAAAAATAAAAACGCCCCGGAACTTTATTGTTGCTGCCATTTCTGCCTACAATATCAGCGGAATGCTGAACCGGGGTTCCCATTCAAGAGCCAATCAGAACGGGCCGGAGCAGTACGGTTTCAGAGGAAATGCACGGAACTATGATCTGAACCGTGATTTCATCAAAGCAGATTCCAGAAACGCCAGAAGTTTCCAGGAGATCTACCAATGGCTGAAACCGGATGTTTTCATCGATAATCATGTGAGTAACGGCGCGGACTATCAGTATACATTTACCTATATTTCTACATTTAAGGAACGTTTAGGAAATGTTTTGGGAGATTATTTTTATAAAAACTATCAGGCAGCCAACCTTGAAGATATGAAGAAGCTGGGATACGAAAGTACACCCTATGTGAATATTCACGGGGATGTTCCGGATATTGGCTTTGCAGCATTTGAAGATTCACCGAGATATTCTACCGGATACACTTCTCTGTTCAATTCACTGGGAACCGTCCCCGAAACCCATATGCTTAAACCCTATGACAAAAGAGTGGATGCTACCTATAAATACATGCTGGTCAACCTTCAGAACCTGGACAGAGACTATAAGAAGATAAAACAGCTACGTATAGAGAATTTAAAGCAGTATAAAGCCGGAAAACCCTATGGAATCAGGTGGAAGATCGATTCAACCCGGTTTTCTACAATGGATTTCAAAGGATATGAAGGGAAATACAAACCCAGTGATATTTCCGGTAAACCAAGACTTTACTACGACAGAAACAAACCTTTTACAAAGAAAATAAAACTGTTTACAGAAGCAGTACCTACGGGATATATTACCATTCCGGAATATTATGTGATTCCCCAGGCTCAGTACAGGGTTCTTGAAGAGTTCAGAAGAAACCGGATTATGATGAAGCCCCTTCAGAAAGACAGTACCGTTACCGTAGAATCGTATAAGATCAAGGATTTCAAAACGGTAAAGAATCCTTATGAAGGACATTATCTGCACTTTGAGACTACTGTGGAAACTGCTAAAGAGAAAATCACTTTTTCAGCAGGAGATTATATTGTTCCTACTGATCAGCCTGGTGTGAAATATATTATAGAAACCCTTGAACCTGAAGCATTAGACTCCTTTTTCAACTGGAATTTTTTTGATGGGATCCTTGCACAGAAAGAATATTATTCAGCCTATATTTTTGAAGATACGGCCGCAGAACTTCTGAAGAATGACGGGCAGCTTAAAAAAGCTTTTGAGGCTCAGAAAGCATCAGATAAAAAACTGGCAGAAGATGGAGAAGCCCAGCTTGACTGGATCTACAAACATTCACCCTATTTTGAGGGAAAAACATTCAGACAGTATCCTGTTTACAGAATTTTGTAAGAATTAACAGGATCAAAAAAAAGACGTTCCATAGTAATGAAACGTCTTTTTTATTTATTTTGGAAGGCCTCTTTTAAGAGCGAGTTCTGCCCTTTTTATGGCTTTTTTCTCTTTCCAGTCCATATACTTTTTCTTGAAGTTCTTTTTCATTATATCATCAAACTTTCGCTGTACGGTAAGGTTCCATAATGAATGAGCCTTTACAGCCCATGATTTGTCCCAGGCTCTCAGAGAGATCGAGAAACTTCCGTCCAGATACTTCATCCAGTGCCACCATCCCGTAGGCATAAATAACGTATCACCATGCTCCAGGAAACATTCAATTCCTTCTACACCGTCAAGTGCCGGGAATTTGCTGAAGTCAGGATTTTCAATATCATAATCTTCCAGTGCATAGGTTGCATAGGGAATCTGGTAGAGCCTGTCTTTCCACTTATAATCGAAAAGAAGGATATGTTTTCTCCCGTTAAAATGAGTATGGAAGATATGCGCCATATCAATATCATAGTGAAGGAAGGTTACCGAACCTTTACCGCCGAAAAACATAGAGGGGTATTTGTCCAGAAATCCTCCCATCAGATCTTTAGGCGAGATATAGTCCTGTAATAAATTTTTGGCATGTTTTATAGGGTCAAAGAAGAAAATCCTGAGGTCGGTAGGTTCTTTCTGAATAAGATCAATATAATCTCCGAACTTCATTTCAGCAGTAGGGGCATTGATCGGAGCTGCGGGATCAGCTTTTGAACTGTCATATAAAGGAACTGTTACGTCTCCTACCGTCTCCTTCATATATTCCATTGTCCATTTCTGATAAGCAGGCCATTTTTTTGCCATGTTTCTGATGACAACGGGCCTCCTGGGCTTAAGATATTTTGCGTAGAAATCTTCTTTAGAAATATCCTCCACAACATCTATAGGCTTTAAAATAATTCCCATCTTATAAATTTTATGTTACAAAATTATTAAATAAATATATATGAATCAGTGTTTAATTTTTTTTTAATCTATGATTCAAATCATTTTTAACTATTTAGACTAAATAAAAATACAATAACCGACTCTCTCTTGTTCCGTTCAGGATCTTTCCCCTTTAATAAGACAATAATCTGTGCAGAAAAGTCACAGACATGGAAAAATAATCTAACAGCCCAATGTACAAAATAATGTCTGGCTTTTAAAGATTTAATATGCCGGAAGAATTATGATTAAAAAAATTGAATATGGAAAAAGTTTTTTTATCGAATGAGTATAAATGTTATAAAAGAATATTACTGTCAAGGGTTTTTACAGTAAAAAGTAAATGTACTATTTGAAATGTATTTATTTTATTTATGTGCCTAATAAAAGCAGCATAATTTGTTGGTTTTGTTGGGTATACAGGATTGTTTTTATTCCTATATTTGTGATATAACATGAATGAGAAAATCAGCAGAACACTTCAGGACTGCTTGCCTTAAGTGTATTTCTCCTTTTTGTTTTTATGATGCATCATCCGGGCAGGAATTCTATTCTAGACAAGACTTCTTGAGCCGGGAAAAATTATTTTTTAATCTATTAAAACAAAAATCATGACAAAGAAATTTTTATTTTCAGCCATGCTCGGTATATCCGTGATGGCGCTGGCACAGGTAAGAGCCGTATGGACTTCTACCTGTGGGGTGAAACATTATACTACGTTTCCGGATAACTGGACATATAATCAAATGGCTGACTGGATAGAATCTGCAAATTATGTAGAATGTGGTGTAAAGCCAAATGTAACTATTAACCCCTAATTTATTTTTGTGAAAGGCAGCTTTCTACCTTTCATTACTTTATTAATATGAAAAATTATTTTTTATTATTTGTAATGTTAACTTTTGTGGTAGGTTCTGCTCAGAAAGTTGACATCAAAACAACTCTAAAAGTTACATACAATGCATCCCTTCAGCTGGGTGAAAAGTATAGAAGAAATCAGGAGTTTGTTTTAATAGGAAATTCACAGGATTATTATTTTTCTGGATATAATAATTATGTTTCTGACACAGGCCAAAAAGACAATTCAACAAAAAAAAGTGGGATCAGTCTTTCAATTGCAGATTATCTAGAAGAACGTATTATAAGAAAAAACGGTGTTACAAGTGTTTTTGGAAGATATATAGATGATCGGTTTAGATATGAGGAAAATGTTGATCTAAAATGGGTTTTGTATGGGGAAACAAAAATGATTAATGGTATAAAATGTCAAATGGCAGCTACAAATAAGTTTGGAAGAAGGTGGATTGCCTATTTTTCTAAAGATTATCCACAATCTTTAGGCCCCTATAAATTTACAGGTTTACCAGGATTGATTTTTGAGTTGTATGATACCAGAGATGATTATCATTTTACAGTAATTAATGTTGAAAAAAGCTCAAATGAGTATGAGTACAATTTAAATGAATATAAAAAACTTAGTAAAAACGATTTTCTAAAGGCTACTTATAATCTGAGATTTACACTTGCTGCTTTTCCTCCAATTGATGATGCTGCTTTTAGAAAACAGACACAAGAAATGTTGGATAAATTGAAGAAAATGCATAATAATCCTTTAGAATTAAAACCTTTTGAATAGAAAATGCTTTAACGTCACTCATTATCAGGTAAGTAAATAACGAAGAAAGAATCTATAAAGTAAATTCTAGTGGCTAAAATTATTTTTTCAGGCTATTAATGAGTTCTTCAAGTTTAGAATTGAAGCTGTTTATGGTTTCCTTATCAGAAATATTGAAAATAATCAACCCTACGGAATTATCCTTATTGTCGAAAGTATTATTTGAAATTTCTAATTTCCTTTCATTATCAAATAGATCAAGAATACTGACTTTAAAGATTTCAGCCAGTTTTGGAATATACTGCGATTTGATATCGTGGTCTCATTTTCCCAATTCGTGTATGTATTCCTGTCCAATCCAAGCATATCTGCAATTTCTTGCTGAGAAAGTTTTGTTTTGCTTCTTAATCTTTTAAGATTGGTCCCTACTCCCATAATAAAAGTTGTTTTATACATTTAGCGATATAAAAGAATAAAAAACATACAAAATTTATCCTTCACCATTTCAGTTACAAAAAAATAACCAGGAAATAAAAAATATCACTAGATTTATAGTTTTAAAAAACAATTTAACCTTTAGCCTGAAAATACATCTTTAAAAAAGTGTAACAAAAAGCACAGGTGATAAACTAATTAGGCAAATAATAAACTATGAAAAGAAAGATCTCTTTATTTCTGATGCTTTTCTTTACCGTGCTGGCCATGGCACAGAGAACAGTTTCAGGAAAAATTACAGATGAGGACGGAACGGCTATTCCCAGTGCAAGTGTTACGGTGGAAGAGCCAGGCAAAGATGCTATTCTTGCATATGGGATCACCAATTCTAAAGGAGAATATAAGGTAACCTTCACTTCTTCAGAATCCAATGTAGACCTTAAAGTAAAGGCGTTCAACCAGAAATCACTGATTAAGCAGATCAGTAACAGCGACCAGACACAGAATTTCAAAATGCAGTCTGAAGCAACAGAAATAAAAGAAGTACAGCTGAAAACAAAGATGATCACCGCAAGAGGAGACACCATTTCATATGATCTTAAAGCGTTCAGCAACCAGAACGACAGAACACTGGCCGACGTAATGAAAAAGATTCCGGGTATTGAAGTCAATAAAGACGGAACTATTCTTTACCAGGGAAATGCCATCAATAAATTCTATGTGAACGGTAAAGACCTGATGGAAGGAGGATACGGAACCATCAACAACTCCCTGCCGAAAGATGCCGTACAGAAAGTGGAAGTCCTTGAAAATCACCAGCCGGTAAAAATACTTCAGGATAAAGTGCCTTCCGATCAGGCAGCCATCAATATCAAACTGAAAAATTCCGTGACCATGACGGGAAGAGGAGAAGTAGGCTCCGGTTTCGGAGATCCGTGGCTTTGGAATGTAAAGCTTACCCCAATGTTTTTCGGACAGAAAAGCCAGTGGGTAGTCAACTATAAGACCAATAATATGGGCGAGCAGGTAGAAAATGAAGGAAATATCCTGGCATTCGGAAGCTCATGGGAAGGAAGAAGAATCAACGCATCCCAGAATGACTGGCTGAATGTAGAAAATGCCAGCACCCCGAATCTTCCGGTAAAAAGATACCTGATGAACAGTGTACATTATCTTTCCGCCAACTATCTCACCAATATTGATAAAAAGAAAGAGTGGGAGCTGAAAGCTAATGCCAACTACACCAATAATGCCGTAGAAAGAGAGGATGTTACGGAAGAAATATTCAGCCCGAGAGACAACAGGCCGATGTCAACAATAGTAACAAGCACCAGAAATAACTTCTATACAGATAAACTGAAAGGAGAACTTATTTTTACAAAAAATGCCAAAAAAGGCTTCTTTAAAAATACAACCAGCTTCAGCCAGTTCTGGAATGGTGACCGCGCCGTAGCGACCAGAGTGGGAAGACTTGGAAACCAGGCGGTAGAATCCCCTACTTCTTCTTTTCAGAACTCGTTAAGTACCATTATTCCGTGGAAAGAAAAAATGGTTAATTTTAAATCCTATATCAGTTATCAGGATGACAGACAGACCCTGGAGGTTTCTCCTGCCAATTACCTTCAGGTATTATACAGAAACCCTGTGGTAGACTCTATCAAACCAATCATTTTTGCACCTGGTACATCCGTAATGCAGAATATGAGGCTTAAAACATTGGAAACTTCCCATTCTGCCAATATCAGTTTTACCAAAAAAGGATGGACGTTCACCCCACAGGTAGGACTTGATTTCTCATCCAAAAAGCTGAATACGGATTTTATGGGAACAGCTATTCCTAATCCGGATATTCCTGGAGATATCGCTCCGGTTTTTGATGGCCCGGAATATGAAAATAATCTGAGATTTACGGAATTCAACCCTTCAGGATCACTCGGAATCAACTATAAATCTGAATCATGGCTTTTATTTGCCAATCTTCCGGTGAACTTTAATACCATTAAAGCTGAAGATGACCTTAGAAATGTTCATAAATCTCTGAACAAAACAACTTTTACCCCTAATGCTTTTGTGCAGTATTCATTCGCTTCTTTCTGGAAAGCAAGCCTGAACGGTAATATCAGTAACAACTTCGGGGACGTTAAAACTGCCTACGCAGGATACACTCTTCTAAGCCCGGGAGGGTTTAATGTAATGGATCCTAATAACCCGATTCCTCAGACCACTTCCAAAAGCGCCGGCTCAAGAATTGAATACAGGAATCCGTTGAATAATTTATTCTTCAATATCAATTTCACGATGAGTGACAGCAAAAGAAACCTTCTTGCATCGCCATTCCTGGATATCAATACGGGATTCACCTTAACGAGGTATAAAGAACAGGAAAACCATGCAAAAAGCACCAGGTTCGGAGCTGAGATAGGAAAATACTTCCCGAAATTCAAAACCAATATGTCGGTAAGTTACAGCAACACTTTATCAAAAGCAGACGCATTCCTTGACGAAACTCAGTATCTGAGCAAAAACAACTCACAGGCATACGGATTCAAACTGAATAATACCTATTTCAGCTGGATGAGTATAGATTATAACCTTAGTTTTTCCAGAAATAAACAGGATAACATAGGGCTGAACGACCGTGGCGGAAGATTAGGTGTAAATGAAGGCTTTAATCATAATCTGGGTGCTTACTTCTATCCGGTAGAAAACCATACCATCGGGTTCAGCTGGGATCAGGTGAATACAGGAGATGGTGAAAAGAAATACAACAATGCTTTTTATGACCTTTCCTACCAGTTCGCATGGTCTAAGAAAAAAATAGACTTTGAACTGAAATGGATGAATATTGCCAACAGAAAAGTATTTGAAACGTATAACATCAATCAGATTACGAACAGTGTTTCGTACACCAGGATACAGCTTCGCCCAAGCCAGGTAATGCTGAGTGTAAAATTCAATTTTAAATAAATGAAAAAGAGACTGTCATGAAGACGGTCTCTTTTCTTTTATATCAGCAATAGAACTTATTTCTAAAAGCTTTGATGATCTGCTGATGGCCCGTAGCTTCCCGGCAGCGGAATATCATTCAGTCTGTAATAAACACCCAATTGTGCACGGTGGTGGGTAATCTGGTTCAGGGCATGTCGGATAGAATTGTATTTCGTCCATTTGGCCAGCTCCTGTCCGTTATTTTTCAATGCCCAGGTATTGTTAAGATCATCTTCTTTAGCATTTTCAAGAGCCTCCTTTCCGGATTTAAAATTCTCATCAAGAGTGTTGAGAAGGTCTTCTCTGCCGGAGAGATGCTTGGGCTGGAAATCACCGCTGGCAAAATCCAGTTCGGAAGTTTTAAGCATCGTATTCGGCCATTCAAAAATTTCTGCAATATGAGTGGCCAGAGGCAGCATTTTCATGCTTTTCTCATGCGGCGCATAATCATTCTTCCCATCCGGG
Source organism: Chryseobacterium indologenes (assembly GCA_002439165.1). Taxonomy (GTDB): domain Bacteria; phylum Bacteroidota; class Bacteroidia; order Flavobacteriales; family Weeksellaceae; genus Chryseobacterium; species Chryseobacterium indologenes_E. Next base: position 365,925 of record DJTE01000048.1, read on the forward strand.
TATGCATCTATAAACTTTCTGGTGGTGTGGTACTCAGCTTCAAGCTCGTCTCTAAGTTGTGATAAAGTATTCATAACATTTTGTTTTTAAGCCCGTTAAAGATAAAACTTTTATTGCTGAAAGTGTTTTAACGAAATCATAATTATGAAAAATAGGGTGGAATAAGAAAGCAGAATAAGGCCGCTGCTGAACTCATACATAATAGAAACTTCCATCCTCCCTCTTTCAGCTTCCTCCCCAATCCTGGAATACTTCTAATTTTGACCTCTAATGGTGAACCGGAGATATAAAACAAGAAGTTATTTTAATGTATCTGATAATCAGTTGAATAAAATAAATTGAAACAAAAAATTAAAAAAAAATTGTAACATATTTCAACATTGAAGCACTAATTGATAAACGCCACAACAATGAAAAAGCTATTTTCTGTATTCTTAGTCGCTCTCTTCGCTTTTGCAGGAGCCCAGGAATCTAAAGAAACAGCCAACAGGTTCTTTTATGAACTCACTTTTAAGCCTAAAAAAGATTCGGCCAGGCTGGATAAAGTGATTACCATATTGGATGTTACAGGGAAAAAATCAATTTATCAGGACTATACAATGCCGGCCCAGGACTCTATTATAAAAATACAGGTAGAGGAAATGGAGAAAACAAAGACATTTAAAGATATGTCTAAAATGATAAAATGGCCTAAATTTTCCTATAAGATCATTAAAACATATCCGGAAATGAAAGAGCAATATGTGGATAGAATCAGCAGAAATCTTTTTGGCTATGATGATAATGTTAAATTCAATTGGAATATCCTGCCCGAAAAACAAAAAATAGGAGAATACAATACCCAAAAAGCAACAACAGATTTTGGAGGAAGAAAATGGACTGCCTGGTTCAGCTCTGATATTCCTTTTCAGGACGGACCATATAAATTCTACGGACTTCCCGGTCTTATCGTAAAAATAGAAGACGAAGAGAAAAACTATTCCTGGAAGCTGAGCGGAAACAAAAAAATAGAAGGCTATGAAGAATTGTCTTATGCAGATAAGATCAATGCCAAATTAGGAATGATGAGCAACACAATAACTCCTACAACAAAAGAAAAGTTTCAAAAATCATATGAAGGATACAAGGCGGATCCCTTTGCAGAATCCCGTCCATACATGACCCCTGAGAATATGAGCAGACCTATGCCGGGAACAGATGGTACCGTGGGAGACTTTATGAAACGTATGGAAAAGCAGGTGAAAGATTTCTTCGGATCAAACAACAACCCGATTGAAAAAGAACAGCCTTCTGATAAAAAGAAAAAATAAGCATTCATATCAACTAAATTATATTTTGAATCAACCCAGGTACAGCAATGTATTTGGGTTGATTTCTTTCATGGCAGATCGTTATTTAGATTAAATTTAAATAACGTATATTTGCAGTTACTAAAATTTGCAGGCTTTGAAAGAGAAGGAATTACATAAATTAAGCGGATTTCCTAAAAATAAAATGGGAAAGATATTGGGTTATGATAATGACGACCTGAAAATGCCCAACAAGATCATTGAAATGGGACTTCTGCCGGAAACCGTTTTCAGGATATTGTATCAGGCGCCGTTTAATGGTCCCATGTATGTGGAATTTGGAGAAGAAAAAAGCCGTATTGCCCTTCGTGAAGAAGAAGGAGAGTATATCATTGTTGAAGAATTGAATTAATGCAGGCAAACAAAAAAAAACAGGTCCTTTTAGTAGGAAATCCCAACGTAGGAAAATCTACCGTTTTCAATGCACTCTGCAATAAAAAGCAGAAAACAGGAAACTACGCAGGCGTTACAGTGGCAAGCCATTCGGGGCATTATACCTATAAAAATGAAGAAATTGAAGTAGTCGATCTGCCGGGTTCGTACAGTATATATCCAAGCTCAGAGGATGAAGCTATTTTTTCCAAATTTCTGATCGATGAGCAGGAAAACTATGCCGGAGTCATCTATATTCTTGAAGCATTAAGCCTGAAAAGAGGATTGCTTTTATTCCAGCAGATCCAGGATTTAGGCATTCCTATGATTCTGGTGGTTAACCAGATCGATCAGGCTGAAAGAAGAGGAATTTCCATTGATATTCAGAAATTTTCAGAAGCTCTGGGAATTAAGATCATTCAGACCAATGCCAAAGAACAGCTGGGAATAGATGAGATCAGGGAAGCCGTTCTAAACAATGATTTTGCCAAAACGGAAAATATCTCTTTTGAAACCCCTGCAGAGCATAAAGATTTTGTTCGGAAAATTGCAGCTCACAAAGGCTTCGACAATGAATATAAAGCCTGGATCAGCCTGTCCTCAGGAACTGATCTGGGAAAAATAGATTCTGTAAAGGATCTGATGAATGAAGCAGATACTAAAAGTCTGGTTCCTAAAAGACTGCAGGTTCAGGAGACGGTAAGGAGATATCAGAATGTTGATAAAGTCCTTGCCGACGTTATCTCTAAAAAACCACAGTTTAAAGAACTGCTTACCGAAAAACTGGATAAGATTCTTGTCCATCCGTTCTGGGGCTATATCGTTTTCCTGGGCATTTTACTGATTATCTTCCAGAGTGTATTCTTCCTGGCCGAATACCCGATGACCTGGATTGAAGATCTGTTCTCATGGCTTTCTGCCTTCACAGGAGAACACCTGCCGGAAGGGCCCGTCAATTCACTGGTCTCCAACGGTATTATTCCGGGAATCGGAGGAATTGTGGTTTTTGCCCCGCAGATCGGGATTTTATTATATTTCCTTTACCTTCTGGAAGATTCAGGATATATGGCCAGAGTAGTATTCCTGATGGACCGCCTGCTGCGACCCTTCGGACTGAACGGTAAAAGTATCGTACCATTGGTTTCAGGAACAGCCTGCGCCATTCCGGCCGTTATTTCAACCAGGAATATCGAGAACGTGAAAGAAAGACTTCTGACGATTCTGGTTACCCCTTTTATGACCTGTTCCGCCAGGCTTCCGGTGTACAGTATCATCATCGGCCTGATCATTTCAGAGGGAACATTCCTGGGAATCAAATACAAAGCCCTTGTACTCATGGGAATGTATCTTTTAGGATTCCTTGTGGCATTATTTTCCGCGGCAATTCTTAAACGTTTCATTAAAAATAAAGGAAAAACCTATCTTGTAATGGATCTTCCTGCCTATAAAAAGCCGCTTTTCGGATACGATCTTAAAATGGTGCTGGGAAAAGTATGGGACTTCATCACAGGAGCAGGAAAGATTATCTTCATCGTCAGTATCATCATCTGGGTACTGAGCTATTTTGGCCCGAAACAGAAACCGGAAGAAATGGTGGCGGCAAACGTTGAACTGGATCACTCTTATCTGGCAAGAATGGGAAAAAGCATTGAACCGCTTATTGAGCCGCTGGGCTACGACTGGAAAATGGGAGTGGGAATTCTTACAAGCTTTGTGGCGAGAGAAGTATTCGTAGGAACAATGTCTACCCTGTATAGCCTGGAAGAAGATGCTCCTGAAGTGAAAGTGATCGATAAGATGAGAAGAGACGTAAAACCCGACGGAGAGAAAGTTTTCAGTTTTGCCACAGGGGTTTCAGTACTTTTATTTTACGCATTTGCAATGCAGTGTGTTTCCACACTTGCAGCGGTCTACAGAGAGACCAGAAGCTGGAAATGGACCGGCTTTCAGGTAGCGATGATGACAGGTTTGGCATATTTTGTGTCGATGATAGTATATCAGATTTTAAAATAATGGACACCTCATTGATTTTTCAGTACGTAATCGTGGCATTGATCGTTGCATTTGCCTGTTACTCCTTATTTAAGGTTCTCAGAAAGAACTTTGCACCGAAAAAATTCAGCTCCAAAAGAACAAACTGCGATAAAGACTGCGGATGTTCTTAATATGATTTTAAATTCAAATTGAAAAAAATGTAGTATTTTTCGGTTTTTAAACTAAAACCGTTTCAATTTTGAACTTAAAAGCAGGATCTGCATTCCTATTTTCTTTCGCAGTAACACTGGCGAATGCCCAGACTGATACCACCACGATTAAATCATACGCAGACCAGGTAATGGTTCGCGTAAACTTTGATACCAATATTGAGAAGTATATTTTTACCGAAGGGCCTGAAGATAAGGCAAAAGAAACCTCTCTTTCAATCAATAACAAAACCAGGGCTTCTTTGTCTCTGGATTACCGGATTATAAGTGCCACCATTTCATTTGCTCCCAACTTTCTCCCCGGAAACAGCGATGACGATATAAAAGGAAGAAGCTCCTATACCGATATCAGGTTCAGGTTTTTTCCGAAAAGATTCATTCAGACCGTCTATTATAAAAATGTAAAAGGATTTTATATAGAAAATATGAAAGATCTGTACCCGGGATGGCAGGAAGGAAGAGATCCGTATCTTAAATTTCCCGATCTGAGGGTGCAGAGCTTCGGAGGATCCACAGCCTATATCCTTAAGAAAGATTTTTCCCTGAAAAGCACCTATACACAGGGGGAATGGCAGAGCGTGAGCCGGGGAAGCTGGGTACCGATTGTAGATTATGACCTGTCCGTTTTCAGAGATGTGATAGACGGGCAGAAATCCAAAGAATACCAATATAACATCGGGGCGAGCATGGGATACTTTTATAACTGGATCATCAGTAAAAAAATAAACGTTTCTCCTCATGTTTCATTCGGTCTCGGCGGGATGTTCTCCAACAGCCGAAGCTACGGGAGGGATGGAACGCCGGTTAAGGAAAACACCCAGTACATGACGGTAAGATTTTCCACAGGATTACATATCGGTTACAATACGGACCGGTTTTTGTTTGGTGGTAAGTTCAATATCAATGCGCAGGCTTATGAAGAAAAAGAAAACCAGACGGTACAGAGCAATTCAATGTACGGACTGCTGTACATCGGTTACCGTTTTGCACCGCCAAGAGCTGTAAAAAACACCTATGATGCCGTACAGAAAAAGATCCCGGTTTTATAAGTTATAAGTCTTTTAAGTATCTTTGTTCAGAAAAAATAAACACAATAACAACTAAAAAAATAATCAAGCAGAATGTCATTAATAAAATCTATTTCAGGAATCAGAGGGACAATCGGTGGAAGAGTGAATGATAACCTGACTCCTCTGGATGTCGTAAAATTCGCTTCCGCATTCGGAACCTGGCTTCAGAATAATAAAAATAAAAAAGATTTAACCCTTGTTATAGGAAGAGACGCCAGAATTTCAGGACAGATGGTTTCCTCTCTGGTTACTGCTACATTACAGGGACTAGGAATAAATGTAGTAGATCTGGGACTTTCTACGACACCTACGGTAGAAATAATGGTTCCCGAGCTGAATGCGGACGGGGGAATTATCCTTACCGCTTCCCACAATCCGAAACAGTGGAATGCCCTGAAGCTGTTAAACGGTAAAGGAGAGTTCATCAGTGGTGAAAACGGAGCAGAGGTGCTTGCCCTGGCTGAAAGCGAAGATTTCAACTATGCAGAAGTAGATAATTTAGGCAAATATGAAACCAGAGACGATGCTTTTGATATTCATATCCGGCAGATCCTTGATCTTCCGATGGTAGATGCGGAAGCCATTAAAGCCAAAAACTTTAAAGTGGTTCTGGATGCCGTGAATTCTACGGGAGGAATCGCCATTCCGATGTTGCTGGATAAATTAGGCTGCGAAACCGTTAAATTATACTGCGAGCCGACAGGACACTTTCCACACAATCCTGAACCTTTAAAAGAGCATTTAGGAGACATCTGCGAACTGGTAAAAAAAGAAAACGCAGATTTGGGGATCGTGGTGGATCCGGATGTAGACCGATTAGCACTGATTGATGAAAAAGGAGAGATGTTCGGAGAAGAATATACCCTGGTCGCTGTTGCCGATTATCTTCTGAAACATAAAAAAGGAGCCACAGTCTCCAACCTTTCTTCAAGCCGTGCACTGAGAGACGTAGCCCGGAGCCATGATTCAGAATACTTTGCCAGTGCCGTGGGAGAAGTGAATGTTGTGACTTTAATGAAAGAAAAAAATGCAGTAATCGGAGGCGAAGGAAACGGAGGGATTATTTATCCTGACCTTCACTACGGAAGAGACTCTTTGGTAGGTGTTGCCTTATTTTTAACGCATCTGGCAAAAGAAAACAAAACGGTTTCAGAATTAAGAGCAGGCTATCCAGGTTATTTTATGGGCAAAAAGAAGATCGAGCTTACCCCGGAAATTAATGTAGACGACATTCTTTCCAAAATGGAGAAAGAATATCAGAATGAAGAGGTTTCTACCGTAGACGGTGTGAAAATAGACTTTGAAAACAACTGGGTTCACCTCAGAAAATCGAATACGGAGCCTATCATCAGAATCTATACCGAAGCCCAATCCCAGGAAGAAGCAGATCAGCTGGGAGATGCCATTATCGCTAAAATTAAAAGTTTAATCTAAAAAATAAAGAAGAACGGAACAGGAAAAGTTTCGTTCTTTTTTCTTGATATTTCCATGTTTGAGCATATACAGGACCGGTTTCTCTTTCCGAAAGAAAAATGGAGGAAATTTCTCCGCTGTTTCCGGCGGATGGAAGTTCCGGCCAAAACCCTGCTTTTACAGGAAGGTGAAATATCAGAACATGCCTACTATATAGAAAAAGGAGTGGTGAGAGCCTGGTATAATAATGACGGAAAAGATGTAACCTTCCAGTTCTTTATGGAAAATACCATGTTTTCTTCCCTGGAAAGCTTCAGAAAAGGACTGCCCGGCATGGTCTCTTTTGAAACCATAGAACCCTGTATTTTATGGGAAATCAGTAAAGCGGATGCAGATACCGTTCTGGAAGAAGTATATGAAGACAGAGAACTCAGGAATATGTTCATGGATTCCCTGTTTGAAAGGGTTTTTGATTATATGAAACACTTTTTCTCCTTCATTAAAGATACCCCGAAACAGAGATACCTCAATCTGGCCAGAGAACGCCCCGACATCATCCGGAGGATTCCCCAGCACTATATCGCGTCCTATTTAGGAATTACCACCGTACATCTGAGCCGGATAAAAAGTGCGATTCTGAAAGGAAAGTAGTGGTGCCGGAAGCGGAATATTCCCTAAAAATACTATTCTGCCCTGTAATTTTGATTGAACCCCGTCAATTTATATCCGAACAATAATAAACTTCCCTTTTCACTCCTGAAACTGATAACAAATGTTATTGCACGCAGACATCCGCCAAAGCTAATTTTGCATAAAAATCAAACAAAATGAAAGCAGCAGTCGTATTTGAAAAAGGAAGCATTCCCCAATATGCCGATTTTCCTGAACCTAAAATAACGGAAAACGGGATTCCGGTAACGGTAAAAGCAGCCTCTGTTAAAAACCTTGACCGTGCCATAGCCGGAGGAAACCATTATTCCGTAAGCAGTGAACCGCATCAGCCAAGAATCATAGGAACAGACGGTGCCGGATACCTGGAAAACGGCCGGAAAGTATATTTTTTCAGCAAAAAAGGAACCGTAGCTGAAATAGCAGTGGCCGATAAAGACTTTATTGTTCCGGTGCCTGAAACATTGGATTTTACCACTGCGGCCGCTCTTCCTAATGCTGTGATGGGCTCGGCTATGGGGCTGAAATTCAAAGGGGGAATGAAGCCGGGACATACCATACTGATCAACGGGGCAACCGGAGTAACCGGGAAAATAGCCGTCCAGATCGCGAAACTGTACGGAGCCGGGAAAATTATCGTGACCGGAAGAAATGAAGAATCATTACAGTCCCTCCTAAGTCTGGGCGCGGATGAAACCGTTTCTTTAAAATTACAGGATGATGATTTCAAAAGAAAAATAAAAGAACTTCACAGTGAAACTCCCATTGACGTTGTCTTAGATTACATCTGGGGACATTCTGTGGAAATGATCCTGACAGCCCTGAAAGGGAACGGAACATTCTCGCATAAAACAAAACTGATTTCGGTAGGAGGAATGAGCGGCGATACCATTCAGCTGTCTTCACAGATCCTGAGGGGAACAGATATTCAGATCTCCGGATCTGGACTGGGAAGCTGGACTCCCGAAGAATCAAAGCTTTTATTCTCGGAGATCATCCCGGAAATGTTCCGGGCAGCAGCAGATGGAAAAATTAAGATCGATACCGAAACCGCAGAGATAAAAGACATAGAAACAGTCTGGAATAAAGAAATTCCGGGCGGAAAAAGGCTGGTTATTACCATTTAAAAGGCTGGAAGCCGGAAGAGAGAAGACTCTGTTTTTAAACCAATAATAATAGTCTTTTTCATATTGGTTTAAAGGAATTCCCGCAGTACTTCAGACCTCAATAACTTCCCTCTTCCTGCTCCCGTCTTCCCTTCTTATCCATAATTTCCTTTTTTTATCCACAATCCTTTCGTATTGTTTTCTTTTTTTGCTATCTTTAAAATAGAAATTAATGAAACAGGTAATTCAAAAAAAAGTTGCAACTTTGCATAAACATTTGAAATTCAGTTTCAGAAGTTTTGTATTATTAATTAAAACAGGGTTTGCCGAGGTCTGCAAGCATATTCAGACATCAGGCCGACAAAGAAGACACTATTGGAAGAGTATTTTGGAAATGAACTGGTAAAAAAGTTCGAGGAAATGATGGAAAATAATGATGAATTCTACTTCGATACCGAGGAGTTGGAAGACATTATTGTTTATTACCTGGAGCTGGGAGATTTTAACTACGCAGACAATGCTGTTAACTATGGCCTTAAGCTTCACCCCAATTCATTAGACATCAAGATCAAAAGACTTGAAATTCTTCTGGAATGGGAAGATTATAATACGGCAAAAGATCTTATTGACGAGCTGAAAGGCTCTTCGATGGAAAATACAGACTTCATGGTCTGCTATGCCAAGTATTATTCGAACCTGGGAAATCCCAGAAAATCCATTGAAATCTGCAAAAAAGCTTTAGAACTGAAAGAAGAAGAAAACTTCCTTCACAACTTTATTGCGGATGAATATGTGAACTTAGGAGATCCCTTTAACGCTCTTAAGCATTACAGAAAAGCACTGAAAGAAGATCCTGCGGATGAATATTCGCTGGAAAACTGTATGATCTGCTTCAGCGACCTGAATAAGAGCGAGGAGGCTATTGCCTTCCTAAATGAATATTTAGATGAATTTTCCTACTCTGAAACCGCATGGTTCGAGTACGGACAGTTCTATTTCAACCGTAAAAACTATGATGAAGCCATTAAAGGGTATGATTACCTGCTGGCCATCAATTCAAGTTCTGTTGGGGTATATGCCAACAAAGCGGCCTGCTATGAAGCTCTGGGACAGTATCACAAAGCCGTGGAGGTTTATGAGGAAATGCTTGAGCTGGAATATACCAAAGCTTTCACATTCTACAAAATAGGATTGTGCTACAAGGCACAGAAACAGCCTATTCTGGCCCTTAATTCGTTTCAGAAATCGCTGAGAGAAGATCCTCAGTTCTATCTCGCGATGATGGAGCAGTCTTATCTGTATGAAGAAATGGGAGGAATGTCCGAAGCGCTGCATTTTGCGAAAGAAGCTACCATGCTGAACGAAAACAATCTTGACTATCAGAAAAGACTGGCCTTTCTGTTCATCGATTCAGGAAAATTTGAAGAAAGCCTTTATTGCCTTAAAAAACTGGTAGACGCTGAACCTACAAGGTTTTATAACTGGTATGCCTATTCGGAAGTATTAATGCTTCTGGGAGAATACGAGGAAGCGGTAACCATTCTGAACAGAGCTGTAATGGCCCATAACAGAGCAGAACTTTATTATCAGCTGAGCAACTGTTACTTTAATCTTAAAAATTCGGAAAAAGGTGCAGAATCGCTTCAGAAGGCACTGAGCCTGGATCCTTCTCTTGTACAGGATATGCAGAAAAAATATCCATACATCAAAGATGAGGTAAAGAAAGCCAGAACCAAGCTGAAAAAGAAAAATTCATAGGAAGAAATCAATGAATACCAAAGCCTGGAGGAATACCCTTCAGGCTTTTTATTTTTAATGGAAGATAGAATATATGGATTAGTCTTAGTAAAGTATATAAAGATTGTTATTTTAAAATAAGCGAAGCGGCCTTGTTATCTTAAAAACACTTTGCTGTTATCCATCTTCGTTTATCATTGCGATAAATAAAAAAATATTCTCCTAACTTTTGAAACAAATCTATAAGATACGGGGCGAAAAAGTAACTTCAGCTTTCCCTCTTCCGGCTTTCTTATTTCTTAGGTTTTGACCTTAAAAAGATAAGTCCGGCAATAATGATCGCAGCTCCTGCAAACTGCATCAAAGATAGCCTGTCACCGTCCAGAAAACCCCAGGCAATCGCTACAATAGGCATCAGCAGCGTTACAGTAGACGCGAAAAGCGGAGTGGATACTTTCAGCAGCCTGTAATTCATCATCATGGCCAGTCCGGTTCCGAATACCGACAGCAGGCTTACAAACATCAGCCCGAGCATGTTGTCCTCCGTAAAACTGAAGGTAGAAAAGAAGCCTGTAAACGTTAAAGCGATTACCGAAGGAAAAAATAAAACAAATGAAAATACAAATGCGGACAGAACAGTGGAGGAGACCTCCATCAGCTTAGATTTTACCGTGGTTGTACTCATCGCATAGCACAGGGTGGCCAATAACAGGAGCAGGATCGGAAAAAGCTTGAATGTTCCGCCTTCACCGTCTCCTCCGCCAAATGCCAGCAGACATACTCCTGTAAAGCTGATCAGCGTTCCTGTGATCTGCTGTTTTGTCGTTTCAAATTTCCAGACCAGCGCGCCTACAATAATCACGAAGATCGGCATCATAGAGTTGATGATTCCCGCAATACTGCTGCTTACTTCCGTTTCTGCGATCGGGAAGAGGAACATGGGAATAAAATTTCCGGTAAATGCCGCCAGGATCAGCCATTTCAGATGTTTTTTCGGAAAAAGCTTATATTTTGAAATGGCAATCGGCATCAGGATAATTCCTGCGATAAGAACCCTGAGCGCCCCTACCTGATACGGGCTGAAATGTTCCAGGGATTTTTTTATTAAAATAAATGATGATCCCCAGATCACAGTTAGCACTATCAGAAGAATCCATTTTTCTCTATCCGCGTTCATTATTTTCGTGTAAAATTTTTAAAAATTCCTTTTTAGGGATCATTCTGGCACCTAAGCTTTCCAGATGATCGGTATGCGACTGGCAGTCAATGAGATCAATCGTCTCTTTATGGCTCTCTGCAAAATGAATGAAGCCTGCTTTTGAGGCGTTGCTTACCTTAGCAAACATGCTCTCGCCACAGAATACGTTTCCGATCTGAAGCCCGTAAAATCCACCGACAAGCTCACCGTTCTGCCATACTTCGATACTTTTGGCAAGACCGTATTCATGCAGCCTGATAAAAACTTCCATCATCTCATCCGAAAGCCAGGTTCCGGTCTGCTCTTTTCTGCTGATCTGCTGGCAGTTTCGGATTACTCCTCTGAAATCCCGGTTCTCTGAAAAGGTAAAAACATTGCGGTTCAGTATTTTCCGCATCGATTTCGATACTTTTATCTCATCAGGAAACAGGACAAATCTTGGGTCCGGGCACCACCATAGAATTTCTTCATCAGGATTAAACCAGGGAAAAATACCCAGCTGATAGGCAAACCAAACCCGTTCTATGGACAGATCTCCGCCAATAGCAATCACTCCTTCATGCCCGTCATAAACTTCAGGATCGGGGAAAGAAATTTCGTTTTCGTCTAGTCGGAACATTGTTGAAAAAAAATCCCACTTCAGAAAAGCAGGATTTATATTAGATCTTTGTTTTTTAATTAAAATGGCAAATCGTCATCGTCGTCTCCGGCAAAAGGATTTTCGTTGGATACCGGGGAAGCCGATTGAGACGGAGCAGCCTGAGTAGGTTCAGAAGCATTATCAAATACTTTTTCTACTCTCCATCCTGTAATAGAGTTGAAGTATTTCGTTTCACCCTGTGGAGAAACCCATTCTCTACCTCTGATGTTGATTCCTACCTTTACATTTTCACCTTCTTTAAGATTATCCAATAAGCTGATCTTATCAGACAAAAATTCTATGTTTATCGGCTGTGGATACTGTTCCTGGGTTAAAATAACCATTTCTCTCTTTTGGAAACCGCTCGCAAAAGTCTGAGCATCAAAAAGTTTCTTTACCGTTCCTTGTAATTCCATATTGTAATTATTAACGTTGTAAAAGTAAGAAAATGAAATGTAATATCAGGTCCCACGGGAAAAAAATGTAAAAATTTTAATTTTTTTTCCTGAAAAGTTTGGAGGTAAAGGAAAATGCCCTATATTTGCACTCACAAAAACGAAACAAGCTCTTTAAATTTAAATATATTAAAAAAGCAACTGCGGATGTGGTGTAATTGGTAGCCACGCCAGACTTAGGATCTGGTGCCGTGAGGCGTGGGGGTTCGAGTCCCTTCATCCGCACTATGCGAAAATAGCTCAGCTGGTAGAGCACAACCTTGCCAAGGTTGGGGTCGCGGGTTCGAATCCCGTTTTTCGCTCCACACCATGCCCTGGTGGTGGAACTGGTAGACACGCAGGACTTAAAATCCTGTGCCTCTTTTGGCGTGCGGGTTCAAGTCCCGCCCGGGGTACTAAAACCCTCTGTAACTTCGGTGACAGAGGGTTTTTTTATGTTCAAAATTACCTGAAAACGGAAAAGGGTTCAAAATATTCTGGTTCGTCTCGAATATTAAAACTTCCCACATTTTTGGATAAAATTGCAAAACTTCCCACGCGGTGGCACCTCTCCCGGACTTCTGTTTGACAGTTTTTACCATTAGAATTTTTTAGAATTAGTTTCCTACTATATTCCCTTCCGAAAAATAACCTTAGCATAACTCGTAGATATATAACCGAAAAATTATATTTATTGAATGGTCAAACAAGAGAATCTGTTATATTTGGATAGAAAGTATGGACTTTTTATGCAAAGAGAGTGTTAATAGTGTATGTTTACAAAAGAAAAAAAGTATTATGTTAACAGACAAAGAAATGTTACAAATAGCAGAGCGTTATTTAAAAAAGAGAGGGGAATTTGGAGGGAGTGAAATTGAAGTAGTTATAGATGATATTATTAAAAAATCTTATGGTAACATTTACCATTATAATTCTAAAGAATACCTTTTGACAGGAAATTTTAATAAGTCATTGGTAGGCAATGCTCCTTTCTTAGTTGAAAAAGAAACAGGCAGGGTGGTTGGTTTTGGTACAGCGGGCAGTTTAGAAGATTATATAAAATCTTATGAAGAGGGTACTTTAGGACTATGTCTAACTCGTTATTGGTATCCTGACGAAGATAGGTTTGATTATAAATAATTTTAGATTTAGCCTGAATAAGTTATGCTAACAGACAAAGAAATGCTATCAATAGCAGAGCGTTATTTAAAAA